>VOIU01000061.1 GCA_007896885.1 Bacteroidaceae bacterium HV4-6-C5C
CCAGTACTAGTATGGCCCGGGGGATCCTAGAGACCATTCGCGATTCCATGAGACTCCAAGGGTTCTGCACAACTTATGCACCTCTATTAGATCATTGTGTTCTACGAAGCCTGGACTGCATTACATATTCACAACCAACATGAGAAGAGCGGAATAGATGGCCGGATGTTTGGTGGCTTTGATATATTGTGAGGAGCATTGCGAACCCTAGAGCTGTCCGGTCAAATAACCCCCTCACAATAAGTGTAATGTCATGGGATAATCAAAAGACTAAGGGAGGGCTTTTATAGAAGGCGTGAGGTCATGCTATCCCCCTCTGAAGACGCGGCCGCGATATCCTGCAGATGCATCCAGTACTAGTATGGCCCGGGGGATC
>VOIU01000020.1 GCA_007896885.1 Bacteroidaceae bacterium HV4-6-C5C
GGCACGCGAACTTTCTTCATTGTCGCAAGCCAATCGCGGTTGCTGTCCGCAACACCTACATACATTAGTGAGACGCTTCTCAGTCCCTTTTCTCTAAGCTGTAGCACTTCATCAACTATGCTGTTGCCGAAACCTTCTACGGGAGTGGTATCTCTGGGCTGTCTGCGCCAGTGCCAGACCCGAAACAATGTAAGTATTTAATCAATCAGTTAAAAAAAGTATTCTCGCTGTCAATACGTAAAATTTCTGCTCTCAGGCTAAGAGTGGTGACTTCTAAGTCAAAAAACTTTGGAAATATACTTGGGCGCATGATATTCCCAGCTCTATTTACCAACTCTTTATGTCTTTCACCTCCTCTACAAGTCAATCCTTTCAGATAGCCGCTATGATTGAAATGTATGTTAGCATTGCTCTTGTAAAATAATTATAGCTTTATTCTTTTTGATATATCTATAAAAGTATTTTTTCACTTATATTTGCGGATTAAAATGAGCGAATGATAATGGAAGTAGAGAAAATATGTTTTTACTATTATTCTATTCTTTCATTATTAGGTTGCTTTAGCATATAATATCAATTGAAAGATAAGCAGATATATTGTAGAATAAAGACGGAGAGATAGATAAAAAGACATCTCGCCGTGTTTAAAAAGTCAGGCTTTTCAGGTGCATGACGCAGATATATTCAAGCTTTCTTTCTTTAGGTGTTCTATATTTCTATTGGAGCGAAACAAGTAATTCAAAAGTCTTTAATGATGTTCGCTACAATAATGGATTTAACGAATAGTGTTGAATATAAAGATTTTAGATAATAAAAATTCTGATGCAACTTCACGAGCAATCGGACTCTATTCTGTGGAGAAAATTTCTTGAAGGAGACTCAAAGGCATATTCTCTCATCTATGACCGGACTGTGCAAAGCCTTTTTCAATATGGCATGCTTTATACGTCTGATAGAGAATTAGTGAAAGATTGTATTCATGATATTTTTGTGAAAATATACACTAACCGCGCCAACTTAGCCCCAACAGATAATATAAAAGCTTATTTAGGTATTGCCCTTAAGAATACCATATATAATGCACTGAAGAAACAAAATGTCTATTCTTCTATTGAAGATATGAAAGATGTGGAAAACATTGGAGATACTTCAATAAGCCCTGAGAATTTATACCTTGATATTGAGTCGAAGGAGCAAGCTAATTCTGAAATTCATTACCTGATGTCACAACTTACTGTTCGGCAGCGAGAAATAATCTACTATCGTTATTTGGAGGATATGAGCATTGATGAAATTAGTAAAAAGATGGAGGTTAATTACCAATCTGTAGCAAACACCATACAACGCTCACTTACACGAATACGTGCTTTTTTAAATAAAAATAAAAAATAAGCCGATTTTTTATGATTAGGTGAGTATAAAATGATTTTTCTGCTGTTTTGCTAATAACATAACCATTAATTTATGGACCGTTATTGGCTATCAATCGATTACTCTACTTATACTTTTGAAGATTTTCTTCAGAATGATTTCTTCGTCTCTTCAATGAAGAATCCTACAGCGGATACTGAAGAGTTTTGGCATAAATTCGAATTATCTAAACCAATTAACTTAGACGAATTTATTGCTGCAAAAAAGTGCTTATCAATATTTTCTAATCCCGATATCCTTTTGTCTAAAAATGAACTTAGAAGTTTGTGGACAAGCATTGATTTGGATAATAATGCTGCTGCAAAACCGAAATTCAAAGATCTCAAGTTTATAAAATGGGTAGCCGCAGCTTGTCTTTTAGCTTTTGTTGCAGGCTTTTATTTCCTGAAGAATAAACCTATCGTAGAGAATATTTCTTCTTTTGCACTCGAGGCTAAAGCTTCTTTACCTGTGAGCGATGAGACTCTTTTAATTCTATCAAAGAATAAGGTCATCCGGATGGACGAGCAAGAATCTAATATTTCTTATGGTTCTGATGAGATAAAAACAAATGGCTTAGAAATAGGGAAGAGGGAAACCGATTATTATAATCAATTAGTTATACCGCCGGGCAAGCGTTCTGTGCTGACTTTTTCGGATGGTACCAAAGTCTGGGCTAATGCCGGAACCCGATTGATCTATCCGTCTGAATTTCGAAAAGAGGAACGAGAAATATATGTTGATGGTGAAATTTATTTGGAAGTGGCAAAAGACGCTAAACGCCCCTTTTATGTGAGGATGAAAAAGATGAGCGTCAGAGTATTGGGAACGAAATTTAACGTGAATGCCTATGAATCTGAGGCGTCATGCAATGTTGTTCTTGCTGAAGGTAAAGTTGAAGTAAGAACAAGTGAAAATCAGAAAGCTATTCTGAAACCTAATCAAATGTATGCTCTATCAGGCAAAAAACAGAATATCCTGCAAGTGAATTCTGCCAATTATACATCTTGGATTCATGGACTTTATAATTTCGAGGATGCTAACCTTGGATATGTAATGAAGCGTTTATCGACCTATTATGGAATAAATGTAATTTGTGATCCCCAACTTATCAATATAAAATGTTCGGGAAAAATTGATGTGAGAAAAAGTTTCGAAACCGTTATAAATGATTTAGCTTTTGTTTTACCAATATCTTGTGCCTATGATAAACCACACTCAACCTACAAAATTATGAAAAAGTAAACTTTTTGTTATCCATCTTCTAAATTAACCTTTATGATGTTTTTAATGAATAGCGGATGATATATCTTATCGTCCAGGCACTTTATTTGCCTTTTTTGACCTATGTGAAACTAATAATATAATAGAAATTTAATCACTTTATTATGAAGAATACCTATTCGGGAAAGTCTTTCAGGATATTGCTTTGCTTGCTTTTATTTACGCAAATATGCTTTGCAGCTACCGGAAAGGCGAATTATTCCCAACTTAAAACTCTTTCGCTTAATGTTAACAATGGAACATTGCGAGACGTCTTTAAAGAAATAGAACACAATAGCCAGTTCGTTTTTTTCTATGTAAATAATGCCATAAACTTAGATAGAAAAGTCTCTATAAATATTAAGGGTAAGAAAATAGATGAGGTTTTGTCTGATCTTTTCAAAGGAACGCCTTATACTTATCATATTTCTGACAGGCAGATTTTTGTTTCGAATGGAAAATCTGAAACTCCTGCTGTAAACCAACAAAGTACAAGAAAGCTGACCGGACGTGTGACTGATGAAAAAGGAGAACCACTGATTGGAGTTAATGTTGGCGTGGAAGGAGAAGCACTAGGTGGCATTACCAACTCAGACGGTATGTATCAGTTATTTGTGAAAGAGAAAAATGTTACGCTTAAGTTCTCGTACATTGGTTTCAAACCTCAAGAAATAAAAATAAATTCTTCTACGAATATTTATGATGTGGCATTGGAAGAGCAGGTCAATGAGTTGGAGGAAACTGTTATTATTGGTTACGGTACTCAACGTAAAATAAGTAATATTGGAGCGCAATCTACATTAAAGATGCAGGATTTGAAGACTCCCTCTGCTAGTTTGACCACTACATTAGCCGGTCGTTTATCTGGAGTAATTGCTGTTCAGCGAACAGGAGAACCAGGCAAAGATGCTGCTGATATATGGATTCGTGGTATAGCTACACCGAATACTTCCAGTCCTCTTATTTTAGTAGATGGTGTAGAGCGTGCTTTTAATGATATTGATCCTGAGGATATTGAATCGTTAACTACTTTAAAAGATGCTTCGGCGACTGCTGTTTATGGTGTACGTGGAGCAAATGGAGTTATTATAATTAAAACTAAACCGGGAAAGATTGGTAAGCCGACTATCAGTACCGACTATTATGAATCGTTTACTCGTTTTACCAAAAAGGTTGATTTGGCAGATGGTATGAGTTATATGCGCGCTGCTAATGAAGCATTAATAAACGATGGACTGACACCCAAATACTCTGATGAACAAATTCTAAATACTCAGCGAAGATTAGACCCTTACTTGTATCCCAATGTCGACTGGTTGAAGGAATGCTTTAACGACTGGGGTTACAATCGCCGTGTTAACGTGAATATCCGTGGAGGTAGCGAGAAAGCAACATATTATGCATCTGTAAGCTACTATAATGAAACTGGTATGACGGCTACAGATAATAGCATAGATAGCTATAACTCTAAAATGTCTTATAGCCGCTATAATTTTACAACTAATGTCAGTATAAATGCTACTCCTACTACCAAGGTTGAAATTGGAGCACAAGGTTATTTAGGAGAGGGAAACTACCCGGCAATTTCATCCAGTGATATTTACAATTCCGCAATGTCCATTTCGCCGGTTGATTACCCTAAAATGTTTTATATCAATGGGCAGGCTTTTGTGCCTGGCATTAACCCCAATGGAGGATTCCGAAATCCTTATGCCGATGCTACCCGTCGTGGTTATAGCAGTTTGAGTAAAAACCAGATCTATTCGAATTTACGTGTGACACAAAACTTAGATATGATTACGCCGGGTTTGAATGTGACGGCAATGTATGCTTATGATGTGTATAACGAAGTCAGTCTAAATCAGAGTCGTAGAGAATCAACATATTATTTCACTAACACTACTGTTCCTTATGATTTGAATGGTTATCCCATTCTGAGTAAGACATATACAGGATCTGATGTACTGAGTTACAGTCAGTCTTCATCCGGTAATAAAAAGACATATCTTGAGGCAGCTTTAAACTACGATCGTACATTTAATGATCATCGTGTCAGTGGCTTGTTCTTGTTTAATCAACAACAAAAGTTACTTTATCCTCAATCTACATTGGAGGCTGCCATTCCATACAGAATGATGGGTATTGCAGGGCGTGCCACTTACTCTTGGAAAGATCGCTATTTTGCAGAATTTAATATTGGCTATAATGGCGCTGAAAACTTTTCTCCTAAAAAACGTTACGGTACCTTCCCTGCTTTTGGTATAGGATGGGTCTTATCAAATGAGAAATTCTGGGAACCCCTTTCCAAGGTCGTTTCATTCTTGAAAATCCGTTATACGGATGGTAAGATTGGTAATAGTAATGTTTCTGACAGACGCTTTATGTATCTCGATCAAATGACTCAAAATGGAGGTTATGGATATGTTTTTGGTCCTAATGGTACAAAATATGGTGGTTATGAAACAGTGAATAACGCCGTTGACCTGACATGGGAAGAAGCACGCAAGCAGGATTTGGGTTTTGATGTGAAGCTATTTAACGACGATCTCTCTATTGTATTTGATTTATTCAAAGAACGTCGTAAGAACATATTGTTGAAGAGAGAGAATTCAATACCTTCTTTTATTGGTTATAATATGGCAGCTCCTTATGGGAATGTAGGAATTGTTGATAATAAAGGTTTTGATGGAGCAGTGGAATACAATAAGCGTATTGATAAAGATTGGACAATCTCTTTCCGGGGGAACATCACTTACAATAATAATAAATGGGTGAAAGGTGAACTTCCCGATCAGAAATACGAATGGATGAACCAAACCGGGCAGAGTATTAATGCAAAAATGGGTTATATAGCCGAAGGGCTTTTTACCCAAGCTGAAATAGATGATATGGCTCGTTGGGAATCTCTGTCAAATGAAAATAAAGCTATAACACCTGCTCCTTTTGCTACCCAATTTGGAACGGTAAAGGCTGGTGATATCAAATATGCCGATTTAAATAATGATGGTAAGATTGACGCTTATGATAAAACGTACATTTGTCGTGGAGATGTGCCTCAGATAGTATATGGCTTAGGCTTTACTGTTGTCTGGAAAAGTCTATCGGTGGGCATGATGTTCCAGGGAGTACAAAATGCCGAGCGGATATTGGCTGGTAATAGTATCCAGCCCTTTAATGGTGGTGGAGGCTCAGGTAATCTATTCAGTAATATCGAAGACCATTGGACTGAAGATAATCCGAGCCAAAATGTATTCTATCCTCGCCTGTCGTATGGTAGCGAAACCGTTGATAATCAGAATAACTTTCAACCTAGCACCTGGTGGCTGCGTGATGTTAGTTTCTTAAGACTGAAAACCTTACAAATTTCATATAATTTACCTAAAAGTTGGGTGAGCAAAGTTGCTTTAAAGAATGCTGCTATTTATGTGATGGGTAATAACTTATTTACATTGAGCAAATTCAAACTATGGGATCCGGAACTAAATACAGATAATGGTTCTTCTTATCCTAATACAACATCTTATTCTTTCGGGGTTAACTTTACGTTCTAAAATTTAATGAATATGAGAAAATATAGTCATAACTTATTGAGTATTATATCACTCTTTTTTGTGATAACTTCTTGTTCGAATTATTTTGATCAAATACCAGAAGACCGCTTGTCTCTTAAAGAGGTTTTTCAAACTCGTGATGGTGCATTGGGATATTTAGCTGGTGTATATACATACCTGCCGGACGAATTTAATCAACGTCAGGTTCATGAAACCGCTTTATATCGTACACCGGGCCCTTGGACTGCTGCATCCGATGAGACGGAATATGTTTTAGCTGACAACAAAGCTAAAATGATTAATAATAATACGATAAATGCTACAGAAGAAACAATGGTGAAATATCGCTGGAAAAGCTGGTTTACCGGGATACATGAGGCTGCTGAATTTATGCAGAATATTGACCAGACACCAACCGATCAGGTGAGCGCATCCGAAAAACAACAGTGGAAGGCTGAAGCCAAAGCTTTACAAGCTATCTACTATTTTTATCTTGTACGCACTTATGGCCCGGTTCCTATCTTGAAAGAAAATTATAAGCAAGATACTCCAACGGATAATTTGCAATTATCAAGAGGTACGGTAGACGAATGTTTTAATTATATAGTACAGTTGTTACAGGAGGCTCAAAATGAAGGATTGCTGAGTAATGCTTCTTCTGATGCTGTCACTGGATTGGGACGTATTGATAAATCCATAGCACAGGCTTTTATGATAGAAGCCTTAACATATCGTGCAAGCTGGTTATTCAATGGTCAATGCACATATTATGCCAATTTAGCCAATAATGACGGCACAAAAATATTCCCTTCTACTCCCGATGAAAATACGATAAATGCCAATTGGAAGAAGGTGGTGGATGCGTGTGAAACCTTTTTTAGCCAATATGGCACTCGCTATCAACTTATGTATACGGACAAGAATGGAAATGATGTATCAGGCCCCGATGCCACCAACTTCGATCCGTATGAGTCGTATCGCAGAGCTGTTAGAACTCCGAGGAATGAGATCACGAAAAATAAGGAGATGATTTTCTACCGTATAGATAATTCCGCCGGAACTATGGAATATGACCGTATGCCTAATGATCGTCGTATTAGTGATGGTAATTATAAGGGGGGAAGCTTGCTTGGAGCTACGCAAGAGCAAGTAGATGCTTATTTCATGAAAAACGGACTTTCTCCAATAACCGGATACAAGGCTGACGGAGTAACTCCCGTGATAAATGAAGCCTCGGGTTATGCCGAAAGCGGATATAGCCAAGCAAACTATACATCTGCTACCGGTCAGATATATGCACCGCTGGGTACATATATGATGTATGTAAATCGTGAGCCACGTTTCTATGCTGATATTACATTTAATGGGCAGAAATGGTTTTCGGGCACTAATGGTGGTAATGTAACAGACTTTACCTACAGTGGTGAATGTGGTAAAAAGGGAGGTGTGAACGATTACTCCAGTACCGGTTACCTTGTACGTAAATGTATGGGTTCGGGCGACCGCAATCAAGCTCTGGTATGTGTATTGCTTCGCTTATCTAATATCTATTTTGATTACATGGAAGCACTTTGCCATGTTAATCCGACGAGTGATAACCTTTGGGAATATATGAATCTTATCCGTCGTCGTGCCGGAATACCTATGTATGGAGAAGGAGATAATGCCTTATCACGCCCGACGGATAAAGATGCGATTATGGAACTTATCCGTAAAGAGAAACGTGTGGAATTAAGCTTCGAGAATTGCCGTTACTTTGATGTTCGCCGTTGGGGATTGACAGATGAATTTTTCAATAAACCGGTTCATGGTATGAACGTGAATGGTGATGGGGAGAGCTTTTATCAACGTTCACAAATTGTTGAACGTACTTTTGGACGCCAGTATTTCTTCCCAATTCCGCAAGGCGAGATTGATATAGATAAGAATCTTATGCAGAATACCGGTTATTAATAAATTAATTAAATGAAAAGATGAAACAATATATGTTATTATCCACATTACTTTTTAGCTCAACCTTGCTTTGTACTACGGCATGTAGTGATGACAGTAAGTCTGAATATAAACTTGATTATGACGTTGTGACTCCTTATACCAATGCAGATACATGGACTGCTTACGACGCATTTAATGATAAGCTTTTAGATAAGCAGACCCATATCTACAAGAAGAATACCGATACCGCTGATGGTGCGAATACCAAAAGCACCGTAGGAGCTATCTGGACACAAGCTATTTATTGGGATATGGCGATGAACGCTTATAAACGTGCTGTAAAAGATGGTAATACCGACAAACAAACCTATTATCAAGGCTTGGCAAGTGAAATCTTTGAAGGGAATAAAAACCACTATGTTGGCTTTAACTGGCATGATCAAAACCAGGAAAACGGTTGGTTTATATACGATGATATCATGTGGTGGACAATCTCAAATGCACGTGCATACGAACTCTTCCATGATGATAAATATCTGACTCTTGCCGATGAAAGCTTCTGCCGTGTATGGTATGGATCGTATATTCTCAAGGATAGGGGCTCTTTTGACAAACAAAACGGGGGAATGTTTTGGATGTGGAATAATAGTAATCCATCCGATAATAGTGACACGGGTAAGATGTCATGTATCAATTTCCCGACTGTTATAGCTGCAGCCACATTGTATAATGGAATTGCAACTTCAGATACCAAACATCAATCAGATGATACAGCCGGATTTGGTGGAGACGCTAATTACCCCAGATGGTTGAGCCGTAATACATATTTGGATAATGCCAAGCAAATATATGCATGGGCAGTGAAGAATTTATATGATGGCAATACCGGTAATGTTGCAGATAGTCGTCATGGTAATGGTGTGGATTGGGGAGCAACTGTGTACAACCAAGGTACATTTATAGGGGCTTCTTGTCTGCTATATAAAATAACAGGAGAAAAAGCCTATCTTGACAATGCGGTTATGGCTGCAAATTATACGATGAATACCATGTCGGCACCGTTGTATATTCTGCCCTATAGGGATGGAGAAGAACAAGGCATTTATACGGCAATCTTTGCCCAATATATGGCTATGTTGATATATGACTGTGGTCAGACGCAGTTTTTACCATGGATGCAACGTAATATAAACTATGGCTGGAGCTTCCGTGATAAGCGTAATTTGACAGGGAAAAACTATATAAAGGGTCCTGACTCTACTGTATCTTGCTATGATGCTTCCGGAATACCGGCATTGATGCTTTTGTTTCCCACAGATAAATAAATTATAATAAAAAGAAAATGACTATGAATGTAAAATATTCAATGTTACCCGGATGGCATTCTATCTGTGCGCTGATATTTATATTTTTATTGGCTGCTTGTTCGGAAGAAGAACATAACTATACTGCAACTCCCGAAATAAATGATACTTATATTACCCAGCTGGATGATGTGATAAAACAAATGACAGCGCTACAGCAAAATTCTGATTACGGTAATAAAACGGGACAATATCCTGCTGAGAGCCGTTCTATCTTGACAGATGGTATAGATGATGCTAACAGAGCTATCTTATTAATAAAGTATCAAAATCCATCTCCCTCCGAAAGTGAGAAAAAGAGATATTTGGATAATGCGGAAAAAGCTATTGACAAATTCAAAGCTTCGGTTCGCACAGAAGATGCCGAAACGATTCCTGCCGAATTATTTGTTGACGGCAAATCCAATCAATCTTATATTGATTTCGGACGAAGCAAAGATTATACTGTATTTGGAGATGCCGGAAATCAATCTTTTACTGTAGAATTATGGGTGAAGATTAAAGAACACGGACCGAATGATAACAGTATGTTTTTGTCGACTTTCTACTCTAATAGCACCGCTCAGTGGAGAAACGGCTGGATGATGTATTGGCGTAATGCAAATGGCGGTATATATCGTACAACATGGGGAGGTATCCTTTCGAGCAACAGATGGGGACTTTGGGAACCCAGTTTTGCCGCACCGGCTGATAATGAGTGGCAATATTTTGTCTTTGTTTATAGCGATAAAGGACTTGACGGCAATCCGAATTTGCGCGGTAAGTTATATTTGAACGGTGCATTAGTTAGCACACAAGAAAACGGCAATGCTTCTGAGGTATATAATTCATCGGATTATGCCAATTATGACAAGCCTATGACCGGTTTCTGCCGTTGGGTCAACGATAATACAATGGAAGAAGGCTTTTCCGGCTATATGAAGAATATTCGTATTTGGAAGGAAGCTAAAGATGCTACTTATGTTCAGTCTGCTTTCAATGGACAAGTTAGTGTTACCGGGAAAGAGAATAACCTCGTTGCAGCTTGGAACTTTACAGAAAAGCCTCTCGGAGCAAACGATGAAGTATTGGATTTGACAGGTAAGCATACCGCTCAATTGATAGGTACTTATAAATGGGAACGCAAATAATCATAAAATTTAAATTTTTATATATGAGACAGTTTGGAAGAAATAATGCCGGTGTCAGGTACTTGTTTATGCTGATATGCATGTGTTGCTTGTTTACTGCTTGTTCTGAAGATAAGGATGTGAAATATATCACAGATACCCATTTGAGTATCCTTCAGAAGAACCGTGAATCTTTGCTGTATTTATTGAATAACTCTACTTATGGTACCACTCCGGGAACCTATCCTAGTAATAGCAAAGACATTTTGAGCCAAGCAATCGCCGAATTAGATTCGTCTATTGATAAGGTGAAAAATGGAGAATTGACTGGAGAATCGGATATTGAAGGTGTTGTAGCTCATGTAAATCAAGCAATAGACGCCTTTAAATATACCAGACTTTATAATTTGTCGGCGGAGGCTCGAGGCTATATCGAACAGTTGAATGCAAAGGCTTTGGAATATACTGCGATATTGCAAAATGCATCGCTTTGGGGCAATCATAAAGGACAGTACCCATTGACCAGCAAAGATCTCCTGCAAAAAATCATCGATAGTTTGTATGATGTTTCTGAACGCGCCATGTCCGGGACTATTGCCAATTTCACCCAAGAGCTTTTCAATGATGCCATAGAAGAGGCTGCAGACAGCATGCAAAAGATTGAAGCAACAAAGTGGACAGAGGATCATGTGACATGGAATCTCTATGTCGATGGTAATAATGGCGGTTATATAGACTTCGGTTATAGTGATGATTATGTGAAGTTTGGTGATAATAATAATCAAGCTTTTACTATTGAGCTATGGGTTGACGTTACAGAATACTGTAATAAAGCGGGAGAAGATAACAGCACCTTCTTGTCTACAATGACACAAAAAGATTATTGGAGCGGATGGAGAGCACAAGATCGCACCAAAGGCTTGTTGAGGACAATGGTGGCACACTGGGAAGACCAAGGACCATCTAATCCGAGAGAGTGGGAGCCGGGATGGAAGAAGTCGGATAATTGGACCCGTAACAGATGGACTCATTACGCCTTTTTGTTTAGAGATAAGGGACTGCCGGGATTTGATACTCCTACCGATGTGAAATGCTATTCTATGATTGATGGTGTTAGGCAAGGTGAGGTCATCCGCGTGGGCGAAACATGGCGAACTTATATTAATGACAATAGCGTGAAGTATAGAATACCGATGACCGGATTCTGTGCACTGGATGAGGATGGCAATCGTAAGGAATGGTTCTCCGGTTATATTAAGAAAATACGTATTTGGAAGACCAATCGTACGGAAGATCAGATTAAGCAATCTTATCTGGGTGTGGAAAGTGATGTCACAGCCAATAATGCAAATCTAGTTGCTGCTTGGGATTTTGAAAGTACCGGAGCTATGCCTACAGGCACTGAGATCAAAGATTTGACCGGCAGACACACAGCCACACTAAAAGGTCCTGATGGGTCATACAAATGGGTTGAGTCTTCATCGATCAATCAATAAGAATATTCAATAGCGTATTAGTCTAAAATAGAAGTCCCCATTACATTAGCCGAATGCTGTGTAAATGGGGACTTTTTTATTTGCTTCGTGTAAGCTGTTTTGTGATTTCATTGTAAACCCTCGGCAGGCGGTTTTTACACGGTCTGCCAAAAGGCTTACTTTATTTCTTGCGATAACTTGTATGTGCTTATTTTATCTCTATCACGAACTCATCTTTGGGCACGCGAACTTTCTTCATTGTCGCAAGCCAATCGCGGTTGCTGTCCGCAACACCTACATACATTAGTGAGACGCTTCTCAGTCCCTTTTCTCTAAGCTGTAGCACTTCATCAACCATGTCATTGTCAAAGCCTTCGGCCGGAGTAGTATCCACCCTCAGTTCGGCTGCCTGCGCCAGTGCCAGACCCAAAGCGATGTAAGTCTGCCTTGCGGCGTGGGCAAAGTTCTCTTCTGCCGGCTGGTCGAGGTAAATTGCTTTGATCTTGTCGGTGTAGCTACTGAAACGGCCACGTGGTAAGCCTCTTTCATCGGTGGTATAATCATATATGTGGTCTATTCTTTCAAGCGTATAGCGATCCCAAGCGGCAAAGACGATAACGTGCGAACATTCCTGCATGCATTCGGGATTTAAAGCTCCTGCACTTAGCTTCTCCTTGATTTCCTGATTCTCAACTAAGATAACTTTGAAAGGTTGTAAACCGGATGATGTAGGAGCCAAGCGTGCGGCTTCCACAATTTTGTCTATGTCCTCTTTACTTACTTTTTTGCTTGGATCGTATGCTTTAACGGCATGCCTCCATTGTAAATCTGCTAATAATGCCATAATTTTATTCTTCTGAAATAATTGTTAGTAATATAATAAACTGTGCAGGTTATGCCTGCGCAATTTTTTGTTATCGTTTATTCTTTTTGCCCTGTACAAGTATGCTTACCAGACCCGCTACAATCTTTCTTATGGATGATATTCAATATCTTCTCAACCGATTCTTTAAGGGCTTTCAGCTCTTCCATAGGTACTTGCATGGACGCCATTAAGTTTTCGGGTAGGTGTTTCGCTCTTACTTTTAGCTCCTCCCCAACCTCTGTCAGTGTTATGTTTACGACACGTTCATCGCGGGTGCTCCTGCTTCTTGATACGATTCCTTTCTGTTCCAACCTTTTCAACAACGGAGTCAGCGTACCACTATCCAATCTCAACTTCTCACCAATCTGATTTACCGTCTGCTCTTTATGCTCCCACAGCACCAACATAACCAAATATTGGGGGTAGGTTAAATCGAGCTGATCTAAGAATGCCCGGTACTGGTTTATGATTTCTTTGGCCAGTGCATAAACCGGAAAGCATACTTGATTCTCCAACTTTAATAAATCTGTCATTTCTTTCTTTATTTTCCGCTGCAAAGATAGGTGATAATATATTGTGTGCAATATAATTGGATAAAATATTATATAATAAAATTTAATTGTCTGTCTATATATTGTGGATTCATTTAAACTGTCTGCAAAATTAAAGAATACTATAACCGGAGCTTTTGTGAATGATACACCGAATAAAAAAAATATCAAATGGAGTGAGAAATAGTGGTGTAATTTAATCTGCTAAGGAGGTTTGCTTATAGAAGACTGAAGAGAAATTTTGGGGTATTTACTTTGTAATTTTGTTTTTTATAATTTTTAAAGTAAATATTTTAGAAAATATTACTTGTTCATTTACAGGTGTTTACCTGTTTTTTTAGCGTTAAACTGAAAAAGTCTTTGTCTGCTTGCTGAAAACCTTTTTATTTTATGCTTGCAAAAGGAATGAAATGGTATCTCGTAGAAAAATTATGAATAGCCAAAATATAAAAAACCAACACTATAGTCACGCCAAACCTCCCACTGAAGAGGCTCCCTAATCTTCTTATGTATAATTAAAATTTTGTTAGTGCCGCATACTTATGATACTTGTTTTCCAGGTATGCGGTTTTTCTAGCGTAGGGCTCTGGTTCTCGTATGCAAGGGCTTTGCTTCTTGTACCGAAGGGCTGCGGTTTTCCTACCGGAGGGCTCTTGTTTTGTATCCCGAATATCATAAATAATCAACTATTAAAATAAAATGAATGTCATGAAACAGACAATAACTACTACTCACATTTGTGGGCGTTGCAAATGCGAACTTCCATTGGAAGAATTTTATATTAACAAAAAGTCTCAACGTCCAGATAACTATTGTAAGGAGTGTCGCAAGGAAACTAGCCGTACTCAGCGTAAGAATAGTAAGGCTTCAAACTCGGTGGAAGAGACCCGAAAATATCCGGTGATCACCGAAATTCAGGATCGTGAATCGAGGATGAAACTCATTATGCATGCGTTGGAAGTGGTGCGCGAAAGCATTGCTCGGAAACGGAGGAAGCGTTGCAGAGGCGAATACTTTAATACAGAAAACTAAATAACCACATAATAATTATGTCAAAGATAAAGAAGCGGGGATTGGATTATTTCCCCATGAGTACCGAATTTGTACGTGATCGCCTTGTACACCGCATTATGAAGCGTGAAGGCGATGCGTCGTTCACCGTGCTGGTGGATGTGTTTTCATACATCTATTCCGGTGAGGGCTATTACGTTTGTGTCGACGATCTTTTCTATGAAGATCTTGCGGCCAATCTTTATGAGAAGAACGCGGATGATGTGAGACGTATTGTTCAGCTAGCTTTGGAGTATGGCATTTTTGATGCCGGACTTTTCGAGAAGAAAAAGATTCTGTCTTCTGCCGAGATACAGCGGCAGTATTTGTTTAGCACCAAGCGTCGGCTGGGTTCGCGGATGGAGCCTTGCTACTGTCTCTTGTCCGATGGAGAACTGTTAAGGGCATCCGAGAAAACTGATGAAGAAAAAATAGCTTCTGATAGTGCTGTGAAAGGCATTGGACGTGCCGAACCTCAAACTGATGATTTATCGGATAACGATGATGATGTAACATTTACCCCCATAAATGTTACATCAAGTACACATAGCATAGCACAGTATAGCATAGCACAGAATAGAAAAAACTCCACCCTCTATCCCTCCTCAGGAGGGACGGGATTTGAAGAGAAGAGAGAGGAGGTTTCCTTAAACAAAATAGAGGGTGATTCTGAAACGGGTGATTTTAGAAGAGGTGGCTCTGAAGTGGTTCATTCTGAAGCAGGTAACTCTATGACAGGTCATTCTAAGACGGGTAATCTTGAAGCAGGTCATTCTGAAGCGGGGCATTCTGAAGCAGGTGATTCTGAAACGTGTCATTTTGAAACGTGTCATTTTGAAGGGAGGCATTCTGAAGGGGAGCATTCTAAGACAGGTAATTCTGAAACGGGTAACTTTAAAACGGGTGCCTCTGAAACAGGCAATTCCTTATTCGGTAGCAGCGGCGGGAGTAATGTAGCGGGAGAAGTCAAGTCGGCTACCGCAAAGCAAGTCTGGACGGATGAGGCTATAGGCAGCCTACAAGCTCCTGTCGACGGTATGCAACGTAATCTTAGCGGGTTGGTCTTTAGTATGCGGCAGTATCATGTGCCCCCGGGCGAGCAATATGCGGTTATTCGAAGGAGTAATTACGGGGTTATCGGGCATCCGGTTTGGAAAGGCTTCTGTGTCTTACGTGAGAGCCATGGCAAAATCCACATGCCGGGGCGCTATCTGTTGAGCTTATGTTGCAATCGGAGTTATAAAACGGCAGAGACGGATAAGGAGAGACAGCGGGCACAAACAAAGTATTGTACAACTTGATTACTGATAATGATTTGAGTAAAGGAGCTGATCAGGCTATTTGTAAATTCATTAACGCAACTTGTTAACGCGGTTTTATATATTTGGGAGTATGTTTAGGCGTGAAGTGTTATCTTTGTATTGTCGTTAAGCTTAAGACATGAATCGATTAGTTTACTTAAAATTATTTTATTATGGCAGTAATTTACAAACCATTCCAATCCTCTTTCAAAAACAAAGCTGGATTGAAACTCTTTTATCCGCGTGTGGTGCAAACACGCAATGTAAGTACGGAAGCGATTGCCCGTGAAATAGCGGGATACTCTTCACTCTCATCCGGTGATGTGAAAAACACCATCGACAATCTGGTAACTGTGATGAGTCAGCATCTGCAATCTTCGGAGAGTGTCACCCTGGACGGTTTCGGATCGTTCAGGATCACTATGAAATCGGGAGGCAAAGGTGTGGAAAAAGAAAAGGACGTATCCGCTGCACAAGCTAAGATGCAGATCCGCTTCCTTCCCGCATACACCCGTAATCCAAATCGCAGTATCGCAACCCGTTCGTTGGTGACCGGTGTGAAATGTGTACGTTTCGATCTTGTCGATCAGGCCGGTAGTGGGGAAGTCCCTGGAAACGGAGATAACGGGAATAATGGTGGCGGAAACGGCAAAGACGATAATCCGCTGGGTTAATAATTTAGAAAAAGCAGAAAGGAGGTATTAAGTTATGGCTATGAAAAAAACGACTTGGGATCTTGTATTTAAGGTGATTATCGCTGTGGTTTCGGCACTTGCCGGAGCCTTGGGAGCGGGAGCTACCAACCTGTAATAAGGTCTGTGATCTAGTGTATGGTTTCTCTTTTTGCGCGCGAAAAAAGAGGAACCTTTTTGGGTTGTAATTGGGGGGAGGTGTGATGAAATACTATAATCTTTTATCAATTAGTTATATAATTTCATTTGTCTAGAGATTCATGCTTTGTCTTTAATCTTACAGAATTGGAAAGATACGGAAAAACCTTACTTTTATTAGTAGTATAAAGTTTTTTTGTGTAAATGGTCTGATATGTTATAAGAAATTATGTTAAATGAATATTTAAACATTGTTTTTATAAGAAATACAATTATAATTGTATTAACAATTATATATTTTAAATTATGTTTGATCATGCAATAAATGAGGTAAGTAAATTTACTAGACCTATTCACTCTATATTACGTAATTATGGAAGCATTGAAATCATTCCATCCACATCCACTTTATTTTTTATAAATGAAGAGGGTTATGCACTAACATGTAAGCATGTAGTAGCTGGATTACTCCAACCTGCTGATCAAGTCAACCAAATATACCAATGTTACAAACAAGAATTTTCAACCATACCACAAAGTGGTAATAAAAAGAGAATTGCAATCAAAAACTTAGAGAATAAGTATGGATATACAAATGAAACTACGATACAAGTGAAAAATAGCTTTATTAATTGTGTGGATAAGATGCTCCCTCTTTCATATAATTTACATCCAATTTATGATTTAGCTGTAATTAAATTTAATGGCTATTCTTCTTTATTATGTAATGAATTTCCTGTATTTAAAAAAGATTCATCCCAAATTAAAACTGGAGAATATTTATGCAGATTGGGATTTCCTTTTCCTGAATTTAATAATTATCAATATAATTCAAATTTAGATGATATAGAATGGTTGTCAACAGGTGATAGCTCTTCTCCTATTTTTCCCATAGATGGCATGGTTACTCGTTTTGCTGCTCTTGATGGTAAGATATCAGAAATAGAAATGAGCAGCCCTGGCTTGAAAGGTCAAAGTGGAGGTCCTCTGTTTAATAAAGAAGGTATTGTCTATGGTATGCAGAGTAGTACAATATCTTTGCATTTAGGATTTGATATAGTAAATAAGGAAATCGCAGTGAATAATAAAAAGAAAAAAGTATCAGATTTTTCTTTTATACACCTTGGGAGATGCATTCATGTTGATGTAATAAAGGATTTTTTAAAATCATTGAATATAAAATTTTATGAAGAGTGAGTAACATTATTATATGAGAGTTGCAGAATAATTACTAATTAATTTAATCCAATAAAAGCTGACAATATTTACTTTAACGTGAGTGTGTTTGCTGTTATCTTAAATACTTACATACATCTTCTAAACGATATTCGGGTGAACACTCAAAGAGATAATTCAAAAGATTCAAATGGCCTGCTCCAAAGATGACAAGGATTCTATCAGATGGCTTTGCTTCAACTCGTTGAATGTTTCTGAATATTCTTAGATTCCTATTGAACCATCGTCCGGTTTCAAAGTCTACGCCGGTATAGTCATAAGGGGTCGATTCATATTTAAAGTGGCCTATCAGATAGTTACCAAGGCTTTTCTCTACATTCTCTTTCTTGTTCAGCTCTAGTAACTCAGCGATAATGCCCCTTTCCTTAAATATGCTTTTTGGCTCAAACGCTTTTATTGAATCGGGATGCTCACTAAAGCTTTTCTCAAAATTGATATATTCTTTGGTGCTTTCATCGTCTAGCAGTTTCTCAATTTTATCGTAGGTATTACCCCATTCATCTACACAATACAACTTCTTTATGCCCATCTTTTTAGCTAAACGGAACCCGATCTGTTGGTCTTCGCTTCTTTTCAAATCATACTTCCCTGCTATGTATTCCTGATATAACGAATCTATTTTAGTCTGTGCTTTGTGAGGTCTCTCTATTACGATAATGGTAGGTTTAAACTTGGCTAACTTACTTACCAAATCGTTAATCTCGTCTTGGTATTTGGGCTCTAACACGTCTATTTGGTTATCATCAGTATATTGTACCTTGTCTAAATTTGGAAAACTGAAATGAAAAGTCCCTAATGTTAGAACTGGTATTTTATCTTGTGCAGCAACAGGTAATAGCAGCAGGGCAAACAGAAGTAAGAAGAGTGCTTTTCTCATTTTAGGATTTTGATTTTAGATGACAAATCTACTAATAAATAATTGAAAATCAATATCGCACTTCTTTGCTTTTCCGGCTATGCATAAAAGAATCCCGCTCAAAACAGAAGTTCTGAGCGGGATTAGTATTCAAGTTTGGTAAGGCATTGAATGCCTACTTTATGTCTTTAGTCGAATGTTCCGTAGCGGGTAGGTAATAGTTTCCGGTCGCCAAGCGTGTTGTCAACGCGAGCCACGTTTACCCAAAACTTATTATCCCGTACGCTTTGGATGGGGTATGCCGCTTTCTCACGCGAATAAGCATGCTCCCAATTATCGGAGACCACTTCATATTCAGGATGGGGAGCGTTGACCAATACGTTATCGGCGCTACTGGCTTCGCCTTCTTTTACGTCCTTAATTTCGTTCCAGATGGATAGCATGGAGTCGACAAAGTTGTCCAACTCGGCCAGACTCTCGCTTTCAGTTGGCTCTATCATTAATGTTCCGTGCACAGGGAAAGACAGGGTAGGAGCATGATAACCGTAGTCCATCAGTCTCTTGGCGATATCGTTCTCCGTTATGCCGGTCTCTTCAAATATCTTTCTGCACTCCAAAATAAGTTCGTGCCCTACAAAGCCGTTCTCTCCACGATAGACTACGCCGTATGTGTCTTGCAGACATGCAGCAAGGTAGTTGGCGTTCAGAATGGCTATTTTGGTAGCACGGGTCAAACCTTCTATTCCCATCATGGCTACGTAGCCATAAGGGACGAGCAAAAGGCCGGCACTTCCAAATGGAGCGGAGGCTACTTCGTTGGCAGAGTTACCAAAGAACGGATGTCCCGGTAAAAATGGTATCAAATGATCGGCTACACAAATAGGGCCTATTCCGGGGCCGCCACCGCCATGAGGCGAAGCGAAGGTCTTGTGCAGATTCAGGTGGCAGACATCGGCTCCGATAAATCCCGGATTGGTGAGTCCCACCTGCGCATTCATGTTGGCTCCATCCATATAGACTTGTGCCCCGAAGGAGTGTATAATCTGGCATATCTTGACGATTTCCGTTTCGAATATCCCATGTGTAGAAGGATAGGTGATCATCAATGCCGCCAGGTTATCTTTGTTCTCTTCTGCTTTGGCGCAAAGATCTGCCATGTCTACATTGCCCTGTTCGTCGCAGGCACAGATGACAGGCGTGAAGCCGGCTTGTACTGCCGAGGCAGGATTGGTGCCGTGGGCTGATGCCGGAATGAGCACTTTGTTGCGGTGACCTTCACCAATACTTTCCAGGTATGAATGAATGACACGCAATCCGGTATATTCTCCTGCTGCACCCGAATTGGGTTGGAAGCTGATGCCGGAGAATCCAGTGATGGCTTTCAGCATCTCGCCGAGATTGTGAATCATTTCGCTATAACCCTCGACTTGATCTTCAGGAGCAAGAGGATGCACGCCCATAAACTCCGGTCGACTGAGCGGTAATAGTTCTGAAGCGGCATTCAGTTTCATTGTGCATGATCCCAAAGAAATCATTGATTGAGCTAAAGATATGTCTTTACGGTCGAGGCGTTTGATGTAACGCATCATTTCCGTCTCGGTATGGTATTTGTGGAATACTTCGTGAGTGAGATAGGAGCTGCTACGTCTGAATTCTTTGTCAATGTGACTATTCGTTGTGACATTCTCCACTCTTGTCCAATCGCTTCCTGCTGCAATGGCAAATATCGAAATCAGTGTGTTGACGGCCGATATATTGGTAGTTTCATCAATGCTCATCCCCACATCTCCGTTTGCAAAATACCGTAAATTGACTTCTTTGCTCAATGCGATTGTTTGTATTTGTTGTGCAGAGATATTTTCGGGAAGACTAAAACGAAGGGTATCAAAATAGCGGGCGTTAATCTGGGTATATCCAAGTTTTGTAAGTTGCTTTTCCAGGCAGACCGCTATGCTGTGGATTCGTTCGGCAATATTATGTAACCCTTCCGGCCCGTGGTATACGGCATAGAAGCCGGCCATAGTTGCCAGTAGTGCTTGTGCCGTGCAAATGTTGGAAGTAGCTTTTTCGCGCTTGATATGTTGCTCGCGTGTTTGCAGTGCCATACGATAGCATAACTTACCGTACTTGTCTTTTGATTGGCCAATAATTCGTCCCGGCATGCTGCGCTTATATTCATCTTTCGTTGCAAAATATGCAGCAGAGGGGCCTCCATAATACACCGGTACGCCGAGGCGTTGTGTACTGCCAAAGACAATATCCGCTCCCCATTCTCCCGGAGGAGTGAGTAACACGAGGCTTAAGATATCTGCTGCTACAGCTACCTTGCTTCCGTTTGCATGTGCTTTTTCTACAAAAGCGCGGTAATCTTCCACATTCCCGTCGGCATTGGGGTATTGCAATATGCAGCCGAAAGTGTCGGGCGTGAAATCGAAATCGGCATACTTACCTGTGCGGATCTCTATATTCTGCGGGATGGCACGTGTCTGCATTACAGCCAATGTCTGGGGGAAGATATTCTCATCGACAAAAACGACGTTGGCGCCACTCTTCTGCATCTCACGCGACCGCAGATTGTACATCATTGTCACAGCTTCCGCAGCGGCGGTTGCTTCGTCCAATAAAGAAGAATTGGCAAGAGGCATTCCTGTAAGATCGGATACAGCCGTCTGAAAATTGATGAGTGCTTCTAAGCGTCCTTGCGATACTTCGGTCTGATACGGAGTGTATGATGTGTACCATACCGGATTCTCGAGTACATTACGTTGGATAACAGCAGGAGTAATAGTGTTGTACCAACCCATTCCAATGTAAGTGGCATAAAGCTTATTCTTTGCAGCAAGTTCACTAATGTGCTTCCCGAACTCATATTCTGTCAGAGTGGGTGGAAGTGAAATTGTCTCTTTTAAGCGAATATTTGCCGGAATAACTTTATCTATGAGTTCGTCCAAACTGTTCACTCCAATTTTATGAAGCATGTGTTCTTCGTCTTTATGACTAATGCCAATATGACGACAAGCTAAAAGATCGGTTTTCATATTTTTAAGATTATTACCTAATTATACTTTGGGTGGTTTTTTACGTGCTTTATATACTCCGGAAAAAGGGATTTTCGACCTTTTCAATACCTATGGTGGTTGGTGCGCCGTGACCCGGATAAACAATTGTTTCGTCGGGTAAGACAAACAACCGGCTACAGATATGCTCTATTAATTCATCGAAATTTCCTCCGGTAAGATCGGCTCGTCCGATGCTGCCTTGAAACAGTACATCTCCGGAAAACATGCAATGATCGGTGGCGCAATAAAATACTAAACTTCCCGGTGAGTGTCCCGGAACATGTATTGCTTCCAGTTTTGTATTTCCAAAGGTTATGATATCGCCGTCATGTAG
Source organism: Bacteroidaceae bacterium HV4-6-C5C (assembly GCA_007896885.1). Taxonomy (GTDB): domain Bacteria; phylum Bacteroidota; class Bacteroidia; order Bacteroidales; family Bacteroidaceae; genus Bacteroides. The sequence continues at coordinate 22,190 of VOIU01000020.1, forward strand.
ATATTTTCCAATCGGTGCGGGCGTTTCCTTCCATTCAAACCCGAACATGCGGGTTTGCTTCGGTGCTTCTTCCACCCAGAACTCGTCAGCTTGATTGGCTTCTATAGGCAGGTTATATTGCTCTGATGCAAAGCGGTTGCCAAATATGTGATCAAGATGCAGGTGAGTATTGAGAATGTGCTTTACCTTTAGCTTTTTGCCTTCGATAAAGTTTTTTAGCGCTTGCTTCTCTTCTTCATAATAACATCCCGGATCAATTATTATAGCTTCTTCTGTGTCGTCCCATATAATGTAACAGTTTACGGGAAACATGTTAAATTCAAATCTCTTTATTTTCATAAGATGTGCTCATTATTGAATGCAGACATTAGGGAGCTGCATAAACTACTTTTTTGGTCTCGAAAAAGTCCTCTTCGAAATAATCTTTCAAATCGTAGATAGCGACTTTATGTTTAAAGAGCGTAACCTCATTTTCCAATTCTCCTCCTTTGAGGCAGATCAGTCCATTGGGTAACGCATTTTGTTGATGTTTGTCAATATTCTTACGTATGATTTTCAATAGATCGGGCAATGGCATTACTGCGCGGCTTACCACAAAGTCGAAAAGCTGGTTCTCTTCTTCGGCTCTTGCATGCCTGAAGGTGACGTTTTCGAGGCCTATGCTATTGGCAACTTCCGTAGCGACACGTACTTTCTTCCCGATGCTGTCCACTAGATGGAATTTTACTTCGGGAAACAGTATGGCGAGTGGGATGCCGGGAAAACCACCTCCCGTACCCAAGTCCATTATGCGGGTATTGGGAGTGAAGCGTATAACCTGAGCTATTCCCAGTGAATGGAGCACGTGGTGCTCGTATATATTGTCTATGTCCTTACGTGAAATAACATTTATTTTAGCATTCCAATCTTTGTATAAATCATATAGGGCAGCAAATTGCTGCTTTTGCTTTTCCGTTATATTTGGGAAATACTTTAAAATAATCTCCATAAATGCTGTGTAGTCTTACTATTTTATTTCTTTTAAAATGGGTTGTTCTTTTTTTAGCAAGCGGTCTATCACCTCATAAGGTAAAGTGATTTTTACGGTTCCCATAGCGTATGGGGTAATTTCGTAAACGTTATAAAAGAAGGTGATGCCATACTTTGACAGATAGAAGTTTTCTGTCGGTTCTAAATCTCCGGTACTGGTATATCCCATGTCTTCCAATGCCTGATGTGTTGCCACCTTATTATCTGTCATAAGCTGATTCCATAGCAAGTCTGTGAGAGCCTCTTTGTAGTCCTCGCCCTCAAACAGATCATCAAGATGCAATGGTCGTAGAGTTTTTAAATCAATATTATAGAAAGTTGAAGAATACATTCCGTGTGCACCTCCGGTATATTCACTATAATCCACCCGATAAACAAGTAGGCTTTTTTGGTATAGTTGGACGTGACCTTCTACGTTTTTGTAATAAGAATACCATGACAAGATTGCTTTCTTATCTTCATTGTCCGCTTCATCTTTCTTGTACATTGGCTCGAGGTCTCTACGGTAATCCGTCACATATTTCTGGGTATATTTTTGGATTGCCGTTTTGGGAGGCAAAATTGCAAATGTATCTCCTAAACACGCAGATAAAAAGATTGTATTCAAGCTGTCCTGAGTTTTTTTATCTGTCGATTTTATAATGTATTGAAAGTTGATTATAAGATTGCAGCCTGGCTTTGCTGTATCGCCGAATAAGTGGACCGTCTTATTTACCTGGATACTATCGAAGTTTAAATTTCCGGCATTTTTGTCTCCTTTGTTTGTACATGATACAAAAAATATACATACTGTAAAGAATAGCGTCAGAAGACTTACATATTGCTTTTTCATGTCAGTTATTTATTAATTTTAAGTTGTCATTAATAGCTTCCTTATCCACAAATATAAATCTTAATTCGCTAATATAAACTATAAAATAGAAAAAAGATATTTGGATACTCTAGGGTAAACAAATCCTTTGTTATCTTTGTTTTAAGATTGCATCTTCTTATATTTTAAGGCTTTTATGCTTTATTCTGAAACACATTAATGAGCTTATCTCTGCGTAAAAGATGCTTGGTCCTTTTTCATAACAAGGTTATAGATAAAAAAATGGGTGATATTATAAAGAAGTCATTTCCTGTGTTAAATATGCATTGTGCCGGATGTGCCAATAATGTAGAAAAGTCCGTTAGGCATTTGGCTGGAGTGAAAGAGTCCTCGGTTAATTTTGCAAGTAATTTGCTGTTAGTTTCTTATGATTCTGAGCAACAGACACCGGAAAGCATTCGTTTAGCAGTTGTAGCTGCCGGATATGATCTTATTATTAATGAGGATCATATGGAAGAACGTCAGGAAGAAAGAAAGCAAAAGAGCTACCGTGCTCTGAAATATCGTGTGATTGGTGCTTGGATCTTTTCTGTCCCATTGTTGATGCTCTCAATGGTATTTATGGACTTCCCTCATTCAGGGCTTATCCAAATGATTTTAACCATTCCTGTTTTGACCATTTTTGGCACTCCTTTCTTTATTGGTGCATGGAAACAGTTGCGTTTGCACAGGAGTAATATGGATACATTGGTGGCTTTAAGCACCTCAATAGCTTTTCTATTTAGTGTATTTAATACGATTTTCCCGGAATTTTGGATTGCCCGGGGGCTGGAACCACATATTTATTATGAAGCATCGGCTGTGATTATAGCTTTTGTTCTCACGGGGAAATTGATGGAAGAGAGCGCCAAAGGGAATACTTCCATTGCTATACGTAAGTTGATGAAACTTCAGCCTAAAACAGCTCATCTCATCAATGGAGATGGGGTGGATGAGGAAGTCCCACTGGATTCACTATGCGTAAATGATCTGATTACTGTACGTCCCGGTGAACAAATCCCTGTAGATGGATTCTTGGTAGACGGTACGTCGTATGTAGATGAAAGTATGATTACCGGAGAACCTTTGCCGGTAGAGAAAAAAATAGCTTCACAAGTGCTTGCCGGTACGATAAATCAAAAAGGTTCTTTCGTTATTCGTGCTGCCAAGGTTGGGCGTGAAACAGTCCTGGCAAATATAATCCACATGGTGCAAGAGGCTCAGGGCAGTAAAGCTCCTGTTCAACGAATTGTAGATCATGTTACCGGAATATTTGTGCCGGTAGTTCTATGCTTATCGGCTTTGACTTTTGTTCTTTGGATGGCATTTGGCGGAATGGATGTGTTATCTCGTGCTCTTTTATCAGCAGTTTCGGTGTTGGTTATAGCATGTCCTTGTGCTTTGGGCTTGGCCACTCCCACTGCTTTAATGGTGGGCATCGGCAAAGCTGCCAGTGAGCATATCTTAATAAAAGATGCAGTGGCTTTGGAGCTTATGCGCAAGGTCAATGTTGTAGTGCTTGATAAAACAGGAACACTTACGGAAGGTCGTCCGGCTGTTGTCGGTTGGCTCTGGGCTGCATCTGAAGAAATACAATTGAAAAATGTTCTTTTAGCTGCTGAATTAAAATCGGAACATCCCTTGGCAGGGGCAATTGTTGCGGCTCTTCAGGCTGAAGATATTGTTCCTGCGAAGGTCGAATCTTTTCAAAGTCTCACAGGTAAAGGAATTAGAGTTTCGTATGATGATATCGATTATTGGGCCGGGAGCCATAAATTAGTTAAAGATTATTCGGCCGGACATTCTCCTCTTTTGGGACAAGAGTTGGTGCAGTATGAATCGGATGGTTGTAGTATGGTCTATTTTGGACGTGAAAATGAGTTGCTTGCCGTTGTGGCTATCAAAGATAGAATAAAAGAGACTTCTGCTACAGCAGTGCAACATTTGCAAGAACATGGAATTGATGTATATATGCTAACCGGTGATGGCGAACGTACTGCTATGACTGTTGCGCGAGCACTGGGTATAAAACATTATATAGCTGATGCTTTGCCTGATGACAAAGATCTTTTTGTGCGTGAACTTCAGTTGCAGAGAAAAACAGTTGCGATGGTGGGTGATGGTATTAACGATTCTCAGGCATTAGCTCGTGCTGATGTTAGTATTGCGATGGGCAAAGGAACTGATATTGCAATGGATGTGGCTATGGTGACTTTGATGACTTCGGACTTATCCTTATTGCCGAAAGCAATCAGTTTATCGCGCCGCACTGTACATTTGATTCACCAAAATCTATTTTGGGCATTTATATACAATCTTATAGGGATTCCGATAGCTGCCGGAATATTATATCCGGTCAATGGGCTTCTTCTTAATCCAATGCTCGCGAGTGCTGCCATGGCATTTTCAAGTGTGTCGGTTGTATTGAATAGCTTGCGTATCAGACGATAATATTTTAATAAGCTCAGACGACTTTAGTATAATAAGCAAAGCGTTTTGTGCATCAGATGATAATATTTTAATAGGCACAGAGAATTTTGTCATAATAAGCAAAGTCTTTTGTGCATCAGGTGGTAACATTAGACACAGACGGCTTTACTATAATAAGCAAAGTGTTTTGTGTATTAGATGATAATATTTTAAGGATATGGAATTACAGATTAACGATTGGGGACTTATCCCTTATGCAGATGCTTGGAACAAGCAGGAAGTGTTGTTTAATACGCTTGTACAAGCTAAGCAAAACGGTGAAAGCTATACAAATCATATCATTCTTTGTGAGCATCCTCACGTATATACTCTTGGACGTAGCGGCAAAGAACAGAATATGCTGTTGAATGACAAACAGTTGGAAGCCATCAATGCTTCGTTATATCATATTGATCGGGGAGGGGACATTACCTACCATGGGCCCGGACAATTGGTTTGTTACCCTATTATTAATCTCGAAGAATATAGCTTGGGCTTGAAAGTATATATTCACTTGCTCGAAGATGCGGTTATTGGCGTGTGTGCCGATTACGGCATTACCGCGGGTAGAATGGAGAATGCAACGGGAGTATGGTTGGATACCGGCACTCCGCGTGCCCGCAAGATCTGTGCGATAGGAGTACGGAGCAGTCATTTCGTGACGATGCACGGATTAGCTTTCAATATAAATACGGATTTACGGTATTTCAGTTACATCCATCCTTGCGGTTTTGTCGATAAAGGCGTGACTTCCTTACAGCAAGAATTGAACCGTGAAATTCCGATGAATGAGATAAAAGACAAATTGGCTTCTAAGCTTAAAGTACTGCTGCTATCGGCAAATGCTCAGTAAGTTCTCTTAGGTTTATAGGCTTTGTCCGGATGATTTTCTTAATTATTTTCTAATGATTCTTCTGCTGATTTCCTTCTTCGGATGAGCATCCTTTTTTCGAGTGGGGTATTCTTCAGGTATGAAATTGATTGTTTCAATAAAAGCTTCTTTATGATAAAGAGGCTGCATTAGCATAGCAATAATCCTATTGATCTTTATTTCCTATTCATTAGGCGATCTCATTCAATTATATCACTGTCGGCTTTTTGTGAGTATTTTATATACTTTATGGATCGTTGTTGGGCATCGTCTGATAACTTTAAAGCAGAAGCAGAAGCAGAAGCGGCAATCTCATTATGAGATTGCCGCTTCTGCTTTATTCCGACCTGAGGGATATGCCAAAGCCTATTCTCAGAGTCTTTTCTCTATTTTAAGATGCTTTTGGACTGGCATTTGAGGGCATCTTTATTTTTTCAGCCATTTGTCAAGCCATTCAAAGAATGTGCGTTGCCATAATATACCGTTTTGAGGTTTCAATACCCAGTGGTTTTCATCAGGGTAAATCAATAACTCCGCAGGTATTCCACGCATCTTGGCAGCATCAAATGCAGCCATAGCCTGGTTTGCTAAAATGCGGTAGTCCTTTTCACCGTGGATGCAAAGGATAGGAGCGTCCCATTTATCAACAAATTGATGTGGTGAGTTTGCAAAGGTACGTTGTGATACGGCATTTTGCTTATCCCAGTATGCTCCACCCATATCCCAATTGGCAAACCATTTTTCTTCAGTCTCCAAGTACTGCATTTCCATGTTGAAGATACCGTCATGAGCAATAAATGCTTTGAAACGTTTATTATGATGTCCGGCAAGCCAATACACTGAAAAACCTCCGAAACTGGCCCCAACGCATCCCAAGTGATCTCTGTCTACATAAGGTTCTTTTGCCATTTCATCAATAGCTGTGAAATAGTCTGCCATACACTGACCTCCGTAATCTCCGCTGATGGCTTCATTCCATTCTAAACCAAAGCCGGGGAGACCGCGACGATTGGGGGCTACGATAATGTAGTCGTGAGCCGCCATAATCTGGAAGTTCCAGCGGTAACTCCAAAACTGGCTTACCGGGCTTTGAGGGCCTCCTTCACAGTAAAGAAGTGTAGGGTACTTTTTATTCGGATCGAACTTGGGAGGATAAATAACCCAAGTCAGCATTTCTTTGCCATCGGTTGTCTTCATCCAGCGTGATTCCACTTTACCCATCTCTAATTGATCGTAGATGGCTTTATTCTCATAGGACAGCTGCTTGACGTTGGCGAAGGACTTACCTTTTCTAGTGTTGTCGATAGCATATATTTCATCGCCGGCACTCATTGAATGACGCTTTGCAATTATCTTGTTGCCTGCCAAAGCTAAAGAACCATAATCGAATACCCCCTCTGTGAGCTGGGCTATATTATCTTTCTTTAAATCGACATTATAGATTTGAGTCTCACCATGCCATACACCATAGAAGAATATGCTTTTAGAATCCTTGTTCCATAAGAATCCATCCACATTCGATTCGAAAGCTTTGCTTACAAAACGTTTCTCTCCGGTAGCCAGATTCATGATGAAGAGACGGTTTTGATCAGCTTCGTATCCATCTCTCTCCATACTTTGCCAAGCGATGTATTTACCGTCCGGTGAGTATTGCGGGTTGGTGTCATAGCCCTTATTCTCTTCGGTGATATTGATTGTCTTCTGATCATTTAAATCGTAGATGTAAATATCGGAATTAGTAGATAGGGCATAAGCCAATCCGGTTTTCTTACGGCAGGTATAAGCTACCTTATCTGAGGCAGGACTCCACGCCAATTGCTCAATGCCGCCAAATGGTTTCATCGGACTTTCGTATGGTTCTCCTTGCAATACGTCCTTGATGTTGTGAATCGCACTTCCGTCGAAGTCTGCAAAAAATGGATGGGGAGCTGTTGTCACCCATTCATCCCAATGTTTATACATCAGGTCGGTTATGATAATACCTGTAGCCTTAGGCAGATCAGGATGCTTATCGGCTGTGCTGTTTATCGTTTTGGTCTGCGAAACGAAAAGAAGTTTTTTCCCGTCGGGAGAAAAAGAGAAAGCTTCAATGTCACTTTCGTAATGAGTCAACTGTTTGCGTTCAGTACCATCGGGATTCATTTCCCATATCTGGTTACTGCCGCCTTCATTCGAGAGGAAGGCCAGTTTACTGCCTCCTTTTATCCAACTTACTTCATTTTCTTGCCACGGCGTCTGCGTGATCTGTTTGTTACCGGTTCCATCGGCATTCATCACGAATACTTCCCGATTACTTTTATTCTCGGGCACACTGTAATACGCGACAGTATATGCTATCTGCTTTTCATTGGGAGACACAACTACTCCACCGATTCGTCCCATGGCCCATAAAGCTTCAGGTGATAGCCGCTGATTGGTAATTTTTATATCTGATTTCCCGATCAGACTCTTGTCCTGTTCTGTATTAGCTTGCACTTCCATGCAGGACGCTGACATGACTGCTGCTGACATAAGTAATAGTTTTATTGGTATCATATTTATGATATAATTAATATTAGTGGCGAAGATAGATATTTTCCTATATTTTTTTCTCTTTCCAATTTCCTTTCTTCATATAGATGTATGAGAAGAGTCCTATAAATGTGGCATAGATATGCTCAGTAGTCCAGCACAGGGCTACATTTCGGACTACGAGCACTATATAGGTCATGTAGAACATGTAAATGGTAAGCGCCGAAAATTCCAGTAGAAGAGCTGTACGGGTATTTCCGGTGCCTGATACCGCCTGGAAGTATATGTTGGCCGGTATCATGATGATGTAGGCTGAACAAAGCACCCAAAGCGAAGGTATTGAGGCCTCAATCAAGTCGGGTATATCGGTATAAATACCTATTACCAGATGGGGGAGTAGTGAGCACGCCAATGCTATGGGCAGAATAAAGGTGTAGGCAATGCGTATATGTTGTTTGATGGTTACTGCAACGTACTCAGCTTTTCCTGCACCGATCAGATTACCGGTTAACGAACTGCATGTGGAAGCATAAGCAATAATGATCATAAACATGATGCCCGACACATTACGAACAATGTTGGTTATTGCGAGCGGACGTTCGCCGAGGTGCTCCATAAACAGAAAAAACAAAAACCATGTTGACAACGAAATGAAATTTTGTATCATTGTCCATACCGAGATATTTAGAATATGTTTCAGCACCGAAAACTTTATGCCATCCAGTACGTTCAGCCCATACTTCTTGTAGTCTATATGATAGCGTGTATATAGGATAAAGAATATGACGGAAATCATTTCGGCAAGTGAAGAACCTATTGCAGCTCCCGCTATTCCGAGTGCAGGAAAACCAAACTTTCCGAAAATCAGGATATAATTGAATAGTACGTTTGAAAGTACCATTATAACCGAGTTAAGCGTTAATGTGCGGGTCTGGGTGGTGCCCACAAAAAATGCACGGAACATGATGCCAGCAAAAGAGAAGAAGAAGCCGAAAACCCTCCAGTTCAAGAAGCTGATGGCCGCCTTGTATACATGCTCCGAAGATACGATACGTTTAAGAATGATTGGCGAGAAATATTGGGATAGAAAGAACATAACCACAGCTAAGGCTAGTAAGAAATAAATCCCTTGGTAGAATATTCTTCCTATTTCTTTATATTGCCGCTCTCCGTTTCGTCTGGCTATAAGAATCTGCGAACCGATACTGAAGCCGTATGCGATCATAAAAATTGCGATATAGTAGACCCCTGCTATAGCCGATGCTCCCAACTCAACTTCTCCCACACGCCCGAGAAAAGCTGTATCAGTCATACCTATCATTTGTTCCATGACTAAACTGATCAGGACGGGAGTCGCGATATGTCTTATTTCTTTGTTTGAATATGCTGTTTTCATTAAGTTAGTATAATAAGCCTATGATGGTTGTTTCATGATGACTAAGGACAAATAAAGCCGGATAATAATATTAACCGGCTTTATTTTGTAAATATACGAAAAAAAATTATTTCTTTCCTTGTCTTGCCTTCTTCATTTCTTCCTGTTGTTTTTGCATTGCTTCGAGTCTCGCCGCAAAACCGCTTTGTTTGGTTTTCTTCGGGTCTTTTTTATTCATCTCGAGCTGAGCCAACAATTGTGCTTCATCCGTTGTCTTGCGAAGAACAATTGTGGTCAATACACTGATAAGGGTAGATATAAAGTAGTAATAGTTCAATCCTGCCGGATAGTCATTCAATATGAATAAGAACATTATAGGCATCAGGTAAGACATCCACTTCATTGCTGCCATTTGAGGTTGAGCACCTGTGTCTTGTTGCTGCATCATAAATTTAGCATTAAGAACATTGACAGCTGTCATCAACAGACAGAACAAGCTAAGGTGACTTCCTAAGAATGGGATATGGAATGGGAAATTCACGATAGCGTCGTATGTAGAAAGGTCGTCAGCCCACAGGAAGCTTTGTTGACGTAATTCTATAGCGCTTGGCACAAACATGAACAATGCCATAAGAATAGGGAACTGTATCAACATTGGCAAGCATCCACCCATTGGACTTACGCCGTATTGGCTATATAATGACATGGTCTCTTGCTGCTTTTTCAAAGCATCTTCCTGCTTAGGATACTTCTGACTGATTTCATCTATTTTGGGTTTCAGCACGCGCATTTTGGCAGATGAAATATAAGTCTTCCATGTTGCCGGGAATACTACCGCCTTCACGATTAAAGTCATAAGCAATAAGACGATACCCATTCCAAGTCCCCAGTTGGACAACCAGTCGAATACGTTGATTGTAAACCATTGATTGATCTGGCGAACTACAGGCCATCCCAGATATACCAGCCTGTTCAATTCCCATTTGTCGGTGCGACCTTTATCTAATGCCGTTAAAGTCTTGTAGTGGTTAGGACCGAAGTAGAAGAACATTTTAGTAGGCACTTTACCTGTCGGGTCAAAGCTAGTACTTGTTTCGGCTGCGTAGTCTTTAATATATCCACTTCCTTGAGCATCCATTTTAGAGGTAAGCTTCGTCTTCTCGAAGCTATTGTCGGCAATAAGTACGGATGAGAAGAACTGATTCTTAAAAGCAATCCAGTTTAAGTGCTCGGGAATGCTTTTTTCCTGATCCTTGCTCGCGGACAAATAGTCGGTTTTATCTCCTTTTACCTTATAAGTAAGTTCGGAAAGACGATTTTCGTAGGTATATCCTTTCTCTATTTGGCGAGCACGCTGTGACCATTCCAAGTCTACAGTTTTGTTGCCGGCGGCGAGCTTTCCATCCATTCCTACAGCCTCGATGATAAAGTCAACCAAGTAGCTATTGGAATGCATGATGTATTTAAGATCGATATAGCTTAAGCTGTCGGCAGCAAGACGCATGGTAACCGAGCTATCCGTCGGGTTTACTATTGAGAAATAGTAATCTTTTGTTTGAATGGTTTGCTTTTGATTGTAGAAAAGCAGATTCAGGGATGAATCAGTCATGTCAAACAGAGTCACAGGCGTTTTTTTGTCCTGACCTTTGTATTCTTTTAATAATGCCGAAGTAACTCGTCCTCCTTTGCTCGATAATGTAATCTGAGCTAATTCATTCTGGATAGTGATCGTGGAATCTTTTCCCTGAGTTGCATTATAAAAGAGTGAAGAAGAATCGGCTCTTGCGGCTTCTTTCTCGTTGGCCAATGCAGCTTCTGCTTTGGCTTTGAGTTCCTTCTCATGTTGTTGTACTAAAGTAATGGAATCATAATAGCGCTTCTGTGCTTCCGTTTGCTCTTTGCTGGGGCGACTGAAAAAGCTGAATCCTATTAATAAGATTGCTATTAGTACAAGACCTGTAATGGTATTTTTATCCATAAGGAGTGAATTCTTTATTTTATAAAATTATTTTTTATTGGTAGCCTGTTGATGTGCTACCGTAGCTTTAATAAATGATACAAATAATGGATGCGGATTCAGTACCGTACTGCTATATTCCGGATGGAACTGAGTACCGATAAACCACTTTAATTCGGGTATTTCAACGATTTCTACCAAGTCGGATTCCGGATTAACGCCCACACATTTCATTCCCGCAGCTTCATATTCGTTTTTGTAGCTGTTGTTGAATTCATAACGATGGCGGTGACGTTCCTGGATATGTTCCGAACCGTATGCTTCGTAAGCTTTGCTTCCTTTCTGCAATACACACTCGTATGCTCCCAGACGCATTGTTCCCCCCATGTTCGTGATAGATTTCTGCTCTTCCATGATATCAATCACGTTGTTCGGCGTTTTTTCATCCATCTCACGTGAATTAGCATCGGCATATCCCAATACATTCCGCGCAAACTCAATAGCAAGGCATTGCATTCCGAGGCAGATACCAAAAGTAGGAATGTTGTGAGTGCGGGTATATTTTGCAGCGACGAATTTACCGTTTATGCCACGTTCGCCGAATCCCGGGCCTATAACAATTCCGGCCATACCTTCCAAAGCCTTTGCAATATTCTCATCGGTAAGCTTTTCACTGTTTACAAAATCCACTTCCACTTTGCAGTCGTTGTAGGTACCGGCTTGCGATAAAGCTTCGCGGATGGATTTATAAGCATCTTGTAAATCGTATTTTCCAACTAATGCAATATGAATAGGCTTGGTCTTTTCCGCTTTATGGCGACGTTCCAAGAAAGCACGCCAAGAGTTGAGATCGGGAGCAGTACCTACGGGTAGACCCATTTTCTTCAGGATTGTTTCATCCAATCCCTGGGCTTGCATCAATAGAGGAACTTCATATATTGTCGGAGCATCAATGCTCTGTACAACGGCATTTTCGTCTACATTGCAGAATAGAGCCACTTTCTTTCTTAAACCGATGTTTAGTTCATGCTCAGCTCTCAGTACAAGGATATCCGGTTGTATCCCCGCGCTTTGCAACTCTTTTACCGAATGCTGGGTAGGCTTTGTCTTCAATTCACCGGCAGCTGCAAGGTAAGGCACATAAGTAAGATGTACACATAGTGCATCTTTTCCCAATTCCCATTTAAGCTGACGGATACTCTCCAGATAAGGCAATGACTCAATATCACCTACGGTTCCACCTATCTCGGTGATTACGAAATCAAATTTATATTTGTTACCCAGTAACTTTACATTTCTTTTAATCTCATCGGTAATGTGAGGGATAATTTGAATGGTCTTACCAAGATAGTCTCCACGTCTCTCTTTATCTATCACACTTTTGTATATGCGTCCGGTAGTAATGTTGTTGGCTTTGGTTGTCTGAATGCCCAAAAAACGTTCGTAATGACCCAAGTCAAGGTCTGCTTCATGGCCGTCAACTGTTACGTAACATTCTCCATGTTCATAAGGATTAAGAGTTCCCGGATCTATATTGATATACGGATCGAACTTCTGAATAGTGACTTTATATCCTCTTGCTTGTAGTAGCTTGCCGATAGATGACGAAATGATGCCTTTTCCTAGTGAAGAAGCAACACCACCGGTAACGAAAATATACTTTGTTTCTCCCACGGTTCTATATTGTTAATTTATTGTTTATGCATGCATAATAAGTGCACAATGTTATTTTGCACACTCTCTTAAAAAGCGCAAAATTACAAAAAAAAGAGGAAGAACATAAAGTTTAGGTGAAACAATTATTAAAAGAATGTCTTTCCGTATTATTATGTTAGCAATCTTTTATTTTTGTTTCCTATGTTTTCTGAACATTTTGGTTTACTTTTGCCGCTAAATAGCTTAATTAGATATGATGAAAGGTAAATATTTGACACTATTGGTTGTTATTGCGCTGTTTCCCTTGTCGCTATCGGCTCAAAGCGCAATGAAGAATGCTTCATTTATCCATCAGGAACAGCATTCAGTTAAGGCAGACACATTATCGGGAGTATTGAAACAATACTTTGTTCTTAAGTTGAAAACCGCAAATAATGTAGCAAAGATAGACACGGTATCCATACTGTATGAGAGACTTTTCGGAGTCCTGGATTATTTGAATGATCCTATTACTCCCGAACGCTATATTGCTTCCAACCCTGATTTCTACCGCTTATTCTTGCCACTGACTTATTATAGATCTCCAATGGCGCGCTTGTCCACACTGGAATGGCCACCAAAGAAACAAAATGCTGATTCTTTGACAACTGCATTGTTGCCATTTGATGAAAGTCTTTTTACCACGAAAGATAAGGCGAATAAAATCGTAGACAATACATTATTGAGCTTATACGTCAGTGATCCGGGTAAGATTGTTGCTACGGAAGATGAAATTATGCATCTGAAAGCTTTTAAAGATAATATTCAAAAAGAAATATCATCTAAACCTCCTGTTACCAAACTATTTGCCCGTGAAGCTGTGGTTGGTGTGAAGGAAGATGCCGAACTGGTTATTAGAAAACCGAACTGGTGGATTACCGGTGGTTCGGGTTCGTTGCAACTGACTCAGAACTATGTTTCGGATAACTGGTATAAAGGAGGGGAGAGTACCAACTCTTTTTTAGCAAATCTTCAATTGTATGCCAACTATAACGACCAGGAGAAAATTCAATGGGAAAACCTGGTGGATGCCCAGTTGGGATTTGGTTCTACTGCATCCGACAAATATCATAAATATCTTGTAAATACAGATCAACTCCGAATGGCTACCAAGTTAGGGATACAAGCTGCTTCCAATTGGTATTATACGATTTCTTCAGAATTTAAGACTCAGTTCTCGCATGGCTATAAAGCTAATTCCCAGGAATTGTATTCTGCATTTTTAGCACCTGCCGATCTTTCAGTCAGCATTGGTATGGACTATAAATTGAGAAAGAAGAAAATGAATCTTTCCGTCTTCATGGCACCTTTGACGTACGCGCTTCGCTATGTTGGTAACAAAGATGTGAATGAAGTGAATTTTGGTCTGGAAGAAGGAAAATGTGTCCGTCACAATTTCGGTTCTCAAGTGCAACCTACGCTCGACTGGACCATCATTCCTACTATAACTTTGAACTCCCGATTAAACTACCTGACCAGCTATGATTGGGTACGTATAGAATGGGAAAATACAGTGAACTTTGTATTGAACCGTTATTTATCGACCAAGTTATATGCCTTCGGACGTTTCGACGATAGTAATGCCCCTACAAAAGGAGACAGCCACTTCCAGTTGAAAGAATTATTGAGCTTTGGTATTAATTACAAATGGTAGACTGATTCCAATCTGTAATTTTGCCGCATCATGTGATAACCAAAATATTTACCATATTATGAAAGAAAAAATTTTAGTTACAGGTGGAACCGGATATATTGGGTCCCATACAGTTGTTGAACTCCAAAATGCCGGATACGATGTAGTTATCGTGGATAACCTTTCCAACTCGAGTGCAGATGTTGTAGATAATATAGAGAAAATCTCCGGTATCCGCCCTGCTTTTGAAGAGGTGGATTGTCTGAATTTTGCAGATTTGGAGTCTGTGTTTTCTAAATATCAGGGTATTAAAGCTATCATACACTTTGCTGCAAGTAAGGCTGTGGGTGAATCGGTTCAGAAACCATTGCTGTATTATAGAAATAACTTGGTGTCTCTTATCAACTTGCTTGAATTGATGCCCAAATATGATGTGAAAGGCATTGTCTTCTCTTCTTCGTGCACAGTGTACGGTCAACCGGATATCCTTCCTGTGACCGAACAAGCCCCCATAAAAAAAGCTGAATCTCCTTACGGAAATACGAAGCAGATTAATGAAGAGATTATTCGTGACACCATAACTTCCGGTGCTCCGATTAACGCTATTTTATTGCGTTACTTTAATCCTATAGGTGCGCATCCTACCGCTATACTTGGAGAGTTGCCGAATGGAGTTCCCCAAAACCTTGTACCGTACTTGACTCAAACCGCTATGGGTATCCGTGAAAAATTGAGTGTCTTTGGCGATGATTATAATACTCCTGACGGTTCATGTATCCGCGACTTTATTAACGTTGTCGATCTGGCTAAAGCCCACGTAATTGCTATCCACCGTATTCTTGATGATCTACAGAAGGATAAGGTTGAAGTTTTCAACATTGGTACAGGTATAGGACTTTCAGTGCTTCAATTGATTCATGCTTTTGAAAAAGCCACAGGTGTGAAGCTGAACTACCAGATTGTAGGTCGCCGTGCCGGTGATATAGAAAAAGTCTGGGCAGACCCTGCTTTGGCTAATAATGAATTGGGTTGGACAGCTGTTGAAACCATTGAAGATACTTTGCTTTCTGCATGGAACTGGCAATTGAAGCTCCGTGAGAAGGGTATTCAATAATATTTTTAGATTATTTAACACAGTAAATAAAACAAACGTATTTTACTGTTGTTAATTAAGAGCAAATCAACCTGAAACAGTTTATGTGTATGTGAATATTCGTAACTGATAGATATGCCTCCCCGGCATATTAAGGTAAGATTGCATAGTAGTTTTGTCGTGTTTTATTTTGTGTTTGTGTTGTGAATAAGCCTTGTCGAGAGATAAGGCTTATTTTTTTGTTCGACTGAAAGGGCTAAATGCCTTTGCTATCATGCTCATACATCGGTAACCTTCTTCTTCCTGTCTACACGGCAGTTGAAATGCCTTTTTCGTTGCGTTTAACCGGCAATAACACCATCTCTTAATCCGTACTCTGAGGTGTCTAAATATTTTTATTATCACGTTTATACATCGGTAACCTACTTCTTCTTTCTATCTGCACGGCAGTTGAAATGCCTTTGTTGTCGCGTTTATGCTCTTTCGTTCGGTTGGATACAGCCTTGTGAGGGCTTGAAAATACGATCATTTTCTCGCATAAAATCAGAAAGGCTTTCGTTGCGGAACCGTAGCCCTTTGGTTCTTGTACCGATGCGCTACGGTTTACATACCACAGCCCTACGGTTTGAAAACCGAAGCCCTGTGGTTCCCGATAGATTCTTCTCGCTTGCAGTTTGCTTAAACCAATGCTTTTTATTCGTTACACCAAAGCGTGAATTGCTGTTTATTGCAGCACCCCTTGATGAATAAAAATGTTCTCTTCTCTTTTGATATCAGGTATGGTGGCAGTCGCCTCGAAAAGTCCGAATACCGAAGAGCCAGAACCACTCATTGCGGCATAAATAGCCCCTTGTTGGTAGAGCTCGTTTTTAATTGCTTCAATTTGAGGGTGCTGTGGAAATACGCTTTTCTCAAAATCGTTTACCATGAGTTCTTTCCATTCGCTTACCGGCTGACTTACGACATCTTTCAGTGCTATTGCCGGGCGTTGCGGAGTGATGTGTGAAAAAGCTTCCCGGGTAGAAACGAAGATATCCGGCTTTATCAGTAAAATGCGGTATCCTTTAAGTGAAAGCGGGATGGGAGAGAAGAGGTTTCCCGTTTCTTCGGCATACACCGGCTTATTGGCTATGAAGAAGGGGCAATCGGCTCCCAATCGGACGGCATAATCTTCCAATTTCTCATCCGATAAACTCAACAGGAATTTCTCATTGAGTAACTTAAGCATGAAAGCGGCATCCGATGAGCCGCCTCCCAATCCGGCTCCCGACGGTATGTGCTTATAGAGATGAATTTCAACAGGCGGTAATCCGAATTCGCTGTCCAGCAAGTGGTAAGCTTTCACCACGAGGTTGTCTTGCGGGTTTCCGGCTATTGGTGTGCCGTACTGATGTAGTTGGCACTTTTCTTTTGATTCTGTCTTCGGCACCTCATTTATCTCCAAGGCATCTTCCAGTGCAACGGGATAAAACACCGTTTCCAGATTGTGGTAACCATCCGGGCGCTTCTCAACGATATTGAGTCCCAGATTTATTTTAGCATTTGGAAATGTAATCATTGCGTTGTTCCGTATTTTTTTTGATCTCATTGCCCGTGTCATCCACATTTTTATCTAAGCTATTCACAGGCAGACTGATAACTCGTGATGTTATTAACCGTAATCACCCGACAAAGTTAATAAATAATGGTTGCTTCGCATCACAAGCCTAAATAAAACCGTATATCTTTGTCCGGTGAGCTATATTTCAGAAGATTTGAAGTATCTTTGTTTCCCTTTTTGAAAAAACTATAACGTAAAATGGCAGAACAGAAAAGAATTACTCGCAATAACAAAACGAAAATACAACCGGTCAATGATTATGGACGCCTACAACCACAAGCGCCTGAACTTGAAGAGGCGGTATTGGGTGCCCTAATGATTGAAAAAGATGCATATTCATTAGTGAGTGAAATTTTGCGACCCGAATCTTTTTATGAACATAAACATCAGCTAATCTATTCCGCCATTACCGATCTAGCGGTAAATCAGAAGCCGGTCGATATTCTTACGGTGAAAGAGCAACTCGCTAAACGTGGTGAGTTGGACGAAATTGGCGGTCCGTTTTATATTACCCAACTGAGCAGCAAGGTTGCTTCTTCGGCGCATATCGAATATCATGCGCGAATTATAGCCCAAAAAGCCCTTGCGCGCGAGTTGATCACTTTCTCCAGTAATATTCAAAGTAAAGCTTTTGACGAAACATTAGATGTCGATGATCTGATGCAGGAAGCTGAAGGGCGGTTGTTTGAGATCTCCCAACAGAATATGAAGAAGGATTATACGCAGATTAATCCGATTATTGAAGAAGCGTATCAGTTAATCCAAAAAGCAGCTGCCCGTACCGATGGTTTGAGCGGACTTGAAAGTGGATTTCTACGTTTGGATAAAATGACTTCCGGTTGGCAGAATTCCGATCTTATTATTATAGCTGCACGTCCTGCGATGGGTAAAACGGCGTTCGTGCTTTCAATGGCTAAAAATATTGCAGTAAACTATCGCAATCCGGTGGCCTTGTTCTCATTGGAAATGAGCAACGTACAGCTGGTTAACCGTCTGATATCCAATGCGTGCGAAATTCCGAGTGAGAAAATTAAAAGTGGTCAGTTGGCCGATTACGAGTGGCAACAGCTCGATTATAAGCTGAGAGATTTGCTGGATGCTCCTTTATATGTTGATGATACCCCTTCATTGTCTGTCTTCGAACTTCGTACAAAAGCCAGGAGGCTTGTACGTGAGCATGGGGTGAAGATCATCATCATTGACTACCTTCAGCTAATGAATGCCAGCGGTATGTCTTTTGGCAGTCGTCAGGAAGAAGTCAGCACAATCTCGCGTTCGCTTAAAGGTTTGGCAAAAGAGTTGAATATTCCGATTATCGCCCTTTCACAGTTGAATCGTGGTGTTGAAAATCGTGAAGGAGAAGATGGTAAGCGTCCCCAGTTGAGTGACTTGCGTGAATCGGGAGCCATTGAGCAGGATGCCGATATGGTATGCTTTATCCACCGTCCCGAATACTATAAGATTTATCAATCGGCTGATGGTGAAGATTTGCGCGGTATGGCCGAAATCATTATTGCAAAACATCGTAATGGTGCCGTAGGAGATGTGCGTCTCCGCTTTATCGGGCAGTACACCCGTTTCCAGAATCCGGAGGATGATATGATTGCTCCCCATCCTGCTGATGGCGCAGCTACATTTGGCTCAAAGATAAATGCACCTCAAAAAGGATCCATACCCCCTCCCCAGGAATATTCGGTTTCTGCAAACAACCCGTTTGGCGGTATGGATAACAACGGACCATTGCCTTTCTAGGCAACGGTCTTATTCTGTGCACACATGTTATTTATAGTCCGGTTATTTGTTATCCGGGCTATTTAGCTTTTTGAAAGACATAAATATTGTAACTGTCAGGAGAGCTGTATACATTATATTTCATATATTCCGAGCTTTTCTCTACGAATACATACTCTATTTTATCCCCTTTTTCACGATTTACGATGAGTTTGTTGCCGGTGTTTTTCCAGGTAATATTTTCTTGGTATACAACTTTTTCCGGTTCGGACTGCTGTGCATTGATTAAAGTCTGATAAGTACCCGTCCCGTCCTTATTGAATATGTATCTCTGGGGTAACGCATCTACGGGAATGTTGGTGCCTTGATAATACCCTTCTGTGGTATTGACCATCCAAACTCCCACGATGTCATTTTGATTGATACTATCATCTTCACTGCATGCATAGAATAGAAAAAGTGTGAAGAAAATGCCGAGCAATAATTTAAAAGTTTTCATCATCAATGCTTTTTTATGATTTATAGGTTCTGTATATGGAAACGCTTTAGTTGGATAAATACTGCATTTTTGTTTCTTTTTTTTGAATCAAAATATGTTTATCGCTTTATTTGTGAGCATTGTACTTGCGTATTTTCTTAATGAATAATTTCTACTCAACCAAAAAATCTTATTAACTTTGCGAGTCACTTTTGAAAATAGTAAAAAATATACGATATGAATATCTCTTATAACTGGCTTAAAGAGTATGTGGATTTTGATTTAACCCCGGATGAAGTAGCTGACGCTTTAACTTCCATTGGTTTGGAGACGGGAAGTGTGGAAGAAGTACAAACCGTTAAAGGCGGACTCGAAGGTCTCGTGATTGGCGAAGTACTGACATGCGAACCTCATCCTGATTCCGACCACATGCACATCACTACCGTAAACTTGGGTAATGTAGAGCCGGTGCAAATAGTCTGTGGTGCTTCAAATGTGGCTGCCGGTCAGAAAGTTGTTGTGGCTACTATCGGGACGAAGCTTTACGACGGTGAGGAATGCTTCACTATAAAGAAATCGAAACTTCGCGGAGTGGAGTCAAACGGAATGATTTGTGCAGAAGATGAAATCGGTATTGGTACCGACCATGCCGGCATTATAGTTTTGCCTGATACAGCCGTTCCCGGTACGCTAGCTAAAGATTATTATAACATTAAGAGCGACTTTGTCTTGGAAGTGGATATTACTCCCAATCGTGCCGACGCATGTTCTCACTATGGAGTAGCTCGCGATTTATACGCCTATTTAAAGCAAAACGGAAAAAAGACCGCATTACAAAAACCGTCTGTTGACGCTTTTGCTATCGAAAACGAGAGTCTTGATATTAAAGTAACCGTAGAGAATACCGAAGCATGTCCCCGTTATGCCGGTGTGACAATCAAGGGAGTGACAGTGAAAGAAAGCCCCGAATGGTTGCAAAACAAACTTCGTATCATCGGTCTCCGTCCTATTAATAATGTAGTTGATATCACGAATTATATTGTGCATGCTTTCGGGCAACCTCTCCATTGCTTCGATGCCGATAAGATAAAAGGCAATGAAGTTGTGGTAAAAACAATGCCAGAGGGAACTCCGTTTGTGACATTAGACGGAGTGGAACGTAAATTGTCCGATCGTGATCTGATGATTTGCAATAAAGAGGAAGCCATGTGCATTGCAGGTGTTTTTGGTGGTCTCGATTCGGGATCGACAGAGACAACAACCGATGTGTTTTTAGAAAGTGCTTATTTCCATCCGACATGGATTCGTAAAACGGCTCGTCGTCATGGTTTAAATACCGATGCTTCTTTCCGTTTCGAGAGAGGTGTTGACCCTAACGCAACTATATATTGCCTGAAGCTGGCAGCATTGATGATTAAGGAACTTGCCGGTGGCGTAGTTGCTTCTTCAATAAAAGATGTTTGCCCTGAACCGGCAAAAGATTTCGTTGTTGAATTAAGCTATGCCAAAGTTCACTCTTTGGTAGGTAAAGATATTCCGGTTGAAACAATCAAAAGCATTATTGCCAGTCTGGAGATGACTATCGTTAGCGAAACAGCAGATCAATTAACTCTTGCTGTTCCTCCTTATCGTGTGGATGTGCAGCGCGATTGTGATGTAATTGAAGATATACTCCGTATTTACGGTTATAATAACGTTGAAATCCCGACTACTTTAAAATCGAGTTTGACTACAAAAGGCGAACATGATAAATCGAATAAGCTGCAAAACCTGATAGCTGAACAGTTGGTCGGATTTGGTTTCAATGAAATACTGAATAACTCACTGACCCGTGCCGCTTATTATGAAGGTCTCGAATCGTATCCATCCCAACGGTTGGTGATGTTGATGAATCCGCTGAGTGCCGATTTGAATGCTATGCGTCAGACTTTGTTGTTTGGTGGTCTTGAGAGTATTTCCCATAATGCAAATCGTAAGAATGCCGATCTTAAATTCTTTGAATATGGTAATTGTTACTATTTCAACGAAGAAAAGAAGAACCCCGAGAAAGTACTGGGTGCTTATTCCGAAGATTACCATTTGGGCTTGTGGGTGACCGGCAAGCGGGTGGCAAATTCGTGGGCTCATCCCGATGAAAGCAGCTCGGTATATGAGTTGAAAGCTTATGTCGAAAATGTATTCCTTCGCTTGGGATTGAATTTGAAGAATTTGGTTATCGGCAATTTGAGTGATGATATTTTCGCTTCTGCTTTGACGGTACATACAAAAGGAGGAAAGCTTCTGGCTACCTTTGGAGTGGTGACTAAAAAGATGCTGAAAGCATTCGATATTGATAATGAAGTTTACTTTGCTGATTTAAACTGGAAAGAGTTAATGAAAGCAACACGTTCCGTAAAAGTCAGCTATACCGAGATTCCTAGGTTCCCCGCCGTACGCCGTGACTTGGCTTTACTGCTGGATAAGAAGGTTCAATTCTGCGAAATTGAAAAGATAGCTTATGACACGGAAAAGAAGCTTCTGAAGTCTGTTGAGCTATTCGATGTGTATGAAGGCAAAAACCTGGAAGCCGGAAAGAAGTCGTATGCGGTTTGCTTTATTTTGCAGGATGAGACTCAAACCTTGAACGATAAAGTGATTGATAAGATCATGGGCAAGTTGGTGAAGAATCTGGAAGACAAGCTAAATGCTAAATTGAGATAGTAATTTTAATATAATAATAAAATATAGACCAATGGGAAGAGCGTTTGAATATAGAAAAGCTGCCAAATTGAAGAGATGGGGCCACATGGCCAAGACCTTTACTCGTCTGGGTAAACAAATTGCAATTGCTGTTAAGGCTGGAGGACCGGAACCGGAAAATAACCCTACCTTACGTTCGGTAATCGCAACTTGCAAGCGTGAAAATATGCCGAAAGACAATATTGACCGCGCCATAAAGAATGCAATGGGTAAAGATCAGAGTGAGTATAAGAGTATGACTTATGAGGGATACGGACCTCATGGAGTAGCAGTCTTTGTAGATACCCTTACCGATAATCCTACCCGTACTGTTGCCGATGTACGTTCGGTATTCAATAAGTTCGGTGGAAACATGGGTACAATGGGCTCTTTGGCTTTCCTTTTCGACCATAAGTGCATGTTTACTTTCAAGAAGAAAGCCGAGTTGGATATGGAAGAGATGATTCTCGACCTTATAGATTATGATGTGGATGATGAATATGACGAGGACCCTGAAGAAGGCACAATAACTATTTACGGTGACCCTAAAAGTTATGCCCAGATTCAGAAACACCTTGAAGAATGTGGCTTTGAAGATGTCGGTGGTGAGTTTACTTATATACCTAACGATTTGAAGGATGTGACTGCCGAACAACGCGAGACACTCGATAAAATGGTGGAACGTTTGGAAGAATTTGATGATGTTCAGACGGTTTATACTAATATGAAGCCCGAAGAAGAATAACAATAATGAAATATACTTATAATACAAAAGGCACTTGTAGCCGTGTAATAGAGCTGGATGTTGAAAATGGGATTGTGGAAAAGATCACTTTTATTGGTGGCTGTGACGGCAATCTTCATGCTTTATCCAACTTGTTGAGGGGGATGCGTGTGGAAGATGTGATGGCAAAACTTGAAGGAGTTTGTTGCGGTAACCGTCCCACATCGTGTGCAGATCAACTTTGCCAAGCTTTGCATGAGATGGGATTCTGATCTATTGCTTTTGTTTATTCTTCATATAGCCCCGGTGTCATTGTGATGCCGGGGCTCTTTTTTTGAAAAGCTTCATTTGTTCTCTAGCCGGAATTTTGTATTTTTACGTTTTTAATATTGAACTGTATGAAAAATATAATACAAGACTTGAGACGTAGAGACCATAAACGTTATTTGGGTGGTTTGGACGTTTTCAAATATATCGGTCCGGGACTGTTGGTGACGGTTGGATTTATTGATCCGGGCAATTGGGCTTCTAATTTTGCAGCGGGTTCCGAGTTCGGCTACACTTTATTGTGGGTGGTGACGCTGTCCACCATTATGCTCATTGTTTTGCAACATAATGTAGCCCACTTGGGCATTGTTACCGGTTTATGCCTGTCGGAGGCTGCTACGCAATATGCTCCGAAGTGGGTTTCACGTCCTATTCTATGGTCGGCTGTGATGGCTTCCGTTTCAACCTCATTAGCCGAGATATTGGGAGGAGCTATTGCGTTGCAAATGCTGTTTGATATCCCTATTGTGTGGGGAGCTATTCTCACCACCGCATTTGTCATCATCATGCTTTTCACGAATTCGTATAAGAAGATTGAACGGACTATTATTGCTTTCGTTTCATTCATTGGTCTTTCTTTTATCTATGAGTTGTTTTTGGTGAAGATTGATTGGCCGATGGCAATTGAAGGTTGGGTGAAACCTTCTATTCCCGAAGGAAGTATGCTCATTGTGATGAGTGTTTTAGGAGCCGTGGTTATGCCTCACAACCTGTTTCTGCATTCCGAAGTGATTCAAAGTCACGAGTATAATAAGCAGGATGATGCTTCTATACGTAAGGTGCTGAAATTCGAATTGTTCGATACGCTCTTTTCGATGATCGTCGGTTGGGCTATCAACAGTGCTATGATTTTATTGGCAGCCACCACCTTCTTCAAACAAGGAATAAAGGTAGACGAGTTGCAACAGGCTAAATCTTTGCTCGAACCTCTTTTAGGAGACAGTGCGGCAGTGGTTTTTGCAATGGCACTGCTTATGGCGGGAATTTCGTCTACCATCACTAGCGGTATGGCTGCCGGTTCCATCTTTGCAGGCATGTTTGGCGAACCATATCACATTAAAGACAGCCACTCCCAAGTTGGTGTAATTCTTTCATTGGGAGTTGCTCTTTTATTGATATTCTTTATCGGCGATCCTTTTAAAGGCTTGCTGATCTCGCAAATGATATTAAGTATACAACTACCTTTTACCGTGTTTTTACAGGTAGGGCTGACTTCCTCTCGAAAAGTAATGGGGCAATATGCCAATAGTAAATGGAGTACATTTGTGCTCTATTCCATTGCTGCTATTGTTACAATCCTGAATATAATGCTATTAATCTCTGCTCTATCATGAACAATAAAATGCTGAACAGTCGCTTTCTGAAAATTATTCCGATTAAATCGGACTCGGAAGTTAAAGGAAAAATCAGTGTTGCATATTCGTATGCCACGACTCCATGGGGGGATATACTGGTTGCATCTACTACCCAGGGTATTTGCTTTCTTGCTTTCCGCACATCATTTAGAAATGAATTGGATGAGTTGAAACAACTGTTTCCGAATGCTCTTTTCGAAGAGCGTAAAGAGATAATCCATGAACAGGCTATACGTGCTTTGTCGGGTCTCAATACAGAAGATCTTCCACAGCTTATTCTTCATATAAAAGGCACCGATTTCCAACTTAAAGTGTGGAATGAATTGTTGAATATTCCTTCGGGTAACGTAGTATCTTATCTTGATATTGCTCGCTCTTTGGGAGACTCCAATGCTTCCCGGGCTGTAGGAACGGCTGTCGGGAAAAATCCGGTATCGATATTGATACCCTGTCATAGAGTACTGAGGAAAGATGGTGGTTTGGGAGGATATCATTGGGGGCTTGACCGCAAAGAGAGCCTGTTGCGTCACGAAGGATATCTGAAATAGTATCCGGCAAACAGAACTCTTTTAAAAAAATAATAACGTATAAACTGAAATAGGAAATGAAAATTATAACATACAATGTGAACGGTCTGCGTGCTGCTGCAAGTAAAGGCTTGTCGGAGTGGCTTGCACAGGAAAATGTGGATGTGGTTTGCTTTCAAGAGACCAAGCTTCAGCCCGACCAATATCCCACAGAGATGATGCAGGCAGCAGGGTTTGATAATTACTATCTGTTTTCGGCGGAGAAGAAAGGGTATAGCGGAGTGGCTATCCTGACAAAGCGCCAACCGGATCATGTTGAATATGGCATGGGATTGGAGGAATATGACAGGGAAGGACGTTTTATTCGCGCTGATTATGGCGATCTCTCCATTGTGAGTGTATATCATCCTTCCGGTACGAGTGGTGATGAACGTCAATCGTTCAAGATGGGCTGGTTGGAGAAATTTCAGGATTATGTGGTGGAATTGCGAAAGTCGCGCCCTAACTTGATTCTTTGTGGTGATTATAATATTTGCCATGAAGCAATAGATATTCATGATCCGGTGCGCAATGCTACTAATAGCGGTTTCTTGCCCGAAGAACGGGAGTGGATGACGCGCTTTCTTAATGCGGGTTTTGTAGACAGTTTCCGCTTTTTACACCCCGATAAGCAAGAATATACTTGGTGGAGTTACCGTTTTAACTCCCGTGCAAAGAATAAAGGCTGGAGAATAGATTACTGTATGGTTACCGAAGGTGTACGCCCATTGCTAAAGGATGCCCGGATACTGAATGATGCGGTGCATTCCGATCATTGTCCCATGTTGCTTGAAATTGCAGATTGAACATGATAGATTTAGAGGAAAGGGTAGATAAAGCTGTAACCTATTTCAAAAGCGGCTATAATTGTTCCCAATCGGTAGTAGCTGCATTTGCCGATATGTATGGATATACCGAAGAACAAGCTCTGCGAATGGCAGCTTCATTTGGAGGAGGTATCGGTAGGATGCGCCAGACATGCGGGGCAGCTTGCGGAATGTTTTTACTTGCAGGATTAGAAAATGGTACGACTGATGCGAAAGATAGGGATGGAAAAGCCGCAAATTATGCATTGGTGCAGCAATTAGCCGGAGAGTTCTCAAAGCGTAACGGTTCTTTAGTCTGTGCGGAACTGCTCGGGCTTAAACAACCTGAAGGTTCTTTTATTCCGGAAAACAGGACGGATCAATATTACCAGAAACGCCCTTGTGTAAAGATGGTTGAAGAAGCTGCACGCATTTGGGCGGAGTACTTGAAAACAAAAAGTGAATAACTAGAGACGTTTTTTTATGACATTTCTGTGAATTTATTTGCTATAATGTGTTATATAACATAAAAATAGTTATATTTGTCGATGAAATAAAATCTGATTTTATTTTAAGATAGGTATTAAAGTATGTCTAATTAAAACTGAACAAAAATGTTAAAAGAAAAAGCTGGTGAAACTGCTGGAAAAATTTGGAATGCACTGAATGAAACCGAAGGTTTAACTGCTAAACAAATCAAGAAAGTCACAAAATTGGTCGACAAAGATTTGTTCTTAGGCCTCGGATGGTTGTTGAGAGAAAACAAAATCTCAACGCAGGAGATAGAAGGCGAATTGTTTGTTAAGTTGATTTAAGATGATGATTGCTAATTTATAAGGGAAGCGCTGATAGGATAATTCCATTACCAGCGCTTTTTTATGGGGCTAATCTTTCTTTTTGCCATTTTCCGTCTTCGCCTTTTAAATACAGAATACGGTCATGTAATCTGCTTTCTCTTCCTTGCCAAAATTCAAAACGGGTAGGGGTTACCGCGAAGCCTCCCCAATGATCGGGGCGCTTTATCTCTCTACCTGCCGATTTAAAAGCTTCTTTGGCAAATGCGCGCATAATTTGCATCCGGTTTTCAATAACTCTGCTCTGAGGAGATATTATAGCTCCGATTCTACTGCGGTAGGGGCGCGTCATAAAGTACTGATCGGAAACTTCGGGAGGGCATTTTTCCGCTCTTCCTTCTATGTGTATCTGTCTTTCCAGTTTATGCCATACAAAAGACAAGGAGATGTATGGGTTTTCCGCCAACTGTTTCCCTTTGCGACTTTCATAGTTTGTATAAAACAAGAATTCTCCGTTTTCCAGTCCTTTTAATAAAACTGTCCGGGTGGACGGGTGCCCATCCGGCGAAACGGTGGCGACTATCATTGCCGTAGGCTCCAACTCTTTAATCTGAATAGCTTCGTTCAACCAGAGTTCAAATTGAACAAAAGGATCGCTTTCGGTATTACTGATATCCAATTTATTGCCGAAAGTATATTCGCGTCTTATCTTTGCCAGTTCCAATCCCATATTCACATGCTGTATTTCCTATTATTTTAATCCTGTATTGTTTGCTGATTTTTATATAACAGCTTTAGATAGCTTATTGTTCTTGCTTTCCGCACTGCTATAAACAGATAGAGCCGTTTCTACCGGTTCGTCTCGTAATTGTGTATTAGCCTTTAAAACCAGACTTTTTTTCATTATATTTGCACACGGAAAAATAGATGTTGTCCCTCTGCCGCATATATGCTAATCGGTTTGAGTACTTACATCTGTTTTCGATCTATTTATAATTGACAGATAATCATTAACGATGAAGAATATACGCAATTTTTGTATTATAGCCCATATTGACCATGGTAAATCTACACTCGCAGACCGTCTGCTGGAATTTACCAAAACAATTCAGGTTACCGGTGGACAGATGCTTGACGATATGGATTTGGAGCGAGAGCGTGGTATAACCATTAAGAGCCATGCCATCCAGATGGAATACATATACGAGGACGAAAAGTATATTCTTAATCTGATAGATACTCCGGGACATGTCGACTTTTCATATGAAGTTTCCCGTTCCATTGCAGCTTGTGAAGGAGCGTTGCTGATTGTGGATGCTTCACAGGGAGTGCAGGCACAGACCATATCCAACCTTTACATGGCTATTGAACATGATTTGGAGATTATTCCGGTAATTAACAAATGCGATATGGCAAGTGCCATGCCCGAGGAAGTGGAAGATGAAATTATAGAGTTGTTGGGTTGCAAGCGTGAAGAAATTATTCGTGCTTCGGGTAAGACCGGTATGGGCGTTGAAGAAATTCTGGCTGCTGTCGTAAACCGGATACCTTGTCCGAAAGGAGATGAAGAAGCTCCGCTACAAGCGTTGATTTTTGACTCTGTATTCAACTCCTTCCGTGGAATTATAGCATATTTCAAGATAGAGAATGGAGTAATCCGTTCGGGAGATAAAGTGAAATTCTTCAATACCGGTAAGGAATATGATGCCGACGAAATTGGAGTACTGAAAATGGACATGGTGCCTCGTAAAGAGCTTCGCACCGGTGATGTGGGGTATATTATATCCGGAATAAAAACTTCGAAAGAAGTAAAAGTAGGGGATACCATTACGCACATTGCCCGTCCCTGCAATAAAGCGATCGCCGGTTTCGAGGAAGTCAAACCGATGGTGTTTGCCGGAGTGTATCCTATTGAGGCGGAAGATTTTGAAGATTTACGTTCTTCGCTCGAGAAGCTTCAGTTGAATGATGCTTCGCTGACTTTCCAGCCGGAGTCTTCGTTGGCTTTAGGTTTCGGTTTCCGTTGCGGTTTTCTAGGCTTGCTTCACATGGAGATCGTACAGGAACGTCTCGATCGCGAATTTGATATGAATGTGATCACTACTGTGCCGAACGTATCTTATAATATTTATGATAAGCAGGGGCACATGCTTGAAGTGCACAATCCGGGTGGTATGCCCGATGTGACTCTGATTGATCGCATTGAAGAACCTTATATCCGTGCATCGGTCATCACGACCACCGATTATATCGGCTCTATCATGACGCTTTGCCTTGGAAAAAGAGGTGAACTGGTAAAACAAGAATATATATCTGGTAACAGAATTGAAATCTATTATGACATGCCTTTGGGTGAAATAGTCATTGACTTTTATGACAAGCTGAAAAGTATTTCGAAAGGTTATGCTTCATTCGATTATCATCCTAATGGTTTCCGCCCTTCTAAACTTGTCAAGCTTGACATCTTGCTCAACGGAGAGCCGGTTGATGCTTTATCTACTCTGATTCACTTTGATAATGCTTACGATATGGGACACCGGATGTGTGAGAAACTGAAAGAGCTCATTCCCCGGCAGCAGTTTGATATTGCCATACAAGCAGCTATTGGAGCGAAGATTATTTCTCGTGAAACGATTAAGGCGGTGCGTAAAGACGTCACAGCCAAATGTTATGGTGGTGATATTAGCCGTAAGCGTAAATTGTTGGAGAAACAGAAGAAGGGTAAAAAGCGCATGAAGCAAATTGGCAACGTGGAAGTACCGCAAAAGGCTTTCCTTGCCGTGCTAAAACTTGATTGATCATATAGCTTCCCAAACACATATCTAGGGCTAGGTGATTGTAGCATAATGAAGGCAAGCTAAGTTCATCAATCTATTGTTTGATTCTATTTAAATTGAAATAACGATGACACATCTGACTAAAAAAAAGAATTTATTGCCGCTTAATGTAGTGGCAAGTATTCTGCTTTTTATAGCAGCTGTTTTTGCTGCCATTATAGCAAACTCTCCTCTAGCACCTGTTTATCATAATTTTCTTTCCCAAGAGTTGCAGTTGCAAATTGGCAGTTTCAATTTGTTTTCCCATGGCAGTCATAGTCTGACAGTGATAGAATTTGTGAATGATTGCCTGATGACCATATTTTTTCTTAGTGTTGGTCTTGAGATTAAGCGAGAGTTGCTTGTAGGAGAATTATCTTCTTTCAGGCGGGCTATTCTCCCTTTTATCTCCGCATGTGGTGGGATGCTGATTCCGGTGGCGGTGTATTTTCTATTGATTAATCATGGTACTCCCGATGAAAAAGGCATGGCTATCCCGATGGCAACGGACATTGCTTTTTCGCTGGGTGTATTGAGCTTACTGGGTAAACGTGTACCGTTGACCTTGAAAATCTTCCTGACTGCTTTTGCTGTGGTGGATGATATCGGAGGCATATTAGTCATCGCACTCTTTTATAGCTCGGAGGTTTATTACAGCTATTTGCTTGTTGCCGCTCTGCTCTACATCCTTTTATATTATTTAGGAAAAATCGGGGTGACTCAAAAGATTTATTATCTCTGCATCGGTGTTGTCATTTGGTATCTGTTCATGCAGTCAGGAATCCATAGCACTATTTCCGGGGTCATACTTGCTTTTCTCATGCCGGCCCGTCCCCGTATGGATGTGGGGAAATATATCGGACAAATCCGAAGAATCATAAACAAGTTCCCCGTCACTGTTTCCGATGATATCATATTGACGAATAGACAAATTGCTCTGTTAAAACAAGCTGGTCGCGCTTCCGACTATGTGATAAGTCCATTACAATCATTGGAGGATAACCTGCATGGCATTGTAAACTTTGTCATTCTTCCTCTTTTTGCCTTCGTCAATGCGGGAGTTGTACTTGGAGGCGGAAGCGAATTGATCGGTGGAGTCAGCATTGCTGTCGCTCTGGGTCTACTTATCGGAAAGTTCATCGGTATATTCTCTTTCACATGGTTGGCCATTAAATCTAAATTGGCAATCATGCCCCAAGGTATGAACTGGAAGAATATAGCCGGAGTTTCCTTGCTGGGTGGCATCGGGTTTACGGTCTCTTTATTTATAGCTAACCTGTCTTTCGGAGCCGGTCATCCGGAGCTGCTCAATGAAGCTAAGCTCGGAATCATCGTTGGTTCCTTACTCTCGGGCTTGTTAGGCTATATCGTACTACATGCCGTATTATCACGAAAGCATACAAAAGGATAATCTTACTGTTGTTCCAGCCACCAATCGATCAATCTTCGTGCAATGCTAAGCTTTCGGGGTATTTCCGGCAGGTTTTCCTTGGTGTAGAAATCGGCCGCGCTCAATTCATCTTCTTGCAGGTTGATTTCACCTCCGTCATAATCGGCAATGAAGCCGACCATCAATCCGCTTGGATAAGGCCAGGGCTGGTTTCCAAAATAGGTAATGTTTTTAATCCGCAGTCCGGTTTCCTCCATAACTTCGCGTTGTACACATTGTTCAAGTGTTTCTCCCGGCTCGAGAAATCCTGCAACAAGACCATGGAATGTTCCGCGGAAGTTACGTGCATGAACCAATAAAATCTCTTTTCCGCGGCGTATCAATACAATAACCGCAGTCGAGATAGGAGGATAGATTTCAAAACCGCATGAAGGACATTTCTTCATGATCGAAGTCTTTTGCTCTGCCCGTGTGCCGCAGACCGGGCAAAAGCGGCTATGAGTATCCCAATAAAGAATCTGATAAGCTTTTCCCGCAGCTTTGTAGTCATCATGAGAGATCAGGTCATAACTGGCTCTCAGATTGACCATTGCCCAGTCGGATGTTTCTTCTATTGCTTCGTCAATGGCCAAGGCTTTGACTGTCCTGCCATCGGGAAGAGCCACATCCATGGGTTTACTCTTCGTTTTAATAAATGAGGGAAGTTCTGTATCATATAAGGTCTGCCAGTGAGAGGTGTTTTCACCTCTTTGCAGTAACAATTCGTCTTTATGGAATATGAACCATTGAGTCGCGTCTAACTTTTCCATCTCTATTTAAAGTTATATCAATAAATGCATAAATGTTTGTCGGGATATTGGACGGAGATAAACTTTTCTCGCAAACAATATTATAATATCGACACTCCGCAAAAGTACGGAATTTAGTGACAGGTCTCCTTAATCCCCCTCTATATTTTGCAATAAACAGCTTTTAATAGTACTTCTATACAAAAATACAATCTTTAGGATTTTCAGAAAAACGTTCGTATTGCTCTTTTTGTATATTTGTCCCCCGATTCAAATTAAGAATATAAGTAATACATTATCAGTTATGAAAATTCCATTGTTCATCTTTATATTTTTAGGAATATACCTGTTGCTCAACGGGTATCTGTATACCAGAGGTTTACAGATGCTCCCGCAAGGATCCATTCGCTTGATATATTCCATCCTTTTTGTGCTTCTGCCTTTATCCTTCATTGCAGGGATGGTTTGGGAAGATAAGTTTCCCATAAAAATGACGGCAGCTTTACAAACAATTGGCGGTACATGGCTTATCGCTTCGATGTATCTCTTTGCATTCGTGCTCATTCTTGATGTCATTCGTCTTGCCGATCATTATTTCTGCATTTTGCCCGATTTTATAAAGCAGAACTACCAAACGGTGAAGTTAGTCATAGGAGGATCGGCTTTGCTTATTTTGGCTATTGTGTTTATAATCGGAAATATCCGTTTTCACAAAATCGAAACGGTCAATATGACGTTGCATACGGCTAAACATATAGCATACGAACCAAAGATCGTAGTGGTCTCCGATCTTCATTTCGGATATACCATTACAGCGGAAGGTGCTAAAAAGTTTGTTGATGCCATTAACCGCAAGCAGCCTGATATTGTACTCATTTGCGGGGACTTATTCGACCGGAGTCTGCGACCGGTGATACAAGCCCGAATATCGGATGAACTGAAAAGGATAAAGGCCGAAAGAATATATGCGGTTCCCGGTAATCATGAATATTACGGTGGGGTGGATGATGCGTTGAAGTATATGATTGAGTCGGGCATAACCCCTTTACGCGACAGCATAGCCGAACCTTATCCGGGTATTGTGATCGTAGGGCGTGACGACCGCACCAATACAAGGCGGAAAAGCGTAAAAGAGTTGATGCGCGGACATGAAGCAGATTTTACGATCTTGATGGATCACCAACCTTACGAACTCAATAAAGCGGAAGAAGCGGGAGTCGATGTGCAATTCTCAGGCCATACACATGACGGGCAAGTCTGGCCGATAAACCTGATTGCCCGTTCTATTTATGAAAAATCGCACGGCTATCTCAAGAAGGGTCATACGACATTCTATGTTTCCTCCGGTTTAGGCATCTGGGGACCTAAGGTTCGCATCGGGACACAATCGGAGATAGTCGTTGCTGATATTCAGAAGGAAAATCCTTAAGAGACTGTTATTCTCCGTTCTTTTTCAGCCATTCCAACCTGCGTGCATCGGGGAGGTGCTTTACTTTGAATTGTTCAAACTTCACATTAAAGCCCTTCCCGTCGGGACAGGCCGCCATTACTCCGACCATCACAGGAGTATTATCCTGCATCCAGGCATTGCGCATTAAAGTGTAGTTCTTATCATCGAATGAATAGAATAGTTCTACGGCATCTATTCGTCTGACTGCTTTAATCCATATATAGGGGACGGGTTTGTCGGTTTTGATCACACTCCAGTCGCTTGTCTTGTGTGTCACCACGCAACTCAGATTATACACTCCGTCGACAAACTCTATTCCCGCTTTAATGTAATTCTCATGATCAATGCGGAGCATCAATCCCGCTTGGTCGAAACGTGCTTTATAGTCGCCGGTAATTTTTACTTTGACTTCAAACTCCCCACCGTAGGTTGTGTAATAAAAAGGGGCGTCGTCCACCGTGAAACCGTAATGGGAGATCCGCCAATAATCACTTTGCGGAGTGACAAACATGGATAGCGATTTGTCTTTGATGTTCCATTCTTCCGGTTCATTGAACCATTGCATCTTTTCCAACGTTTGGGCAGTCATCACTTGTATTAAGGATAACAAAAATAGCACAGCAAAAATTTTCTTTTTTGTTTTCATGTTTCGTGATATTAATTCCTATCTATTTGTTTATTTAAGTATTCCTCTGAATGAAATAACCATCAAATTTGATACTTTTGCAAAAGTAAATACTTGTAAATAAACGGGCAATACTGATTAATAACCATTCTTTATGCACTTCTATGGATATTATAACAAAACTGAATGAAGCACTGCTGGAACAGGAATTTTCAACAGGAGGGGAGTTATCCGCTCTACTGGGTAAATATAAGCAGATTGCATCAAATTATGCACAGATAGAGAACTCCATAGCCGTGTTGAGTGATATGAAATCCAATGTCAGCTATCTGTTCTATGGCGGGACAGCTGAAAGATTGGGACTTGAAAAGCGAAACCGAAGCAAAACCATCTCTTCCATTTGGGAGGAGGATATCTTCAGTCGCATCCACCCGGATGATTTGCTGCAAAAGCATTTGCTCGAGCTACGCTTTTTCTATTTTATGAAAAGTCTTCCCGTAGATGAACGGATGGACTATTATATTGCCAGTCGGCTACGTATGCGGGATGGTTCCGGTGTATATATTCCCATACTACACCGGATGTTCTATATCGCCGGCCAATCCGATGGAAGCGCATGGCTTGCATTATGTCTTTACAATCTTTCACCGGATACTCCTATTCATGGCATATTCAATTCGGTAAATGGAAACAGGGTTAAATCGGAAGATCAACCGACCGACGATATCTTATCCACTCGCGAAAAAGAGGTGCTTCGATTGATAGATCGGGGCAGAATGAGTAAAGAGATTGCTTCGGACTTATCCATAAGTATAAATACGGTAAACAGACACCGGCAAAATATTCTGGAAAAGCTTCATGTGAATAATTCTATTGAAGCTTGTCGTATCGCAAAGCATCTCAATCTCATCTGATCAATCTATTATTCGGTCACCAGCTCTTTCTCACAGTTAATTTCGCTCAAGAATAATCTGTCGTGCGAAACCGCCAGTACTGTTCCCGTAAAGTCTCTTATGGTTGCCGTTATAATTTCAATGCTGTCTAAATCGAGATTATTAGTCGGTTCATCCAAAATGAAGATATCCGGCGTATTATTGGCTATCATGAGGCAACAGAATGACAAACGCATCTTTTCGCCTCCACTCAACTCCCAACATTGCTTATCCCATGTATGAACGGGAAAAAGATAACGGTTGAGTATCGTTTTCACTTCGTGATCGGGCAGATGGCGTCTGTTGTATGCTTCCGTCTGCTCCAATACGGTCAGTCCGTTGTCTATGAGCGAATACTCCTGATCCAGATAGACATAAGAGAACGCGGCCCGCTCCAGTGTACCCTCCACGGGTTCCAACTCACCCGTTATAAGTTTCAGCAATGTGGTTTTTCCCGAACCGTTGTTCCCTTTAATGGTAAACCGATCTCCACTTCTCAACTGAATGCTGATAGGGTTAGTCCATAAGTTCGCTTCATTGCCGGGATAGCGGAAGTTAATCTCTTTTGCCGTGACCAGGATCTTCCCACTATGTAAGTCCGATCCGCTAAAGTCCGTCTTCAACTTATCATTTACCGGCATATTATTTCTTAACTTACGAAGATCTTCCATCAGCTTTTCCGATTTCTCAGCATGCACGTCATTCAATTTGGTTGTACTCTTTTCAGCTTTATCCCTTAGATAATGCATGGCAATTCGTGGTACAGACTTTTTCAGGTTTGTCTTTTCCCCTCTGACATTCTGCTTCGCTTTCTGTTCCGCCATTTCACGAGCGGTCTTCTTAGCTAGGCGGAGGGCAGTCTGCTTTTCTTCTATTTTTTGCTGTAAAGCGTTGATCTGAATACCTTTCTGTTCCTTAAAGAAGTCGTAGTTACCGCCATAATATTTTATCTCCGACTGCGAAAGTTCGCAAATGGCAGGAAGCAAATTCAATAAATCGCGGTCGTGGCTGATGACCAATAATGTAGCTTGGGTACGTTTAATGTACTCATACAAATTCTTTCTACCCATTGTGTCGAGGTGATTTGTAGGCTCATCCATCAGGATCACAGACGGATTGTGCAGTTCCAAACCGGAAAGAAAGATTCGTGTCTTCTCACCGCCACTGAGTCCATCCATTGGTCGGGTTAAAGATACGTTTTCCATGTCCCACACCCTCAAAGCCGCCTTTGCCCGTTCTTCTATTGTCCAATCGTCATTCAGGCATGTAAAATTCTTTTCGGAAGTGTCGCCGCTTAGTATGGCATGTAGCGCCTCGATGCGTTCGTCTATCTTCATCACTTGTGCTACTGAGAAAGAGTCGTACTGGCCAAAATGCTGTGGGATATAGTAAAAGGGATGTGCCAAAGTTGCCGTACCCGATGAGGGTGACAATTCACCGGCAAGAATACGCATTAAAGTGGATTTTCCGCAACCGTTCTTACCGGTCAATGCTATTTTCTCACCCGGATTAATACAGAGTGTAAGGTTGCTGAATAGCAATTCCTTATCAGGATGGGCATAAGTCAGGTTTCTGATTATAATACTCATAAAAATACTATGTTCTTTATTGATAAATACTGCTGCACTTGTAGAATGAAAAATAGTGCAAAATTGTTCTAGAAATGGAGAGGGACGACACAGTAAGGGCTAAACATCTACAATTAGTGACGCTTAGCATAATGAAAGAAGCATGTAAAAGGTTGATGTTTACCGAAACGTGTTGTCTTTACTTAGATACTTTCATCGGATCATTTATTCGTTAGAGACTGCAAATATAGTTGTTTTTGTCTGATAAGGCATATAGAGCGATGAAAATATACAATGCCAACAGACCCTAATCTATAAGAGTGAATAGCCACACTTGGCATACGTGCAAGATTAAGAACTGCTTTTCAGATTACTTATTCATAAACTCTCTTTTCAGCCAGATCTCAAGTAATGGGTCTGGAATAATTGTTTCCCGCTTTTCGGTCTCTATCAGTTCTTTTTTAACCAAAGCGCGCTTCACAATGCTAACATTGGCCGACGAGCCTAGTTGATACTTCTGCAACACCTCTTGCGTTGTAAACTCCTTATGTAAGCCATCTACTAAAGCATGCATAAAATTCATCTGATAAGTGGTAAGGCTCTCTGTTTGCTTCTCAAACAAAGGCGTATTCTGGTCAAGAATATCTTGGCAAGCATCTTTAAAATCCTGTTCTGTAGCTATTTCCTTTGCATGAATCCACACGAGCCAAGCCAGCTGTTGTACATACGAGGAGTGATTATCTACCATCAAACAAATCCTTTCTGCCAGTTCCCGCGATATTTGCTTACCTGTCGACCGGAAACGCCCACATATATATTCCACCCAATCGGGAGTGCTAATTTTAGATAAATAGATGGAATCACCAAATTTATAGAACGGCAAGCTTCTTCTCTCAAAGAGTTCACTCATCAGATGCTTCTTGCTTCCAAAAAGACAATAAGAAACGGATTTATGTAGTTGCCAAACCGTGCGCAAACGCTTCTGAAAAGTTTTTGAATCTTTAAATTCGGCTATCTGCTGAAACTCATCAATACAGACCACGATATTACATCCCTTCTTCCGCGCAATTTTTTCAGGCAGTTGGAGAGTCTCATTGATATCCTCGCTTTTCGGATTAAGCTCAAGAGATATGGAAAAATCAGATGTAGGATCGGGACCTAATGAAATTTTGGGATTGATACGGGAAAGGAACAGTTTGGCGTTCTCCACCCACTCATCCCATTTTGAAGATGTTTGCTTGAGCACAGCAGTCGCGAAAGCATTATAAAAATCGCCATCGCTACGGCATGAAAATATATCTAAATATACAACCTTCAAATTGTCAGCCTCAGCCAAGCCACACACTTTTTGCACCAATGAAGTTTTCCCCCAACGGCGTGGTGAGATTAAGATGGTATTTACTCCATTTTGAAAGTTAGACAGTAGCCTCGAGGTCTCCACCTTTCTATCCGTAAAATTATCACCGGATGTAGCCACCCCAAAAGTAAAAGGTCTATTCTCCATAATTCCATTGATATTTAAGCAAAGATATATAATAAGTTTATTAGTAACAACTTTATTACTAACAAACTTATTACACCTTATATATTGAATTGACGTGTGTATCGTTGTCTCCCAGAATCATCTGATCAAACTATTTGTAGCGGTTTATGGTATCACAGTGCTTTTATTCTCCACTGTATGAGCGGAGAATATACCCAACGCTCCATTAGATATATTATTGGGTGGGTTATTCGGAGTAGTACCGCCTCCAGGACCACTATCATTCATTAAAGCCAATGCTGTATAAAACATGGAAACTTTTTTATCTATGCATTGCATCTCGATACTAATTAAATCTCCCTGCTTAAAATCCAGATCATCATCATTTATTTCCAGTTTAAGAGTGTTTACCAGCCCGTTTCTTATTTCATCATTCAAAACCAAATGTTGATTGATTAATTTATTTTTAACTGATAATACAAACCTGTAATTAGTGATATAATTTATTTCTCTTCCCGCAAAAAAAATGCGAGAAAGGTAGATATGTTGCAGAAGTATGATTTGTTGGAGC
Organism: Bacteroidaceae bacterium HV4-6-C5C; assembly: GCA_007896885.1. Classification (GTDB taxonomy): domain Bacteria; phylum Bacteroidota; class Bacteroidia; order Bacteroidales; family Bacteroidaceae; genus Bacteroides. The sequence goes on from VOIU01000020.1 coordinate 60,395, forward strand.
CTGCAAATCTTGTTGTTTAAAACCACCTCCAAAAAATACTGGGAAGGAATTGCTGATACGTTTTCCACCTCTTATAGTTCATATACCTTTCAACTATTGCTACTTTTAGAAAGATGTTTCAAGGTATATGAAAGGGAATATTTAGTAATGATAATATACAGTAGGTTTGATGTATTGTGAAAAAGTGTATCTTTGCACCTCTATCCCCATTAAATCTTTTATAATGGACAAGAAATCCCTATCTCTGCACGACGAACAATTTCTTTTAAAACGTTTTTTTAAAGGAGATGATAAAGCTTTTGCATTTATATATGATCGTTATTCCAACGAGCTGATGGCGTATGGAATGGGGTGGGGTATTGAGCGGGAAACGTTGAAAGATGCAATTCAGGATGTGTTCTGTAAATTGTACTTTAATAGAAAGTCGTTTGAAGAAGCCGGTAATTTGAAGTTCTACTTAATCCGTTCGTTGAAAAACAGAATATTGGATCTACAGAAGAGTAGGATGGATACTGTAGATATTACAAACTTTGATTTCTGTATCACTCCCACTGTACTCGATCATCTTATTGTCGATGAAGAACGCGTAGCTATTGAGCGGCAAATACAATCTTATCTGAATATTCTTACCGATCGCCAGCGTGAAGCTGTATACTTACGGTTTATTGAAGAGATGGAGTATGAACATATTGCAGAAATACTCGATATGACTGCTCCTGCAGTTCGTAAGCTTGTACATCGCGCTATTGCGCGAATCAGGAGTGAAGATTTACCTGTACTCTTACTTCTCTATATCTCCTTGAGCCAGGTAAGCTGAAGCTTCTTTTTAAGTCCGTTTCTATCACGTTTTGTGTATTCTTATATTTTTTCTCATTTTTTCTGTAGAAAATGGGAACAGATTTTAATTCTTGTCGTCTATATATTCAAAAGGGAGAATCAGACGAATGAAAAATCAAGATTATAGTACTTACAACGCCACGGATTTTGCTAAGGATAAACATTTTATCGGTTGGCAATTAAATCCGAGTGGAGCCGAAAATAAGTTTTGGCAGGAATTGATGCGGACTTATCCCGAATTAATTCCCGAAATAGAAAGAGCTATTGAGATACTTCGCTCAGTCCGCCTGAATGCTAACGATCTCTCTTACACTGAACGGAAAGAAGAAACCGGCAAACTTCATATTCGTATACTTCGTATGAGAAGACGAAGGACACTGGCACGTACTTTTTATTTGGCAGCTGCGGCTTGTATTATTCTTGCTGTATTTATGTGGCAAAAAACATCCGATATTAAAACTCCGGATAAGGAGATATTGATCAATAGTCAAGTCTGTCTGGTTACAGATAAACATGTCACACAATTACCCCAAAACGCAATTGTTCATTGTCACACCAATGGACTCCTGTCGATAACGTTACGTAGTGGAAAACAAATTACATCGCTGAAAGGAGGTCATGAAATGAATCGGCTGGTTGTACCTAAAGGAAAATGCTCTATCTTGATTTTAGAAGATGGTACAAGGGTTTGGGTAAATCCGGATACCGAAATGAAGTTTCCGACTCTGTTTGCAAAAAACAAGCGTGAAATGCATTTGAGTGGAGAAGCCTATCTGGAAGTAGCGAAGGATAAAAAACGACCTTTTACGGTTATAGCTCCCGATTTTAATATCGAAGTATTGGGAACTAAGTTTAATGTATCGGCATATAAAGATGATTCCAAGCACGAAGTCGCTCTTCTTGAAGGAAGTGTTAAGGTTATTGTGAACGGTAAGCAAGCCGTGAAGCTGGTACCCAAACAAATGGCTATTATTGGAAGGGGAGGGGTTTCTACCCAGATGATAGATGATGATCTGTATGATTGTTGGCAGAAAGGTATTTTGAGAATGTCTAGTGAACCGTTACAAGATATTTTGAGAGTTCTGCAACGCTATTACAACGTGGAAATAAAAACCTTTGCCGGAGTTGACAATCTGAAATGTAATGGGAAGCTATTGCTGTCGGATAGCATTGATGAAGTGTTGCAATCCATTGAAGCAACCGTACCGGTAAAGACAGAACGAAAAGGAGACAAGATAAACATATATTTAACTAAAAAGTAACGGAATAACACTATCTATTTTATGAAGGTAAAAGATTTACTCACACAACGGCAGACTTATTTCTTAGAGACGACAAATTTTTATAAAATAATATCTCTTGTATTCGGTCTGATTCTATTGACAACTGCGACTTTCGCACAACAAACCAGACTATCCATTGATAGAAAAAACACTCCTATCATTTCTATTCTTAGTGAGATAGAGAAGAGTAGCGGCTATGTGATTCTGTATCCCGAAGAGATTAAAACCGATCTTAATCAGAAAGTGACTTTATCGGCTGTAAATAAGCCAATAGAGCAGGTATTGCATGATTTGTTTACCGGAACCGATTTCTCATACAAAATCATTGGTCGGCAGATTGCAATATCGGGAAATAAGAAGTTGAGGAAGGCTCCTGTACGGAAGACATCCTCTACTCAAGTGCGGATACAGGGTAAAGTTACCGATGCACAAACCGGTGAACCTCTTTCCAATGTTAATGTCTTTGTAAAAGAGCTTGGGCGTGGAGCTTCTACAAATGAAAACGGATCTTTCAGCATATCTCTGGGCGAAGGCACATACACTTTGAGGGTGTCTTATATTGGCTATTTGACAAGTTTACAGACGATTAATACCCGTAATGGGCTGACTTGCAACTTTCTGCTACACTCAGATACTGAACTGAGTGAAGTGTTGGTTACCGCCAGAAAGAAAGATGAAAACGTAACCCGTACCAATATGGGAGTTGATAAACTGACCATCAGTGAGATTAAGCGTATGCCTGCATTAATGGGCGAAGTCGATATTATCAAAGCTATTCAGTTGCTTCCCGGCGTGCAACCTACTGCCGAAGGGGGATCGGGCTATAGTGTGCGGGGCGGATCAGCCGATCAAAACCTTGTAATGTTGGATAACGCAACGGTGTATAATGCTTCCCACATGTTTGGTTTCTTCTCGGTTTTCAATAATGACGTGGTAGATAATGTGGAGCTCTATAAAGGCGATTTACCTATAAAGTATGGTGGGCGCTTGTCTTCACTTCTGGATGTGGGCTTAAAAGATAGCTATACCGATAAAATAAAAGGAAGCGGAGGATTGGGCCTGATTTCAAGTCGACTGATGCTTGAAGGTTCTTTGGGTGAAAAGACTAATTGGATGATTGGAGCAAGACGTAGTTATGCCGATTTATTCTTGAAGCTTTCCTCAGATAAATCTATCAATAAGAGCATTATTTACTTTTATGATTTGAACGCTAAAATGACTCATCGCATATCCGATAGAGATAAGCTCTCACTCAATCTGTATAGTGGAAACGATAAATTCGGTGCATCATCTGTTGCCGAGTTTTCTTATGGCAATCGCGTGGGATCGCTTACATGGTCGCATATCTATAATGAAGGATTGATCTCGAAGCTAAGCTTTAATGCTACAAACTATCACTATATGTTGCAATCCGAATTGGATAACGCCAGCATCAAATGGCAAGCAGGCATTACCGATTTGGCATTAAGATGGGATTGGAATCACACCCTTAATCAAAATCTCACGCTCTCTTACGGGGCGACCACTACCTATCATCACTTTAATCCAGGCCTCATTAAACAACCCGATTATCCCGATTTTAAAATACCTAACAACAACACGTTGGAACACAGCTTGTATTGGTCTGCAGAGCATAAGCTTAACGAGCGTCTGACGGTGCGTTATGGCTTAAGGTTGGCTATATTCCAAAATATGGGCAGTGCGACGGTCTATAAATATGATAATAACTATGAAGTAAGTGACTCTACGCGCTACGGATCGGGAAAGATCTATCATACTTATTATCGGTTGGAACCCAGGGTGGGAATGGTCTATAAATTGTCCGAAAGTTCATCCATTAAAGCCAATTATGCCCGTAACACCCAGTTTATACAAATAGCCAACAATTCTTCATCCGGCTCACCGCTCGATCTGTGGTTTCCGGCAAGTCCCAATATCAAACCTCAGACGGCGGATATGGTTTCAGCAGGCTATTTTAAGAACTTCAACAATAACGCTTTTGAGTTCTCTACCGAAATCTATTATAAGAAGATGGATCATGTGATTGATTTTGCCGATCATGCCACTCTACTGCTTAACGATAAGTTGGAAGGAGAGGTGAGAACCGGGACTGGTAAGGCTTACGGCATAGAGTTGATGCTGAAAAAGAATACAGGTAAGCTGACCGGTTTTATTAACTATACGTTATCCCGCTCAGAGCGCACCATACCTGAGATTAATGAGGGCAAGACTTACTTGTCACCGTTTGATAAAACCCATAGCATAAATATCTCCACATCTTATGAATTGTCGAAGAAGTGGAGTATATCCGCAGCTTGGGTTTATGCTACTGGAAATCCCACATCATATCCCACCGGACGTTTTGAAATAGGAGGGGAATACTTCCCTATCTATTCGGGACGAAATGAGTACCGCAAAAAAGACTATCACCGTCTCGATTTATCCGTCAACTATGTGCCAACACATAAACCCGGAAAGAAATGGAGTGGAGAATGGAACTTCTCTTTGTACAATGCTTACGGGCAGAAAAATCCGTGGATTATTACTTATGACCAAAACACACCTAGCGGAATACCGAATGCAAAAATGACTTATTTATTTGGTGTAGTGCCTTCTATCACGTATAATTTTAAATTTTGAAAACAATGACTTACCGAATACTTTACTATACAAAAGGATTGATACTTGCTTTATTGCTAGTCTTGAATCTTTCAAGTTGCACCGAGGATATTACATTGGATACGGACAATACGACTCCGGTAATTGTGATTTATGGTACGATCACCGATGAACCGGTCTATCAGGAAGTCCACGTCAGTGCTTCCACCGGATATTTTGAAACGAACAAAAATCCTAAGATATCGGGAGCTACTGTGACGATTACCACAGGAAGCGGCGACGTTTATACGTTGAAAGAAGTCTCTTCTGCTCCCGGAACTTATCGGACGGAGACTCCGCTGGCGGGTAAGCTTGGAGAAACTTATCATCTGAAAGTTGTGGTCGATTTCAATAACGATGGAGTGCCTGATACTTATGAAGCCACCGCCGCAATGAAAAAAGATAAAATAGCCATGGACTCTATCAATGTCACTCGTGAGCAGATTACAAACCGTAATTTCTATTCTTTCAATATCTATGCTCAGGAGCTTGAAGGTAAAAATTACTATATGTGTCGTTATGAGGTGAACGATTCGCTATACAGTCAGATCAGTAAATATATCATTTTTGACGATCTGAGCTTTGATAATCAATATATCAAAGGAACCTCCATTGGTTATTTCCCCGATAATGTTGATCGGAGCAAATATAAAGACGATGACGAGTATCAATCAATGGTCTTTATCGCCGAAGGTGATCGTGTAAAAGTAAAAATCTCCAATATAGACAAAAAGTACTATGACTTCTTACTTCAATGCCAGAATGAGAGAAATGGTGAAGATCCGTTTTTCGGCGGACCGCTAAGTAATATCTCAACCAATATAACCGGGGGGGGAATTGGCTTTTTTGCAGCTTACTCAGTATCTGAGGCCGGAAGCGTTGCAGTAAATGCAAAGAATAAATAACTAGTCAACTAATCTGTTCAAAATTAAATAGCCCGTATTCAACTTTACTAAGTTGAATAGCGGGCTATTTAAGCTAGTTTGGTTTATCTCCATTTCGGTTTGAATTCCACGCGTTTACCATCTTCAGTGGTATATTCTTCCAACGAGTTCTCTTTGGCTTGTATGCAGATGTATACCATTGGTTCATCCGATGTATTGCAAAGTCCTCTTACCCCTTGTGGCGCAACCCGTATCACGCTACCTTCGGATATAGGGAAAAGATCTTCATCCACCTGGTAATATCCACTACCTTTGAGAATAATATAAGTCTCTTCATCTTTTGTATGAATATGGAAGTAAGGAATCTCACTGTGCGGCGGGATGGTAGTGAAAGAAATCTCTGTTGCTGTAGCCTTGGTAGGATCTTTAAGAAAAACTTTCCCTTGAATTTCCTGCTTTGTTTTAGGATGAATAAGTGAATAATCATTCAGCTCACTTAACTTGCCAACATTCACTGCGGTATAATTGGCATTTTCTGATATTAATTTTGTCTTTTTCATTGTCTTTTACCTTAAAAATTTTCGTAATCATAATTTTACAAAGGAAGCAATTGTTTTGAATTTGTGTACTCTCCCCCTAGAGTTTTTTTTCCTGTTTTAATTGCACTGCTTGCACCAATGGTCCTAACGCATTAATATATAGCATGATACACGGGTGCAATTAAGGGAAACAGCAGGGTGCAACTAAATTTAATTGCACCCTGTAATAAATGCCTTTTTGAGCAATGTAATGTGTTGATATTTAGCATTATAATTGTAAATACTCTGCGTGTAAGTCCGAAATATCTCCCATTTTTTATCTATGAAAATGCCGCTATTATAGCTTACATCTATTGATATTTCATTAATAACTATTGTAATGAGGCATTACATCTATTGTTATTCAGCATTACAATACTTGTTATTTCCACTTTATTCTCGTCTTTTACATTTCAGGTTATTGTTTTTTTGAGTAGTAATACATAGTCTGTTTTATTGTAACAGATAGTTGGTTGATACCCAACAGACCATCTGTTTGGGCTCAACACATGGTCTGTTTTTGCACAATAGAGGATCTGTTGGATTACTTTCTGATAAATGTACATAATTACTTCCGTGTATTCACTTTATATATCAACACATGGCTTTAAAAAAGTTTTTATCTTTATTCCTAATCTTGTTGATAAATATAAAAAAAAGTAAGTAGTTTTGTATCCGATATTGATTGAAATAATATGAATAATCTAATACAAAATAGCACGTAAATTCAGTTTAATAAGACTTTTAAAGAGTATAGTAAATGCTTGCATCGTTTCTATAATAAGTATTTACTTCATAAATGCTTATGCTTTTATATAAGCTTTTATGCTAATAACTTAATATCACTAGTGTCTACTTAAAATTATTAACATTGAATATATACATTTGAAAACATGGAGTTTACGAGCAAAATATTATGT
>VOIU01000021.1 GCA_007896885.1 Bacteroidaceae bacterium HV4-6-C5C
TTTTGAAAAAACTCTGTAACTAACTAAATTTCAAATATTTCAAAGAGCGTTTTGCGATTTTAATGGGACAGCAATGATATTATCTAATTAATTATTCTTTTCGAACACTCTACTCTATTGCCATTTCATCGTTGGTAACATGAATGTGAATGTAATGAGATTATACAAAATGTGTATGCCGATACAATAAAGAATGCCGCATTGAATACGGGCTTTGTTCAAAAAGAAAGCGAGTATGCCGAGTGGTATAACTTGTATGAAGGCAAAGATAAAATTGTTCCAATGGAGATTGGTGAAGTTTGTTAGATGCAACAGCGCAAAAAACACCATGCTGATGTAACCAGCTGCAGATTTTGCTTTTAATCCGTATTCTTTTCGGGCATAATAGAGAATGATGCTGATCCAACATAGATTTGATAGAATAATGTTCGCAACAAACGACTCCGTTTTGCCAAATAATACTAAGGTCAGCTTGAATAGCATTCCTAGTGCAAAGCTTCTTAAAAGGACTTTGCGTTCCAGCGTGATGGGATATCTGAATAAAACTTCTTCGATGCACGGGCCTATCAAGCAGATCATGAGAAAGGTAAGAAATATCCCATGCTTTTGTATTAAATCAGACTGATTGTTAATTGGAAGTGAAACAAATTGTTTCCCTATCCATAGTATGCCGGAGATTGGAGCTGCCACGATGGCAATAAGAACGAATGCCCATATAGTATACTGGGTCGTTAATTTGAGCTTTGTGTACATAATAATGAAGTAAAAGAATTCGATATAATATGTTGGCCTTAGCTTTATAGGATTCTTTGATTATCTGTTTTTATATAAAATATTTGTAAAAATAATGATAAATATTATTACATGTGTTATTTTGATAAATAATTAATGATATACTTAAAATATTTATGTCATGGAGAGCTCATTGTTTGATCGTCATTTTGTTCAATGTCAATGTGAAGCAAAGCAGGAACAACATACATGTAATGTATAGCAAACCAGGAAGGCTTTTGGGTTTCTGTAAAATGAAGCAGGAAGAATAAATCATAAAGTGTGAAGCATTTCCGGGCATAGTCACATAAGAAACGTGCATAGTCAAGTAATCCCATTCCCATAAGGAGGTATGCTAGTTCCCATTATTAGTTACAACAGTATCTATATAGAGGAACTATGATTTCCTAGGTTAGAAACTGTTGTTTCTTGACCTTGGAAATAATCATTGCTTGCCTTTGTAAAGAGAATGGTTAGGATGGCGGTAGAGATAAGGTAGCTCTATACTAATGAGTCATAATGGAACTCTATTTTCTCTCTTTTCGCAGAGTTTGGGGAACAAAATGTGTAAAAATACATCGTTTTCAACCATAATTTGGGCATCCATTTTTCTTTCTAAATCCATGTATTGTTGGTTTATGTGTTTGCTTGTCAGTGTGTTATATGAATCGTTGGCAGGGTGCAATTAACTTTAATTGCACCCTGCTGTTTCGCTTAATTGCACCCATGTATCATCCTTTATATCAATGCTTTATATAGGTTGGTGCAAGCAGTGCAATTAAAATACGCAAAAAAACTCTAGGTAGAGAAGGCGTGAGAAAGTGTTCTATTTGCTATATTTGTCGCAATTTAAGGTATAATTGATAAAAAAAATGAAGAAGAATTTACAGAGAAATCTATTTGGAACGCTTTTGCTGGCTTTCTTTTTGCTCACTTCGTGCCATTCGGCTTACAATGTGACAAAGACTGAAGGCAAGATGGTTTCAATAGACTCGACTTGGGATGCGAAACCTGTAGGGGAAGCTATTGCGATGATCACTCCTTATAAAGCGAAAATAGATAGCGTGATGTATCGTGTGGTCGGTACAGCCGAAATGACAATGGACAGAGGACTTCCGGAAAGCTTATTGTCTAATCTGGTTGCCGATTTATTGAAACAGTCTGCTACCCAAGTGTTAGGAAAGCCTGCGGACATGGGCTTGGTGAACGTGGGTGGTCTGCGTAATGTTCTGACAAAAGGACCGATCACTACCGGAAATTTATTTGAAATATTGCCATTTGAGAACTCTTTATGTGTACTAACCATTTCAGGAGCTAATCTGAAACACTTATTTGAGAACATAGCTGCACAGCATGGACAGGGCGTGAGTGGAGTTCGACTGGTTATTACTAAAAGTGGAAAGTTAGCCGAGTGCACTGTCGGTGGACAACCTCTGGATGAACAGAAACTTTATACGGTTGCTACCATTGACTATGTAGCGGATGGAAATGACGGTATGCCTGCTCTTCTGCAAGCAGAAAAACGGGTTTGCCCCCAAGGTGCGACATTGCGCAATATATTTATGAATTATGTGGAAAGTCAGACTGCTGCCGATAAGAAAATAACTTCTAGTTTGGATGGCAGAATAACAGTACAAAATTAAGAATAAGATGAAACGGAAATATATATTATTAGCGTTGTTGTTTTTGCCGGTAAGTTTTCTGGGAGCACAGCAGACCAAACATTTAGAAATTCTTCAAACAAGTGATACGCACAGTCGTATTGAACCTATCCCGACCACTTCCGCCGATCGTAGTGCAGGTATGGGAGGTGCGGCTCGCCGTGCTGCATTTATAAAGCAGGAGCGTACTCAAAACCCTGATTTGTTGGTGTTCGATTGTGGCGATATCTCCCAAGGTACTCCTTACTACAATGTATTCAGAGGAGAGCTTGAAGTGAGAATGATGAATCTGATGGGTTATGATGCCATGGCTATCGGTAACCATGAATTTGACTCTGGACTTGATAATATGGCCCGCCTGTTTCGGATGGCGAAGTTTCCGGTGCTTTGTGCAAATTATGATGTAAAAGGCACTGTACTGGATGGACTTGTAAAGCCTTACGTGATTTTGAAACGCAACGGCCTTAAAATCGGTGTGTTTGGCTTATCTCCTAAGTTGGAAGGTTTGGTGCAGGCCGATAAGTGTGAGGGAGTGGTTTATAAAGATCCTATACCTGTGGCACAAAAAATGGCTGATCTGCTCAAACAGAAAGAGCATTGTGATGTTGTAGTCTGTCTTTCACATCTTGGCATTACGAGCCAGTATCCCAATGAACCTTGCGATGAAGAATTGGTTCGCAAAACCAATCATATTGATGTGATATTGGGCGGACATTCCCATACATTTATGAATAAGCCAGCTTATTATTTAAATAAAGATGGAGTAACTGTTGCCGTATCGCATACAGGAAAAAATGGAATTTATGTGGGTAAGCTCGATTTAACGCTTACAAAAAAATAACACGATAGAGAAATGTGCTAGGGAGCTTGATACAGAGTTTTTTGCGATGCAGGAACGTATTTGCTTCTTGTGAATTAGAGTATGGCTCTATTGAAAAGATATAATCATGAGTAAACGAATAGTTCTAGCTGTTTTATGGGTCTTATTATCAACTCGGTTCGTAACTGCCGCTCCCCGAATAAATCCTCCTTATTTGCCTTCATCTCAAGATGAACGGTGTAAAGCATGGGTTGATTCGGTCTTTTCGCGACTAAGCTTACATGAAAAGGTCGGGCAGCTCATTGTGGCGACTTTTCCTGCGAGAGCTGATAAGCAGACCCGGAAGCAAATAAAAGCTCTGGTGAAAAAGTACAAGATTGGCGGATTACTCTTTTCTGAAGGAGTGGCTGAGGAACAAGCTATTCTTACTAATATTGCACAGAAGGAATCGGATGTCCCTGTTCTTATCACTTTTGATGGAGAATGGGGACTTTCCATGAGATTATCGGGTATGCCTGATTTTCCACGAAATGCAGCGCTTGGTTGTATCGAAGATAATGAATTGATCACGGCTTATGGTCGGGAGGTTGCACGCGAATTCAAAGAGTTGGGGGTGCAGGTGAACTTTGCTCCCGATGCCGATGTAAATACCAATCCTAATAATCCGGTTATTCATTTCCGTTCTTTTGGAGAAGATCCCAAAAAGGTTTCTGAGAGAGTCTTGGCCTATGCTCACGGGCTTGAAAGTGGAGGCATACTTTCTGTTTGTAAGCACTTTCCGGGACATGGAGATACAAGCGTCGATTCTCATAAAGCATTGCCTGCTCTTTATTATAATAGAGAGCGACTCGATAGCGTGGAATTATATCCTTTTAGAGCTATGATTCGTGGTGGCTTGGGAGGTGTGATGGTGGGGCATCTGCAAGTTCCGGCCTTGGATCCGGATAAGACGCCATCTTCTTTATCACGTAAAATTGTCACCGGACTCCTAAAAAATGAATTGGGCTTTGAAGGCTTGGTTTTTTCGGATGCACTGGATATGAAAGGCGTCTCTTCCGTACCTCAGGTCACCACTAAAGCATTAGTGGCCGGTAATGATATGGTCTTGGTGCAATATAACACTGAGAAAGCATTTGAAGAGCTTATTGATGCAGTTAAAAATGGCGTTTTATCGGAGGCTGAGGTTGATGCTAAATGCCGTAAGATATTAGCTTATAAGTATATGCTCGGACTCCGAACGCAGCATCCCCAGTTACAGGTTAGCGGTATAAGCTATCGCATTAATACGCCCCAAGCGCAAGCCTTGGCTACTCGACTTCGCCGTGCTACTGTTACGGTACTAGGCAATGATTTCGGTATCCTTCCGCTTATTCCGGTCGGTAATTCTCCCGTTGCAATATTGAGTGTGGGTGATGGTAAGGATACTGTATTTGTGAAAGAAGTGACCAAGCTCTGCCCTGTTAAAGTTGACCGTTTTCGCTTGATTTCCAGGCAGTCGGATAGTATACGGCAGGAGTTGCTGCAAAAGTTGGGAACATATCGTCGTGTAATTGTCAGTGTATCCTGTAAGGATATTGATGCCGCTGCTTATTCAAAATTTCTAAGTGGACTGAATGACTCTATCCCTTTTGTTTATACTTTTTTTACTTCCTATCGGGGCATGCAAATGGTTGAGCCGGCGCTGGAAAATGCAAGTGCCGTTATTTTAGGACATTCCTCACAGCCCGACGTACAGCAATTGGTGGCAAGTATATTATTTGGAAAAGATTCTGCGCAAGGTAAATTATCGATGAGTATAGGACGTTTGTATGCTTCGGGAGAGGGGTGCATGATCAGGCCTGGTATGACTTCCGGAACAGTTATCCCCGAAGATCACGGAATGAGCTCGAATGCGCTGCGACATATTGATGCTATTGCCCGTGAAGGAATAAAGTCCGGCGCCTATCCGGGGTGTCAAGTCTTGGTGCTGAAGAATGGAAAGGCTGTTTATAACAAATGCTTCGGGACTCATTCACCTCAAGATTCCACAGCTGTACGTCCTGATGATTTGTTCGATCTCTCCTCGCTGACTAAAACATCTGCGACTTTGCTTGCTGTAATGAAGTTGTATGATGAAGGAAAACTAAAGCTGACGGATAAGGCTTCCAAATATGTATCATTCATGCGCGGAGGGAGGAAGAAGAACATAACCATCAAAGACTTACTGTTTCATGAATCTGGACTTCCACCATATATCCGCTTCTATCTGAATGCAATTGATCCGAATTCGGTGCATGGCCCTTATGCGCAAAGCTGGAAAGATCAGTGGCATCAGACACAGGTGAGTGAGCATAGTTATTTTTGTTCGGATTTTAAATTTAAGAAAGGATTAATAGCCAATCATGAGAGTGCGGCTTATCCCATGCAAGTTGCAGATAGTATATGGCTGAATAAGAATTTTAAAAATACGATATTGCAAAGCATTGCAAAGTGTGAACTTGATGACAAACATTATGTGTATAGCTGCGTTGGCTTTATCGTTTTGCAGCAGGTCATTGAGAGTATCACTAAAAAGACTCTTGACGATTATCTTGAAGAAGAATTTTATCGTCCGATGGGATTGAAACACACAATGTATCTGCCGCTGCGTAAGTACACTAAAGATCAGATAATGCCAACGGTCTCGAATGATTATCTTCGGCGTCAGGATTTGTGTGGTTATGTACAAGATGAATCGGCGGCCTTTTTAGGAGGTGTTTCGGGTAATGCAGGTCTCTTCTCTACGGCTGAAGAGATTGGGAAGATATATCAGATGCTGTTAAATGATGGAGAGATTGACGGTAAACGTTATTTAAGTGAAGAAACCTGCCGCTTTTTTACTTTCGAGAGATCAGCGAACAGCTATGTTGGGTTGGGCTTTGATAAACCTAATCCGGAAGACTTAAAAAACAGTCCCTGTTCCCTTTCTGCAAATTCTTCCGTCTATGGTCAAACCGGTTCCACGGGTACTTGTGTTTGGGTGGATCCTCTAAATAAAACGGTTTATGTATTCTTGAGCAACCGGATGTGCCCCGATGTATGGAACTCAAAGGTTGTTGACTCGAATATCCGTTCAAATATACAGGAAGCTATCTATAAGAGCCTGAGATAGAAATTTTCTTTTTTTTCTTATCCGTAGGGAGATATTATCGAAGCAGATTTATATCAGGCGAATATTATTTATATATTTGCTGAACCCTTGTCAATTTTAACTGTTATGGGATAAATGCAAGACGCACCAAAGGTCTTGGTTTTCTGATGAAAGTTTGAGAGAATGAAAAGACTACTAGTATTCATAATTATATTATTGACCGGATGTACTCGTTTTGCTTTAGAAGCCAAACGTTTGCCGTCACCTCCTCCTCCTGTTCCTCCCGTAGAACCGTTCATGCTTCAGCGCGCCGAAAAAGATAAACGTTGTGTGCAATGGGTGGACTCTGTGTTTAATAAAATGAGTCTGAAGGAACGTATAGGTCAGTTACTTATTTATACTATAGCTCCACAAAAAACAAAAAAGAATCGTGAACTCTTGCGTAAAGTGGTTGAGGAATATAAAGTCGGTGGTCTATTATTTTCTGGTGGGCTGATGCTGAACCAAGCGATGTTAACCAATGAGGCACAGAGGATGGCAAAAGTTCCTTTAATGATAACTTTTGATGGCGAGTGGGGGCTTTCCATGCGTTTACGGGGAACTCCCGTATTTCCTAAGAATATGGTCTTGGGATGTATCCAGGATGATAAGTTGATCTATTCTTATGGACGTGAGATGGCACGGCAATGCCGTGAGTTGGGTATTAGGGTAAACTTTGCTCCTGTAGCCGATGTGAATATAAATCCACGGAATCCTGTGATTAACACCCGTTCTTTCGGAGAAAGTCCGGTAAGTGTAGCGGATAAGGTTATCTCTTATGGCAAAGGCTTGGAAGATGGAGGCGTGCTTTCAGTATGTAAACATTTCCCGGGTCATGGTGATACAGACGTCGATTCACATAAAGCTTTGCCTACATTGCCTTTTACGCGGGAGCGTTTGGATAGCATAGAACTTTATCCTTTTAAAAAAGCGATTAAAGCCGGATTGAGTGGTATTATGGTCGGACATCTTGAAGTACCGATCTTTGAAGAACATGTCGGACTTCCTTCTTCTCTTTCGCGCAATGTGGTCTATGATTTACTCAGTAGGGAGTTGCATTTTAAAGGACTGATTTTTACAGATGCACTTTCTATGAAAGGCGTATCGGGCAATGAAATGGTTTGTTTAAAGGCTCTTAAAGCTGGAAATGATATGCTTCTGGTGCCGGATAGGCTTAAAGAGGAAGTCCAATCGGTGGTAGATGCCATTAAGAGTGGTGATATGGAAGAAGAGGGTATTAACCGAAGGTGTCGCAAAGTTTTAACCTACAAATATGTGCTTGGGCTTCGTAAAAGGCCTCAAATCCATTTGTCCGGTTTGGGAAGCAGAGTTAATACTCCCCATACCAAAGACTTGATTCGCCGTTTGAATTTGGCGGCGGTAACAGTATTGGGTAACCAGCAGGGTATTCTTCCATTAAGCACTGATATCAAACAGCTTGCAGTGCTTAATGTGGGTGACAATAAAATCATTAAACCATTTTTTAAAGAGCTGTCGGAATATGCCCATCCGGTGGGGTTCCAACTTGGAAAATCTTTATCGGAGGCGGAGCGTATAAGTCTAAAAGAGACGTTATCGCATTATAAACGGATTATCGTTTGTGTCACCGATCATCGCCTTGCTCCTTATCAAACTTTCTTTGCCGATTTTGCTCCAAAAGTCCCGGTCGTTTATGTCTTTTTTATTCCCGGAAAGCAGATTCTACAGATACATCGTGGAGTTTCCGCAGCCGATGCTGTAGTGCTTGCCCACTCTCCGGGGGAGGATATTCAGAAGCATGTAGCTAAGGTGTTGTATGCCGATGCAACAGCCAACGGACGGTTGTCAGCCAGTATTGGCGGACTTTTTGCAACAGGTGACGGTATGACCTTATCTCCTGAAACTCCCCATCGTTTTATCCCTGAAGAATATGGAATGAATTCCCGTTTGTTGAGCCGTATCGACACGATTGCCGCCGAAGGTATTCGTAAAGGAGCTTATCCGGGATGTCAAATTGTAATCTTTAAAAATGGGAAGGAGTTATATAATAAGGCATTTGGTGCACATACTTGGGCTAAAGGCTCCGTAGCAGCTTCTGCAGGCGCATCCGCCTTAATGCTCGATGTTCCTGTCCCTGTAAAGAAGACGGATGTTTACGATCTAGCCTCGTTGACTAAGACTACAGCAACATTACTTGCTGTGATGAAGTTGTATGATAAAGGAGCGTTGAACCTGACGGATCGTGCTTCAGATTATCTTTCTTACCTGAAGAATACCGATAAGAAGAATATAACGGTCAGAGAGCTGTTATTACATGAGTCTGGACTGCCTCCCACTTTGTTATTTTATCAGGACGTTATTGATAAGAAGAGCTACAAGGGTTCGTTATTTAAAGCCAAACGTGATAAATTATACTCTGTGCGTGTGGGCGCCGAGGTGTGGGCAAATCCAAACTTCCGTTTCCGTAAAGGTCTGACTTCAAACATTCGCATGGCAGGATACAGTATGCAGGTGTGTGATAGCCTTTGGTTGAACGATTCATTTAAGAAAGAGTATCTGAAGAAAATAGCCAATGCTCCATTAAAAGATAAACGTTACCGCTATAGCGATCTCAATTTTATACTGTTACAACAGATTGTTGAGCAACGCACCGGAATGTCACTGAATAAATTTTTAGAAAGAGAATTTTATGTGCCTATGGGGCTTTCGAGGACCGGATACTTACCGTTATCCCGTCAATATGGTGCATTTAAGAAAGGATTGAAATCGGAAATAATACCTTCGAATATTGATTTATTCTTGAGAAAAGAGCTTCTGCAAGGGTTTGTGCATGATGAGGCTGCAGCTTTTCAAGGAGGTGTTTCGGGTAATGCCGGTCTATTCTCTAATGCTACTGAAGTAGCATCTATCTATCAGATGTTGCTGAATAATGGCGAATGGAAAGGGAAGCGGTATCTGAGTGAGACGACATGTCGTATGTTTACGACTACAGTATCCAACATCAGTCGTCGCGGTCTTGGTTTTGATAAGCCTGATACGCGGCATCCTGAAAATAGTCCGTGCTGTATTTTTGCTTCCGCTTCAGTTTATGGGCATACCGGTTTCACCGGGACTTGCGCCTGGGTTGATCCGGTAAACGCTCTGGTATATGTATTCTTGAGCAACCGTATTTATCCGGATGCGTGGAACACAAAGCTGCAGAAGCTAAAGATAAGAGAACGAATTCAAGAAGCTATGTATCAGGCTTTATCATCGCCTGAGGCAAAGAAATAAGAATTTCTTATCCGTTTAATATCTGCTCAATCCTTTGAATTTCCTCTGCGGTGAATGTCGTATTCTCAATTGCCTTCAGATTATCTGCCAATTGATTGACAGAGCTGGCTCCTATAATTACGGATGTCACCATATCGTCTTTTAAGACCCAAGCTAATGACATTTCCGCTAACGTTTGCCCTCGTTCTGCAGCAAGATTGTTCAATGCTCTCAGTTGGTCCAAAAGCCCCCCTGTCAGTGTTTCTTTCTTCAAGAACAATCCTTGAGCCATGCGTGAATCTTCAGGAATACCTTTTAGGTAACGACTTGTCAGCAATCCTTGTGCTAAAGGGGAGAAAGCTATAAATCCTGTCCCATTCGCTTTAGCTTGGCGGAGTATGCCTTCATTTTCCGGCTCCCGATTGAGGAGGTTGTATCTGCCTTGATAAAGGAGACAATGCACATCACGTTCTTGTAAATAGTTGTACGCAAAAGCTGCTGCTTGTTCGGGATATTTGGATATACCTACATATAGAGCTTTTCCCTGACGTACAATATCTACCAATGCTTGTAAAGTCTCTTCCAAAGGAGTGCTTGGATCATAGCGATGGGAGTAGAATATATCAACATAGTCCAGGTTCATTCGCTTCAGACTCTGATCAAGGCTGCTCATGAGATATTTTCTTGATCCCCATTCTCCATAAGGACCAGACCACATATCATGACCGGCCTTAGATGAGATAAATAACTCATCACGATAAGGCATAAATGATTTTTTCATGATCATTCCGAAAGTCTCTTCTGCGGACCCGTAGGATGGACCATAATTATTTGCCAAATCAAAGTGTGTGATGCCTTGATCGAATGCATAGTGAGCCATTGCTTTTGAATTGGCAAATGGGTTTACATCACCGAAGTTGTGCCATAAGCCGAGGGAAATTTCGGGCAATAAAATGCCACTTTTCCCACAGCGACGATATTTCATATTATCATATCGTCCTTTCTCAGGAGAGTAAATAGGATCTATCATAACTTTTATATTTAACTGATTTAATGATGGCAAATATAGAATATTCCGATAAATAAATCTGGCTTTTATAAGATTATATGTAAATGATACAAAGAGTGTTGCTGTGCATAACAAATGATACTATAGTTCGTTAAAATAATGTTATTGTATATTCCGTTATCCTGTTATATTTGCATGGCATAAGAATATAAAATTAAAGTACCATGAAAAAGACCTTTCTTGCAGTTGCGTTAGCAGCTCTTTCTATTATTCCTTTATCTGCTCAGAAATTCGAAGGCTTGGCTAAAACTCCTCCCATGGGTTGGAATAGTTGGAATAAGTTTGCTTGTAATATTGATGAAAACTTAATTAAAGGCGTTGCAGACGCAATGGTTGAAACAGGATTGCGTGATGCCGGATATGTTTATCTCAATTTAGATGACTGCTGGCATGGTCAGCGTGATAGTTTGGGCTTTATACAGGCGGATCCTGTTAGGTTTCCTTCCGGTATCAAAGCGTTGGCTGATTATGTGCATTCCAAAGGACTGAAGATCGGTATTTATTCTGATGCGGGGCGCCAGACTTGTGCTGGTCGCCCGGGAAGTCTTGGTCATGAATATCAAGATGCAATGCAATATGCCAAATGGGGAATTGATTATCTGAAGTATGATTGGTGTAACACGGAGAATGTGAATCCGGTGGGGGCTTATAATTTGATGAGAGATGCTTTACGTGCTGCCGGGCGACCGATTCTTTTTAGTATGTGTGAGTGGGGGCAAAGCAAACCATGGGAGTGGGCTACTGAGACTGGTCACATGTGGCGAACTACGGGAGATATATTTAATTGTTTCGATTGTTTAGATCAGCATCCGGGATGGGCCTCGTACGGGGTCATGCAAATTCTGGATATGCAGAATGGTTTGCGTAAGTATGCTGGTCCCGGGCATTGGAATGATCCTGATATGCTGGAAGTCGGAAACGGGCAATCGGTTAATGAAGATCGTGCTCATTTCTCCATGTGGTGCATGCTTGCAGCTCCTCTTATTTTAGGGAATGATATCCGCAGCATGTCGCAGGATACAAAAGATATTTTAATGAACCGTGAAGTGGTTGCCATTAATCAGGATAGTTTGGGAGTCCAGGGATTGAAATTTGCAGTGAAAGACGGTCTTGAGTTTTGGTTTAAACCTTTAGCTAATAACGATTGGGCTTTCTGTATTCTTAATCGCACGACTGAGGCTAAACAATATACGATTGATTGGCAGTCTTTCAATTTGTATGATGAGGTTGCAAAACGTTTTACTGATTTTGATTCGAAGACTTATACGATTCGAAACCTCTGGACTAAAAAAGCAGAAGGAAATACGAGTAAGATAAAGAGTGTAACGATACCTGGACATGATGTTGCGCTTTATCGCCTAAGTGCTATCTCAAAGAAGAAATGACTTAAAAAATATACTAATGAAAAAAATAATTTTAGTTATGGTAATCGGAGCTAGTTTATGCTCCTTCGAAGGAAATAAGAAGGAAGTATATAAAGACGCGTCCGCTCCCGTAAAAGAACGGGTGGAGGATTTGTTAAAGCGAATGACGTTGGAAGAAAAAGTGGGACAGATGAATCAGTTTGTCGGCATTGAACATATCAAGACAAATAGTGCTGTAATGACTGCTGATGAGTTGAAAAATAATACTGCAAATGCATTTTATCCGGGCTTTACTTATAAAGATGTCGAAAAATGGACAGAACAGGGAGTGATTGGCTCATTTTTACATGTGTTGACTCTTAAAGAAGCAAATTATTTGCAATCGCTTGCTATGAAAAGTCGTCTCCAAATACCAATTTTATTCGGGATAGATGCAATTCACGGTAATGCCAATGCACCTGATAATACGGTCTATCCCACTAATATAAATCTGGCTTGTTCTTTTGATACTTTGATGGCTTATAAAATAGCCCGACAGACGGCCAAGGAAATGCGTGCCATGAATATGCATTGGACGTTTAATCCGAATGTGGAAGTTGCACGCGATGCGCGTTGGGGCCGAGTAGGAGAAACTTATGGAGAAGATCCTTATTTAGTGTCTTTGATGGGTGTTCAGTCGGTTAAAGGTTATCAGGGAAATCTGAATAGCGATGCGGATGTGTTGGCTTGTATTAAGCATTTTGTAGGAGGTAGTGAGCCTATTAATGGAACGAATGGTTCGCCAGCCGATTTATCGGAACGTACATTGCGTGAAGTTTTCTTTCCTCCTTTTGAAGCCGGAGTGAAGGCGGGTGCAATGTCATTGATGACTGCTCACAATGAATTGAACGGAATCCCTTGTCACAGTAATGAATGGCTGATTGAGGATGTCTTGCGTGGGGAGTGGAAGTTCCCCGGTTTTGTGGTAAGTGACTGGATGGACATTGAGCATATTCATGATCTTCATGCTACTGCAGAGAATATTAAAGAAGCTTTTTACCAATCTATAATGGCGGGTATGGATATGCACATGCATGGTATTCACTGGAATGAAATGGTGGTGGAGCTGGTGAAAGAAGGACGTATACCTGAATCTCGTATTGATGAGTCTGTTCGCCGTATTTTGGATATCAAGTTCCGCTTGGGCTTATTTGAACATCCTTATGCCGATGAAAGCAAAACAATGAAGATACGTCTTTCGGCAGAACATCGCCAGACGGCTCTTGAGGCAGCCCGGAGTGGAATTGTGCTCCTTAAGAATGAAGGAGTTCTTCCACTTAACGCTTCAAAATATAAAAGGATATTGGTGACCGGAATCAATGCCGACGATGAGAATATTTTGGGAGATTGGAGTGCACCTGAAAAACCGGAGAATGTAACGACAATCCTTGAAGGCTTGAAAATGATAGCACCGGATACTCAATTTGATTTTGTCGATCAGGGGTGGGATCCGCGCAATATGAATCCTGCAAAAGTGACTGAAGCTGCAGATCGTGCCAAGTTCGCTGATTTGAATATTGTGGTGGCGGGAGAATATATGATGCGTTTTCGTTGGACGGATCGAACGGATGGAGAAGATACCGACCGCTCGGATATTGACCTTGTTGGCTTGCAGAATGAACTGATCGAAAAAGTAGCTGCTTCCGGTAAACCGACCATATTAATTCTTGTAAACGGGCGTCCGCTCGGAGTACAGTGGGCGGCGGAACATTTACCGGCTATTGTTGAAGCTTGGGCACCGGGTATGTATGGTGGACAGGCTGTAGCCGAAATCCTTTATGGGAAAGTGAACCCTTCTGCAAAATTGGCAATTACAATTCCGCATAGCGTAGGGCAACTTCAAATGATCTACAATCATAAACCATCGCAATATTTCCATCCTTATGCTGCCGGGAAGCCAAGTACTCCACTTTATCCCTTTGGCTATGGTTTATCATACACTACCTATAAATACGAGGATTTAAAACTTGACCGTAAAGAAATTAGTAAAGACGGTAAGGTAGAAGCGAGCGTAAAAGTAACGAATACCGGTACTCGCGATGGAGTGGAGATTGTTCAACTTTACATTCATGATAAATATAGCAGTGCCACCCGACCTGTGAAAGAGTTAAAAGATTTTGCCCGGGTATCATTGAAGACAGGGGAGAGTAAAAACATCAGCTTCATTATCACACCGGATAAACTAGCTTTTTATGATAAGAAGATGCAAAAGATTGTCGAACCCGGTGAGTTCACAATAATGGTGGGCTCTTCTTCAGATGATAAGGATCTGCTGAAAGAAGAGTTTGCAGTGAAATAATGATTGTTAGGTTAGAAGTTTTTCTGTTTCGATGATAATGGCATAGATAGAAGTCGCATTATTCTATTTTCTTTTATAAGGCGACTTATATCCTTATGTATACTTTTTATTTCTTGGTTTTACCGATGTGGTTCTTCATGTTTATCTTTTATATCCTGTAATTGTATGAGACGAGCTGTGTTTTTCTTGCTGATGATTTGTCTGTCTGTTTGGGTTTTTGGGCAGTCGAGTCGTGAACGTATTTTGCTGGATGACGACTGGCAGTTTGCTTTCGGAAATGCCTCTGATCCGCTCAAAGATTTTGGTTGTGGTACAGAATATTTTAACTATCTCACCAAAGCAGCTTCTATTCATAATACAGGACCTTATTCCCCGAAATTTGATGCTTCCGGATGGAAGAAAGTTAATTTGCCTCATGACTGGGTAGTTGACTTGCCTTATGATTCTTTAGCAAGCCATAGCCATGGTTACAAAACAGTCGGCTATCAATATCCTGAAACAAGTGTAGGCTGGTATCGTAAGACTTTTACTATACCTTCGCAAGACTTGGGTAAACATCTCTTTCTACAATTCGATGGCATCTTTCGCGACGCACGAATTTGGGTAAACGGGTTTTACGTCGGACATGAGCCGAGTGGATATGCTACACAGGTATATGATATTACGGATTATTTGAACTATGACGGAGAGAACCTGATAACGGTTCGTGTTGATGCCACCCTTCAAGAAGGTTGGTTTTATGAAGGAGCAGGTATATACCGACATGTCTGGCTGAATAAGACAGCACCGTTACATGTTGTTCCTTTCGGCACTTTTGTACATAGCTCTCTTGATAAAAACTTTCAAAAAGCGATTCTGACAGTAGAAACAACTGTAGAAAATTCGGGATTACTATCGACTGATTATCATTTGAAACAGATATTAAGAGATTCTGCAGGCGTTGAAGTGGCTCATTCCACAATGGAAGGCAAAACCTTATTACCAAAAGAAGAATATCTCAGTTCTGTCAAAATGGAGGTGTCACATCCTAAGCTTTGGAGTGCTGATTCTCCTTATTTATATACATTGAGTACAGAGGTCTATCAAGGTGATCGCCTTGTAGACTTCTATACTACAATTACCGGTATCCGGCAAATTGATTTTGATGCGGCTCAGGGCTTCCTTTTGAATGGAAAATCTCTTAAGATAAAAGGTATGAATATGCATCAGGATCATCCTGGAGTAGGTACAGGTATTCCGGACGCTTTGCAACTTTACCGGATTAGACAACTGAAAACGATAGGATGTAATGCATATCGTTCCTCTCATAACCCGATGACTCCTGAAATGCTTGAAGTGTGTGATCGGGAAGGTGTATTAGTTATTGAAGAAAATCGTTTGATGGGTGTTAATAAGGAACATCTTAACCTTTTGGAACGAATGCTAAAGCGTGATCGGAACCACCCTTCCATTATTCTGTGGAGTGTAGGAAATGAGGAATGGGGTATTGAAAGTAAGGAAGCAGGACTCCGTATCGCTGCCACAATGAGAGAGTTCTGTCATCGCATTGATTCTACACGCCCTGTGACAGCAGCATTAAGCGGAGGAAATCAGTTATTAAAATCGTTGGATGTGATAGGATATAACTATATATTTCAAAATCCGGTAGAATATTACCATAAACAATATCCCCATTGGAAAGCATTGGGCTCTGAGGAAACTTCAGGCGCCGGTACTCGTGGTATTTACGATAACGATTTTTCAAATGGACACATGGCTGCATTCAATCGTTCTCCTTATGGAGCGGATAGCATTTTTAATGTGATTGGACGTGGTTGGAAATTTTATGATGAGCGTCCCTATCTCGGAGGAATATTCTATTGGACTGGATTTGATTATCGGGGTGAGCCTAATCCTCTGAAGTATCCCGCCACAGGTTCTCAATACGGAATATTTGATTATTGCGGATTTCCTAAAGATGAGGCTTTTTATTTGAAATCGTGGTGGACGGAGAAACCGGTACTCCACTTGTTCCCGCATTGGAATCTTCAAGGGCATGAAGGAAAAAACGTTGATGTTTGGGCATATAGTAATTGCGACGAAGTAGAACTTTTTGTGAATGATAAGAGCATGGGGCGCAAACAGATGATAAAGAATGGCTTTCTTTCGTGGAATGTAGTATATCATCCGGGCATACTTAAGGCTGTTGGTTATAAAAACAATATAAAGCTATTGACAGAGAAGATTGCGACTACCGGTGAGCCGGCTCGTATTAATTTGACTGCCGATCGTAATCGGATAAAATCAGACAATAAAGATGTATCAATATTAAGGGTAGAACTTTTGGATAAGCAAGGCCGAATAGTCCCTACCGCTTGTAATGAACTTGATTTAATCGTTGAGGGTCCTGTAAGAATACTGGGTGTAGGTAATGGAGATCCTGCCTATCATGTTGCAGAACGACCTTCGGAGTCGGGGACATCATTTAAAGTAAAGGCATTTAATGGATTGGCGCAAGTACTTTTACAGAGTAATGGGAATATCGGTGAAGCTAAAATGACAGTAAGATCCTCTGGCTTACAACCAGCTACTTACGAATTAAAGGTTGATGGTAAATAATACTTAGCTTTATTTTTCGATTCAATTTCTGTTTTAAATGATACTTTAGAGGGCATAATTTTGTATATGTAACAAATTTTATCCCTAAAAGAAACAAATGGTACCCATGGGTAAAAAAGATGAATGAGTATATTTGCTTGATGCTACTTTTAATCAATACGCCATGGAGAACTCAAACTATATTATGAGGGAAATTACTCCCTTATCTGATCGTGATTGTTTTTATATCGCTGATCGGAGGAAAACTGCTTTTACTTATCCTATTCACTGCCATGCTGAATATGAACTTAATTTTGCAGAACACGCATCCGGTGTCCGCCGTGTTGTAGGAGATTCTTCTGAGATTATAGGGGATTATGATTTGGTACTGATAACAGGGAAGGATTTGGAGCACGTCTGGGAACAACATGAATGCAGCTCAAGAGATATACGTGAGATAACCATCCAATTTTCTTCCGATCTTTTCCTGAAAAATTTCATTTCAAAGAATCAGTTTGATAGTATAAGATGGATGCTTGAACGTGCAAAATGTGGGCTAAGCTTTCCTATACAAGCTATAATGAGAGTATATAATTGGTTGGATAAGCTTGCTTCGGAAGAGCAAGGCTTTTATGCTGTCGTACACTTTTTGTGTATTTTGTATGAATTGTCATTATATGATAATGCAAAAGTACTTGCTAGCTCTTCATTCGCTAAAATCGAAACTTTCTCGGAGAGCCGACGTGTGCAGAAGGTACAAAAGTTCATAGCTGATCACTATCAAGAAGAAATACGTTTGTCTACTTTGGCTGATATGGTTGGTATGACTTCTGTTTCTTTTAGCCGTTTTTTTAGACTTCGCACGGGAAAAACTCTTTCAGATTATATATTGGATATTCGTTTAGGTTTTGCGAGTCGTATGCTAGTAGACTCTACTCGCACTATTGCTGAAATTTGTTATGATTCGGGCTTTAATAACCTTTCTAATTTTAACCGTATGTTTAAACGACAAAAAGGTTGCCCTCCAAAAGAATTTAGAGAAAATTATAGAAAGAAAAAAATTGTGGTATGATAATATTGTATCATTACTCTCTAATTTAATGATGGATTTTGCTTTTGATAAAAATTATTCTTTTGCTATGAAAAAAGTTTTTCTTTTTGGTGTGTACTTATGCTTCGCACTTTCTGTAATAGCACAGATACGTGGAAGTGAAATTCGTGTATTAGTCTCTCCCGACCGGTTGGACTGGAAATATAATGTGAATGAAGAATGTCTTTTCTCTATTCAAGTCTTAAAAGCACAAAATCCTCTTCCTAATGTTACTGTGGATTATGAAATTGGCCCTGAAATGTATCCTGTGGATATAAAGAAAGGTGTGGCTTTGAAGGATGGAAAGTTAATGCTCAAGGGTAAGATGAAAGTACCTGGGTTTCTACGTTGTAAAGTAACTGCCCATATTGGTGACCGGACTTATCAAGGGTTGGCAACTGCTGCTTATTCTCCCGAGCAAATACAGCCTGTATCGGAGTTTCCCTCCGACTTTTTAGACTTTTGGATGAAAGAGATTACTGAGGCACGAAAGATTCCTTTGTTGCCATTAATGACGTTACTTCCCGAGCGTTGTACCGAAATGGTAAATGTCTACCAAGTTAGTTTTCAGATAGATCGTTCTGGATCCCGTTTTTATGGAATTTTATGTATGCCAAAGAAAGATGGAACGTATCCGGCCTTACTTCGGGTTCCCGGTGCAGGAGTTCGTCCTTATTCCGGCGATACTTATACAGCTTCCCAAGGTGCAATTACATTGGAAGTGGGTATTCACGGAATACCGGTGACTTTGGATCAATCGGTTTATGACGCCTTGGCTAACGGGGCCTTAAATAGTTATTGGACCTATTGCAGGAATGATTTGAAATCATTCTATTATCATCGAGTAATACTTGGAGCACTTCGAGCTGTGGATTTTATAGATTCTCTTCCACAATATAATAAAAAGGCGTTAGCTGTAGCTGGTTCAAGTCAAGGAGGGGCTCTTTCAATTATTACTGCCGCACTTGATTCGCGGGTTACCTGTTTGGCTGCTGTTCACCCCGCTCTTTGCGATCATGAAGCTTCTCTAAAGAAACGCGCCTGCGGATGGCCTCATTACTTTTATTATTATGGAGCACCTGATGCAAAGGAACTTAAAGTAATTCGTTATTACGATACAGTGAATTTTGCACGTTGCCTAAGAGTACCCGGATGGTTTAGTTGGGGGTATAATGATGAAGTATGTCCGCCCACTTCAATGTATGCTGCTTACAATGTGATAACTTCCCCTAAGGAATTGCATCCTTATATTGAAACGGGACATTATTGGTATCAAGAGCAATGGGATGAATGGGAAAATTGGTTACTCCGGATGTTAGCGATAAAATGATATAAAAAATATTGATGCACATTATATAGGTCATGATTCTGATAAAATAGTATCGCTATCAAGGTTTTTAATCCTATACATTTGCGTTGTTACAAAATAATCTATTACAATGAAGTACTTCTCTACCGCTTTGGTTTTGTTGTTTAGCATATTGGCCTATGGCGTGGAACCTTTGCCTTATTCTTTTATTCGAGTGGATAAAAACGGGCAGTTCGTTCGTGATGGAAAGCCTTATTACTTTATAGGGACGAACTTTTGGTATGGGGCTATTCTTGGATCTGTAGGAGAAGGCGGTGATCGTGAACGTTTATGCAAAGAGCTTGATTTCTTAAAAAGTATTGGGGTTGATAATCTTCGTGTCCTTGTAGGGGCTGATGGAGAAAATGGGATCAAAACGCGTATTGAGCCTTCTTTGCAAGTGGCTCCGGGGGTATATAATGATAGCATTTTGGATGGCTTGGACTATTTCATGAATGAACTGTACAAGCGGAAGATGACAGCTGTTCTTTATTTGAACAATTCCTGGGAATGGAGCGGAGGGTATTCTGTCTATTTGCAATGGGCTGGCTATGGCAAGGCTGTGATTCCTGCTGCTGATGGTTGGCCGGCTTATATGGCTTATGTAAAACAATTTATACTGTCGGATAGCGCGAAGGTTTTATTTGCAAATCATGTTAGGCATATTATCACAAGAACGAATAGGTATAATAGGATAAAATATGTGGATGACCCTACAATTATGTCTTGGCAGATTGGAAATGAACCTCGCGCTTTTTCAGAAGAGAATAAAATACCATTTGCGCAATGGATGTCGGATGTTGCTTCTTTTATAAAGTCTTTGGATCCGAATCATATGGTTTCTTCAGGAAGCGAAGGCTCTTGGGGCTGTGAAAATGATATTTGTTTATTTGAAAAAGTGCATGCCGATTCTAATATTGATTATCTAAATATTCATATATGGCCATATAATTGGGGGTGGATAAAGTCGGATAGTCTGAAAGAACTTCTTCCGGAGGCAATGGATAACACCAAAAGATATATAGATGAACATTTATTGATTGCCCGGAAATATAAGAAGCCTCTTGTACTTGAAGAATTTGGCTTTCCCCGAGATGGTTTCAAATTTTCAAAGAAGGCTCCTACGACTTGCCGCGATGAATATTATCGTTTTGTCTTTAATTTTATCCGACAACAAAAATCAACTAATGGTCTATTGGCTGGATGTAACTTCTGGGGTTGGGGTGGCTTTGCTATTCAGAATTCTGCTCACGTATACTGGCAAAGAGGAGATGATTACATGGGTGATCCTGCCCAAGAGGAGCAAGGCTTAAACTCTGTTTTTTCAACAGATTCTACTGTTAGAATAATAAAAAAGATAAGTCGAAGTTTAATAATGAGTCATTAGAATGCTTTATTTATCATAATATTTTTCATTTAATCAAAGAAATATTTAAGTATGGTGAACCAGTATTATTATATGATAAAATAGTGTATAACGACTTGATTGACGAAAAGTACTTTTGTGTGAATTAAAATTGAAAATTGGATCCTGTTACAATGTTAAACTTATTAATGCAAAGTGAATTGCCTATGGAAAAAATATTTTGATCTGACAAGGTTATTTTAGTGGGTCTTTATGAGTGGACCGGAGTCAACCTTAAATAAATAGAAATTATAAGGCTATAATAATTAACTAATCTAAGAAAAATACAAGTATGCATTTAAATTTTAGAAAAACAGCACTGCTTGTGGGGATGTTTTCAGCTTTTGGCTTAAACTATGCTCTACAGCTATCAGCCGCATCGGTTGACGCAATAGCAGTTGTACAACAATCAAAGAAGATTACGGGTACTGTAACGGATGGAGCAGGACCGGTTATTGGTGCCAATGTCTTGGAAAAAGGAACGACGAATGGCGTAATTACAGATATTGAAGGTAATTTTACCTTGAATGTCCGACCTGGAGCTACTATTATTATCTCCTTTATTGGTTATAAATCACAGGAAATAGTAGTTGGTAATCAATCAATGCTTAAAGTTCTGTTGAAAGACGATTCTGAAGTCCTGGATGAAGTAGTGGTGGTTGGTTATGGAGTTCAGAAGAAAAAATTAGTGACAGGGGCTACTGTTGAAGTGAAAGGTGACGACATAACGAAACTTAATACAACTCAAGCGTTGGGAGCTCTTCAGAGTCAATCTCCAGGAGTTAATATTCAAGCTGTATCGGGGCAACCAGGTGATGGCTTCAAGGTCACTATTCGTGGTGCGGGTACTAACGGAAATGCTGCTCCTATTTATGTCATTGATGGTGTTGCCGGTGGCGATATAAATGCTATTAACCCAGCAGATATTGAACGTATTGATGTGTTGAAAGATGCTGCTTCATGTGCTATCTATGGCTCAAGTGGTGCCAATGGTGTAATTTTGATTACAACAAAGCAAGGCAAAGAAGGTAAAATTCAAGTGACTTATGATGGAAACATTGGATGGCAAAATGTGTATAAGATGCCTGACTTACTTGATGCTAAACAATATATGGCAGTAATGGATCAGGTTGAATTTGCCCGGGGGGGCACTCCTTTTGACTGGTCTAAATATATAGATGCAGATTTGTTGAAATCTTACCAGGATGGAACAAATAAAGGTACCAATTGGGTAGAGGAAATGCGCAACAAAAATGCTGTTGTTACTAATCATGCTTTTAATTTAGCAGGTGGCACAGATTTGTCCAAGTTCTCTACTGGTGTTGGTTATCAATATCAAGATGGTGTATTTGGTGGTCCTGTTAAGTCAGATTTCCGGCGTTTTACGTTCCGTTTAAACTCAGAGCATATCATTTATAAAAAAGGAAATTTGGATGTCATAAAAATAGGTGAAAATATTTATTACCAACATCGTCAAACTCAGGGAATTCAAATTGGTAATCAATATTCTAATAATCTGTCAAATGCACTTCGTGGTAATCCATTAATTCAAGTTCGCAACAAAGATGGAGAGTATGTGGATTATGATGATTTGAAATCTTCTGGTACAGATGGTTGGTTTGCTTATAATATGTATTCTAGTAATCCGATTGCCAATATGGTATGGGGGCAATCAGGGAATAATCAGAGCAAGAGCTTTAATTTAAGTGCAATAGGCTTTGTGGAAATTCAGCCTATTAAGAATTTGGTCTATCGTGGTCAAGTCAGCTATAAACAATATTCGAGTTCATGGCGCTGCTATTTGCCTGAATATTATATTAATGATAATAACGATAGCCGTTTAGTAGACCAAACTATTGACAATGTATCTTTAGGTTGGAACTGGAATACGACAAACACGTTGACTTATAAATTTAATATTGCTCAAGACCATCATTTTGATGTATTAGCTGGTACTGAATACTCCAAGTCCCGTCCTAATTATGGAGAAACGGTGAATGTTACAGGTTATGAGAATATCTTTGGTGATTTTGCACATGGATATTTGGATAACACAAAGCGTTCAGGTGCTTATGCAACAGGTGCTCCGGCAGGGTATGGTGCTAGTATGTCATATTTTGGTCGTGTCAATTATGATTATAACGAAACTTACATGCTTACAGCCATTATTCGAGCAGATGGTTCTTCAAACTTCGCAAAAGGTCATCGATGGGGATATTTCCCTTCTGTTTCTCTAGGTTGGGTTGCATCCAATGAAGAATTCATGGCTGGAACGCGGAATTGGCTTGACTTTTTGAAGATACGTGCCGGCTGGGGGCAAAATGGTAATGCTAATATTCCAAACTTACAATGGAAAGCAGGCTACGATTTTGGTGCCTATGGAATGTATTCTTTCGACAACAACAAAAATGGAGGGACGCAAGGCGGTTATCCAAATCGCTTGGCGAATGAAGGATTAACGTGGGAAACTTCTGAACAAACTAATATAGGCTTTGATGCGCGTTTCTTGAATAGTCGTTTGAATGTTACAATGGACTGGTACAATAAAAAAACAAAGGATTTGCTATTACCTGTTCAGGTAAGTGCGATTACAGGTTTCCCTTCTATGTACGGTAATGCCGGTACTGTAAAGAATACAGGAGTTGAAACAACTTTTGGTTGGAATGATAAGGTAGGAAAGGATTTTTCTTATGGAGCAAATGTGAATTTTGCATTTAATAAAAATGAGGTAACGGAAGTTAATGCTGGTGCTGATTATGTAGAGGGTGGCAATGATTTACTTTCACAAGGCACAGGTATTATAGCTCGTATGTGGGAAGGTCATCCTATTGGCTGTTTTTATGGTTATAAAACTGAAGGAGTTATGCAAAATGCATCAGATGTTGAAGCTTACTTGAAAAAGAATTGTAAAGGTACTGCTGCTAATTCATTACAGGGTGGTAATATCAAGCCGGGTGATTTAAAGTTTGTGGATGTAAATGGAGATGGTGTTGTTAATGCAAATGATAAAACAGAGATCGGAAGTCCTCATCCCGATTTTACAATGGGTATTTCTTTGAATGCAGCTTATAAGGGGTTTGATATTTCTGTAACGACTTATGGTGCATTTGGGCAGGAAGTAGCTCGTTCATATCGTAAGTTTGCTGACGGTCAGTTTGAAAATTATACTACTGAGGTTTATGAATACTGGCATGGTGAAGGTACTTCCAACAGATATCCCATGCTTGCGCCGGGTAGTCTTGGTCGTAATTGGCAAGAAATATCAGATATCTATATTGATGACGCAAGCTACTTCCGTATTCAAAATGTAACGATTGGTTATGATTTCAAGAAATTATGGAAATCTTGTCCATTCCAACAACTCCGTGTTTATGCCGCTGCCCAAAATCTGTATACTTTCACTGGATACAAGGGCATGGATCCTGAAAATGGTATGGCACTTAATAGTGCTCAACCATGGATAACAGGTGTTGATGTAGGCAATTACCCTCAACCTCGTACATATATGTTCGGTGTTAATGTTAAATTCTAAAAATGGGATACACAATGAAAAAAATATTATATCTACTATGTGGAGCTATGATGGTGACAGGAACATTTGTTTCTTGTGATTTAGACTCCATGAGCATGACAGAAAAAGATACTTCTAATTTTCCTGCTAACGAAAAAGATGCAAACCAGGCATTAGCTGCTATTTATCAAAACTTGAATGCAGTAAATGCTAATCCCCAACAATCATTCTTCTACCTGTCCATGTTGGCTAGTGACGATAATCTTGGTGGCGGTGGAACAAATGATAAATTGATGCAAGCACTGGATTTGCTCCTTAATAATAATGCGAACATGACCGAACAATTCTATAAAGATCGTTATCAAGGAATTAATCGTGCCAATACTTTAATCCAAGCGCTCTCTAGCGTAGCATTGGATGAAGCTATCAAATTACAAACAATGGGTGAAGCTAAATTCCTTCGTGCTTTTTATTATTATGAGTTAGCTTCTATGTATGGACGAGTACCTTTAGTGACGACACCGACTGTTCCTAAAGATCCTACTCCGCCTGCTTCATCTGTTATTTGGGGGCAAATATTGCAAGATTTATATGAGGCTGCCACTACAATGCCAGCTGTTCGTAAGACAAATGGGCATGTAGATCGTTATGGCGCAGCTGCATTGCTTGGAAGAGCTTGGTTATTCTATACAGGATTCTATTGCAATGGTGAAACTACAGCAGATTTGGTTAGTTCAAGTTATAAACCTTTGACTTCTGTAAAATTACCTAATGGTGAGACACTTACTAAAGAACAAGTTATAACCTGTATTGATGATTGTGTAAATAATTCCGGTTATTCTCTTGTTCAAGATTTCCGTTGTCTTTGGGCTTATACAAACAGGTTTACAGTTGAAGATTATCCTTATACTGCAGGTAAAGGCTTAAAATGGGTTGAAGACGATAATGGCGTAAATCCAGAATCAATGTTTGCTATCAAATATAATAAATTGGCTGATTGGGCAACTACTATTGGATATGGTAATGGGTATGCTTTACATTTTGGAATTCGTGCTGCTTCTAACAATGCTGATTATTTTCCTTTCGGACAGGGTTGGGGTGCTGGTCCAGTATCTCCTAACTTGGTTCAAGATTGGGAAATTGCAGATAAGGATAATAAAGATATACGTAGATCAGCTTCATTACAGAATGCTAGCGAATTTCCTCACTACACTTTTGGTGGCGGTGGAGATTGGGTACAAGAGACTGGTTATATAGAGAAGAAACTTCTTCCTGTAACCTGTAAAGATAAAACTCAAAAGAGTGGGTATGCATGTTGCTTTGAAAATCTTATGTATGGTACTGACGGCTGGCTACAAGGCTCATATAATATGCAGCTTAATAATATTCACGATCTTGTGCTTATTCGTTTTGCAGATGTTTTGTTAATGCAATCGGAATTGAAAGAGGATGTGCAAGGAATTAATAAAGTACGTGCTCGTGCAGGGCTTACTCCATTAACTGCCTATTCCCTTGAAGCTTTGCAACAAGAACGTCGTTGGGAACTTTGTTTCGAAGGGGTGCGTTGGAATGATATTCGGCGTTGGCATATTGCCAGCGAGGCTCTAGACAAGCAGCTTAATAAGCCTATTTATACGGGTGGTGCAGCCGATAAGAATGTGGCTGTAAATGGTGGCTATTCTGCTCGCTATAAAGCTACTGCCGGTTTCCAAAAGAAGCCAGAAAACCAGGTGACTTTGAGTAATGGTACTCTTACTCAAAATGATGGCTGGGGTGATGCTTCAAGTGAATACGCTGGTTGGGTAGGCGCTAAATAAGTCGTGCTATGTTTAATCTAATAATAGATAATAGAATATGAAAAAAATATTATTTGTACTTCCGTTATTTTTGATATTGCTCGCGGCTTGCGATCCTATAGTGGATGGATGCAGCCCCGACCCGAATATTGACTCAAAGGATCTTAAATTTGAGGTTGTAGCAAAGAGCCAAGGCAACAATAATCTTACCATTGTGCCTAGTCCTGCTCGTTATGTAAAAGTATATGATGCGGCAACAAATGCAAAAATAGCAGAAGGCACTATGCCTATGTATCAAGCAATGCCTCCTGCAAGAACTTTCAGTGTATATGTTACGGCAATAAATCCGGATGGTTCAGTCGTGAAATCAGAACCTGTTTCAATTCAGTTGACTAATTTTACTGATATTCCCAAAATTATAGATGATGTGTTCGGCGATGGAAAAGGTGGATATATTGATAAAACTTGGGTTTGGAATACGGAAGCTTCTGATGGAGTCTGGGGTAACGGAGGCTATCTTGGGAATACAGGTCCTGGATGGTGGATTGTTTCTGCAGCGGGTATAGATGAACAGGCTGTTGCTAAAGGTCTTCCTAATGATGGCCTGAATGGCTGGATGACTCTTGGCTTAAGCGGAGTGACTACAAGTCGTGGAGAAACGGGTACTGTTACAGCTACTCCTGATATTAAGCAAGAAGGTTGGGATGTAGGTACGCTAATATTTAAAGGTACTATTCCACTTTTGGGTATCCAACCAAATCAAGGTAACGCCCGGCAATATGAATATCACATTTTGAAGATAACAGACACTGAGCTTCGTCTTTGTGCTCCTGAACCAGGAGCTGGCGCATGGGGTACAGCTTGGTTTTGGAATTTCAAGAAAAAATAGCTATTATATATATCATTCATTGTGATTACATATTAGGGAAGTAAGGATACTTCATCCTTACTTCCTTTTTTAAAGTTTTATTAAAAATAAGAACTTATGAAACGGATATTTTTATTATCGACACTTTTCTTCATGCTTTTTTTGTTTTGTACACAGGGCGTTGTGGCACAGAGTATTATTCAAATGGGTACTAATAGACCTGCATATAAAAGTGGTTATGCAGTAATGGAAATTTATGGTGTAAGTGCTAACGGCAGTGGTAGTCTAATTGATGAAGAAGGGACTACATATCCGATATATAATTATACAGGTTATGTTGGTGGTTCTTTTTATTTTTACGTTAAACCGGGTGTGTATACCGTTGAAAGTATTGGGACAAGTGGAAAATATGTTTATATAATGATCAATGGCGTGAAAAAGCTTTTAATAGCAGGTTCATCCTTTACGATTCCCAATACTGGGAGCTTTGTCTCAATAGTGTTTAGTACTCAAAATATGTAAAATCTATCTTTAATCGTTTGAGTAAATAAAATCAGATTAAAGCAATTGCTATTTCTTTAGGTTTTCATTCAATTTATGACGTTTGATTACTGCAAATGTACTATATGGGTGATACAATTTTTAGTGATGAAAAGGTGGACTGTGAGGCTCGCCTTTTCGCATGATAGATAATTCATAAAAATGAATATAATGAAAATTTATTTGCCACTTTTGTATATATACACTCTTCTTTTTATTGGCTGCGGCAAGCCTCAAAAAGGATATGTGATAGAGGGCACACTACCTTCACAGGTATATGATGGGGAATGGATCTATCTTGTTCCAATGGAAAATCCAATGGGGCGAGTGGATTCAGTGAAAATAGCCAATGCTTCTTTTTCTTTTTCCGGAAAAGGCGAAGAGATGCGAGTGCTACGCTTACGTTATGCCTTGCGTCCATATATTCAAGAATTATTGGTTATAACCGAGCCTGGTACTATCCATGTTAAAGCTGATTCTATTGGTTCAGTGAAAGGAACTCCTCAGAATAATGCATTACAAGAGTGGAAAGAAATGAGAGAGAAGGGAATGTTAGTTTACCGCTCTATTCATGAAAAATTGCAGAATGCTATAGGGGATGATTCATTACGTATGGTATCTGTGCTGGATTCTTTATTTGTCAAAGAACAAAATTTTAATTATCTTTTTTTACAGAAGCAAAAAAGTAATACCTTAGGAAAATTTATGAGAAAAATGTTGCGTGTTTCTCTATCAAATGAACAACAGCATAAGTTGGATGAAAACTAACAAACCTAAATATATAGAATGGTTACTGACAGGGACAGGCTTTTTAGCATTGTTTCTCTTTTTTTATTTGCTGCTTCCTTATCATCTTTTTCATCGAGAGCAAACGCAACTTTTCTTGTTTTCTACTGAAATGCTTGTAAAGTACGCAAGTCATCCGGCTGCATTAGCTTGTTTTATAGGTGATTTTCTTACTCAATTTTTTTATTATGAAGGGGTGGGGCCTGCTATAATGGCATTTATATTGATTTTTCTAGGCGTAGTCGTATATCATCTAATAGCTCCTTATATTACTCGTTGGGCATGGGTACCAACTGTAATGATAGTGCTCTGGGAAACGGGTAGACAATCCGGGCTGGCTTATCCGCTCTCTTCCTCAATTGCGCTAATAGGTGGAGGAGTCATTGCATTATGTTGCCGTAGATATATGCGAGCTTCTTGGAAACTTACCCTTCCTTTAGGATTCATTGCGATAGGTGCTAGCTATTATATGTTTGGTTATGGTGTTTGTCTTACCGCTCTTTTTTTGTTTCATTGCCGGAATATTTGGGTTTCAATATTATTGGTTATTGAAGCTCTGATTTTTCCTTCGATTTTGCGTAATACCTATCTATTTACATTGAAACAAGCTTATTCTTATCCAGCGACTTCATGGTATAATTTTCCAGATAGAGATCGTGAACATTTATTGGCTATTGATACGGAAATGTATTTCGGCCGTTTTGATAAAGTCGAAGCGATTTTAGCAAGAGGAAATTTTCATGCTCCGTTTGCCACTTATTATTATAACCTTTTAAATGCTCGCCAAGGATTATTACCTCATAATCTGATGGCGTTTTATCAACCAGCTTCGTTTGGTTTGTTCCTTCCTGTGGTACCTACTTCCACCTACATTACAATTTACGCCGCAAATGAATTGTGGTTTTCACTGGGGGACATGACAATGGCAGAACATGCAGCAATATTAGGCATGATTTTTTCACCAAATCACACAGGGGTACGTGCCATAAAACGTTTAGCAGAGATAAATCTAATAAATGGAGATAGAGTCGCTGCTATGAAATATCTCAGAATATTAGAAAAAACATTTTGTTACAGAAATTGGGCGGCACAGCGTATTGCCGGGAATCAAACGCTGAAAATTAAGAGATGGCTCGAACAAAAGAGATTATTATTGCCGGCAACAGATACCCTACGTCTTTCCAAAGATATTTCGCTCTCTTTGCGACAATTGCTCTATGCAAATCCTGAAAATAATATGGCACGCGATTATTTATTTTGCTATGATCTATTAAATAAAGATATTAGCGCTTTTGCTAAAGATTATCAAAAGTTTGCATTTGTAGGAATGCCTGATAGAATTTATGCAGAGGCTTTGCTTATCTATCTTGCCGGGAGTAAGGCCTCTTCGGAAGATGTGAAGAAATGGAGAATACCTGCTCATATATTGAATGAATTTCGTGAATATACCAGGCTTTATGAAAGAAATAGTGGAAATGGTGCTTCTCTGAAAGCAAAATATGGGAATACATATTGGTATTACTTTCATTACGCAACAATGACTAGAAATAAAGAAGAGAAAAGCGGCAAATGAATAAGATAATAATATATATATTAGTGTTTATTGGATTCAGTCTTTTTCTACAAGGATGTGTCCCTTTTCCTAAGGATGTAAAGGCATCTGGGCATTCTTTAGAGATTTATCCTGAATACCAAAATGTAGCTGTTCCTTATAATATAGCTCCTTTAAATTTTCTTCTCAGAAATGAAGGTGTTGATGCTATATATGTTAGGATTAAGGGATTATCGGATAGTTTAATAATAAACAATCGAGGTAATAAAGCCACTTTCCCATTAAAGTCTTGGCATTCTCTTTTAAAGAAAGAGAAAGGACATCTCTTAAAAATAACAGTTATTGCTCGGGTAAATGGGGGCTGGCTGCAATATCCGTCTTTTGAGTGGCGAATTATAGGGGAACCTCTCGACGCTTACATTAGTTATCGTTTGATAGAACCCGGATATGAAGTATGGAATAAGTTACAGATTCGTGAGCGGTGTATTGAGAACTTTAAAGAAACAGTGATTGCTGATAATAATTTAGCGGATGGGCAATGCATGAATTGTCATATATATGGAGGAAATAATGGTGACTTATCCTTATTCCATATACGTGGTAAAAGTGGGGGTACCATCTTAAATCGTAAGGGGATATTACGTAAGCTCAATCTGAAAACCGATCGGATGATTTCTCCTGCAATTTATGGTAGTATTCATCCTAGTGGACGGCTAGGAGTCTTTTCTACTAATATTATTATTCCGGCATTTCATACTTTAGCTAATCGTCGCTTGGAAGTATATGACACAGTCTCGGATCTAGTCGTCGCGGATTTTGATAACAATAGAATCATAACTTCTCCTTTGGTTACACAAACCGAGTCACTAGAGACGTTCCCTACTTTTTCTTCTGATGGGCGATGGGTGTATTTTTGTTCCGCACCGAAGGTTAATTTGCCTGACAGTATAAAGAACCTACGTTATTCTTTATGTCGGATAAGATTTGATCAAAAGAAAATGAAATGGGGAAATAGTATTGATACGATTTGGAATGCACGGCTTATGAAACATTCTGTTTGCTTTCCGAAAGTGTCTCCAGATGGACGCTTCATATTGTATACTGTAGCCGATTATGGAACATTTCCCATTTGGCATCGAGAGACAGATTTGCAGATGATGGACCTGAATACAAGGCAGATTAATGATTTAAGAGCGGTGAATTCTGATAGATCGGACACTTACCATAGTTGGAGTTCTAACAGTCATTGGTTTGCATTCGCATCTAAAAGAGGAGACGGACAGTATGGACGAATATATTTTGCTTATATTGATTCAAAGGGGAAAGCCTATAAACCATTTGTCCTCCCTCAGTCAGATCCGGAAAACGATGATTTGAATCTGAAATCTTATAATATACCGGAGCTAACAAGGACGCCGGTACAATTTAATGCAATGGATATTGAACGAATAGTGAAGAAATCTAATGTCGAGAATTTTAAAGAATAAGCTCATGGATAAGTTTTTGAATAAATATTGGAAGATAATTCTTACAGCCATAATGGGTGTAGGTATCTATATCTTTTTTGCCTTTTACTATTTCGGACATCTTTATTATCAGGAACAACTTCAGTTGTTTATCTTTGATTTTGATTATTGGAAAGAAAGGATAGCAGTTCCGGGAGGATTTGCCGATTATATTGCGGAGTTTCTAGTACAGTTCTATTATTATGCTTCGACGGGTGCTTTAATTATTTCATTGTTGTTGATTTCAATCCAGCTTATTTTTTGGAGAATCATGAGGAAGGAAAATCTTCTGGATACTTATTATCCCGTTTCCTTTATCCCTGCTTTTGCCCTTGTTTTTTATTATTGTGACGAGCATGCTTTACTGTCTTTTACCATAGCCTTGTTAATCGTATTATGTGCCACATTAAAGTATACCAAATTTAATAAAGATTGGAAAAAGATCATTTATTTGTTCTTTATGTTGCCTTTTTTATATGGATTGGCAGGTCCTGTACATTTTGTGTTTTTAGGGTGGTTAGTATTGCATGAGCTATTTAAATTATTCGATAGAAAGAAAGTCGGAAAAGCCCTGATAGTGCTTTTCCTCGCTATATTATATGGAATTGCTTGCCCTTTATTCTCAAGCTATTTTATACAATACCCCTTGTACCGATTATTCGGAGGTATTAATTATTATCGTTTTCCCTCTAGCATCTCTTTTGTTGAAATCGTCATTATATTGTCTTTAATTTTACTGCCATTTATATTAAGAATACTGCCTAATTCAGAGAAGAAAAGACGAATAACTATTGTTGTTCAACTTACTTTCCTTATTTTGATTGGATGGTCTTCCTTTCATTTTGCTTGCGATATGAATAAGGAAGAGGCCATGAGATATGATTATTGGGTTAAGAAGAGTATGTGGAATAAGATAATCTCGGCAGCCGAGAAAAAAACACCAGATTCCCCTTTTACGGTGACTTGTTTGAACCTGGCATTAGCAAAGACCGGGCAGTTGGGTGATCGTATGTTCGAATTTTACCAGAATGGCACGGAGGGTTTATTACCTGAATTTCAGCGTGATTTCATCTCTCCTTTACCCACAGGAGAGGCTTTTTACCAATTAGGCATGATTAATACGGCCCAGCGGTTTGCTTTTGAAGCTATGGAGGCTATTCCTAATTTTCGGAAAAGTAGTCGTTGTTATAAACGCTTGGCCGAAACAAACATTATTAACGGTCAGTACAAAGTAGCCTCTAAATATTTGCAGGCATTAAGTAAAACCCTGTTTTATCGTTCATGGGCGAAAGATGCAATGACATACCTCTATAATGAGAATAAAATAAACTCACATCCGGAATGGGGACGGCTCAGGCAATTGCGATATACAGACGACTTCCTATTTAGCGATAAGGAGATAGAAGTGATGTTGGGCTTGTTGGTAGAGCATAACTATAAAAATAAGATGGCTTTCGAATACATGTTAGCCTATGTACTTGAAAAGAAGGATATTCCGACTTTTATGAAATATTATCCTTTAGGCAAGAAATTAGGATATGATCATATCCCACGTAGTTATCAAGAAGCTCTGGTATATGTGTGGACACAATCCCATCCATCTTTTCAGGGGATGCCGTGGAGTATTTCTCCACAAATAATGGAAGCAATTGCCGATTTTGCGAGAATATATACTCAACAGCCCAATTCGGAATCAATGTTGAAAGCGAAATACGGTGGTACATATTGGTATTATTATTTATTCAGAAATAATTGAAAGTGATGAAAAGAAACTTTTTATATAGTTTGATATTTGCCGTGGTCATTACATCATGCTCCGACAGAGTAAAGTCTCCTGAGTTAATCGGGTCACTACCGAAAATATACCCGGACTATACAGGAGTGACAATCCCTGCTTCGATAGCCCCTCTGAACTTTGATTTTGTTGGAGGGGAGTGCGATCGGATAGATGTGACAATCACCGGCTCTAGAAAAGGGATTCTGCATATTAATGCCAGTAAAGTCTTGCTCCCTGAAGAGGAATGGAGTCACTTGTTGACAGAGAATAAAGATGGGAACCTGACTTTTGTGGTCTGCGTGAAGCAACAAGGCAAGTGGAAAAAGTACCGCCCTTTTTCTATTTATGTATGTTCTTATCCTGTAGATCGTTATCTGGTATATCGTAAAATAGCTCCAGGATATGAGGTTTATAGTAAAATGGGAATTTATCAGCGTGATCTTCACTCTTTCAAGGAGAAAGCTCTTTTGGAGAACACTCTTGTCCCCGGCATGTGCGTGAATTGTCATTCTTTTAATAAAACCAATCCGGATTATTTGAGTCTTCATATCCGTGGAAGTCACGGGGCTACATTAATGAGGACAGATAAGCACATGGAATTTCTAAATACAAAAACCGACTCCACTTTGTCTGCTTGTGTTTATCCTTATTGGCATCCCACGGGTAAATATATAGCTTATTCTGTTAATAACACACGTCAGGCCTTTCATGTCGTAAGGAACGAAAGGATTGAAGTTCTTGATTTAGCATCGGACGTTATTGTTTATCACCCGCAGACACATGAAATACTGCGGAGCCCTTTGTTGCAAAGAAAAGAAGCTTATGAAACCTTTCCGGTATTTTCTTCCGACGGTCGTAAGCTTTACTTCTGTTCATCTCCCGCTAAAGACTTACCTCATGATTATAAACAAGTAAAATACAGTCTGTGTAGTATTGATTTTGATCCTGTAAATGGTACTTTTGGCGAACGGGTTGATACAATAGTGAATGCTGTGAAAATGGATAAAAGCATTTCATTCCCCAGGCCATCATATGATGGCAGGTATATCATGTTTACGCTGTCCGACTATGGGAATTTCTCTATTTGGCATAAGGAGGCTGATCTCTGGCTTTTAGATTTAAAGAATGGCAATGTGATTCGTCCATTATCTGAAGTCAACAGTGATAATACTGAAAGTTTTCACAATTGGAGTAGTGAGTCGCATTGGTTTGTTTTCAGTAGTCGCCGTGATGATGGATTATATACTCGCCTTTATTTAGCTTGTATTGATAATAAGGGTAAAATAAGTAAACCCTTTATGCTTCCCCAAGAAAACCCGGAAGAATATTATACCAATTCCGTTTATTCATACAATACTCCTGATTTTGCCAGTAAACCTGTTCTAATGGATATTTCAAAGGTTAGGGAAGGCATTATATCGGATAAACGCCAGCATGTACAAATCAGAAAATAGAATTAGCACGCAAAGGGATAAAATAGTATCATAATCTCTGAAACCGGTCGACTATTTTTGTACCAATAATAAGGGCTTATACGATGAAAAACATGCGGATTTATAAAATAAAGAACCTTTTAGGAGGATTATCTTTAGTTTCTTTGGTAGCATACGGGTCGGTAAAGAATGAGGTGCATCCCAATGTGAGTTCTCTGCGTACTCCCAAGACTGAAAAACTGCTTGCTAGCTTGAAAAGCATCCCTTCGAAAGGTGTAATGTTCGGTCATCATGATGATACCGTATACGGTATCGGTTGGGAAGGCGAAGCAGGGCGGTCTGATGTTAAAAGTGTATGCGGCGATTATCCTGCCGTCATTAGTTTTGACCTTGGTAATTTGGAGTTAGGAGATACTGCTAATTTAGATAAGGTTCCTTTCAGTCGAATCAGGAAGGAAATTCTGAACCAATATTGTCGGGGAGGAATGGTTTCTTTAAGCTGGCATTTACGTAACCCCTTGACAGGTGGTGATGCCTGGGATGTTAAAGATACCACAGTGGTTAAATCAATCCTGCCGGGAGGAATAAATCATACTAAATTTTTAGGCTGGTTGTCAAGAGTGGCTTCTTTTATAAATTCTCTTCAAACGTCGTCCGGT
Source organism: Bacteroidaceae bacterium HV4-6-C5C (assembly GCA_007896885.1). GTDB lineage: Bacteria > Bacteroidota > Bacteroidia > Bacteroidales > Bacteroidaceae > Bacteroides. The sequence goes on from VOIU01000021.1 coordinate 35,250, forward strand.
GTAAAAGTCCCTGTCCTCTTCCGTCCTTGGCACGAGCATACAGGGAGTTGGTTTTGGTGGGGCGAAAAGCTATGTACTGCTTCCGATTATAAACAATTATGGCGAATGACGGTAGAGACTCTTCGGACAAAGGGAGTGGATAATGCCCTCTATGCTTATTCCACAGGCGACTGTCAGACTACTGCACAATATTTGGAACGTTATCCGGGGGATGATGCTATTGATGTCTTAGGCTTTGATACTTATCAGTTTGATCGCGACCAATATTTGTCTACCATGGCAAAATCACTTGCTGTATTGGATAGTGTGGGAAAAGCTCATCATAAAGTTATTGCTATAACAGAGACGGGATATGAAGGAATAAAAGATCCGAAGTGGTGGACTGAAACACTGTTGCCGGCTATCGGAAATTATCCAATATCCTATGTGCTGGTGTGGCGAAATGCTCGTGAACGAGTCACTCATTTCTACGCGCCTTATCCGGGACAGGTATCTGCAGACGATTTTATGACCTTCTATAAAAATCCGCGAACCCTATTTGCTTCTGACGTGGATTTGTATAAATAACAATGATAGAATTATTATATGGGAACTTTTAAAGATGAAGTCTTGACTTTGTTTCAGGGCTATGAGGAATTAATTGCTCTAAAAAATGAGCCGGTATTAGAGAATAACGGTATTTTTACCCGATATAAGAATCCGGTACTGACTGCGGCTCATACTCCGGTATTTTGGCGTTACGATTTGAATGAAAAGACAAATCCTCATTTGATGGAACGTATCGGGATGAATGCAACCATGAATTCCGGAGCGATGAAATGGAATGGTAAATACTTGTTGGTGGTCAGGGTAGAGGGTGTCGATCGGAAATCCTTTTTTGCTATAGCCGAAAGCCCCAACGGAGTTGATAACTTTCGTTTCTGGGACTATCCTGTTACAATGCCTGAGGATGTGATTCCGGCAACCAATATATATGATATGCGCTTGACTGTGCATGAAGACGGGTGGATATATGGTATCTTCTGTGCAGAACGTCATGATAATACTGCTCCTGCCGGTGATCTTTCATCTGCTACGGCTACAGCAGCCATCGCCCGAACGAAAGACTTGAAAACTTGGGAACGTTTACCTGATTTGAAGACAAAGAGCCAGCAGCGTAATGTCGTACTTCATCCCGAATTTATAGAAGGAAAATATGCCCTTTATACCCGTCCTCAAGATGGTTTTATAGACGCCGGTAGCGGTGGTGGTATCGGCTGGGCACTTGTTGAAGATATGACTCAGGCGGAAGTAATGGAAGAGAAAATTATAGATTCACGCTTTTACCATACTATCAAGGAAGTGAAGAACGGTGAGGGGCCACATCCTATTAAAACGTCAAAAGGTTGGCTGCATCTTGCTCATGGAGTACGGGCTTGTGCTGCCGGTTTGCGTTACGTACTGTATATGTATATGACATCATTGGAAGATCCGACCAAAGTGGTTGCTTCGCCCGCCGGATATTTTATGGCTCCTGAAGGTGAAGAACGTATTGGCGATGTAAGTAATGTCTTATTTTCCAACGGATGGATAGCCGATGAAGATGGTAAAGTTTTTATTTATTACGCTTCTTCTGATACCCGTATGCATGTGGCAACTTCTACTTTAGATAAGTTGGTGGATTATTGTATGAATACTCCGGCTGACGGTTTAAAGAGTTCGGCTTCGGTGGAAACATTGAAAAAAATGATCAGTCATAACTTGAATCTGATGAGTAAACTGTAAATTTGATACTCTGCAAAGCGAATAACCATGATAAAACTCAAAGAAAAAATAGGCTATGGTTTTGGAGATATGGCTTCGTCCATGTTCTGGAAACTGTTTGGTTCCTATTTAATGATTTTCTATACGGATGTTTTTGGACTTCCCGCTGCTGTGGTGGGTACCATGTTTCTGATTACCCGTGTCTGGGATTCTGCTTTTGATCCTATTGTGGGAGTTGTTGCAGATCGTACTCATTCCCGTTGGGGAAAGTTCCGCCCTTATCTTTTGATACTGGCTATTCCTTTTGCAGTGATAGGGATACTCACTTTTACCACGCCCAATCTTACAGATACCGGAAGAGTTATCTATGCCTATATCACCTATTCATTAATGATGATGGTATATTCGGCTATAAATGTTCCTTATGCTTCTTTGCTGGGCGTGATGAGCGCCGATCCGAAAGAGCGTAATACGTTGTCGACTTATCGCATGACTTTTGCTTATATCGGTAGCTTTATCGCTTTACTGCTTTTTATGCCGATGGTGAACTCTTTTAGTGTGGGGCACAATGAGACTTATGGTTGGACGATGAGTGTTGTTATCATTGCCATAATGTGCGCGGTTTTATTCTACGGTTGCTTTGCGTGGACTAAAGAGCGTGTGACGCCAATGAATAAGCAGCAAAGTCCATTAAAAGAAGACTTGAAGGATTTGCTTCGTAATCGTCCTTGGTGGATTTTATTAGGTGCAGGAGTGGCTGCATTGGTCTTTAATTCCATACGCGATGGTGCTACGGTTTACTACTTCAAATATTTTATTGTCGAAGAAAGCTATGCTACCATATCACTTTTCGGAGTCTCTTTTGTATTGAGCGGGCTATATCTGGCTACCGGACAGATTGCGAATATAATAGGTGTTGTACTGGCTGCCCCGGTGAGTAACCGTATTGGGAAGAAAGCGACATATATGGGTGCAATGGTGTTAGCTACCGTACTTTCGGTGATTTTCTATTGGTTTGGCAAAGGTGATTTGACTTTAATATTTACGTTTCAGATTTTAATCAGTATTTGTGCCGGAAGCATATTCCCATTATTATGGTCGATGTATGCCGATTGTGCCGACTATTCGGAATTGAGAACAGGTAACCGGGCTACAGGGTTGGTGTTTTCCTCCTCATCCATGAGTCAGAAATTCGGGTGGGCCATTGGTAGTGCGCTGACCGGTTGGCTGTTGGCTTACTTTGGCTTTAAAGCAAATGCAGTGCAGAGTGCCGAAGCTATTCACGGTATAAAAATGTTTTTAAGCTTCCTGCCGGCTATTGGTACGGTGCTCAGCGTGCTATTTATAAGTATGTATCCCTTGTCCGAGAGTAAAATGAAAGAGATTACTTCTGAACTGAATATTAAAAGGAGCAAGAGCGCGAATGGTGATTGATGGGAGAGGATTGGCTGTATATTGTTTTATAGTCAACCGTGATGTGAGTAGTAAATAGTCCAGGAGTGTAATAGGAATCCTATAATACTATTCCGGGAATCATACTATACCATTCATAGATTCCTATAATATGATTCCCTATACAACCCGGGCCTATAACCCCATCATTTGTGGTAGTAATATGGATAGTCCCTAGGTCAATGCTTCCGTAGGTTATTTATCTATTTATAGTGATAATAAAATAAGGCGAAATGGATAGAGCAGTGTTGAAAGAAGAAGTGCGGGAAGAACTTGAGAAAAATATTCTTCCTTATTGGATTAATAAAATGCAAGATGAGGTAAACGGTGGCTTTTATGGACGTATCACCGGAGAAGAAATGTTGATGCCCGATGCGGAAAAAGGGGCTATTTTGAATGCACGTATTCTGTGGACTTTCTCGGCTGCATATCGGTTACTTCGTAAAGAGGAATACCTGGCAATGGCAACTCGTGCAAAACGTTATCTTATTGATCATTTCTACGACAAAGAGTTTGGAGGAATCTATTGGTCACTCGACTATAAGGGAAATCCGCTTGATACAAAAAAGCAAATTTATGCCATTGGTTTTGCCATTTATGGATTGAGTGAATATCACCGGGCTACAGGAGATGCAGAGGCGTTGACTTATGCCATTCATTTGTTTGAAAGCATAGAACAGCATAGCTTTGATCCTCTGAATAACGGGTATTGTGAGGCTTTGACTCGTGAGTGGGGAGAGATTGCAGACATGAGGCTAAGTGAGAAAGACGAAAATGAGCGTAAGACGATGAATACTCATCTGCATATTCTGGAGCCTTACGCCAATCTCTATAGGGTTTGGAAAGATGATCGTTTAAGGCATCAGCTCCACAATTTGGTTGAGATTTTTATAGATAAAATATGGGATCCGAATACCGGACATTTGAATCTGTTCTTTGATGATAATTGGAATAATAAGTACCATATCATCTCTTATGGTCACGATATAGAGGCTTCTTGGCTCATTCATGAAGCGGCATTACTACTGAAAGACGAAAAGTTGTTGGCTAAGGTAGAACCGGTGGTAAAGCAAATTGCTGTTGCCGCCGATGAAGGATTGATGCCGGATGGAAGTATGATCTATGAGTTTTTTGCAGATAAGTCTTCAACAGATACCGATCGTCATTGGTGGGTACAAGCCGAAAATGTAGTGGGACATATCAATCTTTACCAATATTTTTGTGATGAGAACGCTTACGAAATAGCTTTAAACGGCTGGAATTTTATTAAACGATATTTGATTGATGAGGCTAATGGAGAGTGGTGGTGGAGTATTTCGGCTGATGGTAAGGTAAATCGGGGCGACGATAAAGCAGGATTCTGGAAGTGTCCTTATCATAACGGACGTATGTGTATGGAACTTATTGAACGCAATTTCCCTGAATAATTTTTTCAATCAATAATTTTGTTGTTGCTTTGTTGTAGGCTATAAACTCAAAAAAGATGAAAAAAATAACTCTATTCTTTCTCTCTCTGATTATTTGCTTCGCATTGAATGCCCAATCTTTGTATACAGACTTCAGTCAATTGAATTTCGGTTGTGACGGCAACAGCATTACAGCCGGAGCGCAGTGGTCCAAAACTGTTGTTGATCTGCTGGGTTTTGTGACCCATCACAATGTTGCGGTAGGTTCGGCCACTTGGGCTTGTCATTCCGATACACAGGAATATGACTCCGTCTCCTTTGCCGGAATATCCAATGGGTGGCAACCAACTGAAGATAAGCATGAGCTGCAAATGAGACACAATAATGTTTCGAAGGTACACATACAAAAATTTATCACCGAAGTGGAAAGCGGTCAGTATCCCGCTCCCGATGTCTTTGTCTTTTCAATGGGAACGAATGATACCAATCTGGGTTCAGCCGAAGAAGCTTTAAAGGGCAAGACTCTCGAAGGGGTAGATCTCACAACAATGGCGGGTGGAGCTCGATGGGCTATACAGACTATCACAGAGCATTATCCCAAATGCAGGGTATTTGTTTGCACACCTATCCAAACAGGAAATGTAGCGCATAATGAACGAAATCTTAAAATGATTGAGATTCTTCGTAAGATTGCCGGAGCATTATCGGTTCAAGTGATTGATTGCTATTCAAATTGCGGCATTTCCGAGAAGTTTGAACAGCCGTCCGGGCGTGGACAATATCTGCGTGACGGATTACATCCGGATAAAGAGGGACAAATATTGATGGGACGGTATATTGCCAAGGAAATACGCAATAACTTCTATTAAATACCCCATTATATAGACTTCGAGGTATTTCCTGATTGCATTATTTATTGTCAATAGTCGTAGGGGATATCTCGATTTTTTTTTTGGTCAACACTATATGCTTTATAGTCGGGATAATATCTACTTTTTTATTTATCCTTTACAAAAGTGTGCAGGATGCTCAAAGAGTTCTGTAGAAAGTCCTATATTTGCAGTTTGCATTTATGCTCAATCCTGGTAGCTTGTTATGAGTAAAATTCTTATTGTAGACGACGAAATACAGATCCGCACACTTTTAAGTCGCATGATGCAACTGGAAGGTTATGAAGTTTGTCACGCTGCAGACTGCCAGTCGGCTGTCCGGCAGCTGGAACTTTTGCAGCCTGACGTAGTATTATGTGATGTCTTTTTGCCGGATGGCAATGGAGTTGACTTCGTATTGACAATAAAGAAAATGGCTCCCAATGTGGAGGTGATTCTGCTGACTGCCCATGGTAACATTCCCGATGGCGTACAAGCCATTAAGAATGGAGCTTTTGACTATATTACAAAGGGTGATGATAATAATAAGATAATTCCTTTAATAAGTCGAGCTGTAGAGAAGGCTCACTTGAACTCCCGTATTGATAAACTCGAAAAGAAGCTTGGGCATGTCTATTCATTCAATTCAATCATAGGCGAATCTAAACTGTTGAAAGATGCCGTTTCGCTTGCACAAAAAGTAGCGGTGACGGATGTACCTGTTCTTTTGACTGGAGAAACAGGTACCGGCAAAGAGGTCTTTGCACAAGCTATCCATTATGGCAGTAAGCGTGCCAAGCAATCTTTTGTAGCAGTGAACTGCTCTTCGTTTAGCAAAGAATTGCTGGAGAGCGAGATGTTCGGTCATAAAGCCGGATCGTTTACCGGAGCATTGAAAGATAAAAAAGGCTTGTTTGAAGAAGCAAACAACGGTACAATATTTCTCGATGAGATCGGTGAGATGGCTTTTGAACTCCAAGCTAAACTACTGCGTATTCTTGAAACAGGTGAGTACATTAAGATAGGCGATACCAAAACCACAAGGGTTAATGTGCGCATCATAGCGGCCACAAACCGTAACTTACCCGAAGAAATTGCTGCAAATCGCTTTCGGGAAGATTTATTTTATAGGCTTTCCGTATTTCAGATCCATTTGCCGGCTCTACGTGAGCGTGTAGGTGATATTCGTCTATTGGCAGAAGCATTCATCGATAATTTTGCACTACAGTTATCGCGTGAGATAAGCACGATTGATGCCGGATATCTTGAAGCTTTGGAAAAGCAATCCTGGAAAGGAAATATCCGCGAACTTCGGAATGTAATAGAACGCAGCCTCATTGTTTGCGAAGGGAAACGTTTAGGAGTGGAAGATCTCCCGATCGAACTTCAGGATACTCACTACGAAAGTTCGGAAGATGGATCACCTTGCAGTTTCGAGCTCTCGGCCATGGAACGCCGTCATATTACTCGTGTATTGGAGTACACTAAAGGGAATAAGACAGAAGCAGCCCGGTTGCTAAAGATTGGTCTGACTACCTTATACCGCAAAATAGAAGAATACAAAATTTAGTTCTTATTTATCCGTTCATCGTTTTAAGCAATTCATCTCATCTTTCAGGAGCATCATGGCTTTTTGAGTGCCTTATATATAATAAGGTGTAGGCAGGTGTATATCTACTCATTTCATTGTAATTGAGATCAACACAATTCTTTTTCTTTTCAAAATAGGTCACACCCTTTCAAAATGGAAGGGTATTTCAAAGTCTTTATTTCCCATCTCTATGTGCATAGCTCTGTTTATAAGCTTGTTGTGTGTTTCATTCATCTTTTGGCACATAATTGGATGGATATCTTATGTGAATATTTAAGTATTGTTACATTGTAATAAGAGATATGGATATGGAAAACGTGATGCTATTTATTTTTTGCCTATTGAGCGGCTTGTCTGCTTTTTGGCTGTTTCGAGTGTGTGTATATTGGTTTGAAAAACTTTAAGAAAGGGAGGTGAAGTGATGTATACCGCATTATTTGTATTAGGCATTGCCATCTTCGGGTACTTGATGTATGTACTTATTAAACCCGAAAAGTTTTAATTTTATAAAAGCATAAAACATGAATACAGAAATTTTAGGAGTGGCTTTACAAATTATTCTCGTTGTGATAATGGCTTATCCTTTAGGTAAATATATTGCAACAGTCTACAGAGGCGATAGGTGTTGGTCCGATTTTATGAAGCCTGTTGAACGATTCATTTATAGGCTTTGCGGCATAGACCCCAAAGAAGAGATGAACTGGAAACAGTTCTTAAAATCACTGCTAACATTGAATGCATTTTGGCTTGTATGGGGAATGCTTTTGCTGGTATTGCAAGGCTGGCTTCCTTTAAACCCTGATGGAAACAGGGCACAAACGGCTGTGCAAGCATTCAATACCGCTGTCAGTTTCATGGTAAACTGTAATCTGCAACATTATAGTGGTGAAAGCGGATTAACTTATTTTACGCAGCTATTTGTCATTATGTTGTTTCAGTTTGTCGCTGCTGCCACGGGTATGGCTGCAATGGCGGGTGTGATGAAGTCCATCGCAACCAAGACAACGAAGACAATTGGTAATTTCTGGAACTTTCTTGTGTTGAGTTGTACGAGAGTTCTACTTCCGCTTTCTTTAATTGTTGGTTTTATCTTGATTTTGCAAGGCACGCCGATGACATTTGAAGGTAAGATGAAGATTACGACGCTCGAAGGGCATGAACAGCTTGTTTCACAAGGCCCTGCAGCAGCAATCATACCTATCAAGCAATTGGGTACTAATGGAGGAGGTTTCTTTGGAGCTAATTCGGCACATCCACTGGAAAATCCCAGTTATCTGACGAATATTGTAGAATGTTGCGCTATTCTGCTTGTCCCTATGGCAATGATCTTTGCATTGGGCTTTTATACCAAAAGAAAGAAACTGGCTTATAGCATTTTCACTGTGATGTTCTTTGCTTTCATAGTCGGGGTTGGAATAAGTGTACATCAGGAAATGAGAGGAAACCCGCGAATAACCGCTATGGGAATATCACAGACCGGTGGGGCTATGGAAGGGAAAGAAGTCCGTTTTGGAGCCGGAGCCACTGCTTTATGGGGTGTTGCTACAACGTGCACCTCAAACGGTTCGGTGAATGGCATGCATGATTCGATGATGCCTCTTTCGGGATTAGTACAGATGCTCAACATGCAGACCAATACTTGGTTTAGCGGAGTGGGTGTGGGATGGATGAATTATTATACATTCATCATTATTGCCGTTTTCATTAGTGGCTTGATGGTGGGGCGTACACCGGAATTCCTCGGTAAGAAAATAGAAGCTCGTGAGATGAAGATTGCCACTTTTGTGGCTTTACTGCATCCTTTTATTATATTGGTTGGAACGGCATTGTCTTGCTATCTGATTGCCCATCATCCCGGTTATGTATCTTCCGAAGGAGGTTGGCTGGCTAATCCCGGTTTTCATGGTTTGAGCGAGCAATTTTATGAGTTTACTTCTTCTGCGGCGAATAACGGTTCCGGCTTTGAAGGACTGAATGACAATACTCATTTCTGGAATTATGCCACTGCCTGGGTACTTATGTTAGGACGTTTTATTCCTATTGTGGGACAAGTCGCCATTGCCGGTTTACTGGCAGAGAAGAAATTTATACCCGAAGGGACAGGAACATTGAAGACGGATACGATGACTTTTGGGATAATGACTTTTGCTGTTATTATGATTATTGCTGCACTTTCATTCTTCCCTGTACATGCATTGAGCACTGTAGCGGAACATTTTGGATTATAAGAATTATTAAGAGTATTGGATATGGGACAAAATAGAACGACTTCCTTGTTCCCCAGAGAACAAGTTATGAATAGTCTTAAACAATCATTCGTAAAGTTGAATCCGCGGATGATGGTTAAGAACCCTATTATATTTACGGTTGAGGTAGTGACTTTGATTATGTTTGTAGTCACATTTTTATCTTTGAGTACTTCAGAATACGGGGCATTCGGATATAATTTATTTGTATTTATCATTTTGTTTGTGACTCTGTTGTTTGCCAACTTTGCAGAAGCCATTGCTGAAGCTCGTGGTAAGGCACAAGCTGATAGCCTGCGAAAAACGCGTGAAGAGACTCCAGCACGGCTTTTAGAGAATGGAGTAATTCGAAATATAAGTAGTGCATCCCTCAAAAAAGGAGATGTATTTGTCTGCGAGGCGGGTGATACCATCCCGGCAGATGGTGAGATAATAGAAGGACTTGCTTCTATTGACGAAAGTGCGATTACCGGTGAGTCGGCGCCCGTCATTCGTGAAGCGGGCGGCGATAAGAGCTCTGTGACAGGTGGTACGAAAGTTCTTTCCGATAAGATAGAAGTGGAAGTTACCCAGCAACCGGGAGAAAGTTTTTTAGATAAAATGATTGCTCTCGTTGAAGGAGCCAGCCGTCAGAAAACACCAAATGAAATAGCACTGACCATTTTGTTAGCGGGTTTTACTCTGGTATTTATCATTGTATGTGTGACTTTGATACCTTTTGCCGACTACACTAATGTCGATCATCCGGGGACTTATATTTCTATTGCAGCTATTCTGTCTCTTTTTGTCTGTCTGATTCCCACGACTATTGGAGGATTGCTCTCTGCAATTGGTATTGCGGGAATGGATCGTGCACTTCGTGCCAATGTGATCACAAAATCGGGTAAGGCAGTTGAGACCGCAGGAGATATCGATACTTTACTACTCGATAAGACCGGTACGATAACAATCGGAAATCGCAAGGCAACAAAGTTCCATGTAGCTCCGGGAGTTGATGAACGGACATTTATAGAATATTGCCTGTTGGCTTCTTTGTCCGATGAAACTCCTGAAGGGAAATCTATTATTGAATTGGGGCGTGAACTGGGCTTTAGAATGCGAAATCTGAATACAACAGGTGTGCGCATGATTCGCTTCTCGGCAGAAACAAAATGTTCGGGTGTTGATTTGGCAGATGGTGTTCAAATTCGTAAAGGTGCTTTCGACACTATTCGCAAAATGGTGGAGACTGCGGGAAATGCTTTCCCTATAGAGATAGAAGATCATATTCATACCATATCGGGCAACGGAGGAACGCCATTGGTGGTTTGTGTAAATAGCAAAGTAGTTGGAGTTATCGAATTGCAGGACATTATCAAGCCGGGCATTCGGGAACGCTTCGAACGTCTACGTAAGATGGGAGTGAAAACAGTTATGGTCACCGGTGACAATCCTCTGACTGCTAAATATATTGCAGAGAAGGCCGGAGTGGATGACTTTATAGCCGAAGCCAAACCGGAAGATAAGATGGAATACATAAAGCGAGAGCAACAATCAGGCAAATTGGTTGCCATGATGGGAGACGGAACAAATGATGCTCCCGCCTTGGCTCAGGCTAATGTAGGCGTAGCTATGAATAGTGGGACACAGGCGGCAAAGGAGGCAGGGAATATGGTTGACTTGGATAATGACCCTACAAAACTGATTGAAATTGTGGAGATTGGTAAGCAGCTATTGATGACACGGGGTACATTGACCACATTTTCCATTGCCAATGATGTGGCCAAATATTTTGCTATTGTTCCGGCTCTCTTTATGGTGACAATTCCGGAATTGGGAGCTTTGAATATAATGAAACTGCATAGCCCCGAGAGTGCAATTCTCTCTGCCATCATATTCAATGCAATTATTATCCCGGCTTTGATACCGTTGGCATTGCGCGGAGTACAATATAAGCCTATAGGAGCTTCGGCATTATTACGCCGTAACTTATTTATTTATGGCTTGGGAGGCGTGATTGTACCGTTTCTCGGAATTAAACTTATCGATTTACTTGTAGGGCTTTTCTTTTAATATGGAATTATATTTTAGTTTGAAATAGTTGGCTGTAATCAATAAAAAACAGATTGTAAAGATGAAAACAATATTGAAATCCATAAAAATAACGCTTGTCTTTTGCGTGTTTCTTTCTATTTTCTATGTATTTGTTTTATGGGCTTTTGCTAAGTTTGCGGGTCCTAACAAAGGAAATGTAGAAGTCTTGTCTGCAAAAGGTAAAGTTGTCGGGGCTGCGAATATAGGGCAGTCATTTACTAAAGATATCTACTTCTGGAGCAGGCCATCTTCGGCTGGTGAAGGTTATGATGCGTCCGGTTCGGCGGGTAGTAATAAAGGTCCCTCTAACTCTGTATATCTTGCAGTTGTCAATGCACGCATTGATACTTTTTTGGTGCATCATCCTTATCTGAAACGTAAGGATGTTCCGGCTGAGATGGTTACGGCAAGTGGTTCCGGTCTTGATCCTGATATAACTTCGGACTGTGCTTATATCCAGGTAAAACGTATAGCCTGGGCAAGGGGAATGACAGAAAAAGATGTCAAGGAGATAGTCGACAAGACGGTTCAGAAGCCTTTATTTGGCTTATTTGGAAAAGAAAGTGTAAACGTGCTGAAGCTAAATATCGCATTGGATGAGGCTAGAAGGTAAGGCTATAAAATAACCGCCTGAATAAACAGAGCCTACGGTCTTATAAAAAGGACAATGATAACTTAAAAACAAATGATTTCTGATCGTAGTTTTGTATTTTTGTTATAGATATAATGTCCGGTCGTATAATGTAAACATTATGAATGGAGAGAATAACGTGCAACATTTCCTTGACTTGATCAAAAAATCTCGTCGCGGTAAGTTTAAAATATATATAGGTATGATTGCCGGAGTAGGTAAATCATATCGTATGCTTCAAGAGGCTCATGACTTATTGGATAATGGGATTGGGGTCCAGATTGGTTATATCGAAACACATGGACGTGCTGCCACTGAAGCTTTGATGGATGGTTTGCCTGTTATTCCGCGCAGGAAGATATTTTATAAAGGGAAAGAACTTGAGGAAATGGATTTGGATGCTATCATCCGCATACGTCCGGAGATCGTAATTGTTGATGAGCTTGCTCATACCAATGTGGAAGGAAGTCGGAATGAGAAACGTTGGCAGGATGTCTTGGAACTTTTGGATGAAGGCATTAATGTCATTTCCGCTGTTAATATTCAACATATTGAAAGTCTGAACGAAGATATTCAAGGAATATCAGGTATAGAGGTTAAGGAACGTATCCCCGATAGTGTACTTCAGGAAGCCGATGAAGTGGTTAATATCGATTTGACTGCGGAAGAGCTGATTACCAGATTAAAAGCCGGCAAGATTTATAAACCCGAAAAGGTAAATGTTGCATTGAAGAATTTCTTCAAGACTGAAAACATTCTCCAATTACGTGAATTAGCTTTGAAGGAAGTTGCTCTTAGAGTAGAAAAGAAGGTGGAGAATGAAGTGGTGACGAGTGCAGGGTTTAGGCATGAAAAGTTTATGGCTTGTATCAGCAGTCATGAAAAAACGCCGCGACGGATTATAAGGAAAGCTGCGAGATTGGCTACCCGCTATAATACTTCGTTCATTGCATTTTATGTTCAGACCCCCCGTGAAAGTCTTGATCGTATTGGATTGGCCCGACAACGGCATTTACTCAATCATTTTAAGCTGGTCACTGAATTGGGAGGTGAGGTTATGCAAGTGCAATCTAGAGATATTTTGGGCAGCATTGTGTCAGCCTGCAAAGAAAGGCAGATAACTACAGTCTGTATGGGTTGTTTCTCTTTCAAATTGCCTAGTGCATTATTATTGATCTTGAAATATCGAAAATTTATGAACGATCTGTCCCAAGCGAATGTGGATTTGATTATACTCGCTTGAGTCTTAGTTAGGAATGAATATGAATATAAGAACGAAATTACTTCTAGGTATCGGCCTGTTAGCTGCAATGATTATTTTATTAGTGGCTTTGTCAGTTGTAAACTTACAGATATTGACTGCTACAGACCCTGACAGTCCTGCTGCCATGCCGGGACTTGACCGGGCTTTGCTTTGGATATCCGTGACAGGGATTATTAGTGTTTTTATCAGTGTATTCTTGCTGATATGGCTTCCACATACTATAGAAAAGCCAATAAAGGAATTGACGAATGGTATTATGGAAATCGCAAACCATAATTATGACAAGCGATTGAATATGCAGGATAAAGCCGAATTTCGTGAAGTTGCCGATAACTTTAACCGTATGGCCGAGCGACTGAAAAAGTATCGTGAAAATACATTGACGGATATTCTGTCGGGCAAAAAGTTCATTGAAGCAATCGTTAACAGTATCCATGAACCTATTATTGGTTTGAATCGGGACAGGGAGATTCTTTTCATTAACAAGGAAGCACTAAATGTGCTGAATTTGAAAAAGGAAGAGGCACTGCATCAGTCAGCTGAAGAACTGTCCTTAAAAAATGATTTGTTGAGACGTTTAATTCGGGAATTGATTTCATCTGATGCAAAGAAAGAACCCTTAAAAATCTATGCCGATAATAAGGAGAGTTATTTCCAAGCCTCCTATATTCCGATAGTAGGTACAGATATCGCTCCCGATGAGCCTCGCGCTTTAGGTGATCTTATCTTGTTGCAGAATATAACGGAGTTCAAAGAGTTGGATAGTGCGAAGACAACATTCATATCTACTATATCACATGAGTTGAAAACGCCGATTGCTGCGATATTAATGAGCTTACAATTGCTTGAAGATAAGCGAATAGGCATGCTAAATGAGGAACAGGAACAGCTTTCCAGTAGTATAAAGGAAAGTGCCGATCGTCTTCTTGGCATTGCAAGTGAGTTGCTCAACATGACTCAAGTGGAAGCAGGAAAACTAAACTTGATTCCTAAAATTACGAAACCCATTGAACTTATTGAGTATGCAATAAAAGCCAACCAAGTACAGGCCGATAAATTTGGTATACAAATTGAAGTGGAATACCCCGAAGAGAAGATTCCAAAACTGTTTGTTGATAGTGAGAAAATTGCTTGGGTGTTGACTAACCTTTTGAGTAATGCAATTCGTTATTCCAAAGAGAATGCTAGGGTTATCATTGGTGCCCAACAAGACGCGGATGGTATAGAACTCTATGTTCAGGATTTTGGAAGGGGAATTGATCCAAGGTATCATCAAAGTATTTTTGATCGTTATTTTCGTGTACCCGGGACAAAAGTTCAGGGTAGTGGTTTAGGCTTGTCAATTTCAAAAGATTTTATTGAGGCTCATGGGGGAACCCTTTCCGTTGAGAGTGAATTGGGTAGGGGAAGCCGTTTTATAATCCGTCTTAAAGCTTAAGGGCGGATATAAAAAAAAGACCGCCAAGAGTGGAAGCCTCCCAACAGTCGATATTTTTTTGTAGCGGGACCCGGGATTGAACCGGGGACCTCATGATTATGAATCATGCGCTCTAACCAGCTGAGCTATCCCGCCATCATTTCTTATTTGCGGGTGCAAAGATAATTCATTTCTTTAAAGTACCAAAATATTAGTGGCTTTTTTCTTGGCGATGTTTCTCCGAATATCCCGTTGATAATAATAAGTAGACTTCTCAATGCCGTCTTTACAAGCCTTTTAGAGATTATATCTGCCGCATAAAAGAAATTCCACTAAATATGTCTTGTTATTAGAAAAAAGTCTTTATCTTGCCGACGCAATAGAACAAGCATAATCAATTATGGAACGACAAAAAATCCATCGGGAATATCTTCTTAATGCCACTTCCAAAAGTATTATATGGTCGGCAATAAGCACTCCTACAGGTCTGGAGGGCTGGTTTGCAGACAAAGTGGAGTCGGATGATAAAATAGTTTCTTTTTATTGGGGGAAGACAGAACGACGCGATGCCGAGATTATTGCAGTACGGATGTTTTCTTTTATACGCTTTCGTTGGCTGGATGACAAAAACGAAAGAGAGTATTTTGAACTTAAAATGACAAATAATGAATTGACAAATGATTTTGTCTTAGAGGTTACTGATTTTACCGAAAAAGATGAGGCTAATGATATGTGCGAATTGTGGGATTCTCAGGTGGATACTCTACGAAGAACTTGTGGTTTTTAGTTAACTTTCGATTAAAAATTTCTTGTGCATCTTTTTTTGTGCTAATTTTGTGTCCTCATAGTATGGTACAATAAAATGCTGCGCATAAAAAAGTTAGATATATTTATCCTGAAAAGTTTCTGCTTACTGTTTTCAGGTACATTTTTTATTTGTCTATTCATCTTCATGATGCAATTTCTATGGAGATATGTAGACGAATTGGTTGGCAAAGGATTGGAATTGCACGTTCTTGCCCAGTTTTTCTTCTATTCAGCTTTGACTTTGGTACCGGCGTCTTTGCCTTTAGCTGTACTGCTTGCAGCATTAATTACTTTTGGAAATTTTGGAGAGCGTTTTGAATTACTTGCAATGAAAGCTGCGGGTATTTCCTTGCTTAAAGTGATGAGACCTTTGATTGTCTTTACTTTGATTATTTGCGCAGTTTCTTTCTATTTCCAAAATGTAATAGGTCCTCAAGCTCAGACGAAACTGTGGACTTTATTAATTTCCATGAAGCAAAAATCTCCAGAGCTTGATATTCCGGAAGGTGTTTTTTATAGTGAAATTGAGGGCTATAATCTTTATGTAAAGCATAAGAACAGAGATACCGGCGTGTTGTATGATGTACTTATTTATAACTTTGATAAAGGTTTTGAAAATGCTCAAATTATAAAAGCAGACTCAGGTAAACTTGAAATGACTGCCGACAAAAGGCATTTGTATCTTCACTTATATAGTGGCGAGTTATTTGAAAATCTAGCTTCGCAAAATATGAGCCAGGCAAATGTACCCTATCGTCGTGAGGCATTTAGTGAGAAACATGCCATCATAGAATTTAATTCCGATTTTAGTATGGTGGACGCTGGGGTAATGAGTTCCCAGTCCAATGGAAAAGATATGAAGATGTTGCAGAGTGCTATTGATTCAATGAAAATATTAACCGATAGTATAGGACATGCCTATTATCAGCAAGCTATGAGTGGACCTTATCTAGTGACTTCCGGACTGACTAAAATGGATACAGTACGTATAGAGCACGCTCGTGCCAAAGTTTATAATTTGGATAGTCTTTTCAATTCTTCTACATTACTTCAAAAGCAAAAAGTCCTTGCTTCTGCTCTGAATCGTGCTGAAAGTACGGGAAGTGATTGGAATTTCAAAAGCTTTAATATCACGCAGACAGAGAGTAATCTTCGCCGGCATATGACTGCCTGGCATGAAAAGTTGACGCTGTCTTTAGCCTGTTTGATCTTCTTCTTTATTGGTGCCCCATTAGGGGGGATTATTCGCAAAGGAGGAATCGGAATGCCGGTTGTTGTTTCGGTGCTTATATTCATTATTTATTATATCATCAATAATACAGGGTATAAAATGGCTCGGGATGGTAAATGGATTGTCTGGATGGGTATGTGGACCAGTACTGCTGTGCTTGCTCCATTAGGTGCATTTCTTACCTATAAATCAAATAACGACTCTGTCGTCTTCAATGCGGATGCATACATTAACTGGTTTAAAAAGATAGCAGGCATACGTAGCGTTCGCCATCTCTTCCGTAAAGAAGTTATTATTATAGATCCCGATTATAGTCGTCTTTCGAGTGATTTGAATACTTTAAATATTGATTGTCGCTCTTATGCAGGCAAAAAGAAGCTTGTTCATGCACCAAATTACTTTAGAATGTGGATGGGAGCCAATATCCGTGATGAAGATATGGTGAAAATAAATGATAATATGGAGCGTCTCGTGGAAGAGATGTCGAACACAAAATATCCTTCATTATTAATTCTGCTGAACAATTATCCCGTAATTCCTGTTCACGCTCATGTACGCCCTTTCCGGAATTACTGGCTGAATTTACTTTGTGGAGTTATATTCCCTCTGGGATTGTTCTTCTATTTCCGTATTTGGGCTTTTCGCTTACGGTTAAGTAAGGATCTAGATCGTATAATTAAGACTAATGAAGACGTTATAAATTTGATAGAAACTAATTTGAAAAATAGTATAGAGAATGGAAAAAGTTAAATTAAATACAATAGAAGAAGCTATCGCCGACTTTAAATCAGGAGAATTTGTCGTTGTAGTGGATGATGAGGATCGTGAAAATGAGGGTGATCTTATTATTGCCGCAGAGAAAGTAACTCCGGAAAAGGTAAACTTCATGCTGAAACACGCCAGGGGAGTGCTTTGTGCTCCTGTGACGATATCACGTTGCAAGGAATTGGATTTACCTCATCAAGTTTTAGATAATACTTCTGTTCTGGGTACGCCTTTTACTGTAACTATTGATAAACTGGAAGGATGCTCTACCGGAGTATCGGCAGCAGACCGTGCTGCTACTATAAACGCATTGGCTGATCCGGCTTCTACACCAGAGACTTTTGGCCGTCCTGGGCACATCAATCCGCTGTATGCACAGGAAAAAGGTGTCCTTCGCCGTGCCGGTCATACCGA
The DNA here is from genome assembly GCA_007896885.1 of Bacteroidaceae bacterium HV4-6-C5C. Lineage (GTDB taxonomy): Bacteria > Bacteroidota > Bacteroidia > Bacteroidales > Bacteroidaceae > Bacteroides. The sequence goes on from VOIU01000021.1 coordinate 53,159, forward strand.
AGCTGCTATAGATATGGCTCGTTTGGCTGGTTTATATCCTGCGGCAGCTCTTATGGAAATAATGAGTGAAGATGGTACTATGGCCAGATTGCCCGAATTGCGCAAGATGGCTGATGATCATAATTTGAAGTTGATTTCTATTCGTGATCTTATAGCATACCGTTTAAGACAAGAATCTATTGTTGAAAAAGGTGTTGAAGTGAATATGCCGACTGAATATGGTTCTTTCCACATGATTCCTTTTAGACAAAAGTCTAATGGTTTGGAGCATGTTGCTCTAATAAAAGGAGACTGGGCATCTGATGAACCCATACTGGTTCGTGTTCATTCTTCTTGTGTGACAGGTGATATCTTTGGCTCGAAACGTTGTGACTGTGGAGAACAGCTGCATAAGGCGATGGAAATGATAGAGAAAGCAGGTAAAGGGGTCATTGTGTATTTGAATCAGGAAGGTCGTGGTATCGGACTCATGGAAAAAATTAAAGCTTATAAATTACAGGAAGATGGTATGGATACTGTTGATGCCAATATTGTTTTAGGACATTTAGCTGATGAACGTGATTACGGTGTCGGGGCACAGATATTGCGTGAATTGGGAGTTCACAAAATGAATTTAATGACTAATAATCCAGTTAAACGTGTCGGACTTGAGGCTTATGGGTTAGAGATCAATGGTATTGTATCTATTGAAACCACTCCGAATCAATATAATGAGCGATATTTGCATACTAAAAAAGAACGCATGGGACATACACTTCATTTTAATAAGTAAGCTGTCTTTTTGTTTCCTAGAATCGAACTTTTTTGCTTAATTTGCAACCGGTTTTATGCTAAAATATTAAAATAGATAGAAAAATGAATCAATTATCTGACCGTTTGAACAGTTTGTCGCCATCTGCAACGTTGGCAATGTCTCAAAAGAGTGCCGAACTTAAAGCTCAAGGCATTGATGTGATTAATCTTAGTGTGGGCGAACCCGATTTTAATACTCCCGATCACATAAAAGAGGCAGCTAAAAAAGCTATTGATGAGAATTACTCCCGTTATTCTCCCGTTCCAGGATACCCTGGTCTGAGAAATGCAATAGTGGAGAAACTTAGAAAGGAAAACGGTCTGGAATATACAGCAGCTCAGATTTCTTGTGCTAACGGTGCAAAACAATCTGTATGTAATGTGATTCTTGCTCTGGTAAATCCGGGTGATGAAGTTGTTGTTCCTGCTCCTTATTGGGTGAGCTATCCTGAAATGGTTAAACTGGCAGAAGGTACTCCGGTTATCGTCTCTGCAAGTATAGAGCAAGACTTTAAAATTACACCTGCACAATTGGATGAGGCTATTACGGCGAAGACAAAAGCATTGATTCTGTGTTCTCCTTCTAACCCGACAGGTTCTGTATATACCAAAGATGAATTGAAAGGATTGGCAGAGGTTCTCGCTAAGCATCCACAGGTTGTTGTTATTGCTGATGAGATATATGAACATATAAATTATATTGGAAAGCATCAAAGCATTGCTCAATTTTCTGAAATGAAAGAACGTACCGTTATTGTTAATGGTGTTTCAAAGGCTTATGCTATGACTGGCTGGAGAATTGGTTTTATTGCTGCACCTGAATGGATTGTAAAGGCTTGCAATAAGCTTCAAGGTCAATATACTTCAGGCCCTTGTTCCGTGTCTCAAAAAGCTGCTGAAGCTGCATATACCGGAACACAACAGCCGGTTGATGATATGCGTAAAGCATTTGAACGTCGTCGTGACTTGATTGTAAAGTTGGCGAAAGAAGTTCCCGGTTTTGAAGTGAATGTTCCGCAGGGAGCTTTCTATCTGTTTCCTAAGTGCAGCTCATTCTTTGGAAAATCGGTTGGCGATCTGAAGATAGAGAATTCAGACGATTTAGCTCTTTATTTATTGGATGAAGCTCATGTAGCATGTGTTGGTGGCACTTCCTTTGGTGCTCCTGAGTGTATTCGCATGAGTTATGCTACCAGTGACGAAAATATTGTGGAGGCGATTCACCGTATCAAAGAAGCATTAGCTAAGCTGAAATAATTGTTTCTAAAGATTATATAAAAAAATCACCTTTCTATTCTGTAGGAAGGCGATTTTTTTTTGTATGATAGTGATTTTAATATTATGAAAAAGAATAAGGCTGTTTCCGATAGAGGAAACAGCCTTATTCTTTTTCTTGTGATGTTATTATTCAGCGGGATGAATAGCCTCAGACGGGCAAACATCTGCGCATGTACCACATTCAGTGCAAGCATCCGGATCGATAGAATAGATATCGCCTTCAGAGATTGCTCCTACTGGACATTCGTCAATACATGTGCCACAAGCAACACAGTTGTCATTAATTACGTAAGCCATTTTCTTGATCTTTTAAAATTAGTACTAATTACATCGGCAAAAATAATAGTTTTCTTTTTTATTTATCACCAATGGAGAGTTAAAACGTCTAATTTGTATCTCTTCTAAATAAGTTAATAGAATTCCAACCCGAATTCGTCTTTCAGTAATAGCAAAGTATTATTCTTTTCAGCCATCATTTGGAACTTCTCAGCTCGGTTTACCGGGCGTGAAGTTTCTTCGGCGGCACTTACTCTTACGGTGAGAGTTGCTTTCCGGTTTTTCAGCCGCTGCCTTAGGTATCCTTGTAGTTCGGGAAACAACTCAATAAAATCCTTGGCGGATACGTCATTATCTACTACGATTTCTATAGTAGTACTATCAACAAGCTTCGGACGGATTATTTTCATTCTTCGGGCAAGAGCTATCTGTTCTTGGGGTAACTCTTGCGCATAGGTCAGCCAGTAATGGTTCACATCTTTCTCGTTAAAAATAAAGTCCTCGACTGCTTCTGCCGTTGAAATGGCTTTTGTTACGACTTCTTCTTTTTCGATTTTGGTATGTTTGATAGACACACCTAATTTCTTTATGACAGGAATCTTTTTTTCTTCTTGCTGAGTGTGCAGAGCATTTGTTATATTCCTTCCATTTGCAGGTGAGGCAACATCCCTTTCGGGTTGTACCAATGTTCTTGTATGGGTTGTATGGTCTTTTGCTTTTTCTTCGTTAGGCAAAGAGGCTGCTGTCGTAGGCTGAACAATTGGAGATGCGGTATATGCTACCTGATTCTGATTATTGTCTGCAGCTTGTGTTGTTATGGGTTTTATTCTTTGTTTAGGGCTACGCCCACTTCCCTCTGTATCTTCATCATCTGTTAGCTGTGCCAATTGAATTAAGGTAAGTTCGACCAATAATCTTTTATTTTTACTAACTCTATAGTTTAATTCGCAATCGTTGCAAAGCTTTATAGCTCGATATAAAAAGTTTGCAGGGCATTTGCTGGCTTGCTCTTTATATCTTTCGCGAATGCTCGCGCCAACTTCCAGTAAGGGTAATGTTGATGAGTCTTTACTGACTAATAAATCACGAAAATGTGATGATAGTCCGGTAATGAAAGGACCGCCATCAAACCCCTTATTAAGAATATCGTTTAGTAACAACAAAGGCTCGCTGACTTTGCGAGCGAGGATATAGTCAGTCAGACGAAAGTAGTATTCATAGTCCAGTACATTGAGGTTTTCAATGACGCTGTTATACGTTATATTTCCTCCAGTGAAACTAACTACCTGATCAAATATAGATAGTGCATCACGCATTCCTCCGTCTGATTTTAGGGCAATAACATTTAAAGCTTCTGCTTCTGCCGAAATTCCTTCCTTGGTTGCCACATAGGACAAATGCTTAACGGTATCTTCTACACTGATTCTACTGAAATCATAGATTTGACAGCGCGATAGAATAGTTGGTATTATTTTATGTTTTTCCGTGGTAGCCAGAATAAAGATGGCATGACGTGGAGGTTCTTCCAGGGTTTTTAGGAATGCATTGAATGCGGAGGTTGATAACATGTGGACCTCATCAATGATATATACCTTATATTTACCAATCTGGGGAGGAATACGAACTTGCTCAACCAATTGCCTGATATCATCTACGGAATTGTTGGATGCCGCATCCAATTCGTGAATATTGTATGAGCGTTGTTCGTTGAATGCAGTACACGATTCGCATTGGTCACATGCTTCGCCTTCTGGAGTAGGACTCATACAATTTATAGTCTTTGCAAATATACGGGCACAAGTCGTTTTCCCCACTCCTCGCGGACCGCAGAAAAGGTAGGCATGTGCTAACTTGCCGGATGCAATAGCGTTTTTTAATGTGGTAGTGAGTGCGTGTTGCCCTACTACCGATTCGAAGCTTGCAGGACGATATTTCCGTGCTGAAACAATATAATTTTCCATGAGCCGGAGCGATTCTTCTTTATAACTATTTGTGCAAATGTACATAAAAAAAGGATATTTTTCAGTTATTCGTTTTATCTTTGTGGTCAATGAATTCTTAACTTCTTATTTCACTTATGGATAAGTTAGCAACACTTTGGGTGTTTGTCCGCAAACATAAATATCTGATAACTCTTCTGATATTTGTCGTGATAGTCGGTTTTCTTGATGAAAACAGTATTATGCGTCGTTTGGGCTATGCTAGAGATATAAATAATTTAAACAGTGAAATAGAAAAATACCGAAAAGACTATGAAACCAACACCAGACAGTTGAATGAATTGGCTGTAGATTCTGGTGCAATTGAGAAAATAGCTCGTGAAAGGTATTTAATGAAGAAACCTAACGAAGATATTTACGTACTTGATAACGATACGCTAGAATGAAACAATTTATCCCCGCTTTACTCTTTGTAGGAGCTATTTTGGTCTTGGCAGGCTCTGCTGTTTACATAACCCGTTGGATTTATTCTCCTTACATCTATACGATTGGTGCATGCATGGTAGCATTGGCACAAATAAGTAGCCCGTCTCCCGTTAAAACATTTGCAGTGAAGCGCCTATACAGACAGCAAATAATAGGTTCGCTGTTGTTGATTGTTGCGGGGGCATTTATGTTTACGACTCATGGTAATGAGTGGATTATCTGTCTGACAATTGCAGCCGTAATAGAACTTTATACTTCCATACGTATTCCACAGGAAGAGAAAAAACAGCAACTTTAAAAAATCCTATAAAGAAGAGATTGGGTAGGCCTATGTTGTTGTGGAGAATGAACTTTATGTACCTTTGCTGGTAGTTTTCATAAAGTATAACGAGATATTTCAACAATGAACACACAAAATGAACGACCTGCCGTTAAGATCACTTTTTCTATTCTGATAATTCTAAGTCTTTCTCATCTTTTGAATGATTTGTTGCAATCTGTTATATCTGCTGCGTATCCTCTTTTCAAAGATGACCTCTCGCTTAGTTTTGCTCAAATAGGCCTGATAACTTTAGTTTATCAGCTTTCAGCCTCAGTGTTCCAACCTCTTACTGGGTTGGTTTTCGATAAGCACCCCGTTTCTTGGTCGCTTCCTCTTGGAATGACTTTTACTATGATTGGCCTACTAAACTTAGCGTATGCTTCCAGCATTAATTGGATCTTACTTTCGGTGTCTTTAGTAGGAGTTGGATCATCTATATTACATCCTGAAGCATCCCGGATTACTTTTTTAGCTTCTGGTGGTAAAAGAGGGCTGGCTCAGTCTTTGTTCCAGGTTGGAGGAAATTTGGGGGGATCCTTGGGCCCCTTAATGGTTGCTTTATTAGTCGCTCCTTATGGTCGTCATCATATTGTAGTCTTTGCAGTTCTAGCGTTGATCGCTATAGGCGTCATGTTTCCTATCTGTAAGTGGTACAAAGCCTATCTTGTGAAGTTAAAGAGTCAGAAAATATATGTAAAAAAAGACGTTCAGCTACCACTTTCTAAGAGTAGAACAGTCTTTTCTATAAGCATATTACTTATTCTTATATTTTCAAAGTATATTTATATGGCTAGCCTTACTAGTTATTATACTTTTTATTTAATTCATAAGTTTGGAGTGAGTGTTCAGCAATCTCAACTATATTTATTCATTTTTCTGGTAGCTACAGCTATTGGCACTTTAATCGGAGGGCCAGTGGGTGATCGAGTTGGTCGTAAGTATGTAATATGGGCTTCTATTGTGGGCGCGGCTCCCTTTAGTTTACTTATGCCTCATGCTCCACTTATCTGGACTGTTATACTTAGTTTCTGTGTGGGGCTGATGCTTTCATCTGCTTTTCCTGCAATTCTTCTATATGCTCAGGAGCTTCTTCCCACGAAGCTAGGCCTTGTGTCCGGATTATTTTTCGGTTTTGCCTTTGGAGTTGCTGGCATAGCCTCTGCCGTATTAGGTAATATGGCCGATCACTTTGGTATTGAAGCGGTGTATAATGTTTGTGGTTACATGCCTCTGTTGGGGCTGGTAACCTATTTTTTGCCTGATTTGAAAAAAGTACAACGAAAGGCTGAGATTAACTAAAAGCGCTTTCTATTTAAATCCTCAATTGTATTATCTAAAAAGAGTGTCTATAATAGAGTCATATAAAGAGATGGTTGCTTAACAGGTAATCATCCCTTGATATATATCCTTAAGTACTTTTTTGCTCTGCGATTTTAATTGCATTTTATCCTGCTTTTTTAAGCTAGTTTTTTTATTTATGTCTTTTCCCTTTAGTTTGGTTCTTCTTTTTTTTATTTTCCCGATGTTTTTTTTGTTTTCGGCTATTGTTTGATCCATGCCATGTCCATACCATGTCTGTATCTTGTCCGTGTTTGCTCCGTAGTTTCTCCGTGTTTTTGGTTTATAATGGGGTGTTATACGGCTAATCTACGGAGCAAACACGGTTTTGGTATGGCTTTGCTTTGTAGAGATGGTTTGCTTATACTATATAATAATGTGTTTCTTTTTGCATCTTTTTATGTATTCAAAAAAAAGTTTGTTCTGGATTGTTTTCATCTTCAGCGCTTTAAGCTTAATCTGGTTCTTTTCTTTAAAAAAATAGTAAGTATAGTTTGGATTGTATTGTGAAAGGGCGTACTTTTGCACCCGCTTTCCAAGAGACGGATAGCTGATAGCTTGACATTCTGCTATAGTGTAAGACAG
>VOIU01000062.1 GCA_007896885.1 Bacteroidaceae bacterium HV4-6-C5C
CCATTCAGATTTTCAATCAAATTGGTGGTATAAATTATCTTCCTGATTTCTATAGGAAAATCATAGAAGGAGGTTAATTCGTCCCAATTGTTTCTCCATGAACGGATAGCATAAGGATATTTTGCTCCCCATTTTTTCTCGAAGAGGTCAAGTTCCGCACCAGCGGCTTCTTGGTGGGAGCATTGTAGATACTCTTCAGGTCCGCAGAGAACTCCTTTTTCTCCTTCCATACCACATAGCGGCAAGAGTTCCTTATTTGATGAACAACACAAATTTGTGTAGTAGATTCAGGGAAGACGCTTTTTATAGTATCCGTAAATCCATTCAGATTATCGGTTACAGTTATGAGAACATCTTCTACTCC
>VOIU01000022.1 GCA_007896885.1 Bacteroidaceae bacterium HV4-6-C5C
TTATCATGATCATATTCTTCAGAAAGAGTATTTTTCTCCTCAAAATAGATTTCAACCTTATCCGAAAGCTCATTGAAGCCAACCATCTCGAAGTAATCAAACATGCCATCAGGAAAGATAAAACGAAGGAAGTTATCGTAATTCATATATTCTTTTTAATGCAAAGATAGAACTTTAACATCAATACCCCTCAGGATTTCAGTATGATCCCATAAGATACTCATCGAATGCAGTGCAAAAAATGATAGGGGCATTGATACGTACTTCCTGAAAAATCAGAAAGCTGACGCCATCTGACAATTGAATATCTGAAAAGATAAGGTCGGGGATTTCGTGCTTTCTAAACCATTCGATTCCTCTTTCCACAGATTCAATCACTGCCAGAATAGTAATTGTGTCATCAATCTCTTTTATGATATTCACTAGATTACGTGCAGCTTTCTTCTCGTCTTCTATAATGACTACTTGCATTATGTTCTGTTTTTATATTTTTCTTTAAGCTCTTCCTTCAACTGCTCTTTCATCGTTTCATAAACTTTGTACTGATCTGCTGTGAGAATATTCTTCAACTCTTTGTCTTTGGCTTCCATGTTTGCTTTCAATATCTTGAATTTCTCCATCCGCCTTGCCGAACTGTTTTGCAATTCCATGTTCTTCTTGATATACTTCAGGTTAATATCATAAACCTTAGAATACTGTTGACTGTCAAGCGAAAGTTTCTCTTTCATTTGATCAGTCAATGCTCTAGCCCATTTTTCCGATGTGCTTTTGGATTCTTGGGCATGCAAAGGTAGCCCCATGATGAGAAAATATCCTAATAGAATCACAGTAAAAAGAGAACCGGTTTTAAATACATTTGTTTTCATACTTGTTGCTATTTATAATTTATTGATAATAGGAAGTTTTACTTGAAAAAGTCTTTCATATTGATTGATCTCTATGGATTTATTTAATAATAATTTATAACGCAGGCTGATATTATTCAAGCCGGAACCGCTATTGTTTAAACTGTTTCTTTTGGGTTGAAGAAGGTTTTCTACAATAATGAATTCGCTATCGACATAAATTTTTATGGAAAGTGGCTTTTCTTCGCTTGCAATGTTGTGTTTAACGGCATTCTCTATTAAAAGTTGCAATGTGAGAGGAGGGATGAGAGATTGCTTCAATTCATCCGGTAGGTTAATTTGTAAACTGATAGAGTCTTCAAATCGAGCTTTAAGAATGTACCAGTACGAATTCACAAGTAAAAGTTCTTCATTTAGTGTTGCTTCATTCTTCTCCTTATATTGCAATACATATCGGTAGACTTTTGATAATTCTTGTATAAGATCTTGAGCTTCCTTTTCTTTAGTTAATGTTGATAAGGTGTTCAACGTGTTGAATAAAAAATGGGGACTAAGCTGTTCTTTTAACGAAATAATATTGGCTTCCAATCCCGCCTGCTTCAATCTTTGCAGTTCTATCTGGTTGTTTTTCTTTTCTTCCGAAGTCTTTTGTGTCAAGATAATAAAGTAATACATCAAGCCTTGTGAGATACACTTTAAAAACAAGAAGCCGGGGCGTTTTATTCGTGGAAAATCATCGGTCAATCTTAAGTGTTCAAAAAGTTTCGGCAAAATATAATCACACATAATGTTAGTGAATAGTGCAAGTACAACAATGGCAATTACTCCTTTGGCTATCTCAGAATGGATGTTTTTGTTGAGCTTCTTATTGTAGATGAATTTAAGGCACCCGAACCAAAGTATCAGGGAATTCAAGAAGGAATACACCGTGCGCAGTACAATATTATTCCATTTGAGATTACCATATCCCAAGACAAATGGTGTCATAGCAAGTAGAGCGATGACCAATGAGATAATAAGTCCCAGTATAATTTGATTACGTTTCATTTTGCATGTAGCGTTTTGTAAGCTTCTATTCTTTCTTTTAGATTGTGGCGAATTTCCATCCAAAAGAGGTTATAATCGAATATATGCAAATTTTTGGTTTTTTCCATATTATTTTTCTGCATGGTACTACTCCATGATACCCAAAGTATTTTAGCATCGGCATCTACGGACGTATTCATCTGTTTGTAGTCGATCGCTTTACCGTTCAGCACAATATTCTCATTTTTCTTTGAAGCCATATCAGTGGATGCAGTCCAAGTCAGCGGATTAATGCATTGTGAATTACCTCTTTCTTTGGCTATAGCATCGGGGAGTTCACCTTTTTTATAACTCCTCCATCCAACAAAGCCGCCTATATCATTAAGAGTTGTACTTAAACGAATTGTTTTGAACGCATTCTTTGCGATTTGATGTCCCACTAGATAGGCACATACCAATTGTGATTGTAATGGTTTTCCGTCAAAATAATCTTGTAATAAGTGTATGGCATGCAGTGTACCCTGGCTGTGGCCTGCTATAATAATAGGTCTTCCTTTATTTTCATATTTTAGATAGTACTCAAATGCGGCCTTAATGTCACGATATGCCAATTCAAAGGCTTTGTGAGCCGGTTCCGATTGCGGCACAATAAATGCTTTTATATTTGCTTGGCGGTAACGAGGGGCATATATACGGCAACTGCCATTAAAGACCGTCGCTTGATTGAATATGACGCGTGTGTCTGTCCTCTCATTAATATGATTGTCTCTAAGATCGGCATTCCACGGTAAGTATTTTACAGATTCGAAGAACTCTTTGCGATTAAAATCAGGATCGGTTAAACTTACGTTTTCTTCGGGATTGATATAGGTGGTAGGATGAATGAAGAGAACGTCTGCATCTTCCGTTCTTTCTTCTGCTTTTAAAAAGTCGGGTATACTGTCTGACATATCCTGTTTGTGTGGAGATGCCGCCCAATAGTATAGGTTACTATAATCCGGTGCCGGGCCACTGTTCGGTTTGGCGTTCTTATCCAATTGGCGGGATAATAGATGTTGAATGAACGGTCTGTCCTGACTGAACAAACTGGTCATTACCAGAAAGGATACCAGCGTAACCGCTATTTCTTTTCGGAAAGGCTTGAAGTGGAATTCTCTTTTCATTATTTGCTTTTCTTTGTTTTGTACTACGATCATCATATTACTTATATGCTATGCACTGCTTTTTTTGTTTCTGATATAAAATTTCTTGCTTACAGAATGCGCCTTATCTTAATAACAAGAAAGAGGATAATAATATTCTTTTTATACTTGGAATGCTGATTTCACAGGCAAATGTGAGAATAACCGGACAATAAACAAAACACAATTCCGCCGAGACGGACAATTTGGTATATGAAGCTTCCTTTTCGCCTATTGGAAGGACGATACAGGCGTATTGAATATCTTATGGACATACTTCTTCTATGCAATTGTAACGTTGGAATAGTATTTTTCCACTAAAAATGTTAATCTATAATTAAAAACAATGTTACTTCGTCATTTTGTTGGCTTTGATATCTATTTTTGTGAGACATTCGTAAACTGACACTAATCTGGAGACATTTCGACTCAGTCTTTATACATAGTTATTATAAATACAACAATGAAGAGAACAAATCTTATTTTGGGGGTGGTAATATTGCTACTGGCGGCCTTTTTTATTAAGGTAGGTTTTACAAAGTCGGATGAGAAAGAGCGTGGCGATTCTAAAAAGAAGGTACAGAAGAAAGTGGACGCTTTTGTAGTAACGCCGTCTTTACTAACTTCTGATATTACAGTGATCGGATCGCTGGTTGCTTTTGATGAGGTGAAGTTGATGAATGAAGTTGCCGGTAGAGTGGTCAGCATAAACTTGCCCGAAGGTAAGTCCGTGGCAAAAGGGACTCTGTTGGTGAAACTTTTTGATGATGATTTGCAAGCTGCATTAAGGAAACTAGAGGCACAGCGGGCCATCCAACAACGCTTGATCAACCGACAAAAACAGTTATTGCAGGTCAAAGGTATCAGTGAAAATGATTACGAACAAACCGCTTTACAGCTTAACATTATAAATGCCGGTATAGCGGAACAACGAGCGCTTATTCGCAAGACAGAAATTCGTGCTCCTTTCAATGGTACTATCGGTCTGCGTAATGTCAGTGTAGGGGCAGTTGTTTCTTCCTCTACCATGTTGGCTACTATCCGTACAAATGATAAGATAAAGTTGGACTTCTACGTACCGGAAAAATACGGTTCGGTAATCACGGTTGGTATGCCTGTGAGCTTCACTATGTACGATAATAACACTTTGTTTACTGCTAAGGTTATTGCCACCGAGCATGGTATTGAGAATTCCACCCGTAATCTGAAAGTGAGGGCAATGGTCTCTTCTTCATCCAGAGAACTTATTCCGGGCGCATTTGCCAATGTGAACCTCAAACTAGGTGAGAATAAAAATGCCTTAATGATCCCGAGTGAGGCTATCATTCCGGATGAAGATAATAAGCAACTTATAGTTGCTAATCATGGTAAAGCTCATTTTGTAAACATCAAGACAGGCATACGGCAATCTTCGAAGATTGAAGTGATTGAAGGTATAGCATCCGGAGACACAATTATCACGACAGGTCTGTTGTTTTTGAAAGAAGGTGCCAAGTTATCTTATTCTTCAATAAACAAGTAAACAGCGCATCATGGTTATTTCCGATATTGCATTAAAAAGACCTGTAGCCTCAATTGTATTGAGCTTGATCATCATTTTGATGGGGTTTGTGGGATTTAAGTTTTTGGGTGTCCGGTTGTTTCCGGCCATTGATCCTCCCATTATCACGGTGCAGACGTCCTATGCCGGAGCCAACTCCGAAATTATAGAATCTCAGATTACCGAACCCCTCGAAAAATCTATTAACGGTATAGAAGGAGTGAAGTCCATATCTTCCCAATCTTCAATCGGTACGAGTACCATTACGGTTGAATTCAATTTGGATACCGACTTGGAGAAAGCGGCTAATGATGTGAGGGATAAGGTATCGCAGGCTACCCGCACACTTCCCCAAGATATTGATGCACAGCCGACTATTACCAAGGCGGATGCAAACTCCGATCCGATCATCATGCTCAACATCCGAAGCACATCAATGAGTGCCATCGAGTTAAGTGATTATGCCGAGAATGTATTGCAAGAAAGGTTGCAGACTATTCCCGGAGTGAGTTCCGTTTCTATATATGGGCAACAGCGACCTGCCATGCGTCTTTGGCTTAAACCGGAGAAGATGGCTGCTTATGGTGTAACGGCTTCTGATGTAGATGCGGCTCTTGCTAATGAGAATGTGGAAATGCCTGCGGGTAAATTACGTGGAAATGCAACCGAACTATTGTTGAAGACAAACGGACGGTTGACTACCGAAGAAGACTTCAATAATCTTATCGTAAAAGAGACTGACAGTCAGGTAGTACGTTTCAGTGATATCGGGGAAGCTTCCCTGGGGCCGCAAAACGATGAAACGGGTGCAACGATCAATGGGGTGACGGGTATGACACTTAACTTGATCCCTCTACCCGGAGCAAATGACATTCAGATAGCCGATGAATTCTATAAACGGTTGGACCAGATCAAAGAGACACTTCCGAAAGGAGTAGAGCTCGATATCTCCCGTGATAAGTCTGTTTTTGTTCGTCAGTCGGTACACGATGTGGTTGAAACGCTTGTGATTGCCATTATTCTGGTGGTGGTCATTATATTCTTGTTTTTCAGAAACTGGATCATTGCATTACGTCCGCTTCTCGATATTCCGGTCTCGCTTATCGGAACCTTCTTTGTGATGTATATATGCGGGTTCACCATAAATGTGCTTACACTATTGGGCATTGTGCTAGCCACGGGTTTGGTAGTGGATGATGGCATTGTGGTAACGGAAAACATCTTTAAGCGAATAGAGCAGGGGATGGATAAATGGAAGGCGGCCTTTGAGGGAGCACGTGAAATCTTCTTCGCTGTAATATCCACTTCGCTTACCCTCGCAATCGTATTCGTGCCGGTGGTTTTTCTCGAAGGATTTACCGGCCGTTTGTTCCGTGAGTTTGGTATTGTTGTAGCAAGTGCAGTGCTGATTTCTGCATTAGTCTCACTTACCCTTACTCCTGTACTCAACGTATTGCTGGGAGGTTCGTCTTCACATCACTCTAAGTTTTACGTAGCGAGTGAACCCTTCTTTGTAGGGATGGAAAAAGCGTACAGACGTGCATTGAGCTTTTTTATATCCAACAAGTGGATAGCGTTTTCAATATTAGGTCTTTGTGTTGTTCTGATTTTCTCTCTTTCAAGAGCTTTGAAATCGGAACTTGCTCCTTTAGAAGATCATAGTTATATCCGTACTTCAATAACAGCGCCGGAAGGTACGGAATATCTTTATAATAAGAAACTTATAGATAAGGTTGCCCGCATCAATCAGGACTCCTTGCCGGGCGTGACTTATGTATTGGCACGATATGCGGGAGGAGGTAATTCCAGTGCTAATACGGGAAGCGTTATGACTTTTCTTGCGGATCCTTCTGATAGACGGATGTCGCAACAAAAACTTTACGATAAATTGTCCCGTATCTATGCCACTATCCCCGATGGGCGTGTCATTCCCAGTCAGGAACCGACCATTACTACATCTTCATCGAGAGGCTTACCGGTACAATTCGTTATTCAAAACCTTGATTTTGAGAAAATTCGTGCAGTATTACCTAAGTTTTTGGAACAGGCGCAAAATAGTCCGGTATTCAGTAATGTGGATGCCGATCTGAAGTTTAACAAGCCCGAAATGAATATTACTGTCGACCGGCTTAAAGCAAACAGCCTGGGCGTTAGCGGAAAGGAAATATCGAATACACTCAATCTGGCCTATAGTGGAACACGCTACGGTTACTTCTTGAAGAACAATAAGCAGTATTATGTGATAGGGCAGGTGGAAAAGCAGGATAGGAACAAACCGGGGGATATCACTTCTTTATATGTCCGTTCAAATTCGGGTCAGATGGTTCAGCTCGATAACCTTGTTCGCTCCAAAGAGAACAGTAATCCTCCTATTATCTACCATTACAACCGATACAAGTCGGCCACTATCTCTGCCAATCTGGCGAGTGGAAAAACTTTGGGTGAGGGTATTGAAGAGATGCAGAACATTGCCGGAAAATTGTTGGACGGGTCTTTCAACGTGGCATTATCCGGATCATCCAGAGACTTTGCAGAAAGCAGTTCAAATATCTCTTTTGCTTTAGTATTGGCACTATTGTTGATCTATCTTATTTTAGCGGCGCAGTTCGAAAGCTTCCGTGACCCGTTAATCATAATGCTGACCGTGCCTATGGCTATTGCCGGAGCTATGCTTTCTTTATGGGTGTGTGGACAGACACTCAATATCTTCTCCGAGATCGGGGTTATTATGCTGATTGGTATTGTGACCAAGAACGGTATCTTGATTGTGGAATTTGCCAATCAAAAGCGTAAGCTGGGATTAAACAAGAGAGTTGCAGCATTTGAGGCAGCAGCAGCGAGATTCCGACCTATTTTGATGACTTCACTTGCCACATTCTTCGGTGCCCTGCCTATTGCGTTGGCCCTTGGCTCTGGCGCACAGAGTCGTGCTCCGTTGGGGACAGTAGTAGTGGGAGGCTTGCTTTTCTCACTTATCCTGACACTCTTCGTTATCCCTGTAATGTATATTGTTTTATCTAAAAAAACAGTAGAGAAATCATGAAAAGAATTTTCTTATTGCTGAATATAGTCTTAGCGACCGGTACTCTTTGTGCGCAGCAGTCGTTAACTTTGGAGCAGGCCATAGACCTTGCATTGAAAAAGAACTTTGATATATTGGTCGCCCGTAATGATGCTGATATCAGCAAGATCAACAATACCCCGGGTAATGCGGGTATGCTGCCTACGATCAGTGTAAATGGGTCGGGTAGCTATGCCTATAATGATGTCAATCAAAAGCTTTCCAGTGGTACTATTAACAAATACTCCGGTCAGTCCACCACCGTAATCGGGGCTAATACCGAATTAGAGTGGAAGCTTTACGACGGAGGCAAAATGTTTATTACCAAAAGAAAGTTGAACGAATTGCAGTCGCTTGGCGAGATACAGTACACATCCCGGATATTAGGCGTAACTTATGACGTGATTGATGCTTATTATGATATTGTCCGGCAAAAACAGACGCTTGCGTCATTGGAAGAAGTGATCCGTTATAACAAACAGCGGGTTGCCATAGCACAGACAAGTTATAATTCCGGACTTGTAGCCAAGACAGAACTTTTGCAAGCCAAGATCGACTTAAATGTAGCTACTGAAAATGCGATCAGTCAGAAATATATAATCAGTGAGGCACAGAAAACTCTGAACGGTTTGCTTGGTCAGGAAGCTACGGCTAAATTCGAGGTCAGTGACTCCATACCACCCTCAAGTGTACCTGACAAAAATGAAATCTTGCTGAAATTGGAGGCCTCCAACACGGATATTCGTGAGTTGAAGAAGCAGATTGATATTGCCGACTTGACCTTGAAAGAAGCTCGTAAGGGTAGTTCGCCTATAGTGAATTTATCGGGAGGTTATAACTTTTCGCAGACTCATAATTCGGAAGGTTCTACCTTGCGCAACCGTACCAACGGGTTGCAAGTAGGTGGAAGTTTATCTATTCCGCTTTACACGGGTGGTGAAACCAAGCGTAAGACTTCTGTTGCAAAGATGGAGCTACTGACTGCCCAATATGATCTTGACCACGCGCGGCTACAACTGAATATTGAGTTGGAAAATGCCTATACCGATTACGAAAACCAGCTAAAAATCCTTGAGATTGAAAGCGAGAATAACCTATTGGCAAAAGAGAATATGGAGATTTGCCTGCACCGCCTTGAGCTGGGACAGACTATCTCACTGGAACTCCATCAGGCACAGGAGAACTATGTACAATCATCCACACGGCTGATCGGCATAAAGTATAACCTGAAAATGCAGGAGACAAAGTTGAAGCAATTGGTATCTTCCTTATAATTTGCTTCTACACGGTTATTCCCATTTTTTTCATCAGGAAGCAGGCGTTCATATTTTGGGCAATGCCTTCTTTCATGCGATAAGAGAAGGAGAGCTTGTCTCCTTCAATGTCGGCTTCAAACCGGAAGTTCTCAATGTTGTCGGGATGCTCGTCACGCAGATTACCCAGTATCAAGTCGTGAGTGGCAATTAAGCCACAGGTCTGATAGGTCATGAATTGCCTTATTAAAGCTAGGGAACCTTTCTGCTTGTCCTCCGAATTTGTCCCTTTTAATATTTCATCGAGGATGATGAACAGCTTTTCGCCGTTTTGCAGGCGATCGATAATCATCTTCAATCGTTTTAACTCGGTGAAGAAATAGGACTCATTGTCTTTTAGCGAGTCGGATGTCCTGAGGCTGGTGACCATAGCTGCAGGGAATACCGTTAACTCGGCGGCACAGACCGGTGCCCCGATGCAGGCAAGCAGATAGTTGATTCCGATAGTTCTGAGGTAAGTACTCTTTCCAGCCATATTGGCCCCCGTTATAATCATAAAATAAGGATGCTTTTCCATCTGGATATCGTTCTTTACACATTTTTCACGCGGGATAAGAGGATGCCCGACTGCTTTACCCGATAAGGTGAAATATTCTTCCGTAATCTTCGGATAAATGTAATCGGAGTTGTTGAAGGCAAAGCCGGCAAGTGAACATAAAGCATCGAAATCCGCAAGAGATTCAAACCACTGCGCGATATGTTCATGGTGCATTTGTTTCCATCTATCCAATCGGATGATGGCACGGATTTCCCGTAGCGTGAAGACATTGAATAGTACTCCCGGCAGACTAGCGCGCTGATCCAGCACCTTGAGGATAGGAGTGAGCTGATTGATGGCTTTTGACGCCGTGAGGCTATTGGTAAGAAGCCTTTGCTGTAAGTCGGTCAGTGAACGACTCTGAAATTCTCCCTTTTCAATGATGACGATGAGGCTGGCATAAGCCGACATGATTTTCTGTATTTTATCCAGAGTTCTGTGCACTTCGGTCACCTGTTTGAACTTACTGTTGGCAATGGCACCACTTACAATAAAGAATAAGACGATTATTGCACTATCTACCAATCCAAGCGAAGTAGTCAGCAAAATCACCACCCATAGAGCGGGAATGAGTACGGTGAGGATGCTCCATATTTTTTGATACCTAATACCTGCAGAGTGCTCCGTCAATTTTTCCAGCAAATCCGCATCGTTCTTGTCCCGTTGGGTGGCATAACCGGTGACATAGAAATGCTGTCTGAGTTCCGGTTTACCGGATAACTCTTCAACCGCTTTCTGGCGTGCCAGTATGTCAGACTTTCGCGTGAGAGGATTCAGCAACCAGCCGATCAGCTTCTCATATCCGCAGGGCGTGACAGTCCGGTTGAAGGATTGAAAAACCGATTGTTCACCAAACAAATCAAGATCCAGACTAAAAGGATGATGGACATCTTTGCTTGTCGCTCCATCTTCAAAAGCCGAATAATCATATTGAAGCACTTTCAATTCATTTTCACATAGCGTTCGCAATGTTTGAGCGTACTGTCTCTTTATCGCCAGCTTGTTGTGGAAAACCATCAATCCCGTAAAAGGAATAAAGTAAAGTAGTGTAATTCCGGTTAGCGACAACCAGCTTAAATGCGGAGTGAGAAGGAGATGGGCAATCCAGCCAATGAGCAAAAACAGACGAATGGTACCCATTAAGTGTATCTGCTTTTTCAAAGTCGCTATGGTAATGATGTTTTCGTTAATGACCGACTGATAATAAACTGCCGGTTGATCTTCTTTCTTATTATACATGTATTGTGCTTCCTTTTGAGTAGGTGTGTTCAGAGATTATTAAAGCGCTTTCATAATCTGATCCTTGTATTTCATAACCAATGCAGAAGCCGCAGTTATCGCACCAGCTTTGGGAGTGGCACGAAACTCTTCGTCCGTATGATCCACCCAGTCTTGCTCAAACCTGCCACACCAAATATTAAATTCACTTTGATTGAATGTGGTATCATTCTCCAAAGACTTATCCAGCCTGGCAATAAATTCCTTCCAGCGTTGAAGGTAATAAGTTCGCATTAGACCATTCCATTGACGATTTGAATAATCTGTCAATTCGCCTCCTCCTTTATGCCAAGTGGTAATGATTTCACGGGCATTTCGTTTGTAATATGCTTTTTCTGTATTTGTTCTCCCATTTTGTGCGGCATCAGCGAGCCAACGGCCCAGTAGAAACTCCTGCCGCGTTGCAAGCAATCGGTCAATATCCTCTCCCAATTCAATAAACTTTCTCGAAGTATCTTTAAAATGGCTTATTTCCTTTTTATTATAAGCCGATATCATTTCCTGATATAAAACCATGCCGTAATTACCCAATAATTGACGGGTGAAGTTCACTAGATCAAACTGATATGATGAGGCTTCCTTCGAATCTTTTCCAGCTTGAAGAAGCTGCAAAATAGATGTAAGCAGATCTTCATTTTTGTAAGGTATCGCCGGATCGGTAGTCCAATGTTTTTGTTTGATATCAAGTAAGGGGCACACCTGATAAATAGTACTATGTGTCCATATTCCTACAGCAGAATCAACGAAGACCTTTTCTGTCATTGTTTGCCAGGCTTTTCTTACGGCCTGATCTACTCTTCCGGCTCTCCTGTCGGCATATTTTTCGATAATCTGCTTTACATTTCGTTCTTGCCGATTGAGCCACGGAGTTTCCAGTACCGTTTCATAAATCATCGGATTGGCATTAATCCCTTCGAGAGTGGAGCCTACTCCTACACATCCTTTTTCTGAAAATACATTGTTCAGCCGATCTACGACCTTATGTACAGGAGCTACCAGATGGGTGTTACCTCCGAAATTGCCCAAGTAACACCATATAAAAGGTGCTCCATGGAAAGAATCGGATTGCCGGAAGTATTCCACTTCTTCACATGTGTAGTCCAAGAAGATGAGCTTTCCTTTAGGTACCGCGTTAACCATGGCAGCCAGTCGTGGCTGCGTCCAATGCTTAGAATCGTAGAAAAAAGTCCATGACATTTGATACCATATAGCCTTTGGATCGGCTTTTGCCATCGATTCATAAATGCTTTTCCCAACAGATGCCAGATAATTTTCATCCCACGAAGGTGGGGTGATTTCATTGAACGGGTCAGCAGAGTACAAATGATCCGTTCCGTATAATTCTTGTTGAACACGGATGAAAAGTTTCTGTATTTCCGCAAACAAAGGTTCCTCAGGATTCAAGTAGCAAGTAGTATAGATGGAGTCCATACCTCCCCATCCGGGTTTTATTACATTGATCTTAGTTTTCGGGAATAAGGTTCTGAGCTCCGGAGGAACATGTCCTGCAAATGCTGACAAGACAGGTCTCATTCCCAATGAGCGACAACGCGAAAGTAACTGTTTTTGAAGTGCTTCCTGGCTTTCGATATAAGCTATTGGTAAAGGACCACCCCATTTATCCATATTGGCCATGCGATGCCATGGCAGATGGGCCGGTCCGCTGAAATAATTGCAGATCTGTTCTTCCGTCATGCCGAAAGATTTCCATACACGTAGCCAGACAGCTTCCTGCCCGGCCAACATTAAAGGACGATTGATGCCGTTCATTGCCATCCAGTCTATGAACCGTTCCCAACGTTCGAAGTTCCAATAAGGAAAAGAATACCCAAAAGTACACGTATTATTAAAGAAACGCTCTTGCACCATACATACTCTTCGGATTTTATGAGCGGGCAAAGGCAGTTTTTGTGGAGCTTTAAGTGGAGCATCTGCCTGCCAGTCATAAGAGAGTAATACAACTTCTTTCAGGTATGTGTTGAAAGCCATCGCCAATGATTGCACGTTGTTTCCTCTTAATACGATGGATTGTCCGGATCTATCAATCTCAAAGACATCTTGCCCACTTTCAGAAAGAAGTGGTTCTATTTTGAAGTTTCCCGATTTCTCGGGCAAAACACGTTCAATGAGATTTTGTATTTCTCCGGTTACCGGATTTCCCGCAACAATGCATTTGCAGGTAAAGATCGAAAATAAAGTAATGAAAAAAAAGATTTTCTGATGTTGCATAATGCTTCTGGAGTTTGATATGCAAATATAAAAGAATTTTAGCGAAGGCAAGAATACTCGGAACTTATTTCATTGAAGTTCTTTATAAATAACTGATTTACTGAATCTTCAACGAAATTACCTTTGGTGAATTGAATTTTAAGTTTTGAAAAAAAGTAATATATTATTTCCCATTAATAGATTTAATGTTTGATAAATTATATTTTTGTAGTTGATTACCTCTTTATTGTTCGGAAACAAAACTCAGAAAATCATGGGAAAAGAAAATATGACAAGCAGAGAGGGCAGACTGATAAAGGATATCCATTGTTCCCGAATTTATCCATTCGGATTTGGACTTATTGTTTCTGTGGAGGTTGAGATAGAAAAGTGGATACTGAATAAGTTTGATTAACTTTAACTTTTACATATTTTGATAAACATGAAGAAATGTTTCGTATTGCTTTTAATAAGCATTTTCCCTTTGATTTCGTGGTCTAATCCCTTAAACGGATTATTGGAACGCATTGACAAAGGTGCTTCAAAGAAATTCGTCTTGGAGGTGGTGAAGAATGGTGGACAGGATTATTTTGAGTTAGATCAACGTGGAAAGCGTGTCTTGATCCGGGGTAATAATTATATCAGTGTGGCAGTAGGACTGAACTGGTATCTGAAGTATCACGCAGGCATTCATTTGTCATGGAATGGTATGAAAGCACAGTTGCCGGATGTGTTGCCTCCGGTGAAGAAAAAGGAGCATCACGAAACCGATCTGAAATTGCGTTATGACTTCAACTATTGCACTTTTTCATACTCCATGGCTTTTTGGGATTGGAAGCGCTGGGAGCAGGAAATAGACTGGATGGCATTGCATGGCATTAACCTTCCGTTGGCTGCTGTCGGCGAGGAATGTGTCTGGCATAATTTACTACAAAAGCTAGGCTATACTAAAGACGAAATCAATCGGTTCATTGCCGGACCGGCTTTTCTGGCATGGTGGGAGATGAACAACCTCGAAGGTTGGGGTGGTCCCAATCCCGATTCCTGGTACACACAGCAGGAAGTGCTTCAGAAAAAGATATTGAATAGAATGCATGAATACGGTATAAAGTCGGTTCTTCCGGGTTACTCGGGCATGATGCCTCATGATGCCAAAGAAAAGCTGGGCTTGAACGTGGCTGATGCCAAGTTGTGGAACGGATATAAACGTCCCACTTTTCTGCAACCTACCGATGCCCGTTTCGATGAGATAGCCTCGCTATATTATAAAGAGCAGGAAGCTCTTTTCGGTAAAGCCGACTATTATTCTATGGATCCTTTCCATGAAGCCGAAGGTATAGATAAAGTGGATTTGGATGCCGCCGGAAAAGCTATCATGAAAGCCATGAAAAAGGTCAATCCGAAAGCAGTATGGGTGGTGCAAGGGTGGATGGAAAATCCCCGGGAAGGGATGATTAAAAATCTCAAAAGCAGTGATCTGCTTATACTCGATTTGTTTAGCGAATGTCGTCCGATGTGGGGGATGAAGCCTTCATTGTGGTATCGTGAAAAGGGTTACGGGCAGCACGATTGGTTGTTTTGTATGCTCGAAAACTTCGGGGCGAAGATCGGCTTACACGGGCGAATGGATCAATTGCTCGATAACTTTTATGAAACGAAAACCCATCCGCTGGCTAAGCATATCAAAGGGATAGGATTAACGATGGAAGGTATTGACAACAATCCGGTGATGTTTGAACTGATGACCGAACTACCGTGGCGACCGGAGAAGTTTACCAAGGGAGAATGGCTGAAAGACTATTTATTTGCGCGCTATGGCAAGAGGAATGATACAGTGGAGAAAGCTTGGACAATTCTGTCTGGCAGCATCTATAATTGTCCCCGTACCAATAACCAACAAGGTACTCACGAGTCGGTGTTCTGTGCACGTCCTTCACAAAATGTCCTTCAAGTATCCAGTTGGTCGAAGCTGGAAAATTATTACGACCCCGCTTCAACGTGGGAGGCTGCACGGTTAATGTTGAATATCGCTTCACAGTTCCGCAATAATAACAACTTCGAATATGATCTGGTGGATATTGTCCGTCAGGCCATAGCCGATCGTGCCAAAGTAGTTTATAATCGTGCCATAGCCGATTTTAAAAGCTTCGATAAAGAAAACTTTACTAAAGATTCACAGTCCTTTTTAGATTTGCTCCTTTTGCAGGACAAACTTTTGGGCACCCGAAAGGAATTCCGTGTAGGGCACTGGATACAGCAAGCTCGCAGTCTGGGGAATACTCCCGAGGAAAAAGATCTTTATGAGTGGAACGCCCGGGTGCAGATAACCACTTGGGGTAACCGGACTTCAGCCGATCAAGGAGGACTTCGCGACTATGCTCATAAGGAATGGAACGGCATTCTGAAAGATTTTTATTATAAACGTTGGGTGGCTTATTGGAAGACTCTCTCTGATGTGCTCGATGGTAAACCTGTGGTCACGCTCGATTACTATTCAATGGAAGAACCTTGGACTAAAGAAACCCGTCCATACTCTGCCGAACCCGAAGGTGATTGCATTGATACGGCAGCTCAGGTCTTTGCTAAGGCAATGGCAAGTGGTAATAGATGAAGAATTTATCCTTGGCGGATGCTTTGTCCGTCAAGGCTTCTTATGAGAATTGTACCAACTGCATGAGCCTGTTTTTATCCCGTATCAGTATTCTTTTCTTTTGAGACATAATCAGCCCGTCATTCTGCATATTAGTTAGCTCCCGTTCCAATGACTGCCTCGATACCCCGAAGTATTCGGCGAGTGCCGTCTTTGTTCTGTTGAGTTCCACTGTATTGTTACCACTCTTTTGTGAAAGCTCCAATAGATACATTGACAGCTTCTGGCGGATTGTTTTGAATGAAAGGAAGTGAAGTTTCTTACTCAGCCTTGAAGCAAAGTCAGCAGATATATCGAGATAGTTTTTGAGTATGGTCTCATCCATGCCCAGCATCTTGATAATGGATTGTTTAGGAATGATATAGGCTGAGATATCTTCAATAGCGGTGATCTCTACCGGAAACTTGCTTTCCGTGCCGAATAAGAAGAGTATGGCAAGCGGACTCGGAGCACTGATATCTTCCACTTTGATAATTTTTCCAGAGGCATCCGTCATTTCCGCCTTAACACTTCCTGTAGCCAGAATGATGAGTCTGTTGCAAGGCTCATCCTGCATAGCCAGGATATCCCCCTTTTTAAAGTGTTTTTCTTTAATACTGAGTTCCTCGAAAATATGCTCAATCTTTTCGGGTGAAACGGAGCGGAATAGAGGTATCTGAGTGAGTGATTTCATATCGAAACATCTGATTTGGGTTTAAAGATAGCATTATCTTATAAAAACCAATGTCTGTATCTTAATTATATTCAGCATTATAGTTACTTTTGTGCAGTAACAGTATATCTCAACTATAATGGAAGATTTTGATTTCCGGTCGGAGCCGTACATTGATTGCCCCATTCGTAATATAATGGTCCGTATTAGTGATAAATGGTCGTTGTTACCTCACATAAATGCGTTGCTTGGTTGGGCAGAAAACATGGACGCAATTTTGGCAGATCGCCAAAGAATGCAAGTTGTCAGTCTATAATCTCCACACCTGTCCCAGCCAATAAGCCCTCCAATCCATATCGTGAGAAGCGTGCTTTCTTCAGTCGGTTGTTGAAAGGATTAATGCTGTAGTTGCGTGCCGAAGTCAAGTCCGCTTTCTCCAGGTTAGTGTGCTGAAAAGTGGTGGAAGTCAGGTCGCAATTCACAAAAGCACTATTCGTGAGGTCGGCATCTGCAAAATCAACGTTCTGCAAGTCCGAATTGCTGAAGCGCGTGCCCTTGAGGTTCATTCCGGTGAAAAGGGCGTAAGACAAAATACAATCATTGAACTCCAACGAAAGACTGAACTTATTGCTGTTTGTGAAATCCATTCCTGTCATTTTGCATCCTTCGAAAACGACGTTTTGCCATGACGCTGCATGGACTTTTGACAATGAGAAGTTACATTCCTTGAATGTGCATTCTTCGAATATAACTTTACTAATCTTCATATCCGACAGATAGCACTTGGCGAATTCACATTGATAATAATGCTCTTCCAATGCCTCGTGAGTAAAGTCAATCTTCTCTATCTTCTTATTCTCCATGTTGTATATTTTCTATGCTATGTAGCTTCTTTGTGTAAATATATTAATATGCTTGTACAGCTTTAAATACGGGGCGGGTTTGTTGAATCTCCGTTTCAAAACCAAACCAGCATCCTCGTTGCAGCGTATCATCTGCAGGTAGGAAGCAAAGCCGCAGCTCGTTTCTGTATTCCCCATAAATGACCTCCCAACTTGCGGGCGGTTGCTGATGTTTCGTCCTCACTCTTTCCGCCGGAGCTTTTTTGAGTGACATTCCGGCTTCGATCCATGCTATGGTTACCGCATCCCGATATTCGGGATAATATGTCTTGCAGAATTCGTAAAGCAAGATGCCGCGCTTTTCCAGTCCCATAGGTTGGTCTATCAATCCTATCCGGATGAGGTGATTCAGAAAATCATGAACGAAACTTTCCTTCTCCACAATAAGTCTTCGCGTTATGCCTTGCCATGCTTCAGCATTGTAATATCCGTCCAGTAAGCGTGAAAGTTGGCGGGCGGTCTGCAGCTCATCGGGAGTTATCTCGCGCGTTTGAAGTACTTCATAAGGAGGGAGAGGGGAATAGCGGATACCCAGTTCTTCAGCACGACGACGCATTTCCGTGCCGGGAAGTAACTTCAACGATTCCAATTGAATTTCGCCTGCATTATATTGCGCTAAAGTCTGCACGTCTTCAAAAATCTCTTCCAAGTGATATAGCGGCAGTCCGGCAATGAGATCGGCATGCGTCTCCATATTGGGCAGTGCACATAAAAAGCGTAAACCATCAAGCGCATCCGCCAGTTTACCCTTGCGCATGCTCTTTTCCAAAACTGGTTCACGCAGACTTTGTATGCCCGCTTCCAAGTGGAGTAGCCCTTCAGGCATTCGACTCAATTCTTCTTTTAAGGCATCGGTCAGTAAAGCCGGATGCATTTCGAGGTGGAACCTGATATCCGAATGAAATTCGAGAAACAGCTGTAACAAGTCTTTGGCACGTTGTGGATTATAGTTGAATGTGCGGTCGAGTACACGTACGTTCTTTATTCCGTGCGAGCGTATCAGCTCCAGTCGCTCCCTTATATCACTAAGCGGTAATATCCGTACAGGCTTTTCACCTCCGCTTACACAGAAAGCACAAGTGTTGAAACATCCCCGTGTTGTCTCCAGTTGCACAAAAGGTTTGCTCCAGTTGAAGAAGATACTTTTCTCAGGTGCAACGAGTCCGGCAAAGTTAAGTACCCGTGCTATACCATTGTCGCGGTAAAGACCGTTTGCATCCAGATAACATAAGCCCGGAATATCCGCCCATGCTATTCTGTCCATTGTACAGTCCAGCCATTGAGGTACGGCTTCTTCACCTTCACCTCTGAATACACAATCAACAAAACTATTTCTCCTGAGAAATTCTTCATTGTCCCCCAGAAACTCCGGTCCGCCCAGCGCAATATGACATTGAGGCAACAATGCTTTCACACGCGCTAAAATATGTAGCAGTTGCTCGTGATTGAACAGCCATGCCGTAGCTGCAACGATGTCGGGGTTCTTGGCAGCCACTTCGGCTGCTGTCATTCCGGCGTTTTCGTTGATTGTAGACGACACGATATCCCATTCCAAATCTTCTCTGTCCGCCATTTGCGCGTGCAAAGCAGGAAGAGCCAAAGAGGAGTGTGCATAAGAACTATTCAAATCGAGCCAGAGAATTTTCATCTTTTTAGTTTTGGAGTTAGCTGTTCCGGGGGAACATTAAAGCCCACAAAGATAGCGAATATCTTTTTTGCCCATTTATGCTGCGATTAAAATATTGTTCGTATATTTGCGAACAATAATAAAGATTATGGGAAAAGAAGAGTTCACTAAAGAGCAAGAACAGCTGGCACGTTTTGCCAAGGCATTGGGACATCCCGTCCGGATAGCTATCTTGCAAATGCTAGCCAAACAGACCTGTTGCTATCATGGCGATATGTCCGAGGTGCTACCAATTGCGAAAAGCACATTATCACAGCATCTCAAAGAGCTGAAAGACGCCGGGTTGATACAGGGAACCATTACCTTACCGAGTGTGAAGTATTGCATTAATGAGGAAAACTGGGCGCTCGCACGTAAACTTCTTGAAGGGCTACTTGTGGAAGTGACAAAAGCCGATAAATGCTGATTAATCTATTTTTTTGTACTAAATGTTCGTATAACTACGAATTACGAACATAGTTTATAAATACAGATAAACCATTCTTAATCACATATACACATATTATAATAAATGAACTATGAACATTAGAAACGCAACACCGGGTGACGTCGGTGCCATTTGTAATATTTATAATTATTACGTGGAACATACAGCTGTGACTTTCGAAACCATGCCGGTTTCGGAGTCTGAAATGAAAAATAGAATGAACGAGGTAATTGAATCGGGCCACTCTTTTTGTGTCGGTGAAGCAGGAGACAAGATAATAGGCTATTATTATACCCATCGATGGAATAATCGCTGCGCTTATTCCACAACTCTGGAGGAAAGCATTTATCTGGATAAAGATGAAAGAGGGAAGGGGTACGGTACGCAACTTTTCCAACATTTGCTGGCGCATATTGATCAGAATGAAGTCCACGTGCTGATTGCCGGCATTTCCATTCCTAATGAAGATAGCGTTCGCTTACACGAAAAATTTGGTTTCACGCAGATCTCCCGCATGAAAGAAATCGGACGCAAGTTCGATAAATGGCGTGACGTCGGTCATTGGCAACTCATCTTCAATTCCCTGCCCAAGAAAATATTGGTGTTGTGCACCGGAAACAGTTGCCGCAGTCAGCTAGCCGAGGGGTATTTGCGTCATTTTGCAGGCGATAAAGCCGAAGTGTATAGCGCAGGAGTCGAAAAACACGGCGTCAATCCACGGGCTGTAGCTATTATGAAGGAAGACGGTATCGATCTGTCCGGGCATACCTCAAATCTCGTCGATGAATATCGCAATATTGCTTTTGACTATGTGATTACCGTTTGCGATAATGCCCGCGAACGCTGTCCTTACTATCCTACGGGGGCTGTGAAACTTCATCACAGTTTTCCTGATCCTGCCAAGGCGCAAGGTACGGAAGAAGAGATCACAGCTTGTTTTCGCGATGTGCGGAATATGATAAAGGATTATTGTAAGCAATTTGTAGAAAACCATCTTTAAAAAGAAACGAAGCGCGGTGAATGCTCATAATCAATCTACTTATAAAGAGTGAATCCAAAGAGAGGTTGTAAAGAATACCTATAGCAGATTGCCGTGGAGAATGACTATAAATAATCATGATAGAAAATAATATGAATCCCGAATGTTGTAACACAACAGTTGCCCGTAAGCGACTGAACTTTTTAGACCGTTATCTTACCCTTTGGATTTTTTTAGCCATGGGTTTGGGCGTGTCTGCAGGTTATTTCTTTCCGTCTGTAGCGGACGGTATTAATGCCATGTCCAGTGGGACGACTAATATTCCGCTGGCTATCGGCTTGATTTTGATGATGTATCCACCCTTGGCTAAGGTACGTTATAATGAGATGGGTAAGGTGTTCCGTAACAAACGTATCCTGGGTGCATCGTTGCTGCTCAATTGGATTATCGGGCCTTTGTTGATGTTTGTTTTAGCCATCTTGTTTTTGCATGACTACCCCGAATATATGGTAGGACTGATACTTATTGGTTCGGCACGTTGCATCGCTATGGTTATTGTTTGGAATGAACTTGCGGGCGGTAACCGTGAATATGCTGCGGGACTTGTTGCGCTGAATAGTATATTCCAAGTACTGTTTTACAGTATTTATGTCTATTTTTTCGTATCCGTTTTGCTGCCTTTATTCGGTGTTGGCGGACAAGAAGTAGATATTACCATTGGTGAAATAGCACGTAGCGTAGGTATATATTTGGGCATTCCCTTTGCTTTGGGTTTGTTGAGCCAGCTTATTCTGGTAAAGACAAAAGGAGAAGAATGGTTTCGACAAAAGTTTGTTCCCTTTATTTCTCCGCTGACCCTTATTGCCCTGTTGTTTACCATCATTCTGATGTTCAGTTTGAAAGGACAACTCATTGTCGAAATTCCTTTTGATGTGGTTCGCATTGCCATTCCGTTACTGATATACTTTGGATTGATGTTTCTGGCTAGCTTCTTTCTAGGTAAACGCATGGGAGCTGATTATAGTCAGGATGCCTCCATCTCGTTTACGGCCGCAGGCAATAACTTTGAGTTGGCTATTGCCGTAGCCATCGGTGTATTTGGCATTAATAGCGGACAGGCCTTTGCCGGAGTCATCGGCCCGTTGGTCGAAGTCCCTGCACTGATTATTCTGGTGAATGTAGCACTACGACTCAAACGAAAATACTTTGATACGAGTAGAAATAAGATGCAATAAAGTTGAATTCAATTTATATATAATAAAAAAATATGGAAATAAAGATTTTAGGCACCGGTTGTGCCAATTGTAAAGCATTGTACGCTACAGTAGAACAGGTGGTTAAAGAGTTGGGGCTGACGGCTTCTATTGTGAAAGAAGAAGATTTGATAAAGATTATGCAATATAATGTAATGACGCTTCCTGCTCTTGTTTTAGATGATAAAGTTGTTGCTAAAGGTAAGATTTCAGCTACTGAAGTAAAAGTATTATTAACCTCAAAAATATAATAAGTATGAAACGTTTTTTAGCGATGTCTTATGCTTGTTTGTTTGTCGTTTTGGCGATAGCACAAACGCAGCCAAACACATACGTAGAGATTCTCTGTTTCCATGGGAAGCAACGTTGCATAACTTGTAAAGCTGTGGAAAAATATACCAAAGAAGTTGTATCTAAAGACTTTGCCGAGTTGGTGAAAAAGGGAAAAGTGCGCTTACGTGAAGTTGATATTTCTACAGAGGAAGGGGAGAAAATTGCAGATAAATATCGGGTTAGCTGGTCGTCACTTTATGTAAACGGATGGAAAAATGGAAAAGAGACTCGAAACGACATGACACAAGTTGGCTTTCAGAATGCACGAAACAATACAACTTATTTTAAGAACGAGTTGAAAAAGAAAATTAATCAACTGCTTAAATAGAACGAAGGTATCTATGGAATATTTACAAAACCTTCTTAACAGTAGTGAGATGCCCGTTATTACGGCTTTCTTGCTAGGCTTACTTACTGCTATCAGTCCATGCCCTTTAGCAACTAATATAACGGCTGTCGGATATATCAGTAAAGATGTGGGCAATCGGAGCAGGATTTTTTGGAGTGGCATTTTATATGCTGTGGGACGTATTCTTTCTTATTCGCTGTTGGGAGTGGTTCTTATTGCCATTTTGCGAAATGGTGCAGATCTATTCTTCATTCAAAAAGCGATCAGTCATTGGGGGGAGATATTTATAGCTCCTGCTTTAATACTGATAGGTCTTTTTATGCTATTTGGGAGTAGAATAAATTTGCCTAATTTCGGGTTTTCGGCAACTAAAAAAACAGAAAAGCTACGCGGTTTATGGGGAAGCCTATTGCTAGGGATCTTATTTGCGCTAGTGTTTTGTCCCACAAGCGGATTATTTTATTTTGGGATGCTTATACCCATGTCTGCTATGGAAAGCGGAGGGTACTTTTTACCAATAGTCTTTGCTTTAGCTACCGGAATCCCGGTAGTGCTTGTGGCTTGGATTTTGGCATACAGTCTTGCGGGAATAGGAAAGTTCTATGATCGCGTACAACTTTTTCAAAAATGGTTTAACCGGATTGTAGCAATAATTTTTATTATAATAGGTGTTTATTATGGACTTGTTTTTTTTGATTTAATATGATACAGAAGTTTGTTGATTGGCTGGTATATGTCGCTTTTGGGCTGGACGCTGAATCCCACCTTGGAATGGCGGTAAATTTCTTCTTTTACGATACAATAAAGATACTGACTTTGTTGTTCTTTATCAGTCTCATAATGGGTGTTATTAATGCTTACTTCCCTATTGAACGTTTACGTAATTATTTGACCACGCGTAAACTGTATGGATTACAGTATTTTTTTGCTTCATTATTCGGTGCCATAACCCCGTTCTGCTCCTGCTCCTCAATTCCTTTGTTTATTGGATTTGTTAAAGGTGGCATTCCTTTAGGGGTTACCTTTGCCTATCTCATTACATCTCCCCTGGTCAATGAAGTTGCTGTGGCTATGTTTATCGGAACTTTTGGAGTACGCATAACCGTCATTTATGTACTTAGTGGCATTTTGCTTGGGATGATAGGAGGCTTTGTTTTAGGCAAAATGAAATTAGAAGGTCATTTGAGTGAATGGGTGAGACAGATTCAAAAGCAATCCTCAGTGGAGGCTGGAATTTGGGAAAAAGAAAAAACTCCTTTTGTAAAAAGGTTTCCGGCTATAGTAAAAGAAGCTTGGGGAATTATCAGGGGAGTTTTGCTATACGTGATTATTGGTATAGGTCTTGGTGCATTGATGCATGGTTATGTTCCGGAAGGTTTTTTTGAACATTATCTTTCAAGAGATAATTGGTATGCCGTACCCATCTCTGTTTTATTTGCTGTACCCATGTATGCGAATGCCGCCGGAATAGTGCCTGTTATTGAAGTGTTCGTAGCCAAAGGAGTACCCATAGGCACAGCTTTAGCGTTTATGATGGCTGTTGTAGGACTTTCGTTTCCTGAAGCTACGTTACTTAAGAAAGTAATGAACTGGCGGCTTATCGGAATTTTTTTCGGTCTGATTACTTTGTTCATCATTATTTTAGGCTATCTGTTTAATATGGTATTATAAATTTCTTTTCTTTTCATATTAAAATTACAATAAAAAGATTTTATATTAATATTAATTCATATATTTGCGCTTGATATGCTTTTTGTTATTATAAATATATAAGAAAAGTATAAGTAAATATTGTGTATCACATGAAATAAAAGATGGCATGATTTTCCATAAGATGAATGACTACTAAAATGGTTGCGCTATTGAATAGTGATCTCTTCTAAATATTTGATAAACAGTACTTATGTTTGACTATTATGTGGTGTTTTAATTTTTTTTGCTGCATCTGTTTAAGGCTTTTAAGTGATTTTGTTATTGTAGCGCAAATTTTGAAAACTTTTAGATAAGGTATATATGTCTTATTTTTTATGCAAATGAAAATTGAATTTATTGTTGTTTACATATGGATGGTTATGGTGAAACATTTTTATCCGGTTGTGTAGATATAAAATAATAAATCAAGAATTATTTGTAATGAATACCAACGGTTTTTATAGAAATATAGTCGTAAAATATGGAATAAAATGATAATCCCTTTTTCTTTTCTTGTTGTTTTTTACATCGGGATCGCTTGCCTAATGGCACATTGTTCTACCGATGTTGAACTATGGGGTGAGGAATTAGAGTGACACTTTTGATATGGTTGCGATGCGATATCGTTCTTATCAATTTATTTTGTTTGTTTGTTTGTCTTTCCGTGCTAGTGTGTGCGGGAAGACTTTTTTTGCCCTCAATACATGGTCTGTTGATAGAAGACAGACCATCTGTTATGCCTTAACGCACCATCTGTTGGGGCAAAACAGATGGTATGTCAATTGGTTCTAAATTGAAAAAATGAAATTCCCTTTATATATATTTCTTATATATTTCTCTTCTATATAGTTATGTCGTGCTCATTTTTTGCACGCATTCGTGCTCGCTTTTTGAGCTAAATGGCTGAATGTGAGCTGAAAAGTTGCACGGTCTTTTGCTCGTTTTTTGCACGCTATATTTTATCCCCGTCAGAATGCTTCTAGAGGGGGATATGATGTGTTCTAGTATCTTTTCCGGGTTTACTTTTATACTATTCAGGTTATGCTTCTATGATTTTGTAGTGTATCTCATTTTTTTAAACCGTCTCATGTTATTTTAATCCGCTAAAAACCGCCGGCAACCGACCTGTTTGGAAAACGCTTTTGGATGTATTACTTTTGTTAGGAAATGAAATTGATGCATCGGGATTTAAAGCGAAGCACTATGCAGTGCTAATTTTGTGTAAAAAATAATTGTATGTAAATTTGATATTTTATTTTTATTACATTTGATGGTCTATACGCAAAATATCCCTTTAAATCTCATTAAAATGCATTTGCTGTTATTTTAACATTGTTCTGCAAATATGAAATTGAACGTCTATATATTGCTGTTTTTATTACTCTGTACAAGTTTTGGCAATGCTCAGAATGCTATTTCCGTGTTCGGCAATCTGTATGACATGAAGACTAATGAACCGGTGGATTACGCCAACGTGGCATGCTTAAAGTCAGATTCGACTTTTCTGAAAGGAAGCATATCCGACTCGCTCGGATATTTCAAATTTGACCTGGAAGGTGCCCCTAAGCAAGAATATTATATTTTGCAAGTCACCCACTTGAACTATGAAAAGAAGTTTGTGAATATTCGCTTGTCCGACAATTCCGGGCATACTATCAAACTTGAACCTAATAGCAACTCACTCTCCGAAGTTTTGGTGTTGGGCACACAGACAAAAGTGAAAAACAAATTGAATGTGGAGTATAAAGTCACCGACCGACTGAGGGAGAAATCCTTGCGTACTTCCCAATTGTTGGAGAATATCCCGACTGTGTTTGTGGATTATAACCAAAATGTTTATATCAAAGGCAGCAGCAGGATATTGATTTTGCGCAACGGCAAAGAAATCTATTTAGCTTTGTCAGCATCTAAATATGTGCCAATTGACAGGTCTTTGCTGATTCGCGTCACGGAGCTCTCTTTATATCGCATCTGTTGGCCGAAAAATTCTACGATGGCTTTATCATTTGTGCCATTCTCGTACTCGTAGAATTTTATAAATTCGTCTCTTCTATTATTTAGATATAACGTATTGCCTTCTATTATCAATTTACCGGAAGTTGTGGTATGTCCCTTCTCGTTCGAGAATTTATGATCTTCCGTGATATAATACGTGCTATCTGCATAGATTAACATATAAGTCCAATCCTGGTCGAATTGTGGGTCATTAATAACCCACTTGCCTTTTACCATATTGATGGTAAGATGGATACCGTCATCTTTATTACATGCTGCGGTTACTAATATCATTGCTGTAACCATTAATAATTTTATGGTTCTACTCATAAGATTTCTTGTCTGTTTGTATAATCGACACAAATATATGAAAAAATATCAGTTCAAAAGTCTGTTACTGAAAAAGTTGTGATATGTGTTGTAATAGTTGTCATATTTGGCTGCCAATCGATGGAGATAATATACTCTTTTCAAGAATTTATTTAAATCTGTTTGTTTTAGCCAATGGAGGGTAGCATGCAGAAAAAGCTGTAATACAAAAAGTTCCTGGCGAGTTTATTGTTTGATGTATTGATAGCTGCAATGGTTGGCTAAATCTCTGGCTATCTACCAAGAAAGGTGGATTTGGAAAGTTCAACCTATCACTACTTATCATAGCTTGCCAAGAATTTAATCCTTGTTTTAATCCTAAAGTCCTATCTACGACAAAAGAAGCATCAAGCAATCCTATTCTACCCGCTAAATTTACAGTTGTTGTGCAATAGTTTGTACGGCAAACAGCTTGTTAGTAGCTGGCGTTTATGGTATCAATGTTTGTATAAATGTTCTCATTAAATTTATTGATTCACTAAGCTGTTCAAATGTATATCGTGTGTTATTAGTGTTTTCGGGGTGGTGTATTTGGTGTCTAATAAAGTCCGTTAATACAACTTGTTCTGCACTTAAAGTACCATCTCTTTTAAGTTTATTATATGGAATAGTAGTTTTTCCACTTCTAAAATTGACCAATTCTCCTTCTAATTCAATGTATCCATACAATTCATTATGATATTCTTCGGTAATTTCCGAGAATGCTAAATAATTCACCTCATTCAGAGACGGATATGGCAAGCTATTTGGCAAGACTTGTTCTATTGTTTTAGTAGCTCTATCAGACTTAATCAATCTCAAATGCTCGAACTGTAATTCTTTTACTAACGCAGGACTGTGTGTCGTTATAACTACTTGCGTATGTAGTGTGTTAGAGAGGGCTAAGAATGCTGAAATAAGTTTTTTCTGATGTTCGGTATGTTGTGAAGTTTCAGGCTCTTCGATTGCGTAAATAATACTTGGAATATTTTCTTCTGTTTTTCTTCTTTCTGCCTCTGCTCGAAAAAAGTTGAGTAAAATTAGTCGTTTTACACCACTTCCTCTTTTGTTGATTGGAATATTTTCATCGCCTGCGATAGAAACATTTTTAAAGACATCAGCCCATTTTAAGCTTTCTGCTGTTGGAATAATTGGACTTAAGCTATTCGCAATTTCAGGATTCATTTCATTGAGCTTTTCTAAGGTTCTTTCTGAAACCTCCTTTAATTTATTTTCAACTTCTGTTGCTATTTCTGAAAATTTCTGTTTCAAATCGCTATTGCTCAATATTTGTTTTACAGCTTCTTTTAACGGGTCTTGAACTTCATTATCTCCATCGCTGTTTTTCCTGTCAGATTGAAATAATGAGTAAAGGGGTAAATAGGTTTGTAGTCTATCCCAAATAGATTTCGTGTCGCCTTTTGTGATATCAATTTCTGTTTCTGAAAAATGAAGTTCTGAAGAGAAATGTGTCCAAATAGCTGTTCTCATTTCTGCGTTTATCGTTTGATTAGAACAAGTAATGGAATTATCTCTAATTATTTTTTGCAAATCAGTATTTTTCTTTTGTAATAAGTCTTTGCAGCTATCATTTATCGGGTGTTTCGCTTTTATAAAAACTTTTTCCTTGCCAGCATTGGGGTATTTTTTGATTATTTCAAGTTGGTTATTTGAGTTTAAAAGATATTCCGCCTGCAAAGTTGTTTCATTTGTGCTGTCAATCACAATAGTTGCTGGCAATTCCTCAAAACAAACAGAAATTACGATTTCATTGTCATTTTCAGCAACTCCTTGTTTGTTTATATCATCTTTATCTAATTTTACTACTCCTTTCCCTTCGTTGAAGAAAATATCTAATGCCTCCAAAACAGTTGATTTACCTATGTCGTTTTTGCCAACAAAAGCAGTCAAGTTACCGAATTCAATCTCAACTTCGCTTTTATAACTTCTGAAATTTTTTAATTTTATAGTCTTTATTCTCATTTGTTTGGTATTTTTTATTCATCTGTGCTACACTAAAAGTGCCCACTTTTTATCTATATCTCTATGTCAGATAATGGGAGGAGGATATATCAACTCAATATATCCTCCAAAAAATTATTTCTTTTTAGAAGCACCCTTTGAATCACTTCGATTACTACGAATGTGTTCACGAACCGTAACTTCTTTCCCTTTGACAACTTTTGTGTATTCTGGAATACGGTTAAATTTTTTTCCGTCCGAATCCTTAGCCATTATTTTCCTCCTTTCTGTTCTTTTTATAATCCCAATTTACCCAAGTGGAATTATTCTTGGCTGCATATGTCTTTCTGGCTAAGCAGATGCCAGATAGGAGGAATGGAGAAGGGCGATTTTGTATTCTAAAAGAAAACCTTACCTTTGCAGCCAAATTTAAACTCTTTAGGTCTTAATTAAAGAGAGACTTATTCCTATCAGATAAGTCAAATTATAGGTGAAATAGTGTCCAGCTATTTCATCTTTATTTTAACAAATTCTATGCCAAATTAATGTTTTATAATGCAAATACGTTAAAAGGATTATAAACTGTCAATGAATGCTGACACGAAAGAAAAAAACTGTCAGTTTGTCGCCTTGAGTGTGACTTTTCCTAAATACTTCTGGAGAGTAGGTCTGGAAACCTTTATCCCATAATCCTCTTCAAGCACCCGAAGGATAATGGAAATTTTCCATTGTACCGTTCTACCAAATCAGGCAACTCTTCTATTATTGAATCCAACTTAGGCTTAGCACCTCTGCCGTCCTTGATAAATAAAGTCTCTATCTTTTCTGATAGCTCCGCATTTTCCCATTTCTTAAAACAGTACAAGGTTATTCTACTCATTCCTGTTGCGTATATTATCTTTTTACAGAATAATATAGGAGAAGGAAATTAATATTTGTACTCGCTTACTTATCGTAGCATTTCGGTATGATCCATAATTAGCCTTTATTATATTATGAGACTTATATCATATAATAAACAACTTATAAAGAACATAGAGACTCTAAAAATTTTATTGCCGAAGGAAGTGATTCTGAAAGAGGAGAAGCAATAGCTCTTATAAAAAGAGGAACATGCTTTGTTGCATATCAAATTAAAGATAAAATTTATTTTGCCACAAGTCGGTTTATAGGCTATATAGATAATAAATCGAAATCACATTCTACTTTGAAGAGTATAGATGGCAAAAGTACAAATAAAGTTATATATAAGATTTTAGGGATGCAACCATTGCCAAATGATCCTCTGTTTGTTTCAGCCAATGGAGGGTAGCATGCAGAAAAAGCTGTAATACAAAAAGTTCCAAAACATTTTTTATCAATGTTTTGGAACTTTTGTTGAGGTTCCTGGCGGATTCGAACCGCCGTAGACGGTTTTGCAGACCGCTACCTAGCCACTCGGTCAAGGAACCGTTTCCCGATTGCGGTTGCAAAGGTAGTACAAATTTTCTTTCTGGCAACTATCCGCAACACTTTTTCTTGTTTTCTTTGCGGGAATTGTGACATTCATCACGCTTTTTATCGAGCATATTCTTCAATTCGCAACCGGTAGAGCATGTCTCACAAGGATTTGCCTTA
Source organism: Bacteroidaceae bacterium HV4-6-C5C (assembly GCA_007896885.1). GTDB lineage: Bacteria > Bacteroidota > Bacteroidia > Bacteroidales > Bacteroidaceae > Bacteroides. The sequence goes on from VOIU01000022.1 coordinate 29,837, forward strand.
TCATTCGTCTTGCGGAAAAAAGTGTAGATACTTAACGCTATGCGGATGACGCATAACGTTAATAAGATGATAACTACTATTTGCTGCCAATCGTTCATGTGAATAAACCTCCTATTTGATAAATGAGAAATGCTGCTACCCATGCCAATGTGGTGGTATAGAGCATCGCAAATAATGACCATTTCCAACTGCCGGACTCTTGCTTAATAGCTGCTAACGTTGCTATACAGGGGAAATAGAGTAGAACAAACACCATATAGCCGAATGCGACCAATGGAGTGATATTTATACGTTCGCCCAAGCTGGTGGAATCGGCATTGGCGTTGTTGGAGTATAATACTCCCATCGTACTGACAACAAGTTCTTTCGCGCCAAGACCGGACAGTAGACCGATATCAAGCTTCCAGTCAAAGCCTAATGGCGACATGACGGGTTCTATGGCTTTTCCTAGTTTGCCTATGTATGAGTTTTCTTGCTGCTCGGATGGTGATTTGTAATCATTATGGTTGGGGTAATATCCTAATGCCCAGATTACAATGGAAGCTACCATAATGATGCCTCCCATCTTGCGCAGGTATTGTTCTCCTTTTTCCCAAGTATGACGGAAAATGGATTTGGATGTCGGCCACCGGTAAGGGGGTAGCTCCATCACAAACGGAACATCATCGCCGTGTACCAGCAGTTTACTGAACACCCGCGCCAAAATGATGGCAAGAAAAATGCCTATGGCGTAGATGACGAGCAGGATGAGGCTGGAATTATGCGGGAAGAATGCACCGATCAATACAAGGTAGATAGGCAGGCGGGCACTGCATGACATCAGAGGATTGATAAGGATCGTGATTAAACGGCTTTTGGGGTTCTCTATGGTTCGCGACGCCAGTACTGCGGGTACATTGCAACCAAAGCCCATGACAAGGGGGATGAATGATTTGCCGTGAAGTCCCATCTTATGCATGATTTTGTCCATGATGAAGGCTGCACGGGCCATATATCCGGAATCCTCCATCAGTGAGATGAAGAAATAGAGGATCAGAATGTTGGGGAGGAATACGATAACACTTCCTACGCCACCTATAATTCCGTCTACGAGCATATCTTTTAGCGGGCCGGGAGTCATATTGGTACGGATGAAGTCGCCTAAGGTGTTGACAAGCCAGTCTATTCCTTGCATGGGGTAGTCGCCGATGATAAAAGTTCCCTCGAACATGAGATACATCAGCAGGAAAAAGACGGGAAATCCCCAAACACGATGGGTTACAACGGCATCTATAATACGTGTAAGCTGTTGTTTATCCTGATGGTTGTCTATGAAGGTTTCTTTCAGTGCTCCGGCTATAAAGGCGTACTTGGCATCGATGATGGCTTGTTCGCAGTCTTCATTGATGACATCATGAATGCGGCGGTTTTCATTCTCGTGGACTTCCATAATGGCGTTACCATTGGGAAGGGCTTTCACCACATTCTCTATATCGGGGTCGTTCTCGAGCAGTTTAATCGCTATAAAACGGGTGGAGTACTTGTGGCGGATATTCTCATTCTCGCTGACCTTCTTCTTCAAAGCTTCGATGCTTTTTTCCAGTTCCGGTCCGTGGTTGATATGTATATGCCGATAGTGCAGACGTTTGGGCGAACTGTTTTCACTGTCGAAAGCATGGTCGGGTACATATTCGGTGTGCCATGCCTGAAAGTCTTTCAGCAACTCGGCAGGTACCTTGCCTTTGTTATCTTCGAAATCGGCGCCCTCGTAGATGTTGATGGCAAGATGGAACAGTTCTTCTATTCCTTTACCGCTACGACAGACTGTGGGCACCATCGGCACTCCGAGCAATTGCGATAATTGGTCGTAATCAAGAGTGTTTCCACTGGCTTCCAACTCGTCGTACATATTGAGTGCGATAACCATACGCACGTTCATGTCGATGAGCTGTGTGGTCAGGTAGAGGTTGCGCTCCAGATTGGAGGCGTCCACTACATTGATAACAATGTCCGGAGTCTCATCGATGATGTGGCGGCGGACATATAATTCTTCGGGAGTATAGGCGGACAGGGAGTAGGTGCCGGGTAAGTCGACTATGCGGAACTTGTAGCCCTGAAAGTTGAAGTAACCTTCTTTGGCGTCTACTGTCACTCCGCTGTAATTGCCGACCCGTTCATGAGAGCCTGATGCGATGTTGAAGAGAGAAGTCTTGCCGCAGTTGGGGTTTCCCACCAAGGCTACGTTTATTGTCCGGCGCTGACCGAGTGCAATGCGTTTTAACTCCTCTTCTTCGGGATAGATATCTTCGCTGATCCCTTGATGGTAGGCTTGATTTTGGGCTTGTGCTTTTGCTTCTTGTTCGCTTATCACTTCAATCATTTCGGCTTCCTGGCGTCGTAATGAAATCTCGTATCCCATTACTTTGTACTTCACCGGGTCTTTAAGAGGGGCATTCAGTAGTACCTCTACCGTTTTACCCTTGATGAATCCCATTTCGACAATCCGTTTGCGGAAACCACCGTGACCAAGTACCTTTACAATAACACCTTTCTCTCCTGTTTCTAATTCGGATAAACGCATATTACCTTCTTTCTTGAATTTTAGGTGCAAAGATAAAAGAATTGTGTATAGAGGGCAAATTATTTAGATTGTTTTTAAATAAGAGATTGAATAGCATTGTCACGATGGTTGTTTTTTAGGATTGTAAACGTTTTGAAAGATTGCTTCGGTAATGTTTGCATTCGTATTTCTGTCTGATAAAGTGTATTTTGGATTTTATGCAGTATCTTTGCTTCATGATTAGCGGTAAAGTTGCACAATTCATTGAGAGGGAGAATCTTTTCTCATTAAAAGATAAGGTTTTGGTTGCGCTGAGCGGTGGTGCCGATTCGGTGGCATTGTTGCGTTTGTTGGTCACCATGGGCTATTCTTGTGAGGCGGCGCACTGTAATTTCCATTTAAGAGGGGAGGAGTCCGACAGGGATGAAGCGTTTGTTCGGGATTTCTGTTCCGCTTTAAATGTGTCTTTATTTGTGCAACATTTCGATACGGCAAAGGTCGCGAATGAGCAGCATATTTCTATTGAGATGGCGGCGCGTGATTTGAGATATGCATGGTTTGAAGAGCTTCGTCGGGAGAGGCAGGCGGCAGTCATAGCCGTTGCTCATCATAAAGACGACAGCGTGGAGACTTTTCTGCTGAATCTTCTTCGGGGGACAGGTATAAACGGACTGTTGGGAATACGTCCTGTTAACGGTTTCGTAGTACGTCCTTTATTGTGCGTCAGTCGTGCGGAGATCTTGGCTTATCTAGAGAAGATAGGACAAACGTTTGTGACCGACAGTACCAATTTGCAAGATGAATATACCCGTAATCAAATCCGATTGAATCTGCTTCCGTTAATGCAACGGATCAATCCTTCGGTGCAGGATACGATAATCAATACCACTCTATATTTACATGAAGTCTATGCGGTATATAAGAAAGGAGTGGCGGATGGTGTGGAACGTGTACGGACTTCGCGGGGATTGCTGATTGATGCACTTTTGCAAGAGCCCGCTCCGGAAGCTTTACTTCATGAAGTGCTTTATCCGCTGGGTTTCAATGCGTCCCAGGTAAAAGATATGTTTTACGCTCTCCGAAGCCAGTCCGGTAAGCAGTTTGCCAGTAAAGAGTGGCGGGTGATAAAAGATAGAAATGAATTGTTGATTGAAAAGATACAGGTTGTAGAAGATACTAATGAGATTCCTCATTTTCACTACACAATGGAGGAGATGGAGATATCCGGGCAGTTTATTGTACCGAAAGATAAGTGCGTGGCTTGTCTTGATGCAGCAAAAATAGATGGTGAACTGAATTTCCGTCGTTGGCGACATGGTGATGTTTTTGTCCCTTTTGGTATGAAAGGTCGGAAAAATATAAGCGACTATCTTACCGATCGTAAATATTCGCTATTGCAAAAGGAGAAACAGTGGGTGCTTTGTTGCGGTGAGCAGATTGCCTGGTTAGTGGGAGAACGTATTGATAATCGGTTCAGTGTGAATGAAAATACGCGAAAAGTTGTTATTATTCGTGTAGATTACGACTAAAAATGCTGTTTTGCCGTGTTTTATATTATTTTTTGTACAAAAAAGCGTTTCTTTGTACTCTATTATAAAATTAATGATTACCTTTGCTCCGTTGAAATATTCTGATGTCCCTCTTTAAGGAGACGCGATCAGATTTCCAATTCAATATATCCCTTATTCATAATTAAAATAAAGACGTGTTTCCACATTGTGCACGATACTTGTTGCGCTGTGGTTTCTATTCAAAAACTTTAAAATATATTCACCTATACTGTATGTATAACATTATTCAATTAAACGACAAAAGTTTGTCGGAGCTGCAAGCTATTGCTCAAGAATTAGGCTTAAAGAAAATAGACTCATTAAAGAAAGAAGAATTGGTTTATAAGATTTTAGATGAGCAAGCCATTGCGGGAGCAACGAAGAAAGTAGCTGAAGATAAATTGAAAGAAGAACGTAAGGTTGATAAGCAGAAACGGACCCGGGTAACGGTAAAAAAAGAAAATACTGCAACCGATAAGGTCTTTTCGGCAAATAAAAACGGAAACCTTACTAAGGCTTCAACTGAAACAGCCGTACCGACTAATACGACGCAGCAACCTAAAAAAAATGAGAGCCCTTTAAACACAGTTCCCGAAAATAAACCTGCTGCAACAATTTCGACTCCTGCTCAGACACCTTCTCCTGCTCAGACTCCCAGTTCCGATGATGAACAAAATGATCCGAAACGTAAGCCGGGTCGCCCTCGCAAATCCAAAACTTCCAAAGCTTCCATTAATAAGCAGAATACTCCTCAGGCAGAGCCTATTCTTCCTTTTGAAGGAGGAGAGAAGCATAAACAGGTTGTTATTGATGACAGTCCCATTGTAGCTGAAGCGGAAGATGATTTTATTCCTATTGAGGATTTGCCGACTGAAAAAGTTGAACTACCTTCGGAATTACTGGGTAAATTTGAAGCAACTAAAACTGAACCTTCTGCGTCAGAAACGAAGATGGCGGTACAACCAAAGCTGCAACCACAGCGTCCGGTAATCCGTCCGCGTGAAAATAATAATCAGCAAAGTAATAATCAGCAAAGTAATAATCAGCAAAACAACAACCAACAAAGCAATAATCGTCCTATTCCTAATAATAATCCGCGTCAGGTGCAACAACGCCCTATATCGGCTAATAATGAGGGTAATCAGGTTCAAGATCGTAAGCCCGTGCAAGAGAGGGAAAAAACTTATGAATTTGATGATATCCTGACCGGTACAGGTGTACTGGAAATTATGCAGGATGGTTATGGTTTCCTTCGTTCTTCCGACTATAACTACTTATCTTCTCCGGACGATATCTATGTATCACAATCTCAAATCAAGTTATTCGGGCTAAAGACCGGTGATGTGGTTGAAGGTGTTATACGTCCTCCTAAAGAAGGTGAAAAATACTTCCCGCTGGTAAAAGTAGAGAAAATCAATGGCCGTGATCCGGCATTTGTACGTGATCGTGTTCCTTTTGAACATCTTACTCCTCTTTTCCCTGATGAGAAATTCAGATTGTGCAAAGGCGGATACTCCGATTCTTTATCGGCTCGTGTAGTCGACTTGTTTGCTCCTATCGGTAAAGGACAACGTGCCTTGATCGTTGCTCAGCCTAAGACGGGTAAGACAATTCTTATGAAAGATATTGCAAACGCCATTGCTGCGAATCATCCCGAAGTCTATATGATCATGTTACTTATTGATGAGCGTCCGGAAGAAGTTACCGATATGGCTCGTACCGTTAATGCGGAAGTGATTGCTTCTACGTTCGATGAACCGGCCGAGAGACATGTGAAGATTGCAGGTATTGTATTGGAAAAAGCTAAGAGACTGGTTGAGTGTGGTCATGATGTAGTGATCTTCCTTGATTCTATCACTCGCCTTGCCCGTGCTTACAATACGGTTTCTCCGGCATCCGGCAAAGTGCTTTCGGGTGGTGTTGATGCTAATGCGCTACATAAACCTAAACGTTTCTTTGGTGCAGCCCGCAATATTGAAAACGGTGGATCGCTTACGATTCTTGCTACTGCTTTGATTGATACCGGTTCAAAAATGGATGAAGTTATATTTGAAGAGTTCAAGGGTACCGGTAATATGGAATTGCAACTTGATAGAAACTTATCCAATAAACGTATCTTCCCTGCTGTCAATATTGTGGCTTCGAGCACTCGTCGCGATGATCTGCTACAAGATAAACAAACACTTGACAGAATGTGGATTTTACGTAAATACCTGGCTGATATGAACCCGATTGAAGCTATGGACTTTGTAAAAGACAGATTGGAAAAAACGAAAGATAATGATGAGTTCTTACTGAGTATGAACAGCTAATTGTTGGTACTTGAGTTGATAATATAATGGTTATAGATAAAAAAGAATAGAAATGTTGTGCTTTTATTCTTTTTTATCTATCTTTTCAACGTTTTTTTGATAAATCTAATGATCTATGCACAAAAGTGAAAACGGGTAGGGCTATCATATCGTTGCTGTCACTACTATTCTTCTGTTATACATCCGCTTTCTCCCAAGAAAATGGTATAATGTATGACGGTGAGCGTCTTAGGCTCATTAAATCTTTGCTTGATAATAATTTAGGCTTTTCCCCAAAAATAAAACCAAATGAAATAGTTCAATGGGAATATAGGCTCGTCAATGCCTTTAGAAAGCAGCGGGATTATGAACGTATGTTTTTGATGAAGCATGAGGCTTGTCGCTCTTTAATTTCTCAGGGATATATCACGGATGCTTTGGCTAAAGCCAGGAAGGCTTTGAATGAAGCAAAAAAAATGAAATACAGTAAAGGTGTTGCAATATCCTATTTGGCTATTGGAGATATTTACTTTAATGCAAACATGATTGAAGAAGCAATTGTAGAGTATGAAGAGGCTATACAATTACTTTTAAACACGCCTAATTCGCATAAACTGCAAGAAAGAGTGTTTCAACAATTGATACCTGCTTATATCAAGGTCAATGCAATTGGTAAAATAAAGAAATACTTGAGTCAGATCAATACGATTTATGAGAACAGGCAATACAATCACTTCTTATGGCATGCTTTTAATGCTTATTACGAAATACACTCCGGACGTCATAAAGAAGCTATACAGAGCATTGACAGTGCAGAGCAATGGTACAAAAGATATCCGTTTGCTTATCATGCTTTTGTCCTAAAGAAATTGAAGGCCGAATATGCCAAGAAGGTTGGCAACTACAAAGAAGCCATCAGTATATATAATGACTTGGCTAATAGAAAGAGCCCATTGGATACTTATGATGGCTATATTGATACCGAATCTTATATAGCTTCGATGTATATAAAATTGGGGGATTATCGTAGAGCGTGTCAAGCGTATAAAAAGATAAGTGCAGTACGTGATTCTATTGATGCCCAAAATTATTCGTCACAGGTTAATTTGTTGCGTGCAGTATATCAAGTTGATCATCTTACTGTGGAGAACCAGGCCCAACGGAGCACACAACTTTCTTTCTTGATCATAAGTTGTGTATCTATATTGATAATTTCTATCTTTTCGGTTTTTCATCTTCGCAAGATAAATAAACGATTGGTTCTCTCTAAAATAGAACAAGAAAAAGCTCGGATCAAATTGGAGAACTCCATGCGCACAAAGAGCTTGTTCTTATCAAATATGAGCCATGAAATACGCACTCCACTTAATGCTTTGTCGGGTTTTTCAACGATCCTTACTGATGAAAGTATTGATACTGAGACTCGAAAACAATGTAATGATATAATATTACAAAACTCAGACTTGTTGCTGAAGCTGATAGACGACGTGGTAGATATTTCTAGTCTTGATACCGGTAAAATGCATTTCCATTTTGCTGTTTGTGACGCGGTCGGTATTTGCCATGCCATTATAGATACGGTAAATAAGATAAAGCAAACCAATGCTACTCTCGTTTTTGAAACTTCTTTGAAACAATTGGATTTGTATACTGATGGTGCACGCTTACAACAGCTTTTATTTAACTTACTCATTAATGCTACAAAGTTCACACCGGATGGTGAAATAAGGCTTTCGTTAGAACTGCAGTCTCCTAAGACTGCGCTTTTTAGTGTCACGGATACGGGATGTGGCATCAGTCCGGAAAAACGGAATAATATCTTTAATCGTTTTGAAAAGCTTGATGAAAATGTGCAGGGAAGTGGATTAGGACTTTCTATCTCACAATTGATTGTAGAACGTTTTGGCGGTAAGATATGGATTGATCCGGATTATAAGGATGGTGCAAGGTTTTTATTCACCCATCCACTGAACCGTAAACGAAGAAAGGAGGCGGTGAAGTGAAGCGGCTTTATCTCATAGTGTTTGTCATTTTTCAAGCTTCTTTATTGTTTGCTTTTACGAATGTACACATCTCAAAAGCTGATTTTGAGCGGCTTGAAGCTGAACTAACTGCACTTTCTCACGACTCCTTGAGACTGAAAGCGATGGAGAAAATGGCCCTTACTAAGCAAGACTCTCCGGATTTTTTTAAGTATATAAAGGATATGTTTCAGGAAGCCCAACTCCAGAATAATCCGAAATATTTATGTAGTAGTTCGTACTTTTTGGTGATCTATTATTATAATATAGATAATCCGGACAGTGTGTGTAAATGGGTAAATTATTTGAAACCTTTGGCTGAAGGTCTACGCAATTGGAATGTATATTTTAATGCTCAAAAGACTTTAATCAATACATACATCTATAAGAGACAATATGAATACGCCATCAATGAAGCTCAGAAAATGCTTGATAAATCTGATGCATTAAATAATATGAATGGGAGAGTGGCGGCATATCAATGTTTGATTAATGCATATCATGAAACAAGTCGGAGAAATGAAGAGTTTTCCACTTTGCTGAAGATTTACCACTTTTTTCCAAGTATAAAGGATAAATTGGATAAGGTTGATATTCTTTGTCAGTTTATAGAGTATTTTAGAAATATTGATCAATGCCGTAAATTAAAAAAATATATTGATGAAGCATTATCGCTTATAAGGAGTATTGTAAAGGAACATCCTGATATGAAAAATGCTTATGCAAGTCTTTCTCTTTATTTGGAGACTGCGTATAGTGATTATTATACTGCTATCGGCAAAATGGATTCCGCTAAAATATCTATTAATCAAGCAAGGCATTATGTGACTCCTCAGAGTTACCCGGCTTATTTGGCTATGTTTCAAGGTAGCTCTGCACGGATTTATCATGCTGAGAAAGATTATGATGCAACTCTTGCGAGCATAGATTCTGCTCTTTATAACTGGCGGAAATCCGACTCGGAACAAATGAGTTATGCCAAGCAACTGGGCTATAAGGCTGATGTTCTGTTTGAAATGGGCAAATATAAAGAAGCTTTATATTATTACGAGCGATCTAATCATATTCAGGACTCGATAATCAATGTTATATCGGGTGTGCAGATGGATGAAATAAAGTCGATGCATCATTACGACAGGCTTTTGCTCGAAAAAGGAAAGATAAAAGACCGGATGCAAACTATGATTCTTCTCACGGTAGGTGTTGCTTTATTAATCAGTGTGCTTTATATGAGACGGGTTGATAGGGTGCGTAAAGCCTTGAAAATAGCTAAAGATGAGACATTGAGAGCAACTCATAAGGCCGAAGAAGCGAATGATTTGAAAACGCATTTTTTAGCAAATATGAGTCACGCGATTCGGGTACCTTTAAATGGAGTGGTAGGCTTTTGTCAGCTTTTAGCATCAGATGCCGATATTGATCCGGTTACACAAAAAGAATATTCGGATATTATCCAACGAAATACGGAGAAACTGATGAGGCTTGTAAATAATGTGCTTGATTTATCTCGTTTGGAAGCCGGTATGATGAAGTTTCAGATTATAGATCATGACATCGTACAATTGTGTAACGATGCAGTTGGTGCTGTTAGTCTGCAAAATTCTTATCTACGGATCAATTTTACTTCCAGTCTCAACCAATATATGGTACGAATGGACTTTAATCTCATGATGAAATTAATTGTGAATGTATTGGCTAATCCGTTTCAGGATAAGTCGGAGGAAAAGTCCATCACATTTACATTGGATAGGACAGGAGAGATTTTATGTTTTAAAATTATAAATAGCTGGCTGGCTGATGTTACTTCCGACAATCAGGAAACTACAATGCAGAACGATATAAATACCTTATTCTTGAAAAATTTTGGAGGCACTTATCAAATTATAAATGAGTGTAACTCTTTTCCTACCGTTATTTTTACTTATCCTGCCCATTTTGTGGAATGACTTTCTTTCATTTAGAGGGAGTGATATACGAGTATTTTTTGTACTTTTGCACCTCAATCATAATAATTTGTAATAAAGAAACGATATAGTATCATGTTCGATAATTTAAGCGAAAGACTGGAAAGGTCATTTAAAATTCTTAAAGGTGAAGGTAAGATCACCGAAATTAATGTTGCTGAAACTTTGAAAGATGTGCGTAAGGCATTGCTTGACGCAGACGTTAACTATAAAGTAGCTAAAAATTTCACTGACACCGTTAAAGAAAAGGCATTGGGGCAGAATGTACTTACTGCAGTAAAACCTAGTCAGTTGATGGTGAAAATCGTTCATGACGAGTTGACGGAGTTAATGGGAGGTGAGACTGAAGAAATCGATATCAAAGGGCAACCTGCCGTAATTTTGATGTCCGGTCTTCAGGGTTCCGGTAAGACGACTTTCTCTGGTAAGTTGGCTCGTATGTTGAAAACCAAGAAGAACAAAAAACCTTTGTTGGTTGCATGTGACGTGTATCGTCCGGCTGCAGTTGAACAGTTACGTGTATTGAGTGAACAGGTTGAAGTACCTATGTATTCCGAGCCGGAGAGCAAAAGCCCCGTTGATATCGCACGAAATGCAATAAAGGAGGCTAAGGCTAAAGGATATGATGTGGTGATTGTCGATACTGCCGGCCGATTGGCAGTTGATGAGGAGATGATGAACGAGATCGCTGCGATAAAAGAGGCTATAAATCCGAATGAAATCCTTTTTGTTGTCGACTCTATGACTGGTCAGGATGCCGTAAATACTGCAAAAGAATTTAATGACCGTCTTAATTTCAATGGAGTTGTTCTGACGAAATTGGATGGTGATACTCGTGGTGGTGCTGCCCTTTCTATTCGTTCAGTTGTGAATAAACCTATCAAGTTTGTGGGTACGGGCGAGAAATTGGATGCTATTGATCAGTTCCATCCTTCTCGTATGGCCGATCGTATATTGGGAATGGGTGACATTGTTTCATTGGTGGAACGCGCACAGGAACAGTATGACGAGGAAGAGGCCAAACGCTTACAAAAGAAAATTGCGAAGAATCAATTCGACTTTAATGACTTCTTAAGTCAGATTGCCCAAATTAAGAAGATGGGTAATTTGAAAGACCTTGCTTCGATGATTCCCGGTGTAGGTAAGGCTATAAAAGATATAGATATTGATGATAACGCATTCAAGAGCATTGAAGCTATTATCCATTCTATGACACCTGCAGAACGTACTAATCCGGAAATATTAAATGGTTCACGTCGTCAGCGCATTGCTAACGGTAGTGGTACAAATATTCAGGAAGTGAATCGCTTGCTTAAACAGTTTGACCAAACCCGCAAAATGATGAAAATGGTGACTGGTAGCAAGATGGGTAAAATGATGCCTAAGTTTAGAAAATAATTTTAATATCATAAATCTAATGATTCTTATTGACGGAAAAGCGATTTCAGAACAGGTCAAACAAGAAATTGCTGCTGAAGTTGCTGGCATTATAGCTAAGGGAGGTAAACGCCCTCATTTGGCTGCTGTCCTTGTTGGGCATGATGGGGGAAGCGAAACTTACGTTGCTGCTAAGGTTAAAGCGTGTGAAGTATGCGGCTTTAAATCTTCATTGATCCGCTATGAAGCTGATGTTACGGAAGCAGAGCTTTTGGCAAAAGTGGAGGAACTCAATAAAGATGAAGATGTTGACGGTTTTATAGTACAACTTCCTTTACCTAGGCATATATCCGAGCAAAAAGTGATTGAGGCTATTGATTACCGCAAAGACGTGGATGGATTCCATCCGATTAACGTAGGTCGCTTGTCCATTGGATTACCATGCTATGTATCGGCTACTCCCAATGGTATATTGGAACTACTTAAGCGTTATGAGATAGAAACGTCTGGTAGAAAGTGCGTTGTGTTGGGGCGTAGTAATATTGTAGGTAAGCCTATGGCAAACCTTATGATGCAAAAAGCCTATCCCGGAGATGCAACAGTTACTGTATGCCACAGTCGCAGTAAGGATTTGGTAAGGGAATGTCGCGAAGCAGATATTATAATTGCAGCCCTTGGCCAACCTAACTTTGTAAAGGCGGACATGGTGAAAGAAGGAGCTGTGGTTATTGATGTGGGGACTACCCGCGTGCCGGATGCTACTAAAAAGTCGGGCTTTAAACTAACTGGTGATGTGAAGTTTGATGAAGTTGCTCCGAAGTGTTCTTTCATTACACCTGTTCCGGGTGGGGTCGGACCAATGACTATTGTTTCGTTAATGAAGAATACTTTGTTGGCAGGAAAAAAAGCAATCTATCAATAAGTGCCAGTAGATGAAATAATTTATTGTTCTTATTATTATAATATATAGCGCAAGCCTTTTTGAAAGAAAACGGCTTGCGCTTTTTTATTGATGATTTGGTGGAAACCTAATATCTAAATTAGGCGATTATGGATTATGAAAATAGGTTGGCTATTGGTATATCGGGGGATAAGAAGCATCATTTTCGATTCTTTTACTATTGATGAACTTTGCTTGTTTTTGCTAAGCAATCATAGGTATAAATGTCTGAAAATCTTTGTGGAACATACATACTTATCACTTTTAGGATATAATATTGGTGCCATAGTGTTTGAAAATATCGAGAAAATAGAATAAAAAATGCAGATGAAAATTTGTAGTATTCAAGATATTCCCTATCTTTGCACCGCGTTTGAGAAATGACGCAAACATGGTGGCTGTAGTTCAGTTGGTTAGAGCGTCAGATTGTGGTTCTGGATGTCGTGGGTTCGAGTCCCATCTGCCACCCTTAATGAGAAATCCTTGATAATGATGAATTATCAAGGATTTCTCATTTTTTCTCGTCAAAGTAATCGACTATATTATTCCAATCGTACGGCACGGTCAGCTTTACGCGTCATAGAGCTTATAATTGGACTAACTCTTAAGCTTTTTGTACTATTGACAGAAGTACTTTTGTTTGTAATCAGACTGAGTGCTTTTGATAAAAGAGCTTCGTTGGTATCTCCAAAAGGTAGATAGTATTTTAAGTCGGAAATCTCACTAAGTGAATAATCTGCTTTGAATCCGCTGGAATAGTCTGAGGTACCTAGTGAATTATAAATCTTACAAACAATAGGGTTAATTGCAATTTGTAGATCCTTATTGATAAATGTTTTTGAAGCAACATTTTTACCGACAGTGGTCTGTCCGATTAAAACAATCTTAGGAATATATGGCTTCAAACAGTTGATAAGCATCTCGGATGCCGAAGCGGTTTGACTGCTAGTGAGTATATACAGTGTGTTTAAATTCAGATTGGAACCTGTGGGTATAAGATTCTGATCCAGGTAAAACTCTTGATTACGTGGAGTAGATTGTTTGTTAAATTCCAAATAACCCAATCTCTTGCCTAACGCTGAAGAAGGAGCAAGAATTGTGCTCAATAACTGTGCCGAGCTAAGGTGACCTCCGTTATTATAACGTAAGTCTAAAATAAACTGATTTACATTTTGACCGGCAAAATATTTAGATACGTTAAGTAATGCTTGATCGTATGCCGTCGGATTAGCCGTCGTTCCAGGAGTAAAACGGTTGTATACCAGATAGCCGATGCGATTATCGCCTTCGGTATAAGTATTATAATAATACACTGGATTGTCCTCTAATGGAGTCATAGCACCTATATTCGTAGTGCTTTTGTTTGCCAGAATAGTGTTTTTGACCGAATCATAATAACCTGTAACTACTTTAATGCCACTTCCCATATATAATTCCGTATAATTCTTTTTGGTAATGGGCTTGTCGTCGATTGATAAAATCCACTGTCCACGGCTAAGATTTGCTGTTGCAGCGGGAGAGTTCTTAACGGTATACAAGATACGCGCATAATATGCCGTATCATTATTTTCCACTTTGTCCAACTCAAACTGAATTCCGTAGCCATACTCCAAATCTAAAGCACTGCGGGTGGGTGATAACTGGATGATGCTGTCTATAGTGGAATATTTATCTTCACTGGAGAGGAGTGATTTGAAGAATGTGGCAGGCTCCGAAAAATAGTTCAACTTTTTAGAACTGGGCATATCTTCATTCCAATAATACCATACTCTCATGGAATCATCTATCCAACGGTCTGTTTGGGTTTGCACAGCATATTCCGGCCAGCGATCTTCTCCACAAGATGCCAGATATATAGAAAGGGTTAATGCACCCAATAAGAAGAATAATAAATTTCTAGCTTTCATAGCTGCAAATTTATGAAATATTCATTCTTGTACCACAAATATGGTATAAAAATCCCCATATTGTGTCATTGCCTTTCATTGGCAATAATGATATCTTTGTAACCAATAAAATAAACTAAAAAAAATACAGAGAACAATGGGAACAAAAAAATTACACTTTGAGACACTTCAGCTACATGTAGGTCAGGAACAGGCTGATCCAACGACAGATGCACGCGCTGTACCTATATATCAGACAACATCGTATGTATTTCATAACTCAGCCCATGCTGCCGCTCGTTTCGGTTTGCAGGATCCAGGGAACATTTATGGCCGTTTGACGAATTCCACCCAAGGAGTTTTTGAAGCCCGTGTTGCCGCCTTGGAAGGTGGTGTTGCCGGATTAGCTGTTGCTTCGGGAGCTGCTGCCATCACGTATGCTTTTGAAAATATTACGCGTGCAGGTGATCATATCGTTTCAGCTAAAACAATTTATGGTGGAACATATAATTTATTGGCGCATACTTTGCCGACTTATGGCGTTACAACGACTTTTGTAGATCCTTCGGATGTGAAAAACTTTGAAAAAGCCATTCAAGATAATACTAAGGCTTTGTTTATTGAAACTCTCGGTAATCCCAATTCAAATATTATAGATATTGAGGCAGTAGCTGAAATCGCTCATCGTCACGCTATCCCATTGATCGTTGATAATACATTCGGCACTCCTTATCTTATACGCCCAATAGAGCATGGAGCTGATATCGTGGTACATTCTGCCACAAAGTTCATTGGTGGGCACGGGACTTCTTTAGGTGGTGTTATTGTAGATGGAGGTAAATTTGACTGGGTTGCTTCCGGTAAATTTCCTCAGTTGACAGATCCGGACCCTAGCTATCATGGCGTTCGTTTTGTTGATGCTGCAGGACCTGCCGCCTATGCAATACGTATACGTGCTATTCTGTTACGCGATACGGGTGCAGCTATTAGTCCATTTAATGCATTTATTCTTCTACAAGGCTTGGAAACCCTTTCTCTTCGTGTGGAACGTCATGTAGAGAATGCGCTGAAAGTCGTGGAATTCTTAAAGAATCATCCTAAAGTAGAAGCAGTGCATCACCCGTCTTTAGTGAACAGTCCCGATTACCCATTGTATAAGAAGTATTTCCCAAAGGGTGCCGGTTCAATCTTTACTTTTGAAGTAAAAGGAGGACAGGAAGAAGCACATCGTTTTATCGACAGCCTCGAAATATTCTCTTTGCTGGCTAATGTTGCCGACGTAAAATCTTTGGTAATTCACCCTGCAACAACAACGCATTCCCAGTTGAATGATGCCGAATTGTTGGATCAGGGCATCAAGCGCAGCACTGTTCGTCTATCTATTGGTACAGAGCATATTGAGGATCTTATAGACGACTTGAGTCAAGCTTTGGCAAAAATATAATAAGGTATTGAAGATTGTTTTTTCAGGATATATCAGTACTTTTGTAGCAAAATTTATGTCTTGACGTGAATATAGCTTTATTGTTATCGGGAGGAGTGGATAGCTCTGTTGTAACTCACCTCCTTTGTGAAGAAGGCCACCGCCCATCTCTGTTTTATATTAAAATAGGGATGGACGGTGTCGATTATATGGATTGTTCTGCCGAAGAGGATTGGGAGATGGCTAATGCTGTTGCCCGTCGGTATGGTTTACCCTTAGAGATGATTGATCTGCAACAGGAATACTGGGATCAGGTTGCTGCATATGCCATCGATAAAATTCGCCGTGGGTTGACCCCTAATCCCGATGTGATGTGTAATAAGTATATTAAGTTCGGCTGTTTTGAACAAAAGATAGGTAAAGAGTTTGATTTTACTGCTACCGGTCATTATGCCACTACTGTCAATAAGGATGGTAAGGTATGGTTGGGTACTGCTGTTGATCCGGTAAAGGATCAAACAGATTTTTTGGCTCAGATTGATTACCTGCAAGTGTCGAAGCTAATGTTTCCGCTTGGTAAGTTGATGAAGAATGAAGTGCGTGACATTGCGCTTCGTGCTAATCTGCCGACTGCACGCAGACGTGACAGTCAGGGTATCTGTTTTCTGGGCAAAATAAACTACAATGATTTTGTCCGTCGCTTCTTGGGTGAACGTGAAGGAGCTATCATTGAATTAGAGACAGGAAAGAAAATCGGCACACATAAGGGATATTGGTTCCATACGATAGGGCAACGCAAAGGCTTGGGCTTGAGTGGCGGACCATGGTTTGTGGTCCGTAAAGATGTGGATTACAATGTGTTATATGTGTCTAAAGGATATGATACGGAGATGCAGTATGGAAATGAATTCAAAATGCATGATTTCCATTTTATTACAGAAGATCCATGGAAAGATAAGACGGAAGTAGATGTGACTTTCAAGATACGTCACACTCCCGACTTTACCAAAGGTAAATTAACGCACGAAGCAAATGGTGGCTATCGCATTGTTTCCTCGGACAAGTTGCAAGGTATTGCGCCCGGTCAATTTGGTGTGCTCTATGATGAGCATTCACAACTCTGTATTGGTAGCGGAGAAATTTATATATAATATTCCACGAGGTCTACGATGCCTGCTTTCATGGCATATTTAGTGGCCTCGTGCACATTATTTACCCCTATTTTACGAAAGATATTTTTGCGGTGGCTATTTACCGTATGAAAGCTTATATTTTTCTCGGCAGCAATTTCTTTTGTTGTCTTCCCCAAAGCAATTTCTTTAAGAATCGCTTTTTCGCTGTGAGTAAGCAGATCCTCTTTGATGGTTATATATGGCTGGTTGCTTTGACCTGTTGCATTGCTATTCAGAAGCATATTACTGACTTGATTACATATAAACCGTTCCTTTTTTAAGGCACATTGTAAAGCTGTTTGAATTTCTTCTTTCGAGCTGTCTTTCAATATCACCCCAAAAGCCATGCTGCTGAATAATATTTGACGTAAAAAGCCGATACTTAGTTCGTCGGAGAATAATAGCCAATCCACTTCCCTGAATCTCTCATGCAACACCATCAGTTCTTCACTGCTGGAGATATCAAATAAGGTATAGTCTAGCACGACTATTGCTTGTGGATGGAGTTTGAGTTGCTGAATTAATTCCGATTTATTCTCGGCTTCCAACAGCAATTCAGTTTCTTTCTGTTTACTCAACAAGAACATCATTCCTGCTTTGGTGATGTCTTGATTGTCGGCTATGATGAATTCTCTCATTATGGATTGATATAAATAACTCCGTTGCAAATGTACACTTTTTTATGTGAGATGCAACGGAGCTAAAATAATATCTTCATCAATACTTACGAAACAGTAAAGAGAAGGCTTATAGTTATTATACTTTTGTTTTCTCGCTAAATTATTTTTTTAATTTATCGTGTCTTTCCCTTATACGCCATAATAATTCCTCTAAAGGAATATTTTTAATTTGGGGTGATAGTAAATGCTCTGAAGCTTTACCTGCGTTATACCCTTTTACAGGTTGGACTATAGATGAAATGTTTTTGCTAAAATCTGACCAAGCGTGTATAATAGTCCAAGACAGTGGCTTTTCTTCTTTATCCATGGCTTGTGCTGCGTCCCTATTAATTAAAGCTGCTATATAATCAGGACTACCGCATAAAGGATTATCATATAAATCTGACCAAATGGAAAACTTAGCAGTTACTACAGGTATTTCTTTATTCTCTTTATTCTTTACCCATATAATGTCTCCTCCCATGTTATACGGGTTATATTGAATAGCAATCATACCTGTTAATCCCTCTATTTCCCGCGCATAGATATCATAAGCTTGCCGGGCTTCCTTGCTGAATACATCTTTACAAATAAATCCGAATATTTTAATGTTCAATCTCTTAAAATGCCAATTTATGCGACGCGCAAATTCAGTAAGAAGTTCTTCACGGTTTCGACGGTTGGCAGCAAATTCATCTGGATATTGGTAGCCTCCCCCATATTCTATTACGCTGGAATTATCATTTTTCATTGAGACGAAACGGTTCCAAGTAGATGTACTCACTACTGACATGTTAACTGGACATAGCGTCCACGATATGGCAGAGGGATTTATATCTTTATTGCCCATGTATGTGGGATTGTCGAGAAAATTACCCATTATCCATTGCATATTGTCACCGTCACTAACGACAAATGAATGGTATGCTATTGTATCATTCGAATAATTGTTGCTTCGAGAATTATCATGGATAGGTAGTGGCTTCATTTTGTCGGAAGCTGCCATGATAACGGGTAGGTTAACACACCAGTTAGAAGCGGTATTGTAATGTCCCCAACGAGTAATAGAACCGGTATATTCGTCTTCATCACCACAATTCCATCCCAGTATAGGTGATAACGGAGTGACCCATTCCAGAATTTCTTCCGAAAGGGGGCCGTTACCATAATATATCATTAACTTTTGGGAGATAGCAATATCCCGGCAATTACTCACTTTGGGGTCAATACTGATAGCAGAACCTTTATTCAACAGGCTTTTGCAATGGAAGAAACAATCTTCCGGAGATTCATTACGAACATCCTTCAGCATTTTTAATCCTGTTTTTTTTATTTGTTTTTCCAAAGATTCTTCTACTAAAATACCTTTTAATAATCCGGCATATACCGTCGCTACATTAGAAGAATAGTCAATCTTTTCCCGCTTGGTATAATTTTCGCCTTTCGATCCATCCGCTTTATATAAAATATATCCTTTTACAATATTCTTACTTTTCAAATATTTCAATACCTCCCATACATTCATGTTTTTGGGTTTAGGGATGTTTAGGCTCTTTAGTGAGCTTTGAAAAATTTGTCTATAGGATACATTATTAAAGTCAATCCAAATCATTTCATCAAATAAGCCATTATTAACAGCCTGTCCGCATAAGCCTGACAACGATTCTAGGAGCATCCTTTCAGGCTGTTTTAATCCTTCGCCATTGCAGACAATTATATTTTGCGGACTTTGCTGTACAAACCAGCCATACCTTCCGTTATAAGCTGAAGCAGAAAAAATGAAAAATGGAAATGCGATTATAAATAATAGTCTGATTTTCATGATTTGAAATTTTTTGTATCACTTTTTCGTATTCAATGGGAGGGTACGTATTTCATTAGCAGTATTTGTATTATCTATATAATTGTCCGACATTGTAATGGCAAATACGGCAATATTCTCATCCTTGGGAAGAATTAAAGTATGTGCTTCTTTTGAGAGTTCAATGCTAAATTTATAGAGATAGGTAAAAATGTAGGCATCGTTTCCTTTTTCTGTGTGGCGGTGAGAGCCTATGTAAGCGGGTATCGCGTTGCGAATATATCCATCACTTACGCCGGTGTGCCCCCATTGACCATAGAATCCGGAATAATAGGGTACGTCAAATTCGTATGGTTTGCCGTCAACAAGGAATGACGTTTTGCGATCCTTGTCGATTGAAGCAGCTAAGATATACAATTTCTTCCCTGCTGATTCTTTAGGTAATTGGATCGTATCACCTTTGCATTTTATAACATTTTTTTCTTCATAGTTCCCTATTTGAAATGTAATGTTGTCACTTGTTATTTCATTGCCGATCAACTCGGCGGCGAAACTGTTTCCTTTTCCATCGAATGAAACTGTATAACCGAAGTTCTCGGGTGTGAAAGCTTTGCTATTGAAAGTTAGTTTAAGTGGGGTGTTTTCTATAGGGCTAGCTTTTACTTCTCCCTTTTTCAATCGTAAAGCAAACGTCTTCGGACGGTAGGCTTGCATGTTGAAGCAGAGCTTATTGTTGCTAGTAGTTGCTTCGCCAATCTTTTCCTCTAATCCATTTACTTCGTATGCCGATTCAATAGAAGTAGGAAATTCCATTTCTATATTATTAGCTGCTTTGCCTTGCATTTCATAAACACGGATAATGTACAAATCACTTTCTTCTGCTTTCTTTAGTGATCGAACAGCCACTTGAGGCGTGTTGACTTTAACAAATGAATAATTAGATCCTAGATTTCCTTTATGCTTCGGACAACTAAATGCAGCGAGAGGAGAGTTCAATGATTCGGCTAAGTGACTGATATTTGCTTGTTGTGCTTCATTTACATGACCTACGATTGAATAAGTAAATGTGTGATGTCCAAAATCCTGCGTTTCTTGGTATTTATATCTATCTTTTGTTGTTGGAGCATGAAGGAGAGTCAGACGCAATGTGTTATCATTCGGTTTATCCCAACCGTATTTACAGTTGTTCAAAATAGCAATTCCATATCTATTATCAGGGTCCGTGATATCTGCCCATTGCTGTGCACATACTTCGTATGCAACATTCGTATTATTACCACGTTTGATTGTCCCGATTCCTAAATCATATACGGCTTCTTTGTTTTTTACATTCATAGGAAACTCGGCCTTCAACACCGCATCTTTCGTAGACCAATCTATTTCATTTAGAATATCGATACGTTCATCATTTGCGCCTTCGCTCATGCGAATGTATTGAACAAACTTCGACGTTTTGTATGTCCGTTCTATTCGGAGTGCAACAAAGCAAGAGCCACTTTCCTCAATACTGATTTTTACATTATCGGAAATTTTTGTAGAGGGTTTATCGATCGTGCTTTTTTGGATTTCCCATGCTGGCCATTCACTCGATTCATTTCCAAGGAATAACGCTAATTGAAAAGCTTTTCCTTGCTCTACTAATTCTCTGCTTGTACGTTTATCAATAATAGAAGCAATATCACCATTCGCATCTAACACTAATTTATAGATGCGGTTTTCCAATGTGTTTTTGGTTACTTTGAGAGTTGTTGTTTTACTGCTTTTCTTAAAACGTACATCAAATACGGAGCAACTTAGCGGTGAAACGAGAGCGCTGAACATAATGTGAGCTTTACCATTTTGCCAGTTTAATAGTTGCGCTGGCACTTCTTTTCCTTTTGCATCAAACACTTGCACTCCAGCTGGTTTATTTGGAATACTGATAAAAGCATTTGTTAATTCCTTACGCTCCGCAGCCATTGGATTATAGATAATTATTGCGCTTCCTTTTACTCGTGTATCTAAGCAAGAAGCTATTGAACCTACCCCAGTGTGAATGATATTATTGAATTGAGTTTGAGATATTAGTTCATCATTCCAAGAGTATGTATATGCTTTAGGAATGCTGGTTCCAGTGAGGTCATCGTGGAATTGATGCCAAATAAAACGCCGCCACGCATCTGTTAGTGTACTTGCAGGATATGTGGCACCTTCTATATAATTCGCCATTACAGAAATACGTTCGGCTGCATCACCTAATTGTTCGTTACGGCGATTGTAAAGTTTCATTGCAGCTTGGGAGGTATAGCACCCTGTAGCATGTATATCCATCAGAAGCTCTCCGTTGTAAACAGGTAGCTCTTTATGCTTGTCAAAAGGTAGATAATCTTTATACAGTTGGTCTGATGAAGCGCTTATAATTTCAACGTCTCCTTTACCTTTGGTCCCTTTTTCTATTGAAACTACAGAATTGATGCTAGCCGATCCTCCTCGGTCTCCTGTTCCATAGTATCGGTAAGCAGTGTTATTTACTCCATCTTTGGCTGTGTTTTTTAAATCTGCATCTGTGCTAATATCGCCTCCATTCCATTCTTGAACATAATTTTTAGCATTTAAGGCTGCCATAATACGTGAACCATCTATACCTTGCCAAAGCCCTATGTTAAAGGGCATCTTCGATTTGCCATGCATATTTCTATGCCTCCATTGAAGTTTTTGAGTAGAGAAACCGATTAATCCACAGTGGGCTGCTATTGTGGGAAGAGTATAGCTAAACCCGAAGCAATCAGGTAAAAATATATCCGTGGATGTGACTCCAAACTCTTTTTTATAGAATTGTTGACCGAGCAGAATATTTCGAAAAAAAGATTCGGGAGAAGGCATATTTGGGTCATTAGCATCCCAAGAACTTCCTGCAATGTGCCAACGACCTTCTTTTACATATTTTTTTAGTAAATCATACTCTAAAGGATAATATTCTTTTATCCAGTTATATTTTACTCCGCCTTCAAAATTGAATAAATAATTCGGATAATGATTGAATAAGTAGAAATTTCGTACCAATGTGTTTTTAAGATATTCATCAATAGTAGTTTGTACATCCCAGTTCCATTGAGTATCTAAATGTGCATTAGAAACGATATAAGCCTTATATCTTTTTTGAGCTTTCAGCATATTCATTCCAGCTGCGCCTATTAGTAAAGCCAGCAGTATAATTCTCTTTTTCATGTTTTTCTATATTAAATTAATTTATTGAATAACAAATTGTCCTTCTAGCTTTATGTCTTTTGATGATGCACCAATCATCACCCTGAATATTCCAGGCTCTGTTTGAAATTTCATATTCTTATCCCAAATCGCTAAATCCTGCGAGTGCAGTATGAAAGTGACCTTCTTCTCTTCTCCTGGTTCCAAGGTGATCCGTTCAAAGCCACGTAATACTTTGGTGTAAGTGGTTACACTACTTATTTCATCTCTTAAATAAAGCTGAACAACTTCGTCGCCTCTTCTATTACCTGTATTTTTAACAAGACAACTTACTTCAACGTCTCCTTGTGGTCCTTGTTTATCAGGAGAAATTGTCAAATTACTATATCCAAAAGTTGTATAACTAAGTCCATACCCAAAAGGAAATAAGGAATCATATACGGAAGTTCCAGATGGGCTTTCAGAACCTGGTTTAAAAGGAAAAGCATATGGGATCTGTCCTATTGATTTAGGAAAAGTAACCGCGAGTTTACCACCCGGATTGTAATCGCCTAGAATAACTTCTGCGATTGCTTGCCCACAAAATTCTCCAGGAAACCATGCATGAAGAATAGCTGGAACAAATTTCTTTGCATAATTAATGCTGGAAGCGCGACCGTCTATCATAACCAAAACGACAGGTTTCCCTAATTTGCAAATTTCTTGTAGCAACTCCTCTTGCCTGCCTGGGAGATTGAGGCTGGTACGTGAACGTTCTTCTCGTACTGTAACCTCACTACCACCTAATACCATAATGACTACTTCCGAAGCTTTGGCTGCTTCTATAGCTTCATCCATCATGTTCTGTTCTTCTTGTGTTTTTTTGAAAGTCAATATTTCACTCTCTGGGAAATGAGGATCTATTATGTCACACCCTTTCTTATATATAACCTTCGTTTTGGGTAATGCTTCTTTGATTCCATTGTAAACTGTTTTAATAGGGGCATTTGCCGGACCGTAGCGGCAAATCAACTCTTTTTGTTCGTCGGCATTTGGACCAATTACCGCAACGGACTGTAATGTTTTGCTTAATGGCAATATATTGTTCTCATTTTTTAATAGCACAATAGACTGGCGAGCCGCTTCTAAAGCTATTGCTTGGTGTTCTTGGTTGTGCACTATTTTATCGACTAATTTTTCGTTTCCTGAATAAGGGTTATCAAATAGCCCTAGCCAGAACTTTACATACAAGATTTCTTTTACGCGTCGATCTATTATTTTTTGAGAGATTTCTCCTTTAGCAATTACTTTACGTAGTGGTATAATGAATTTTTCTGGAGCGCTGAAATTTGTCCGCACATTTAGTCCTGCATTTACAGCCTGTATAATAGCATCTTCGTAACTTTCAGCTGTTTTGTGCTTTCCATTAATGAACTCAAGGGCATCGCTATCAGAAACTACATATCCTTTGAAACCCCATTCTTGACGTAGAATCTCTGTTAAAAATTTGTAACTTCCGGTAATTGGCTCTCCGTCATAGTCGTTGTATGAACTCATTACACCCAACGCTCCTGCTTCTTGAAATGCAACACGGAATGGCTCGAGGTAAAGTGTTCGCATTTCGCGAGGTGCTACATGTGGATCTGTACGAGTTCCTCCATCACGTCCGCCAACCGGAATACTATATACAGCAAAGTGTTTTGGTGTAGCAACTAGTTTATGCTTTTGTAAACCTTGAATCATTTGCTTACCTAATTGACCTACTAAATAAGGATCCTCTCCATAGCACTCTACTACGCGTCCCCATCTAGGATCTTGAGCGATATCGAGAATAGGAGAATAAATGTTGGTATATCCGAGTGCAGAAGCTTCTATAGCTTCTACTTCTGCAATACGGGCTATTAGATTTTTATTCCAAGTGCTTCCTTGTCCACATTGGGCAGGGAAGAAAGTCGCTTTTTCATGACATATTCCGCGAATACCTTCATTCGTAAAATCAGCAGGAATACCTAATCGAGTTTTTTCGACAAACCAGCGTTGAATAGTATGAATTGCTTTTACATGTTTAGAATAAGGAAATGCATATTCTGAACCAAACCTTCCCAAACCATTGTGCTCTTCATCAATATTCCCTATTCCATCTTTCCAAACTTCCGATTGCCATTCTGCCGTAGGCAATGCATCTTTTAGTACACGCCCTGAACCATATAAAGTTGCCATTTGACATGTTTTCTCATCCATAGTCATTTGACTTAGCAAATTTGTCACACGATCATCTATTGAAGCAGAGGGGTCTTCATAAATATCCATCTTACCGTTTTTGTTGAAATCAATCCAGCCTTTATGATAGATATTGTTTTTAGGACTACTTTGCATGACCATCGGGATAGTCAATAGAAAGCTTAGGAATTTTAGATTTAGTTGTTTTCTCATTTAGTTAGTTTTTACAGTTATTGCTCCTTCATTTATATGCATCTTTATTTTTTTTATCATTCGGGTATATTACATCTGAACATAGACGAAATTTTATCTTTAAGTCTTTACATAAATTAGCTATGCTTTTTATAAGTATTCACTGTAGATATTCTTAGTGTTGATAAAAAAGGCTCAATACTAGTCTTTAACATAAGTGTGTTAAAGACTAGAAATAAATTGTTTAATTATTTGTAGTATAATTAAACCCAACTATTTAGTCAATGATTTTCAGCTGTAATTTTGATACTTATTTAGTCAAGTCGAATATAAGTATTTGTCATTTGGCTCTTTCAATAGACTATAAATTATAGGCAAAAGATTTGAATAATAATTACTTTATTGATAATACATATCGCATCTTTTGCCTATATAAATATTGTCGATGTTTCTTGTTATATTAACATAAATAGAAAATCAAATAATTTAATTTATAGTCATAAAGGCATTACTAGGCTATTACCATCCTGGATTTTGTACAATGGATGGTGTACGTTTCAATTCTTCGGTCAAAATAGGGAACAAATAAGAACGCGGAGTCTGAAATACACGATCATCATTCGTTTCGAACCTTACCATCTTATATTTTTTGCCATTGACAATAATCTTTCCATTAGGATCTTCTACCGGCATCATTCCATGCGCCCATCGCTGTGTTTTGGC
>VOIU01000063.1 GCA_007896885.1 Bacteroidaceae bacterium HV4-6-C5C
TTTGTGTAAGCATCACCACCCAGCGGAGCACCGTGCGTCGCACAATTAGCTTCATAACTGCTTCCGTCCGCTTTTCTGGCCCCTTTGCCCATTACGGTTTTGCCTATGATAAGAGTCGGCTGTTCCTGCTCTGCTTTTGCTTCATCGAGAGCTTTACGGATAGCAACAGGGTCATTCCCATTAATTTCCAGCACTTTCCAACCCCATGCTTCATATTTCTTCGCTGTATCTTCAACGGTTACATCCCTGGTTTCGGTGGATAGTTGAATGTCGTTGGAGTCATAGAACATGATCAGGTTATCCAATCCTAAAGCACCTGCAATACGTCCCGAACCCTGCGAGATTTCTTCCTGTATGCCACC
>VOIU01000023.1 GCA_007896885.1 Bacteroidaceae bacterium HV4-6-C5C
CGGCATACGATATTTTTCTGCAAAATCGGATGCAAATTTTCGGAATAGCAATACGGCATCTTCACCGCGCTCTCGCAAAGATGGTATCTGAATAGGCACAGTATTTAATCTATAGAAAAGGTCCTCCCTAAAACGACCATCAGCAATAGCTTTACTTAAATTGACATTAGTTGCCGCAACAATGCGTACATTAGTCTTCTGAACCTTGGAAGAACCGACCTTAATAAACTCTCCACTCTCCAGGACTCTCAGTAAGCGAGCTTGCGTAGGAAGAGGCAATTCACCAACCTCATCAAGGAATATAGTACCGCCGTCTGCTTCACCAAAGTACCCTTTACGCTCACCTATTGCTCCGGTGAAAGCACCTTTCTCATGACCAAAAAGCTCAGAATCGATTGTCCCTTCAGGTATAGCTCCGCAATTTACAGCTATATACTGTCCATGCTTTCGCCGGCTATATTGGTGGATTATTTGTGGAAAACTTTCTTTTCCGACTCCACTTTCTCCCGTGATTAAGACAGATAAATCTGTAGGCGCCACTTGTATGGCGACATCAATGGCCCTCACCAGATTATCATCATTGCCAATAATGCCAAAGCGTAATTTAACTTGTTGTATCTCCGCTTTCGTCATATTATAAATCTTCTTCCACACTATCAAGCTTTAACTTATCGCTATCGTCACGCTTCTCATAGTATTGCTTCCGCAATGGATTTAAGTGCGCATGTTTATCATTTTGACGATTTTTGAAGACATCAATAGCAACATAAATAGCGTGACGAAAAGAATCTTCATTTGCAACACCTTTGCCTGCAATATCATAAGCGGTTCCATGAGCAGGAGATGTCCTTACAATAGGTAGACCGGCTGTATAATTCACTCCTTCATCCATAGACAACGCTTTAAAAGGAGCTAATCCCTGATCATGGTACATAGCTAGTATTCCATCAAAATGTGTATAGTTGCCAGAACCCATAAAACCATCTGCAGGATACGGACCGAAGCACAATAAACCATTATCAGCCATTTCTTTCAATGCCGGCTTTATTATTGTTTCTTCCTCAGAGCCAAGTAAACCTTCATCACCTGCATGCGGATTCAAAGATAGTACAGCAATGCGAGGTGCGCCGATTCCAAAGTCTTGTTTTAATGATTTATTGAAGATTGTTATTTTTTCCTGAATTAATTCTTTAGTTATAGTACTAGAAATCTGACTAACGGGAATATGACCGGTAACCAAAGCTACTCTGAAATCATCTTTCATTAAAATCATCAAAGATTTAGCACCTTCACCCAATTTCTCTTCCAAATACTCGGTATGCCCAGGAAAAGCAAAGCTATCCGAATGTATCACATGCTTATTAATAGGAGCAGTAACAATAACATCAATCAGCCCCTCTTTATATTCCTCTACTGCTTTTTCCAAAGCATCAAAAGCTGCTTTTCCTGCTTCAGGGTCAGGTTTCGAAAATTCCACTTTCACTTCATCATCAGAGCAATTCACGACATTCAAACGGTTATATCCCGCTTCAGAAGCAGAATTTATAATGCTAAAGTTAGTCGGTAAATCCAATGCTTTGCGATGATATGCAGCAACTTTAGGAGAACCATATATAATAGGTATACACAATTCTAACATTACAGGATCTGCGAAAGTTTTTAATATAACTTCGTAACCAACCCCGTTTATATCCCCTTGGGTTATACCAATCTTTATCTTGCCATTTTCCATATCTAGTATATCGGTTATTTATTTTTTATTGACTTTATGTGGTTTTCTACAAAACTACAAAGAAAGTATCGATAGTTAACGACAAAGTTAATAAATTATATTAATTCACGTTTTCTTGTTTTTGCTTCTCCGTAGATAACATGCCGCATGCAGCAAATATATCTTCACCACGAGAAGATCTAATTGTAGCAAAAAGTCCATGAGAAGTCAAATAATCTCTAAATTCAACCATTTTTGCCATCTCGGCTCCTTCTAAATCAACATCAGGGATTGAATGAAAACGAATCAGATTGATACGACACTCCAAGCCTTTCAACAATTTTATTAGTTCTTTGGCATAAACTAAAGAGTCATTAACACCTTTAAATACAATATATTCAAAAGATAGTCTACGCTGCTTACTAAAGTCATATTCACGTAAAACGTCAACGATCTCTGTTATAGAGAATGCTTTTTCAGCAGGCATCAACTCCCGGCGTTGAGAAGGGAAAGGGTTGTGTATGCTTATTGCCAAATGGCAATCCGACTCTTCTATAAAACGGCGTAAACCTTTACGCAGTCCAACCGTAGATAGAGTCACACGTTTGGGACTCCACCGATAACCATAAGACGCAGTCATTATTTCTAATGCCTTCAAAACTTCATCCAGATTATCTAAAGGCTCACCCATTCCCATCATAACAATATTGCTCAACTGATCACATTCAGGTAAGCAATTGATTTGATTTAGAATTTGGCTAGCTGTGAGATTTATGCTGAACCCTTGTTTCCCTGTCATACAGAACTTGCAGTTCATTTTGCAACCGACTTGTGAAGATACGCAAAGAGTCGCACGATCTTTATCTGGAATATATACAGCCTCAACGTATTGTTTGTCTCCAACTTGATACAAATACTTCACCGTACCGTCAGAAGAGCGCATTTCATTAACAGGAGCAGAAGCCCCGACCACATAAACTTCTTTCAACTTTTCTCTATGCTTTAGAGAAAGATTGGTCATGGCATCAATGGATAATACTTTCTTATCGTATAACCATGATGCAATTTGCTTGGCAGTAAAACGGGGCATATCAAGTTTTTCAACAACCTTCTCCAATTCAGTAAGAGTCAAGCCCAAAAGAGATGTTTGCAACATACGCTAAACAATATTATATTGAATTAATTCTATGCAAAGATAGAAATTAATCTGCACAAGGATATGCGATTGAAATAAAATGGAAGAAAATGGACACAAAAAAGGCCATCCAAATAAATCGGATGGCCTCTATATCTAGTTCAAACTATGTTTTAAAAGAATAGATAACGAGTATCTACAACATCTGCTTTGATATATAAATCGTTAACAAACTGGCTTGCCATACGGGCATGCATACTTTCCAAAGAAGCTATTTCAGATTTTGGATTATATGTTTCATTAAGTTTTTCCTGTGCAATAACCTGAAGAACAAATACACCACCGTTACCCTTGATAGGAGCACTCAACTGATTAACTTTAGCAACGGAAGCGTAAGCTCCAATTAACGGTTCACTGCTACGCAATGAAGACACATAAGCCGGAGCTGAGAAAGTTACATGCTTTACTGTATCAGAAACTGCATTTGGAAGAGCTTTGTAACGTGCCAATGTAGTAGCACCAGAAGATTTCATCATTGCCATAATCTTTTCAGCTTTCTTATCGCGAAGCAATTCCGGTTTCAACTGATCTTTCACCATTGCCAATGGACGGTACCCCTTAGAAACGACAGCAGAAACTCCCAATACCAACATGTGATCACTTTCACCACATTCATATAAGCTGGAAACATCACCGGCTTTCGCAGAGAATACCCATTTTAAAGCCTCTTTTGTACCTTTAATGCCGGCAATATTATGCTCTGAGCTATATAAATCATTACGATCCATAATTTTATATCCGGCACTCTCAGCATTTGCAGCAAGCTTATCTAATGTCTGATTAGATGCCACAAATTGGCTGAATGCATTGTATGCTTTATTGTAAGTTTCTTTACTAAATTCAACAGGACGTTTAACTATGGCAACTTTATATTTATCTTTCACCGCTTTCTTATCTGTTACCAATAGAATGATATTAGCACGTTCCAATTTAACGTTAGTCAATTCATTTTGAGGTGCAGATGTTATTGCTTCAAGATACTTAAGATTATCTCCTTCAACAGGAGAACCTTCATAGTTTGCAGATGAAATCCAAGTTGATTCGCCAGACTGACCATATTTTCTAGCAACATCAGCAAACTTAGCACCACCTTTTAATGCGTTGAAAACACTATCGGCCAAAGCCTTTGTCTTTGACTCGTCAGCTCCAGCGATTTGTATCTGCTGAAATTGAATAGAGTCAGCCATAGATGTTACACCAAGCTTTTTAAATGAAGTATAAGTATTATCCGAAGCATTATAATAAGGTCCGTACACATTTCCAGTTGCAACTGAATCAAGACGTGAAACGACGTCAGCAGGCAAGGATTTAGAAGTATAGAACATATCTACAAATGGAACCTGAGAACCGGTAGTACGAATAAAAGAGGTATAATCTGAAGTAGTAGACGTTAACTGATTAGTATAGTCTGCCATTTCTTTTTGAATAGCAGCTTTGTCTTGAGGACTTGCAGTAACTTGCACATCTACATATTTGATATTACGACTTTCAGCATATTGTTTAAATTGCTCTTTCTTTTTATCATAAGCAGCTTTATAGTCAGCTTCAGATATTGAAACCGTAGAATCAGATATTGATGAATAAGGAATTGCGCTTAACAACAAATCGGATTGATTTACTCTTGCATCGAAAGCGTTCTTTGCTTCAACAGGATTAGAGAACAGCGATTTGGTAACAAGTGCTTGATACTTTTCTGCCAAGCGACTTTGAACAAGATTCTTCTCAATAAACGACCAGTACTTATACATGGAGGTATAATATTCAGCATACTGAGAAGACATTTTGGTTTTATCCATCTTAGCATAATCTGCTAAAAACTTTTTCAACATATCTTTATCAAAAGTACCTGTCTGAGGATTACGAAAAGGGGTTTGTTGAAGCATCGGGTGAACACCGGCATCAATAATAGCCTGCAATTCAGCTTTAGAAACAGTTAAACCCAGTTTCTTAGCTTCATTTTCTATCAGCTTATTATTTACGTAAGATCTCCAAACTTCATCTTTAATTTGATTGGTTTGTTCGTCTGTCAATGCATTCAAACCACTGGATATCTTTACAACCTCTGTGTATTCTTCAACCATTTTTTGGAAATCCTGAGCCGAAAGCGACTCCCCATTTACTTCTCCTACACTTTGAGATTGATGTGGTTGCAACACTTTCCACGCATCACCAGCAATGAATGCGAACAAAGCCAAACCAACAACAATCACCAATAAAGGTCCTTTTGACCGAATGTTTTGTAATGTTGCCATTTTAATTAATACGATTTATTTGTTTTTCATTATTTATCTTAAGTTGCATTTTAGCGCACGAAGATACAAAAAATGCAAATATTCATCTATTTATTTCTCAAAAAAATATACCTATGAATTATTCTATGGTTTTGAGCCTTACCAATTCAATCTTTGTAGCTGTTAATTTAATTATTTTGAATTGATACTTGCCTATTTCTATCACTTCATGCAATTTTGGAAAACTTTGGTAATAATGCAATATAAGCCCCCCGATTGTCAAATAATCATCAGACTCAGGCAATTCAAGATTGAATTCTTCATTGACTCTTTCTATTTCAAGTCGTGCAGATAGAACATATTCATGCTCATCAAGTTGCTTACATATATATGACGAATTATCGTGTTCATCTTCTATTTCTCCAAATATTTCCTCAACTAAATCTTCTAATGATACAATACCCGACGTTCCCCCAAATTCGTCAACAACTACAGCTATCGCCTTTTTCTGTTGCATAAATAAACGCATCAATTTATGCGCTCCCATGGTTTCGGGCACAATGGGAACCTCTTTAATATTATTCCTCCAGTCTATAGGATTACGAAACATTTCCGAAGAATGTATATAACCAATAATATTATCGATATTACCATTGTACACTATAATTTTAGATATCCCAGACTCAATAAAAAGATTCTTCAGACTCTCCATAGAAGTATCTAAATCAACAGCTACTACTTCTGTCCGAGGAACAATACAATCTCTTATCTTAACGCTGGAAAAATCAAGTGCATTTTGAAATATTTTAACTTCAGTATCCAACTGGTCTTCATCAGTACTATCAATACCGGATTGAACAAAATAATCCAAATCAATCCGGCTGAAAGCTTTATCAGAAACCTCTCTATTTACTTTAACGCCCATTACCCTAAGTATAAAATAGGATAAGAGCGAAACGAATTTAGAAATCGGATAGAGAATGATATAAGATACTAGCAGAGGGAAAGCGAAAAACTTCAGTACTGTATTGGAATTTATTTTAAACAAGGACTTTGGTAAAAATTCTCCGGTAACCAATATTATTGAGGTAGAAATAATAGTCTGTAATAACACCCTGACAAAATCATTCGATATCAAACCGGATAATAAGTAAATATCTGTTAGTCGAGCCATCAAAACGCCATATATCACCAATGCAATGCTGTTTCCGACCAACATAGTCGAAATAAAGTTGTTAGAGTTGCGAAAGAAATAGGAAAATATATGTGATGACAGGTTCTTCTTCGGTTCCATTTCGAAACGAAGTCTATCTACTGAAACAAAGGCTATTTCCATTCCCGAAAAGAATGCAGAAAAAAGCACAGTTACCAATAAATAAACAAGAATATTCATACTAAAAATTATTTAGACTTAGCCACACTATCCGGTCCAAGTTTATTCTCATCTTTGACAAAAAAGACCCCTTCCGGCTTATGAATAGTATAGACTGTCATTTGTTGGTCTGATTCAAAGCCTTTGCCGGTAATTATTCTATCAAGCTGTTCAATCCTGATAGACTTATCCGAATAAACCTTCCGACTATTTTCATCCCAATATAACAATTGCGTTTTGAATTTTTCGCCTTTTATATTTTTAATGACCACATGCCCCATTAATTTCCATAGGCGCTGTTTATCATAATAATAAGCGGTATCACTCTTTATACTAGCTTCCACATGGAAAACAGAATCAAATTTCTCAAGATACAGCCCTTTTTCAAAAGCCCAATAAGAAGGCGATTTGCGATCATAAATAAGCCAAAGATCGGTCTTTATACGATATCTGGTTACCCCAGAATCCGAAATCAACATCGTTATTCCACGCGTATCCAACACAGGTAAAGAGTCACGTTCTGTAATAGCTGCACCCAATTTCTTTTTACCCCCGGAACAAGCAGAAAACGAAAGAAGCATAATTACAGCCCAGCAAGCTATAATCATGCTTTTATTTTCACGTAAAATAAATTTATATACCGATGAATTCATAATAGATTAGTCCATAATGTAAACTCTATACAGTTTAACAATTAATCAACTTTTCTCTTAAAGAACCAGCGCTCATTAAATGTTAATCCAATACAAATACGCAATGTATTTTCTGTCAGAAAAGCCTTTTGCGTTCCTTCTGTCTTCACATATTGCGCAGACAAACTCAGCATGGAACGAGTACGCGGAAGTGGTAAACCAAACCCAGCTGTTATACCATATTCATTGGCAGCACGAGAATCTTTAATTTTATAATAAGGTTTTGAATAAAAAGCCCCAAAGCGATACTTCACATGAGATAAATAACTTCTCCCAACCAAACTCGGAATATACTCACCTCCGACAGCTATTTTATAAGCATCGCAAAAAGCATTATTATTATTCATGTAAGTAACTGAACCCCATTTTTGATAAGTAACATCAACGCCTAACGTCAAACGGTTATCATAAACGTAAGTCGCTCCAACACCTAAAGTAGTAGGAAGACCAAAAGTAGCGATCGTATCTCTTAGGGATGCAGTAGCACCAGTTGTACTATTGCCTAATTGAGTTTGTACATATGAGTCATTTTTCAAATTGTGACCGGGAGAGAAAACGATACCCAAAGTGGCTTGATGCTTTTTACCAAACTGACGGGTATATTGAGCGCCCAAATCTACTTTATAACTTTTTACCGAAACATTGGTAAGAACTGTTTGGGGAAATGCCGTAGAGCTAGACGGGAATTGTTGATAAACCGAACGAGTTATATCACCCCACATATACGATAAATTAGTACCGACAGACAATCCTTTCATGAGTTTAAACCCAGCACCCCAATATAATTGATGTAGTCCTCCCTCACCTGTATAAGTTACTGTATTAGAACTCTCCGGATAACCATCGATAGTATTGTATTGGCCCACATTATAACCAACATTGGCATATGGTAATAATCCCAAGCTCATAGCACACCATTTACCCAAGCGAAACTGCATTGTAATATAATCGAAGCTGGAATTTTTAGCATTGGTTTTAAAGGTACCATCACTAAAATTTGTATTTTGCATTGTTATGCCCCCATCAAATATAAAAGTCAAAGAGTCAATCGCTGTATATGAAGCAGGATTCACGACGTTTGTCTGACTTTTATCACGCAAACCATACGCAATGCCTCCCATTGCCTGAGTATTACCGGAGCCCTGATCCGCTAACTTTCCATAACCATAACGGGTATAAGGAGAATTTGTATTATTTTGGGCAAATGTAGCTGTAGATAAGATCGTGAGCAAAAGCACCAGGAGTGTTTGTCGATAGAGTGTCATTAATAATAATTATTATAAGTTCTATATAATCAATTCCTATATATCATAAGTATATACTTTGCAAAGATGATGTTTTTTTATATTGCTACAAAAGAAAAAG
This sequence comes from Bacteroidaceae bacterium HV4-6-C5C, assembly GCA_007896885.1. GTDB lineage: Bacteria > Bacteroidota > Bacteroidia > Bacteroidales > Bacteroidaceae > Bacteroides. The sequence goes on from VOIU01000023.1 coordinate 8,567, forward strand.
ACATCACATGCGGTTAAAAAAAACAAAAGTTTAAAATATTTATGTTTCATACATCAATGAATATCTATTTTTTTGTTCTTTGTGGCAAAGATACAATTTTATCCGTATCTCCTTATGTATTTTAGTAATTAGTTTAATAGATAACCCTGAATCCTTTTTCATACAAGAAGCGGAAGTTCATTATAGAAATGATCAAAAAGTTTTTGTAACTTTGCCACATGAAAAAGTATATCGTAAAGCACTTCCATCTTCTATTTATCATCTTTTGTGTTTGCATCACGCCTATTCAGGCACAAAGCACAAAAGAGAACCACAGCGATTCCATACGACTAAGCCTACTAACTTGTGCACCCGGGCAAGAAATATATTCCTTATTTGGGCATACAGCTATCCGCTATGAAAACTTTACGCAGCATATTGACGCTGTTTTTAATTATGGTATATTCAGTTTCAACACACCCAATTTCATATTAAGATTTACACTGGGAGAAACAGATTACCAGCTTGGGGTATCAAGCTACGAGCAGTTTGCAGCTGAATACAATTATTATGGACGAAGTGTATGGCAACAGACACTAAATCTAAACATTGAAGAAAAAAAACGGCTCATTGAGCTTTTAGAGACCAATTACCGCCCCGAAAATAGAGTTTATCGATATAATTTCTTTTACGACAACTGTGCAACCCGTCCGAGAGATCAGATTGAAAAAGCAATCATAGGAAAACTTATTTATCCTGAAGATATGAAAGATGACCAAACAGGAAAAAGCTTCAGAGATATTATTCACCAATATACGAAAGGACATCCATGGGATCGTTTCGGTATAGACCTCTGCATCGGAAGTAAGGCTGATAAGCCTATTAATCGGCGTTTAATGATGTTTGCTCCTTTTTATGTCAAAGATTTCTTTAGTAAAACTATAATATTAGACAGACATAACAACAAACGCCCATTAATTGAGCTAGAAGAGAAAATTATAACACAAGACAATACCACAAGTGATTCCAGCTTATCAATAACTCCATTACAAGCATCTTTACTTTTATTTATATTGATAACAGCATTAACCATATATGGGATAAGATGTAAAAAAAACTTTTGGGGAGCAGATATTATTTTATTTTCCATCGCTGGTATTGCCGGATGTATTCTTATATTCTTAGCAATATTCTCGTCTCACCCTGCAGTAAGCCCCAATTACTTATTATTTATATTCCACCCCTTACATTTATTATTGCTCCCTTGGGTAATCAAACAGGTTAAAAAGAAAAGGCGTAGCATATACTTAATGTTAAATTGTGGCGTTTTAACACTTTTTATCTTGCTTTGGTGGTTCATTCCTCAAAAAATTGATCTGGCAGTATTACCTTTGGCACTTTGTTTGCTGGTACGTTCTACAAGCAACCTCATTCTCACATATAAAAAGGATTAATGAAAAAGGGTCTTATCACTTCCATACTTGCTCTAACATTTACCGGCAGTTTGCAGGCACAATCATCCATTCCTGCTCCTAAATTAGTAGTTACGTTGACAATAGATCAGTTGCGTACAGACTATATGGAGGCTTTTTCATCTTTATATGGAGATAAAGGATTTAAAAGATTAATGCGCGAAGGAAAGGTCTTCAAGGAAATCAATTTTCCTTTTTCAAATATAGACCGTGCATCTGCCATTGCTGCTATTTACACAGGTAGCGTCCCATATAAAAATGGGATTATAGCAGACGATTGGCTGGACATAAACACCTTAAGACCGGCAAATTGTGTAAATGACCCCGCATTCATGGGTAATTATACAGATGAATGTTCTTCTCCTTCACAATTGATTGCTTCCACGTTTGCCGATGAACTAAAGGTATCGAGTAGGAACAATAGTTTGGTTTTCTCAATTGCACCATACAGAGATGCAGCCATTTTTGGTGCAGGGCACTCGGGTAACGGTGCATTTTGGATTAATGAAAATACAGGTAAATGGTGTGGGACTACTTATTATAGTGAGTTCCCTTGGTGGATTAACGATTATAATGATAAAAAATCACTCGATTTCCGCATTCGGGACATCGAGTGGACTCCTGTTCATCCTTTTACAAGCTACAAGTTTTTACCAGAATGGAGAGATCAATCTTTCAAATATAAATTTGATAGCGAACGTCAAAATAAGTTCCGCAGATTAATTGCCAGTCCGTTTGTGAATGATGAAGTCAACTTACTTACAGAAGAACTTTTAGACAAAAGTACTATAGGCAAGGATGATACGGTTGACCTGCTGGCATTAACTTACTATGCAGGAAATTACAACCACAAGAGTGTGCAGGAATGTGCTATGGAAATACAAGACACTTATGTACGCTTGGACCGTAGCATTGCCTCTTTAATAGACCTCATAGATCGTAAAATAGGATTGCATAATGTTGTGTTTTGCATAACATCTACTGGCTACACCGAACCGGATGCACCCGACCAAGGTATCTATCGGATACCCGGTGGAGAGTTTTATATGAATCGTTGTACCACCTTACTCAACATGTACCTTATGGCTACTTATGGTGAAGGGCATTATGTAGATGGATATTACGATCGACAAATATATCTCAACCATAAGTTAATTGAAGACAAGCAGCTTGATTTAGCTCTAATTCAAGAAAAGTCGGCCGACTTTTTAACTCTAGTTAGCGGTGTTCGCGAAGTTTACTCGGCGCATCGTTTATTGCAAGGAGCATGGTCACCGGAAATAGAACGAATTCGGAATTCATTCTACCGTAAACGCTCGGGTGATTTAATGATAGACGTATTACCCGGCTGGACCATCGTTCAAGAAAAAGCAAATGACAATCGTGTTGTCCGAGATACCGAAATAACAGCCCCTCTCATATTCTTAGGAACAGGAATTAAACCTGAAACGATAAACATACCCGTCAGTTCAACCCGAATTGCTCCAACAATAAGCAATATCATGCGCATTCGGGCTCCCAACGCTTGTTCTGCCACCCCAATTGATTTATAGTAGACCTTGTAAAATCAAAAAAGGAATTGTAAACTACTAATAAATCAGCATTTTAATGTATTTTTGCCAAATTATAAATGGGCAAAGTATACCCAATTCGAGTTAAGTAATAAAATTAATATTAGATAAAATGGGATTGAATGATTTTTTAAGCGCTATTTTCGGAAATAAATCCGCGAGAGATATGAAAGAGATCCAACCGTGGGTGGAAAAGATCAAAACGATATACCCCGAAATAGCAGGATTAGATAATGACGCACTACGTGCAAGAACAATTGAAATCAAAGAGTACATCCGCAACTCTGCAGCAGAAGAAAGTGCAAAAGTAGAGGAACTCAAAGCCAGTGTGGAAAATATAGAGCTGGAAAAGCGTGAAGATGTATTTGCACAAATAGACAAACTTGAAAAAGATATATTGGAAATGTACGAGAAAGCACTTGACGAGGTGCTTCCAGCCGCATTTTCAATTGTGAAAGAAACCGCTAAACGTTTCACTGAAAATGAAGAAATCGTTGTTACTGCCACAGAATTCGACCGTCACCTTGCTGCTACAAAAGATTTTGTACGTATCGATGGCGAAAAGGCCATCTACAAAAACCACTGGATTGCCGGTGGTAGCGAGATCACTTGGAACATGATACATTACGATGTACAGCTATTCGGTGGAGTCGTACTACACAAAGGTAAAATTGCGGAAATGGCCACCGGTGAAGGAAAAACATTGGTTGCAACCCTTCCGGTATTCCTTAATGCCTTAACAGGTAATGGCGTACATGTAGTAACCGTAAATGACTATTTGTCAAAACGTGACTCCGAATGGATGGGGCCTTTATATATGTTCCACGGATTAAGTGTAGATTGTATCGACAAACATCAGCCAAACTCCGACGCACGCCGCCAAGCCTATTTAGCCGATATTACATTCGGAACAAACAATGAATTTGGTTTTGACTATTTGCGTGACAATATGGCTATTAGTCCGAAAGACCTCGTACAAAGACAACATAATTACGCCATAGTAGATGAGGTGGACTCCGTATTAATTGATGATGCTCGTACACCTCTTATTATATCAGGACCTGTTCCAAAGGGTGAAGACCAATTATTCGAAGAACTCCGTCCATTAGTAGAACGGTTAGTTGACGTTCAAAAGAAACTGGCAACTCAATACTTAGCGGATGCAAGACGTCTAATTGCTTCCAACGACAAAAAAGAGCAGGAAGAAGGATATTTAGCCTTATTCCGTAGTCATAAAGCATTACCTAAAAACAAACCTTTGATAAAATACCTTAGTGAACAAGGTATTAAAGCCGGTATGCTAAAGACCGAAGAAATCTACATGGAGCAGAACAATAAACGAATGCATGAGGCTACCGATCCTCTGTATTTTGTCATTGACGAAAAACTGAACAGTGTAGATTTAACAGATAAAGGTACTGATTTGATAACCGGAAATGCAGAAGATCCTACTTTATTTATATTACCGGATATTACAGCCCAACTTTCGGAATTGGAAAGCGAAAAAAATCTATCAGAAGAGGAACGTCTCGAGAAGAAAGACGCACTTTTAACCGAATATGCTATTAAATCAGAACGTGTACACACCATCAATCAGCTTTTAAAAGCATATACAATGTTTGAGAAAGATGACGAATACGTTGTGATAGACGGTCAGGTTAAAATCGTTGATGAACAAACCGGTCGTATTATGGAAGGAAGACGCTACTCCGATGGATTACACCAAGCTATCGAAGCAAAGGAAAGAGTGAAAGTAGAAGCAGCAACGCAGACTTTTGCTACAATCACTCTTCAAAACTATTTCCGTATGTACCACAAACTTTCAGGTATGACAGGTACGGCAGAAACTGAAGCTGGTGAGTTCTGGGATATCTACAAATTGGATGTTGTGGTAATTCCCACTAACCGTGCGATTTCACGTATGGATATGAATGACCGCGTTTATAAAACAAAACGTGAAAAATATAAAGCTGTTATAGAGGAAATTGAGAAGATGGTAGAAGCCGGACGTCCGGTATTGGTTGGTACAACTTCAGTGGAAATCTCCGAGATGTTGAGCAAGATGCTCACTATGCGTAAGATTCCTCATAATGTATTAAATGCAAAATTACACCAAAGAGAAGCTGATATCGTAGCTCAAGCCGGACAAAGTAGTACGGTAACCATTGCTACCAACATGGCAGGCCGTGGTACCGATATCAAATTAAGCTCTGAAGTAAAAGCAGCAGGTGGTCTTGCCATTATCGGTACTGAACGCCACGAATCACGCCGTGTAGACCGTCAGCTTCGTGGACGTGCAGGACGTCAAGGTGACCCGGGTTCTTCCGTATTCTTTGTTTCTTTGGAAGATGATTTGATGCGCTTATTCTCATCCGATCGTATAGCCAGTGTCATGGACCGTTTAGGATTCAAGGAAGGAGAAATGATTGAGCACAAGATGATTTCAAACTCTATTGAACGCGCTCAGAAGAAAGTAGAAGAAAATAACTTTGGTATCCGTAAGCGTCTGTTGGAATACGATGATGTCATGAATAAACAACGTACGGTTGTTTACACAAAACGCCGTCACGCTTTGATGGGAGAACGCATTGGAATGGATATTGTAAATATGGTTTGGGATCGCTGTGTCACGGCAATAGAGGCTCCCGACTTTGAAAGCTGTAAGATGGATTTTCTACATACCTTGGCTATGGACGTTCCTTTCACCGAAGAGATGTACCGCGAAGAGAAGAAAGAAAAGCTTGCCGATATTGCTTTTGAAGAAGCTATGCAGCAATTTAAACGGAAAACAGAGAGAATGGCTCAAGTGGCATTCCCTGTCATTAAACAAGTTTATGAGAATCAAGGTCATATCTATGAAAACATATTGATTCCTGTCACCGATGGCAAACGCATGTATAACATATCATGCAATTTAAAAACAGCGTACGAAAATGAATGTAAGGAAGTGGTTAAAGCGTTTGAGAAATCAATTCTTTTGCACGTTATTGACGAAGCTTGGAAAGAAAACTTACGTGAATTGGATGAGCTAAAACATTCGGTACAGAACGCAAGCTACGAACAAAAAGACCCATTGTTGATTTACAAATTAGAATCTGTAAATCTGTTCGATACAATGGTTGACAGAATCAACAATCAAACTGTATCTGTATTGATGCGTGGACAAATTCCTCTCCAAGAGCCACAACAAGTGCGCCAAGCTGCTCCTGAAGAGCGTCAGGATATGAGTAAATATCGTGAGCAAAAACAAGAATTGAATGATCCGAATCAAGAAGCTGCCGCTCAAAATGATACGCGCGAAGTAAAGCATGAACCTATTAGAGTGGAAAAGACAGTAGGAAGGAATGATCCCTGTCCATGTGGAAGTGGAAAGAAATATAAAAACTGTCACGGGAAAAATGCCTAGTGAACTTTATGACTGTGAAAGAGATTAAAATAACTAGTAAGATATTTCTCTACAGCAGTTTATTTAAAAAGGCATAAATAAATATATTCCATAAAGAAAGCCTCAAACGGTTAAAAACTGTTTGGGGCTTTCTTATTTACCGACAAATCTTTATTTTTGTTCCTCATCTTAGAAAAAAGAACGGCTATGACTAAATTCATCTTTTATTTACTCTTCGCATGCAGTTGCTTATTCCAAAGTTGTGAAAGCGTGGAAGGTCTTTCTATAGACTACCTAGTTCCTGCAGATGTAAGCTTTCCTACTTCACTAAAAAGAGTGGGAATTGTAAATAATATGCCTGCCATACCGGATAATACCAATATTGCAGATTCTATAAAAGAACCCAATGGAAAATTCGACATAGAGCGACAGCGAAAGTACTTAAATGGGAACCCGAGTATTACCACGGAGTCACTTGCCGAAGCGTTGGCAAAAGCCAATTATTTTGATGAAGTAGTAATTTGTGACTCTGCCTTGCGAAGTAATGACAATATCGCTCGCGAAGCCGGATTGAGCAAAGAAGAAGTAGAGAGCTTGAGAAAAGAACTAGATGTTGACTTCCTTATTTCGCTGGAGAATATCCAGCTCTATGCCGTTCAGAAAATACAATATATGCCGGAGTGGTATGGAAATTTCAAAGGCACTGTAGACGTAAAAGTATTCCCTTCGATAAAAATATATGTCCCCAACCGTAACGGCCCGATGGTTACAATAAACGCTAACGACAGCATTTTTTGGGAAGAAGAGGCAAAAACCCCAGAAAAGGTAAAGGCTTTATTGATAAAGAACAAAGAGATGGTAAATCAAGCCTCCGATTTTGCAGGAAGTGTCCCCGTAAAGAATCTTGTTCCACATTGGGAAACGGCAGAACGCTATTATCTGATTGGGAACTCACCGACTATGCGCGATGCAGGATATTATGCACGACAAAAGAATTGGGACAGAGCAATAGAATTGTGGAAAGAGACCTATAATGCCAAAAAAGGGAAACAGCAAATGTATGCTGCATATAATCTCGCTTTGGGATATGAAATGAAAGATAGCATTGATAAAGCTCAAGAATGGGCAATGGAAGCACAGCGAATTGCAAAGAAAGTAGACAAGATAGACGATATGTATCCCAAAGAATTATTAGTACCAAATCTTGTCCCCAATTATTACGCGGCAAGTAATTACGTGAAAGAATTGGAACGCCGTAAAGAGTATATACTGAAGCTTAACATGCAAATGGGACGTTTCAAAGATGATTTTTAATAAAAAGTTAAAGAGCTTATTATTTTTTTTATACCTTTGAAAAGTATTTAGAAAGAAAAAGTCATATATGAAACTTAGCCAATCGTCTTTATCGCTCCTCGAATCTACAATAAAAAAAGCTGTAGGAAAGTACCCATGTAGTTGTGAACAGACTATTGTAACGGATATTCATCTTCAGCCTAATCAAAATTCCGGTGAATTGTGTATCTTTGATGACGAAGATACTGAGTTGGCAAATGTAGTTATAGAGGAATGGGCGGCATACGAAGGAGATGACTTTTATGAATATGTGGAACGCATTTTGTCCACATTGCTCAACAATATAAAGTCGGAAGCTAATTTTGATAAACTAGCTATTCTTAAGCCCTATTCATTTGTATTGGTCGACGATGAAAAAGAAACGCTTGCCGAACTTTTGCTCATAGATGATGACACACTTCTTGTAAATGATGAACTGCTAAAAGGTTTGGATGAAGAATTAGACGCTTTCTTAAAAGATTTATTAGCTGATTAAGCAACATACTCCACTAAGTAATTACTAAAGCGTAGCTAAGATGCAGTTGGTATGTGGTTCATGCTAGCGAATATTTAGTACCATCCAATAAAAGAATATTCTTGCTCATATTATAATCCGGAATGACGCTTAAAATACATTTTCCGCATCCAATGATCGAATGCCAGGAAAATGGGAATCAGTATAACAAATAAGAAATAAAAACCGGGGATATATACATCCGTTGAGGGAGTACTAAATTGAAAAGCCTTCGAAAAAAAGCTTTCTATATTTTCACCAAAATAGTATATCAAGCCACCCAATCCACTTGCAATTAGAAATAAGGCAGCAACAATTGTAGCTAAAAGTGTTCTCCGTTCCACTTTCTTTTCATGAAGAAGCAGAGATTCCTCTACTTTTTGCATCGTTTGAAAAGTAAAATTAGAAGCTAAACGAAAACGGCCTTGCTCACCAATGGCTCTTTTCAATCCTTTATCTTTATATGCTTCGTTCATCATTCTTCTTGTTTTATAAGTAAATACAGTTTCTTGCGTATCCTATGCAATTTTACTTTTGTATTGCTTTCGGTTATTCCCAATATAAGTGCAATCTCATTCACGGATTTTTCTTCCAAATAGAATAACGTAATTAAAGCTTTCTCATCAACTTCCAGTTTATCTATCGCCCGGTTTAGCTCCCCCATACTTTGTTCATTATCATCATTAAGAATGAAATCAACTTGTTCATCCGAGATATTAGCGAGTAACACTTCATCCATTGCAAATATATCGTATTTTTTCTTTCGAGTTGCCGAGATCGCAGTATTATATGCTATTCGATATATCCAAGTGGAAAAATTGCTCTCAGCTTTAAATGAGGAAAGATGCTGGAAAGCTTTAAGAAAAGTATCTTGCGTCAATTCCTCTGCATCCTCCTGACTGGAAACAATACGCACAATCAAATTAAATACTTGTTGGCCGTATTTATCCAGAAAGTATTCATAAAGAATTGTCTTTCCAGTTAGTATATTTTGGATGATATGTGCTTCGCTATATTCCATTTTCATCTTTTAGACGCAGGTATATAAACAAGGTTACAGATACAAAGAAAAAAAATATTATTGAATATAATTGTAACCTAAATAATTTCGATGCGTCTAAAGGGTGAGAACGAAACAAAATTGATAACTTAAAATAGAAAAGATTATGATGGAGTTTATTATGGTGCCAGCCATTATGGCAATTGTAACTTTAGGTGTTTACAAACTGTTTGAACTGTTTGTATGTAAAAAGGAACGGCTAACAATCATCGAGAAAATGGGTGATAAGTTTTCGCCGGATATGCTTGAACGTAAGATGAATTTCTCCTCAATAGGCAATTTCTCTTTTTCCGCGTTGAAAATAGGATGCTTATTGGTAGGTATGGGATTGGGGCTGCTTGTTGGTTATCTTATTTGCACAACAACTGTGGTGGGGTATTCCAACTACTCAATTGAAGAATGGAGATATAGAGAAACCATTTCATTAATCTATGGAGCTTGTGTATTACTATTCGGCGGTATAGGTCTGATCACAGCATTTATCGTTGAATTAAAATATAACAAGAAATGATCTATCAGATATAAAGCTCTGAAATAGATTTATAAAAGGTATATTGAAAAGAAGTTGTAATTCGAAAGATTTGATTTGATAAAGCACCCTTGTTATGAACTCTACTTGAAAGTTTTTATTTAAACTTGTTTGGAGTAGATTAATCACAACAAGGGTGCTTCAGTTTTCAGGTTTTGAGGCAAAATTCTTTATCTTTCAGATAAAAGTAATACATGCCTCTTGATATTTTCTGCGTCAACTACTTCTTAAGAGCGGCAATGCTCTCTTTCAAAGAATTTATAATACTTTCGGCGTCAGCCTGTTTCTTACGTTCCATATCCAACACAGCTGCAGGAGCATTCTGTACAAACTTCTCATTGCTAAGTTTTTTCATAACCCCCTGCAAGAAGCCTTCTTTATGCTTCAATTCGGCTTCCATGCGAGCTATTTCAGCATCAACATCAATCATGTTATTCAACGGGACGGCATACTCGGTAGTTCCAACCATAAATGACGCAGCACCTTCAGTTTTACTCTCAGCTACAGTTAATAGCGAAAGGTTACACATCTTAATTATTACCGATGAAAAGTCAGCGACCGGATTGACTGAGATAGCATGCAATTCTAAGACTTCCTTTTGTGCAATATTCTTCTGCAAGCGAATGGAACGGATATTACTTATCACTTCTTTCACTACCTCAAATTGCTGCACAAGTGATTCATCCACATACGTATCGGTAGTCAACGGACACACCATGATGCTCTCTCCTGATTCACGCTCGTACATTTGTTGCCAAAGTTCCTCAGTAATGAAAGGCATGAACGGGTGCAATAAACGGAGCAAATTCTCGAAGTAGCAGATTGTGGCATTATGAACGGTAGGATTAATACCTTGTCCATAGGCAGGCTTAATGATTTCAAGATACCAAGAAGAAAATTCATCCCAAAACAGCTTATATACAGCCATCAATGCTTCACTCAAACGATATTTGCCAAAAAGATCGGCAACTTCCACAGCTACAGCATTTTGCTTAGATTCAAACCAATCCATCGCAATAATAGAGGATTCAGGTAGAGACGCATTCGGATCAATAGTCCATCCTTTAATTAAGCGGAATGCATTCCAAATCTTATTACAGAAGTTACGACCTTGCTCACACAATGCATCGTCAAACAAAATATCATTTCCGGCAGGAGCAGCTAGCATCATCCCCATACGTACACCATCAGCTCCAAACTTTTCAATGAGTTCTAGAGGATCAGGTGAATTACCCAATGATTTGGACATCTTACGTCCCATTTTGTCACGAACGATACCGGTGAAGTAGACATTTTTAAAAGGCTTGTCACCTTTATACTCGTAACCGGCCATAATCATGCGGGCAACCCAGAAGAAAATAATATCAGGTCCCGTAACCAAATCACTGGTCGGATAATAATAACTGATTTCTTCATTACCCGGATTAGTGATTCCGTTAAACAAAGAAATGGGCCACAACCATGAAGAGAACCAAGTATCAAGACAGTCTTCATCTTGTCTCAAATCACCGATTGTCAATGCTGAGTTACCTGTTTTCTCTTTTGCGAACCGCAAAGCTTCCTCTTCGTTAGATGCCACAACATATCCACCTTCAGGCAAGAAATATGCTGGAATACGATGTCCCCACCATAACTGGCGACTAATACACCAATCTTTGATGTTTTCCATCCAGTACTTATAAGTGTTCTTATACTTTGAAGGATAGAACTTAACATCATCATTCATCACTGCATCCAAAGCCGGTTTTGCCAAGTGTTCCATTTTAAGGAACCATTGCATGGAGAGCTTAGGCTCTATCACCACATTTGTACGTTCCGAATAACCTACTTTATTTGTATAGGCTTCTACCTTTTCGAGTAAAGAAGCATTTTCCAGATCTTTTTCTATCTGCTTGCGAACATCAAAACGATCGATACCGACATAAAGCCCGGCGGCCTCACTCAACGTTCCATTATCATTGAAAATATCAATGCTAGGCAAATTATATTTTTCGCCAAGCATATAGTCATTAACGTCATGTGCAGGAGTAACTTTCAGACATCCCGTGCCAAATTCCACATCAACGTAATCATCTTCAATAACAGGTATCACACGGTTTACTAAAGGAACGATGACTTTTTTTCCCTTCAACCAGGTATTCTTGGGATCGTTCGGATTGATACACATTGCAGTATCACCCATAATTGTTTCGGGACGAGTAGTTGCTACTACGGCATAACGTCCTTCAGCATCTCCTTCCACCTTATATTTCAAGTAATAAAGCTTACTATGCTCTTCTTTATAGATAACTTCTTCATCGGAAAGCGCAGTCAGAGCTTTAGGATCCCAATTCACCATACGTACGCCACGGTATATCAGCCCCTTATTATAAAGATCAACAAACACTTTAATCACACTTTCACTACGTTCTTCATCCATAGTGAATGCCGTACGTTCCCAATCACATGAAGCACCCAGTTTACGAAGCTGCTTTAATATAATGCCACCATGTTCGTGGGTCCAATCCCATGCATGATTTAAAAACTCATCACGGGTCAAGTCAGTTTTCTTAATGCCTTGGGTAGCCAATTTATTTACAACTTTAGCTTCGGTAGCAATAGAAGCATGATCGGTGCCCGGAACCCAGCAAGCATTTTTACCTTCCATGCGGGCGCGACGTACCAGAATATCCTGAATTGTATTATTCAGCATGTGCCCCATGTGCAATACACCAGTGACGTTTGGAGGCGGAATGACGACGGTATAAGGCTCACGACCATCGGGTTTAGAACTGAATAATTTGTGATCCAACCAATACTGATACCACTTTCCCTCTACGTCTGCGGGATTGTACTTACTTGCTAATTCCATTTTATATATTTATTTCTAATAAACTATCGTAAATAACGGTCGCAAAATTAATAAATTAATGGCTTTGAACGGTAAAACCAATGAAAAGAATTCCATATCTTTGCCTCATTACATTCCGATTTCCTTTACAATAGATGATAATGATAATAACTATAGATGTAATGAGGCATAACAATAGATGAAACGGGGCATAACAATATATGGCAAAATATTTACAAAAAGGCATATAGTCTTAGGAATTCTACTTGTTCTTGTCATACTAACCCAATCTATTCATTCACTGGGATTTGCCTACTCCCAATACATCTATCCACACATTGCCCGTCCCCTATCCGGCATTTCCAATCTTTTTCCTTTCGCAATAGGCGATTTATTTATCGGATTAAGCATTGCGGGCATACTCTTTTATCCCATTTATGCCCGTCGTTTCAAAAAGAAAAAGTGGAAAACTATCGGGCTTAATATACTGGAATATCTACTCTGGATTTATGTATGGTTTTATATAGCATGGGGATTGAATTATTCCCAGCCAAACTTCTATCAACGTAGCGGAATACCCCACACTGCTTATACCAAAGAGAATTTCCGAAGATTTACCGATAACTATATCAGACAACTCAACGCTTCATATGTAGATATCTCATCCATTAACCCCGATTTAATTTGCAGGGAGGCTGTTGAGGGTTATCATCGGATAAGCGATTCATTGAGCATACATGCACCGTTTCATCAATATCCGCGGGTAAAAAGGATGCTTTACACCCCGCTAATATCAATGGTAGGCGTTACGGGGAGTATGGGCCCGTTCTTCTGTGAATTCACACTGAATGGAGACCTCTTACCTCCGGAGTATCCGGCAACTTATGCGCATGAGATGGCTCACCTTCTAGGAATATCAAGTGAAGCGGAGGCTAACTTTTATGCATATCAGGTTTGCATTCACTCGAAAGTCGGAGGAATACGCTTTTCCGGCTATCTTTCAATACTGAGACATGTACTTATCAATGCCAGCCGCTTAATGAACGAAGACGAGTACTCTGAACTCTTCAACCGTATACGTCCGGAAATTATAGATTTGGCTCAAAACGAGCGAAAGTATTGGACAGAAAAATACAGCCCGTTTATCGGGAACATACAAGATTGGCTGTATGAGCTATATCTGAAAGGAAATAAAATAAAGAGCGGACAGAAAAATTACTCGGAAGTAGTAGGATTACTGATTTCGTATGAAGAATGGAAATATTCTCTTTCGAAAAAAAATAAATCGTAAATATAGATAAATATGCATACTAAAGAAGAAAAAATGGAAGCTTTCGGACGCTTCCTCGATATACTCGATGAGTTACGAATAAAATGCCCATGGGATCGCAAACAGACCAACGATAGTCTGCGACCGAACACCATAGAGGAGACTTATGAATTGTGTGATGCCATCATACGCGATGATAAAAGTGATATATGCAAGGAGTTGGGAGATGTGTTGCTACACATCGCTTTCTATGCCAAAATAGGTTCGGAAAAGGGAGACTTCGATATTAAAGATGTTTGTGATCGCCTTTGCGAAAAGCTCATTTACCGACATCCTCATGTCTTTGGTGATGAAAAAGCAGAAACAGCCGGACAAGTTTCGGAGAATTGGGAGCAATTGAAACTAAAGGAGAAAGGTGGAAATACAAGTGTATTAAGCGGTGTACCTTCCGCCCTACCCGCTCTTATTAAAGCGTATAGAATTCAAGATAAAGCAAGAAACGTCGGATTCGATTGGGAAAACCGCGAACAAGTATGGGATAAAGTGAAAGAGGAAATCCTGGAGTTTCAGCAAGAAATAGCCAATATGGATAAAGATAAAGCGGAAGCAGAATTCGGCGATGTGCTATTTAGCCTCATCAATGCTGCACGCTTATATAAAATTAATCCTGACAATGCACTTGAGCGTACCAACCAGAAGTTCATCAGCCGTTTCAACTACCTTGAAGAACATACCATAAAAAAAGGAAGAAGCCTGCATGATATGACTTTGGAGGAAATGGATGAGATTTGGAATGAAGCCAAAAAACAAGAATAAAAAAAGCGGGCGGCCTCCAAAACAGACCGCCCGCACTACTCAACAAACAAAAATTCTAATATAAAGCGCTATCGGAACATAGAGCCCAATACCTATTTATCTTTTATTATCCATACCCTTTCTATATTGTTGCATACCTTTTAACAACTCACGATGAAAGCGCATTTCCGCACGCTGTACTTCATATAATTTCTTATAAGATAATATCTTTTTAAATCTCAAAAAATAAGCTTTCTCCATACGATCGGAAGCAATACGTGAATCGTATACTTTTTCGAGAATTTCTCCATATTGAGCTTCGGTAGTATTATCATCTTTACCCTTACGAATAAGATTCCACGCATTATCATTGATTTGTTTCTTACGATCCTGAAGTTCAAAATAAACAGGAAAGAACTTAGCAGCCTCATCATCAGTCAAACCGGCCTGCTGAGTTATAAATGCTTTTTGCTTGGCACGAAACTCATCGGGGGTAAGCTTTTGGTCGGTACCGTCAACTGCCCATACATTGTTTAAACCAAGCAGTAATGCAAATAGAATTATTAACTTTTTCATGCCTTTTATTTTTTAATTTTCCTCATAAACTTATTCTGCATTGTCTGTCAGATAGACGTACAACGAATAATCATCCATCATGGAATTATCCATTGCCGTACTAACATAACGATCGGTCTTGAATTCTTTTTCGGAAGGTTCTTCCACACCAACGTGGCCTGATTCAACTGAATGGTCAGTAGAAAATACACGAATAATTAGCACGGTTGTCACCAAGCCTGCTGCTACATATCCCCAAATTCGCAATTTATGCCACTTACTCACCCGTTTCGCAGGATGTAGAGTCATCTCTTCTTCAGGGATCCGGCTCATTATTTGAGAAGTAAGATTCTCGAAATAACCCTCAGGAGTATGGAATGCATTTTTCCCACTCACCTTCTGTAGTATGTTATCCACTTCTTTCATAACTCTGTTCCTATTGTATATGTTTAGACTGTTCTTTTAGTCAAAGGTTTAAATTTCATCTTCGAGATATTTCTCTATTTTCTTCACTGCATGATGGTATGAAGCCTTCAAAGCTCCCACCGAAGTACCAAATATCTGCGACATTTCTTCGTATTTCATCTCCTGATAATACTTTAAATTGAATACCATACGCTGTTTCTCGGGTAAACTACATAAAGCTTTTTGTAACAGAAGCTGAGCACGATCACCTGAGAAATATGGATCACTCTCCAACTTTTGAACTGCAATGGAATCCTCTTCGTCAATGGAAACTGTCTGAACGGCACGCTGTTTATTCAAGAAAGTCAAGCATTCATTCAAAGCGATACGGTACAACCAAGTGGAAAGCATTGAGTCCCCCCGAAAATTAGTGATATTTGTCCAAGCCTTAATAAAAGTGTTCTGAAGTAAATCATTGGCATCCTCATGTGAAAGTACCATACGACGAATTTGCCAGTAGAGCTGTTCACTATACTGAGATACCATCATCTCAAACCCCTTTCTTCGTGTTATTTCATCCTGTAGGAGCGCCAACACTTCATCTTCCTTATATGTCGAATTCATAAAAACATTTGCTCTGTTTATTTTAGACTAACAAAATGAATATGCGTTTAAAATAGTCATAAAATAACTATTTTACGGACGAACGGACCTACTCTACAAAAGTAGTAACCTCTAGGTAAACTCAAACGGATTATTGTATCAGAAGAATGGACTGAAAAGGAAGCTACTTTTATCCCTATACAAGAGAAAACTTCCATAACAGTTCCAGGCAAAACATTTTCTACACGCACCTTATTATCATCGGAAACAATTAGCTTTACGGAATCGGGCACAACTACCTGTTTAGGAATTACCTCTTCTCCCCTTACTGCCATGGAAGTCATGCCAAGCAAAGAAACACAGAATAAAACCAGTAGAGGAAATAGCATATTTTTCATTGGTATACAATCTATTAATTCCGATGAGCAAAGATATAATAATCAACTATATCCGGCAAACTTCTTATATTTCTTTTAAATTCGGAGAAATAAAGAGGATAGAAACAGGAATTCTTTTAGAAAGAAGATCAAACCGGGATGCATAGCATTTCCTTGGCTAAAATAGTATCAGGGAATATAGCGGCAGCTTCGTCGTAAAAAAGGCTGTCATCTTCATATCTCGCGGAGAAATGACCGATAAGTAGTCTCTTTACTTCGGCCATCCGGGCTATATGGGCAGCCTGAGCTGCCGTAGAGTGGAACGTTTCTTTAGCTCTACCAATCTCACCGGTCAAAAATGTTGACTCGTGAAAAAGTAAATCAACTCCTTTCACCTGTTCTACAATAACAGGGTGATATATCGTATCGGAACAATAAGCATATTTACGAGGCGATTCGGACGGAGTTGTCAATATGGAATTAGGTATGGTTTCTCCTTCAGGAGTAATATAATCCGCCCCATTCTTTATCCGGTTCAGTTCAAAGACAGGCACTTTATAAAAATCAACCATATCCCGTTTAATATGATTGGGAAGTTGCTTCTCGGCAAATAAAAAACCACAGCAGGGCATACGATGTTTCAACGGGATGGAACTGACAACCAACGAACGGTCTTCATAAATCACATCTGCTTTTTTTGTATCAAACTCATGAAAGCAAACCTCAAATGTTATCTGACGACAAAAGAATGAGAGCATTGGCTTAAGAAGTTCTTCCAACCCTTTGGGAGAATAAATATGCAATTCAGCTGTACGCCCAAGTAAGTTTAAAGTAGAAATAAGTCCTAACAAACCAAAACAATGATCGCCATGAAGATGTGAAATAAAAATATGGTTCAGACGGGAGAATTTCAACTTGGCTTTACGGAATTGCAGCTGAGTGCCTTCACCACAATCAATCATATAAAGCTTATCACGAAGATTCACCACTTGGGAAGAGGAAGAATGTCTGGTGGTTGGTAAAGCCGAACCACATCCTAGAATATGTACATCAAATTTCTCCATGATGCCACAAAGATACATCTTAATTTTAGAATAGCATCATTCATGAAAAAACAATAAAAAAGGCGCCTGCTATTTGCAGACGCCTTTCACTTATCTTATTCAGGAAGAATTTATTTCTTTTCTGCTTCAAGTTGTTCTTTCAAAGCTGCCAAAGCATCAATGTCACCCAAAGTAGTAGAAGCAGCTTGATTTTGAATAGCTGGAGAGTCTTCTTTCTTAGAAGTTACTTTCTTAGAAGCTTTCTTTTCTGCTCTTTCCTCTGCCTTTGCTGCATCTTCAAAGATACGGCTGTGAGAGAGGATGATACGTTTTGCATCTTTGTTGAACTCGATAACCTTGAATGAAAGTTTCTCATCAAGTTGAGCTTGAGAACCATCTTCTTTAACCAAATGTTTAGGAGTAGCAAAACCCTCTACACCATAAGGCAAAGCAACTACAGCACCCTTATCAAGCATTTCGATGATTGTTCCTTCGTGTACTGAACCCAATGTGAATACAGTTTCGAATACGTCCCAAGGATTCTCTTCAAGTTGTTTGTGGCCTAAGCTCAAACGACGGTTTTCTTTATCGATTTCCAATACCTGTACTTCGATATCTGCACCGATCTGAGTGAATTCTGAAGGATGTTTAACCTTCTTAGTCCAAGACAAATCAGAGATATGAATCAAGCCGTCAACACCTTCTTCGATTTCAACGAATACACCAAAGTTTGTGAAGTTACGAACTTTTGCAGTATGTCTTGAAGCAAGAGGATATTTCTCTTCGATGTTTTCCCATGGATCGGCTTTCAATTGCTTGATACCAAGAGACATCTTGCGTTCTTCACGGTCAAGAGTCAAAATAACAGCTTCTACTTCATCACCAACTTTCATAAAGTCTTGTGCTGAACGTAAGTGTTGCGACCATGACATTTCAGAAACGTGGATAAGGCCTTCAACACCGGCAGCAATTTCGATAAATGCACCGTAATCAGCCATAACAACTACTTTACCTTTCACCTTATCACCAACTTTCAAGTTAGTATCAAGAGCATCCCATGGATGAGGAGTAAGTTGTTTCAAACCAAGAGCGATACGCTTCTTCTCATCGTCGAAGTCGAGAATAACGACATTCAGCTTCTGATCCAATTCAACAACTTCTTTAGGATCACTTACGCGGCCCCAAGACAAGTCAGTGATGTGGATCAAACCGTCTACGCCACCCAAGTCGATGAATACACCGTAAGAAGTGATATTTTTAACGGTACCTTCAAGTACCTGTCCTTTTTCAAGTTTGCTGATAATTTCTTTCTTCTGTTGTTCCAATTCAGCTTCAATAAGAGCCTTATGAGAAACAACAACGTTTTTGAATTCCTGGTTGATCTTAACAACTTTGAATTCCATTGTCTTGCCAACGAATACATCATAATCGCGAATTGGCTTAACGTCAATTTGAGAACCCGGCAAGAAAGCTTCAATACCGAATACATCAACGATCATACCGCCCTTAGTACGGCATTTGATGTAACCTTTGATAATTTCTTCATTTTCAAGAGCTGCGTTAACACGATCCCAAGAACGAGTCGCACGAGCTTTTCTGTGAGACAGAACCAACTGTCCTTTTTTGTCTTCCTGACTTTCGATGTATACTTCTACTGAATCACCTACTTTCAAATCAGGATTGTAACGGAATTCATTAAGAGGAATGATACCGTCTGATTTATAACCGATATTAACTACTACTTCACGCTTGTTCATAGCAATAACGGTACCGTCAACAACCTCGCGGTCGTTTACCTTGTTAAGCGTACTATCGTATGCCTTTTCAAGATCATCATGACTAACACCTATCAAGGTTTCGCCATTTTCATAAGCATCCCAATCGAAATTCTCAACAGGAGCTACTTTTTTTAAATCTTCCATTAATAAAATAAGTTGTTTAACAATTAATTAAGTGAGACATTATGTTTATTTCATAAATCGGGCGCAAAGATAGAAGTATTTTCTTGAATTACAAAAAGTTCGATCTCAAAATATCATTCAATCCTTACGCCCAAACTATAAAAATAAGCTTTCGTTCCGCGTCTAATTCTTCAAATAGTAATTCACCGTAGTCACAACCCTTATGCTCTTGATATACGGAGTATTAGCATCGCGGTCCTCAATCGTAAACTGCCCCTGCGAAGCGTTTAATATTTTACCTAAGCGACTATCGGAGTCTTTCGCAAATTTCTCAGCAGCTGTCCTTGCATTCTTCGTGGCTTCCTCAATCATTTGAGGTTTGATTTTATTCAATCCGGTAAATTCATAAACTACATTATAACGATAATCTCCACCGGTTATCGCGATACCTTTCTTTAAAAGCTCAGCTTGCTCCGACATTAGTTTTCTTACCTTATTTACATTTTTTGAAGTGACAGTGATCACCGATGTTGCATTGTAACGGTAAGGTGAAGGAGTAGAAGAAAACCTTTCAGCCTGCATATCCAGAATCTCCGGGGGTGCAATACTGATTTCATCATTGGTTATACCATTGGTTTTAAGAAATTCGACAATAGCTTTATTCTTTTTCTCCATGTTCGAATACAACACAGCGGGGTCATCGCCCAAATCCTTATACATCAGCGGCCATATCACCTTATCGGCAGGCACTTCCATTTCGGCAAGCCCTTTCACACTTACCATACGGTCTTTGTCTTTAAAGTCATTAATGCCGTTCTTTATCATTATTCCCAATAACAGCATGCCCAATGCAAGAATAGCTGCTTCAACTTTCCATGTTTTCATATTTTTTCCAGTTTATGAGGTTTAAAAGACAAATATATAAGAATTATAACATAATGCACTGTTTGAAGGCATAAAAAGAAGATAAGAGAACAAATAAGAAGAGTGTTATGGGTGTTTAAGGCAGAAAAAGCATATCAAAATATCATTTACTGAAATCAGGGATTACAAGTCACATTATTATATCTACAAACCGTGTTGCTATAATATAAAAGTCGTTCTAGCCCACTGAATTGAAACTAAAACGACTTTATTAATCAGAAAAGTGGAGATTGCCAGTAGATTTCGAGTTTTTTCTCTGGCAAACTATGTAGCAAACGCTCTTCTTTATATGTAGATAATGTATCAGACGCTCATTTCTTATTCAGATAGGCTAATGCCGCACCTATTGCCGTACGATATTCAGCGTAGGGAGGAATATGAAAGCGGACATGATAAATACTTTCCATATTCGGGAAAACCTCATGACATTGCGGTAGTTGTGCCAGATTACCAATCAAGACAAAATCCTTAATAGGTGAATTCAACGCTGATAATACAGCCGCCCCACCTATGGTCTGCAAAACAGCATATATTATACCTTTTGCAATATCTTCAGGAGTAGCATTTGCATCAGCCTTGCCGAATAAAGAAGCAGTGGCATGTACCGGCAAGTCGGGCAAAGCACGGTTACAGATATCACCGATCAGTAAATTAATATGCTTAATATCGCCTTTCATAGCCAATTCTGCAACCTGGTGGATATCATTCGTCTTAAGCAACAGTCGTGAAAGCCCTTGCAAAGTTCCTCCACCAATTCCAATGCCGCCAATATGCTCTACTTTATCACAATCTATGCGCACAAAAGAAGTACCGGTACCCATACTAACCACGATAAGATGGTCAATATCAGTAGCGTGACGCGCCCCCAGCCCATTCGCTATAAACTCATCGATTTTATCAGTCGGCAAACCGTATAGAGGACTATCAATAAATGCGCTCCCGACACCGGTCAGCATTACCTGCTCCACATCCGAGAGTTTAATTCCATTATCATAAATATATTTTCCGAAAGCCCCGAACAGCGAAGTTATAGGGTCAGTTGCGGTAATAAACATAGGCGACTGAATCCGCCCGTTATCAATACCCACAATTTTTGTAGTGCTACCCCCTACATCTATTCCTATTACAATTCCCATATATTTAGAGTACAATAATTTGCCGGCAAAGGTACAAATTGATATGAAAAAAGAACGCTTCTAAAGAAAAAAACAGCTGCCAATCAGGTCTCTATATATAATAATGTGACTTTTTTAAATTTAATAAGTTCCATTCATTAAATCTAAGTTTTGATACTCTAAAACAGACCATCTGTTGGACCCCAACAGACCATGTATTGAAGGTCAACAGACCATCTGTTCACTATCAACAGACCATCTAATCAGAAACAAAAAATCACTTTAATCTGAACAAGTATAAAACAATGCAAAGAAGAGACTGTTCACTTGATTTTGATTCCAGTAAGGTTCGCTATTTTGCTGTCAAACAACCGTAAAACATAGAATATTCTTTTTAGCAGAATGAAAGGAAAAGTCTCTATAACAGCATAATCATACATATTACATTCATTAAGATAACCTTATGAACATTAATTAATTGACGAAATATTTCTTTATTAGGGAAGAAATCTATTTCTTTGTACGATTTTAGAAGATCGATCAGTATTATTACAACAACTATAATGATAGAATTATGAAGATTTCACACATTGAACACTTAGGCATTGCCGTTCAAAGCATTGAAGAAGCATTGCCTTACTATGAAAAGGTCCTGGGGTTAAAATGCTACAACGTTGAGACCGTAGAAGATCAAAAAGTAAAAACTGCCTTCTTGAAAGTGGGAGACACTAAAATTGAACTTTTGGAGCCGACATGTCCCGAAAGTACTATCGCTAAGTTCATTGAGAATAAAGGTGCTGGCATTCACCACATCGCATTTGCTATCGAAGACGGTGTAGCAAACGCGCTGAGCGAAGCAGAGGCAGCTGGTATACGATTGATTGACAAAGCCCCCCGTAAGGGAGCCGAAGGCTTAAGCATTGCTTTCCTACATCCTAAATCCACATTAGGTGTACTAACCGAACTTTGCGAAAAATAACAACAATATCAAGTTTAACAACTTAAAATAGAATCATAATGAGTAATCAACTCGAAAAAATAAAAGAACTCATCGATCGTCGGACGGAGGCTCGTCTTGGTGGTGGTGAAAAAGCTATAGCCAAACAACACGAAAAAGGCAAATATACAGCACGCGAACGTATAGCTATGCTCCTTGATAAAGGAAGCTTCGAAGAAATGGACATGTTTGTAGAACATAGATGTACAAACTTCGGAATGGACAAAAAGCACTATCCTGGTGATGGTGTGGTAACCGGTTACGGTACTATTGATGGCCGTTTGGTTTACATCTTCGCACAAGATTTTACCGTTTCAGCAGGTTCTTTGTCTGAAACTATGTCTTTGAAGATCTGTAAAGTAATGGATCAGGCTATGAAAATGGGAGCTCCTGTCATCGGAATCAACGACTCGGGTGGCGCTCGTATTCAAGAAGGTATCAATGCCTTGGCAGGTTATGCTGAAATCTTCCAACGTAACATTATGGCTTCCGGTGTTATTCCTCAAATCTCCGGTATCTTTGGCCCTTGCGCAGGTGGTGCAGTATATTCACCGGCATTGACTGACTTCACTTTGATGATGGAAGGTACTTCATATATGTTCCTTACCGGCCCGAAAGTTGTAAAAACAGTAACTGGTGAAGATGTATCACAAGAAAATCTTGGAGGTGCAAGCGTACACTCTACTAAATCGGGTGTTACTCATTTCACAGCTAAAACAGAAGAAGAAGGTCTGGCTTTAATCCGCACTTTGCTCAGCTATATCCCTCAAAACAATTTAGAGGAAGCTCCTTACGTTGAATGCAAAGATCCTATCGATCGTCTGGAAGATTCTCTTAACGAAATCATTCCTGATAACCCGAACAAGCCTTACAACATGTACGAGGTAATCAGCGCTATTGTAGACAACGGTGAATTCCTTGAAATTCAAAAAGATTATTCCAAGAATATCATCATTGGTTTTGCGCGTTTCAACGGACAGTCAGTAGGTATAGTAGCCAACCAGCCTCAATATTTGGCCGGTGTACTCGACAGCAATGCTTCACGTAAAGGCGCACGTTTCGTTCGCTTCTGCGATGCATTCAATATACCTATCGTATCATTGGTAGATGTACCAGGATTCCTTCCCGGAACAGGACAGGAATACAACGGTGTAATTCTTCATGGTGCTAAATTACTTTACGCATACGGTGAAGCTACAGTACCTAAAGTAACAATCACGTTACGTAAATCATACGGTGGTTCCCACATTGTAATGAGCTGTAAACAACTCCGCGGAGATATGAACTATGCATGGCCGACTGCAGAAATCGCAGTAATGGGTGGTGCAGGTGCCGTTGAAGTGTTGTATGCTAGAGAAGCAAAAGAACAAGAAAATCCGGCTGAATATCTTACTACAAAAGAAGCCGAATATACTAAGTTGTTTGCTAATCCTTATAATGCGGCAAAATACGGTTACATCGATGATGTTATCGAACCGCGTAATACTCGCTTCCGCATTATCCGCGCTCTACAACAGTTGAGAACGAAGAAATTAACAAATCCTGCAAAGAAACACGGTAATATACCTTTGTAATTTGTATTCTATTTAAAGCAAAAAGTTATGAGCAAAAAAGTAAATGAGACTGAGAATACAAAGTCTGAAAAGAAACAAGTCAAAGTAAACTCAGGCGATGAAGTATTTGCAGCTATTGCAATGGCTTTGCATGAAATGCAGGACGAGGTACATGATGCCGAAAGTTTTGTACTTACCTTTTCTCCTATACGGCAGAATTACTCTCCGTGGAGCTCTAAGATTTATACGCTAGGTGCAATGCCTCGCAAGAAGTAGAATCCTCTTTAAAAAGATTTGTAACAATGAAAGAATATAAGTATAAGATTAATGGCAAAACATATGAAGTTGCCATTGGAAATATAGAAGAAAATGTGGCACACGTAGAAGTAAACGGTACCGCATACGAAGTAGAAATGGAAAAGAAGCCTGTGGAAGAAGCTAAGCCGGTTGTAAAACCTGTTGCTCCAGCAGCTGCTCCTGCTTCTTCTCCTGCACAACCTGCTGCAACTCAAGCAAAAAAATCCGGAATAAAATCTCCGCTTCCTGGAGTTATTGTTGACATCAGAGTAAGTGTAGGTCAAGCAGTGAAGAAAGGGGAAACCATTATGATTTTGGAAGCCATGAAAATGGAGAACAACATCAATGCAGACAAAGATGGCAAAGTTACTGCAATCAATGTCAGCGCAGGGGAATCTGTAATGGAAGGCACCGATCTCGTAGTTATAGAATAAATAACAGGTTCTTACACCTGAGTATTTTATAATATTCAAAGCCTTTTAGTTCAATAAATATTGAGCTAAAGGGCTTTTTCATTTGAAGTAAGTTAATTATAATAAATTAAACTACGATTATATCGTAAATATAGTATTTTTCAATATATTGCGCAGCATAATACATTAACATATAGACAATGAAAACCTTACTACTCATTCTTTACTCATTCATATTTATTGTATCAATATCTGCACAAAAGAAGACTTCTATTACGGAAGCCTTATCCAGCTACGACTATGAAACAGCGCTTCAACTGATTGAAAAAGAAAAACCTACATTGCCAAGACTCTATCAGCGAGGCGTCGCTCTGAAAGGGCTCGGACGCATGAACGAAGCTCTACAAACCTACCAAGATATTATCAGTAAAGATTCACTCAATCCACGGGCGTATATAGAAGCAGCAGAATGTAGTCATCAGCTCTATCAAGACCAACAAGCACTTAAATACTACACATACGCCATTAGTTTGAAACCCGAAAATAAATATGCACGTATTCAATACATCACCATACTGCTATCGCAACAGATGTATAATGAAGCACTTCATGAATCTGAAATCTTCTTAAGAACAGATACCACGGCAACTGCACTATATTTAAAGGCTCAAAGTCTCGAGGGACTTGATAAACCTGAGGGTGCCATAGAATGTTATCGTAGTATTCAGAATAGAAATCCCAGCGACTGCTTAGCCGCCACCAAATTAGGTCTGCTATACAACTCGGCCGAAAAATATCAAAAGGCCATTGAAGCGACGGAAATATACCGGCAGAAAGACAGTACTAACTTCAACGTCAATCGTCAGAATGCTTTGGCGTATTGTTTAAAAGAGGATTACCCCACAGCCATCAACCGATATGATTATCTCATTAGCCATAAGGACAGTACCTTACAAACCATCTATTATATGGGAGTATGCTACTATGCATTAGAAAAATACTACGAAGCTCATGATCTTTTGGAAATAGCTTTGAAGAAAGCTCCCAACAATGTCAATTTACTCTATTACCTGGGACGATCCTGCGCCATGACCTCATGGAAGAAAGAAGGAGTGGATTGTCTGGAGAAAGCAATCAAACTCACTGTGCCTAAAGATAGTGATATGATACGTTTATACGTCGGCATGGAAGATTGTTATAAGATGGCTGGAATGTACCAGAGAGAAATTGATACTAAATTACAAAGATATAAGTCATACAGCCCACAAAATCATAAATTACTTTACGATGCAGCTCTAATATATGAATACGGACTGAAAGATACACCCAATGCAGAACGTTATCTGGAAATGTTTCTGAAGACGCGTGTCAAAGACAACAGGAAAAATGAACAAGCGGCCGATAACAATTCGGGCGGTACAATCACCGCTACAGCCAATTATTACAATGCTGCGGAAAATTGGCTGAATGACATCCGCTCTAAAAAGAAAGAAAAAACAGCAGCAAAAAGTTAAGGCAAAATTCACTGTAATAGGAAAAAAATTAGCCATAAAAACCTCTAATCCATCGAATAAAATAAGATAATTACTAATTCCTTAGAAGTATAGAAAACGTTTGCATACACAATAGTAGATTAAGCAACGGATAATACCTGCTATCTCAACTGTTTATTCTATTTTAGCATACCAAATATCTAATAGCTAATATCATGAGGAAATTATTATTTATTCTATTGACATTACTTCTCCCGTTAAGCGCTAATGTCGCAGCAACAAACGTGAACAAGATAGATCCTCCATGCTGGTTTACCGGGATGAAGAATCCAGAGCTTCAATTAATGGTTTATGGGGAAGGAATCAAATCTTCAAACGTTTCGATAAATTATCCGGGAGTGAATATAAGTAGTGTGGTACAACTGGATAGTCCCAATTATCTTTTAATTTATCTTCATTTGGATAAAGATGTCAAACCCGGGAAATTTCCAATCACCTTTACACAAGGTAAGAAGAAAATAGTAAAAGAGTATGAGTTGAAAGCCCGTGCCAAAAAAGGCAGTGAACATAAAGGTTTTGATGCTTCAGACGCTCTCTATCTACTAATGCCGGATCGCTTCGCAAATGGGAAAACAGATAATGATCAAATAGCTGGCCTCTCTTCATACAAAGTAGATCGTAATGACCCTAATGCCCGCCATGGAGGCGATTTAGCAGGGATAGAGAAGCACCTCGGTTATTTCTCCGATCTTGGAGTAACAGCCCTATGGTTTACTCCGGTTCTTGAAAACAACATGAGCGGAGGTTCTTATCATGGCTATGCCACAACGGACTATTACAAAGTAGATCCCCGATTTGGCACAAACGAAGAATATAAAAACCTGATTGATGAAGCACATCAGAAAGGCTTGAAAATCGTAATGGATATGATTTTCAATCATTGTGGCGTAGAGCACGTTTGGATTAAAGATATGCCATCAAAAGACTGGTTTAACAATCCCGATCATGAAAAGAACTTTGTGCAGACTTCTTTCAAACTTACTCCACATGTCGACCCTTATGCTTCTCAGTATGATTTCAATCAAATGAATGATGGATGGTTTGTTACAGCAATGCCCGACCTGAATCAAAGAAATCCGTATGTGTATCGCTATTTGGTACAAAACAGTTTTTGGTGGATAGAATATGCCGGCATTGATGGGATTCGAATGGATACCTATCCTTATGCGGACTACGATGCAATGAGCAATTGGATGAAAGAACTTAATGATGAATATCCTAATTACAATACCGTAGGCGAGACATGGGTAACTGAACCAGCCTACACAGCTTGGTGGCAAAAAGATTCCAAGCTCTCAGCACCCAAAAACAGTAACTTGAAAACCGTAATGGATTTCAGTTTCTTCGAGAGAATAAACATCGCTAAATATGAACAGACTGAAACATGGACTAAAGGTCTCGATCGTATCTACAATAACTTTGCATACGATTTTCTCTATCCTAATTCCCTGTCGGTATTAGCATTTATCGAGAATCACGACACCGATCGCTTTTTAGGAGAAGGAGACAATCTGCCTATGCTGAAACAGGCATCAACCCTACTCCTCACAACCCGCCGCATACCTCAGCTGTATTATGGAACCGAAATAATGATGAATGGAGTGAAACACGGGAGCGATGGATATGTACGTAAAGACTTTCCTGGAGGATGGGCTGACGACAAACAAAATGCTTTCTCGCCCGATGGTCGCAGCAAAATCCAGGAAGAATGCTATAACTTCTACAAGACGCTATTGAACTGGCGAAAGAATAATGCCGTAATAGCAAAAGGAAATATGATACAATTCATGGTACAAAACGGTGTTTATGTATACGCCCGCCAATACGAAGGTAAAACAGTGCTTGTGATGTTGAACGGAACCGACAGTGACACAACAATACTACTGAAACCCTATAAAGAAGTGCTCAAAGAAAGCAAACAGGGTAAAGATGTTGTAAGTGGACAAACCGTTTACTTTGATAAAGACAGTTTTAAAATGACACCTAGAGAATCTCTAGTGATTGAACTATAATCAATAAATGCCATCCCTAGAATATTTTATTGAGCAGCATGCTAAATGTGAAAACCATATAGATAAAACAACGCCTTAAAAGAAATCCCCTTATTTATCCTTTTCATTAATGAACAGCATATAAATAAGGGGATCTTTAAAGCTTATGAAATAAATAGCCCTTGCAATGAAAACATGCAAGGGCTTATTCTATCTTAGGATCAATCGATTAATCTAATTGAGCCAATTTATTTTCTGAGCCTAATACACTTACAATTTTGTGCTTGTAAAGTTTCTCCATGTTATCACGAGCAGGGCCAAGATACTTACGAGGATCAAATTCTGCAGGTTTCTCAGCAAATACCTTGCGGATACCTGCAGTCATTGCCAAACGAGAGTCTGAGTCAATGTTAATCTTGCAAACAGAAGATTTTGCAGCTTTGCGCAATTCTTCTTCCGGAATACCGATTGCAGCTTCCAATTTACCACCGAACTTATTGATTGCATCTACTTCTTCCTGAGGAACAGATGAAGATCCGTGTAATACGATAGGGAATCCGGGAAGTTCGTTCATAACACCATCCAATACATCAAATGCCAAAGGAGGAGGTACTAAACGACCTGTTTGAGGATCTACGTGACATTGTTCCGGTTTGAATTTGTATGCACCGTGAGAAGTACCAATAGAAATAGCCAAACTATCGCAACCTGTTTTGGTTACAAAGTCAACAACTTCTTCAGGTCTTGTATAAGTGTGGTGTTCTGCAACAACCTCATCTTCAACACCTGCCAAAACGCCTAATTCACCCTCTACAGTTACATCAAACTGATGAGCGTATTCAACTACTTGTTTTGTTAAAGCAACATTCTCGTCGTAAGGAAGATGAGAACCATCAATCATTACAGAAGAAAAGCCCATATCAATACAAGATTTGCAAAGCTCAAAGCTATCTCCGTGGTCAAGGTGAAGAACAATTTCAGGGTGGTTGCAGCCCAATTCTTTTGCATATTCAACAGCACCTTCAGCCATATAACGTAGCAAAGTTTGATTTGCATAGTTACGAGCACCTTTAGATACCTGCAAAATAACCGGAGATTTTGTTTCTGCGGCAGCTTTCACAATAGCCTGCAACTGTTCCATATTGTTAAAGTTGAAAGCCGGGATGGCATATCCACCTTTAATAGCCTTCGCAAACATATCTTTAGTATTTACGAGACCTAATTCTTTGTAGCTAATCATTTTGTTTAAAGTTTATTGTTAGTGAATAAAATTCTCCGCAAAAGTACACATTATCCTTCAAACGAAGAATTCAGATTAAATAAATTACCTATTAAAAACTAAGGCAATTATTTAATTTTATAATAATTGAGTTTCACACTCAGCATATTGCAATCTCTATATTACAAAGCAGACTAATAAAATCTTGCGTTTATTTATATAAATAACAAAGAACAGTCATCTAAAGTTTGTCCTCAAAATGGAAACACCTCTTTAGTAATTCCATACATATTACTTCTTCTCCAAGTAGACAATTGTCGGTAAATGGTCACTATAACCATTCAACCAACTACGTCCACCAAAAGTCCGCAACGGAGAACCTTTATAATTTCCATCTTGTTGAATTAAATACTCCCGATTGAAAACTTCATTAGATTCATAAACCAAACCCTTTTTCGCTTCAAGCAAAGACTTGGATATCAAAATCTGATCAAAAAGATTCCATTTGCCTTTATAAAGTAAAGTTCCCACTCCTCTGTCTTCCAAAGTTTGCCACCATGGATTATAAAAATCCCCCTTTTTCACCTCATCCGGAAATTTATGTGTGCCAAGGACTTTCAAACTCATATCCATCGGGTCATCATTCAAATCACCCATGATAATCAGTTTCAAATTCTTATCCTCGTGCAATAGAGAATCTTTCAACGCTTTAACCTGTTCGGCTGCATGAACTCTGACCGATGAATCCGCTCCGCGGGAAGGCCAATGATTCACAACAAAACAAATATGTTCACCACCCAACAATCCGTCCACTATTAAAAAGCCACGGGTAAGATGTATCGTATCGCCTTGGTAAGGCGTAGAAAGAACCAATTTGGATTTTTTTACGCTAAATTGCTGGGGATCATATAATAATGCACAATCTATTCCACGTTTATCAGGACCTTCATAATGCACAAACTTATAATTGGAAATTGGGTTTTGATTAGTCAAATCGGCCAAAACTCTATCATTTTCGACTTCAGCAACACCAATTACCGCAGGACCGTTAGAAACTTTATCGCGAGATAAATCTCCCAAAACTTTAGCCATATTTTTCAACTTAGCCTCATAGCGTTTACCTGTCCAGTGATAATCTCCATTTGGTAAGAATTCATAGTCATCTTTACCAGAGTCATGAATCGTATCAAAAAGATTTTCAAGATTATAGAAAGCGACACTGAATTTTTGTTGTCTGCTTTGCTGAGCTCGGAGAGAGAATACACAAAGCACCAATAGCGAGAGAAGAAGTAGCTTTTTCATACTGTTTATCAATTAAAATATGTTGCAAAAATCTGAAATAAAAAGAGATAAACCTATTTTTCCGACAATCTTTTTTCTTATTCAGAGAAAAGCATTATCTTTGCGCACTGAAAAAAGACCATTACACCACTACATAACTAAGAAGTATAAATTAAAAAAAATATTGAAATGAAAAATGGTATCCATCCTGAATCATACCGTCCGGTAGTATTTAAAGATATGTCAAACGGTGATGTATTTTTATCACGTTCAACAGTTACTACAAAAGAATCTATAGAATTTGAAGGTGAAACTTATCCGTTGGTTAAATTGGAAATCTCCAGCACTTCACACCCGTTCTATACTGGAAAATCCAAATTGGTAGATACTGCGGGTCGTGTCGACAAGTTTATGAGCCGCTACGGTGACCGTAAGAAAAAATAACCTGTACATAGAGGTAGAAAAAGAGGAAATTCTCACCGTGAGAGTTTCCTCTTTTTGCATAAAGCAAATAATATTATTATGAATAAACTCATTTCTTTTCTCAAAAAAGCTTTTCGTTGGCTGAAAACATATTTGTGTAAGTTTGCCACGTGGTACAAAGGTCTTTATAGAGACAAGCCATGGTATAGACGTGCAATTGCGGGGGTCATCTCATTTATTGTTTTTTTTATGCTCTATCTCTTCTTGGTAGACATCAACTTTTTATGGTTATTCGGTAAGTCTCCGGGGCTATCAAGTATACATAATCCGGAGCAACCTACTGCATCGGAAATATATAGTGCGGACGGCAAATTAATAGGTAAATATTTCCGCGAAAACAGAAGCCCGGTAACCTATCAGGAAATATCTCCAATTTTGATAAAGACTCTAATCAATACAGAAGACGAACGTTTTTATCATCATTTCGGAATTGACTTTCAAGGAGTATTTGCTGCAATGAAAGACATGGCAAAGGGCGAAGCAAGAGGTGCCAGCACTATTACCCAACAGTTGGTAAAGAACATGTTTAAGGTGCGCTCCCAATACTCTACCGGAATACTCGGATTCATTCCCGGGGTAAAGCTGATTATCATGAAATCCAAAGAATGGATTACAGCGGTTAAAATCGAAATGTTTTATTCGAAGCAAGAGATCCTAACCATGTACCTTAACACCGTCGATTTCGGAAGTAATGCGTACGGCATCAAAACGGCCTGCAAAACCTATTTTAATACAACACCTAAAGAAATAACCTACGAACAAGCAGCAACACTTGTCGGGTTGTTAAAAGCCACCACCACCTATAATCCACGACTTAACCCGAAAAATAGCTTGCACCGCCGCAATGTTGTGTTGGAAAACTTAATGAAACATCATGAAATCACCCGTACCCAATATGATTCATTAAAACAGATTCCAATCCATCTAAATTACAATATTGAAACAAATTATGATGGGCAGGCCCTTTATTTCAGAGAAGCTGTTTCCGAATACCTTTCAGCTTGGTGTAAAGCCAACAATATTGATTTATATTCCGACGGACTCAAAATTTATACCACAGTCGACAGTCGTATGCAAGGCTATGCCGAAGCTGCTGTAAACAGACAAATGCGAGTGGTACAACGGAACTTCAACAATCACTGGGGGAACCAAGTACCATGGCGTGACCGTAACGGAAATGAGATACCCAACTTTATAGAAGATATAGCTAAACGTACCATACATTACAAATTACTACAGGAAAAATATCCCGACCGACCGGATTCCATCAATTATTATCTGAATAAACCACACCGATTGAAAGTCTTCGATTATGATAAGGGTTCAAGAGATACCACCATTAGCACAATGGACTCTATCCGATATATGGAACGTTTCATGCACTGTGGTTTTGTAGCAATGGAGCCCCAAACCGGATATGTAAAAGCTTGGGTTGGAGATATAAATTTCGGAGCATGGAAGTATGATAAAGTATTATCCAAGCGACAGCCAGGTTCAACATTCAAATTATTTGTTTATACCGCCGGATTCAATAAAGGAATGTCTCCTTGTGACTTACGTGTCGATCAGTATAAAGCATGGGATGTAATGGAAAAAGGCAAACCGGCAAAATGGATACCTCGCAATGCCGACGGTTCTTATACAGGAGACACTCTCTCATTAAAAGCTGCATTTGCCCGTTCTATCAACACGATAGCAGTACAAGTGGGACAAGAAGTCGGGGTACATGACGTAGCGCAAACAGCATACGCAATGGGGATAAAAACCCCGCTTGAAGAGACTCCGGCATTGAGTCTAGGTGCTTCCGATGTATCACTATTGGAGTTAGTAAATTCATACACCACCGTGGTTAACGATGGAAAAGAACATGACCCGATATTGGTAACCAAAATAGAAGATTCCGAAGGACATGTGATTTACGAGGATAAAAGCCAGCAAAAGCAGGTAATTCCTTATGAAACTGCATTCCTCATGACAGAGATGTTGAAAGCGGGGTTAACCGAGCCAATGGGAACATCACAAGCTCTTTGGGCATACGATTTATTTCATTCGGACACGGAATTCGGTGGAAAAACAGGAACATCTTCCAATCACTCTGATGCATGGTTTGTCGGCATCACTCCTAAATTAGTCGGAGGAGCATGGGTCGGAGGAGAACACCGAAGTATACACTTCCGCACAGGAGCTTTAGGACAAGGCAGTCGAACAGCCTTACCTGTATTTGCCTACTTCATGGAAAAAGTATTGAAGGACGACAGATTAAAGGAATATCGTGCAAAATTTCCACGGCCGAAAGAAAAGATAAATAAAGACTATAGTTGTCACACCATTTACCATCGAAGGGATACAGATTCAGTGGCTGTCAAACCCGACAGTCTCATCGTTCCTCAAGAAATAGGTGAAGAATAGGGAATTCCCTACCACAGTATAGGGGAAATTATATAGGAAAGGTATTACGCCTTTCCTATATTTGTTTTCATAAATTAATAAACAAATATTCTAACCAAAGTTAATTAATCATCATGAAACGCTTTGTCACCCTATTATTCTTCATAATGTTTTTAGTTGCAGCTGGTTATGCAGCAAAAACAAAAGACCTGAGCGGTCCTATGGCCCTAAAAGGAGAGTTTATAAAACCCTATGGAAATTATCCTGCCGGCACACCTGTTATAGTGCGAAGAGTCGTCAAACTACATAACTCCGATCCCGGGCAATATGGATATGATACCTACTATGCAATAGAAGTCAACAGTACCCAAACAGCCTTACCTGCGGAAGAGCTTAAGTTAATCAAATTTTATGCTCCTGGGAATAGCGAAGAACTGTGGCAACAGATTTATGTGAAACAACATTTATACGAATACTTTTCGGAAAATGGGTACCGCAAGGAGTTGCGTAATCAAGTTGATGAAGAATGTATGGATTATCTTGACAAAGTGAAAAGTATAGCTTACAACGATGACTATATAAATTCTTACGTGCAAAGTGTATTTGCTAAACTAAGCGTATCAAACATTGATCCGAACCGCTCCGAAAGGTTAAACGTGCAAGTCATACAATCCCCCGAACCGGAAGCATACATGCTACCCAATGGTTCCATGCTTGTAAGCACAGGGCTACTTTGTACACTCGACTCCGAAGACGAATTAGCGGCAATCATAGCTAATGAAATGGCTCACTTCGTACGGGACGATCAAATCAACAATATTTATATTGCAGAGCGTAACGCCAAGCGGGCAGCTTTTTGGGGAAGTGTTCTCGCAGCAACAGCTGATGCAGCATTTGATGTTGCTTATTGGGATGATAATAAGAAAGCACTCGGCATAGGAGTTGTAGCAAGTATCGGTAGCATCGCCACACTGATTAATGCAAATGTTGTTGACCGTTTAGGGATGCAATATAAATTAAAACAAGAATTTTCAGCGGATGAAATTGCAAAAAGTCTCATTTCATTAAAAGGGATGAATCCTGATGCATTGTCTTCAGCTTTATCAAAAATAGTAGATTACTACGAACGCCAGAGCAAGAGTAATAATCTGACTCGTTATAGCAGTACGGATGATTTGAAGAAAAGAATTGAAAAAGCAGGCGAGGTGCACAATATAGAAGCGCGCCCTTATCAGAAAACTGTATCAGACGTTATAACATTCAATGCACAGATGGAGTTCGCCAATCAAAGATATGCCGCTGCAGCCCGATTAATACAGAAAAATATTAAAACAAATCTGGCATCGGACAATGATTATGTCATACTTGTCAAAGCAAAAATGGCACTCTACAACACCGAAGAGTCTAACAATGATTGCCTTTCATTATTGCAAAAAGCAAAAGAACTGGCCGGTACAAGTCCGAATCTCGACATCAACAAGCAAGAGATATTGCTCTTACTACGTATGAACAAACAGATGCAAGCTGCCGGAGCTCTTCAAGACTATCTGACTCTGCTTACCAAATATAACGAACAAGGTGTAAAGGGAGACGAACAGGATTGGGCTACAAAAGAAATAGGATGGGCTCAACAACTGCTGACTAAAATAAGCAAAATATAACTAAGCCTTACTGACTATTCGAAAAAGAACTGCCCAAGATCACGTATTGAACGTAGCCTTGGGCAGCTTTATTTACTAAAACTTCTTATTTTCTAAAGGGCGGTTTTGCTATAATAGCTTTCAATCGGCGACCTCTAACATCGACGAATACATCCGTTCCCAGCTTACTAAATTCAGGCTTTACATACCCCATTCCAATGCCTATTTTGCGGATGGGAGACATTGTTCCCGAAGTCACGTGTCCAATCTGTTCTCCATCAGCGGAATATAACTCATAGCCATGCCGGGGAATTCCACGATCAACCATTTCAAAACCGACCAACTTACGGGTTACCCCTGTTGTCTTCTGGACTTCAAGCATCGGGCGATTAATAAAATTCTTACCCTCTGTAAACTTGGTTATCCAGCCTAGACCAGCTTCAATAGGCGATGTCGTATCATCCAAGTCATTGCCATAGAGGCAGAAGCCCATCTCCAATCTAAGAGTGTCGCGAGCTCCCAAACCAATAGGCTTAATGCCAAATTCAGCTCCAGCTTCAAAAACAGCATTCCATATCTTCAGAGCCTCATCGGGATAGAAGTACAATTCAAATCCACCGGCACCGGTATATCCGGTATTCGAAATAATCACATCTTTTACTCCGGCAAATTCACCATGAGTAAATGTATAATAAGGTATTTCGGACAAATTAATGGAAGTCAGCTTTTGAAGAGCCAATATGGCTTTTGGTCCCTGAACAGCCAACTGCCCCATCCCCTCGGATGCGTTTTCCAATTCCGCTCCTTCTGTGTTATGAGACACGCACCAATTCCAATCCTTGTCAATATTGGCAGCATTCACCACAAGCAAATACTTCTCAGGCTCATACTGATAAACCAACAAGTCATCAACTATTCCACCTGTCTCATTCGGAAAACAAGAGTACTGAACTTTTCCCGGAGAGAGAGTAGCTACGTTATTAGAAGTCACTTTCTGTAAAAAAGCCAAAGCTTGCGGACCTTTCACCCAGAATTCTCCCATGTGAGACACATCAAATACACCGACTGCATTACATACCGTCAAATGCTCATCTATAATGCCCGAATATTCTATGGGCATGTTATAACCGGCAAAATCGCACATTTTAGCTCCCAGTGAGACATGCTTTTCTGTAAATGGCGTAGTTTTCATATCGTTTTATTGTTTAAGGGTATTCTATTATTTTGTAGCTACAAGCTCGGCAATCTTAACTATCACCTGCATGGCTTTTTCCATACTTTGAACAGGCACAAACTCATAACGCCCATGAAAATTCAGTCCACCTGCAAATATATTAGGGCAAGGGAGTCCTTTAAATGAGAGTTGTGCGCCATCTGTTCCACCACGTATCGGCTTAACATTAGGTTTCACTCCGACAGCCTCCATTGCAGCAAAAGCCGTATCAATGATATGCATTACGGGTTCAATTTTCTCACGCATATTGTAGTACTGATCACGCATTTCAAGTACAGCGGTCGCTTCACCATATTCGGCATTAATCTTATTTACCAAGTGCTCGACCTCCTTTTTACGATTTTCAAACAGGACGCGATCGTGGTCACGAATGATGTAACTTACTGTAGTCTGCTCCACACTACCATTAATACCAATTAAATGATAAAATCCTTCGTATCCCTCGGTATCCTCTGGTGTTTCGTGACTTGGAAGCATACTGCAAAAGCGATTTGCCACCTTTATGGAATTGATCATTTTATGTTTTGCATACCCCGGGTGGACATTTCTCCCCTTAAAAGTAATTTTGGCAGAGGCAGCATTAAAGTTCTCAAACTCCAATTCTCCTTTTTCACCACCATCCATAGTATAAGCCCAATCACAGCCGAACTTATCTACATCAAATTTATGAGCGCCCTCTCCTATCTCTTCGTCCGGATTGAAACCGATACGAATTTTTCCATGCTTTACTTCGGGATGTTCTTTAAGATAAACAATAGCAGAAATAATTTCGGCAATACCAGCCTTATCATCCGCTCCGAGTAATGTCCTGCCATCCGTTACAATCAGATCCTCTCCTTTATGCTCCAACAATTCAGGAAACTGTACGGGAGAAAGCACAATTTTATCCTCTTCACAAAGGGTAATGTCACTTCCATCATAGTTCTTCACAATCCGTGGAGAGACATTCTTCCCTGTCATATCAGGACTGGTATCCATGTGTGCAATAAAGCCAATGGTAGGCACCGATTGGGATATATTAGAAGGAAGTGTAGCAAATAAATAGCCGTTTTCATCCAGCGTAATATCTTCCAAATCCAACGATTCCAATTCTTCTTTCAATACTTTGGCAAATACCATTTGCCCGGGAGTACTTGGAGTCAGACGTGTCTCTTCATCCGACTGCGTATCATAACTCACATACTTTAAAAAACGTTCTACTAAAGTCATACTATTTAATTTTATCGAATATTACCTATTATATCCTTTCTTAAACCCTACAATAAATCTCTTGTAACCCTATTCAAAGTAAACCGGATATTATCAGAAAGGTTCATCTCAGTAAAGCGCAATTTACATCTTTATCTTTCCTTACTAAAAGTAAGAAAAGAAGCACCTAACTGCCGTAAAGGTAAAAAAAGGGGTGTGAATAGCCAAGCAATTCACACCCCTTTTTACAATATGTTATACTTCGTAACAACTTCGGAAGTTCCGGAGACAAAGTTTAATTGATAACTACCATTTTTTCACCGTTTTCTTATCTGCAGGTGTAACTTCAATCAAACTAAGAGCAAAGCCACCACTACGCGCAAGCTTTACCGATATCTTTGTTTTGGCAGTAACGCGACCTTTCTTTATTTGATAAGAAGTCGGGTTATGCTCATAGTCAGCATCCTTACCATCGGCATAAAGTGTAGCCACATATTCTTTGGCAGGATCAAGGAAATCAAGCGTGAAAGAAGAAACACGTGCATCAGCACCGGTTATTCCGCCAACAAACCAGCTGCCCGCCCCTTTGGCTTTACGAGCTACCGTCACATAACGTCCCGGTTCCGCCTCAAGATATTTACTATCATCCCAATCTACAGCTACATCTTTAATAAACTGGAAAGCGTCAAGATGGCGCTCATAATTTTCGGGTAGATCAGCAGCCATCTGCAAAGGACTGTAAAGCGTTACATATAAAGCGAGTTGCTTAACAAGTGTGGTATGTACCCAACTGTGATTTTCTGTTTTCAAGAAAGACAAACGGGTGTCGAAAATACCCGGTGTATAATCCATCGGACCACCCATCAGACGAGTGAAAGGAAGAATTGTCGTGTGGAAAGGTTTACTTCCTCCGAAAGCTTCATATTCGGTACCACGTGCAGATTCGTTGCCAATCAAGTTAGGATAAGTACGGCAAAGTCCCGTAGGTCTCACAGCCTCGTGTGCATTCACGCTAATCTTATAATCAGCAGCCTTTTTAATGGCATATAAATAGTGATTATTCATCCATTGACCATAATGATGCTCACCACGGGGGATTATATTACCTACATACCCGCTCTTCACCGCAGTATAACCATTGTCCACCATAAACTGGTAAGCTTTATCCATGTGACGTTCGTAATTGCGCACAGAAGAAGAAGTCTCATGATGCATCATCAATTTTACACCCTTGCTGTGAGCATAGGCATTCAGCATCTTTACATCAAAATCAGGATAAGGAGTTACAAAATCAAACACATCATCTTTGGAATGACCGAACCAATCTTCCCAACCTTCATTCCAACCTTCAATCAACACCTGAGAAAAGCCATGTTTAGCTGCAAAATCAATATAACGTTTCACATTATCATTGTTAGCACCATGTCGGCCATTTGGTTTAGTCTTGCTATAATCGGTCTCACCCAGCTTCACAGACAACAAGTCGTCAGTGTACGCCCAAGTGCTCTTACCTGTAATCATCTCCCACCAAACACCTACATATTTCACCGGTTTAATCCATGATACATCTTTATAAGCGCAAGGCTCGTTCAGGTTCAACGTCAGTTTTGATGCCAACAATTCACGGGCATCATCACTCACCATCACCGTACGCCATGGAGAATGGCAGGGAGCCTGCATATATCCTTTATTTCCCTGAGCATCAGGAGTAAGCCATGATTCGAATACCATATTCTTATCATCCAAGTTCAAGCTCATGCAAGAGTAATCCACCAATGCAGCTTCATGCAGATTGATATAGAGTCCATCCGCAGTCTTCATCTGTAAAGCAGTCTGTACACCCGTCGGTGAAAAAGGAGTTTGTGAAGCATTGGGAGTAATAGCCCCTTTCATCAACCCTCTGATCTGTGATAATTTAGATTCGGTATAGTCATATTCCTGAGTATCATAGTCGCCGGGGATCCAAAAAGCGGTATGATCGCCCGCCATAGCAAACTGGCTACGCTCCTCTTTAATTACGAAATAGTTAAGGTTGCGCTGCAACGGAAATTCATAACGGAAGCCGATACCCTCATCGTATACCCTAAAGCGAATAACGATTTTACGATCCTGAGCCGTTTGGTTCAAAGTCACCGCCAATTCATTATAATGATTGCGGATCTGATTCATCTCACCCCATACAGGTTTCCAAGTCTCATCAAATGTAGAAATTTTAGTATCCGCAACCACAAAACCGTTCATCAGTCCCGGATCATCTTTCAATTCCAAGCCAAGCTTGGATGGCTTAATTACCGTTTTACCTTTATAATAAAGTTGATAACACGGCTCTCCCTGAGTAGTCAGCGAGAAATTAAGTTTCAACTGCCCATTGGGCGAAGTAATGTTTTCAGTTTTAGCAGAAGTACTCCATAAAAAGAATAGAGCACACCATACACATACTAATTTCATGCTTTTCATGATGTTAAATATTTGTTACGATGGAGCAAATATAGTACGGAAAAACAAAGGAAAGAAAAAATAGAAGAAAAATGCATTTAAAGTAATTAGAAAACGTTTGCAGGTTACAAATTAAAGCTCACCTTACAAAGAAGCTCGCGAGGACGAAGTTGATTGATTGTATAAACTTGTTGGTTGGTCGTAATCATACGTCTCTCATATTGTGTATTCCCAAAAATATTATTACAAGATAAACCTACTTCATAAGAACCGGCACGGTAAAACACAGAAAGGTCGGAAAAGAAATTGAAAGAAACCGTTTTATCATTACTATGGTAACATTCATTATCCCATTCTATCTGCCACTTCCCGGGTAATATAAAAGTTTTCAACTTATGGTAAAATGAGCGCAACGGATCGGTAGACAGAGAAGGGTTCGCTTTATTTATTTGTTTGCTATAATCATAACTGCTATTTTCTTCGAACGACAGCAACGCCACAGGACGGAAAGAAAATTCCACACCAACGGACGAAGTACGCATCTGATAAGGATTTAAAGCACCCGCAAACAGAAGTTTATAATTATCCCAACTGTACATACCGGTAAGTGCAACAGATAACTTACTCCATCCCCATGCCTGACTGATTCTCCCGTTTAGCATGTAAGTTTCCGAATTGGTATATTCTCCTGTTGCTTTACGGCGATACACCTCATCCATCAATGTACTTTCATAAAGCGGAGTGTGGCGACGGTTAAAGTAATTAAAGTAGCAGTTCGCAAAGAATCCCTTAATTGGATCGGTATACTGCAACGAACCATACAAGTTATGGCTCATTGTTTTCTCCAAGTCACCCGAGTTTGCCAATACGGTAATGTAATTAGTATATCACTAGTGTCCACTAAAAAAATTAAGACTTAATTGTCCATCATTAATCACATCAACAAGCTCTTTTGTAAAGAGGT
>VOIU01000064.1 GCA_007896885.1 Bacteroidaceae bacterium HV4-6-C5C
ATAAGATTAGCCTCTCTGCTTCTGCCATCTCTGTGATTACAGGCAAGGTTTCTCAAGCTGCTTTAGAGTGGCAAAATCGTCCTTTAGAGAGTCTTTATATGATTGCCTGGATGGACGGGATTGTTTTCAAAGTCCGTGAGAATGGTAAAGTGATTAATAAAACAGTTTACCTATGTGTGGGTTTAAATAAGGACGGTTTGAAAGAAGTTCTGGGCATGTGGGTCGGTAAAGCCGAAAGTGCTTTCTTCTGGATGGGTGTTCTAACTGATTTAAAAGCTCGTGGAGTAGAAGATATTCTCATAACTGTAACCGATAATCTGAATGGATTTACGGATACTATAAAAAGCGTCTTCCCTGA
>VOIU01000065.1 GCA_007896885.1 Bacteroidaceae bacterium HV4-6-C5C
ATAAGATTAGCCTCTCTGCTTCTGCCATCTCTGTGATTACAGGCAAGGTTTCTCAAGCTGCTTTAGAGTGGCAAAATGGTCCTTTAGAGAGTCTTTATATGATTATCTGGATGGACGGGATTGTTTTCAAAGTCCGTGAGAATGGTAAAGTGATTAATAAAACAGTTTACCTGTGTGTGGGTTTAAATAAGGACGGTTTGAAAGAAGTTCTGGGCATGTGGGTCGGTAAAGCCGAAAGTGCTTCCTTTTGGATGGGTGTTCTAACTGATTTAAAAGCTCGCGGAGTAGAAGATATTCTCATAACTGTAACCGATAATCTGAATGGATTTACGGATACTATAAAAAGCGTCTTCCCTGA
>VOIU01000024.1 GCA_007896885.1 Bacteroidaceae bacterium HV4-6-C5C
TCAGAAAATTGCTGTATAGACAAACTCCCAAGCAACTATGATATGAAAAGAGGATGTGTCTGTTTTGACACACCCTCCTTACATATTAATTTATTAGAAGCTTTAATTACCCCTTTTGAAGGGCGTGAATAAAGTGCTATTACTCCAGCCCGGCTTGAAAATCCACCGAAGACAGTTAATGTAGAACGTAGCACTTCAACCCGCTCAATACTCGAAGCTTCCAATCCATAAATCATTTCCGGATCATGCTCCACATAGCCGTCAAGTACCAATGTAGCCTTCTCTCCCCGATCACTGCCTACTATATGTGCATAAAGGAATTCAGGCTTTTTCGGATCTCCATCATGAATCATCTCCACACCGGGTATTGAGCCTAATAAACGCCGCACATCACCCATGCCGCTATTTTCAGGTACCTCAACACTCGTCTTCACAAATCCATCTCCATACAATCGACGCTTCTCTATTTCATCTCTTTTCCTTGCCGTCACCGTTACTTCACCTAGATTGAAAACCTGTTTATCTATATTATGAGGAGAATTGGGTAATTCAGCCATCTTCCACCTCGTATAGTACAGACTGTCTTCCGACAAAATAAAGGGACCCTCTTTTACGGCAGGAAAAGCTATTTGGGGATCAAGCTTTAGTGGATAAGTATGACCTACTTTATCTGTTACAGATAACACAACATCAGTGGTGTCATTAAAAAATATATTTGATATTTGAAAATGTTTTTCATTATCAAGGGTGCCTATTGCAAATCTTTGAAGTGTATCCTGCCGTATAATAGCCTGAACTGTGGCACCCTCAAGCCTTTTCTTGCTAATATTTTCTATATTTCCCGACAATACAAGACCTTCTTCCATCGGGTATTTATTTGCAAAAACAGGCTTGATCATGTCCTCCAATGAATAACGACACCAACCTTGAGTTAACAACAGTAATTCAATCTTCGACAAACAATCAGAAGAACTCCCAATCCAATACTGTTGAGGTGAATGTACCGAACCTTTTAATTCACTAGATAGAAAATAATAGGTCGCTAAATTGTCGCGTTCGGATATCTGCTCCAATAAACTTTCACAGACAGCTAGTGAGAAAACTCCTTTTACAGGTGTTCCATTAGAATTATCAGAATCTATATCAAGTGATATTTTCTTATAGCCTCCTTCTTCCTGACTTTTTTCAGATATCTTCAGGTTCAAGATATCAGGAAAATGTTCAAATAGAAGACGTTCACAGTAAGCATGATAACTTTCGTCCACTAGAGTTAGAGTAAAAATTCCAGCAGGGAGCTTATCAAGAGGTAAATCAAAAAAATTAAAGCCCTTCGAAGTATCAATACTTAACTGAGCCAAAACCCGTCCTTCCTGATGAAGAACTAAAGAATAGGCATGTTTTGTATCTACCTCTTTCTTTAAAACAGAAATACGTAAAGCATTATTTAAATGTTTGGCGGAAAGCACAAACCCCGACGATCTGACTTCCGGCAAAGTAAAAGATTCAGCGCTTCCAATAAGCCTGGCTATATATCGTTCATTTTTGTGAGGCAGAAAACTAAAGGAACCTTTTCCATCAAAGGAAGTATGAAAATGTAGTAAGGTATCGCCATCCGAATTTAAAACCACTCCTTTGGCAGACATCCCTCTCCCCTTATTAAGTACCTCAAAAGCCACTTTTGAAGTCAAGCCATCAATCATATCACCTCCCTCCGGATAAAAATGCAAACGAATATCTTTTGATGTATCTAATTTTTTCTTTTCACTACTATTCTTAACACCATATATAAGCACCTCCCGACAAAAAATACCTGAAGTGTCGAAATTCTGCATCCATCGAGTATAAGCACGGAGAAAATAATGACCGGTCGGGATATCATTAGGTACACGAATATTTCCACCATACTGTCCATTAGTTATTGGATATTTAGCCTGAGCAATCACTTTACCTTTTTCATTTATCAAGTCAATATAGACCACCTTGCTGGCAGAAACCGCCTGCGGAGATATAAATTGATACACTTTTAGCCAAATCGTATCACCGGCATAATATATTGCCCTATCTTGATGCAAATATAATTTTTCTATGGGGCATCTACTTAAATGACTATTCAAACGATTTGTTAGAAGAGTGTCATTCGAGAGAGTAGCTGAAGCCGATAATATATTCAAATATATCAATGCTAATACAAAACTTATATTTTTCATCATAATATCCTATGTAATTATTTACGTTATAAAACAGAATAAAAACAACCAAATCGATATATATCAAGAATCTAATACTGACAAATAAAGTTATCAATAATATTTAATAAAATGGGGGAGAAATAAAAATATTTCTCCCCCATGCAATATGAAAATTACCTATTGAATTATTTCAACCGAATTACTTTTGAGTAAATACCTTGATCAGATCCTGTAGGCCATAAGCAGATACGTGCAAACAGCGTACCTCGCTTCAAAGCAGTCTGAAACGTAGCATTGCTTGTGTAGTCTCTTGTAGCAAAAGTATAGGTCTTGCCAGTTTGATCAAAATTTACCAGATTACTAGTCTCAT
Organism: Bacteroidaceae bacterium HV4-6-C5C; assembly: GCA_007896885.1. Taxonomy (GTDB): domain Bacteria; phylum Bacteroidota; class Bacteroidia; order Bacteroidales; family Bacteroidaceae; genus Bacteroides. Next base: position 2,560 of record VOIU01000024.1, read on the forward strand.
CATAACGATCAACATTATGCTCAGCATCACTAATATACTGCGTCGTACTCAATAATAGAATCATACGATCAATACCATTACCTGCAACTTTATTTACCTTAAAAGATGCATTAACTTTATTTCCATCTAAAGTAATTTGAGCATCGTCAACCAAATAATAAGGAACAACTTCCACATCTTGAGTGGCTGTCCCTCTTAATTTCACTTGTATAGTATCACGTCCTTGAGCTGTCCAAGGGCCATTTCCTGATTTTGTAATTAACTGGTAATCACCATTAAAAATACAAACCGAGTATTCGCCATTTTGATTTACAAAAACTTCAACCGGATCATGTTTTGCATAACCACGTTGATATAAATACAGCTTTACAGCCTCATTTCCACGCAATTGAAGAGGTGTACCTTGATAAACCACACGTCCTTTTATTGTGGATGTCGGTTCATCATAATTATCCTTCATACACCCTGTAAATATCAGAACCGACAAAGTAAGAACCGAGAATATTTTAGATATTGTTTTCATTTTCATTTTCTTTGTTTTAGGTTATTGATATGGATTCTTCACCAATTTAGGATTATTACTAATCCAACCATTATCAATTTCTGAATAGTACTGAACATCAGTACACTTTAAAGGACGACGCCACAAATCAAGTTTTTGCATATCTTTTTCAATAAATGCCCACTTTCCATTGTTAGCATCTCCGGGAGCTACCACCTTATAAGGCCATAAGCCCAAGCGCTGTGATGTACGCATATTAGGATCACCGGTCCAAATCTTACTTGCTTCCATCCAACGCTTCAAATCCCACCAGCGATGGCCTTCAAAAGCAAACTCAACTTGATTTTCATGAATAATCTTTTGATGATCAACTGATTCCAATGGCTGTACACCAGCTCTTGTACGCACTTCATTAATATACTTCAGTGCATCAGCGTCAGTATTATTCCGACTTAATTCCCATGCAGCTTCTGCAGCAATTAAGTAAGCTTCTGAAATACGGAAATAGACATTCCACATTTCCGAACCACGACCAATAGTACCCGCAGATGGAGTTGCATCCAAATACTTGCGCACGTAAAATCCAGTTCTATTAATCTCACGCATATTTCCGCCAAAAGGACCGTTGTTTGCAGTAATCAAATTACCGTCTGTATCGTATGAGTTGCGACTACTAGTCAACTCACTCCATTTCCCGTCTTTTTTATTAAGCTGACCAGCTTGCAATTCTATGATTTTACTATCAAAAGTAGATCCGGGAACGATAATACTACCCATCAAACGAGGGTCACGATCCATAAACAAATCGGTAGGATTTGCAAAGAATTTAGGGCTATCCAATGTACCAATATCGAATGGAGTACCTTTACCTCTTTGGTCTTCCGCTGCATTAATGGGCTCAAAGGCCTCTACTATATTTAACAATACTGATAAGCGGTCACTACCTGTATCTTGCTCAATGCTTTTAGGTAAATTGCTTCTAGTAAATTGATGAGTTTGACCAGGAGAAACATAATCGCGAGTCCAAATAACTTCTGTATTCGCATCCTTCTGGCACACAGCTTTATAAAAGTTATCAGCATAAGCTTTAGGAGTATTCTCTGAAGCGTGCATCAACTTATACGGTCCGTGTTGAATCACATCTGTTGCAGCTGCGAGTGCAATCTGATAATATTCTTTAGCTTTAGAAGCAGGGATACCGACTTCACCACCAGCCGTACGCAATTGAGGATGAGCATCAGCTGTATTATAGGTAGCCAAAGAAGCAGCTGTTAGTGCAACACGTGCTTCCAACATCTTTGCAACCCAATAGTTGGCTCGTGCTGAATTTTTGTTGGTATTCTTAGTCAGCATGCTTGCAGCTGCTTCGCATTCTGATATTACATAATCATACAGCTCCGCTTCTTTAGAACGTGGAACTTGCAACGTAGTAATATCCATACCGGGAGTATAGTTGAATAGCTGATCACCCACAATAGGCACACCACCTAAAGTACGTCCCATACAGAAATACAACCAAGCGCGAATATATCTTACCTCACCTATATACTGGGTCTTGGTAGCATCATCAACGGCCTTAGACGCCTGAACTCCATTCAGAAACTGATTTAAATCATGCACTAAAGTATAGTCATAGGGCCGCCATTTGTTACGATCAATAGTTTCATCACTATTGTTGTCAAATGTAATCACTTCGTCCAACATAGCCCAAGCATCCCAATCATCAATACGTTCGCCCAAAGTAACACGACCATAAAAATTAGCCAATACTGACTTCACAAGAGTAGGGTCTCCAAAAGTCTGGTCTTGGGTCAGTAGAGTATCAGGTGTGGTATCAAGAAAGCCACTACAAGAACTAAACGACAACATTGCAACGGCTATTGCAGAATATATATATTTTTTTCTCATTGTATTCTTAAAATTTAAGATTTACACCAACATTTATTACTCGCATAGGAGGATAATCCAAACCGTTATCACTTGCACACTCCGGATCCATAACAGATAAGTTGGATATTGTCAGCAAGTTTGTTCCGGAAACATATAAACGTAAGCTGCTAACCCCGGTCTTATTCAACCATGTCTTAGGGAATGTATAACCTAATTCCAAATTACGTAATTTGATATAAGTTACGTTATGAGTCCAGAATGTACTTGTATCATAAGCACTGGTATCATCCGTATTCAATCGAATCATTGGATATTTTCCGGGAATTAATTCGCTGTTGGCATCCCAGATATTAGAAAGGTGCCATGCATCTTTCAGCACTTCATCAGGACTGTTACCATCATTTTGGAAAGGACGAGCCGTTTCATAACGTTGATTCCATGAAGTCATTCCTGAACCAGTCCAGTCCATACCCAAATCAAAACCTCTCCATGAAGCAGTAAGGTTAATACCAAAGTTTATGGTTGGAGTGCTATCCACACGGTAACCGATAGGACGTTGGTCCATGCCATTGATCACACCATCATTATTTTGATCTTTGTACATAATGTCTCCAGGAACAACAGTACGATTTCCTTTTCTATCATTATCAATAGGATAGTTAGCAATCTGTTCCCAGCTAGTAAAACGACCAACAGCTTCATAACCCCAGCTTATATAGCCCACGCGATGCCAAATACTGTTACGATATTCATCCCAAGAGTTACTGAAGCGAGGCTTATACTGTTCGTAATCCCAAAAACGAGCATACGTCATGTTAGCTCCCACACTATACTTAAAGTCATTTATATTATCAGCCCAGTGAAGAGAAGCATCAAAACCTTTCGTCATATCTGATCTCAGATTTTCTTTCGGAAGACTAAAACCTGTTTCACTAGGAATGAGTACATCATATCTCGATTCAGGAATACCATCACGAACACGACGGAAATAATCGAATTGTACGCCAAGACGATTATTTAAGAATCCCATATCAAAACCTAAGTCTAATATTTTTGCTGTCATCCATGATAAAGTTTGATTTGGAAGACCACGAGTGGATGTTCCTACAACCCAATTACCATCTAATACAGCACCACCATTATTATAGTTATAACCCGGCAAATAATCGAATGGAGAATAAGAGTTTTTAAAATTATCATCATTGCTACCATCATCACCAACTTCACCATAAGAACCACGTAATTTGAGGTTGGTAATAATACCGCCTACTTTACTCTCTTTCCAAAAATTTTCCTCAGAAATACGCCATCCTAAAGATGCAGAAGGGAAGAATCCCCAACGCTTTTCAGGACGAAATTTCCAAGAGCCATCCCAACGACCAATCAATTCGACCAAATATTTGTCGGCATAGCTATAGTTCACACGTCCTAAATAGCCCATACGAGCTTCTGTACGGTCTCCATCATCATTAAACTCTTGAATTTCTTTCAAGCGAATCAAATCCATACCATTAGATACCGGCGTAGAATGTATCCACATCCTAGGATGTTTACGTTGACTAGCCTCGAATCCTGCTACAGCTGTAATAGAATGTTCACCGAACTTACGATCAAAATTCAATTGGAAATTAGAGAATTGATCCTCCATCTTTTCTCTGTTACGCTCACGATAAGGATTACTCATTCTATTAGTCACATCATATTGCTGGGTTTGCTCATTATAGCTGTATAATTGATAAGTATATTCTTGATTATCCAATTCATTATATGCATAATAGTAGCCCATCATACCCTTAAACTTAAGGCCTTTGAATATTTCATACTCAGCATTTCCACTCATTTGGAGTACACGCCATACATCTGAAACCCGACCAGTGGTGTTATAATTCAATAATCCAAAGTTAGTTTCAGGTTGATCGGACACCAACTGTGGATAATCCGGATTATCATTAGCAAACGGACGTTTAGTCGGCTGATTTTTCATTGTTGCAAAACGAGGTAACCAAGTATCATCTCCACCCGGGACTCCCGGATGATGCCGATCTTCAATACGCCCATTCATATTTGCTCCAATCTTGAAACGATCATTGACATTCATTTCAATATTCATCTGAACATTCGTACGACGGAAACCTCCATAGTTGCGAATTGTAGCATCCTGATCAATATGAGATACTGCTACATAATAGTTAGCTTTATCAGTACCTCCCGAGAAACTGGTATTCAAATAATATTGTGGTGAAGAAATCCAAATATAATCTCCCCAGTTCCAACCTTGATGTTTAGGATCAGCACCAGCCATCCATTTATCATATTCATCTTTACTATAGCGACGGGTAGCATCAGTACGTCCGGAGAACGTTTCAGCAGTGACATAAGCTGTAACATAATCTTTCACGTTCGCAGGGCTAATAAATTTAGAATTCTTTTCCCATCCGTAATAAGCATTAACTGAAACGGTGTTTTTAGAATTTCGAGCACCTTTTTTTGTTGTAACAACCACAACGCCATTAGCAGCTCGAACACCATACAAAGCAGCGGAAGCATCTTTCAATACGGAAATAGATTCAATGTCATTAAAGTCCATCTGATTAAATTGTCCGCTATCAGAAATAACCCCATCAATTACAAACAAAGGAGTACCCATGTTACGAATCTGCAAAGCAGTTTCAGCACCAGGTCTACCATCTTGTTGACGAGTATTTACACCGGCAATTTTACCTACCAATGCACCACTAGCCGTTACAGCTGATGAGCGGGCTATCTCCTCCGATTTAATAGAAGAAACGGCACCCGTCAATGTGGCTTTCTTCTGAGACATACCAAAACCGGTAACAACAACTTCATTCAACAATTTCGTTTCCTCTTTCAGTGTTATCTGAATAGAATTTGAATTCTGAACATCAACTGTTTGCGTTGTATAACCAACATAAGAAACTTCTAAAGAGGCGCTTCCTTTAACATTGACAGTGAACTTTCCTTCCATGTCCGTGATAGTTCCGTCAGAAGTGCCTTTCACTTTTACGGTTGCACCAATAATCGGCTCACCATTAGTATCAACAACAACACCTTTAACAGTCCGTTGTTGCTGGGCAGAATTGACAGCCAACGTAACTCCCGTCTTCATGCTCTCGGCTTTAGCATAAATACCTGCGGGTGGCAAAAGCGAAAAAGCTGCCAGACAAAAAGGAATGCGCCAAATTTTGCTACGACCTTTTAGGCAAAAAAAATGTTCTTTTTTACGCATAGTACATTAATTTAAAATAGAGGTTCTATAAAATCGATTTTTTAATAAGAGCGTTATTATGGAAGTTCGCTTCGCGATAAACGATTAAGGTGAGGTGATTTTTCATAATATAGCTTCGTCATTTTGAAATCATGCAAAGAAAGATGTACTTTCGTTAAGAAAGGAATAATATCTGTTCAATAAACAATAGAAAATGTTCTTTTCATTGTCACAAAGCCCTATTCAAGGGGTTTATGAGCGGTTTTTTCTCATTCATTGAATAAAATAGCCCAGCTAAAAGACGAGGTTAGCTATTCAGTGACTAGTATCTTCCATTTAATGCCCTAATCATTGCATCATCCACGTAAAAGGATGTAAGATACCAGGCAAATAACAACTGTTATTCACTCTTAAAGTCCAAATACGAGACTCTTATTTTATAGTCCCTGAAGGCTTAGATAAGACAGTACCGATACGAACAGGTACACCCAAGTCTGGCATTCCTTGAGCATCCCATCCAATTTTTTGCAAACGCGGGCTACGTGTATCACGGCTACCGGCATCTCCGTTCGTTACCTGCCGTGCATGGTAAAGAATGTACCATTCTGTCCCATCGGGAGAAGGGATAAAAGAAATTCCTCCTGGACCATAAACGTCATTTTCCGGTGATTGCCGAAAAACCGGTACACTTTTCTTTTTCCACGAAGATGGATTAAGAAGATTGCTATTAGCATCAGCTGTCAGCATCCCTACACAATAATAAGGCGTCCAAGATCCACTGGCAGCATAATACACAATAACCTTTTTATAATCTTTAGAGTGAAAATATTGAGGTCCTTCATTTACATAAATAGGATAAGCAGTTCGTGTCCCATCCGGATTTACCCATTGGCGTTCCCACTCATGATCAGGTTTTGAAATTAATACGCGCGGAGAATCAATAGTCCATGGGTTTTTCATTCCAGCAATGTAAATACATTGATTTTCTGCATAGATTCTTCTACGAGGCCATCCAGACCATAAGAGATAAAGTTTACCTTTATTTTCAAAAACGCTGGCAAGTATTCCCCAATTCCATTTCAAATCTGTAACAATACGCCCCTTCATTTGGAATGATCCATTCATAGGATTTAATGATGCATTCTCCAACACATACAATTGATGATTATCCGTATTCCCATCATCCGCCGTATAATATATATACCATTTCCCTTTTATATAATGAATCTCCGGCCCCCAAATATGGAAGGAATTTGACGGATCTTTAGGTCGCCATACCACTTTACACGTAGCATGCTTTAGATCAGTAATATCAGAAGTTTCCCAAAGCATGATTTTATCTTCTGTTCCATGAATATAATAATATTTGCCATTATGAAAAACAGCGCTAGGATCAGAACCCTCAGGTAGAAGAGGATTTGTATAGGTGTTTTTTGCTAAATTTGTCAACTGATCTAATTTACCCGTGCTCCTATTTCCACAAGCACTAGTAAAAAACAAGAAGAGTAACAACAATAGAACATCTTTAAATGTCATGGTATTCATAAAATGACGCAAAGAAAAAGGTTATCTTTTAAAAGGGAAATGAAATTCCTTCTATAAGCGACAAAACATGATCTTTTCATATTTTGGGGTCAAATATAGCAAATTAGAACCTGTTTTGAACAGCAATTGCCATTTATTGAATAAATTGTTACCTATTTTTCTTATGGAATTGACAAACTTTGTAGTAAACGATTAATAACCAGATGTCATAAATGGAAAATGAGTATATCGAGAATGTTAGCGCCACACTCTAAACCATAGATTACATTAAGATACCATAAACAGAACCTTTAAAACATGATAAAACTTATTAGCACCAAGCTCTATGTTTTTTCACTTAAACCTTTACCAAAGACTAAGAAAACCAAACCTATAAAAGAGAAAATGACTAAAATTAAATCTTTATTTATGCTACTATGTTTAATGTGTGGCATATCAACTGGATGGGCTCAAATTTCTGTGACTAATAGCGGAAATAAAGCCTATGAATTTGAGCTAGTAAAATCAAACAAATCAGCAAATCTTTACTATGATAAACAAGATTTCGAAGTAGTAAGAAAGGCCTCCAACTTATTCAGTCATGACGTACAATTATTGACTAGCCAAGCTATAAAGATAAGCGATACCAAAGGCAAACTATCACCTAATAGTATCATTATAGGCACATTGGGATACAATAGTTTAATAAACGAATTGATTTCCAAGAAAAAGTTAAACATAAGCTCACTAAAGGGAAAATGGGAAAGTTACCATATTGAAGTAGTTAAAGATCCATTTCCAGGGGTAGAAAAAGCATTGGTCGTTGTAGGAAGCGACCGTAGAGGAACTGCATACGGACTTCTAAGCATCTCGGAAGCTATAGGAGTTTCACCATGGTATTGGTGGGCAGACGTTCCTGTCACTAAACAAAAAGAATTATGCATTGAAGTGAAAACGATGACTTCTAATGAGCCTACCGTCAAATACCGCGGTATTTTCATTAATGATGAAGATTGGGGACTATTACAATGGGCTAAGAAGAACTTCGAAAAAGAGCGTGGTAATATAGGGCCTAAAACCTATGCAAAAGTCTGCGAATTACTTTTAAGATTAAAAGCGAATTATCTTTGTCCCGCAATGCATGAGGCATCTACTGCATTCAATAAAATTTCTGAAAACAAGCTCGTTGCTGATTCATTTGCCATAATAATGGGATCTACACACTGTGAGCCTTTATTATTCAATAATGCTAGCGAATGGGACAAAAAAAACATGGGAGAATGGGACTATGTAAACAATAAAAAGACTATTGATAGCGTATTAAAACAACGAGTTCTCGAAAATTCACCATACGAAAATTTATATACTCTGGCCCTACGTGGACTGCATGATCAAGCAATGAAAGGTAGTGATGACATGAGTGAACGCGTAAAAACATTGGGTGATGCTTTAAATGCACAAAGACAGATTTTGACTGATGTGATAAAAAAACCGGCAAATGAAATACCTCAAGTATTCTTCCCATATAAAGAAGTATTAGATGTATATAACGCAGGACTTCATCTTCCTGACGATGTCACTATAGTTTGGCCGGATGATAACTACGGTTATATGAAGCGATTAAGCAGTCCCGCAGAACAAAAACGATCGGGGAGATCCGGCGTTTACTATCATATATCTTATCTAGGAAAGCCTCATGATTATTTATGGATGAGCACTATTCCACCAACATTAATGTATGAAGAACTGCGTAAAGCATACGATACTACAGCCGATCGTGTATGGTTGGCAAATGTAGGCGATATTAAATCATGCGAATTTTCGATGGATTTATTTCTATCAATGGCTTATGATATTAATGCTTTCAACTATGACAATGTCTCAACATATCAGGCGAAATGGCTGTCAAACATGTTTGGTAAAGAGTATTATAACGATTTCTTAGATATTTCCAATACGTTCTATCACCATGCTTTTTCGCGTAGACCAGAACTTATGGGATGGGGATACCAATGGGCTACTGACAAGAATGGAAAAGAGCGAAACACTGATACGGATTTTTCTTTCACTACTTATCGCGAAGCTGACTCCCGCTTATCCGATTACAATCGCATAGGAAATAAAGTTGATCAAATACTGGCCCAACTTCCAAAAGAGAAAAAAGCCGGATTCTATGAATTATTATATTATCCGGTGAAAGGTTGTGAATATATGAATAAAATGATTCTTAACGGACAGAAAAATCGTCGATATGCCTTGCAAGGAAGATCTGCAACAAATGATCTGGATAAAAAGGTTAGATGTTATTATGATAGTTTGCAGGTGATAACCAAGGGATACAACTCACTGCTTAATAATAAATGGGAGTATGTAATGACAACCAAGCAAGGTTTTGCTGCTTCATATTTCGAAATGCCAAAACTAAGCACTATTAATTTACCGTCACAAGCATATTTGGGCATAGAAGCTGAAGGAGAGGATGTTTTAAAAGGAAAAAGTAGTTTCCATTTATTACCGGCATTTAACAACTACCTCCGTCAATCATATTATTTCGACATATTTAATAAAGGTACCTCCGCATTGAAATGGACTCTCTCTACATCTTCCGATTGGATCGTTTTGAACAAAAAGAAAGGATCGACAACATTAGAAGACCGCGTTTGGGTATCAATCGATTGGAATAAAGTTCCAACCGGCGAACGGATTTCAGGAACAATTGATATTAAAGGAGAGAAAGCTGGAGAAGATAAGATATATGTTTCTGTATTTAATCCCTCCTCCCCTTCATCCGCACAAATGGATTCATTATTTGTAGAGCATAATGGATATGTATCGATAAATGCAGCTGATTTCAATCGGAAATTTGAGAATAAAGAAATTGAAATAAAGACAATTCCCAATTTAGGATTTGAAAACGCATCTGTGCAATTGGGTAATCCAATAGCACCGGTTCAAAGAACTGCAGGACGAAATACACCGCGTGTCGAATATGATTTCTATACTTTTGAACAAGGTTCGGTTGATGTATACACTTATGTACTGCCTACATTTACATTAAGTACAGATCGTGGTTTTGCCGGTCACGAAAGCACAAACATAGAGACGAAATTTGGCGTGTGTATCGATGATGGACCGGTAATGAACCCATCTACTTCTTCATTTGAGTACGCTCAAATATGGTATGAGAGTGTACTCAAAAACTGTCGCATCAATAAAACGACATTGCATATAAACGAACCGGGTAAACATACCTTAAAGGTAATATGCGGAGATCCTGGTACCGTATTACAAAAGGTTGTAATAGATTTTGGCGGCATGCAAAGATCGTATATGGGGCCAAGACCGACAAAAGGCAATCAATTTGGCAAATAGATTTCAATACCTAGTAAATAGTTGACATAAATAAAACACTAAAATATCAAGAATAGCTATATGAAAAGTAAAAGAATCAGGCTTTTTATCATAGGAGTAATCCTTGTATCAGGACTTTCGGCTAAAACCGTCATTAAAGTCACAACATTAGACCGCCCTTCTTGTACAAAAGTGAATCCTAATTATATTGGAAGCCGTCAGCCCCTAAAACCCATGAACTTTTTAAAGCTTCCCATTGGAAGTATCCAGCCTGAAGGATGGCTAAAAAAATATTTGGAACTTCAAAGAGATGGTTTAACAGGGCACTTAAACGAAATTAGTGCATGGCTAGCAAAAGAAAATAATGCATGGTTAACCAAGGGCGGGGATCATGGATGGGAAGAAGTACCATATTGGTTAAAAGGATATGGAGATTTGGCATACATTCTGAACGATAAAAAGATGATAAGTGAAGCCAAAATATGGATTGAAGGAGCATTGAGAAGCCAGCAGCCAGACGGATATTTCGGCCCCATAAACGAAAGAGATGGGAAAAGAGAAGTCTGGGCACAGATGATCATGTTATGGTGCCTACAGTCATACTATGAATATTCAAAAGATCAACGGGTAATTGATCTTATGACTAACTATTTTAAGTGGCAATTGAGTGTGCCGGATGAGAAGTTCTTAAAAGATTATTGGGAGAATAGCCGCGGAGGAGATAATTTACTGAGTGTGTACTGGCTTTACAACCGCACCGGAGATAAGTTTCTACTGGAATTAGCCAAAAAGATCCATAGGAATACAGCTGATTGGACACGTCCTTCTACCCTTCCCAATTGGCATAACGTGAATGTTGCCCAATGCTTCCGTGAACCCGCTACTTATTACATGCTAACGGGAGATTCCACACAATTACAAGCCTCTTACAACGTACAAGAGCTGATTCGTCGTGCATTCGGACAAGTACCAGGTGGTATGTTCGGAGCTGACGAAAATGCACGCATAGGTTACATCGATCCCCGGCAGGGAGTTGAGACCTGCGGTATTGTAGAACAGATGGCTTCAGATGAGATAATGCTTTGCTTGACAGGTGATCCAATGTGGGCGGATCATTGCGAAGATGTTGCTTTCAATACATTCCCTGCTGCTGTAACAGCTGATTTTCGTGCGCTGCGATACATCACTTCACCCAATCACGTAATTAGTGATTCTAAAAACCATCACCCGGGTATAGATAATTCAGGCCCATTCTTGTCAATGAATCCTTTCAGTAGCCGTTGTTGCCAGCACAATCACGCTCAGGGATGGCCATACTATGCAGAACATTTAGTGTTAGCAACCACTGATGGAGGAGTAGCCACTGTGTTATATGCAGCTTGTAATGCCACTATTAAAGTAGGTAATAACAAAGAAATTCGTTTGCACGAACAGACCAATTATCCTTTTGAAGACGCTGTTACATTTTCTATAGAGTCGGTGGAAGATGTAAATTTCCCTTTTTATTTGCGTATCCCCGCATGGACTAATGGTGCAACTATCAAAGTCAACGGAGAAACCATTCCAGCAAATACTGAAGGCGGAAAATATATATGTTTAGAGCGTATTTGGAAAAATGGTGATAAAATAACACTTAGTTTGCCAATGAAACTAAGCATGCGAACATGGCAGGCTAATCGCAACAGTGTTAATGTAAATTATGGGCCGTTAACTTTATCGCTGAAGATAAAAGAACGATATGAAAGAAAAGACAGTCGTACCACAGCAATAGGTGATTCACAATGGCAAAAAGGAGCAGATGCAAATGCATGGCCTACTTATGAAATTTATCCAGATTCACCTTGGAACTACGCTCTAGTATTGGATAAGAATAACCCTTTGAAGGATTTGAAAGTAATACATAAAACCATTTCATCGGATAAATTACCATTCACATTAGAAAATATTCCTATCGAGGTGAAAGCTGTAGGACGACGTATCCCTTCATGGAAAATCGACGAATATGATTTGTGCGGCGTACTTCCTCCAGAAAATGCATACAAAGGAGAAAAAGAAGACATTACTTTGATCCCGATGGGTGCTGCTCGTTTACGTATCTCTGCATTTCCAAGAGCGGAGAAATAGGTATTTATCAAAATTAGCTAATAGTAAATAATCTGGTTTTGGTGAAAAAACAATTTATTTCAGATATTACTGATAGTAACTTTTGTAAGTGGAAAAATCCCTCTCCAATCACAATTGGAGAGGGATCCACAAACAAAATAAACACAACAGACAGTGATCTCTCATCCTCATCTGCCGATATCGTTACAAAGTCATTATGCACTCTGTATATTTTTAGCAATCATGCGCCCATTGTTATGCTGAATTAAATCAAATATATGATTTTTTCCAATTCATTATTCAATCTCATTAGATATTTTTGAAACCCATATATTTTTATCAAAAAAATAGTATTCTCAATTTTATAGGATAATGTAATTATTGATACAAAAGCAATCTTATGGTAATGTAATATACATCTGGTCTAATGTTATTGGAGTAATCAACTTATTTATATCTGTTGGTATCATACCGGGAAATTTAAAAATATGAGTTATAACTCGTCCATCAGGTTTAACAGTACATTCACCCTCATCATTGAATGTCATGGCCTGCAATTTAGGCTGTATACCACCAAAACCATCCGGCTCAGTAAGTTTATTTTCATAATACAAATACCAAGTCTCATTAGCTGCCCCCTTAAATGTGGGATAGGCTGTTACAGCCACATACTCCCCAGTCACGGGTTCTCCTGTGGTCCAATCTACTATTGTAATTGGAGAAAGGGACAAAAGATTTCCCTGAAGAGTAAAGCAATAGCAATTATTCCCTCCTAATGTTCCTGAACTAATCAAACCTATATTTTGGATATAGCTTATAGAGTTTGAACCTGTTATTGAATTTGGTTTCGTTACAACTTTCACTGTAGGATTATTAGTCGTTCCTTCCGGTAAAATCAATAAGTACTCCAAAGTACCAATACCACTACCAGCTGAAGTTTCAGTTGTCTTTACATTATATGGAGTATATATATCCGAACCTGACAAAACCGTAACACTTTGTATATCATTAAAGGAAATATCTTTTATAATAAAGTCAAGCATAGCTCTTTTATGATTTAATGGGATGGAAGTGATATGGGCTATAGTCGGAATCTGCGCTTTGCTCTTATATAAGATATCTTGATTCAATAGTTTTGTAGCTGTAGATTGGTCAAAATCGATAACTGCATTTACTGCATTAGGATAAAGATATAACTCTGCCCAAGGTTTCTTGTAATTTGGATAATATTTATCCGTTAATGGCTTCCAATATTTATCAGAACCTACGATAGCATACTCTCCTCCGGTAAAGCTACCTTTGTCATAGGCTGTCGTAACATTCCCATTATATAGAGTCAAGTCTAATTTCCAACCTGAGCCCCCTCTTGAATCAATAGCCCCCGCCAATGAATTCTTCGATGTAGGATCAGAAGTCGTATTAACAACATAATTTATTCCGCCTACAGTAGCTCTCGTTGTATTAAGTCCTGTCTCAGAATTTTCCAAACTGAGTGCAATTCCTTCTATCTTATTAGCGTCTCCAGCCTCAGATATATCATCCTTTTCATTGCATCCGACAAAAGCAAATGCAAAGCACCAAAAGCCTATTGTTATATAAATATTACGTTTCATCCGTTCACAACTTAAAAAATTATTCAAATAAATTAAAGTCATTATTCTGAGCGTCTTTTATTGCAGTGACGCCATCAAAGAAAATTCCTTTCAAAGCCACATCTATTGGTTTATAATATTGCTTGCCATTATCCGTCATTGTAACAGCAGAGTCAAGAGAATACTGATAGCTTCTCCATACAGATGCATCCTGATCCTTAATGTATCCTCCTTTTAATAACAAGGAAAGCGTGACTAATTGAAGTGTACTGGTAATTTCATATTTCCCTGTAGCAGAATTATACTTTGGCATTTGAATCGGAATACCAACATAACCTTCATCTTGACTAAATCCACGAATGGTAATACTTGCAGTCAAATTATAGCCTTCAGGAGTGAGCGTGACTAAATAATCCGTACTGGCAATCGTTTGGATATTAGTCTTATTCGGAATATAAATAACTCCGCGATAAGTACTGTTAGCTGTAGCACCAGCCACAGTAACCAAACCAACCATCATACGCCCTCCATCGGCTAAAGCAGGCCCTATCTGAACACTCTCAGGCAAAATTAGTTCTGCTGTTCCATCCGTTTTACAATAAGCCCAAAAAGCCGTTTTATTGCTATTGTAAGTCAGTTCTAAGATCAAATCCTTTATAATAAGCCCATTCGCATTTTGACCTGCCAAACAAAACGTTAAGCGACTTTGCTCATGCTTAAAAGCAAGGGGTATAGGCTCGGCTGTCGGCATAATATTGATAGTACTTGCTTCTGCTTTCAAACGATCGGCTTTTTGATAATTTTTCAATTCTCTCTGATCAGTTATGAGCCCTTCATCCCGTACATCTTTACTTGGCCAAAGTGCTTCCAGCTTACTAATGCTAGTATTATCCAGATTAAAGCGAAAATCGCCAGAAAAGATATTAGTTGCAGCACCGTATGTATAAGTAAAGCTTTGTATTGTTGCAGACCGACTTGTGATAATATTTACGTCAATCTGGTCTCCATCATAAAAAAAACTATTCAGACTGCGAGTCAGAGCTTGGCTTATCATATCTTGCACTGTAGGTGACAAAGATAAAGTTTGTTCTTTCCCATCCATATTGGAATCATTTTCACTTTGGCAACCGATAAAGGAAAACGTTAGTCCTAACAAAACAATTGTATAAATAATATATCGTATTCTCATCTCTGTTCAATTTTTTATTTATTTTCCAAATAGAAAGGATATTCCCATATCAAAGTAGGATAAGTAGATGGTGATTGTCCCATCTTTGCCCAAGAATCATTCCATGTCAATTTGGGCCAAGTAGGCCATCCATCGGTTCCCATAAGTATTCCTCCATTATATAAGGGCCAACTACTCGGCCAGGTCAAATCAAAATCACCAACCCCAGATGAAGCATCATCTTTTTTAGTATAGCAACCACTTACAGAAGTTGCTGTACCGGAAGGTAAATTAGCAGAAGGATTTATACTGCAAAAACCTGTACCTATTTCTTGAACTATTGTCGACGGAGGGGTTACGGTAGTAACAGACTTATACCCCTTTACATCAGTCAGTGTACTATAAGAGTTTGTTATGCTTCCTGCACTCAATGAGCCACAGAAACCGCTTGCATAAGCATTCTTATAGGTTGTTAAACTATTATTAACTATCAAACCAACAGTAGACGAGATCGTCTGTGAGACATACGAATCTTTTATTGTAGCTCTCTGTCTTTGGTTGCCTACACTACCACAGAGTCCTCCTGCAAATACATTTTCTCCGCTCACTGTTATCTGCGGATTTTCAACTTTACAGCCTTGAATCGTACTAGTCGTATTCGTATAATCCTTCAGAAGATCCTCTATCAATGCTTCTTTTACGGAAGCCGGAATATCGGAAGGTACATCTGCAGCAACAATATCACGAATCTTTGCAGTTGGTAAGGTCGGATTGACAATACCACAAAGTGCCCCTACGGAACAACTGTCTGTCAAAGCCACATTTGTAAAATCAACAGTAACTGTTGGGGATACCAGATTAATATTTTTGAGAGCAGCATTACCCACTATAGAACCAAACAAACCAAATCCCTGATTACCCATTCCATCACTATTATTGGTTGTAGGAGCTTTATTAATTGATAGATTCTTAATTGCGTGTCCTCCCCCATCATAAACGCCGCTATAATAAGATTTAGGGTTCCATGAAATACCGGACAAATCAATATCACAAACTTGGTATGCACTACCGGAAACTTGCAAAGTAGATGCATCGTATACTAAATTATCAGAAGTCGGAATAAATATCTCACCTGTATTCATATTATATCCGTAACGATAGACTTGCTGTTGCGCAAAGTCTATGGCCTGAGGTACCATGAGTGTTAACTCATCACTTTGAAATAGTATATCCCCTTTCTCTATTTTATTATTTTGATGCGTATAGCCGTCATGATGTTTCGCATCTGCTAAAGCCGGGCTTTTCCATATATACACAGTATATCGACGAACATACTTACCACTTGATGTAGGAGATGGAGAAAGGGGTTCATACTTATCTACCCACAACTCCCGTCGATCTATTCCGGTTGTATAATTATCAGCATGCGGATCAATGTTCGGCAATAATTTAATAGAACCATCTGTCCAATTCGTAGACTGAGGAAAGTCGGACTCATGATCAGCAACCAAGACCAATTGTACTTTAAATGTCTGTTGAGGAGAAAAGCTAAGGGTTGTCATAAAAGCATTCGTTGGATTCACCATAGTAGATGCCTTATAAGGAATATAAGTCTGATTGGCATAGTCACTTTCTGTAATTGGATATTCCGTTTCATCAGCCTTTACCGTAAAGTCATGCACATTCGCATTATAAGGGTAGAAAGCCACAATAGTCATCCGATCATAAATATAGATCTTACTGTCATCAACAGGTACAATTTCACCACCACTCACCTTACATTCCAAGTTGCGGATATAAGGTTTGGACAAATCATTGGCATCATAATCATCCTGATAATAGACATAAAGTCCTATATGATTTTTCCCGTCTACAAGGTCGTTTATATTGCTAACATCACCCAATTCTGCCAAACGAGTATTAGCACCCGTCGTACTGGCATACAAGGTCAGCAATGTGCCATTCTTTGAAGAGCCAGCATCAAGCGTATCTTCCGAACATCCTTGAAAGACGCATGCAAAGAGAATCACTCCCCAAAATACGATATATTCTATTATTTTGTTCATATTAGTTCATACAATTATAATTTATGACTTATCTTTATGGTATGGGAATCGGTATTGGCCATGATGAGACCGAAGAATCCAAAGTAAATACCCACTTAGCTCCATCAGTACTCAATCTTGATGAGAGTTTATCCACATAAATAGCTGTGCTTCTTATTGTTTGTGCAGCAAGATCTGACACCTCAATAGCAAGTCCTGCTATACTCGTTGCATTTTTATTGCCGATTGCTATTTCATTGCTGATAGCCTGTTTTTTACGAGCTACACCAGTCAACCAATAACAGGTATCTACTATTTTAGTATTTGTTGAGACTTCATCTTTTCCACATATACCACCCAAATTCGTTGCCAACTTATTTAATGAACCCACATTAAGAGATGCGGTAATTGATGCTGCAGACGTGTTCTGATTTTGTCCGCAAATACCTCCAACGGTTATAGCATTAGCAATATTGCCGGCATTAAGACATGCAAGCACCTTTCCCGTACCTCCATTGGAACCACAAATTCCTCCTGTAGTCTGTGCCGCAGTAGCTACAATATTTGTTTGATTGACGCAACCGGCTATTGTTCCATTGTTTACAGCACATATACTACCGGAATAATTACCACTTGTTGAAGTTATGGCACCGGAAGCGAGATAGATATTTTTCAAAGTACCCTTATTTTCTGAAACCAATCCATTCCCAGACAGATTGAGATGAAGAATTTTATGCACTTTATAGCTGGACGAAGCGGCATCCCATATTGCTCCATCTAATGTTGCTGCAGATGGGAATTCCGTCGGTGGATTGATATCGACCGAAGTATTATCCATATCAAGATCATTAACAATACGATAAACACCTGTTGTAGATGAAGTAATGCTATTCATAAATAAAGCAAATTGTAAAGGCGTAGTAATTTCAAAATAAGTACCCGTTATATCTGTATTTTGCTTCAATCCATTGTCTCCCAATACTAGGCTTAAAGTATTAGATGTAGGATTACTAACATCAATATCCTTTATCAATAACTCATCTTGAGTATATAGATCCGCTTTCAAGTTAGTAGCATTCCCACTGACCAAATCGATAGGAAGAGTTACAAAATTTATGGTACCGCTATTTCCTTGGCCGATATATTGATAAGTTTGACCACCAATAGTATGTTTCAGTACCATTTTAGTTATTTTTGTTTCATCATATCCCTGACCTCCACTTTCGCCTTCAATGTTCAGTGAGACAGGATAAGCTTCATATCCCCATGTACCAGTTCCAGACTTTGTAGTCCAATCGTTTAATGTCAATTTTATACCAACCAATTTCAAGCGTTTAATCTGAAATGTGAGAGTGTAAGAAAGTCCGGGGTCCAACTTAAAATCAGACAATGTTCCATTTTTATCTGCTTGAGGAATAGTAAATGATGCCAAATCTCCCGCTGTCGCGGTATAGTCATCAATTACCAAAGATTTCATTAGACCTGTACCTGATAATACTTTCCCTGTGGGCACTAAATAGTGAGTACCTACTTTCAATGTATAATCGTTAGTATTGGGTGTGAAAGTATTGTTAACCATATTATAAGTTCCTCCAGTTACAACCGCTGAGTTTTTCAAAGTCATTTGAATATTAGTCGGTAGAGTAGGTTGCACACCTCCTGTGACAGGATCATCAGTAGCATCAATCACATCAATGTTTACCGTCACTTTTGTCATGAGATGTTGGAATGTAAGATATTTTACCGGATTATCCGATTGACCGGATATAGCGGTTCCTCCGACATCTGTACCTTTACCGAAAAGAATATCGTTGGACAAAGCAGTCCCTGATGTCAGTGGTATCATATTAGCCGGAGAACCCGTAGCTGCTACCCCGGTATGTGCATAAAGATTGATTGGTGTCTTACCCAAAGGGTAATATACGCTCGAATTCAGTTCATTTCTTCCATCGGATAAGCTGTTCCCAATAGACATGGAAATATTGGAAAAATAGGGATTATTGTTTGCGGCTATTCTTGATGAAAGGAAGAAATTGATATTTGCATTCTTATAATCAATCAAAGGATTTCCTGTTGTGATCAGAAGACCATCACCCGCAGCACGAGTCAAAGCACCCGATAATTCTATCGGAGTATTTCCTGAAACCAATTCATCGCTAAACTGTTCTGTAGAACAAGCAGCAAGTCCAATCAGGAAGGACAACAGCATCAAACTCTTATATCGTATTTTTAGCATATTATGATCTCCTTTCTTTTTATTCAATCGTTACTACACTACTCCCCTTATCATTCCAATCAACCAACTGTCCTTGTAACTGCACAGTCGGGGAAATGGGAGGAATAGCAGTAAACTGCAATTTAATCGTCAAAATAGTTGTCTTTCCGCTTTCAAGTGTCACTGTTGTAGTCCCATCAGCTTGTTTAAAGCCACTTAAAGGGAAGTCGCCTCCTAGCGTTGTATTCTGGCTTATATCTTTAAGATAGAATTCCACGCTACCAAAGTTTACAGTGTTTACATCGGAAGTCGCAGGCAATAAATAGCATACGGAGAAAGTCTCATTAGTATACGGAACAGCAGCCGGTGTAGATGAAGAGACCAATGTATATACCGTCTGCAATGTAGACGACGTAGGATCAGACAATGTCCATTCCGAGTTAACAAGATTAAATGTACCGGAAGTAGCCTTTGTCTTAATAGCCAATGACGTAATTTGTACATTATTCAAGGGATGCGTAGTGCTACTAGTTATTGAAGTTCCATTTTGATCAACAGCAATAACCTTAACAACCAATTTAGCCATAGCATGTTTAAACTCTCCCAAGTAAGCTCTACCTCTCTCTGAATTATAGCTATTTTCTTTATTAAACGGGCCAACAGGTGCTGTATAGAGTAAATCGGGGAATGAATAAGATTTCCCTGTAATATTCACGGTTAAGTCTGTCAAAGAATGGGACAGGCTACTATGAGTAGCGGGGCTATAGGAAAGGAAACTCAGATATTTATCCGGGTCAAAAGGCCAGTATTGGGTAGAGCCAAAAGTCACAGGATAAATTGTTCCATTTTTATCACCCACAGTGGCGGCCAAATGATTCAAATAGACATTACCGGACGACCAGTCGGTAGAGGTTATTGGTGTAGCTGATGCTGAATTGGCCGCAACGACAGCAATACTTCCACTATTCGGAAAATCTGTTGCCCGTGTTTGAACTTCTTCTACTAATAAAGACGGAATTTCAGCACTGAATGAAATCGGCACGCGTTCATTATCCGGATTGACAACATCATTGTTGCAACCGGATAAGAACAATAAACATGCCCCTATACTATAAATATGTATTTTCATCATATCAAAACAACTTCATTGGTTATTGAATAGTAATGCTACCACCGGAATTATCAGTCCATGGAGCAACAGACGTACTCAAAAGTATACCCGTTTTTTTCAGATAAATATTGAAAACATGATTCTGTCCGGCATTAAATAAGCTGGATGAATTATCAGCCTGAGCATTATAAGTGTGCCCATCCAATACTATATCAACAAAATTCTTACCGGTAATGGTCTGAGGCATAATCAATGCTTCATAGCTTGCAGCAGCACCATTTGGAGTACTGCCAAGCATAGATGGTCTAAAACCATTTGACACAATTATGGTACCAAGTGCAGAAACCTTTGCGGTAGTCACATTTACTGTCCCATCCATTATGAAACCTTTCAGAACAGGATATAATGTTGGAGTGGAAGCATTAGCAGCTGTTTGTAATTCGGATAATGTAAAGCCGTCTCCTGGATATATGTTCACCGTTATCTTGCTCAGTACATGAAGAAAGTAGAAAGAGACATTTGCACTTCCATCTACTACAAGTCCCGTACTGGTGTTATTAGCCGAAGGAGTCAGCTGGGAAATCACCACATCATCCTGATGAGCATTTGTGGTTGCACTCCCGGCATTATCACCTTTACAAAGCCAGTTAAATGTAGTCCCGTTAGTGGCAACATTGGTACCAACAGTCACTGGAAAGACACCGACAAACTGATTGCCAGCTTGAAGATCATCCCTATACCAAGTTTTTGTCCAATTAGTTAAAGAAACATTCGATCCGGAAACGGTATAAGTACTTTGATTATTATCAGAACTAACACCTAAAGATACGGGACTATTCATTTTATAGAATTTAATTTGGTCACCGTTGATAAACCCGCTGATATTTGTCTGTGATTCTGTAAAGAAGAACCTTATTGCAACAGGAGTTTGGTCTTCCCATGGTTTCACACTTACACTGACTTTTACCTCAGATGGTTGTATATCAATATTTAATTTCGTAACCTTACCTGCTTCATAGCCCACGGTATAGCCTGTAGCAACATATTCCCGCGTACCGATTTTTACTTTGACAAGGGTTGCGGATGATCCAATTGACTGGGGTTGCAGATAAGCTGATGTCATCTTGGAACTATTGGGTGTATCCATTGCAATATCACCGCTAGCCATACCAGGAACATAGATTCCATTATTCAAGGCTCCTCCTACCTTATAATTAGGCAAAGAAACGACCGCTGTCTGCAATTGAGCGTCTGTATATATACTCGAGGATAGTGTCACTTGTACTTGGGCAACCTGATGGCTCATACTAAAATTAAGTGCAGTATTACTTTTACCGCCGTCATTATCAATTGGAGTGGCAGTGATATAATCAGGAGATTGATTACTCAATAAAGGATTAACTGCTTTCCGGATGATCGAAGCATAGATTTTACTTCCAGATATATTTTCCCAATACAATGGTGTGCTTTCACTATAGTTCCAAACATTTCCTGACAAGTTATAGATAAAGTGACCAGCTAAAGGTGTACGATTTAAATTATCACCCTGATACAGATATAACTCTTCTTGATTTATTAATCCACTATTGGAGCCTAAATTTGCCGTTCCAACTCTCAAAGTCATATTCTGGGTTGGTCCATCAACCCAAGGTGCAACTGTTGCAGATATTACCGCTGGTGTAGTACTCAAACGTACATTAAACGTATATTTATATCCGCTTTTCAAATCAAGCGAATTGTCCATTATGGCTTTATACACAGCTCCGTTTGCCGTTGTAACTTGAAATGTAACCCCGGCACCTGCATTGCGAGGCAACAGAATGCCTGTTCCAACCAAGTTATTTACAGGGATTATAACATCTGCTCCTGAGGTAACATCAGCTACTCGGGTGTCGTTCATCAAGTTGTAATTCTCTTTAGTCAGCATACCTTTCAACACTAGTTTACAACCGGTCAAATCAATAGGAGCATCAGCTGTCAAATTAATGATTAGCTTGGATAAACGATGATAAAACTTCAAATTTACATTAGGATTATCTTTCGTATTACTTACAGAGAGATCGGCATTTGTATGATCTGCTGTCATCAAGTCTAATGAAGCAAGATTCGTTTGATCGGAAACATTCACCGGCATCACAAAGTTGCTTGTACCCATAGTACTGTTATAAGGATAATAGGCTTTGAAAGTAACTGCACTCCCATCCACAGGGTAATACATCATGTTACTTACCGGGTTGGGCGAAAAATTACCATCACCAGCAGTGGTAATATAATCTTGATTATTGTAACTATTCACAACAACAGGTGCTCCTGTGATAGGATACTCCAACATTGTAATGCCAATATGATCGGCTTTTCCCCATACATTGTCGGAAGCTCGTGTAGCGCTTTTAGTCGTTGCAACTCCCATACCTGCGGTAATCTTTGCCGCGGTTTTATCTCCAGACAAGGAGAAATCATCCGTATTACAAGCCATAGCAAGCGTAGCCAACAAAGAACCGCTTAAGAAGAATTTATATATAAAAGATTTCATACGTTTGTTATATTTAAATGTTTCTCCGTAAATTAATGCAAATCCATATCATAGCTTCCTCCATAAGTCCAGTCAACAAGTTCTGTGCTTAATGCAAGGCCAACCTTATTGAGCGTAATGTTGAGGACATTGTGTTCGCCTGCTGCAAATAGTTTATCTACGCTAAGTTGCCCATAGAACTTCACTCCATTCAATGTGACAGTTACAATAGTGGTCTTGCTTGCAGAAGTTGCTGTAATAGTCTGTGGCATAACAAAAGCTTCATAGCTAGATACCACAGTCTTTCCTGTTACAGTATTGGAAGTGGACAATTTGGTAGGTTGGAAAGAAAAAGTAACTGCACCGGTTGGAGAAGCAGAACCATTAGCTACGTTGACAACGCCGGAAAGTTTGAAGTTATTCAGCTCAACTACACTGCCCACTATTTCTGATGTTGTGAAACCGGTTCCTACAATAAGATTAACCGAAACTTTGCTCAATACATGCTTAAATTGGAAAGCCACATTAGCACTACCTGCTTGAATCAGTCCATAATTTCCATTGGGAGCTGCAATAATCACATCTTGGTTGTGCCCATTGGTTACAGACCCAGCTGAGCCGTTATTACAAGTCCAATTGAATGTACTTGTTCCAGTGCCAACACTCGTTTGAGAAAGCACAGGGAATACTCCGGAAATTGCATCACCGGTCTGAAAATCATCCCTATACCAGGCTGTTGTCGGGTTAGCCAAAGAAGCTGTGCTTCCGGAAACCGAATAAATATATGTATTGATATTATTGGTTACCGTATTGGATGAATTGAGTTCATAAAACTTAATCTGATCGTTATTGATAAATCCACTCGCAGTGGGGTTAGCCACTGTAAAGAACATCGCATTATCAAATATGATCGGTGATTGATCCACCCAATTAGCTACATCAACACTGACTTTTAAATCAGACTTTTCTATCTGTATTTTAAGATTGGTAATCTTGCCTGGGGTATAGGCCACATCATCAGTATGCTTAACCGTATAAGAACGACCATCAATTTCAACGATTACCAGAGGTGTCTGTTTTGCTACAGTCTGTTCTTGAAGATACGAAGCTGTATTGAATGTGGTCACAGTACCGGATT
This sequence comes from Bacteroidaceae bacterium HV4-6-C5C, assembly GCA_007896885.1. Taxonomy (GTDB): domain Bacteria; phylum Bacteroidota; class Bacteroidia; order Bacteroidales; family Bacteroidaceae; genus Bacteroides. The sequence goes on from VOIU01000024.1 coordinate 26,937, forward strand.
GTGTAGGAATAGCTTTCACCGGGTTGTCCAAAGTGATGGTTCCTTTCAACGTTCCACGGCTATACAAGCCTTTATTCATAGTGCCTCCCATATCATAATTGGGCAAAGTAACTTTTGCAGCAGTGAGTTTTGCTTCACTGTAAGTATTCGACCAAAGTATAACATTGACTTTAGCAACCTGATGCGTCATTGTCAGGTTTATTGCCGTATTGGTCACTCCTCCGGCATTCGCTACGGGAATTGCAGTGATATAATCTTGCGATTGGTTATTACCTGAAGCATTTGATAGCGCAGGGCGGGTAATCGAAGCATAGATATATCCGCTATTTGCAATATCTTCCCAATACAATGGAGTGGAAGGATTACTATAATTCCATCCCGAACCATTATAGGCAAAATACCCATTTAAGTCTGTCCTAGTTGCGTTATCTCCAGTATATAGATAGAGCTGATCTCCGTTTTTCAAATCTCCTCCATTCGAGCCAAGGTTAGCAAGACCAATACGCACATCTTGAAACTCATGTGTTTCTTCAGTCCACGGAGTCACCAAAGCACTCATCAAAACACTGGCTTTCTTTAAATCGGCCGTTAATGTATAAGCAACACCCGAAACGTATTCAAAGCCATTTGCTTCAGTCACTTTCAAATCGTAAGTACGTCCGTTTATTGTAATCGTAGCCAGATTTTTACCATACCCTATGGTTTGGGGCGGGAAAAGAGCCACATTGCTTTCAGGAATTATGTCAGTAATAGAATTGCCTATGACAAATTCCCCGTTCGCATTAACCGAACCAGTATTCAGATATCCCGGCAAAATAATCGAAGCATTCTTTAATTCACCGGTAGTAAAAGTTCCATCAGAAGACTTCAATTGAATGGTTACTTTTGATCCGGCATGGGCCATCTCCAGATTAACTCCCGTATATTGACTGACACTGACATCTTTGGATACCAAAATATCAGCCATTTGTGTGCCGTTTAAGGCCTTGGCAACAGTCGTAGCTCCCCGGAAAGTAGCAGGATCACCCTTAATACTCTCCCAATAAATTTGCTTATTGGTAATCCATTTATTATCTGTACCGTATGTAAAAGTAGTCAGGTAGTTGAAATTCGTATCGTCCTTATCTTTCAGATAGAGATTTAATACATCGTTCGGTTGAAAATCTCTACTATCATTCAATCCTGTTACTACTCGAACCACATCAGTCTGTCGTTCGGGCCCCTCAATCCAAGGTGTTATAGTAGCACTAACAAGTACAGGAGTGCTCTTTAAACGGATATGAAAAGTATGCTTATAACCAGCTTTCAGTTCAAGATCTTTATCCAATATTGCAGTATAAGTTCCTCCATTAGCTGTTGTCACTAAAAAGATCACTCCTTCAGCCGCAGCTCTTGGCAGTAGAATTGCTTCACCTTGATTGTTGTGTAACGGAATATTAACATCCGCCCCCGAATTTGCATCCACAGACAAACCGTCTTTCATCAAATCGTATGACCCGGAAGTTTTCAAACCTTTGATGGTAAGCTTACACCCCTCCAAATTTATTAATCCGGTTTCATCTGTCGCCAAATCAATTGAGACTTTAGCTAAGCGATGATAAAAATTGAGTTTAACATTAGCTTCATCAATAGAATTGCCTGAAACATGGTCAGCTGTCATCAGATCAATATCTGCCAACGAAGTTTGATCTTTAGTATTGACAGGTATCAACATATCGGTTGATAAGTCTCTTTTATAAGGATAATAAGCTTTGAAAGAAACTGTAGTCCCATCCGAAGGAAAATAGATTATTTTCGATGCATCCGTCGGCGAGAAATTACCGTCACCGGATGTGGAATAAGAATAATTTCTGTAAGGCTCAATAACGCTCACCGATTGAGGGTTAACCATAGTAATCCCAATTGCATCATTTACATCCCAAATATTATTGGTAGCACGAGTTTGTACACCTCCGGAAACACGCACGGCAACTTTGCCGCCCTCCGGGGATGTTTGTAGATTGTCATTAGTACATGCTGTAGCAACAACACTCATCAATACTCCATAAAATATCGTTTTGCAGAGAAGTCTTTTCATATAGAATTTATAATTTTATTATTTATTCATTTTCTAGTGTTGAGCATCTATCCAGACCTCAGGACCGGCAATCCAGTCTTCAATATTAGCTTGGAAATCAGCTCCCAAACGAAGCTTCATCTGTATAATCCATGGTTGCACAACATCTTTGGTATGAAAACCATTCAGATCATTTGTAATATCGAAAGTGTAGACTTTCTGCACACCGCCTTTATAAATGATATTTAAAGTAAGTATCTGAGAGGCGGCTCCATCAAGTCCTAAGAGGCGGCGGCTACCGGTATAGTAACCATCTGTACCCGATAGACCTAAAGTATAATTTACATATCCCGATTTTAAAGCTGGAAAACGATTGGTAGTCCCTTTGTCAAGAAAAGCGTTATTCAAATCGCGTGAGATCGCAATTCCATTCACAACGCTGTTCACCGATTGCACCAATTGAGCATTCAAACCTTCAAATTTAACTTTCAGCACAAGTAATCTTGTCTGAATCATAGTCGGCACATCATAATTGACAATTCCCCAATCAGGCACAGTTTTTGGAACTTCAAGGTTCAAATAGCCACCTACGAAATCACTTGGATCATTCGCTCCACCAGTTGCTTCAACGGTGACACTTACAAATCTCCCTTCAACTATTACTTTTTCATCCATTCCTTTAACTGGTATGGCTGTATAAAGCCCTTTCATCAAATTCAATGGTCTGTTACTTCCAACCTCTACTATACGAGAATCCTTAGTTGGATCAATAAGAGTGGTAAGCGAATTTTCTAGTTCTACGCTTCTACTGGAATTTAATTCTTTCGGGCTAATCGGAGTAATGGTATACTGCCCCGGACAGTTATCTGTATTATAATCTTCTTTTATACAAGAGGGTAAAAGCAAGATTAAAACGATACAAGCTGTTTTAAATATATTCTCTATCATTGTTTATTCTCCTCTAATAAAATGAGACGTTTCATATTATTTTGAGCTTCCGGTGTATTCATATCTGCCTTCTGAAGAAATTTCTTTGCTGCAGCAAGATTACCTAATTCCAGCTCCATGGCTGCAGCATTAACATTAGCATCCGGATTATCAGGATATGTCTGAACAGCAGTCCGAATAATTTGATAATATTCAGCAGAGCCTCTGGGGCACAACTGAGCCGCCTCAAACATTTCGTGTACACTAAGTTGCTCCGGATTATTTTTCACCAGTATCCGAGCTTGTTCCGGAGTATAATCGGGAAGCCGATATTCTATCTCATAATCGGAATGTCGCAAAGCAGGGAACCAATTGTTTTTTATAAAATTATAAGCTCCAGGCATTTGCTTCAGTCTAAGCTCCTTGGTATCTGGATGTACATCACTACGGGCTATCTCCAGGATACGTGCCTTTTCTTTCAAGTTACTCTGTTCGGCAAATAGAATAAAGCCATCCCAATCCTCCGGAGTATAATCGGTACTTATAATCGAATCTTTCAAATTAAATTTATTAAGAATATGCCACTTAAGTGCCTGCGTACGCCCCTTAGCAAGATAAGCATTATGTACATAGGGGCTTTCAGGAGAGGCATAACCATGAATTCCAATCGACCGTATCTGTTCTAATTTGAAGCCTTTCAATGTGCTGTCAATCCGCGCCAGTTCTATCGCATTTCTTCTATATTCAGGATAAATCACAATCTTATCTACAGGGAAGTCAAGAAAAGCACGTCCTTTATAAATACGACGCTTCACTACTTCTTTTTTAGGTATACAATAAGTTATATCCGGCAGATCAACTTTTGGTTTCGGGAAAATAATTTGGGATAAATTTTGATTAAAAGTCTCTTCCTGCGCATTACCACACCCACAAAAGGTTTGCTCCAACAGTATTTCAGCGCCATCCATCCACTTATTAAATGGCAAAGATGTTTCATAGTTGATAACTTGCTTTTCTTTGTTATTGCGACGAAACAACCAGTTTTCATCAGCAGGCATTCTGTTTTTACGCTCTGAAATAATAAAGCGTTTACGTCCATACACATATACAGGAGGTAATATGGCTTCTTCATTTCCCGATCCGTGTAATACAGGAGTGAAAGTAACCATACGGTTGGAAGCAAGATGAAAATCTTTTGGAAGAATTAGTGTCATCCTGACTTGCAATGAGTTGTCCGATAATAAATTAAACCTGATATTATCAACTTCAAAACTCTCCAAAGGCTTGTCCTGCCCTTTTAAAGTAGCACAGAACAAAAGAGTACAAAGAATCAGTATATTTTTCATTTGATTTTATTTTTTAGAATAAATAGACAAGACTAACAGCAGCTTTGGTAGGGCCGAGATAATTTCGATTTTGATCTTTCTTTAAACGTTTACCGCAGTCTTTACACTGATATTTGTCATAATGGATATAGGCATACCCAGCACCTATATTGGCTTCAATATTCCAATGCTTGTTAAGGACCCACTGATAACCATAAGAAATTCCGGCTCCAATAAATTCACCTTCGTAACGGTAATCTTTTAATTTAGGCCATAGACCGAAAGGCATATCTACACCTCCTACGTTGAAAATGCCGGCATGAGCATGAATACCAAGAAAGGAACCGCTAAATCTTTCACAAAACCAGAAACGATATTCGGGTTGTACCATCAAATGCTTGAAAGATTTATTATCACCAAAAGTCCATGGATTGTAATTCACATAGAGATCTAAAGTATTTTTAGGAGAAACCCCTATTTCAGCTGCTAAATTGAAAGTAGTTGTTGCGTCTGCTATCAAATTAGATTTTAAGGCGACTTCTTGACACCGGACCGAGTTATAGCTGAAAAGCAATCCCAAGGTAAAAACGAGACACTTTAATTTAACCATTATTTTTCTTTGTTTGCTTATGATTAATTGAATATTTCATCCAATTACTTGTATATAGCGCAAATATACAAGTATTCGAACATGATTAGCAACTTAAGTGGTTGAAATCATTACAAAAGCCCCATATTTTAAGATTATTTATATATTTCGCTATGTAATGCAGTTAAAAAGACAGCATAAACAAGAAAAAAAGAGAGGTTTTAGCTAATATTCACACTCGAAAAGATCTATCATGAAATTTAGTTGCGGAATATATAGAGAAATAGTTGTAGATTTTGGTTGAGAAAAGAGTAGAAAAACAAAAATAGAAGAAAAAGAGCAAAAATGTTATATACCATTAGAAAGTCTAAAATTCTATAGAAAGATTATGACTCAAAAGAGAGAAAATATTTAAGTAAATAAACACCTACATTCCATCTAAATAAAAAAATCGGTCGCTAGAGATATTCTCTCTAGCGACGGATTCAGAACCGTTAGATACGGTATGATTTAAAACTTATAGTTCACACTTACACCAAATACCTTATTTGTACGACTGTAAACATCTTTATCAATGGACGCATCCAATCCACGAGGACTTACCTTGGTATAATCGCTATATGTAGTCCAGAAATAAGCCACATCCAAGCTCAAAGCTTGGTTAAGATTGACGCGACCTCCAAAACCTAAAGAATAAGAGTCACAAGAGAAACTCGTGTCCGACTGGAACTTATCGCTTAGCCCGTAGTTAGTTTTTTGATAACCACCGCTAAGCGTAACCAATTTGTTCACATCCCACTCAACACCTGCCAAATACTCATGCGTACCATGCGTCAGCTCTTTTTCTTTGCCACCTGCCATACCGGCATTTTTATCATCAAAGAAATGATATTCCACTGAAGCGCGAAGGGAAGGCAAGAACTCATAACCTGCTGCCACAGACAGCATGGATGGAACATCACTCGGGGTATTCACACCATTCTTGAAAGGAGCCATATAAGCCTCAGCAGCTGTAGGATAGTCCAACTGGTGGGTATCATTCTCAATATTCATATTGGCTCTAAATTCATATTTTGCAGCCAGATTCAGTTTTCCGAATTTAGCATCAACTCCGACAATTGGGGTCAGTCCCCACCCTGTTTGATCGCAGTCAAGTGCAATTTTGGTATCATTCAACTTCTGCAGTAATGCGCCTGATTGCTGTTGCACAGCCAATTGAGCCTGTTCTAAAGACATTCCACCTTGAACTAACTGTTGCACCATCGCAGTACCTAATTGTTCGGCAACACCATCCTTCAGCGCTACATTCAAGAATCCGGTATATCCGCCTGAAAAGTAATTCATACGTGCTCCACCGAAGACAGATAAATGCTCATTGATTTTATAACTCAATCCCAATTGAAGACCATAAATAAATTGGCGTCCTTCCATAGCGGAATTAATGTTATACATATTGGGTTTCAACATACCACTACTCTCTGCATTCACTAGGCTTATAGCTGCAGCGTCGAACATTGGTAAACCATGATTGAAAGAAGCCTTTCCACCACCTCCGACTACAGCGATGCTACCGGAAAATGCCCAATTGCCTCTTTTATATACTGCAAATAAGGAAGGAATGATGGGAGCAGAAGCTTTTCCTTCATAAGTGCGGGTGGAAGTTTTTCCGTCCATTGTCCATACTGGGCTTGTTGCAGCAATATCGCGTGTTTGAAACGCACTCTGTATGGTGAACGACATTTGAAGACCGTCTTTAGGGATAAATGCCAGACCGGCAGGGTTACTATAGACACCATCAACATCGATGGAGGCACCTCGAGCTATCATGCGCAAAAAAGCAGCATTCTGATTTGTATTAGTCAGATAATCTCCCGCGAAAGTTAAATTTGAAACGATTAGCAGCAGAAGGCCAATCAAGGAAATTTTTCTCATCCAAATATTTTTTAATTGTTAGCGGGCGCAAAGTTACAATAAAATTGCACTCCAAGAATAATTTTGTGCAGAAAAATCATTTTAAGCCAACAATTCCTCCTAAACAAGAATAGTTTCAAATATAACTAAACACGCGAGCAACTATTTAAAATTTCTACGGAATATGAACTATAAACAGCAAATACAGGGACATTTATCACACCGATTATATATTTGCAATCAGTTACTTCACCGCTTCATCCTCATCAATCCACGAAAGATTGGGCTCTATGAGTGTACGCTCAATGACCTTGTTGTTTTGTGCGCGTCGGTACTCGGGTATAAAACAGACTTTCACACCAACCACCGACTGTGGAGTGACTTCTTCAGGAGTATCGGCACCTTTACTCGATGATTGGCATGAGAGATAAAACGTACCTATGCCTTTCAGTTGTACTGATCGACCTTCACTCAACATTTCTTTCATCACATCGCCCAAATTAACAAGTACTGCATAAGTATCTCCCTCACTCAGAGTAGAGATAACAGATAATTTTTCGGCGACCTCATCCGTAGTGGCTGGATGTCCTTTTGTCACTGCCCTCGGATACCATTTCCCGTTCAATTTTTGTTTTTTATAAAAAGCCATATATGTCTCTCCTTAATTTTATAACGTATTTATATTGATGTGCAGACTCAACCGAAATCACCTTAGGAGTGATCTACCCATCAATGCCAATGATGACTATTATCAATGGCATTGATGATGGGAATCAATGCCATTGATGGTAGGTTGACTAGCAAAGTTACAATAAATGACTCATACTTAGACCGAATAAAACAGTTAATATAATGGCAAAAGGTCATTTGTCTTTTTACTGAACTTTATTAAACGCAAATGCGTTACTTTTTTAATAATAGAAACATCTTTAAAAACCATCGTGAACTATGGCATACACCATTGCATTTTTCGGAGTCAAACCTTACGACGAGACTTCATTCAAAGAAAAAAATAAAGATTTCGGCTATGAGTTGCGTTACTATAAAGGGCATTTAAATCTCAATAACATCATTCTGACTCAAGGGGCAGATGCCGTATGTATATTCGTAAATGATATAGCCGATGCGGAAGTCATTCGTAAGATGGCCGAGAACGGTGTGAAATTGCTTGCACTAAGATGTGCCGGATACAACAACGTCGATTTAAATGCAGCAAAAGCCAACGGGATAACTGTAGTCCGTGTACCGGCTTACTCCCCTTATGCCGTTGCTGAATACACCGTAGCACTGATGCTTTCACTCAATCGAAAAATACCACGTGCTACATGGCGTACACGTGACGGAAACTTTTCGTTGCATGGTCTGCTGGGCTTCGACATGTATGGCAAAACTGCGGGAATTATCGGTACAGGTAAAATTGCAAAAAAACTGATTTGTATTTTACGGGGGTTCGGCATGAATGTTCTCGCCTATGATCTTTACCCTGACTATAATTTTGCCCGCGAACATCAGGTGGTATATACTTCTTTGGACGAACTATACCATAATTCCGACATTATTTCACTGCATTGTCCGCTGACGGAACAAACCAAGTATCTCATTAATGATTATTCCATCAGCAAGATGAAAGACGGTGTGATGATCATCAACACCGGACGCGGACAACTCATCCATACCAATGCACTTATAGAAGGACTGAAAAATAAAAAAATAGGTTCGGCTGGATTGGATGTTTATGAAGAAGAAAGTGATTACTTCTACGAAGATCAATCGGACAGGATAATCGATGATGATGTGCTGGCACGACTGCTTTCGTTTAATAATGTCATTGTCACCTCCCACCAAGCATTTTTCACTCACGAAGCTCTCGAAAACATTGCTATGACGACACTTCAGAACGTGAAGGATTTTATCCAAAACAAGCCTTTGGAGAACGAAGTAAAGTTGTAGTGAGGTCGTTTTTATATAAAAATAACAACAGAACAGTTACTATATAAACTGTTTTTCGTAATATTGCGGTAGATTAACAGGGCATAAATGACACTTCATTATATTTACCATAGCGGATTTGCCATAGAGACTGATCATGTAACAGTCATTATTGATTATTACAAAGACTCATCCAGCAAAAATCCGAATGAAGGGATTGTTCACCACAAACTACTGAAGAAAGGCGGTGAAATCTATGTCCTTTCTTCACATTTCCATCCCGACCATTTCAATCGGGACATCTTGTCTTGGAAAGCAGAACATCCCAACATTCATTATATTCTTTCAAAAGACATTCTAAAGCATCGCCGTGCTTCGAAAGAAGATGGAGTGTATATAAACAAAGGAGAAGTCTATGAGGATGAGAATATACGCATAGAAGCATTTGGCTCGACCGACTCCGGCATTTCGTTCCTGATAAATTTGCAAGGTATGAGATTATTCCATGCCGGTGACCTCAATAACTGGCACTGGGATGAAGAATCCACCCCGGAGGAAATCCGTAAAGCAGAGAGCGACTTTTTAGCAGAGCTTAAATATTTGAAACAAACTGCTCCACAGATTGATGTGGCAATGTTTCCGGTAGACAGACGCCTGGGTAAGAATTACATGCGTGGGGCTGAACAGTTTATCGATGCAATAGCAACAGGTACCTTTGTACCAATGCATTTCAGCGAAGATTATGAAGGAGGCAACCGTTTCAAGGAGACAGCCTTGAAGAAAGGGTGCCGTTTCATATCCATTACCCACAGAGGTGAAAGTTTTGACATTTACTAAATAAAACAACGAATCATGAAAAGTCTAACACAAGTTCTTATCGCCTTGTTTTGTGTCGTTCTACCCGCGACAATTTACGCGCAAAGAGATGATAGCAAATATTTGGCCGGTGCCGTACCGGAAGTTAATGGTAAAGTTGTATTTTCCAAGGAATTCAGTATCCCCGGAATGACAAAAGACGAAATCTACCAACGAGTACAAAATTGGATGCAAGATAGGCTCGCAAGCAATAATAATGCAGAGAGCCGCATTGTCTACAGCAAAGCAGAAGATGGTCTGATAGTCGGAGTAGGGAAAGAATGGATCGTATTCAGTTCGAGCGCATTGTCGCTGGACCGTACTGAGATCAACTATCAGCTATCCGTCACTAGCGAAGCGGAAAAATGTACATTAAAGGTTGAGAAAATACGTTTTGCTTATCGTGAAGGAAAAGAAAAATATACCGCTGAAGAGTGGATTACGGATCAGTACGCTTTAAATAAAAGCAAAACAAAGCTTGTACTTGGTCTGGCTAAATGGCGTAGAAAGACTGTTGATTACGTAGATAACCTCTGCCTGTCTATGGCCGATGCATTAAGCAAGACTCCCAATAAGGAAGTTGCGCCCAAACAGAATATAGAGGAAAAGAAAAATGAAAAGAGCGTAGCTGCTTCCGGAACAATGGTTATTACACCGAAAAAAGAAGTCGATGTAACGACTCCGGTAGCTGTATCAACTGACAACACCATAAAGATACAGATTAAGGATGTCGCCCAAAAGGGTGCTTTGAAGAACATGCCTGAAGAAAAAAATATCGCGCCGAGTACTCAAACCGTAGTATCTGGTGCAAAAGCTGGCTATAAACTGGTTGAACCAGGCAATTTATCTGCCGATGCAATACGTATGGGAACAGGTAAGCTGGTTATTGTTATAGGTAAAGATGCTTTCAATATGAGCATGATGACAGCCAATGCCGGTGGTTCATTGGGTAAATCATCAGGGAAATCCGTTGTTTATACATTCCTTTCGCCTGATCAGGCTTATGAGAGCATAGAAAAGGCTGAAAATTATACCGTTCGCTTCTATCCCAACGACAGCAACGAACCTTCTGTTATCTTAGAATGCAAGAAAATGCCTACACCGGCACCAATGGAAGGCCAACCCCGCATGTATGCCGGAGAGATCCTAAAAGCATGGGTGAAATAACCTCTCTCCCAACCCTCCCTCATCGGGAGGGCAAAACATTAATTTACCCAACAGGACGGGAGGATATTGGTAGTTATTTAAAATAAAGATAAGAAAGATGGAAATAAAAGGAAAGTTTGATCACTTCAACATCAATGTAACGAATCTGGAACGAAGCATCGCATTTTATGGGAAAGCGCTCGGACTTAAAGAGCACCATCGTAAAGAGTCCTCCGACGGTTCCTTTACATTGGTTTATCTGACTGATGCCAGTACAGGTTTCTTATTGGAGCTGACTTATCTCAAAGATCATACCGAACCCTACGAATTGGGTGAAAATGAGAGTCACCTCTGTTTCCGGGTAGCAGGTGATTACGACGAGATCAGACAGTATCATAAAGATAACGGATGGGTCTGTTTTGAGAACACCTCTATGGGACTATACTTTATTAACGACCCGGATGATTATTGGATTGAAATTCTCCCTTTGAAATAAGCATTTACCTAAAGGATATTCAATTAATATTTCAGATCTATCATAAAAACAGAGTGATGTCATGTTTTCACACAACATCACTCTATTTTTTTTATTTATACTTGATAAAGCTAAAGCACCTATTTTAAGAAATAGCTTTTTCTAATTCATCTGTTCTTATTTGTGCCGGTTTGCACGTTTCTTACGGATATCTGCTTTCATCTTTGCGGCACCCGACCCGTGCAAACCACGGATATAAGTTGCTTTCTTTGCTTTTGTTTTTACCTTCTCATCGCCTTTAGGCTTCTCTTTCTTACCTTTAAAGACAATACCGCCCATCATAGCTTCTTCTATACTCATATTTCCAATCTTATTTCAGTACTTCATTAATTTTTGCCACTAAGCTGGCAAACTCTTTTTCATTATACAGACGAGTTTTCTTCAAGATGCGCCCATCTTTACCGATAAGTACATTACGCGTTATCCCGGATTCACGAAGCGCATACTTGACATAGACATCAGCACCGGGGTCGAGTGCAAGAGGATAAGTGATACCTGTCGACTTTTTAAAAGCCACAACTTTATCCAAAGGTTCATCCCTGTCAATTCCAACAAGGACAAAGTCTTTATTGTCTTTATGCTTCTGCCAAATATCCCTTTCAATGAAAGGCATCTCTTTCCGGCATACACTACACCAACTTGCGGTGAATTGTAACATGACAACTTTACCACGAAGTTCCGAAAGCGTGACTTTACTTCCATCGGTCAGAGTAACCGTAAAATCTGGAGCCATATCTCCCACATTCACAATATATCCGGTACTGTCGGCTACAACGTTTTGTGACTTAGCCACAACAGTACACATCGCAAACAAAACAAAGATAAATACTTTAATTGTTTTCATTTCTTTCTATTTTTCTATTTATTCCTTCAAATCACTTAAAAAGGGAACAGCAAAGGTAAAACAAATATCATTACCAAACCCATAATTAATTGTAATGGAAGCCCTACTTTTACATAATCTATAAATGTATATCGTCCTGCCGGCATCACCAAAGCATTGGGTGGTGTGGAAAATGGTGATGCAAAGCACATACTGGCAGCCACCGTCACTGCAAAAAGGAATGGATACGGACTAAGCCCCAGTTGCAACGCAGAATGCAATGCAATGGGAGCAAGAAGGACAGCTGTAGCAGTATTACTGATAAACATGGTCAACAATGATGTGGTAAAATAGATGCCGGTAAGCAATACATAAGGGCCGTAACCTCCCAGTCCACTGACTAGCGAGCGGGATACCAGTACGGATGCTCCCGTTTTTTCCAAAGCCAACGACATGGGCAACATTGCGGCAATAAGCACGATGCTCTCCCAATTTATCGTTTTGTATGCTGCCTCGACACTACGTATACATCCGGTCAGCACCATTAACAAGCCTGCAACAATCACGGCTGTAACGGGTGCAATAGGTATAAAATCGAACATCATGGCCACCACCATGCCAAGCATAATTAATGCGGCTATGGGAGCTTTATGGGTAAGCGTCACTTTAGCAGCTTCTTTCAAAGGCTGCCCCAATACGACCCAATTTGAAGTCTCGTTACTCAGACGGGAGATATTGTCCCAAGTGCCTTGCACCAGAAGGACATCACCCGAATGCATCTTTTCTTCCTTCAGATTTTGCAATAAGTACTCGCGTTTTCGCTGAATGCCCAATATGTTAATATTATACTTTTCACGGAATCCGGAGTCCTTCACCAATTTGTTGACCATACTTGATGCCGGCATCAACAAGATTTCGGCAATGCCAATTTCCATAAAATTCAATCCTTCCGTATATGAATCGCCTTCAACTGTATGGGCATTTAACAAGTTAAGTTTATTTTCATCCGCAAAAAATTGGATGTGGTCAAATTCTCCCATCACATAAAGAATATCATCATGCTGTATAACCGTACTTGCAGCAACCATCTCTTGAGTGGTGGTCTTAAAAAAATGCCGGCGTGATGAAGGTGACTGTCTTCTAACCTCAAGAATACCGACATTATAGCGTTGAGGAATTTGAAGTTCCTGTATGGTTTTCCCGTTCAAAGGAGAATTAAGGGCCACTTGAACACGCCATAAGTTACGCGACAACTGGTACTCTCCTGCCAAATCCTTCAATGATTTTTGTTTCCGGTCAGTCATCTTTTTATCGGATTTTTTAGACAAAAAAATCTTGCTTAAGGGAATAAGTACCACAAGACCCACAACCAGGCAAACAAATCCAACCGGAGTAAACGAGAAGAAAGTCAGCGGGGTATAACCTGCATTCGTCAGAGTTTCCTGAATAACAAGATTAGGAGGAGTACCGATAAGCGTCATCATCCCCCCCATGCTACTGGCAAAAGCAAGAGGCATCAATAAACGGCTGACATTGATATGTGAACTGACCGCCATACTGACCACGATGGGAAGCATCAAAGCCACTGTCCCGGTATTGCTGACGAATGCACCGATAAAGGCGGTAACAAGCATGATCAGTACAAATAACTTGAGTTCATTTCCACCAGCTAATTTTAAAATATGACTACTTATCATCTTTGCAAGTCCAGTCTGCAGAATGGCACCACCAACCACAAACAGCCCTATCATCATAATTACAATTGGATTCGAAAAGCCTGTTAAAGCTTCCTCAGGAGTCAATATTCCAAAAACTATTAGTAATACCAAAGCACACAAGGCAACCAAATCGGAGCGTACCTTGCCACTCATAAAAAAGAACGCGGATAATAATAATATAAGCAGTGTTATAATCATGTCAGAAAAGAATTTTTAATAAGTATAAAACAATGGCATTAATAACATTGCGTCACAAATATCATAAAAATCCGTCGGATATGCAAATCATGAGGGGTTACATGACTAAAAACAATAAATAACTATGATTTATTGCTTTCGCTCCTTTGAAGTAGTTCTTCAATAGTATGAGGGAAATCCTCTCCCATACTTTTCCGATATTCAAGAATAAATGTCGAATATATCTTCGATAGGTTCTCAAAGTCATTTAATTTCTTGTAGGAGTGAATGCAATAAAACAATGCCTGCTCATTTAATGGGTCTCTCTTCAAAATAATAAAGCAAATACGCAAAACATAACGATAGGCATTCTGTTGATAATAATCAGGCAAGTCTTTGGGCAATAACGACAAAATTATATTTTCGGATTCCTGTTTGTATTTATCGAATAAAAGATTCTCTTCATTCTCCAAAAGCTTACCTCTCTCCCATATAGAGAGAAGTCTGTCGCAAGATTGGGGATAGTTTCTCCAAGATGCATGCATGCTAAAATAATCGCAAAAACAAACACCTTCTTTAATAGCAATTTTGAAACTACCTTTATCATTAAGAAGTTTAATTCCATCCAACTCCATCAAAACTTTACGTAAATTACTAATCGTTACTCCTTTTAGATTTTTAGCTTTATCATCAGACTTATCCGGCCAAAAAATTTCATTTAAAGTATGCGAATGAACTCCTTCACAACCTTCAGTGCTATTCAATAATATATACAAAAATATGTACTTCAACTTTTTGCTAAACAAATAAGTTATATCCCGTCCTGATCTGTTATAGATAGTAAAAATCCCGTATAAGCATATTCTATTACATTCTTTCTCTCGACCTTTCAATGCAACTTGAGGAGAAATTTCATTTAATAAAGTTTCATAATCTTTCTCTTTTACAGACTTATTAGGATAAATATTGTCAGAAATAAAGTTTGGGACATCTCCCTTTTCTTTTCTTTTTTTTCTTCGATAAAAAAGCAGCCACACTCCAACACTTCCCAATGCAATAACACACATTCCAGACAACAGCATCCAATTTAAATCAGCCCGCTCGTCTTTCATTAAATAATACTCGGTTTCGGCTCTACTCACAGGGGGAGCAGATAATACATAAATATTAGCTTTCACCCATTTATTCTCTTCATTAACTTCTTGAGTAACACAATAAAATTCCTTGAGCACCGGGTTATAATATAGTGATACTGTAGAAATGATTGATCCCGAAACAAAGGGTATGGAATCTCCTAATTGCTCCATTTTACCATCAGCTATAGAAATTCGGTATAGTTGTAAACTCGTAAACTTTATATATTGTGCATATCGAATTACATAAAGTGACTTTCCATCCTTTGACAAAATCATCTGCTCCGAAGGTACACGTTTCTCATCTATCGGATGGTTCCAAAGCAACTTAATAGTACCTTGTGTCAAATCAACCTTATACAAATCATTATAA
Source organism: Bacteroidaceae bacterium HV4-6-C5C (assembly GCA_007896885.1). Taxonomy (GTDB): domain Bacteria; phylum Bacteroidota; class Bacteroidia; order Bacteroidales; family Bacteroidaceae; genus Bacteroides. Next base: position 42,434 of record VOIU01000024.1, read on the forward strand.
TAATTTTGCCCGATGCTTTGATCACCTGACTCATTACCCACTCCTCCATAAATATATAAGCAATTACCTTGTCTTGAAGATGCTATAGAAGAAAAAAAACGAGGTGTCAGATTATCACCTTTAAAATGAATTGTATCCCATCGATCTAAAATCTGATTGTAAGTTAAAAATTTATTGCTATAGGATCGGCTGCCAAATCCTCCAAACACCATATAGCGATTCTTATGACTATCCCACAAACCGTTATGATGATGTAACTGCACTTTCGTGAATGCCTTTCCTACCGGTTGCCACAGAAGTGTAGACATATCTAACGCAGCCATAGTCAAACTATTAGTGGGAAGATTGTTAATTTCATAAGCATATAATTTCCCATCAGTACCATTAATGAAGCTGGTTCCCAGCAGCATTTGGAGGGGCATTCTATTTGCATAAGGTCTTTTTAGCGAACGTTTAGCATTCACTTGATAAACAAAGAGCGAATCAGGTGTTATAAATTCTATCTCCTGTCTTTTCACATTGAACTTCGAGCCCATGCATGCAGAGGCTGTAAACGTAGCAACTTTAGTCCAGTGATATGAATCATTAATTAGCCAATAAGGATTTACCACCATTCCCTGAATATCACCACTACTGTCGTGCACTTCGTGCCCAACGCTCTCATTCAATTTAAAAAAGTAAGTTTGTTCCTTACTCGATATTCTCAGTTTTTGTATGGAAAAAGCAGGAACATCTACCAAATACTCTCTACGTCCAAAGCTTAAAACAGGTTGAATATTTTGAGACCTATTCTCTAAACGGCTTACCCCTCTGGCTACTTTAGTTCCAATCATCAGTAAGCTTTCTCCTGTTACCAAGTCAATATGCAATTTTACGGGAAGCCATTGAGATATTACTGAATCATTAGAAAAGTTCATAGAAATATGATTCATTTTTCCCTCTGTATTGAACTTGAATACACTTGTTTTATCGTTTACATAGCTATAAGTAAGACTATATGCGTCATTATTAGCAGGGTTAACCATGTGAAACAGATAACCAAAAGTTTCACTTTGAGAAATTCTCAATGTGAACTCAATATCAATATAGTCAGAAAAGACAGGTCGATTTTCTTTATTGAAAAGCTTATAAGAAGTACGTTGTTCTATAGGGACTTTATTACCATAGAATCGCAAACCTTGAGCAGATGTATAAGGAGTCGCGAATAAGATGATAATCAACACAACAACTATGGATTTATATTTTGTGTATTCTATCATATTGTAAAGCTTACATTTGCGGGCATAAAGGTAATATTTAAAATAATATATTTTATGAAAATCCTATTATTTAAAAATTAGTTAATATCATTTTCTTGGAAAATGAATTATAGGGTTAAAATATGCAAGATATTAATGAGTTTTATCGATTAATTAACCCTAATTTAATTTTTCTATTAATATCGTATATGTTTTTTTGCCATAAATTAATTTATTAGAAAACAATTATCATGAGAAAAAAGCATTATATGGTATTCCTTATATACTCTTTCTTAACAATGTATATTTGCGAGAATAGTATAGCCCAAAACTTTGATTCAACTCCCAAAATCAACTATACAAAATTAGTCGATACTCGGATTGGGAGCGAAGGTAGTGGATTAAGTTGTGGATATACTTATATCGGAGCAAGTTATCCTTTTGGAATGATACAATTTACTCCTTCTTTTTTTTCACCGCAAAAAGGAATAGTAGTCAACCAAATGTCCGGATCCGGATGTCCGCACATGGGTAATTTCCCGGTACTACCCATTGGCGGAGAAATAACAAAATCCCCTAAAGATATGGATAGTTTTCCGCGCTATAAAACAATAAAAGAAGCAATAGCAGGTTACTGTTCCATACAAATGCAAGATGAGACTATATGTGATATCACTACATCTAAACGAAGTGGAATAATCCGATTCACATTCCCAGCAAATGAGAAGAAAGGTACTGTCTTAATTGGTGCCGGAGTGAGTTCCACAGAACTTTCCAACGCCTTTATTAGAATCACCTCTCTTTCTTCCTGCGAAGGATATGCCGAAGGAGGCGATTTCTGTGGTTATAAAACAGATTATCGTATATTCTTTGTGGCAGAGTTTAATCGTAATGCTAAAGAATTCGGCACATGGAAAGGCGATAATTTAAAAGAAGGAAGAAGTCAAATTGGAGGGATTCAGTCGGGCGGATATTTTACGTTTGATACAGAACACAATCAGAATATCGAATATAAAATAGCTATTTCTTATGTATCTATTGAAAATGCAAGAGAAAACCTCCGTGCAGACAATAATGGGCGTAACTATCAACAAGTGCTGACAGACACTCAAAATGAGTGGAATAGACAATTAGGGAAAATTGAGGTTCAATCTGAAAATAGAGATAAGCTTACCCAGTTCTATACCCATTGGTATCACGCTTTAATTCATCCCAATATATTTAATGATGTAAACAGAGAGTATATCGGAGCTGATTTTACAATTCATAAAACTGAACAAGGGAGAGAATGTTATACTACTTTCAGCGGGTGGGATACCTATCGCACTCAGTGTCAACTTTTAGCAATGTTCTATCCGAAAGAGAGTTCCGATATGATGCAGTCTGCTGTGAACTTTGCAGAACAATCAGGAGGATACGGTAGATGGATTGCCACCAATATAGAAACCGGAGTAATGCATGGTGATCCCATGCCCATTATTATTGCAAATACATACGCTTTTGGTGGACGTGATTTCAATATTGAAACAGCTTATAAATATATGAAACATGCAGCTTGTATCCCTGGCGTATACTCACAAAATGTAGAAGTTCGCCCCAAACTGTCCAACTATATCAATAAAGGCATAGAAAATGCTTCTTTGTGTCTTGAGTATACGTCATCAGATTATGCAATCGGGCAGTTTGCTTTACAGGCCATAAAGAATGAGCAAGACGCCTTCTTTTTTATGAAACGCTCACTTAATTGGAAAAACTTATACGATCCTTCAACCAATTGGCTGCGCTCACGCAATACTCAAGATCTTAGCTGGAAGAATCCAAACGCTGATTGGCGTGAAGCAACCAAAGAAAACTATTTCTGGATGGTCCCTTATGATTTGAAAACATTGATAGATACAATCGGAGGGAAAAAAATCGCATCCAAGCGCTTGGATAGTCTATTTGTGCGTTTAGATGCAGGATATGACGACCATTATTTTGCAGCAGGTAATGAACCCGATTTTCAAGTTCCTTGGATATACAATTGGACCGATCGTCCATATAAAACATCCGAAACGGTACATCGAATATTAAATGAAATGTACACTTCAAAACCTAATGGATTACCGGGAAACGATGATTGTGGGTCAATGGGAGCATGGTACGTTTTTGCTTCGATGGGGTTATATCCAATGATTCCGGGTATAGCAGGATTCAGTATTAGTGCACCTTATTTTGAGAAGATTAGATTACATCTTACTAAAGGGACTCTCACGATAGAAGGAGGCAGCATATCTAAACCCTATATATGCAGTGTGAAAGTCAATGGCGTTCACATGAAAAGAACTTGGATTGATTGGTCTAAAATTGAAAATGGGGGTGCTATCACTTATAAGACAAGCGATAGAATTAATAAGAAATGGGGATTATAATTACGTTGCTAATTATAACAATTTGCGATAGTTCAAAAGACTATTTATCTAATACACAGAAATAAGAAGCTTCCCCAAAACAGAATTGAATTTTCCATTTTACGCTAAATATATGATGAACGACAAGAACGTACACGGATATTGAGAATCCCTTAATTCGAATTAATCAGAAAGAAATAAAATAATAATTTATTTCTTCTATTAATTAACCAGCATTTAACCTCCGTCTTAATATCATGCCAGTTATTTCGTAATCATTAATATGGATATAATTCTTGTCGCAATTAATGTCGCTCCGCCTATTATAGTCGTATAACAACTAAAAAGAGGTAATTAAAATACTATTGAAATGATGCGCATTATATATTATAGATCTTTTTATTAACTAATGAATTTATTATTATGAAAAAAAAGGAAAGGCTAAAGATCAGATTAAAGAGATGGAGGTTCGC
>VOIU01000025.1 GCA_007896885.1 Bacteroidaceae bacterium HV4-6-C5C
TCAGAAAATTGCTGTATAGACAAACTCCCAAGCAACTATGATATGAAAAGAGGATGTGTCTGTTTTGACACACCCTCATTATCTATATAGCTATTAATATTATGCTATTTCACCTTTAAGTGTAGCCGAGCTAGCCTCGATAATTCTCACATTTACAAAATCTCCAATGCGATATGCGCCCCGATCGAATACAACCACCCGGTTTTGCTCTGTACGACCGACAAGTTGCTCTTTTGATCGCTTGGAAAAGCCTTCGACCAGAACTTCATAAGTATTGCCAATGCAACGTGCATTAGCCTCCGCCGACAAACGGTTTTGGAGGGCTATAATTTCGTTGAGCCGGCGTATCTTTACTTCCTCAGATATATCGTCGGCCAAATGTTTCGAAGCATAAGTACCCGGACGTTCAGAATATTTAAACATGAAAGCCGAATCATACCCGCATTCTTCCATCAAAGAAAGAGAAAGTTGATGGTCTTCTTCGGTTTCAGAGTGAAAACCACAGAAGATATCCGTAGATAAACCACATTCCGGTACGATACGGCGAATAGCTTCAACCCGATCTAAATACCATTCACGGGTATATTTTCTATTCATCAATTTAAGAATTCTAGAACTACCGCTTTGTACAGGCAAATGCACATGCTTGCATACGTTAGCGACACTGGCTATAACTTCCAATGTTTCATCACTCATATCTTTGGGATGGGACGTGGTGAATCTGACACGTACTTTTGGAGCTGATTCCGCCACAACTCTTAATAAAGCGGGGAAAGTAATCTCTTCACCAGTCTCTTTGACAAATCGGTAAGAATTCACATTTTGACCTAAAAGTGTAATTTCTTTGTAACCTTTTGCGACCAAGTCAGCTACCTCATTCAGTATGCTGTCCACGTCACGGCTACGTTCTCTACCCCGTGTATAAGGGACAATACAATAAGTGCAAAAATTATTACACCCACGCATAATTGAGACAAAACCCGAAATATGATTACCACAAATACGTGAAGGAATAACATCACGATAAGTTTCAGTTGTAGATAATTCTACGTTAATTGCTTTCTCTCCTGCTTCAACAGAAGCTATCTGATCCGGTAAAGTGAGATATGCATCAGGACCGACGACTAAATCTACATGATAATTGGTAATTAAATTATCCTTGACACGCTCAGCCATACAACCTAAAACTCCAACAATCAGATGTTTTTTCTTCTTTCTCAATGAATGAAAAAATTCCAGTCGATTGAATATCTTCTGCTCGGCATTATCGCGGATAGAGCAAGTATTCATAAATACAGCATCTGCACTCTCCAAATTGTCAACAACCGAATAACCAGCCATCTGCATTACCGAAGCAATAACCTCGCTATCAGCCACATTCATTTGACAACCGTAAGTCTCAATAAACAGTTTTTTTTCACTGTCAGCAGTCGCAGATTTAAAGTCTGCTCCCGTTAGTTTTTCCATAAATATACTCTTAATTATGTTTTCAATGGCAAAGATACTGCTTCAAGAGCAATTAAATGCTTGAAAAAGGGAAAAATAACATCGTCTACAGACAATACAACAGCTTTCATGTAAATAATGTTAATAACAGCAAAAAAGGCTAGATATAGATTGGGATAATCGAAAGATTTGTACATTTTTGTAAAATGAAAGAAACATTAGATTTTTTCATAGTTAAGGTTTAGGTTAAAAAAATAAGGGTAGCTGTGAAGCTGCCCTTTTTCATTTGCCTGATTTTGAATTTAATTAATTATCTTTGTGCCGAAATAAGAAATTATATGGAAGACGTTCTAAAATTCTTGTTTATTGCCGGTATAATTTTAATAGGGATTGCCCGACAAGTGAGAAAAGACAAAGAAGCCGGTAAGAAAACTCTCACTCTACCAACCATACCCAATAGAGATAAGGTTGAAGAGCAGCATGCCCCTACTGCTAATGTAATAAAGAAACCGGCAAAGGTAGCTTCTCAAAGATACGCAACCGATTCATTTGCAGGTTCTTCATACCAGCCTACAATTTCCACATTATCAACACCAACAACTACTCTTTCCAACAACACAACACAAGCAGCAGAGGCAGAATCCGATTTCAGTATTCGATCCATTGAAGAAGCACGAAAAGCGATTATATGGTCTGAAATACTACGGCGTAAATATTAGAAACACAGCGAATTCAATCATTTAAATAAACAACAATGGCATTTAATTACATTACGGCAGCGGAAGCTGCAAGTTTAATCAAGCATGGCTATAATATCGGCTTGAGCGGGTTCACTCCTGCCGGGACGGCCAAAGCAGTAACGGCAGAGTTAGCAAAAATAGCAGAAGCAGAACACGCAAAAGGAAATCCATTTCAAGTCGGCGTTTTTACGGGAGCATCTACCGGAGATTCATGTGACGGAGTTCTTTCGCGTGCAAAAGCTATTCGATATCGCGCACCTTATACAACTAATGCAGATTTCCGTAAAGCTGTAAATAGCGGCCAAATAGCATACAACGATATCCATCTATCACAAATGGCTCAGGAAGTCCGTTATGGTTTTATGGGTAAAGTCAACGTAGCAATTATAGAAGCATGTGAATTAACTCCCGATGGCAAAATATATCTGACTGCAGCCGGAGGTATTGCTCCTACAATCTGTAGACTTGCCGATCAAATTATCATCGAATTAAACAGCGCACATAGCAAAAAAGCAATGGGACTACACGATGTATATGAACCATTGGATCCTCCATGCCGTCGCGAAATTCCAATATACAAGCCGAATGACCGTATAGGAAAACCTTATATCCAGGTAGATCCTAAAAAAATTGTAGGAGTAGTAGAGACTAATTGGCCCGATGAAGCGCGCTCTTTCGCAGCAAGTGAACCTCTAACCGACAAGATCGGACAAAATGTAGCAGATTTCTTGGCTGCCGATATGAAACGTGGCATTATTCCTCCAACATTCCTCCCGTTGCAATCAGGAGTAGGGAATATAGCAAATGCTGTATTAGGAGCATTAGGTCGCGACAAAACAATTCCTCCATTCGAAATGTATACGGAAGTTATCCAAAACTCCGTTATCGACTTAATCCGTGAAGGTCGAATCAAATTTGGCAGTGCTTGTTCATTAACAGTAACCAATGACTGTTTACAAGATATCTATGATAACATGGAATTCTTCAAAGATAAACTGGTATTACGCCCATCTGAAATATCAAACAGCCCTGAGATTATCCGTCGGCTCGGTGTTATTTCGATCAATACAGCTATTGAAGCTGATCTATATGGAAATGTGAACTCTACTCACATCGGAGGAACAAAAATGATGAATGGTATTGGTGGTTCGGGAGACTTTACCCGCAACGCATACATTTCAATATTCACTTGCCCTTCGGTTGCTAAAGACGGTAAAATCAGTTCCATCGTTCCTATGGTATCCCATCTTGATCATAACGAACACTCTGTTAATGTTATCATAACCGAGCAAGGTGTAGCTGATTTACGCGGTAAAAGTCCGAAAGAACGTGCTAAACTTATCATTGAAAATTGCGTTCACCCTGATTATAAAGGAATCTTAAGCGACTATCTCAAACTAACTGATGGAAAGTCACAAACGCCACATGCAATACAAGCATCTCTTGGAATGCATGCAGAGCTTTCTGAAAGTGGAGATATGAGAAATGTGAATTGGGAAAAATATAAATAAGAATTATATAGAAAGGCCGCTACTTTTTAAGGTAGCGGCTTTTTTTATGCAGCCTAACGATCTCTTACTTCAGAGTATCTATAATTTTATCGCATACAGCATCTTGAAAATTACGAGCTTGAGATGCAGAAAGTGCATTCTGGTTCATAATAGCAAAAGCTATTTTATGCCCATTATCCGCTTTTAAATATCCTGCCAAGCAGTTTATTGCAGTAAAAGAACCTGTCTTTGCATGTACTCTTTTGTATGAGGAGCTCCCACGCTTCATCCTATTCTTCAATGTACCGTCAACTCCACCTATGGGTAATGCCTTATATAATCTTCTGAAGATATCCGTATGCGAATACGCATACTTCAAAAAACAAACCAACAGTTCCGGAGATATATAATTGTAGTTTGATAATCCGCAACCATCTGCTAAATTGTATTGGGCGGGATCATATCCCAGCTTTGAAATCATTGCTTTAGTAGCTTCAAGAGCTTCCCGATCCGATATTTGCTTTTTACCGGTCACTTGAGCACCTAAACGGCAAAGTAGTGCCTGGGCATTCAAATTATCACTCTCTTTCATCAATTGGTTAAGCACCTTCTGAATTGGAGTGTCTATTTTGCCCATAAGCTTTGAAGGGCTATCAATCGATAATGCTCTGAAATCATACCCCTCAAGACAACGAACACCCTTTTCCTCTAACCGATCTAGTAATGTACGCATAAAAAAGTCCTGCGAGGAATAGAGGTTCACTTCGCCTACAACACCAAATTCTATATTCCCGCTAACGATCACTTCATTACGGTTATGCAACCAGTCGCGAGTAACTCGAAAGCAACCCGCCGAAGGAGTATAAGAGAAAGTATTATTTGTTATCGTGTAATAGGAAGAAGATGGTACGCATTTTAATTGTGCAGCTTCGCCCTTACCTTGGGGAAAAGCAGAAACGGTCAACACGCCTTTATTCAACATCAGTGGAGAAAGATAAGGTTGATAAGACTCGGGAGTATCATCCCAAGCCCAACCACTTCCCCAATATAAAGAGTCTTTCATCGAGACATCGCCATATATCTTTCCCGTAACGACGGAAAAAGGGAAGCGTAGCATCTGATCCACCAATCCATTTAGAGCTTTATCATTAAACTCCGGGTCATACCCACCAATCACATAAATATCTCCTTTAAGGGTATCTTGGTTTATTGTCCCGCTATAGCGAACTTCTGTACGGAAAGGCTTGCTACCATCCGCCTGATCAAGAGAAGTAATAGCAGTCAGCAACTTCATTGTAGAAGCGGGGCGCGAAAGTTTATCTGCCTGATAACTATACAAAGATGCATTAGCCTCCAAATCATAAATGGCTATTCCAACATTGGAGCCTGCAGGCAATCTGTTTTTTATTAGAGCATTTATACCCGAAGCAAGCGAATCCCGAATAATGGAGTCTGCTTGTGCCCTAGAGTCCACAGGCACAAATATCAGAATAAACATCAAATAAAAGAAGTTCTTCCGCGCGCTCATTTCCTCCAATTTAAGCATCCAATAATACTTCTTTAAATATTTCACAAACAGTGGGGTGCGGAAATATGATTTTTCGCCATTCATTTACAGTCAATTTCAATTCAATAGCTATCCCGGCAAGAGTAATTATTTCAGAAGCCGGATTTCCTAAGACATGAGCACCAAGAATAGTATTATCAGGTCCCAGCAACATTTTACAGATACCATTAACCCCTTCATTTTCTGCTACAAATCGACCGGAATAAGCCATAGGCAACTTAAGTACACGAAAAGGAAGGCCTTTTTGCTGCAATGAATCTTCTGTCTCACCGACTCCTCCGATTTCCGGATTTGTATAAACAACTCCCGGAATAGCTCGATAGCTCATAGCGTCTTTCTTACTCAATATGTTATGAACAGCAACTTCCGCTTCACGACTGGCTGCATGGGCTAATAATGAAAAGCCTGTCAAATCACCACACACATATACTCCAGTTAAGGAAGTCTGCATCTTTTCATTCACTAGAACATTGCCCCTCGCAGTCATTCCAAGCCCCAATTTCTCCAGTCCGAAGCCTTCTTTTACAGGCTTTCGCCCTACACTCAACAAAAGCTTTTCACCCACTACAATTTCCTGCGTGAACTCATTTTCATAGCTCACAGAAACCTCTTCCGCATTTTTATCGGATAAAACGGGGGTCACAGCAACCACCCTTGTGTTTAATAAGAACCTTACCCCCTTCTTGGTATATTCACTTCTTAGTGCACCGGCGAGTTCTTTATCCATACCTCCGAGTATCTCATCCATCATCTCAATGACTGTAACATGAGTACCAAGACTATTGAAGAATGAAGCAAACTCAATTCCAATAACCCCTCCCCCTATAATAATCAAAGACTTTGGTAACTCTTTATTGTTCAATGCATCCCGATGTGTCCAAAAAGAAATGTCATTCAGACCTTTAATAGGAGGGATGAAAGTCTGCGATCCCGTGCAAAGCAGTAAGTTATCGCATTCATAAATGTCATCTCCACATTGTAGTGTATGCTGATCAAGAATTTGAGCTTCACCCTGTATGATATTGACATTATAGTTGCTGAGTTTTGCCTTAATACCAAGCACTAGTTTACGTATCACTTTTTGTTTCCGAGCAATGATTTTCGGTAAATCGAAAGAGACATCCTGAATACTCACACCATATTTGGAAGCCTGATTAGCCCCATCATAAGTCTTTGCAGAATATAATAACGTCTTAGTCGGTATACACCCTTCATTCAAGCATACTCCGCCTAAAGCTTCTTTTTCAAATAAGACAACATTTAGTCCGGCCTTTCCCGCAGTTTCAGCAGCAGTATATCCGGCAGGCCCTCCGCCGATAATTGCAAGTTGATATCTCATGGCTTTTCTTGAAAATCAATTATTAATTCATGATCCGCCTGCAAGTTAATAAAACCTGCTTTAACTGCATAACAGAAAATTCAAAAAACCACCTTGACAAGCGAAAAAGCGCCAATCATCCAGCATAGCCATTTAGCAATATACATACAGAAAGCGTATTGATCATGAAGTCTTATCATTAACAAGAAGAAATCTGAAACCCAAGACAAGTAAAATATTCAATCAATCTAACAATTAAAAACGAGAATAAGATATACCTAAAGCATCTATTTCGGCTTTACTCATACTTGGCAATTGATTGTTCTGCAATTTCCGGCACACCATATTCCCCACTTTAAGTGCATCTTGTCTGTTGGAAAATGGGATGTGCTTGCCTATAGCCGGAATATAAGGCTGATAGATTAAAGTATCATTCTTCAAAGAAATAAGATAGCCATATCCTTGCTTCAACTGTACCGCTTTACATCCAAGTTTACGGGCAGAATGGTCACTATGTCGTGAATAAAGGCATACTGCCGCCAGAAGGAGCAGTACACCGATAATCATAAATAATAAACCTTTTGACTTACTAATCCACATCTTGTCTTTCATAAGGCAAAAGTTCCCAAACATCATCAAAATAATAACTACTGGTAGTCCCCGTGAGAACAAATCCGCGGGTGCCATTGGAAAAAGATACAGCAAATTTTCGTGACGTCCCTTTGAATGCGGTAAAGTCGTCATCACTATCGCCGGTCCACAAATCACTTGACGGATCATAAATCCAATAATCGGTCTTTAATGTTCCCGAAGCTGTGCTTCCAGTAGTGATATAACCCTTACCATCAATAACAAAAGATACGGCGCCCGAGCGCACTATATTATAGTCATCGTTTGTATCGTCATCATAAACACTTTCGTCGCCATTGTCGGCAATATCTCTTAAACGAGTCCATGTTGTTCCGTCAAATTTCCAAAAATCGGAAACATTACCTCCATTATTTTCACCGCAGCAGACATAAGCTACATTATCAATAACAAAAGCACTGCCATAGCGTCTCTTTTGCCCTCCGTATCCATTTACAATTTCCCATTGTGCCCCCGAGGCACCATTAGGATTGAATCGATAAACATCTTTTAGATAATTATCATCATATCCCATTCCCACATATCCATAAGAACCAATTGAAAAAGCAACCGTACCATAACGCTTACTTCCTGCGAAATCATCTTTTTGTGTCCAAGTATTCAATGCCGGATCATACTCCCAAGTATCACCCAAATAATATGGCGAATCTTTGATATAGCCTGTAGTTACATACCCCTTCTCACCTACAGTAAATGCTGCAGCATCATAACGAGCAGGAGCCGCATCAGGCATATCGGCACACTGGGTCCAATAATTACCTTCAATGTCATACTCCCATAGGTCCTTTAAAAGCTTCTTTCCGGTATAGCCACAACAAACATAACCTTTATTTCCTATAGTGAAGCTACAAGCTTGCCCGCGCGCCACCCCATCAAAATCCGACATTCTACTCCATACTCCGTTGGTGTAATCCGCTTCCTCCGTACAGCTACTGAATAAGCAAATACACAGCAACAGGAATCCCGATAATTGCTTTGTTATTCTCATATTTCTTTCATTTTTGCGACGAAAATAGAAGGTTAGAATGGGCTGGGCAAGAACTACCGACCAAAGAGGCATTATTATCGGCAAACGACTTAAACGATAAAAAACACCGGATCAGCGATTTTACGAGACATAATCCATTGCAATATTTTTCCTTTGCGGCAAAAAGCAGAATTAAAGAATGAGAAAGACAATCATATATCTTCTTATCATAGCAGGTATGATATATTCTTCTTGCCAGGATGAGGCTTCTTCATTAGGCAACAGTCTGATGGAAAGTTCTTTCAGAAATGTTATCACCGATACATGTACCGTACAAATGAGTACATTATATGTGGACTCAGTAGAGACTCTGGACGACAGTATCTGCCAAATAGGACACTATAAAGATTCCATTTGGGGTGAAGTTACCTCTTCATATTACGCAGAATATTCGCTGTCAAGTTTTGCACCGGAGGCTGATCATACCTATCATTTTGACTCCATAACAATATCTTTCACACAATCCGGTAATTTTTGGGGTGACACTCTAACCCAGCAACGAATCTCCGTCTATCCCTTGAAATATGAAATGTCCTTACCTGATAACGAAAAAATGTATAGTCACTCCAAAGTTGCTCTCGCAAGCAATCCTCTATTTAACTTCACACTTACTCCTGAACCCGGAAGAAAGAAAAAGAAGGAAATTCGTATGCCTGATGATTTTGGAGAGACACTGCTAAATGATATTGTTGCAGAAAAAGAAGCCTTTGACAGTCAGGAAAAGTTTAAATCTTATTTGCATGGCTTTGCTTTTATTCCCGAAAGGTCCGATCAATGTATCTCTGGAATTCAAGTTAGCGACAGTTCCATGTATATCACGCTTTATTATAAAGACATTTACACCTCAAGGATGGATAAGGCATTGACATTGAATGTCAATACAAGTTATGCCTTTACAAGCATTGAGCATGATCGAACCGACACTCCGTTAGCTCAAATAGAAAGTGGAATTATCAATGCCGTACCTTCCTCAAAACTCAATCAAAAAGCTTACCTGCAGGGATTGACCGGTTTTTATAATGAAATAGAATTTCCTCACTTGAACAACCTCATGGAACAGGGAGATATTATCTCAATAGAAAGTGCAGCCCTCTATTTATATCCGGTTGAAGGTAGTTATGGAAAAACCAACCAATTACCTTCCGAGTTGAGACTATATATTGCCGATGAAAACAATGTATTGGAAGATCAAATCTATTCTAGTTCGGGCACTACCGTACAGAATGGAAATCTGACATTGGACGATGTTCAAAACAGAAATTCATATTATTCTTTTGATATCACTTCATTTCTTCAGAGCAATTTGGGTACGACCGGAATGTACCATAAAAAGTTACTGCTGAATTTAACGGATGCTGATTTTACCAGCACATTCAAACAAGTCATTTTCGCCAACGACAAGAATAAAGACAGACAAGTGAAATTGGACATAAGATATAAAGCATATACAAAAAAATGATGAGACACATACTATTACTATTATCCCTTATTTTCGAAACATTCACGGTTACTGTAGCACAAAATACCACTAATTTACCCACATCATTCTATGGCGTAGGTGAATTGAATATGAGTGATGGAGGTCATTATGCCGGAATCGGAAATATGGGCATTGCTTTAAATAAGATGGGATTTCAGAATACGTTGAATCCGGCTGCTATCACTCGTATGGATACAACTTGCTTCACCTTTGACGTAGGAATGGTCTCATCATACTCTCGCTACTCCTTTTTAGGCAATCACAGCTCAAACAATGCAGGAAACCCTAATAGAATAAATATGAGCTTCAGGGTACTTCCCCGATGGTATGCCATGATCGGATTTGCCCCTTTCAGTAGCGTGGGATATGTCATTCAGACCCAAGAGCAAGTAGAAGGGACGGCCAACAGCACCGTAAACTCTTTATTTGAAGGAAACGGAGGACTGTATCGCTTTTACCTGACAAATGCGTATGCGTTGACTAAGCACTTATCAATAGGTGCAAACATCGGTTTTGTATCAGGTAGTATCAACCAAACCGAAACCCAAGAAGGCACGACAATCACTTACGAATCAAAGAAAAAGGCTTTCTATGCGGATTTTGGAATGCATTATGAATTCAGCACATCCAATAAGCGAAACTGGTCTTTAGGGTTTGTCTATGCCCTACCCTTCGCCTTAAAACAGAAGAACGATTTAACATACAGCAGTTCATCGACGAGTAATGGCATGGATGTGCCTTTCAGTAAGGTGCCTCAGTACCTTCCACAACGCATAGGAGGAGGCATTGCCATGTCTACCCCAAGATGGGTAATTACCGCCGATTACAATTGGCTTGACTGGAGTCGGAATTCTCCGTCAACCACTCTTGAAGAATACCAGAATCAGCACAAAATAAACTTAGGAACCATCTATACGGTAAATACGCGCACGCCTCGTTCCATTGAATTAATGGGAGGTGTCGGTTATAACAACTCGTATATTATGATAAATGATGGAAAAATGAGTAACCTGGAAGTTAGTGCGGGCGTTAGCTTTCCCATCCGCTATTCTTATCTTTCATTAGGAGCTACATGGCGCAAACAGATGAATACCCGAAAAGACTTGATGCAAGAAACCCGGTGGAGCTTTAATCTCAATGTTACCTTTGGCGAACGGATATCACGATTCAAACTTAAATGAACATTATAACACGGGAAAGTTGGAGACGTAAGTTTTCAGCTTTTTCCGATATACATCACCCACCGGAATATCTTTCTTTTCCAATGTTACTATATTATTTCCGATAGTCCGTATTCCATCCTTTCTGATTATAAACGAACGGTGTACACGTATAAATTCATCAGCAGGCAGCTTCTCTTCCATATATTTCATACTACAAAGACATAGCACAGGCTTCGGTTCATCTTTTTGGTAGATTTTCACATAGTCGCCCAAGCCCTCAATATATGATATTTGTGGCAGGTCGAGCCTGATTATTCTGCAATCCGATTTAACATAGACCACTTCCTGACGCGCTTGCTTTTCTTTCCTTTTCTGAGGAGTAACTGTTCCATCATTCTCTTGCAACGAGAACCAACGTGAAGCTTTGTTCACGGCTTCAAAAAAGTCACGGAAATTTATATCTAAAATCAGATAATCCAATGCATCCAAACGAAAACAAGAAGCAGCATATTCGCCACTATCTGCTATAAAAATCACCCGTGTAGGAGCAGATAAAAGACGACTGAATTCCATCCCGTCAATGATGTCATCTCCTTCATGCCTTATGCCAACAAAATACAATTGAACCTTGTTCTCATAATAATCTTTCAAAGCTTCAACCGAACTGCTATACCTTCCACACAGAGAAAGAAAAGGCATCTTACCAATAAATAATTCCAACTGCTCAATGGCCCGTTTATCAGTATGTAAAATAGCACAATTTAAAACCATATCCATTTACTTTTTAATAAGTAGACGTGGCATACAAGAAAAGACTGCATTAATAAAAGAATCAATTAACAATAGTTTACTTTAATCGAGCGGTATTTAACAAAAATACCAGAGAGAGAACTATTATAGAAAAGACAAGGTAAAATCGCTTAGATTAACAGAAATTCTAAACATTTAAGGCTCAATTAAAGCTGAGACAAGCATCTGAAAGAGCTTTAATAAAGTTCCTCTCATCCTTGGGCAATAACAGCTCAAACTTACCCCCAAAACCATATCGGACAATAACGAATCTCATCACTGCAAACTTTCCAAACTTCATGGAAGATCCTGGTTCGATGGCAATTATTTCTTCACATCGCAATTCTTTTGACTTGGAAAAATGACCATAAGAAATAATAAGCCTTCCGTCGCTAGTAATTGTATAACGAGTAAAAAACAACCTATCAAGAATAAATGCCAAAAACAACAGCGAAAGAATGATTAAAAGCAAATAATTCATTCTCACACATAGAAGTATATTGAAGACTATTAATAATGCGCCCAGATACTGTCCAATTGCAATGCGGGAGTGAAAAACCTTATCCATGTACTTCTTTTTAAGGCTAAGTTAGTTATTTTCACGAATAAATAGCCAGGAAAGGCACAATAAAACCACATATTTAGTAGTTTTGCAGCAGTTAAATATACGACTTATGATTAGAGAGTTCGACTTTTTAGTAATTGGTTCCGGCATTGCCGGCATGAGCTTCGCACTTAAAGTAGCTCACAAAGGTAAAGTTGCACTAATCTGCAAAACGGAGCTCGAAGATGCCAACACTTACTTTGCTCAAGGTGGTATTGCTTCGG
This sequence comes from Bacteroidaceae bacterium HV4-6-C5C, assembly GCA_007896885.1. Taxonomy (GTDB): domain Bacteria; phylum Bacteroidota; class Bacteroidia; order Bacteroidales; family Bacteroidaceae; genus Bacteroides. The sequence continues at coordinate 12,497 of VOIU01000025.1, forward strand.
TCACCAACACTTTAGTAGATAATTTTGATAAACACATCGAAGACACCATGATTGCAGGCGATTGGATAAGTGACCGTTCTGCTGTGGAAAAGGTGGTGCGCGAAGCTCCCGGACAGATAAAAGAACTTATTAATTGGGGGGTTGATTTCGATAAAAATGAAAATGGAGAGTATGATTTACACAAAGAAGGAGGGCATTCTGAGTTTCGCATTCTCCATCACAAAGACAATACCGGAGCGGAAATTCAGAAAAGTCTTATTGAAGCGGTAAAGACTCATCCTAATATTGAGATATTCAACCACCATTTCGCTGTAGAAATTATTACCCAGCATCACATGGGTATCATCGTTACCCGTCACACTCCAGGCATTAAATGCTATGGGGCTTATGTCTTGAACGAAGATACCGGAGAAGTAGATACTTTCCTTTCAAAAGTAACATTGATGGCAACAGGTGGTGTAGGAGCAGTCTATCGCAATACCACAAATCCATTGGTTGCCACAGGAGACGGCATTGCCATGGTTTACCGTGCCAAAGGAATGGTGAAAGATATGGAATTCATTCAGTTCCATCCCACTGCTCTCTATCACCCGGGTGATCGTCCTTGCTTCCTTATCACAGAGGCTATGCGTGGATATGGTGCCGTGTTACGCAACACGGGTGGAGAAGAGTTCATGCAAAAATATGATCCACGTCTTTCACTTGCTCCTCGGGATATTGTAGCCCGTGCCATTGATAACGAAATGAAGCAACGTGGAGACGACCATGTCTATCTGGATGTCACTCATAAAAATGCAGAAGAGACCAAGAAACATTTCCCCAATATATACGAAAAGTGCTTAAGCTTAGGCATTGATATCACAAAAGACTACATACCGGTAGCTCCTGCAGCCCATTACCTTTGCGGAGGCATAAAAGTTGACCTCAATGGAGAATCTTCCATCGGTCGGTTATATGCCGTTGGAGAATGTTCGTGCACAGGCTTACACGGTGGAAACCGATTGGCATCAAATTCTTTGATAGAAGCAGTGGTATATGCCGATGCAGCAGCCAAACATGTATTGAGAGTACTCGATCGTTATGAGTTCAATAAGGAAATACCCGAATGGAATGCTGAAGGTACGGTAACGAATGAGGAAATGGTGCTAATCACCCAGAGCATGAAAGAGGTCAATCAGATAATGGGTTCTTATGTGGGGATTGTACGTAGTGATTTGCGCTTAAAACGTGCATGGGTACGATTGGATATTTTATATGAAGAGACGGAAGATCTGTTCAAACGTAGCAAGGCATCAAGAGATATTTGTGAATTGCGTAATATGATTAATGTGGGTTATCTTATAACAAGACAAGCCATGGAACGAAAAGAAAGCCGGGGATTACATTATACCATCGACTATCCACACGTGAAGAAATAAGGAATAAAGATACAACTACTGCATCTTACCTTCTTTCAAAGAAATAAATACAGAAAGCCACCAGTTTTTCCAATAGTAAGTTATCGGAAAAATTGGCGGCTTTCTATTAATAGACATTAAATAGCGTGTAGAGTAATCAGCATTGACTAAATATCAAGCTCATAATCTTACGTACTCATAAAAAATGCCAATTACCAGTTTTCTTTCTTCACTTCAAAATGAGCCTGAGGATGCAAACAAGCAGGGCAAACTTTTGGAGCTTCTTTTCCAGTGTAAACAAAACCGCAGTTACGGCACTGCCATACTACTTCACCTTCTTTGGCAAATACTGCTGCAGTCTCAATATTCTTGACAAAAGCAAGATATCTTTCTTCGTGTGCCTTCTCCGCTATTGAAATGTTACGATACATGGCAGCAATAGATTGAAACCCTTCCTGTTCGGCCACATCGGCAAAATGTGGATAGTCGAGTGACCATTCTTCATGTTCACCGGCAGCAGCAGCCTGAAGATTTTCCAATGTAGTACCTATAATTCCGGCAGGAAAAGTTGCCGTAATTTCGGTCATACCACCTTCCAAATACTTAAACATACGTTTAGCATGCTCCTTCTCTTGCTCTGCCGTTTCGGTAAAAATAGCAGAAATCTGTTCATAACCTTCTTTTTTAGCCACACTTGCAAAGTAAGTGTAACGCATTCTTGCCTGAGATTCACCGGCAAATGATCTCAACAGATTTTTTTCTGTCTGTGTTCCTTTAATGCTTTTACTCATGATTTGTATAAATTAGTTAGTTAAATAGTAATTCGTTTGCACTTGCATGTATTTCATTTTTATCGGGTTCTAAGGTACAAAATAATATTATAAAGTGATTTATTTCCCTCGCTTAAAATCATTATACATTTTGCAAAACCGTGAAAAAAAGCAAGCATTATCAGCGAATAATTTACCAACCATTACTTATATAAAGCGATTAAAAAGAAAATAATATGCCACTATCAAAAATATTTTTAAGTTTGCAACTTGTACAAACCAAGTGGTATCAACTATGAAAAAGATGACTAAATTATTTGCCCTTATCTTATTTTGTTTTGGGATAACGGGATGTTTTTCGGGTATCCCTTTACAAACGGGGGCTTCGGCAAACAATAAAACTTATGAAGTAAGTTATCTCTTTGAGCATGACGGATGCAAAGTCTATCGTTTTTACGATATGGGAAATTATGTCTACTTTACGACGAATGGTGACGTTACGAGCATTAAAAACGATTCAACAAGTGAAAGAACCGTTACTATAAAAGCCGAAAACAAATCGTTTATAATAAAAAGATAATTTTCCGTCACTTCATTGTCTACTGTCAATACCGTAATCGTCCTTTTTTACAGTTTTGAATGGATGTTCGAAAATTATAACGTACATTTGCACCCTCAAAACAAAAAAATCGTAAAAGTAGACTCTGAAAATGAAAATGTTGCATTTCAAACCCAGGTTATGCACAACTCTGCACAACTATACAAAAGAGCTGTTCATGGCCGATTTGATGGCAGGTATCATCGTAGGTATCGTTGCTCTTCCACTTGCTATCGCATTTGGTATCGCCTCCGGCGTTTCTCCGGAGAAAGGAATTATTACGGCTATAATCGCCGGATTCATAGTCTCCATGCTCGGAGGCAGTAAAGTGCAAATAGGTGGCCCTACAGGGGCTTTTATCGTTATTGTTTATGGCGTCATTCAGCAATATGGGGAGGCAGGATTAATTGCGGCCACATTGATGGCGGGAGTTATTCTCATTCTTTTAGGGATATTCAAACTGGGAGCTGTAATTAAATTCATCCCATACCCCATTATTGTAGGTTTTACAAGCGGCATAGCAGTCACAATTTTCACTACACAGATAGCTGATATTTTCGGCCTTAGCTTTGTCGGAGAAAAAGTCCCAGGAGACTTTATAGGAAAATGGATCATATACTTCCGACATTTTGATACCATTAATTGGTGGAATACAGCCGTGAGCCTCACCAGTATCTTTATTATTGCAATTACTCCCAAGTTTTCAAAGAAAATACCGGGATCACTTATTGCTATTATATTGGTAACATTGGGCGTCTATCTGATGAAAACATATGGAGGCATTGAAAACATCACAACCATAGGCGATCGCTTCAGTATCAATTCCCAACTTCCCAAAGCTAGCATTCCGGCATTAAATTGGGAAGCCATCAAGAATCTTTTCCCAGTAGCCATTACAATTGCCGTGCTTGGCGCCATTGAGTCGTTATTATCGGCTACAGTTGCCGATGGAGCTATAGGAGATAAACACGATTCCAATTCCGAACTTATAGCCCAAGGTGCTGCAAACATCATAACCCCGCTGTTCGGTGGCATACCCGCTACAGGAGCAATAGCCCGCACAATGGCAAATATCAATAATGGAGGTAAAACGCCTGTTGCAGGCATGATTCATGCTGTGGTATTACTGTTAATTTTATTATTTCTGATGCCTCTTGCCCAATACATACCGATGGCCTGCTTGGCCGGTGTTTTGGTGGTGGTATCTTATAACATGAGTGGATGGCGTGTTTTTAAGGCTTTGTTTTCGAACCCGAAGTCGGACGTCACGGTACTGCTCATAACATTCTTCTTAACCGTTATTTTCGATCTTACCGTTGCTATTGAAACCGGTTTGGTTATTGCTTGCATCCTCTTCATGAGACGAGTGATGGAAACCACCGATATTTCGGTAATTAAAGATGAAATAGATCCCAATACAGAATTGGATATTTCGGTTCATGAGGAGCATTTGATTATTCCTCCAAAAGTGGAAGTCTATGAAATCAACGGTCCTTACTTTTTTGGGATAGCCACCAAATTCGAAGAAACCATGGCAGAGATGGGCGACCGCCCCAAAGTACGTATTATCCGAATGCGAAGAGTTCCTTTCATTGATTCGACAGGGATACACAATCTGACCAATCTATGCCGCATGTCGCAACGCGAAAAAATTACCATCGTGCTCTCGGGAGTGAATGAGAAAGTGCATTGTGTATTGGCGAAATCAGGATTTTGTGAACTTTTGGGAGAAGAAAACATTTGCCCCAACATTAATGAAGCCCTCGAAAGAGCCGGAAATCTGTTAGAAAAGAAGTAAATACGGACATCTTATTTTTGAATGATTCAAGCACGTTTCGCATTGAAATGATTCCTGTAAAGCTGTACACTGTTTAGGGAATCATATAATAGGATTCATAGAAAGGTATAGTATGATTCCTAGAATCCTATAGTACGATTCTAGGAACAAAGCACAGATGAATTATATTATTCTTTAACCCATACCCCGGTTATTTCAGCTACATAAATATGATGCAAACTACCATAAGACTCATTGTACCATTGTTTTAAAGAATTGGCATCAATAAAAGACTCTTCGTTCATTACACCGCTATATAACTTTCTACATTCCAAAGTTAACCGAGATTGCTCAAAAGTGATATTTCCCGCCTCAGTAACAACAGGCTTCAAACCGGTTTCCTTCACTTTATCTACTTCTCTTCCCGATTTCGAACCACAGATTTTATGGATATGCTTATTCTCATTTCCTAAAAATGAGAGTGTAAAGCAGTCGCATTTCTCTGTGAATTCAAAAGTATAACGTTCAGGGCGGACAAAAACAAACACCACAGGTTTATTCCACAAGTATCCTACCCCACCCCAATTTGCTGTCATGGTGTTAAACGAATTAAGAGTACCCGCAGTAATAAGCATCCATTCCTTACTAATAGTTTCAATAAAATTTTCCGAAAGATCTTTAATTGCAATTGGTTTCATACAGTATACATTTTATAATTCAAAGAAAATCTATTTATGATTTACACAAAAATATGCGATACAAATTCTAACATTTTAAATCGACCATCACCCGTATATAGACCAAAGATACTTTTTACCGCAGATAAAAAATAAAATAGATATAATTATTTATCCAATACAATAAAAACAAGCAAGTAGTAAATGCATAATCATTAACCTATGCGCAAAGGAAACACTTTTCCCAAGTATTATTCCGGCTAAAATATTGCATTTAAAAGCTGATTTCAGGCTGTATTTGAGATTAATAAGAAGCAGTTGCTGAAATACCTTCAACATGAAGCATATCGACAATACGGTCAAGTTCTTCTGGAGTTGCTTTTCGCAAATCATGGTCGGGTGTTTCGCGGTCTATCGTATAGATCATCACTTGTCGCGGACTAATTTCCTTAACCGACTTTATCCAAGGAAGAACATATTCGTCGGAAGTATTATCCATATTTTGACCCTTATATTTTCCCTTTAGAAACATAGTCTGAATGATGCATTTTCCTTTAAAAGCTTTCATGCTCTCAATTATGCCACCTACAGAATATTTTCCTACAGGGCGGTCCAGTAGACCTATATAATTTTCATTCACCGTATCCAATTTCAGAATATTATTATCGACTTTATTTAAAGCTTCAAATACAGCAGGCCGATGAATGAACGTAGAATTACTCAAGACACTTACTTTGGCATTTGGAAAATACTTATCGCGTAAAGCCAATGCATCCTCTATGATTTCGGGAAAGTGCGGATGGGCGGTGGGCTCACCGTTACCGGCAAAGGTTAGCACATCGGGTTTAGGGCCGTTTGCCTGCATATCCTGCAACTTACTTTCCAGTGCACTCCTCACCTCCTCACGCGTAGGAAGAGCGCTATGTGAACGATGATCAGCATTAAAACCACATTCGCAATAAATACAATCGAAAGAACACACTTTGCCGTCGGCGGGCAGCAGATTTATTCCCAAAGAAACTCCCAAACGGCGGGAATGAACAGGACCGAATATAGGGGATGGATAAATGACAGTCATTTTGATAATAATATAACAATTTACCAGTTAGCATGGCAAAGATACATGAATAATTGTTTCCTTACATACAAGCAGATGTAAAATGACTTATGTCTTTAAAAAAGGACGGTATATAAAAAGGTATACTTTATTAATTCAGGAGAAACAACAATGGCTAATACCTTATCGCCCTCTTATTGGCAAAGGGAAATGGGGTGGAGCAATCGTAGGATTTCCACTCCAACCTTTTTTATCAAACATGGCATTACGAAGAATCTCATACAGTATTCCTCCCACGTCTAAGCCTAATTTGAGATCGTCTATATTGAAATAAGGAATAACAACTGGTATCGTTTCCCAACGCCCGCGCATTGTATCATAATATCGCCGGACTCCAAATTCCATTCCAAAACTGTCTGATATATCAATGGCCATCGTGGCTCCATACGAGTTGCTACTCATTCCATAGGAGTTTCCAATATCGTAGGAACCAAAAACTTTGAAGGCAAGACGATCGGAAGCACGATACATCAAACTGCCTGAAGTGCTGAACGCTTGCCCGGTTATATGGGACATGTTGATCTTCGTGGCATCCACGCCCACTTGCAAGATTAATCTATCATTAAGAGTATGCTGATAAGATAATGAAGCATTGTTGAATCGCCCTATGCCCGGCACACTTGTCTGCCCGCCAGAACCAAATAACACACCATTATTAAATTCATGTAACACCCCCTTGGCACGATAATCTCCCTGAAACAGTAAGGAAGGATTTGTTTGATAGGGTAACCGAAATGTCTGTTTAGACGAAATATATGGCATGAAATTAGATATTCTTATTTGCTGTGGTTGCATCAAAGAACGTTTAGTAATAGTCGTTATCGAAGGTAAATCTTCAATAAATGATGAACCGGATGATGGGAGTAGCAATTGGTTGTTTTCAAAAGTAGTGCGCACACGTTCGCGGATAATATGTGTACTATCTTCCTGAGCAGAAAGAAACCCCGGGATAAAAACCAATAATATGATTAATCTCGAACGGATTAACAAAAAATATATGTTCCATCTTTGTGCCATAACATATACTTTATCTTTCATTTTTATATACTTCAAAAGTATATAAAAACAATATTAACAACAAATAATCAATATAATAAATAAGTTATTTTAATCAATATTTATTGAATACTGATTAAATATAAATCAATCTCATTGCTTACTCCAATATTAAAAAGCAATGCTGACCCATACGGACCATAAATTCACAATGTTCATTATGCTTTTAAAATTTCAAACGCAATTGCAGCTGTAAATCACTTTTTTTATTCCCTTGAATCAAATCTTTACCTGAGCCTATACTGTTACGATCTTCATAAATAGTTTGCCCAAACTTGACTAAAAACATAAAAAATTTACTCAAATCATAACGAATAACTGTGGAATAACGAAAACCTTTGCCATAGAATGAAAGAGTATAAAATGCATTTAGCAAGCCTTTTTCATAACAATAGACTCTTGAGTCATAATCATCCGTATGAAAGTAACTAGCCTGAGCAGATATACTTAAAGGTAAAAAATGAAAGATATAAGCACAAGATTGGCTGAATTGAAAACCCTGGCCTCCCTCCTCTCCTTTTGAATGAAAATAATTATAATCTATTGTAGTCCTTAAATTCAAATTCTTGCGTAAAATATCAAGCTTATATTTTACAGAATGGTGATAAGTCGGCAAAGTAATACTCCCACCGGTACCCGATTTATCCCTTTCTTTACATTTATATCTATAAATGGCCGACATGGATAAACCGTATTTTGGAGTATAAGTAATTTGACATCTACCATCCACACCTTTTGAGGGTTTGCTAATACGATATTTCAACCAGGGAAAAGAAAAGAAATCCATTGAAACAAAACATTTCCAATGACGAAGTGGGTTCATATCCGCAGCAAAGTACCATCCGTTTTCATTTTGCGGTGTACTCCCTTCGCTAAAAGATCGCCCAAACATATTCCAGTAATTATGCGCATAATAGCGATGAATTAACAGCAGTTGATAACCTGTTAATATATTATATCTGAGTTGGTTTAATACAGCAAATCCTTTCTTACCAACTGCAGCTTCACCCAAAAAAGTAAGATGCTTTAAACGCCATTTATAATCAATGCCTCCATTATAGAAATAATTGCCATGAATATTATATTTGGAATATTCCTTCAAATCCGGTTCATAAGGATGATTGAAAAAGTAGTAAATACCTGTCATACCTATATGCATACCACCATTATCATAGCTTATATTGCTACCCATGAGCTGCATGGAGAAAGTATTTCTTTTTTCAACTTCAGCTATGGAACGGTGTAGACCAGCCTTATCTATAGAAGTAATTTCATCATTGACTATCTTACCATCCATAGTCCGATTAGAATAAAAAACAGAAGTAGTTAGTGGCTTACAAAAGTTTATGGTTGTCGCAATACCTCTGAAATAATTGTATTCATCTGTAGAACCATGTTTACGTATATTTACCCCTCTCCCATCCAGCGTAGAAATCGAGGCTGACTTACCTACTCCGAAATTAGTATTCATAACCAATCCCTGTCCGAAGCTAAGTTGATAGTTACCTAAAATAAGAGTCTTAACAATACCGTAAGAATGAATGAGTAAATAAAAAGAATAGTAATCGTACCCCTTATTATTGCATAATGCCATAAAAGGCTCTCCTTCATCTTTTTCTCCGGTTATTCCGAATTGCAGATAACCCTTATAATGAAAATCATATTTTATAGAATGATAAACAGATGGTCCTAAATAATCGGATTCATAACCTTTACGCGTATATAATGGAATATCCAAGCGAGTTAATATTTCTTGCTTACCATATTTAAATATTGTTTTTAAGGAAGGAAACGATTCTTTTTTTGGGATAGGGAGTGCATATACATAAGGCAATAGTAAATCAATCGTCTGTTTATCCATTCCTGAAACCAATTGCAATTCATAAATAGTCTGCATTTGTCCATGAATGTAGATATATGCCAGTATATTTTCAATTTGGAGATCAGTAAGAAAAGGATATTTTCCCAATATTTCTTTTGTAGCAGTGTTTATGTTAATGGGTTCTTTTAAGTCATCCGATAAATTGTCCAACTCATTATCCCAATTTTTTTCTTCTTCATCAGTGGAAAGTTCTTCTAAATTATTATCAAAATAAGATTCGACAGGATTTTGAGCTTTAAGTACAGGAGCAACGAACAGCATACTAATAAAAACTCCTGCCTTAAACTGTTTCATTTAGCATATTAGAGTTTAATTATAGCGAAGTTAGCTTAAATAAGTTAATTGAACAAGGAAAAGAAAAAAGATTCAAATAAAATATGAAGATAATCAGTTAATTTTGCACCGTGAACATAAAGTTAAAAATAATAGTATCAATCATCATTCTTTTATCCAGTGTTTCATTATGCCGGGCACAAGAAACTCCGATCGGTTATACAGCCGAAGGTTGGCCTGTTAGTATCTGTATTTATTATGGAGACACTATTCCATCTATACAAATGCCTAATATTTATGTATTTAAACCGCTCAATTTTAAATCAAAAAAAGAATGGGTAGAATATTATAGACTTATCTATAATGTAAAAAAAGTACTTCCAATTGCAAAAGAAATAAATCGAGCTGTTATCGAAACTTATGAGTATATGCAAACCCTTTCTAATGAAAAAGAAAAGAAAGATCATATGAAACGTGTAGAAAAAGGACTGAAACAACAATACACGGCAAGAATGAAAAAACTTTCCTTTACACAAGGCAAATTACTTATAAAACTAGTTGACAGAGAGAATAACCAAACATCATATCAATTGGTAAAAGCTTTTATGGGGCCTTTAAAAGCAGGGTTCTATCAAGCTTTTGCTGCATTATTCGGCGCAAGTTTAAGAAAGCAATATGATCCTGAAGGAGATGATAAACTTACCGAGCGTATTGTTTTAATGGTAGAAAGTGGACAACTCTAAGGATGAAGTTTGCAAAATAAATCCCAAATAACAATTCCGGCCGTAACAGAAACATTCAAAGAATGCTTTGTTCCATATTGAGGTATTTCAATACATCCATTCGAATGATTAATTACTTCTTGTTGCACTCCTTTTACCTCATTACCCAATACGACAGCATATTTTTTAGTAGGGTCAAGTTCTAATGAATCCAACATAACACTTCCTTCAGCTTGCTCAATGGAATAAACTATATATCCTTCCTTTTTTAAGTTATTAACAGCATCAACAGTGTTATCAACATATTTCCAATCAACTGTAAATTCAGCCCCTAAAGCTGTTTTATGCATCTCTGCATGCGGTGGAGTTGCCGTAATACCGCATAAATAAATACATTCCACCCGAAAAGCATCTGCAGTACGGAATACTGAACCCACATTGTGTAAACTACGAACATTATCTAATAGCACAACCAAAGGTAATTTATCAGCCTCTTTAAATTCTTCAACACTTATCCTATTAAGTTCTGTTATTTTTAATTTTCGCATCATATTATCTCCTTCTCTATTCTATTTAATTATCCATGGATTGATTTTCCAATACATACTACGTTTTTGCTATTAATATTGAAAAATATCCATTTAGAAAACAAAGATAAATCTTTCTGTTTACATACCTGTTAATAACCGTTGAAAAGCTGTCAATACATATTGCAAAGATATTTATAAAAAATACTTGGAATACTCAAAATAAGCTGCAATAATCATATAATATGAACATTCCAAAAAAGTTAAGATATTTTTTCAAAGGTTAGATAAACACATTTTTCAGTCTATTTAAGGTAATTAATAGCTCTAAAGTTATTAACTTTGCACTTATAAACATGTGGTTAATATAATATAGTAATAGCTTAATAATCAATAAATAAACACTTATTTCATTGTTTATAGCGACTGAATAACATTATCTGTTAGACTAATTACTTTAAATACAAATAAAATCATATTTATTTATTGACACTATTAACAGGCTATTATAACCATTAAAAGATTTCTATTTTAAAAAGAGAAATAAACTATTATAATTATGAATAATCTCATAGAATCTATAAAGCAGCTAAAAAAAGAAAAGAATGCTATCATCCTAGGACATTACTACCAGAAAGGAGAAATACAGGATATAGCCGATTACGTAGGCGACAGTCTGGCTTTAGCACAATGGGCTGCTAAAACAGATGCTAATATTATAGTGATATGTGGTGTTCACTTTATGGGGGAGACAGCTAAAATACTTTGTCCAAATAAGAAGGTCCTTGTGCCTGATTTGAATGCCGGATGTTCGCTTGCCGACAGTTGTCCGGCAGATAAATTCGAATCTTTTATAAAAGAACATCCCGGATATACGGTTATATCTTATGTGAATACTTCTGCAGCTGTAAAAGCACTCACCGATGTTGTAGTAACTTCCACCAATGCAAAACAGATTGTAGAAAGCTTTCCCAAGGATGAGAAAATAATCTTTGGTCCTGATCGTAATTTAGGAAACTATATCAATTCCATTACCAATAGAAGTATGGTGTTATGGGATGGAGCTTGTCATGTACATGAACAGTTTTCAGTTGAAAAGATAGTTGAATTAAAACTTAAGTATCCTGATGCAATAGTATTGGCTCACCCTGAATGCAAGGGAGCTGTATTGAAAATAGCAGATGTGATAGGTTCAACAGCTGCATTATTAAAGTATGCAGTCAGTCATCCGCAAAATGAGTATATTGTTGCAACAGAATCCGGTATATTACATGAAATGCAAAAGAAGTGCCCGGATACCCTGTTTATTCCCGCTCCACCGAACGATAGCACCTGTGCTTGTAATGAGTGTAGCTTTATGCGATTGAATACGTTAGAGAAGCTCTATGAGTGTTTAAAAAATGAGTCTCCGGAGATAACGGTTGATCCTGTTATTTCTGCGAAAGCAGTTAAACCTATTAAACGAATGCTTGAGATATCCGCTCAATTAGGTTTGTGATGATTTGTACTAGTGATTAGTCTATTAAATTGAACGATTCAATAAGTATCGCTTAATATAATAGACTACAATTGAACTTCATTATAGAATTGTGCAATATATTCTTCCATAAAAGAATGACGATCCTGAGCAATCTTTTTGGCAGTTTCGGTATTCATTAAATCTTTAAGCTTAAAAAGTTTGTCATAGAAATGTTGAACTGTAGTATTTTCTTTTTCAACAGGATCAGGACTATATAAAATTCTATTTTTACTACCTCCATAAGCAAAACATCTTGCAATACCTATTGCGCCGATTGCATCTAATCTATCTGCATCTTGCACTATTTCCGCCTCAATTGATAATGGTATTTTACCTTTACTGAAAGATACTTGAGACACAATTTCAATTATTCTGTTTATAACTGATGAATCAATTGCTAAAGATTTAAGAAATTGAGTGATTAATTCTTCTGATTTATCTACTCCGTCATGAAGTTTATAGTCTCCTACATCGTGTAGCCACGCAGCTAATTCTACTAAAAACTCATCAGCTTCTTCTGTTTCTAGAATCTTCTTTGCATTAATTACGACACGGTCTATGTGGTAATAATCATGCCCTGTTCCTTCTTGTAAGAAAGTTTTTTTTATATATTCTTGGGTCTTTATTAAGATATCTTTTTCTATATAAGAAGGTTGTTGTGTCATATTATGACTGAAATTTAAAGAATATAAGATGATATAGTAATAGTATATGAAGAACATTATATACTTTGCAGGAACTTGCAAAGCTTTTGAGTGGCAATAGCCCGATGGCTGATTTTATTTTTTAATTCACTGCTCATCTCGGCAAATGTCTGTGAATATCCTTTGGGAACAAATATTGAGTCATATCCAAATCCACCTGTTCCTTTTCTAACTTTTACTATTTCTCCTTTTATTATACCTTCAAAATAATGATCTTTTCCATCTATTATTAATGTGAAGATTGTACGGAATTGTGCTTTTCTATTTTCTATGCCTTCAAGGTTAGATAATAGTTTTTTTATATTGGCTTCAGAATCATGTCCGTCTCTTGCATACCGGGCTGAATATACTCCCGGTTCTCCGTTTAAGGCTTCCACTTCAAGTCCGGTATCATCTCCAAAGCAATCCATGCTATAATTATCATAAACGAATTTGGCTTTGATTAATGCATTTCCTTCTAATGTATCTGCTGTTTCAGGAATGTCAGTATGGCAATTGATATCATTCAGACTTAAGAGTTCTATTTTGTTTTTTACAATATCTTTTACTTCTTTCAGTTTGTGTGCATTATTAGTAGCAAAAACAAATTTTCGTTTCATATTTAGTATTTTACTTTATCTTTATTCTATCGAATCCTTCGCCATATACTCCAATTACCGAGCTCTGTGAAATAAAAGCTTCAGGATCTATATCTTTAACCAGTCGGAATATTTCAACCGATTGGCGTTTATAGGCTAATACAATAAGCACTTTTACGTTATGCTTGCTATACCATCCTATACCGTCTACGACTGTTACTCCGCGATGGGTCTCCTTTGTTATCCGGTCTGCTATTTTTTCATATTCTTTTGAAAATATAAAGAACTGAACAGATTGACGTGCGCCGTTGACTATATAATCCAACACAATTCCGATTACAAAAAGAGCTACAAATCCGAATATAATCCTTCTCCAATCATTGAAAACAAAGTAACAGGAACTAATTATAATGATATCACAAGCCATTACCATACGTCCTAAAGTTACATCGTGATATTTATTGATAATAGCAGCAATAATATCGGTTCCTCCTGTGCTTCCGTTTGATGTAAAAACGACGCCTAGTCCTATACCACATAAAGCAGATCCTATAAGACAAGCCATGAAATCTTGTCCAGGTCCTAATATTTGTGGAGGTATTCCATCAGAACCATTTATGAGTAATTGAAATAACCATAATAGGAAAGTAAGACCAAAAATGGCATAGGTTGTCTTTATACTAAATTTAGGTCCGAGTATTTTAATTGCAAAAGTCATTAAGACCGCATTGATAATAAAATAAGACCATTGAATAGGAAATCCGGTGGCATAATATATAATGGCACCAATACCTGTTGTACCTCCGGTAGTAATCTGATAGGGGATGAGAAATGCAGCCCATCCCAATGCATAACTTATGAGACCGAATGTGATGAAAACATAGTCTCTCAACTCTCTCATCACTTCGGTTCTAGTTGGTTTATTTATTGCCATAATGTGTATTATTTAATCACAATATTGACGATCTTTTTGGGTACTACAATCACTTTTACAACAGCTTTGCCTTCCATCCATTTCACTGAACGTTCATCATTCAATACGTTGTTTTGAATAGATTCTGAAGAAGCATCTGCCGGGAATTCCATATTAAAACGTGCTTTCCCGTTGAATGATATCGTATAATTGATTGTATCCTCTATTAAATATTCTTCGTTATAAGTAGGCCAGTTAGCGTCGCATACCGATCCTGTATTTCCCAATGTTTCCCATAACTCTTCACAAACATGAGGAGCAAAAGGAGTCAATACGATAATTAGTTGATTGAGTATTTCCTTTTTACTGCATTTCAAGGTATACAGTTCGTTGACACAGATCATAAACGCACTAACAGAGGTATTGTAGGAGAACTGTTCAATATCACTTGTGACCTTTTTAATGAGCTTGTGCAATGATTTGAGCTCATCCTTGGTAGCTGACTCGTCTGTTACTTGATAATTACCGCTACGGTCGTAGAACAATGACCAGAACTTCTTAATGAAGCGGTGTACACCGTCGATACCGTTCGTATCCCAAGGTTTGGATTGTTCTACAGGGCCAAGGAACATTTCGTACATACGTAAAGTGTCCGCACCGTATTTTTCTACAATCATGTCGGGGTTTACGACGTTGAACATGGATTTACTCATCTTTTCAACCGCCCATCCACAAATGTATTTGCCGTCTTCGAGAATGAATTCGGCAGTGTTATATTCAGGACGCCATGCCTTAAATGATTCAAGGTCCAGAATATCATTGGATACGATATTCACATCTACATGGAGTGGGGTAGTGTCATATTTATCTTTCAGGTTGAGCGAAACAAATGTATTGGTATCTTTAATACGATATACAAAGTTACTTCTACCCTGTATCATTCCTTGATTTACTAATTTTTGGAAAGGTTCTTCCATGGTAGATACACCAAGATCATGAAGGTATTTATTCCAAAAACGGGAGTATATTAAATGTCCGGTAGCATGTTCGGTACCACCTACATACAGATCAACATTCTTCCAATACTCATCTACTTTTTTATCAACCAGTGCTTTGTTGTTGCGTGGATCCATATATCGTAAATAGTAAGCACTGGATCCTGCAAAACCGGGCATCGTATTCAATTCGAGAGGGAAAATGGTGTGATGATCTATCTTTGTGTTTTCTACTACGCATTTATTTACAGTATCCCAAGCCCATTTAGTAGCATGTCCCAATGGAGGTTCACCTGTTTCAGTAGGAAGAAATTTAGCTACTTCGGGTAATTCAAGAGGCAGATAATCTTCGTCAATCATATATGGCATATTATCCTTGTAATATACCGGGAAAGGTTCTCCCCAATAACGCTGGCGGGAGAATATCGCATCACGAAGGCGGAAATTTACCTTTACACGACCAAGGTTGTTTTCCTGTACATATTTTTTTGTAGTAGCAATAGCTTCTTTAATGGAAAGTCCGTTCAAAGAAAGGCTGCAATAGGGTGTTAATCCTTCTTTTGGTGAATTGCATACAATACCTTCTTTGGCATCAAAGCTTTCTTCACTCACGTCACAGCCTTCTACCAAAGGGCGTATTTCGAGTCCGAAATGTTTAGCGAAAGCATAGTCACGACTATCGTGCGCAGGAACAGCCATAATTGCTCCGGTACCATATCCTGCTAATACATAATCACTGATCCAAATAGGAACGGCTTCACCGGTAAATGGGTTTACAGCATAGCTTCCTGAAAATACACCACTAACTCCGCGGTCGGCAATTCTTTCGCGTTCGGTACGTTTCTTTGTGCGTTCCAGATATTTCGCTACTTCACTCTTTTGTTGTTCGGTAGTGACTTGTGCAACCAGTTCACTTTCGGGTGCCAGCACCATGAAAGTAACACCAAACATGGTATCGGCACGGGTAGTGAAGATGGTGAATTCAATATCACTGTCTTTTACTTTGAAGACAACTTCGGTACCTTCACTGCGACCTATCCAGTTTCTTTGAGTCTCTTTTAACGAATCCGTCCAATCAATAGTATCCAGACCATCTAACAAACGTTGTGCATAAGCCGATACGCGAAGACACCATTGACGCATTTTCTTCTGAATTACCGGATAACCACCGCGTTCGGATACTCCATCCACCACTTCGTCGTTGGCAAGTACCGTACCCAATTGAGGACACCAATTTACCATAGTTTCACCCAAGTAAGCAATACGATAGTTCATTAGGACCTCCTGTTGCTCTTTCTCGCTCTTTGCATTCCATTCTTCGGCACTGAAATGTAATTCTTCACTGCATGCAGCATTCAACCCTTCATTGCCATATTTTGGGAATGCTTCTATCAGTTCTTCAATAGGGCGGGCCTGCTTTTCATCATTGCAGTAGTAGCTGTTGAACATACGGATAAAAGCCCATTGCGTCCAATGATAATATTCAGGATCGCAAGTACGTATTTCACGGTTCCAATCGAATGAAAAGCCTATTTTATCCAATTGTTCACGATATCGGTTGATATTATTGACCGTAGTGATAGCAGGATGCTGTCCCGTCTGAATGGCATATTGTTCGGCGGGTAATCCGTAAGCATCATAACCCATAGGATTCAGGACATTGAAACCTTGCAGTCGTTTGTAACGGGCATAAATGTCTGAAGCAATGTATCCTAGCGGATGGCCGACATGTAATCCTGCGCCCGAAGGATAAGGGAACATATTGAGTACATAGTATTTTTGCTTCGTTTCATCTTCCGTCACTTGATAGGTTTTATTCTCCACCCATCTCTTCTGCCATTTCTTTTCAATCTCTCTGAAACTGTATTCCATGATGATTTCCTTGAATTTTATGATTGATACTTAGTTAGATACTTATTAAGAGGTGCAAATTTACGGGTTTATTTTCAGATTTGTTGTGTACCAGCTTAAAAAACAGTGGAAATGGGCTATCTTTGTCGTTAGTTTGATGAAAATATATGGCTATAAAAAATATTTACTCTTACCATATTATTGCTATCGTTGTTGTATCGATTTGGGGATTGACGTTTATTTCCACTAAATTGTTATTGGGTGAAGGTCTTTCTCCTCAAGATATATTTCTCTTGCGCTTTCTGATTGCCTATATAGGAATATGGTTTATTTCTCCTAAAAAAATTATGTCTAAAAGTTGGCGTGATGAGCTTTGGCTTATCGGAGGAGGAATTACCGGGGGATCATTATATTTTTTGGCAGAGAATACCGCCTTAAGGTTTACCCAAGCCAATAATGTCGCTTTTCTTATCACTACCGCTCCGCTGTTTACAGCATTTCTATCCGTCCTTTTATATAAAAATGAAAAGGCCAATTGGAAACTGATAATTGGTTCCGTTGTAGCTTTGATAGGAGTCGCTTTAGTGGTGTATAACGGTAGTTTTGTACTTAAACTCTCGCCTATAGGAGACGTGTTGACTTTAGTTGCTGCTTTGTCATGGGCATTTTATAGTCTGATAATGCGGAGACTCTTACCTCATTATTCTGCAATTTTCATTACAAGGAAAATATTTTTTTATGGTCTTTTGACGATCATCCCCTGTTTTATATTTCATCCATTTGACATTGAATTGTCAACTTTAATGAAGCCGGTTGTTCTGTTTAATCTTATTTTTCTAGGTACAATTGCTTCACTCGTTTGCTATTTGGTGTGGAACATGGTATTGCATAAGTTGGGTACGGTATGTGCATCCAATTATATTTATCTAAATCCAATGGTCGCATTGGTCGGTTCAGTATTGCTATTGGGAGAGAATATAACTATAATAGCTTTGATAGGCTCTGCATTGATATTAATAGGAGTATTTATTGCAGAGAAAAAATGATTGGGGTAGAGAGATGAATGGAGATATGACAAGTGGCAAGATAACGCCACAGTTAGTTAAATTCACAATTCCACTGGTATTAGGAAATTTTTGTCAACTTACATATAACGCAACCGATTCTATTATCGTAGGTCGTTATTTAGGAACAAATGCATTGGCTGCAGTCGGAGTCGCCAGTCCGATAATGAATATTGCAATATTTTTTATTATAGGCATCTGCTTAGGTATGTCTATATTGATGAGTGAATTTTTTGGTGCGGGTAATTATGTAAAACTTCGACATGAGGTTACTACCTCGATAATAGGAGGAGGTATCTTCACTTTACTGCTTTCCGGCTTAGGAATCCTTTTTGCGGGACCCATTTTAAGATTGCTTGCAACTCCTGAAATTATCTTAGCGGATGCCGTACTTTATTTGCGGATAATATTGGGAGGGTTGATCTTTACCTTCGGATATAATATTTATGCTTCTTCTTTACGCGGTATGGGGAACGCGAAACTCCCTCTCTATTTTTTAGCAGTATCGGCATTGCTTAATATAGTGATGGATCTTCTCTTCATATTAAAATTACAGATGGGGATTGAAGGTGCTGCATTGGCAACTATTGCCGCAGAGGCATTATCAGCACTGTTCTGTTGGATTTATGTGGAACTGAAGGTTCCCCTTTTGCGTTTCCGACGAAAAGATTGGGTGTTCGATCATGCCCTTTTGCGGGTTACGGCAAATTACAGTTTTGTGACCGCTATGCAACAAATTACTCTTCATCTTGGTAAATTGATGGTGCAGGGAGCGGTTAATACATTGGGAGTCGCTTCGATAGCCGCCTTCAATGCAGTGGTAAGGATGGACGATTATGTAATGACTCCACAGCAAAATATCGGGCATGCCAACACTACATTTATTGCACAGAACAGGGGAGGGGGCAAATTCCAGCGTATCGTGAAAGGTTATCTGATAGGATTGCGCATGGAATTAATATATACCCTCATTGTCAGTGTTGCCATTTTTGCTTGCGCACGGCCTATTATGGAACTCTTTTTGGATAAAGGTGAAGAAGAAGCCATACAGGCAGGTATTAACTATCTCCATATTATGGCTTTCATCTATTGGATGCCTGCGTTGACTAACATAATACAAGGCCTTTTCCGGGGTATGGGCAAAATGAAAATAACCCTTAATTCCACTTTTGTTCAGATGGTTGGACGTGTCATCGCAGCCTTTCCATTGGCATATTGGTTTGGACTGAAAGGGATAGTGATTGCTTGTTTGATAGGGTGGGTGTGTATGCTTTCTTATGAATTACCATTTTTCCTAAAACAGTGGAAAACGATTAAGAAAGAACAATAAACGTTCTATATTGCAATAATTGCAAACTTTAGCTTTAGATTTATTCTTGAAAAAAATTATCTTTGCTTTTCTATTGGCAAAGTAAGGTTATAGATAAATTCGGAGATGAGATAAACCTGAATGAGCCTTATCGTATTTACTTAGAAAATAATTATTGTGAGCGAAGATATTGTACTTACCCCTATGATGAAGCAGTTTCTGGATCTTAAAGCCAAGCATCCGGATGCTGTAATGCTGTTTCGTTGTGGCGATTTTTATGAAACTTATTCTACAGATGCCGTTATTGCTTCTGAAATATTAGGAATCACCCTTACCAAACGTGCAAACGGAAAAGGTAAAACCGTAGAAATGGCGGGATTCCCTCATCATGCATTGGATACTTATTTGCCCAAATTGATACGTGCGGGTAAGCGAGTAGCTATCTGTGATCAGCTGGAAGATCCCAAACTGACAAAGAAACTCGTGAAACGTGGTATCACAGAATTGGTGACTCCAGGTGTTTCCATTAACGATAACATTCTGAATTATCGCGAGAATAACTTTCTTGCCGCCGTTCATTTTGGCAAAGGCGCAGTAGGAGTGGCTTTCCTGGATATTTCTACTGGAGAGTTTCTTACTGCTGAAGGTCCGTTTGATTATGTGGATAAGTTGCTGAATAACTTCGGACCTAAGGAAATATTGTTCGAGCGCGGGAAGCGGGGAATGTTTGAAGGCAATTTCGGTAGTAAATTCTTCACCTTTGAGCTTGAAGATTGGGTATTTACCGAAACCACAGCGCGCGAGAAGTTGTTGAAACACTTTGAAACCAAGAACTTAAAAGGTTTTGGGGTGGAGCATCTCAAAAACGGTATTATTGCTTCGGGGGCTATTTTGCAATATCTCACTATGACCCAGCATACTCAAATCGGTCATATTACATCTCTGGCACGTATTGAAGAAGATAAATATGTCCGCTTGGACAAATTTACCGTCCGTAGCTTGGAATTAATAGGGAGTATGAATGACGGCGGAAGCAGCCTTCTGAATGTGATTGATAAGACAATCAGTCCGATGGGTGCACGTCTGTTGAAGCGTTGGTTGGTCTTTCCGTTGAAGGATGTGCAACCTATTAATGACCGATTAAATGTGGTGGAGTATTTCTTCCGTCACCCCGATTTCAAGGATTTGATAGAGGAACAATTGCATCTGATCGGTGATTTGGAACGTATTATATCGAAAGTAGCCGTAGGGCGTGTGTCACCCCGGGAAGTGGTGCAATTAAAAATAGCCTTGCAGGCAATAGAGCCTATAAAAAACGCATGTGCAGATGCCGATAATGCAAGCTTGAATCGCATAGGCGAGCAACTTAATATCTGCCAGTTAATCCGTGATCGGATTGATAAAGAGATAGATAATGATCCTCCTTTGCTGGTCAATAAAGGTGGGGTGATAAAGACGGGTGTGAATGCCGAATTGGATGATCTACGCCGGATTGCTTACTCCGGGAAAGATTATTTGTTGCAGGTACAGCAACGTGAGAGTGAGTTGACTGGAATTCCCAGTCTGAAAATAGGTTATAACAACGTCTTCGGTTATTACATTGAAGTGCGTAATATACACAAGGATAAAGTCCCTCAGGAATGGATTCGCAAACAGACTTTGGTAAATGCCGAACGTTATATCACTGAGGAGTTGAAAGAATATGAAGAGAAGATACTTGGAGCGGAAGATAAAATACTGGCACTTGAAACCCAGTTATATACCCAACTTGTTCAAGCTCTGAACGAATATATTCCTGCCATTCAGATTGATGCGAATCAGATAGCACGGTTGGATTGCTTACTTTCTTTTGCCAATGTGGCGCGTGAGAATAATTATATCCGTCCTGTCATTGTAGACGACGATGTACTGGATATTCGTCAAGGTCGTCATCCGGTTATCGAGAAGCAGCTCCCGATAGGAGAGAAGTATATTGCGAATGATGTAATGCTTGATAGCAAAACGCAGCAGATTATTATTATTACCGGTCCGAATATGGCGGGTAAGTCGGCTCTACTCAGGCAGACCGCTTTGATTACTTTATTGGCACAGATAGGAAGTTTTGTTCCTGCCGAAAGTGCGCATATTGGCTTGGTAGATAAGATATTCACCCGTGTAGGAGCGAGTGATAATATTTCTGTTGGTGAATCTACTTTCATGGTCGAGATGAATGAAGCATCGGATATATTGAATAATCTTTCGCCAAGAAGTCTTGTGTTGTTTGATGAATTGGGACGTGGTACTTCTACTTACGATGGAATTTCCATAGCCTGGGCTATCGTGGAATATATTCATGAACACCCCAAGGCTAAGGCAAAAACACTTTTTGCAACTCATTATCATGAGCTGAATGAGATGGAGAAAAGCTTCAAGCGGATTAAGAACTACAATGTATCCGTCAAAGAAGTCGATAATAAGGTGATTTTTCTTCGGAAACTGGAACGGGGTGGGAGTGAACACTCTTTCGGTATCCATGTGGCAAAAATGGCCGGTATGCCTAAGAGTATTGTGAAGCGATCGAATGAGATATTGAAAGAATTAGAGACGGATAATCGTCAGCAAGGCATCAGCGGTAAACCTTTGGCTGAAGTCAGTGAAACGCGGAGCGGCATGCAACTTAGTTTCTTTCAGCTCGACGACCCGATATTGTGTCAAATCCGTGATGAAATACTTAATCTTGATGTGAACAATCTTACACCTCTTGAGGCCCTGAATAAATTGAGTGACATTAAGCGTATTGTCAAAGGTAAATAAACAGCGCGAATTTCTACTTGATTCTACTTCAGTCCAGGAGTGAAATAGGATCAGTCGTATACTGAAGTAAGATCAATATACGACTGATTATACCCCCTCTCAGAATTGTGTACTAAAGGGGATATGGAAAACGAGCTGTTGTGATGGTATAAGAAGTATTTATTTTAAATATATACTTTTCTTTTTTTTCCTCTTGATACATGTTTACGTCACGTTAATCTTACAATTTTATAGTACCCTTTAATCGGATATCCTCGGATGAAGCTCCGATCAGTAGGTTGACTCTTCCGGGTTCCGTGAAGAAGACCTGTTTTTCTTCATTCCAATAAGATAAATCGTCTAAAGGGATAGAGAAATCTATTTGCTTGGTCTCTTCACTTTTGATGAAGATCCGTTTGAAAGCACGTAGTTGCTTTATGGGACGTTCCACTTTAGAGTTGGGATAACTGACATAAAGTTGAGTCACTTCTTCACCGTCGCGCTTTCCGGTGTTCTTTACCAGAATTGAAACATAGACATTTTTCTCGTCTCTCTTTATGGATTTTATTTTTTCATACTTGAAAGTGGAATAACTCAACCCGAATCCGAAAGGATAAAGCACTTTGCCTTTATGATACATATAGGTCCGTCCGTTACGAATATTATAATCCATCATCGGGGGCAGATCGGTAATATCTTTCACCCAAGTCTGCACGGTACGTCCCGCCGGGTTTGTAATGCCGAAGAGGACATCCGCCAATCCATTGCCTTGTTCTTGACTGCAATGAGTGATATGGATTATTGCCGGGATGTGCTCCTGGCTCCAGTTGATGGCATAAGGAAAACTGCTGACTAACACGAGTACGGTGTTAGGATTGGCTTTGAATACTTGTTTTACCAAGTCTTCATCCGGCAGCATCAATGACTTGCGGTCAACCGCTTCGCGGCCATCGCTTGGTACAGGGCAAAATTTCCAATCCGCACGGGTTCCGAATGGATGGTTACCTACGCATACAATAGCGACGTCTGCCATGGATGCTGCTTTTTCGGCCTCTCCCATGCTATTGCTCTCCACATGTATGATTTCAGCGTCTTTACCGGCAATGCCGCGTATGGCTTCTAAAATAGTTGTTTCGTAAGGTGGGGTACCACTATACCAGTCTTGCACGATTTTATTCGAATATGGGCCAATAATAGCTATTTTTCGTAGTCTTTTTATATCCAATGGTAATAACCCGGCGCTATAATCTTCAGTTGCTCCGTTTTTTAGCAGGACGACTGACTTGGAAGTTGCTTCTCTGGATAATTTCCGTGCATATTCCGTCAGAAAAGGCGCAGTTTTAGTAGAATCTTTGCCAATGGCGAGATAAGGGCTGGGGGAGTTATTATCATCGAGAAGGCCCAACTTGAGGGCTACAAAAAGATTCCCATAAATTGCTTTATTTATGTCTGCTTCAGTCAACATGCCTTTATCTAAAGCTTCTTTGACGTAAGGAGTGTAATAATCGAGAAATTGCCCTATTCCAGCTTTGATTATTGCAGCAGCTCCTTCGGCTAGAGTAGGGAAGGAGCGATGGGATTCGACGAGTAGTTTCAGTGCTCCGCCATCGGTACAAATAATGCCATTGTTTCCCCATTGTTCACGGGCAATTCCATTGAGACAAGGGTGTATGGACATGGGAATTCCATTCCAGCTATTGTATGAGGCCATAAAAGCCCGGCTTCCTCCTTGGGTGATGCCTTTATAAAATGAATATGCATAATATTCGTGGAATAGCCGGTTGTCAAAATCCGATGAGGTGCTGTCGCGTCCATCTTCGTTGCTGTTGGCAAGAAAATGCTTCATGAGGGAGGCCGTTTTCCAGTATCGGGGATGATTGCCCTGTAACCCTTGTATACTGGCAATAGTCAATTGGGAGGTGAGGAAAGGATCTTCGCCAAAACTCTCCTCCGTCCGCCCCCATCTGGGGTCACGTGCAAGATCAGCATTGGGAGAGCGCATTACGAGCGCATGTTGCTTATTTACAGAACTTTGTGTGTAATACCGGGCTTCTTCCGCGGTTTCTTGAGATACCCTTTTAACCAAGTCTATGTCCCACGTGGAACCTAAACCGTATGCTTGTGGGAAAATAGTAGTCGGATGGTTGGTCGGGATTACCCTTCCATCTTCATTTTTTTTCCGTCCTCCCCACATTGCCGGACCGCCTAGTGCCAGTCCGTGCAAACCTTCGAAATGACCGCAATGAGGAATGCCGAACCGTGGAATGCCAAGGTCGGTAGAGAGCAAGCTAATCTTTTCATCCAACGTTAAGAGTGATAGCAGATTATTTATACGCACCTCATCCGTAAGTGTAGTGTCGCGAAAAAGATACATGTCCTGTGCTTTGCTATGTATCTGAAGTGTGCATAGTATGCCGATAATTAATAATTTGTATTTCATGGCTTTTCTAATTGAGGCGTTAGTGGGTGGTTTTAATGAATGGTATCGGGGATATTTAAGGGATGGTAAGATGTTGAAGTTTGCCATCTGAAGGCAGGCATATCAATCCTTCCGCACTTTTCTTATCCACTAGATATTTCTTCCACGCAATTTTGTCCCATTTCATTTGTTGGGTACATTGAGCCACAGGAATATGGGGTATGGCACTTCCGTCTTTCACCATGATTATGATAGGCAAACTGCCACATTCTATTCTATTCCATCCCGGGGAATATATTTTCCCCGTTTGATAATCAATCCATTTTTGCTTTCCGGGTAAATACACTTCTCTTTTTGAGGCACTCTCGAGCATGGGAGCGATAAGCAGGTTTGATCCGAACATATACTCATCTTCTACCAACCATGCACCTGGATCTTCGGGATACTCCAATAACAATGCTCTTACCATTGGCCAACCCTTTTCCGTACACTCTTTGGCTTGAGCATAGATGTATGGCATGAGTTTGTATTTAAGTTCGGCACATCGGCGGAAATAATCGGTAAACGCTTGTCCATAAAACCAAGGTTCGGTAGGCGGAGCCCCGTGAATACGACTATGCGATACCAGAAAGCCAAAAGGAAGCCATCTCCGGTAAAGTTCTTCCGGTGTCTGCGTTACAAAACCTCCGATGTCGTTACTCCAGAAGCAAAAGCCCGAAAGTCCCAGGGAAAGTCCTCCCCGGATAGTGCCTTCAAATCCGGTATTGGTGGTTGCGGCATCGCCTCCCCAATGAAGTGGATATCGTTGTGAACCCGCCCAAGCGGAACGTGCCCAAATAATGTTTTCACCATGTATCTGTCGGGTGATATCGGCCACAGCCTTGTTATAGCGTAATGGATAAAGGTTGTGCTCGTATAAACCCGAACGGCCGTTATGATAAATGGCATCCAGTGGAGCTCCTTCTCCAAAATCGACTTTAATGGCACTTACCCCCATTTCAATAAGGCGGGCAAGTTTCTCTTGGTACCACTTGATTGTTTCGGGATTGGTAAAGTCGAGTACCACATCTTCATAAGGCAGTTGTCCTTTGCCATTGTGGACATAAAGATCCTTTTCAATAAGCTCATGGAAGAATTTATTTTTCGGTGTGAAGTAGGGGAGTTGCCATAGACTTACGTGAAAACCCTCTTCTTTGAGATCAGACAACATCTTTTGCGGATTATCGAAACGATCTGCAGCAAAGGCATAGTCGCACTGCCAATCCGTGCCAAACCAACCTGTATCAAAATGAATCACATCGCTTGGAATCTTATTCTCACGTAGCTTTTTTGCGACTTCCCGTCCTTCGGCTTCACTAAAATAAGTAATGCGGCTGACCCATGTTCCAAAAGACCATAGCGGAGGCATTTGAGGGCGACCTACCAAAGCAGTATATTCGCTCAGTGTATCTTTCGGCTTGCCGAAAAAGACGAATAGATCAAGCCCTTCATCTTCCATAAATAGCTTTGTAGCTCCAATATAGCTGGATCCGAAGTCGCAGGTTACCGGTGCCGAAGTATGCATGAACATGCCATATCCTCGGGAACTCATAAAGAAAGGTATGGGCTTGTACATGTCCGGGCCCTCGGGGCCTTGCGGGTCGGTTACAAACAAGTTTACTTTTTGCCCGGCTTTGTTCAATGAAGAAAATGACTCTCCGCAGCCGTATATACGTTCGTTAGGTGCAAGACTGAATACCGGATTGATACTTCTCGAATTATCCGATCCTCTTTTAATGAAGCTGAATGGAGGAACTTTAATCTGTGTGGAATCGTTATCACTCCAACACCGGGTTTGCGTCAGCAACTTTCCTTCAGCATCTTTTAAAGTTAGTCGCCACGGGTGAAATTCCACAGTCAGGCTGCCGTATTTAGAAGAATACACAATATTTTTTGATGTGCTCGAAACCTTCCATTCGCGTAAACCGTTGGCCGGCTTTCCGACTAACATAGGTGATTCCACTTCTGCAGGGATTACAGGTGTGGTGAGTATGCGGATGCGGATAGTCCGCTCGTCCACCGGCTCAATGCTGAAAGGCAATTGCGGATCATTGTCATAAGCCGTATTTGGGAAATCGAGGGATTTTAATGGCTGGTGCAGATAGGTGTTCGCATTAAATGCTTGACGGGGTACTAATTGTTCCCGTCTCCATTTTAAAACACCTTTTCCGGAATTCGTGTCGAGTGACACCAGACTGTCTGCAAAAAAATAGGTGTTGCTAAGATCAAGAAATTCCTGACTGACATCTTTGGATTGACTTAGCAGGTATTGTACCCCTGCATTGGTTTTCAGTTGTGCTTGTATAGACGTGAAATTTGTCGAAATTATTACTATAAATAGCCATTTTGAAGGAGCTTTCAGCCGATTATACTTTTTCATAAGCTAATTAATTTACTGTTAACAAATTATTATGTAAAACTAGGGAATTAATTATTGCTATAAAGGATAGTATGTTTCGGAGGATGGAACAATATGTTAGCAATGAAAGAATCAAAGCATCATATAGAAGGCTTTTAAATACGAAAAGAGCTACCTTGAATTTTCGAGGCAACTCTTTTTTATCTGTTTGGAACAGTCTTCCTTTTTGGTGTTCTGTAAT
>VOIU01000026.1 GCA_007896885.1 Bacteroidaceae bacterium HV4-6-C5C
AAATCAACGACTTTCTTCAAAGCAAAAGCTGTTTTATCATCCCAAAGTCCCAAATCGGCAAACGAAATTCGCCCTTCGGGAACTACACCTGTAGCTTCAAAGATTAAAAGACCTGCCCCTGAAAGGGCTAGATTACCATAATGCATCAGATGCCATTCGGTAGCTTGTCCATTTACTGCGGAATATTGACACATTGGCGGGACAACTATTCGATTATCCAACTTCAGTTGTCCGATAGTTATTTCTGAAAACAGTTTACTCATTGTTTTATGATTATTTAGTTAGGTTTCTATAAGTAGTACAGAAGTCGTTGTATATAACAGTTTTTTTAAGCGAAACAGTTTAAACGCAAGTATATGAAATACTTAATATTTCAATAAGCATCCATATAAATTACAGGCTATAATATAAGATAAATCTGAATAATGCTTTGCAATAGTTTTTCGAAGAATCCTAAGGTATTACTAAATATACTCAAAATATAATGTGTTACAAGTATCTAATTATAGGATGATTAAGCAGTATCTATTCTTGCCAGCGTTATCACATGCAAAGCATATTAGAGAAATATTATTAGGTATTTTCAAATACACACATAAATGTGTATTATTTTCAAATCATTTATAAAGAGCTTTCATTCAATTTCATCCTCGTTCGGGACCCCTTCAAAACGTCTTCCCAAAGGGGGTATATTCAAGTAACGACTGAATAGGATTGAAGTAACGAGTGAATGTTATTCAGGTAACGACTGAATTAGATTCAAACCATAACTGAATTTCATCACTCAAAAGTAACAATACTTAAGCAGAGATATAATGTAATAATTTATCGATAAAAAAAATGATCACCAAAGATATACTTCTACAAAATGAAAAGAACCAATGACAATGTCTAAGATGCAACGTATTAGCCATAAAATAAGCGGAAGAGAGTATCCTGCACGGACGCCCTCTTCCTTAGCACAATGAGGGTTCACCTCAATGTAAAGTTAGAATAAAACGCATAATAATATGCAAAAATCAAGAGAGAGAGTTCTTACTAATTATGTATAATATTCTATTGTTTATTATAGGATAATTAAATATTGTCTTTGGTATCCCACCATACACGCTTCCAGCGGTTATCGCTTCCACCTAAGTATTGATCAATAGCTGCTTTGGCGTTTTCTGCATTGTATTGTTTATCCGTATCGGAGTATTGCATTCTATAAGGATAGACTGTAATACCATTAACAGCTTGTCCAGCTTCAATAGGCAACACCGGGATATTATAACGACGCCAGTCAGACCATGCTTCCACACCATCGGTAAGGAATCCAGCCAAGTAACGTTGCATTACGATTTGTTTAAGGGCTTCTGTTTTGTCAGTAGACAATGCCACCTTTGTGGTCTTTATATAATCTTCAACACCCTCTGCACTAGAAAATTCGAACGATGCACGAATTCCGGCTTCATACAATGCTTTAGGATCGGCGGTAATCCAGCCCAGTTCAGCAGCTTCCGCCTGAACCAGCAATGCACGGGCAGTGGTGATAACTCCATAAGTAGCTGACTGCTCACAGTATTTTGCTGCAACCGAACAGCATTTTGATGAAGCTGCCGTAACAGCATCATTAGACTCCAAACCGAATGGTACACCATAATACGCATTAAAGTCTGTTGGATCTCCGGTACGATTACCTTTATAGCCAATCAAATCAAAGTAAGTAAACAAACGATTATCTTTGTAATCTTTCAGAGCATTCACAATCACACTATTTGGCACAAAGTTGAAGGTAGCAGAAGAATAGCTGGTATTTCCTATATAGTACATCCAGCTCCAACCGTTAGTCTGACTATCGAAAGTATAATTGAATCCATCTTTTACTTCAGTCATACCACCATCAGCATAAGCTTTAGCAAAACGGGCCTTACCATTTGTAGCATCCACATCAGCCATCTTAATAGCCATCAACATACGTATGGTAGCATTAAATTTCTTCCATTTGCTGATATCGCCTTTATAAAGAATATCGGCGTCAGTCAATGAACCATTCGTGTCGAATTGGGCAAATGCAGCCTGTAATTCGGCATCAAGAGAAGCATAAATAGATTCCTGCGAATCGAATTTCGGAGTCCAAATACCATCACTTTCACCTTTAAATGCATCCGAATATGGGATTGGACCTAGAATATCCGTCAATGTCATGTAGAAGAAAGCTCTCAATGTTTTAGCAACTGCTATCTGATTATCATTTGAACCAAACGAAGCCACAATTGCTGTATTTTTAACAGTGGCATCTTCATTCATTGAAATGATAGTATTCAGGTTTTTGATGGCATAACGGTAGTAATCTGCCGTGCCGAAATTTACCGTTGTCTGCAACGGTCCATATTGATTATTTTTCGATTCAGACAGATAGCCTGTCCACTCCATCGGCCAAGGGTCATAGCTGTAGCTTGTCATCACAAAGTTACGTACATATCTGCTAGAGAATGTAAATAGCATGGAAGTATAGGCATCACTAGGCTTGTTCGGATTTTTATTCAAATCGCCAAAATCCCCCATATCGCATCCTGTTAACCCTACTATGATGGTTAATGTCAGTAATAAATATTTTATATGTTTCATCTCTAATTTCTCCTATTTTTGCTTATTAAAAACTTAGTTTAACGGTCAAGCCAAAAGATCTTGTAGAAGGAGCCTGACCACCTTCAATCCAGTTTTTCCCAGCTTCGGACGGGTCTACATTAGGACAAGCCGAATAGATGAGCCATGGATTGGACGCTACAAATGAAACGCTTGCCGAGTTAAGACCGATGTTAGCTTTTGACAGTAAGGAAGTTGGAACGGTATAACTTAAAGAAAGCTCGCGCAATTTTACATAAGTACGATCATAAATCCATGCGTCGTTGTCGTAGTTAGCTTCATAATGGAAATAGTTATAGGCATTCATATATGCAGTAACTTCTTTACCGGTCGTGGAGTCAACACCTTTTACGTATACACCACCACCTTTGCTGATACCTTCACGAACATTCACGCCCTTGTTATTTATATAAGAAGTCTCAGCAGCAGTTCCCGAACCATTAGCCCATAGGTTTGTCCAAGATACCATTTGTCCTCCAATCATAAAGTCAAAGTCTGCGCTCAAACGGAAATCTTTATAACGTACGCTGGTAGAAAATCCTCCGGTCCAATCAGGTTGGAAGTTACCGGCTTCTTTCTCTACATTTGTCTCATAGGTCAGCTGATAACCGCCACCCCATGCAGCGCTTGTAGTCGGCTTCAGCAACAATTGACCATCTTCATTGCGTGCAGCACGAGCCATTGTAGTAATCACACCGATAGGCTTACCCACCTGCGCTTTCAAATACCAGTTGTAGACAAAGCGATTTCCTTCCAATGTGTATTGCTGAATATCTTCATTCAGACGAACCAATTCATTTTTATTCTTAGCGATATTTCCTTCAATATCCCATTGGAAATTAGTGGTTTTCACCGGAGTACCTCCAAGAGATATTTCTATACCCTTGTTTCTTACCAATCCGGCATTCATCTGACGCGAAGAATAACCCGACTGAGGAGCAACAGTTACATTGATGATCTGATTTTTAGAATCACGTTGGTATAAGTTGATATCACCCCAAAAGCGTCTGTCGAACATGCGGAACTCAGTACCAACTTCATAAGTCGTGGAAATAGTCGGCTTAATGGATTGGTTAAGTTGTGTAGCAGATTGATATAATGTTATTTTAGAGTTATACTTATCATCCGTTTCATATACCGGCAATGTTTTATATACATCCAAAGAAGAACCAACCTGAGCTAAAGAAGCACGAACTTTCCAGTAATTAAGCCATGTAGCTTCTTTGAGGAAATTGCTTAAAATTACACTGCCCGAAAGACCTCCGTATAAATAACTGTTTCCACTTGCAGGAAGTTTTGAACTCCAGTCATTTCTAAGAGATCCATCCAAATAGTAGGTATCATCAAGCCCGATAGTAGCGGTACCGAACAAACTTCTTTCTTTAAAATGCTGTTCTTCATTAGTAGCGGTAACATAACTTGCCGATCCTGCTAAATTATAATAATCGTTGATAGTCAAACCACCATTTGTATTCGTTTTCAGAAGGCCATAGTTGTAATTGCGCTCTTCTGCAAAAACAGCAGCATCAACAGACAGACGGTTATTTACAAAACGATCACCCCAAGTTAAACGTCCCTGTACGGTCAAATCACGTGTATGATATTGATTCTCGGCATATTGAGACTGAAAATTAATAGAACCGTTAGCGTATTTGGTTTCTTCATTATTATTCTTCATATTGCCCATTACGCGGATTCCAGCCTTAAACTTATAAGGTAAAATAATCTCGGCATCACCTGTAAATACATTCCATTGATCAGTAATATATGTATTGGCATTGTCTAAGATGGCATACGGATTATCATGGAAGTTGGCGGTTAGGTCATCCGGAGCAACAATGTTCCACGTACGCCAGCTACCGTCCGCACGGCGATAGTCTTTATAATCTTTCAAGTCGACACTGGTCTGTCCCCATTGCAGATATTCAGACGTAACATTACGTTCCTTTCCATAACCTTCCTGCGCTGCATTATGATTACGACGATAGGTATATTTGTAATCTAATGACACATTCATCCATGTTGTAGGCTTAAATGAGGTTTTTACCGAAAGGAAGCGACGTACAGCATCTGAATTTGGTTGAATACCATCTCTGGAACTATTGGTGAATGAAATACGTGAAGTATAATCTTTTCCGGCTTTAGAAAAAGCAACATTAGTGGTGTTGGTAACTCCTGTACGATATAAATCACCCAAGTTTAAGCGGGCAACATAAGGATCAGCCACACCGTATTTTGAACTGGTTTCATCAAAATATAACGCAGAGGCCATTTTTACACTCGGGTTAAAACGGGCTCCCCAGCTTTCATCCGAATAATAATCATAATAGTATGAACCATCGCTATTCACATAATTTTTCACTTTACCATAAAGGTACTCCGGGCTCATGGTGTCATATTGACTTCCGTATTTAGCATCGTCTACTTCTCCCTGATAGCCCAAGCTACCACCACCGTACTCCTTTTGGACATTAAAATGGTTGTAATAACTTTCCCATTGCAAGGTATGGCTCACTTCTATGCCACCTTTGCCTTCTTTAGCCTGCTTCGTCGTAATAATGACGGCACCGTTACCTCCTTGCGATCCATAAAGCGCTGTAGCTGCTGCACCCTTCAACACATTGATTGAGGCAACATCATCCATATTAACGCTATTTTTATTGGTTATAGATCCGTCTACCACATATATTGGTTCGGAGCCTGCGATAGATGTAAAATCGGTCGTACCACGAAGTACGATAGTACCGGAATCGAACGTAGCACCCGAAGCACCAAAGAAACGGGCACCTGCAATTTTACCAGCCATCGCATTACCCAAGTCGGTCTGACGCGCAGTTGTTAATTTATCACCGGAAATCTTCTGTGTAGAATAACCTAATGATTTCTCTTGTCGTGTTAAACCTTGTGCTGTAACAACCACTTCATCCAAAGATTCTGCCACGGGTTTTAAAGCAATCTTGATAACACCGGGCTTAATTGCAACATTCTGAGTGGTCATACCAATAAATGATACCTGAAGAGTCTTGGCAGAAGCCGGTACATTAGATATTGTAAACTTGCCATCAATATCAGTAATAGACCCTATAGCAGAGCCTTTTACTAATACCGATGCCCCCACAACAGGCTCACCATCTTCTTCGGAAGTCACAACCCCCGAGATCTTGGATGTCTGAGCCGTTACTAAACCTATGCCCACAAAGAGGCAGGTTAATAATAACATTAACTTTCTTTTCATAAATTCTCTCTTAAAAAATTAACCTAGAAAAACAATTTTTAATCTATCACTTTGCAAATATATACATCATTTTTAAAACCAAAAAGAAATTGATGTATTTTTTAATAAAAGTCACTTTATATTTAATATAACTTTCTTTATGTAACTATAAAACCCAATATTTACATATTTAGTAACTATAAGACATATTTATCCACAAAATATACCATATATCGATAAACAATAAATATATCATAATGATATATAATAGGCAATATAATTATATATATATCTACATAATGACCTATAGATACAATCTGAATAAGTAAGTTTATATTTAAATAGAATACAATTATTTTACTTTTATTGAAACTCAATAACATTTATAAAGATTGTAATTTGAGAATACAAATGTATCTAATCGTAAGTTAAAT
The DNA here is from genome assembly GCA_007896885.1 of Bacteroidaceae bacterium HV4-6-C5C. Taxonomy (GTDB): domain Bacteria; phylum Bacteroidota; class Bacteroidia; order Bacteroidales; family Bacteroidaceae; genus Bacteroides. The sequence continues at coordinate 6,277 of VOIU01000026.1, forward strand.
CCAAACAGGCAAAATAAAAAGAGAAATAAAGCCTACAGCAAGGTTTGAGCATAAAACATCATTCTAAAATTAAATAAAATAATACGATTTTAAAGAATTTAAATCTATTCTTTAAGAGACATAAGTTGTGGACAAATGAGACAATTCGGCAAAAAACCTTTTAGCAAAATGGGATCATAAATTAATTTGATAAGAACTGTAGATTCGGAAAAATACAGGGCACAGAAATAAGATTGAACAGACTAAAAAATAAGAGATTAGTAAATAACAAACCAAAACAAAGCACCTTATAAAATCGTGCTTTGTTTTTCTCTTTTAAAAAAACGGAAGAAAGCTCCAACAATGAGTAGACAAACAATACCTTGAGCAAATTGACAATTCTGTGGTCCGATGATTTTTGCCAACCATCCGATTACCAAACTTCCCAAGGGGATCATCCCCATCGTCGCCATTGCAAAAAAACCAACCACTCTACCACGCATTTCCGGAGATGAAACCGTCTGAACTATAGTATTGCAAATAGGCATGGTAGACATTGCTCCAAAGCCACAAATTAAGCTCATAATAAGATATAGATATAGAATGTGTACATAAGACATCACAACAAGGCCAAACCCTAGAAGTATTAAATTAAAAAACAGCATCCTCTTAAGCTTACTTCCATTTTTTTGAGAAGCAATTGCTAATGTACTAATGAGAGCACCTAATCCCGTAGCTCCATTAATATAGCCAAAAGTAGCTGCATTTCCTGAAAACACATCATGCGCAAAATATGGCTGCAACGTATTGTATGTTACTACCAAAAAGGAAACTAATGCAGCCAGTAGCAGTGTCTTACCTATTTCTTTATTATTTAGGGTATACTTTAATCCATCATTAAAATTCTTCCAAGAATTTTTATTGCGTGTCATAGCTTCATTGTGCTTGGGTATTTTCAACTTAAAAAGACAATAAATGACAGCTATAAAACTTATTGCATTTGCTGCAAAGCAAGCCGTAGCACCATAAGCAGCCATAACAACTCCTGCCAACGCGGGACCTGCTAACCGAGTGAAATTATTCAAAGATGAATTCATGGCAATTGCTCCGGGCAAAAAGTCGGGGTTTCCCACAAGGTCATTTACCATAGCTTGACGAGCTGGTACATCAAAAGCGTTTGCCACCCCCAAAATAAGACTTAAAAACAAAACGAGCCAAATAGAATGCCACCCAAAATAGTAAAGCACAGTAAGCAAGACCGCCTGAACGGCAGAAACAATCTGAGTCACGATTACTATTTTATTGCGGTCATATTTATCTGCCGTGATTCCTCCTGCCGGAGAGAGAAAGAAAGACGGAAATTGCTCAGCAAAAGTGGCAATGCCAACCATCAACAAAGAATGGGTAATAGTATAAACCACCCAAATTACAGCTGTACGCTGCATCCATGTGCCCATTCTTGATATAATTTGTCCAAAGAAAAAATAGCTATAATTCCTGGAAGAAAATACCCTAAATACATACGGAGTTACCATAACCTACCTATTTTAGACTAAATAACTAAATTGGTCGAATAACAAACAAAAAAAATCAAGATATACCCCTATAGAAAATTTCACACTGAACACGAATTAGCCTGATAGCATCTTCAGACCGTCCATGCAAATAAACTTCACGATTAAGTCCTCGTAATGAGCACAAGAAGACTAAGATTACTGCATCTAACGCTTCGTCATCAAGCTTTTTTATTATGTTTTGAGAAATAGCTTCCAAGAAGACTGGCAAAAGAGCAACCTTCTCTTGTTGTACGTATTTTAAATGCACATTACTTTTGATTAAATAATATTGTTGCATTTCTTCGGGAGCGGTAAAACGTTCCATAGTAGCATATAGCGTTTTACGTTTACGGGTCATCTCATATTTAACTCGACCAAACGTTTCTAATTTTTCAAGAAATGTGCTGCATTGGCTCATCTGACGTATTGCCTCTACAATTATTTCATTAATTTCCATATCGAGTACCGCACTAAATATATCTTCTTTACTTTTAAAGTAATAATATAAAGTGCTCTTCCCTTTCCCTATGAAATTGGCAATATCTTCCATCGTTATTTTGCCCAGTCCTTTTTCCTGAAAGAGCTTCTGGGCTCCACATAAAATCCGATTTCTCATATTTTGCTTATTAACTTCATATTATATTTTGCAAAAATAGAGATTTTCGACTAAATATATAATTTAGTCGAATAAATATAAAGATTATAGTGAAAGCTTAACTTTAAGAAACAATAGACTCAAAACAATCTATAAGATAGGTATAAATAGCAGAATACAACGAAAGACCAATCGGGATAGCCAATTTGATCTTACCGTAGAACCAACTCCAAGGCATTGAATTTACACACAGCAATGCAATCACCACAAGCTGTACAATTTCGAGCGTTCTTTAATACCACCGACTTCCTTTTATCACTTACTATTGTATACAAAGCTTTGTGGCGGCATCTCTTTAAACACTGTTGACAACCTACACAATTACTGTCTACGATGCGAACTACGTACTTTTTAGCACGTTTATTCCTAAAATAACCAAGAATGATAACAAGCAAACATAAGCTTGTAAATACAAAATATAAAATCATTATTCGCAAACTATAATCCGATTCAACATAATATGCAATGCCATTGCGAATGCAAATTTACAAACAATCAACTTAATATAAACCAAAAAGAATTATATGAAAATTGAATTTTTCAGTATTTTAAGCCTAGCGATTATTACGTAAATCTTTTACCCTAACAGCTTTTCCTTCACTTTGAGGTAATGAGCTTTTCTTCACTAACTTTACTTTTGGAGTTACTAAAATTTCATCTTTCAATAAACGAGTAATCTCTCTGCGTACATTCTCTAACTCAATATAGTTGTCGGTAGAAAGATCACTAAGCTCAACTTCAACAATCATTTCATCTTGATTGTCCACAGTATCAAGAGTAATAAGATAATTGCTACCCAATGCCGGATATTGCACCAGTATTTTTTCTACTTGCATGGGAAAGATATTCACCCCTTTTATAATAAACATATCATCACTACGCCCTTTAATGCGGTCAATCCGGACATGAGTGCGTCCGCAAGGACATTGACCGGGAAGTATACGGGTAAGGTCGCGAGTACGATAACGGATGAGAGGCATCATTTCACGATCAAGAGTGGTAAGCACCAACTCTCCTACTTCACCTTCTGGAACAGGCTCTCCGGTATCAGGGTCAATAATTTCGACAATATAACAATCCTCCCACAAATGCATACCGTTTTGCTCCTGACATTCAAACGCAACTCCGGGACCATTCATTTCGGTCATTCCAAAGCAATTGTATGCTTTTACGCCAAGCATCTTCTCTATTTTACGTCGTTGTTCGTCTGTATGGGGCTCAGCACCAATAATAAGAGTCTTCAGAGTTGAGGCAGCTGAATCAAGTCCTTCTTCTTGAAAAATTTCCGCTAGACGGATTGCATAACTCGGAATAGCATGCAAAGCTGTAGAGTGAAAATCAGTGATAAATTTTATCTGCCGCTTACTGTTTCCGGCAGCAGCTGGTACAGTAAGTGCCCCCAAACGTTCGGCACCGTATTGAAAGCCCAATCCACCGGTAAACATGCCGTAACCGGAACTGTTTTGGAACACATCCTCCTTGCGAACTCCAACCATATAAAGGCATCTTGCCACTAAATTGGCCCAAGAATTCAGGTCATGCTGCGAATGAACAATCACCGTCGGGGTTCCGGTTGTTCCACTCGACGAATGAATACGTACTCCATCAGCAGCCATATCTCCGGATACCAATCCAAAAGGATAATTGGCGCGCATATCCGCTTTAGTGGTAAAAGGTATTCGACGAAGATCGTCCAGCGTCAGCATATCATCGGCTGTCACACCACATTCTTTAAACACTTTGCAATAATGTGGCGAGTGAGAAGCAATTTTTATTGTTTTCTTCAGTCTTTCCAATTGGAGTCGGTGAAGATCATCGCGATTCATCGTTTCGATATCCCGCTCCCAAAATTGTGTTTTCATGAGTTTATGTCAGATGTCGTTATTTTATCAGATTTTCAGCAATTTGCTTACCGGCTGCAAGGGCTTTAAGATTCATTTCCACTATCGATTCTCCTTTAGAAGCAAAAATTTCACGAATGCTGATTTGTACTTTGTCGTAATCTATACCCAAAAAAGGAATAGTGGCACCAAGCAATACAATATTCGAAACGCGTGAAGGACCTATTTCTTTAGCCACATTATCCACATTAAGAATAACTTTATGAGGAAGCTTTTCCAATTCGGCTCTAACATCATCTTCATTAGGATAGTTGGGTATATTTATAAAAGGTGTCTCATTAGTCACCAGCCAGCCCTCCGGACTCAAATAAGGCAAATAGCGCAAACTTTCCATCGGCTCCAATGAAATAATCAAATCACACTTTCCCAAAGAAATAAGATCGGATGATATAGGGCGGTCGCTGATACGAAGATTGGATTGCACATCGCCTCCCCGTTGACTCATGCCGTGAACCTCAGCTTGTTTCATATATAAACCTTCTTTTAATGCGGTCTTACCAATGACAGTTGCAATGGAAAGAATTCCTTGTCCGCCCACTCCGGCGAGTATTATATCTCTTTTCATAATCGTACGACTTACTTTTTTCTTTTTTTACGTGCTAAAGTTTGAATACATTCACGGCGCGGAATAATTACTGATACTCCATTGAACTCAATCTCTTCACGGATTACCTGCTTCATTTCCTCATAATTCTTCTTCAAAGGCACTACCACACGAATATGTTCAGACAATACGCCTATACCGGAACAGATAGCCTCGATACGTCCTGTTCCGGCTGAATCCTGTCCACCAGTCATGGCAGTTGTTTCATTGTCGGAAATTACGACGGTAACATTAACATTTCCATTCACACAATCCAACAAGCCTGTCATGCCGGAATGTGTAAAAGTGGAATCACCTATGACAGCTACAGCAGGATACAAACCGCCATCCGCTGCACCCTTAGCCATCGTAATAGAAGCACCCATATCCACACAAGAATCAATTGCATTGAATGGAGCCCCCGCTCCAAGTGTGTAACAACCAATGTCACTAAAGACTTTATGCCCGGGATATTCATCACGCAAAACTTCCGTTAATGCAGTATACATGTCGCGATGTCCACAACCGTCGCATAATGCAGGAGGACGCATCGCTACCAATGACGGGATTTGAAAAGTAGGTTTTATATCTTTTCCGACAGCCATCCCCACTTTATCGGGATTAAGTTCGCCATCGCGTGAAAGGGTTCCATCAAGACGACCCTTCACTTGAATACCAATACCTAGATAACCTTTAATCAGACGCTCAACAAAAGGTTGTCCGTCTTCAAGAACTAATATTTGGTCACATTCATCTACTAACTTAAGAAGCTGCTTTTGAGGAAGTGGATACTGCCCGATCTTTAACACCGGGTACTCACACCCATCAGGATAGTTTTCCATAAGGTAGTTGAATGCAATACCACACGCCACAATACCAAGTTTCTTATTCTGTCCATCAATATATTTATTATAAAGAGATTCTTCCGAAGCTTTAACAAAAGCATCTTGTTTCTCCAATAAGGCTTTATAACGTTTTCTGGCGATACCGGGTAAAAGAATAAATTGTCGTGGATCATCACTAAAAGACAATTCATTTTGAAGCTTTTGTATCTTGCGTTCGACACCTGAACGTGAATGGGCAAGACGGGTTACCATACGCATTAGCACCGGTTCGCCAATCTGTTCGGCAAACTCAAATCCACTATAAACCATGTCATAAGCTTCCTGTTGATTGCTCGGCTCATACATCGGTATCAGAGCAAAATCACCATAAAAACGGCTGTCTTGTTCATTCTGTGAAGAGTGCATACTGGGATCATCAGCAGCAACGACAATAAGTCCGCCTTTTACTCCGGTTACAGCCGAATTAATGAAGCAGTCCGCAGCTACATTCATCCCAACATGCTTCATGCATACCAATGCACGTTTACCAACAAAAGACATCCCCAGAGCACCTTCCATGGCGGTCTTTTCATTAGTACACCAACGACTATGGATATTACGTTCCACGGTTAAAGGGGCCGTTTGTATATATTCTGTAATTTCAGTGGAAGGAGTACCGGGATAGGCATAAACACCCGAAAGACCGGCATCCAATGCAGCTTGTGCAATAGCTTCGTCGCCAAGTAAGAGTTGCTTGCTCATATTTTAGGTTATCTTTATATTAAAAAAAGAAAAACGCAGGTGACGCAGCGACAACAAGGTATATTACCTTGCCAATCTGCATTACCTGCGTTTTTCGTCCGCAAATATAGCCTTTTGCTTTTATTTTATCACAAAATCATTTAAAAATCTTTCGATCGTTTAATGCTTTCCAATATTTCTTGGCATTTTTCATATGATCGGCATAATTTGCCGCAAAAGCATGGGTGCCGGAAAAATCATCTTTCGCACACATGTATACATAATTGTGCTTCACGTGATTTAGTACCGCATCAATGCCAATGGTAGATGGAATACGTATCGGACCAGGGGGCAAACCAATATTACGATAAGTGTTATATGGAGAGTTTACTCTCAAATTCTCATTAGATATCCGACGAAGAGCAAAGTCTTGCAAAGCAAACTTTATAGTAGGGTCGGCTTGCAATGGCATACCGGCACGCAAACGATTATAATATAATCCTGCCACCATAGCTTTTTCTTGATTATTGTTTGTTTCTTCTTCTACAATAGAAGCCATTGTAGAAACTTCGGCGGGAGTCAATTCCATCTCTTTGGCTTTTGCCATACGATCCGAATTCCAGAATTTATCATGCTCTTTCTTCATCCGGTCAAAGAACTCATTTACATTTATATTCCAATATACCTGATACGTTTCCGGTATAAAGAGACTTGGCAAAGTTTCTTTTGTATACCCGAGCTTCTCACGAAAAACCGAGTCATTCATCATGGTTGCCACTTCGGCAGAATCAATCATCAACTGCTTACCGACACTACGTGCAAGCTTATCTAAAGTACGAACACTACCAACTGTGAAATTTAAAGGTTCTTGATGCCCTTTGTATATTCTATTAAACACTTTGAATACGTTATCACCAGAATGAATGACATAGCGTCCCGTACGAATATGACCGGAATAATTACGCCATTTTACCAGCCAATTGAACCCGGCTATCGCTGTAGGTCTACCTGCCCTATCTACTTTGTAACACACAGAATCGGCATTATCATCACGATCTATATAAACATAAGCTGTTTTTTGGGGATGAAACTGAGGAAAGAACAGGAAAAACCCCATGAATAACAGGATAAAAATTATTATTGCCAGAACTCCCAGAGTGAGTTTTTTGACTACACTTTTCTTCATTTTTATTATTAAATTAAAGTCCGGCAAATTTAGAAAGAATCAACGGAATAATATTCTTTTGAAAAGAAAAAAGGAATGGTAATTTATAAAATTACTATTCCTTTTATATGAAAGCCGCATCGATGATGTGATGAAACTCCGAATGACATGATTTGAGTGCCCCTCCTCTTTGTAATCCACCGACTTAAAAGTTACCCCGAAGGGTGTGGCCCGCCATCGAGAAGCGAAGCTTGTCTCGGTATCTCGTAGAAATTGATGAGTTTCCCGATCCAATCAATGCGGCTCTTTTTTCTTCTACAAATGTAGCCCTTTTCTATTAAAGAAACAAACCATAAATGCCTTTTGTTCTATACTCATCTGTAATATTTAAAGCCTGTCATGCATTAATCGCTGCCTTACAACAACTTATATACATGAGTGAGAATTCTTAATTTTTATTTATTCCACACTCTTGGAACAGGAACAGGTTTAAGCGGCTCACGGTTCTTCAGCTCTTTCATTACTTCATCTATCGCACGATTAAGCTGTTGGTCTTCTCCACTCCATTCTTTAACAGGATCATTATCTATTAGAATGTCTGGATCTACTCCATGGTTTTCAATAATCCATTGTCCTGTTTTAGGATCATAGCTGGTAAAGAAAGGCACGCGAAGATCTGTTCCATCAACAAACGGCAAGGAACCGGATATTCCAACAATGCCGCCCCATGTACGAGTTCCTATAAGCTTACCAAGACCTAATGCATGAAATCCCCACGGAAATAAGTCACCATCAGAAGCAGAATACTTATTGATTAGACACACTTTGGGACCAACTTGAACTGCATCTGGTACAGTGCCGATACGGGAAGAGCCACGACGCATGGTAAGCCGGTATGGTTCCCGAGATAAACGCTCAAGAATCATTGGAGATACATTTCCACCACCATTGGCACGGTCATCTATAATTAAACCATCCTTATCGAGCTGTGGATAAAAGTAACGGGCAAATTCATTTAACCCTTCAGGCCCCATATCGGGTATATATATATATCCGATTTTTCCATTGGATGCTTTCTCTACTTTCTTGATATTATCTTGCACCCATTCGTACTGAGCCAAAGTATATTGCTCAGTCAACGGACTGACTACAATCTTACGGCCACCAGCCAATTGTGATTTACTATTCAATATAATCTCTGTAGGGACTTCAGCCTTACCTACCAATAAGGAATACATATCTTTTACAGTATTGGCAGGAATGCCATCTATAGCTACAATATAATCACCTACTTTAGCATTGATACCCGGTTCGGTAAAAGGAGAACGCAGAGTTTTATCCCATGATGCACCCTGATAAATTTTCTCTATACGGAAGAATCCATTTTTATCACGAGAAATATCTGCACCTAACATACCGGTATTTACCCTATCGGGGCGATCAGCTTCACCCGGGTTTACATACGCATGACCAACACACAGTTCACCAATCATCTCTCCTATTACATAATTCAGGTCAAGCCGGTTTTTGACATACGGTAACAAAACTGCATATTTTTGTTTTATAGATTTCCAATCAACTCCATGAAGGCTTTCTACATAAAAGCCATCGCGATAAGCTCGCCATGCTTCATCAAATATTTGAGCCCATTCCTGGGGATAATCAGTAAATATTTTCATATTATCAACATCTACAGCATCCTTCAATTCTACTTTACCAGTCGGAATAGCAGTAACATAAAGTTTCTTATCCTTATAAAATAGAGCTTTCTTGCTACTATAGTTTAAATCCATAGATGCTCCTTCAGCTATAGATTCTTCTTTTTGAGTTTTCAAATCATACACGGTTGCAGAACTTCGTTTCGAATAGTATATTTTTTCTCCATCTGAATAAAAGTTATGATAAATAGAAGCTGGAAGAGGGAGATTTACTATACGATCAGAGATGCCTTCAAAATCGATCTTAATAATAGACAAAGTATCTTTAGATGCTATATTTTTCTTATCAACATTCTTCTTATCAGAGACTTTATTATTAGCATCTTTTTTATCTGATACAGCTGCTACGCTAACTTCCGCATCCTTTGCAAGAAAAGGAGAAGGAGTATTTTTGGAAAGGAGGCATAGGTATATGCCATTAGTGTAGTTATAGACATGGTTCCATTCCTTTGAACCATAGACTGGATTAAAATCTCTTGATGAAGAAAAAATAATATATTTCCCATCTTTACTAAAAACGGGGTCATTAGATTCATACCACTTGTCTGTTATGGCATGTTCTTTTTTATCGGCTATATTATAAACGTAAACAACACTAAAATTATTCGATTCTAACCGGGTATAAGTAAGCCATTTGCCGTCTGGAGAAAAACTAATATCTTGAGGCTCTCCAACGGGGTCCTGCAACAACGTCTCCTTCTTTTTAGATGTAACATTGAGCAGATTGAGACGATTTTTGCGATCAACATAGGCAATAGATTTTGAATCGGGACTCCACATGAAAGAACGGATATAAGTATCGTTATCTTTAGTCAATTCAATTGGTTCGGAGCCTTTAACATCTCGTAAATAAAGTTCTGTTTCTCCTGTAGCATCAGAAATATAGGCGATAAATTGCTCATTGGGAGACCATTGTGCATTTCGTTCGTGAGCACCAGGTGTACGTGTTATGTTTTTAATCACACCCTTATCGGATGGAACATTAAATACTTCTCCTCTTGAAGTTATAGCCAAGCGCTCACCGTCAGGAGACAGACTAGCATCCGTAATATATTTACTACCCTCTTTTATTTCGCTACGAGCATAGATGTTATCGGATGCCAAAGTTATATTTATTTTGATCGCTTTTTGGTCTTTCACATTTAATTTATAAAGATATCCAGCATTTTCAAAAACAATTGTATTACCATTACAGCTAGGAAATTTCACATCATAATCAGTGAAGTTAGTAACCTTATCTGTCTGCTTAGTTTTCGTGTGATATACAAATAAGTTCATAACCCGATCACGATCAGAAAGAAAATAAATATCATCGCCAATCCACATTGGGAAAATATCTTGGGCAATATTATTAGTCACATTCTCTACTGATTTCGACGCAGAGTCATATACCCAAATATCATCTGCCATCCCACCTTTATAATATTTCCAAGTACGGAATTCGCGCATGACACGATTATAAGCCAGTTTTGTACCGTCGGGTGAATAACTACTAAAACCTCCTTCCGGTAGAGGAATAGCATTAGATAAGCCGCCTTCTTTGTCTACCAAATATAAACGCCCCACAAATCCACTTCCTATACGATTGCGATATAGAATATTTTTCCCATCGGGAGTCCACCCCATAATAATATTATTAGGCCCCATACGATCGCCAATATCATCACGTGCATTGGTTGCAGTATAGGTTATGCGCAAAGGTTCACCTCCAGTAGTTGGAACTGTATAAACTTCTGTATTGCCGTCATATTGCCCAGTAAATGCTATAGTTTTCCCATCCGGTGAAAACTTGGGAAACATCTCATAACCAATATGAGATGTTAAGCGTTGCGCTTGTCCTCCATTTATTGAAACTTTATAAAGATCTCCAGCATAAGAAAAAACCACTTCATTGCCATCTGTCGATGGGAAACGAAGAAGTCGGGCTTCCTGTGCATCAGCTAAGATATATGATGCAGAAACCAATAAAAACAAGACTAATTTCTTCATATTGCACTGTATTAATAATAAATTGTACAAATGTATATTTTTTATCTCAAAAAAAAAGCCGATTACTTTTGTAATCGGCTTTTTTATATCAAATGCTTACTGTTAAGCAGCTTTTGCTTTAGCAACAATTGCTTTGAATGCTTCCGGATGATTCATCGCTAAATCAGCCAATACTTTACGATTAATCTCAATGCCCGCTTTATGTAAAGCACCCATCAATTTAGAATAAGACAAGCCTTCCAAACGAGCAGCAGCATTAATACGCTGAATCCACAAAGCACGGAAATTTCTCTTTTTATTCTTACGGTCACGATAAGCATATGTTAAACCTTTCTCCCATGTATTTTTGGCAACGGTCCAAACATTTTTTCTTGCACCAAAGTAACCTCTGGTTAATTTCAAAATTTTCTTTCTTCTTGCTCTTGAAGCAACATGATTTACTGATCTTGGCATAGTTTTACTTGTTTTTGAATGTTAGCGTCATTACTTCACGCAATGAACTTAAAGCTAAATGCATTCGGTTAATACTTAAAATACTTTTTACATGATTACTTCATCGCCAAAAGCTCTTTCACTTGGCTGATATTCGTAGCATCTACTATAGTTGAAGAGCACAAGTTTCTTTTTTGCTTTTTGGTTTTTTTAGTCAGAATATGACTATGAAAAGCATGCTTTCTTTTGATTTTACCCGTTCCGGTAAGAGTAAATCTCTTTTTGGCACCGGAGTTAGTCTTGATCTTTGGCATTTTATTAATTATTTAATTATTAATGATATGAAAACGCACTACACCTGCGCTATTCATTTATTCTTCTTTTTCTTTCACTTCGGTATTTGTAACATCGCCAACAGGCTTAACCGACGTGAGATTCTTTTTAGGAATATCTTTTTTCTTGGGCGAAAGCTGAATAATCATACGTTTACCTTCGAGTACAGGAAGCTGATCTACTTTTGCAAATTCTTCCAGGTCATTAGCAAAACGTAACAACAACACTTCTCCTTGTTCTTTGAACAGAATAGAGCGTCCCTTGAAAAACACATAAGCTCTAACCTTGTCGCCATCTTCCAAGAATCCTTTAGCATGCTTCAACTTAAAGTTATAGTCATGATCATCTGTTTGGGGACCAAAACGTATCTCCTTCACATTGATTTTAACCTGCTTTGCTTTTTGTTCTTTCTGACGTTTTCTTAATTGATATATAAACTTAGAGTAATCAATAATACGACAAACGGGAGGTTGTGCGTTCGGAGATATCTCTACTAAATCCGCTTCATGTTCCTCCGCCAGTTTTAAAGCCTGAGCTATGGGATACACATTAGATTCTACCTCGTCACCAACAATACGGACTTCCTTGGCACGGATTTGTTCATTAATCCGATACTGCCCTTTTAAGCTGTCATTTTTCATTAAAAACGTTTTCTTCCTGTTTGTTTTATTATATTTTTATTTCCAAATTTCTATAGAAAGCTAGTTACAAGTATTTTAGTTATAAACAATTTACACTTGAGCTATAACAATCGGGCGCAAATTTACCACTTATTTATCATATTTTGCACTTCTTCTTCCATTTTTTTTGCAAAATCTTCAAATTTCATCGAGCCCTTATCACCTTCTCCTTGTTTTCTAACTGAAACTTCACCATTCAGTGCTTCTTTTTCACCAACAATAAGCATATACGGAATACGCTTCAACTCATTGTCACGTATCTTACGACCAATCTTTTCATTGCGTTCATCTACAATGGCACGTATATCATATTTTTTAAGTGTCTGCTTAACTGATTGTGCATAATCATTAAATTTCTCACTGATAGGTAGAATAGCTACCTGATCGGGAGTAAGCCATAACGGAAATTTACCTGCCGTATGTTCAATGAGCACAGCCACAAAACGTTCCATTGAGCCGAAAGGAGCACGATGAATCATTACCGGACGGTGTTTCTGGTTGTCAGCACCTGTATATTCAAGTTCAAAACGTTCCGGTAAATTATAATCCACTTGAATTGTTCCGAGTTGCCAACGTCTGCCAATAGCATCTTTAACCATAAAATCCAACTTGGGACCATAAAACGCAGCTTCGCCGTACTCTATTTTAGCCTTTAACCCTTTTTCTTCACATGCCTCAATAATAGCTTGTTCAGCTTTTTCCCAATTTTCATCGCTACCAATATATTTTTCACGATTTACTTTATCACGTAAAGATATCTGTGCTTCAACGTTAGAAAATTCCATAGAGTTAAAAACAATAGAAATGATATCCATTACTCTGAGGAATTCATCTTTAACTTGATCCGGACGACAGAAAATATGAGCATCATCTTGAGTAAAACTGCGCACGCGAGTTAAACCATGTAATTCTCCACTCTGTTCATATCTACATACCGTGCCAAATTCCGCAAGACGTAAAGGCAAGTCTTTATATGAACGAGGAGAATTCTTGTATATCATACAATGATGAGGGCAATTCATTGGCTTCAAGAAATACTCTTCCCCTTCCTCCGGAGTATGAATGGGCTGAAAAGAATCCTTTCCATATTTTGCATAATGCCCTGATGTAATATACAACAACTTATTTCCAATTGGTGGAGTAATAACCTCTTGATAATCATAGCGTGCTTGAATACGACGTAAAAAGCTCTGGAGTCGAAGGCGTAATGCAGCACCCTTTGGCAACCACATTGGCAACCCCTTGCCTACTGTATCGGAAAACATGAACAAGTCCATTTCTTTTCCGATTTTACGGTGATCACGTTTTTTCGCCTCCTCAACCATAACAAGATATTCATCTAGCATTTTCTTCTTTGGAAAAGTAATGCCATAAATACGGGTCATCATTTTACGATCTTCATGACCACGCCAATATGCTCCAGCTACCGACATAAGCTTAATAGCTTTAATTGGTGCTGTAGTTGCTAAATGGGGTCCACGACAAAGATCTGTAAAATCTCCTTGAGTATAAGTTGTGATATGCCCGTCTTCCAATTCGGAAATCAATTCGCATTTATAGCTTTCACCACGATCTCCAAATTTTTTCAGCGCATCTTCTTTAGATATATTCTCACGGATCAATATTTCTTTCTTGGCAGCCAACTCGGCCATCTTTGATTCAATAGTAGGTAGATCAGCTTCCTTAATGGTAGCCTCTCCCGGATCTACATCATAATAAAACCCGTTTTCAATAGCAGGCCCTATACCAAACTGAATACCAGGGTAGAGCTCTTGCAGTGCTTCCGCCAACAAGTGTGCGCTGGTGTGCCAAAATGCATGTTTACCTTGTTCATCATCCCATTTATAAAGAACAATCTGAGAATCTTGCATAATAGGACGGTTCAAATCATAAGTCTCACCGTTTACGCCACATGCAAGAACATCTTGCGCTAAACGGGAACTGATACTTTCAGCAATTTCCAAGCCAGTTACTCCGTCATTGTATTCACGGACAGATCCATCTGGAAAAGTTATTTTTATCATAATTCGTTATGTTTTCAATTTTCAAGACACAAAAGTAGTCAAATCTTCCTTATTATCCATTTTTTGGCAGAAGAATGTTATTCACGTGTTTCCGTGAAACGCTTTATAACGTTATATGCAGATACAATTCCTAGTTCACCAGCCTTACTCAAATCTGCAATGCCTTGCTTGTTATTACCCAAAAAGATATTAGTTAATCCACGGTTAAAATAGGCCTCCCCAAAATCTTTATTGAGTTCAATCGCTTTATCGTAGTCTAACAATGCTGCACGATAATCCTTTAAGAGCGATAACACATTTGCCCGATTATAGTAACCATATACAAAGTCCGGAGCTAATTGAATAACAGCATTCAAATCCTTTTTTATAATTTCGTAATCCACTGCAGTAACTTCTGCCTGTTTTTGTACATCTCCAGGGAGTGCCGGGTCATCTTGTGCTTCAGCCTTTTTATATTCCAACTGCTTGCAACGAACCAATGCCCTCATGAAATATGCCGGGAAGAATTTATCATCAAGTAAAATTGTTTTGGTAAAATCATCTATAGAACTGGCAAAATCTTGCACAAGATAGAAGTCCATTCCACGTAAGAAACGCTTCTTTGCATCTCGATCATTGGCAACAATGTCAGAAGTATGAGCATCAATCAAGGCAAAATGTGACTTAACCTGCTCTTCTGTCAAAGGAGCCTCCATATTTGTTATAACAAGAGACTTTGGAAATATTTTCTCACGGTTCAGTTCATCGATATATTTATAATAATGAATCAAACGCTTAACCTCACTAGCCTTCTCGTAATACGTCAAAGCATACATTGGCTCAAGCTTTATTACCACATTTCGATCTTGCACACGGCCACGATAATCGCTCTTATACTTCTGATCCATCTCAGAGTCGTCAGCAATCACAATTTTGCCGTAATTCTCCACATTCTTATCAGACTTTTTACGCGTTTTACTCTTCTCGTCTTCATTTGTTTTATCGGAAAGTGCTTTATTATTTCCAGCATGAGTATTATTACGTTTATCCAATTGCATCTTCATAACTTTAAACTCATCCAACTCCGCTCCTTTCCGATCTCCTATTTTTTTTCGAGCTTCTGCACGATAATAATATCCGGCCATGAAACTGGGGTACTGTTTAATTACCCTTGAATAGTCATTTATCGCTCCTCGATAATTTCCTGTCTGAGCACGCAACAATCCGCGGTTAAAAATTGCCATCATATTCTCAGGTTCCGTTTTCAATACGAAATCAAAATCCTCGATCGCCCTGTTGTCATCACCAACTTGTGCGCGCAACAGCCCCCTATTATAATGGCCTATAAAATTGTTCGGATCAATATCTAAAGCAAAATCATAATCACTCATCGCACCTCTCAAATTATTTTGGTGAAAACGAGCTAATGCACGATTTATATAGTTGCCTGCATTTTTTGCACTTAAATGAATAGCCTGATCAAGATCTTTTTCTGCATCAGCATATTTAGCTTGTTGAATACGGATCATAGAGCGGGCACTCCAGCCATCAGGGTCATAACGATCCATTTCTATAACCTTATCAAAATCATTCAATGCTTGAATAGTATCCTTTTCTTTTAGAAAAACTTCGCCACGCATCAAAAAAGCTTTCGTATAGCGGGGAGAAACCGCCATGAGCTTGCCTAAATCTTCTTTTGCAGACTTATAATCATCTTTCTGCATATGGCATAGCGTTAAGTTATGCCACAATACAACATTTTCCGGATCATATTTCAAAGCCATTCTATAATCTTCAATGGCCCCATTAAATTTATTTTGGCGTATACGGGCTAAACCTCTTATTTGATATGCTCCAACCACAAAGGGGTTACGCTTTATGGCAGCATCACAGTCATTCTCCGCCCCCTGGTAATCATCCAAATTTATTTTTGCCAAGCCCCGATAGAAATAAGGTTCATATAAATATGGCTTGGCATTGATCACCTGATTAAAATATTGGATAGAAAGTACGTAGTCCTCAAAATAAAGAGCATTACGGGCAATAGTCATTACTCGTTCCGTATTAATCTGAGCGTACAAGAACGTAGGAAATAGCATTAATGCTATCAATATTTTTTTTACCATCTTGTATTATAAGTAGCTTGTATACGAAACAAAAATAATGCTTTTAACTGAGTCTCAAATATTAAGAGTATGCTTTTTATATTTTTTGTAGCTTTATACCATTTATAAGTAATTTCTACTTGAGAGTTTTTACCTTATAAGTGCAATGAGCCTTGCCTTTGAGCATTGCATTAAGTTTTCCTTTAATCATCTGCTTACGTAAAGGAGATATGTGATCAATAAACATTTTGCCATCCAAATGATCAAACTCATGCTGCATAACGCGAGCCAGATAGCCTTCCACAAACTCATCATGCTCTTCTAGATTTTCATCCAGGTATTTTACACGAACTCTATCGGAACGTTTCACGGATTCATGAATCCCAGGCAAACTTAAGCAACCTTCTTCCATGTTAATTTCCTCACCTGATTTTTCGACAATATGGGCATTAATAAATGCTTTTCTAAAGCCTTTGTATTCAGGTTGATCTTCAGATAGAACGTCAAGGTTAATGACTACTACCCTCACAGAAAGGCCTATTTGAGGTGCCGCTAATCCAACACCGTCAGCGTTATCCATCGTCTCAAACATATTTGATATAAGCTCATTCAGATTGGGGTAATCCACAGGAATATCCTCAGCTACTTTTCTCAAAACCGGTTGTCCGTAAACATAAATAGGTAAAATCATTCTATATACTATTTCAATTTATATAATACATTAATTTATTATCTCGAAGAAATAAAACGCTTATTTTCTAAATAAGTTTGCAATATAATCGTCGCACTTATTTCATCTACCAATGACTTATTTTGGCGACTTTTCTTTTTCAAGCCTCCTTCCAACATCGTACGATGAGCTAGAACTGAAGTAAAGCGTTCGTCAACATACTCTATAGGAATATTGGGCAAAAGTTTTTTTAATGAACGAACAAAAGGCTCAATGTACTTCATATTTTCAGAGTGTTCGTTGTTCATCTGCTTAGGCAGACCAACAAGAATTCTTTCCACGGGTTCTTTAGAAACATAAGTGAAAAGAAATTGTAAAAGCTCATTAGTGGGAACTGTAGTTAATCCATTTGCTATAAGCTGCAATATATCACTGACAGCTATCCCTGTACGTTTTCTCCCGTAATCAATTGCTAGAATTCGACTCATTTAGGGGACAAAATTACGATTTAAAATTGAAACTATAAACTCCAGACTATTATAATAATAAAAAGCCGACAATAAACAAATAATAGATTCAGCACATATAAGAGATTTCACAAAAAATAATCGAGACGATAAAGTATTGGCAGCACCCTAAAGCCTAGAAATAAATCGTGCCAAGAATTTATTATTCCCGGCACGATTATGTAAATTTAATATGTAACTAGATATCCTTATTCAAGAATAACTACACGGTTTAAGTAGTTCTTACCAAACATGTTAGCAGTACCACCAAATCCTACGAGTTCAAGCTGATCCTTGCTTACACCTTCTTTAATCAAGGCATCATAAACACCCTGGGCGCGCTTTTCAGATAGCTTTTGATTCCATCCTGCACTACCTGTAGCTTTATCCGCATATCCTGCAACCTTATATTTCTTATCCGAATTAGCTTTCAAAACTTTGGCTGCCAACTGGATGTTAACTTTCCCATAATCGTCAATACGGGCACTGCCAATACGGAAGAAAATGGCACGAGGACCTGCAGTCTCAACTTCCTTAACAATTTCTTTAGTTTCAGCTGGTTTTACATTTGATAGTGCATTCTTACAATCAGCCAAGTCAGCTTGAGCTTGAGCCAACTCTCTACGATATTTGTTTAGCTCGTCGTTGATAGCGCTTTGGTCAACTTTAGCCCCACAAGTGACAAAATTCTTACCACCAAAAGTATAAGTTACTCCAGCAGTCAAAGATACGGCTCCATCTGTATAACTATTGTTACTGTACTTACCAAATATAGAAGGAGAAACTTCACCCCTAGCTTCCAAATCAACAGAAACATATTTATTCACTTGAAAATTAGCCAGCAAACCAACAGAACCATTGATCATCGGTTTAATATCACCGGATTCTACTGTTCTGGTATAAGTTCCATTCGCATTATTTAATAAGATACTTTCGTCAGAACGATCTTTAGCAAAAGTTAATCCGGGACCGGCAAAAGCAGAAAGGTTGAATACACGATCAGGGTTATAGCCACAGAATAAATTACTTAAATTCATCAAACCATCCAAATGAGTCGTTACGTATTTGAATGTTTCATAATTGTCATTATTACCTGGAGTCAACACATAAGCTCCATTCGTAACGGCATAAGTTCCAGCATTACGTTTCATATTCAACTTTTGGCTCCAAGCGGATACCTGACCACGAAATCCCCATACCGGATTAATCCATTTTCCTAATGACAAAGTTATATGAGGAGTTATTGCATCCCCAAAGCTATTATCCGAATTCATGCTAGCTTGCGCGCCAACACCCACACTGATGAAGACATTGTCCTTAGCTTTTTCGCTATAGAACTTCTCTTTAGTTTGAGCAGTTACCGTAGTCACAGCAGCTGCCAATAAAGATAATATTACTAACTTACTTTTCATTTTTTATTTGTTTTATTATTCATATTATATTTTTTCAACAAGGCTATCACTTCAAATAAATTTTATACATCACTCCGCCTGTAAAATACTTCATTCGTTGCATCTCCATTTGCAAATGCAAATGATTGAATAACAAATAAGTACAACCTAATGCAACATCTTTTGAATCATACTCCGCAATGAGCTTTAAATCAGGGAGTCTGGAAGGCGAATAACTAATTCCACCGGCGAACCCATTGAGTTTATATTCTATTCTTCTATTATAAAGATAAGATAGATGCGCTCCTATGGTTTCATTACCAATTTGGAAATGCTTTGTTGCTGCAATAAAGAAACGACTAAAATAGCCATTACCTTCTTTAGAATCAATAACCCCTCCACCCGAAGAAGTAAAAGGGTCTGAAGTTCCTAATACCACAGCCGGAGTATACTTTCCAAATTGTCCCTCTTTCAAAGCTCGCAGTCGGAACGAAAAATATCGATCCTGATTTGTAAATCCAGTGTAACCATAAGGAGCCAATCCTAACGCTTCTGCTTTAAACAGAGTACAAGTATAAGCTATCTCCAGGAAAGGGAAAATGGTTACATTCAAATAGTAATTATAAGTATTATAATACCATGTGGCAGGAGTTATCTCCTTATTCATGAAATTACCACCTATCATTACAGTTTTATCACGTTGCATCTCAGCCGAAGGAGCATGAAGTAAGCCTGTTGTCCCATAAGTGAGTTGAGCAAACAAAGTATTACTGTTACATACAATAAAAATTAATATTATTACCTTTTTTATCATATGTTACATTGATCCATTATACCAAAGAACACCTGTTCGCCCACTCTACAAATGATATTAGTTTACTCCATCTACGATACCACCTCCAGCATTGTAATCTTCACCATGCCCATGTCCGTGGCCGTGTCCATGATTATGATCCCAAGAATCATATTCGCGAGAGAATGTATATGCCCCATACTTCGTAAATGTTACAGGATAATTTAAGCCTTTATATGTAAAGGTATAAGTCTTAGTTTCATATATGGCAGTAACAGTCAAAGTATTCAAGAAACTCCTTGCTGGCAAATCGAAAGAGTAAAGATAGTCAGTATCCACTACATTATCTGCGACGTCTCCAATGACTTCTTTTGCATATGCCGTTAATGCTTCTTTTGCATTTGCAGGAGCATTTGTAAAGGCTGTAGCTATAGAAGTTTGATACTTAGTTCCGGCAGGTAAAACAAGAGTTAATGAATAGTTTTCTTTGCTATCACCACTATTTACAATATCCAAATTAGGATCGCTAGAAGATGATTTCACAAAGTCTTTAGTTGTAGTTGCAACATTAAAAGAGTAAGTAGCCCGATCATCATCCGGGTAAACCGTATTATCGACAAATACAACGTTTTGAGTACTAATAGAAGCTCCACCAGAGACACCGGCAACCAGATTTACTGTAAAGGTTATGGATTTGCCTTTATAAGTAAACGTCACCTGATTAGCGCCGACATTAGGAGTAGCAGTATTATCAATACGCTTACCTAAACTGTTGTTCTTTGAAGAAAGAGTATATAAACCATTGGTGCCAGTAGTTGTAATATCTGTAACTGCTTTTGTAACAGAAGAGCTGGTGCTGGCTACAGATACCTGCACACCACTAAGAGGCATACCATTACCGTCTAATGCAACGCCGGTAATTGTATAAATAGGGTCAGACTCTACATAAGGAATTGCTACATCATCATTCTCACTGTAGCAACCCACAAGAGTCGTTCCACAAAAAACAAATAAGGCCGCTGCTAACTTAGCACCTAAACCTAAAAATTTACCTTTTACTTTCATTTTCATCTCATGATTAATAATTTAATAATTCTGATTTAATAAAATATGGGTTAAAACTACTTTCATATCCATAAACTGTACTTAATTCCGGGATATATGATTTCCCATAATATTGCTCATTTCCCCCGTTATATGATATACCAAAATACTTGGCTGGAGTTATTCTAACATGCTTCCTCTTATATTTACCATAAGGAGGAAGTAATATTTGAAAATAAAATCCACCGTTTTTTCGGGCATGTTCTGCTTTCATTGCATAAAATCCGATTGCAGCGTAACGAAAAGTACGCATCATATCCACTCGAACCCCTTTTTCACCTAACAAGTATTGCTCCATTTTTAAGCTGAAAGACGTATTGTACTTTGGCCAATAAAAACTACCACCTAAAGTCCATGTCCACCGCTTTAAAGGACTCACATGCCAAGCAAAATTTTCAAATTTTGAAACACCCGTATACCCAGTCTCCGCTTCAATTGAGAATCGATTATCGGCTAATAAATAATGTTTAGCAGATAAATCCAACCCCCATCTCCGGTTATTGAAAGTCCCTATTATACCTTTAAGGAGTATATTATAGGGTAATCGAAATGTCTGGGATAATGTAATATACCCTTCACGAATTTGGCTATATCGTTCCCCATATTCATTATAAACAGGGAATATTACCTGCCCCGTCAACTTCATGCCTTTCCAAAAAGATACTTCAATAGCCGGACTTATATTAAACAAGACTTGATATATTTGCGTTATTATCAGGTTTTGAAAACTAAAATCCGGATATACGACCACATCAACCTTAAACAAAGAACTATTTTTTCTTTCTTTCACTCGTTTCCAAGTGTCTCCTATATCATAACCAACCGTCCAATCAGCTCTAGATATATTTGATACTGAATCTCTCTTCTCTGGACAATAAAATATTGATATCTGAGGTATGTTATTATCTAAAACAACAATCCTACAGCATTTGTTGTCCGGCAAACCTGCCTTCTGAATAATATCAACTGCTTTTCCTAATCCCACCCCATTAGCACGAAATGCTGTATTTTGGAGAACATAAACACGTTCTTTTTGATCTTCAGTCCAACCAACATTTTCAAAGCCCATATCAGTTAAAGTAGTTATTACTTTCTCCGCACTTTGGGTATATCCTTTAAGAGGCATAAGTAAGCATAATAAAAACGCAAAGAACGATACGATTGTTTCAGCACTAGAGCATCTTCTCATAACCAACTTTTTTATATCAACCTCCAAATATTCCGATATTTCTTAATAAACCCAAATAACATCACAAAAATAGACACTTTTTCAATAAAGCCAAAGAATTTTACATGAAAAAACAAAATTATCACATATTTACACTACAATTCACAGAGCAAAGAGCAAAGATGCAACATTTATCGATAACAAAAAAGAAGAAATAAGCACAAATCAATGACGATTTATTACTATACTTAACAAATACGCAAAACATAAACAATCCTTTATTAACGAGATATACAAAACAAATAGATACTTTATTAATGTCTTAAATAATCGTTTAAGCATTTTTTTAAACAAAAAGCAAATTAAAATTTATTTATAGCAAAGATGAAAAAGCTCAAAATGCAATCATAATAAAAAAACGGGGAGTGTTTAAATAAACACTCCCCGTTTTTTCGTAGGTATATTCTTAAATTACTTGATGCGATATAATAGCCAAGCTCCTTGGAAATCTTTTCGATTTGTATATTTAGCTTTAAAAGCATCGCGTGCATTTGAAGCTGATGCACGATCATCGAAAGTATTCACAATAACGCGATACATCGCTGCATCAGCATTAAATGCGATAGCAGGATTATAACCCTCTCTCACTAAAAAGTCTTTCAAACTCTCAGCATTAGCTTTTACGCCAAAGCTACCGCATACAATACTATAATCTTTAAGCCCGTAATTACCAGATACTACTTCCACTCTTTCATTACGTACTCCAGCTGCTGAGCTCTCTACAACTTTAGGAGCCGATTGAGTGCTAACGACAGGAGCAACTTCCGTAGTAACATTCGCATTTTGAGGCTGAGCTAATTCTTGTTGTTTTGCTTTTTCATACGCTTTTTTGTAAGCGCTTTCACTTGACTTACAAGAAGAAAAAGCTATTACAATACATACTCCAATTCCTAATACAACTGATTTTTTCATAATCCAAATCTTTATTATTAATAAATTAAACTATTTCATAATATTTCAGGGGTTACCCGTCTCTTACGAATGATCCATATTGATAAGCAAAAATACGTCTTACTAATCGTCATTATACTACTTTTTACGTTAAATATAATTAACTGACACCGCTACAAAAGGCTAAATACTTATATATATTGTGAATTAATAAAGTTTATACAGAAGCAATAGAAGCCTAAATATACATGCTCAGATAGTGCAAATATAAGTTCTTTTATTAAAATACAGATAAGGCCATTATTATGGCGACACAAATATAGAATAATAACTAGAGCATAAATTGAACACATTCTGGAATAAAGTGTTTAATTTGTAACAGCATATTAAATTTTAGAAAAAAAAATTATGAAAGGACTAAATTTATTCGCAGCTTTTTTAGGTGGCGCTGCCGTTGGTGCTACTTTGGGTATA
Source organism: Bacteroidaceae bacterium HV4-6-C5C (assembly GCA_007896885.1). Classification (GTDB taxonomy): domain Bacteria; phylum Bacteroidota; class Bacteroidia; order Bacteroidales; family Bacteroidaceae; genus Bacteroides. The sequence goes on from VOIU01000026.1 coordinate 29,998, forward strand.
TTATTCGCTCCCGAAAAAGGAGAAAACACCCGTCACAAAATAGCAGAGATATTGCGTAAAAAAGGTATCCGGCTAAGTCACAATGAAATGGAGAACCTCGTAAATGAGATTGCAGCTGAAATTAAAGGAGAAGCAGCTGAGTAAAGAACTAAAATAGAGCTATCATGTTTACAAACAATCAAAATGCAGAAAGTTTCCAGCAACTATTTGAAGAGGGAAAAAAGTATTTAAAGTTACAGGAAGAATATATAAAAATTGAAGTAACGGAAAAATTAGTAATACTCTTGTCCACTTTCATCTTACTACTAATAGTGCTCATCCTAGGCATGGTAGCTCTATTTTATCTATCCTTCACCGTCGCCTACCTTTTAGCCCCTGTTATCGGAAGCTTAATGGCAAGTTTTGGTATTATTGCAATCATACATACTATACTTATTATTGCCGTTATTACTCTAAGAAAAAGAATAGTCTTTAATCCGATAGCAAAATTCATAGCAAAATTATTTTTGGAAAACGAACAGTGACCTATTATGAATGAGATAAAGCAAAAAGCACCTGTAACGCTTGATGAAATTATTCAATTAAAGAAAATAAAAAAACAAGAGATAAAAGTTCAGAAAGAAATTTTATCAAATCAAGCAAAAGAAATATTTTCCCCCTTTAAACCTTTCACATCAAAAAGTTTTAATCTGATTCAAACATTCAGCACCGGAATGGTTTTATTTGATGGAATTATATTAGGGTTTAAAGTCATCAAAAAAATAAAAAGTATTTTTAGATTAAGCAAATAATATTGAGGCTATGAAGTTATCTCAATACAACAACAAACATAGCCTCAATAATTAATAGATCAAACGTAAGTCTCCAACAACTTCACGCTTCCATTTGGTATAATTTTCACGTCTTGTATTGCAGCAGGCAAAAGAATCGTTTCACCGGACATCAAAGATATTTCCTCTTCACCATCAGCTATTAACCGACAGCTTCCTTTTATACAGATAAATATAATAAAAGAGTCCAATTCCGAATAATCGCAAGAGATTTCTTCCTCCATATCATATACAGAAGTTGTAAAATAAGGACTTGCGACTAATTCAACCGGCTCATTCTTCAGCTCATCATATTTTGTACGAAAATCATCTTCAATATCATTAAAGTTGATGGCTTCTATAGCCTGAGTGGTGTGAAGCTCCCGCAATTTACCATCTTTATCCTTTCTATTGTAGTCATATATACGATATGTAATATCAGAAGTCTGCTGGATCTCAGCAACAAACACCCCTGCACCTATACCATGCACTCTTCCGGCAGGTACATAAAACACATCACCTTCCTGAACTTCAGAAGATTGCAAGACATCCGCAAATGTGCCATCATAAACTCTTTCTTTATATTCTTTGGAAGTTATTTGCTGAGAAAATCCAGAAATCAGTTTAGCGCCTTTATCAGCCGAAACAACATACCACATTTCATTTTTACCAAAAGAATTATGTCTTTTCTTGGCAAGTTCATCGCCAGGATGAACTTGAATAGATAAATCTAATTTCGCATCAATAAATTTAATCAGTAAAGGGAACTTGGAGCCAAAGCGGGCATAATTAGCTTCCCCAACTAAATCTCCACGATACTTTCTGACCATTTCCGACAGAGTTAGTCCTTTATCAAGACCATTAGCTACAACCGATTCGTTATTTTCAACTGCTGATATTTCCCAGCTTTCACCGACATTCGATAGAGATTCATTCAGATGTTTGAATTCGATAATTTTATCACCTCCCCAAAGCGTCTGTTTTAAAATGGGTTCAAATTTTAAAGGGTACATTTGTTATATACTTTAAAAGCATTAATTATTAAGTATTGCATTTTCAATTTTTCAAGGGCAAACATACAAAAAAATATCAAATTATCACACGAATATCAAACGCTAAACTTTCCTAAATCTAACTTTATATTTCAGTCCAATCCTTTGTAGGAACAAAAGAATTTCTTTTTATTTGCAAGAAATTTAATAATACTTAGTATGATAAACACAAATTCGAATGAAAGTAACCTATCCGGGCTTGATAAAAAAGACTTTCAAAGGAATATTAACAATAAAAAAACTGATTTATTTATTTTAAAGAATACTAATGGGATGGAAGTAGCTGTCACAAATTATGGATGTGCTATACTTTCTATCATGATTCCTGATAAAAACGGAAAGTATTCTAATGTCATACTAGGACACGACAGCATAGATCATGTCATAAATAGTCCTGAACCATTTTTGAGCACAATCATTGGTCGTTACGGCAATCGCATAGCCAAGGGAAAGTTCACGCTCTATGGAGAAGAGCACCAATTGAGTATAAACAATGGTCCCAATTCTTTACATGGAGGACCTACCGGATTTCATACCAAAATATGGGACGCTATTCAAGCCGATTCAGCAACTGTTATTTTTAGCTACCTTTCAAAAGATGGAGAAGAGAACTTCCCAGGAAACTTAAAGGTCGAAATTACCTATCATCTCGAGAGTGAGTCTAATTCTTTGGTTATAGAGTATCGTGCAACGACTGATAAAGCTACCGTCGTAAATCTAACAAGCCATGGTTTTTTCAATTTGGCAGGTATATCCAATCCAACTCCAACTGTGCTTGATCATTCCATTACTATTAATGCCGACCATTATATACCGATAGACGAAGTATCAATTCCTACCGGTGAGGTCTTAAAAGTTGAAAATACGCCAATGGATTTTCGCACTCCACATACTATAGGCGAGCGTATTGAAGACAAATTTCAGCAGCTTATTAATGGAGCAGGATATGATCACTGCTATGTATTAAAAAAGCCGGAAGCAGGCGTCTTAACTTTAGCTGCAACCTATACGGAGCCGGTAAGTGGCCGTAGTATGGAAGTCTATACTACAGAGAATGGCATTCAGCTATATACAGGTAATTGGTTGGGAGGATTTTCAGGAGCACATGGCGCAACATTTCCTGCTCGAAGCGCAGTATGTTTCGAAGCTCAATGTTTTCCCGATTCTCCCAATAAAAGTTATTTTCCTTCAGCTGTTTTATTGCCTGGAGATGAATACCAGCAAACAACAATATACAAATTTGGCATACAACAATAAAAATAACTAACCTAATTTTATAACTTATAATTTATTCAATCATGACACAAGAAAAACAGAACGGTAAACTCATCGCCATTATCACGATGATTTTCCTTTTTGGTATGATTTCATTCGTTACCAACTTGGCCGCTCCTATGGGGATTGTGCTGAAAAATCAGTTCTCAGTATCTAATGCCCTGGGTATGTTAGGTAACTTTGGTAACTTTATTGCCTATGCTGTAATGGGCATACCAAGTGGTATATTATTACAACGCGTAGGTTATAAAAAGACCGCACTTATTGCCGTTGCAGTAGGTTTTATTGGCGTAGGAGTTCAATTCCTGTCAGGACACTCTAGTCCAAATATGGCTTTTGCCGTATATTTGGCAGGTGCTTTCATTGCCGGTTTTTCCATGTGCCTACTTAATGCCGTTGTAAATCCAATGTTAAACAAACTTGGTGGAGAAGGAAACAAGGGTAACCAGTTAATTCAGATTGGTGGCTCTTTCAATTCCGTAATGGCTACTATCACTCCGATGTTTGTAGGTATCCTTATTGCCGGTTCTATTGAAAAGGCTACGATATCTCAAATATTCCCTGTAATGTATACAGCAATGTTCGTATTCGCTATTGCATTCTTTGTATTATTGTTTGTTCCAATACCTGAACCGAATTCGAACACTTCAACCGAACCTATCGGCAAGTTAATGTCCGGAGCATTAAAATTCCGTCACTTTATACTTGGAGCTATCGCTATCTTCGTATATGTTGGTATTGAAGTAGGGGTACCGGGTACATTGAATCTATTCTTAACAGAGACGGTAGACAAAGGTGGAGCAGGCGTTGCTTCAACAATCTCAGGCTTTGTAGTAGGTACATATTGGTTTCTCATGTTGATAGGACGTTTGACCGGCGCTTCTTTAGGAGCTAAAATTTCCAGCAGAGCAATGCTTATATTTACAGCAACCTTGGGTCTTGTTTTGGTATTCCTAGCAATATTTTCATCTACAGACTCACTTGTTAATCTGCCCGTACTTCAACAAAGCGCAACAGGCGGTTTATCATTCGGCCTTGCAGAAGTCCCCATTAATGCAATGTATTTAGTTTTGGTTGGACTCTGTACTTCTATCATGTGGGGTGGAATTTTCAACCTTGCAGTAGAAGGATTGGGCAAATATTTAGCTGCTGCTTCAGGATTATTCATGGTCTTGGTTTGCGGTGGAGGTATCCTCCCTGTAATTCAAGGTTTGGTAGCAGACGTAGCCGGTTTCATGACAAGCTATTGGGTTATCATTATCGCATTGGGATATTTATTATTCTATGGCCTAGTTGGATGCAAGAATATTAATAAAGATATTCCTGTAGATTGATAAAGTCAGAATTTAAATCAATAACACATAACATAACTAAGTATCATGGATATAGAAAACATAAGAGCTCGTTTCATCAAACACTTTGATGGAAGAACAGGCTCACTGTATGCTTCGCCTGGTCGTATAAATCTTATTGGCGAACATACCGATTATAACGGAGGTTTCGTATTTCCCGGAGCAATCGATAAAGGAATGGTTGCAGAAATTAAACCAAACGGAACCGACATTGTAAAAGCATATTCAATCGATTTAAAAGACTACACTGAATTCGGGCTGAATGAAGAAGATGCTCCACGTGCAAGCTGGGCTAGATACATATTCGGTGTATGCCGTGAGATGATCAAGCGCGGTGTAGCTGTAAAAGGATTTAATACTGCATTTTCAGGAGATGTTCCTTTGGGAGCCGGTATGTCCTCTTCGGCGGCACTGGAAAGCACCTATGCCTTTGCTTTGAATGATTTATTCGGAGACAACAAAATAGATAAGTTCGAATTGGCTAAAGTAGGTCAGGCAACAGAACACAATTATTGCGGCGTAAATTGCGGAATTATGGATCAATTTGCTTCGGTATTCGGAAAAGAAGGAAGTCTTATCCGCCTTGATTGCCGTTCGCTTGAATATCAATATTTTCCATTCGACCCTAAAGGCTATCGTTTGGTTCTTGTTGATTCAGTTGTTAAACATGAGTTGGCCTCTTCAGCTTACAACAAACGTCGTCAAAGTTGTGAGAGTGCCGTGGCAGCTATACAAAAAAAACATCCTCATGTAGAATTTCTACGCGACTGCAGCATGGAAATGCTTGCTGAAGCAAAAAGTGATATAAGTGAGGAAGACTACAAACGTGCAGAATACGTTATTGAAGAGATTCAAAGAGTATTGGATGTTTGTGATGCTCTTGAAAGAGCTGACTACGAAACCGTTGGCCAGAAAATGTATGAAACCCATCATGGTATGAGCAAGCTCTACGAAGTAAGCTGTGAGGAACTCGATTTCCTTAATGATCTTGCATTTGATTGTGGAGTAACAGGATCCAGAGTAATGGGTGGTGGTTTTGGTGGTTGTACAATCAATCTCGTTAAAGAAGAATTGTATTCTACCTTCATCGAAAAAGCGAAAGAACAATTTAAAGCAAAATTTGGCAGGAGCCCTAAGATCTATGATGTAGTGATTAGCGATGGTGCCCGCAAATTGGTATAAAAAACAAATGCTAATGATAAAAAGCGTTTCTCATTATATGAGAGGCGCTTTTTTTATTAAGGAACCTCCTACAAATATACTTCGACAAGGGATTTTATAATCGGAAGATGAAGCTTCAAAGCTAAGCCTTTGTTTTAAAGTTGTATATTACGCATTAAAGATTTATCTTTGTCCATGCAAACGGTTGAAACTGTTTGCTACAGAATCCTCAAAATATCAGCAATTTTAATCTCAAAAGATATGAACGATAGTAAACTCATGAATCGTGCAGCAGACAATATCCGTATTCTAGCTGCTTCAATGGTTGAGAAGGCGAATTCCGGACACCCTGGTGGTGCAATGGGTGGTGCCGATTTTATAAATGTACTCTTTTCCGAATACCTGATATATGATCCTGCCAATCCGAATTGGGAAGCACGCGATCGTTTCTTTCTCGATCCTGGGCACATGTCGCCAATGCTATATTCCGTACTTGCATTAGCTGGAAAATTTGCATTGGACGAACTCAAAGAGTTCCGCCAATGGGGAAGCCCCACTCCCGGACATCCCGAACGTGATTTATCCCGTGGCATCGAAAACACCTCCGGTCCTTTAGGACAAGGACATACTTTTGCCGTAGGTGCCGCCATTGCCGCTAAATTCATGAAAGCGCGCTTCAATGAGGTCATGAACCAGACCATTTATGCCTATATATCAGATGGTGGCATACAGGAAGAAATCTCGCAGGGTTCGGGACGTATTGCAGGTGCTTTAGGATTGGATAACCTGATCATGTTTTACGATTCCAACGATATTCAACTATCCACCGAAACCAGGGATGTGACCGTTGAAGATACGGCGAAGAAATATGAAGCATGGGGTTGGAAAGTACTGGAAATTAATGGGAATGATCCTGTTGCTATCCGTAAAGCTCTTGATGAAGCAAAAGCAGAGCAAGAACGTCCGACGCTTATTATTGGCAAAACCGTAATGGGTAAAGGAGCTAGAAAAGCGGACGGAAGCAGTTATGAAGCTAATTGTGCGACGCACGGTGCTCCGCTGGGTGGTGATGCTTACACAAA
>VOIU01000027.1 GCA_007896885.1 Bacteroidaceae bacterium HV4-6-C5C
ACAAAGAACGAGACGACTCTAATGAGCCAAGTTTATTTTAATTTTAATAACGTCCCAATTTTAATGGGACACTAGTGAGATAATATAGAAAAACAGGAAAGTAATCATATAAATAATTATCATCAAGTAAAAAACATTTTTGATTGTATCATTTTATATACATAACTTTGAAAAACTTAAGCCCCGGAAATAAAACCTTAACGCAAAATACAGATAATATCATTACCAATGGAAAGAAAAATATATATAATCATTTTTATAGCAATGCTATCTTTCAATAGCTTATTTGCACAGAAAGATTCAATACAGACCACAAAAGAGAAAGAGTATACTTTTATCATAGAAGATTCTCCGGCCAAACTATTTACCATGCGACAATTCAATGAGAGTTCGCTGAGTTTATATCGAATGGCAGTAAATGAAATAAACAAAAAAGCTTCCCCAAAATGGAGACTATACGTCAGCACTCTCGTATCGAGTCTCTTATATATTCCTTTAACGCATGAAGAGGGACACCGCTCCATCCTCACTTATAAAGGAATAGGAAGTATCTCACAACCTTTTTTTAATAAAGACCTTGCCGCATACGTCACAGGAGTGAGAGACGCTGATCTGAAACTATTACGGGATACGGATTTGCCGACTTATATCCGTTTGCATACCGCCGGACTTGAATCTGATTATGCCATGCTACTACGCGAAGCCTCATTAATGAATTTAAAGAAAGAGAATGTGAGCACACTGTGGTACGATTATTCAATCCGCAAATTGAGCCTCATCGGCTATTATTGTTACGGATTATTCAAAGCGGATGCAGGTATAAAAGAAGAGAATGACGAACTTAAACGGGACATCGTAGGACATGATATTTACGGAGCTATCCGACATCTCCACCGTCCCAATATGGAATTCAAACGATACACAGACTATGACGATTTAACACCGGAAGAGAAGAAGTTTACAAAAAGAGTCGGTTGGCGTTCTCTTTTCAATTTGGTTGATCCGCTACTCATGGGAAAAACCGGCTTCAGACTGAATAGTAAATGCATGGGAAATTTTGCTTTAGGTTATGGCATGGTTCCTTTTGGTGACTATATAGACGAGCATTTCTGGCTGTTGACAAAATCAGTCAACGCACATTTCTATTTACGGCAGTATGAGAACAAGAGCACATGGTTTCCGGCATTCGGCATGGATTTCTATGATATTTCAATCACTAAGAACATTACCGTTGATACGTCATTACACGGATGGGTACAACCCCAAGCATTAGCCTTCAGAGAAAATTCGGGAAAAGCAGGTGGCGCCTTCGATATCACAGGTAAATACCGTTTCTTTTCGAGCACTAAAGGCCTTAAAGGGTTATCTGTCAACTTAGGAATGACCGCAAAGACAGAAGGCTTCCTACTCGAAGAAATGAATCTGAAACGTCATATCGGTTTCCGACTCGGAACAAGTATTTGGTTATAAAATAGTCAATAAAGGCCTATATTCTAATTATCAACCGGCTCTTCAGAACTTATTGCTATTGAGTCGGTCACAAAGAACTTTTTCGCAGGACCATTCAGCTCAATAACAGGAAGTATAGCCTCGCCTTCCTCTTCTGTGAGTAAGCCTTTTTTCACGAGCCGCCTCGTAATCAGACGATAATAACCCGCCTGATTCTCTTTCAACTGTCCTGTAGCAGTGAAAGAACTTCTAAAATGCTTAGGCTTCGGCACAATAGAAGCCAGAAAGATAGATTCTTCAGCCGTCAGTTGTGAAGGACGCTTATTAAAATAAAACTCTGCAGCTTCACGTGCACCATAAATAAGTGGCCCCCACTCGGCTATATTCAGATATACTTCATACATCCGTTCTTTAGAAGTCAGTCGACCATTTTCTATGAGCCACACTATGAGAGCTTCTTCAAGCTTACGGGCAATGTTCTTATTTCGATTCAAAAATACATTCTTGACAAGCTGCATAGAGATTGTACTACCCCCACGGGCAAATCGACGGACTTTAAGGTCATAAATGAGAGCTTCGCGCAAAGCGTCAGGCAAAAATCCATGATGGTAGAAGAAGGCTCCGTCTTCACTCTGCATTACAGACATGCGAAGCAAAGGAGAAATACTATCCAATGGCGTATAATGATCCCATGAAGGTCCTATCGGAAATGTGCGTACCGGTCGCCCGTCTTCATAAGCCGTGTACAGAAACTCACCGGACATTTTAGTCAGGTTTGTCTTGCCATAACTTACTATTCTGAAGTTCTTCGACTTAAGTTCCGACTCCAGTCTCAGCTTATCCAGTTGTGAAAAATCAAAATCAAAAAGAAAATTGTAAGCCAATTGTCCCGTTGTTCGCATACCTTGAAGGTTTTCAAAAAGTCCCGCAGGTAAAGAACCGAATAACTCCTGTGCCGGGAACCAAGGCTTATGAACAGACACAATAAAATGCCAATAACGTTCATGAATACTCTTTTGAAATCGCTCGGCATGGATGTATGGATGAAAGGCCAGCGTATTGAAACGTGCTACACTGACACTATCCAACTCCAATGTATGGGGAAAAATATTCACCCGATAATCTAATTGTCCGCGCTTAAGATTAATCACTTCAGGAGATAGCCGCTTATGGTATATACTTAGCCCGTAGATTTCGGCAGCACCGCTGATGCACACAGCATCATGACGATCATTCTCTTGCATCAGACTGAAATTAAGGCTGCTAAACTTTACATCTGCTCCAAAACGGCGGGTAACGTAGGGCAGAGTAATTTCCCCGTGATGGAGAGTATACAATTTTGCATTCAAGCGGCGTTCCGGTGGATTTATCTCACCTTCTGTCCGCCATGTCTGACTCACGGAATCCTCTTTTATGGACACCGTCGCCTCAAAATGATTACTGGATATACGGAACTGAGGGATGGAAAGTGCGACAAACTTATCATCTTTTTGTTCGAGGATATGCAATCTGGTCAGTTCCCCATTACGTGGGAGCAAGCCGAATAATAAGTCGAGTAAAGCTTGTGATCGCTTCTTATAATCCAATTTATCCTCATCCTGATTTTCTTTCTTTTGAGGAGAACGAAACAGAAAATCGTAATTGGCTATTGAGTCTTTTTTTATAAACCGGACATCCAGACCATCCAAATGTACATCCCTCACATCAGGCTTTCCCTGAAGCAAATTCCATAATCCAAGCCGAACGTTCAATGATTCCAGGGTAAGTAAAGTATCCCTTTGTAGCGGAACAACTGTAAAGTCATTCAAAGAGATCGTATTCAATCCACTAAGATTAAGACTGGAATAATGGATGTTCAATCCATAATCTTTTTCCAAACTGGATATACGGCGATCAGCGAAATAATGCAAGATCGCATTTCGACTAATAAAAAGAGTTGTCAGTATTATGAAGAGACAAACAGTTCCATAAAGAGTTCCCAACAGAATTTTATGCTTAACCGTTTTCATACTAATTTATTTTCCCATACTCGGTTATTCGCGGCAAAGGTAAAGAATAATAACGGGTTAAAAAAATCCCCTTCCAGCAATATGCCAAAAGAGGATTTATAAATAGAAAACCACTCAATATTATTCCAAAGGGATCCCTTTGTAAAAGTCTAGAAGTTTAGTGCGGAACAAATACTCATATTTAGCTTGTAACTCGCCTGACTGAGCCTTGAATAAGTTTTGTTTAGCCTCGTTATATTCCACTGCGGTTGCTTTTCCGTTTTCGTATTTCTCACTCATTAGCTTGAAAGACTCTTCACTGGCATTAGTTGCAACAACGCTACTATTGTATTTACTGTCGGCAGCTATAGCATTGTACCATGCTTGTTGTATTTCCTTATATAATCCTTTCTTCGCATTATCCAATTGCAATGAATAGTTTTCTTGTTGCAATTTGGCGGTACGAATGCGATTGCGGGTAGCCCAACGATTGAAGATAGGCACATTCAAACTTAGGCCAACGTACTTGTTAAAATTATTCTTCATCTGCGAGTTGAAATTATCACTCAAAGTTGATTGATAACTGGTACCTAGACTTCCATTAAGAGTCAATTGAGGATAGAGAGCACTCTCGGCAATGCGTATGTTATGCGTACTTCCTTCCAGCCGATACTGTGCAGCCTGAATAACCGCCTTATTGCCTACCGCATACTGATAGATTTCATCCGGAGGACTAAGTGGATTGAGCTTGATATCCGTTTGCGGTGTGGATAAAGTAAACCCTTCAGGTGTAGGTAACTCGATAAGTTGACTCAAATCGAGTAAAGCCAACCGATAATTATTTTCGGCCTGTACCGCACTCATCTCATCTTGTGCCACACGTGATTTAGCCTCAGCAACTTCAGCCTGTGAAGCCTTACCCAGTTCCTCCATACGAACGATACGGGCGCATTGTTCTTTGCTTAACTTTACCTGCCCAAGAGCCACCTGATGTAGTTCTTTATTGTACAAAACCTGCAAATAAGATGATGCAATGTTTACAGAAACATCTTCTTTTGCTTTTTCAAGATCGGATAGTGCCGCCTGCAGATTGAGTTTGGATAAAGCGTATTGATGAGGAATTTCAAAACCGGTAAACAAAGGAACACTGGCATTCAATTGCAAACTTGTAGAATTGCTGTTCGTGTTTACATAACCGGTATATTCCCTTCCGTCTGCATCCTTCATCGGCACCTGAGCACGTCCCCAGTACCAATTTTGTCCGGCACCGCCATTTAAATTCGGCAGACGAGCCCATTTTGCTGTATTTACATTTACAGCATCTTGCTCAGCTACATTCGCGCTTTTCCTTATATCAATATTGTGTTCAATGGCATAATCTATGCAACGACGCAATGTCCACACTTCCTGCGCCTGTCCCGAAAGACAGCAGACAGCCAAGCCAAAGAGTAGTATATTTTTTTTCATATCATTCCCTTTCATAAAGCAACTATCATTGTTTATCTTTCTTTTCTGCTCCGCGCACTTTATCTTTCGCAGTCAAGCCACTCTTGACAGCAATCTTAATGCCATCACTCATACCTACTATAACTCGTTTACGTTCGAATGTCTGTACAGGGTCACTTTTCTTAAGGATATAGACAAAAGTGCTATCCCCTTTGAATTCAACAGTACTTTCGGGTATGGTAAGTGCCTTCTTGGCATTATCCAATACAATTTCGGCATTAGCAGAATAACCGGAACGGATCTTCACGTTATTAGGGATCTTTATCGCAGCTTTAATTTCAAACTGATTTGCTCCGTTTTCTTCAACGCCTTTAGGAGAGATATATTCCAAATTAGCTTCGAATGATAGATTCTGCAATGCTCCGATAGTAAGTTTCACCGGCATACCTTCACGAATGCGTCCCACTTCGGTTTCATCAATCTTACCTCTAAAGATAAGGTCATTCATATTAGCAACAGTTGCTATAGTGGTGCCATCATTAAACGTATTACTCATAATCACCGAGTTTCCTGCTTTAACAGGGACATCAAGAATAAGTCCGTCAATAGTGGAACGAATGAGCGTGCTTGAAAAAGATGCACTGTTCTTTGTGATTCCTTCTTTCACAATTTCGAGATTATCTTTAGCTGTGCTAAGTTCTTCCCGAGCCTGCTTAGCAGAGACATCACTTTTCTCATATTCTTCCTTGCTGATCAGTTTGTCATCAAACATCTTCTTCACGCGTGAAAAGTTCACTTCAGCTTGTTTTGCATTAATTTGCGCCAAACGAACACGACTCTCAGCAGAGTTTAAGCTTCCCAGCTCAGGTATAACTTTAACTTTAGCTATCACTTCACCTTTATGAATACTCTGTCCCGCTTCTTTATAGACTTCATCAATAATACCCGAAATCTGTGGTTTGATGAGGATTTCATCTCTAGGTTCAACCTTCCCTGTCACAACTGTTGTTTTTGCCAAATCTGTAGTTTCAGGCGATACAACCTCATAAACAGTAACTTTTGGTTGCGATTTTTTATACAAAAACACGAAGGTTCCGATAAAAACGGCGGCAACAACCACCAATAATGCAATCTTAAAATACTTTTTCATAGGAATAATATATTATTTTCTAAATTTCTTTATAAATGTCTCTATCAAAAAAACCAATAATCTGTATCATAAGCATCATTCGTCGCGTATCGCATCAATCGGCTTAATAGCCATCGCACGATAGGCGGGAGCCAATCCGGCCAATATCCCCAAGAAGATTAGCAAAAAGCAAGTACCCATTGCAAGACCAAATGAAACCTGATAATGTATCGTTGTCTCCCCCGGATCGTTTACTGCTGCCTCCAAAACTTGAAGTATAAGTACGGCAAATGAAATCCCAGCCATTCCGGCAATCGAAGTCAGCACGAGACTCTCCGACAAGATTTGTTGTAGAATGTCGCGCGGACGAGCTCCAATGGCACGGCGGATACCTATTTCAGTAGTACGTTCACGCACCGTCACCATCATAATATTGGAAACACCAATAGCACCGGCAAATAATGTACCCAGTCCCACCATCCAAATTAGAATTCGTGTACCTGCCATTAAATTATCAACCATGGAGAACATTGCTTCGGCGTTTAGGAACATGACCGCCTGTTTATCATTCGGGGCAATATAATGGGCTTTTTTAATCACCCCTTCTATTTTATCTTGTAGATCGGTAACTTTTACCCCCGGCTTTACAGTGAAACACGCCACATGAATTTTATTCCCGATATTATAAGCTTGTTGCATAGTAGTGAAAGGTATTGTCACCGCCTCAGAAGCCCTTCCCTGTATGTTTATGTTCCCTTCGGAAATACACAACCCGACAATTTGAAAATAAACACCATTGACTTTTACAAATTTACCACAAGGGTCTTCCCCCGGTTTGAAAAGGCTTTCATAAACACGCTTACCTATTACGCAGACTTTTCGTGCCTCACTAATATCGACATCATTAAGAAACCGTCCCAACGAAATGTTTTGATGTTCTATAAACTCATAATCAGGGAAAAGTCCTTTAACCGTACAACTATATTTTTTATCTTCATAGACTGCCGTCGATCCCCAGTTTGCAATGGAAGGAGTGACATGTTCCAATTCACGAACTCCACGCCGTAAACGTTCAATGTCTTCAAGCTCCAAATCCCACGCACGCCCCTTACGGAAGCCTTTATAAGCCTCACCCGTTTTCTCTGCTGCGACAAAGCCCGAATTTGTAGCAAATCCCTCGAATTGCTTCTTCATCTGCTCCTGCATTCCATGTCCGCCTCCAATAAGGGCCACTAACATGAATATTCCCCAGAATACTCCGAAAGCAGTCAATAAGCTCCTGGTCTTATTTCTTGTTATCGTAATGAGGATTTCCTCGCAAGAATCAATATCTATTCTCATACTCTTTTCATTGAATAATTCATCATTTAACTACTCTGCCCGTAAAGCCTCAATAGGACGTATACTCACTGCTTTTTTAGCGGGGAAGAAACCGGCAAGCGTACCGGCAATAATCAAGGTCAATGTTGCTTGAATAGCAACTCCCATATCGACGGTAGGATCGGAGAACATGGTCTGCTGGAATACACCCGCATCCATCGTCTGATTACCAAACGCCACATTCATCCATTCCGTAGCGGCAATGCCCACCACCATACCAATATAGCCAAACAGTGTAGTGATCACAACACTCTCTATAATAACCAATCGTAATATTGAAATAGGTTTCGCTCCGAGAGCTTTCCTTATACCGAATTCACGCGTTCTTTCCTTAACGGTTATCAGCATAATATTGGATACACCTACAATACCGCTGAGTAGTGTAAAAATACCGATTACCCATATTGCCGTACGAAGTATGCCCATTGCCTTTTGTGTCTGCATATAGTTGGATAAGCGGTTCCAAATCCATATCGCACTATCGTCTTTCGGATCGAAGCGATGATTGGCTCCGATCACTTTACGATAATTTACTTCAAAAGTGTCATTTTGAGCTATTGAGTTCAACCCTTTGGTGGTAAATATGATGTTATTTAGCTGTATCCCTTTATCGTAAATTGTCTGGAGAGTGGAAAACGGTATATAAGCTTCATTTGCTCCACGGTCTCCCTGGTCGTTATAGGTACCGATGACTTGATAAGCCACTCCACCCGCATTTACAAACTGTCCGATAGGTTCGGTATGTGTCTTACCAAAAAGGATTTCTGCAGTCTTTTTATGAAGAACAATAACTTTTCTGCGCTCTTGCAAGTCTATGTGATTGATAAAACGACCTGTTGCGGTTTTCACGGTTTCGACTTCCGTATAGTTCGGAAAAACACCAAGTAAAGACATACTGACATATTCCTGTCCGAAACTGATATTTACATCACTTTGCTCAACAGTTGCCCCTGCGCTGACTACATTCTCCGAAAAAGTTTCCTCGGTTGATACAAGGTCTTTATTTTCCAACTGAATACGACGTCCTTCTTTTAATCCGTCATAAGACTTTTTGGTCCAACCGGGAAAGATACGAATAGAATTCAAAGCTCGTTCGGAAGACGACTTTTCAAAAGCATGAATAAGTCCGTTTCCGGCTCCAAGAAGTACAATTAACATGAAAATGCCCCAAGCCACAGCAAATCCTGTAAGAAAAGTCCTGAGTTTATTTCTTTTGATCGTACCATATATTTCTTGCCAAAGATCAAGCATACGTTATAATTATTAAGTAAGATAAATTAGCGTATCCGCTCGTATTATTTCATAAAACCGTTTTGCCCGAAAGGAGAAGCATCATGATCCCTGTTTTCTTCCACGCTTCCTATTATTCCATCTTTTATATGGATGATC
Source organism: Bacteroidaceae bacterium HV4-6-C5C (assembly GCA_007896885.1). Lineage (GTDB taxonomy): Bacteria > Bacteroidota > Bacteroidia > Bacteroidales > Bacteroidaceae > Bacteroides. Next base: position 8,782 of record VOIU01000027.1, read on the forward strand.
TTGTCTGTTTGGTTAGCTACACCACTTTCATGAGTTACCACAACGATTGTCATACCAGTGCTATGCAGATCTTTTAATATCTGCATAACTTCCACAGAAGTCTTGCTATCCAAAGCACCTGTCGGCTCATCCGCTAAGATTATCTGGGGCTGGGTAATCAGTGCGCGCGCTATTGCAACACGTTGTTTTTGTCCACCGGACATTTCGTTAGGCAAGTGGTTTGCCCAATCTTTAAGTCCCAAACGATCAAGATACTCCAATGCAAGCGCATTACGCTTGCGTCGGCTTATGCCTTGATAGAAAAGAGGCAATGCCACATTTTCCACTGCATTCTTAAAAGAGATAAGATTGAAAGATTGAAAGATAAATCCAATCATACGATTCCGATACTCTGCAGCTTTGGTTTCACTCAAATTCTTTATAAGCGTACCATTCAAGTAATATTCACCTGTATCGTAATTATCCAAGATTCCCAGAATGTTCAACAAAGTTGATTTACCAGACCCCGAAGCGCCCATTATGGAAACAAATTCACCCTTATTAATATCGAGATCAATGCCTTTGAGCACATGCATTGGTGCTCCGTTGTTATAGGTCTTATTAATGTCCTTCAAATGTATCACGTTTCTAGCCTTTTTTAATAAATAACGATCTATTTTCATTATTAGACGCACAGGGGTTACGAAAAGTTGCAAAAGAGATGAATTTTTTTAAAAAAGATTTTGCGGTATCATTTTTCTTTGTGTAATTTGTATCCATAAATAAATGAACTAACCCTTTAAAAACAACTGTAGTATCATGAATTCAAACATGGAGAGGCCCTATGTAGTGGGCATTGACATAGGCGGAACAAACACCGTCTTCGGTATTGTAGACGCAAGAGGAACAATCATTGCAAGTAACTCTATAAAAACCGGATCTTACGAAAAGGTAGATGATTATGTAGATGAAGTTTGCAGAAACTTACTCCCGCTAATCATTGCCAATGGAGGAGTTGATAAAATAAAAGGTATCGGTATAGGCGCTCCAAACGGAAACTACTATAGCGGAACAATAGAATTTGCTCCAAACTTGCCATGGAAAGGAATTATTCCTTTGGCTGCAATGTTTGAAGAACGTTTAAGCATTCCTACTGCATTGACAAATGATGCTAATGCTGCCGCTATTGGTGAAATGACTTATGGTGCTGCCCGTGGAATGAAGGACTTTATCATGATTACATTAGGAACCGGAGTTGGTAGCGGAATCGTGATCAATGGACAAATGGTGTACGGACATGATGGTTTTGCCGGAGAACTGGGTCATACTATCATACGCCGCGACAATGGTCGTCTATGTGGTTGTGGTCGTCATGGCTGCCTGGAGACTTACTGTTCTGCAACAGGAGTAGCCCGTACTGCAAGAGAGTTTCTTACTGCAAGAACCGACGCCAGCCTTTTACGTGCCACACCGGCTGAAAGCATCACAAGTAAAGATGTATATGATGCCGCTGTGAAAGGAGATCAACTTGCAAAAGATATCTTTGAATATACAGGTACCATCTTAGGTGAAGCAATCGCCGACTTTGTTGCCTTCTCAAGTCCTGAAGCGATTATTTTATTCGGAGGTCTGGCAAAATCAGGTGACTATATATTCAATCCTATCCAAAAGGCTATCGATAAGAATATCCTCACTATATTCAAAGGCAAAGCAAAACTATTGATGTCTGAATTGAAAGACTCTGATGCAGCCGTATTAGGTGCAAGTGCATTGGGTTGGGAATTGAAAGACTTGAAATAAGAAGCAAAATAGCTGCATAATAAGAAGGTGTGTCAAAAGCCAAAAAAATAGCAGAACGCCCTTGCTACAACATGCTGTAACAAGGGCGTTTTTATGAAATAGGGGCTTTTGACACACCCCTTTTCTTTATATCGTTCTCTAAAATTATCAGAACAGTTTAGCTGGATATTCGCCTGCATCTACAAGAGCTTGAATCTTATCCACTACTCCCTGACGGTCAGCTGCATAAGTTACTCCGAACCATTTACTAACCGTATCAAGAACTTTAACACGGGCAGTGCCTTCATTTATGAGTTTATTCACCATCAAAGGAATAAAATACTCAGCTTTCAAGTTATCCTTATTTTCGTTCAGGAATTCCTTGAAGTACTCCTCGGAATAAGCAAAGTAATCAGGAGTAAAGCCCCACATGTTCATTGACACAGGAGTATTGTCACCAATAGTTTGCATTACACCGTTCTCATCTTTAAAAGACACTTTGCCATCAATGCGTTCAATAGCTGTACGTTCGACAACAGTTGTCAAGTAGCCTTCAGGATTTGTTTCGCAAACGCCGCGTGCTACCGATCCACTTTCGGATAATGTATTACCTACACGATATCCTACCATGCAGTAGTCATTCTTCTTTCCAGTCATTTCGGAAAGAGCTTCTCCCAAAACAGCAAAGCTGTCACGTCCGTAAAAATCATCAGCATTGATCACCGCAAAAGGTTCATTAATCACATCTTTACCCATAAGTACAGCGTGATTTGTTCCCCACGGTTTAACGCGCTCTTCAGGACAAGTGAATCCAGCCGGAAGGTTATCCAATGCTTGGAACACCAATTCCACCGGAATATGATTCTCATATTTGCTCAGAATTTTGTCGCGAAAATCTTTCTCAAAATCTTTACGTATTACAAAAACAACCTTACCAAATCCTCCACGGATAGCATCAAAAATAGAATAATCCATTATTGTTTCGCCATTCGGGCCCAGACCATCGAGTTGTTTTAATCCCCCATAACGACTACCCATTCCGGCAGCCAATACAAATAAAGTAGGTTTCATGATTATGTAGTTAATAATAAAGGTTAGTGTTACCGTTTAGTGGGTGCAAAGATACACCATAATTTCTGAAAGCGTTATAAGGAGGAATAAAAAAGCAAAAACATTTTCTCTGTAGATATTGTAATATTGGGGTCAGAAAGGATAGCCTATTGCAAAATGAAAAGCCATTCCGTCTTTAAAGCTCGGAATATTGTAATAGCCTGTTTTTCCGGTATCATAAGGTGCATGTAGACCAATACCGCAGTCTACCCTGAAAACAAGAAAATCCATATCGTAACGCAATCCGGCTCCCGTTCCTAATGCAATCTGATCAGGAAAATCTTTTAACCGGAATCGTCCTTCTTTGCGTTCATTCCCCTCGGTAAGATCATCTCTCATCAACCACACATTACCGGCATCAAGAAATATAGCTCCGTGCAAATCTCCGATAAGGCGAAAGCGGTATTCGAGATTAGCTTCCAGACGAATGTCCCCGACTTGGTTGATAAAAGCGTATTTATCGTTCTTGGCAGGGTAATAACCACCAGGGCCTATTGTACGGGACATGAATGCACGCACACTATTGGCTCCACCGGCATAGAACTGCTCCGTATAGGGAGCAATAGTGGCATTGCCATACGACCAAATTGCACCTGCAGCAATGCGTGAAGCAACCATTTGGTTCTTGTCTATTCTAAAGTGATAGCGTAGTTCGGAATTAACTTTCAAAAACTGTGCAAATGGTACCCCCAGAAGTTCTTTCCCCTTTTTATCAAAGGGCTCTCCCAATATACGATAGATGCAGGACGTTACATTACCTGCAGAAGTCAGGGTTGTTTGAAACCACAAAGGATGTCGAACAGTCCGCAGGTTACCATTATCATAAGTATAAGTGTATTCAAATGCCGGAATAAATTGATTCCGCAGGCTAATATAAAGGGCCGGATTAGCGCTCTGCAGTGAATCAAAAGCTGCAGTCCGATTGCTCAATGTATTAAATGTCAACCGGAAAGGGGTAATGCTATGCTTGATTGTTGGACGAGGCTGAAAATCATAAGTCACATTACCTCCAAAAGCAAGCAGCTTATAATATTTCGACCTGTTCAGCTGATCGGTATATAGTCGAAAGGTAGTAGTAGCCGGAAAGTCATATTCAAGAGTTCCTAACCTGGGAAAAACAACTCTGGGAAAAGTAAGGGATGTCGACAAACCCATCTCATAACTATTCATCATGGAGCTTCTGTTTTTCCCGGTCTGCCATTCGTATGATCCGGTCAACCTTACATTCCATGTCTCACCCCCACCGAATACATTATTTTTAGTAACGGTAAATGCTGCTCCCGGTCCAGTTTGGTTATTACTCTTCATGGTCACATTAAAGTCCAATTCCGCATCATAGGGTTTATTCAATGACGCTAGAATATTTACATCCAAAGTATCTGATATCAATGCTGTATCTCTCGGTATATATTGCATTTCCATATAACCGAAAATACCCAAATTAGCTAAACGTTCCTGTATTCTACTCTGTCTGTACTGACTGAATAATCCCTCCGGACGTTTTCGCATCATCGTGTTTCCCTGCGTCTGGCGTTTTCTACGATATCCCTGATAATGTAGCCACCTGTAAAGCATATTCGGTCGGATTTTTAATCTATCGTAATAGTGTATCCATAGATTTTTATAAAGCAAACTATCCGTTGGCATTTGTCCTTGAGGCCCTCTAAGATAGAAAGATGTATTGCCTAAATAATAAGGGCGCTGCGTCCCCGCCGGTATATCAGCCACAGGTGTCATGCGCAAACTGACATGCCCGCCGGGCACTAGAGTCGTATCCGCCTGATAAGTCAGATAATCGGAACGAAAATAGTAGTAACCCATATTTCGCAATAATGTATTGACTCTAGTACGTTCCGCATCAAGGTCAACAACATTAAACTGCTTGCCAGATTTTAGTGTAGAGTTACGGTTACCTGATTTAATTATATCCAGCGTTTTATTTGGAAAGCCATAGTAATATAATGTATCTATAAAATAAGGGGTTTGCATATTTACGGTATACTGGATTTTAGCTTTCAAACTATCTCCCTGATTGACAAACTTTTTGTAACCAACTGTCCCATTAAAGTAACCGTATTCATGCAAAATATTCGTAGCAACTTTGGCACGAATTCCCGGGTTCACAGTAGAGATAAATACCGGCTCAGCCGCAAAATGTTTAAACATAAATTTTCCAAATTTACCATTGCTCTTTACGAAACTGTTATAGAACCATAATCCAACAGGAAAAGGAGTACGGTAAACAGAACTACCAAGAAAAGAATTGTTAGGCGCCTTGGCTAAGGCAGCTTCAATCTCTTCCATCGCATTAAGACCAACCGGCGTTGAAGATCGATTTTCCACAACCATTTTCTTCTGCCCGGTATAGAGTACTTCTCCTTCCGGTAGATTCTTTGTTGTAGAACAAGCACCAAACAAGAATATAGATCCGATTAAAATAGCTGTTACATATCTCATTTCTTATCCTCGACTTCTTTATTTCTTCTTTTAAAAATAAACAATTCACCCAGATTATCCATCCGTTTACGGAAAACCACTCCGACTCCTGTTTCTGTGATCTCCCCATCCAAGACACTTTCATAATTTTTATTATGAAAGACCCGAATGTAGCGCGTTCCGGATGTATCCAAACGATATTCCAACGAAATATTATCAATAAAGGATTCCGTATCATTCGTTGCATTGGACCCTGTCGAAACTTTTCCACCTATAACAACCTGTACACGGTCATTAAAGAAACGTTGAGAGTAGCGGAAGCTATAATCGGTGCCTCTATTGTCTCCCGGTTGCGAGCCGTTATGATTTTCAATACCTACCGAAAAATTGCCGAAAGCAGCACCAGCTAAAGCGCTTATCTGACTTTGAAGAACACTGTTGAGAGCATTCCCCATATTCATGTTGCTCTTACCCGTATTATTGAGATAAACACCGGTTACCAGCATTGCAATAGCTTGTCTACTGCGTTCTTCTGCACCCATAGCTGCCAATTGATTTTCAACCGTAGGATCATCCGGAGCGCTAATATCAAATAATAAATCGGGCTTTTCCAAGCGATTTCGGATACTCACGGATATGTCAAAATTAACCATCCGGGAAGCACCATTATCTCCATCAGCTACCGATGCCCGTACTCTCTCAGTTGCCGTAAGGTTCAAAGACGGATTCATCATACTTCCCGACCAATCGACATAACTGCCATTTACAATATTGAATTCTTTCAGTGGGATTACCGGAAGGGAGTATTTCATTGTTCCTCCGGAAAGAACATACCTCCCCGTAAGATTAATATCTCCTTGTGGTGTATAATGCAAGGATAAATCGCCCCCACCTTCCAACTCCACAAACTTGCTACGATCATAGCTCAGGTCCGCTCTTAGACGTACCGCATTGTCGATATGCACGGCCATAAGCATATCCATACCGGCAAAGCCAATAGACTTGGGTTCCGCCTTTACCAAAGTGGTGTCCCGGAAAGAAGTGAAAGTGACAAGACCTTCCAAGCGATCTTCAACGGTTAAAGGAGAATCGGCCATCACATAAGTAACATCCGTATTTCCTAAAAGATTCATACTCCCACGCATAACCAAAGCGTCCAGCGGACCGCGAATAGTGCCTTTCATATCGACATATACCTTGCCATAGATCAAACTTTCTCTGGTACGGGGCGCATCAAGTAACGTATATTTGCGGGCCAGTAAGTCAAGACGCGCAACAGGCCTTCGGAGATCTCTGAAATCTATATTCCCGTCAATGGTAAATGGATTCTTCGAGGTGGTGTAAATAGCAAACTTATCAAATAATAACTGGTTGTTCTTAATGTAAACGGGACGATTATCAAAATGATAGCGGGCACCAGCCTGTCGGGCATAGAGCGTGACACTATCCAATTTAAGTTCGCCATCAATGTCCGGTTTTCCCAATGTCCCAGAGATATTGACTCCGCCATCCACATCTCCGTTGAATGAGACAAGCCGCTCGGGAATAAACGGATTGGCCAATGATATGGGGAAATGATCAAAATGACTTTCCACCCGGATTGAGTCGTTCGCACCCCGACGTTTCAATGTACCTTCAGCCGTCATCACTTCTTTGCCTTCACAAGTGAAATAAGAGTTGAGATAATGCGTACCGGATTCTCCCGGAAGCCAGGTCACACCGATTCCGACATTACCCACATGCTGCCCTTCATAAGTCAGCTTCTCAACATTCGCCTCAGTGGATATTTGCAGCGAAGTTGCAGTCTGAATATAATGAGTTTCAGCGGACAAACGTCCTGAAAAGTCTGGGAAGTAGGGCAATATGCGACTCACCTCATCCAAGCGTATACGACGCAATTCAATATCCATATTCTGTAAAGAGACCGAATCTTCTTTGATAGAGTGCATCCTAAAACCAACATTATCCTTATCCATCATATCCACACTGGCATAAACCCTCATATTTTTATGGAGATAAATCCAATTATTATTATCTATAAAATGAAATTTTCTGAAAGCGATAATAGGTTCATCGGGAGTGAGCCGGAAAAGTATTCCATCGGCTTTTTTGTTCTGACCACCCAAGACAGGGCGCGCATTGACACCGATCTGTAGTCCGACATTTCCCTTGGAATCTAAAAAATTCAGACTCAAATCAGCATCATTATTACGAATCTCTCCTGTCAATGTACTGCGAAAAACATATTGGGGATTTTTAGGGCCATTTATTATTCCTCCCTGTAAATTCATGCGACTTGTATCTTGCCTCACAGTAAAGTAGATTGTATCCAATTGCAAAGAATCCACACGCAAGCCATGTACTGCGGTACGTCCATTTATACCAAGCCGGGGAGTCATACCAAAGCGGAGGAGGAAATCATTGAAGTAGATATCTTTTGTCGCGAGGAAATCACTTACCGGATTATGTTTACCCATGCGAAGTTGTATTCCCGCAGTTGGCAAAACCTTTCGGATAGCCGCATGGTCAAGATACCGCGCTTTTATCTGCTTTGACAATAGAGTAGCAAGCTTGTTGGTCTGCTTTACAAGTGTCTGAAAGTTGTTATGCGAACGAAAATCCAAATTCAGATCTCCGGCATTTGCCTTAATACTTATCGAATCGCGATGCGCCTGCCCCTGAAGATTAAAGGCAAAAGGATGCCTCAACGGTTGAGAGGCAAAACCCAGCTTGTAAATATCCAATTGCTCAACAGCCATTTGCACATTTCCATCAAGATAACGAGTACCTAAAGATAAACCGCAATTCCCCTCCATCTTGAGTAGTGTATTATTACTCTTCAAATCAGCTTTTAGATAAGAGTTTTTGATCAAAGCATTAAGATCGACATCTGAAATATGCCAACGTCCGTATTGAAGATGTTTAAGAGACATTCGAGCCTCAACATAAGATTTCCTTGCTAAAGGATTGAAGCCACTTCCTTTTGCGGTAAATTCAGCACTAAGTTCATATAGAGAATCTTTTGGCAAGAAATGGTGCAACTGCAATGCGTCTACAAAAATCTTTGCCTGATAATCCCGTTTGGCAGTATTACAGGAAGCTACCATCTTAACCGTCCCTCCTCTTTCTTTCAACGCAACGTCAGCATTATAGCGTAAACCATCAAGTCCAATGGAGGCTTTTAAATTCATACTGTCGGGTACAGCTAGATTTCCGCCTGGCTTAAAGCCAGCTATACCTACCAGAAACTGAAGATTCCGCATACTCATATTCAAATCAACATGTCCTTTTCGCTTGAGATTATTGCCCAAATTATTGAATTTCCCTTTACCCGAAATAGAAAAAGCACCGGGCAAGTCGACCATCAAACGGGATATATCCAGCTGTTGCAGATCACCCTTTAAACCAACATGAAGTGTCAATGGGCGGAATGGATATGCCTTTTTGAATTCATCAGGTAAACCTCCCAGCAAAAGAATAGCATCCGGACTACCAATACGACCGTCCAAACGTGTTTCCAAATGTCCTAAAAAAGGCTTCTTAAAGATTTTTTTATCTGTTCGAAAAGAAAAATTCAATTCGGAATGAGGAGTCAGCAATGATAGGTTTGGTATGCGAATAATGGAAGAATTGACAAAGCAACGTCCTGTCAATGAAGATACGTTTAAACCGGATCGTTCATTTAGGATAAATTGTCGGATGACCGCATTCATGGTTTGCTTATGTAGAATGACAGAATCCACCTCAAACATAATGTCACGCAAAGCAATATGGGAGGGGTCGAAGCCTTTCGAAGGCAATGATTTCCCAATATCATAATTAAAATAGCCGTTACGGACCTGAAGCTTCTTCAAGCCATAGAAGGCGTGGCGTAAATCAAGCACTCCACCACTCAATCCCGCATCCACAATACGCGTAGCTAAACGAGTAGAATCGAATGGCTGGCGGAAGTCAACTGATACATTCTTTAAATGCATACGTTGCAATATTATACGCCATTTTAGTGCTTTCTTTGTATTATCCTCGGGAGTTTTAGTCGTATCGACCAATGCAAGCATCATGTGAGCGTCACTCAATTCCACTTTATCAACAAGCGCCTCTTCTTTACCCGGATTGATTCCATGACTTTCTAAGGAAAGTTTACCCAACACTCCTTTTACGTGCATGCCTTTAACCAACTCCAAAGAATTGACCGAAACTTTTTTCAGGGTTACTTCATCAACCTCCACCCGCCCGGCGAAAAGAGGCAAAGCCTGCACGCGTACATTCAGGCTCGAAAAAGACAGTAGTGTATCAGGTAGCGAAGTCTTTGAGAACTTCTTTGTATGTCTCCCGACTATTTGAACATGCCGAAGTAGCAGGTTTAAAGGAAAACGCAAATCAATGCGGCCGACTGAGATATTATAGCCGGTTTCTTTCGATGCATACTCAGTGGCTTCCTTCCTTAAGAAATCTTGTACGGGAGGGACGTAGAGTAAAATCATCAAAATAAAAAACAGCAAAACGGGAGAAAATACTGCCCAAGCTATCCATTTCAACCACTTCTTTCTCATGAAAATATTGCTAAACAATAAACAACTACTCTACAAAGCTAAACATTTTTTTCTATTCGTTTGTTTCGAAATACTGGAAAATGGGAAGCAGGGCAGCGCAGGCTATCCTTTATCAAGTAATTTCCGGGCCTCTAACAGAACGGAGACAATTATCTCCAACGAAGCATTTCCTTTTGTCTCAATTTCTGTTGTGAAAGGTTGTCTTCTCGCTGCTTCGAGTTCTTTTAAGATATGAACAAGCGCCGATGCTTTCAATAGAGTAAATAAGGGAAGCATCTTGTGAGCCATATCGGCTAGATACCCGGTATCACGATTTTCTAAAGCTTGTTGCATTCGGCCCACATTAATACGGGTCTCACTGATAAAGCTTTCCAATATAGATTTAGTGGCTTCCCGATCATCTTCAGCAAATGCGGTCAGTGCAGAGAAATTAAATCCTTGCGACGCATCCGTTTCACAGGATACGGACGGTTTAGTAAATTCAAAAGCTTGCGCACTTTGTTGCTTGATAGCAGTGACCAGCCTTATCAGTTCATCGGTGGTAAAAGGCTTGTTCAAGCAACCGGAGAATCCCGCTTCCTGTAATTGGGAAAGGTTCATATCCATTCTCGCCGATACTGCGACAACAGGAATGGAACGTGCCTGTGGTATATCGGAACTGCGTAACAATTTCAACAGATCGAACCCATTAATGGCAGGCATCTGAATATCGGTCAGAAGAAGATCAAATGTCTCCGTTTGTAAAGCGTCCCATAACTGTTGGGGCTCCACGCAACAAACCGAAGTTATCTGTCGTTGTGCCAACATCGTGGAAGTCAATTGTAGCTGTATGCTATCATCATCAATAAGAAGCACTTTCATCGGCGTCTCTACAATTGTAGGCTTAGCTTCATCCTGTGAAACATTTCCCATATCATCATTACTTTCAGGAAGACCCTCTCCGGGAACATCCGCACCGGAAAGCGCACTGGATACAGGAATACTGATAATAAAACGGCTGCCTATGCCCAACTCACTTTCAACTTCTATCGTGCCTTTCATCAAGCGAATTAGCATACGGACAATAGACAAGCCCAGACCGAAACCCTCTTCTCCCTGTGCACCCGGCAAACGAGTAAATTCATGAAAGATATGCTCGCGATCTTCCGGCAGCATTCCTTTTCCGGTGTCGGAAATAGCTATTTTCAAATGCACTCCCAATAGAGATGAATCGTTTATACCTCCCAAAGACGCGTGCAAGGTAATACCTCCTCTATCGGTAAACTTTATGGCATTGGAAAGTAGATTTGTAACAATCTGCCGTAAACGGAGCGGATCACTTACAAACGAGCTTTCCAGTTCGGGAGTTATTTCACTATGCAAATAAAGGCCCTTCGACATCGCCATAGGCTCAAAGCTGGCTTTGATTTCTTCTAATAAGTGAGACGGATGGAATGAAATATGCTGTATCTCGACTTTGTGGAGATCAAGGCGGTGGAATTCAAGCAAATCGGAAACCAACTTAAGCAAGTGCTCCGACGAGACCTTCATATTATTTAGATAGAAACGCTGCCGCTCGTCGATCGTCAGCCGGGAAAGAAGTTCCGCATAGCCCATAATAGAGCCTAGAGGTGCCTTGAAATCGTGCGTAATGGCAAGCATTAACCGTTCACGAGCAGCCAACAGTTCTTCTGCTTTTCTATTGGCATCCTCCAATTCACGACGATACTGATTACTACGGGTAACATCACGCCAAATCAAAATCAGAAATATGCCGGAAAGAAGTATACCCCCAATTGCAAAACATCCCACAATAAGGGTGGAACGTTGACGAACGGATTGCCGCAATTCTGCTTCTGAATGAGCTTTGTGCAAAGCGTTCTGTTCATACTGCCTGAGCAAGCTGTCAATACGAATCGTCAAAGTCTCATTAAAGCGTTGCAATACTTCACTACGGTGCTGAGCTGCTAGTCCCGCACCCTTTTTCTTATTGGTAACTCCCCGAAGTTTCTCATGCAAGGAATCGACAGGGTTATAAGGATCGAGCAATGTATCGGTGGCAAACTCCAAAGAGCTCTTTACATGGATAGCCGTATCTTTTTTAGGTGGTACGAATACCTCGCCCAACCGACGGAAGAAGCCTTTCTTTTTTTGTTTGGTAAGAATGGTATCGCGTCGGGAAATCACTTTGCGTTGTACTCTTTGACGGAGTATCGTGCTATCTTCCAGAGCAAGTATCTGTTCCACTTCACGAGTCGGTATGAGCCCTTCATGCGCTTCGCTAAGCGAGTGTAATAAGCTAACCGTATTGGAATCTTTCTTTTGAAGAAGAACAATCAGACTGTCTGTCTTAAGAAAATCGTTCTTTTCGGACGAGAGCAGATGCCCCATCTCTCTGTAGACAAAGAATAGGGAAAAGAGTAAAACGGCTAACAGCAATGCATAACCGACAGCTATTTTACCTTTCGATATATTATTCAATCGTTTACCACCCAATGAACCAACATTTTATATATGTTTAGACGGGCTACCTCGACTTCGTTTTATAACGGAACCTTAACCAAAACATGATACCTGCACTGGTTAGTCCGAAGGGGAATGTCATCCAAACACCTATAATGCCCCAGTTGAGCACAAAGCCACAGAAGTACCCTATAGGCAAAGATATCAAAAAATATGCAATGAATGCCATAATCATCATGGCTTTCACATCTTCAATACCTCGTAAGGCATTTGCAAAATTGATTTGCAGACCGTCACCAAACTGATAGATAAGGAAAGGTAAAAACAACGAGGAAACCACCACAGAAACGTTGGTGTCATTCGTAAACCAACCTCCAATCTGGTAACGTACAAGGAAGATGATACTAAGCAATATCACTGCCATCATCAATATCAAATGAAAGCCGGCTCTTGCCGAACGGCGTACATTCTCCATATCATTCTGTCCTCTAAAATTGCTTACGCGGACAGCAACAGCTGCTCCCATACCATAAAACATCATAAAGGTGAACTGCGAAATAGTCAGCATAATCTGGTGTGATGCCAGTGCCGTCACTCCAAGCCATCCCACCATAATAGTGCTAAAATTGAAGGAGGCTGTCTCCATGCCCATCTGAAAGGCTATCGGCCAACCGAGAGCATTGAGTCTTTTGAATACACTCCGCGACCATGGTAAATGGAAAAAACCACTTCTATAGGGCGTGTAACGAGAACTGTAAAGCACAATATAGCCAAAGACAACGACCATGACTATTCGGGAAAAGAGCGTACTGATACCTGCACCCAGCAATCCCAATTCGGGAAAGCCGAACTCGCCATAAATCAACATAAAGTTTCCTACTATATTCAACAAATTGCCGCCAAGCAATATCCACATACCTGTTTTTGTGTCGGTAATACCATCGGTAAACTGCTTAAAGGCATTGAATATCATCACAAAGATGAGGGAGAACAATGTCACAAGATAATAAGGCTTGATGAAGGGCATCAATTCTTCAGGTTGTCCCAGATAATCGAGAAAAAAGTACAATATGCTCATGATAACCGTCAGAAGCAACGCTACCAACACATTGGCAATCAAGCTGCACCGGAGAGCTTGTCCCGTTTCTTTAATACGATGATTGCCATAAAGCTCACCCACTACAGGAGTCAACCCATAAGAGAAACCAGTACAGAAGATGATACACAGTGTGAAGATATTGTTGACGAACGAAGCCGCCGCAAGTTCTTCGGTACTGTGATGTCCCACCATAAAAGTATCGGCAAAACCAAGCATAATCACCCCAAGCTGCCCGATAATAATTGGGACGCCAAGTGAGATTAATGCACGATAATGGCTGTTGGTTTTTCCTGCAAATAGTGTCATGAAAGCTTAGTTTATTGCAATAAGAGCAATTATTTGCTCTTATAATAAAGAACGGAACGGTTGCTGTCGACAAAAGAACGCTGAGCTACATCCCTCAATTGTTCGGCTGATACCGCTCTGTATTCATCCACTTCAGAGTCAATATCTTCGGCCTTCCCTGTCAATTCATACCAAGCAAGATTAGTCGCTACATTCAGGTAATTGATATTGCCGAATATCTGGGATGATTCAAATTTGTTTTTTACTTTCTCCAACTCAGCCTGTTCAATAAACTCATTTTTTAATTGTTCCAGTTCATTACTTACCGCCGCTTCAGCCTGCTCGAGCGAAACACCGGATGCCAATTTACCGCTGATGTGAAACAGACCGGCATCACGTGACCCGGATATATAGGCATCTATACTCGAGAACAACTGGCTTTCTTGAACCAGCCGTTGGTTTAGCCGGCTTGAGCGACCGTTGCTGAGTATATCGGAAAGAATATCGAATGCATAATAATCAGCGGAATTCCTTTCGCACATGTGATAAGCCATGAACAAAGCATCGATGGGGACATCCCTCTCCACTACCTGCCGATGCTCAACCTGTTGAACAGGTTCGTAATTAAGATTTCTTGGTGTAATTTCACGTGCAGGGATAGGACCAAACCATTTTTCCGCCAACCGGACAGTCTCTTCCCAATCAATATTTCCGGTCACTGCAAGAATGGCATTGTTCGGCGCATAGAAATGAAAAAAGAAATCTTTCACCTCTTCGAGCTTTGCATTCGCAATGTGCGACAAATCCAATCCGATAGTCGGCCAGCGATAAGGATGTACCTGGTATGCCAAAGCACGAATCAAATGTCCGACATCCCCATAAGGCTGGTTCAGACAACGCTGCTTAAACTCTTCCATAACAACACCCCGTTGCACTTCGAGGCTACGTTCGCTAAAGGCCAGTTCCTGCATCCTATCGGATTCGAGCCAGAAGCCGACCTCTACATTAGAACGCGGTATGGTGAGGTAATAATTTGTAATATCATTGTTTGTCCAGGCATTATTCTCCCCACCCGATTGCTGTAAAGGCGTATCATAATCGGGTATATGAACAGAACCTCCAAACATTAAATGCTCAAATAAATGAGCAAAACCCGTATGATCGGGATGCTCATCGCGAGCTCCCACATCATACAGTATATTTAATGCAACCATTTGAGTGCTGAGATCCTGATGATGCACCAGCCGCAAACCGTTTGATAAAGTCAGTTTATTAATCTTCAAGCGGTACTATTTTTATGATTTTTACATCTGTCTCGGGACGATCACTCCGATCGGTCTTCACTTGCTGAATCTTATCAATCACGTCCATTCCTTCAACAATTTCTCCAAAGACAGTATATTCTCCATCAAGATGCGGAGCACCACCAACAGTGGTATATGCTTTTATCTGTTCAGGTGTAAAATGGAAGTCCGGTTGCTTTGCCGCTTCAGCTTTTGCCTGTTCTATCAATTTCTCCTGCAACTCCATCAAACCATTCTCATCATTCTCTTTTCTCACCTTATAGATCTGCTTCATGTGTTTTTGTGCCAACGCATTAAAGACATTAGAGAGTCTGTTTTCATTGATTTGCTGTTCCATGTTCAGCAACGCGGAGTCACTGAATACTTTACCCGTCACAATATAGAATTGACACCCTGACGATTCTTTCTTCGGATTGACATTATCACCCTGACGGGCTGCAGCCAAAACACCTTTCTTATGAAAGTGTTTGGGATAGACGAACTCTGCAGGAATAGTATAGCCTACATCACCCGATCCAAGACTCTTGCCTTTTGGAGCATCTTTTGATTGCGGATCACCGGCCTGAATCATAAAGTCTTTAATCACTCGATGGAATAATGTGCCTTCATAAACTCCTTTTTCTACCAGTTTGATGAAGTTATCACGGTGCTTCGGGGTGTCATCGTACAATTTAACGACAATGTTTCCCATTGTGGTTTCTATTTTAAACATAGTTTCTTTTCCCATAGTTCTATTCTTCTTTTGTCCCGATTTGCATGCCGTAATGCAACAAACCAGTATAGTTAATAATACAATAATATTCTTTTTCATCTTTACTGTTTTCATAATCATACCTTTTCTATGACTATCTGTCAAATAAACAAAGCGGTTCCACAGTACACTGTTAAAGAGAAAGTTCAAGTAGAAGCGCTCCCCGAATCAAGTTAAATTAAGTTTGCAAATATACGACTTTCATACAAAACACTTTACCTTTGTTTCAAAAATAGAGGAAAACGGATTGCATATGGTATCTATACTGATTGTGGAAGATGATATTACGTATGGCATGATGCTAAAAACATGGCTGGGAAAGAAAGGTTTTTCGGTAACCTCAGCAAGTAGCATTGCGCGTGCGCAAAAAACATTGGAGACAGAACAGATTGATTTGATACTATCAGATCTTCGCCTTCCGGACAAAGACGGAATTGATCTTCTGAAGTGGTTGGGAACTCAAAACATTGAGATACCATTCATCATGATGACCAGTTATGCAGATATCCAATCGGCCGTACAAGCCATGAAGCTCGGCGCTTGTGATTATGTAGCTAAGCCTGTAAATCCCGATGAACTTCTAAAGAAAATAAAGGAGAGTTTAAGCCAATCATCCGTTCATCCCAAACAGACCATCTATCGGGCTCCAACAGACCATCTGTCAGAGCCTAACAGACCATCTGTTGCAGCTCAACAGACCATGTATTCGGGTAAAGGGAATCCACCTCGAAAAGAAGAGTCAGATAGTCCGTCAGACTCGGATTATTTGGAAGGCGAGAGCGATGCGGCAAAGCAACTGTACAACTACGTCAAATTGGTGGCGCCGACCAATATGTCGGTACTGATCAATGGAGCAAGCGGCACAGGCAAGGAATACGTGGCACACCGCATCCACCAGCTCAGTAAGCGATCAAAGAAGCCTTTCATTGCGATAGACTGCGGGGCTGTCCCCAAAGATTTGGCTGCATCTGAATTCTTCGGGCATATAAAAGGTTCCTTTACCGGAGCTTTAACAGATAAAACAGGCGCATTGGTTGCGGCAGATGGAGGAACTGTCTTCTTGGATGAGATAGGAAACCTTAGCTATGAGATACAAATTCAATTACTTCGGGCCATACAAGAACGAAAAGTCCGCCCCATTGGTTCCAATCACGAAATAAATGTAGATATCCGCCTCGTTACCGCTACAAACGAAAATTTAGAGCAAGCTATTGAGAAAGGAAACTTTCGTGAAGATCTTTATCACCGGATAAATGAGTTCACGCTACAAATGCCTTCTTTAAAAGAGCGCCGTGATGATATTCTCCTCTTTGCCAATTTCTTCCTTGACCAAGCAAACCTTGAGTTGAACAAGCAGATTGTCGGCTTTGATATGCCTGCATCAAATGCATTGCTAAAGTACGCATGGCCGGGTAATCTACGACAGATGAAAAACATTATCCGTCGGGCAACATTACTTGCTACGGATAAATTCATCACTCTCAACGAGCTTTCAGAAATCCAGACGAACAGTATCTTGGATAATTCGGATATGCTACTGAGAAACGAGGAAACAGAAAAGAATCAAATACTCGAAGCATTACAACATACTGGCAATAATAAAAGTAGGGCTGCAAAACTACTTGGCATAGATCGCAAGACGCTCTACAATAAATTAAAGCTATATGAAATTGAGTTGTAAGGTCTTTCCATTCAGCATTGTCACAACATCACAATTCATTTAAACAATATCAGATCTCATTATACGGCGGTTTCATTCGGAGCTGTTGTTACATAACTATCTACAAATTATATCCAGCTGAGTTACAAGTCAACACCGATGAAAAATCCGCGTATGGCTACTATATCTCTATTATTATATCTGTCCAATTACAAATCAACTCTCATAAGAGCAATTATAATAATACTATTGGCTAACATCATATCAGACTGGGAGATAAACCGCTCTCCTATTGAGAAATGTAATAGCATCACTATTTATGAGTCTTGCCAGATTGAAGAGCAAGTCAACGCCGTTGAGAGCAATTATTGCAGCATAATTTATTAAATTCATATTAGATCGGGGGATAAACCGCTCTAATATTGAGAAATGTGATAGCATCACTATTTTATGAATCATATCAGATTGAGGAGCAAATCAGCGTCGTTAACAGCAATTGTTGCAGCATAATTTATTAAAATCATATTAGATCGGGAGATAAACCTTAAGCTGCTGCTGAACAGGATGCATTAGAAAACCAATATTTTTGCACTGCTACAACTAGTCATGAGTATTGACGAAATACAATAATGTGGAATAATTCCCCACCCATTTCCACACATCCACAACACAATCCACAAACATGAGGCTTAGAAGCACGCAACAATCATTTAATTAACAGTGATTTACAGTAAAGCCTGCCTTTTGGCACAACTTTTGACCAAGATTAGATATATAAGAGTTCGGAACACTCAAACTAAATTCTATATATATCTATTAATTAAAAGCGAATGATTATGAAAAAAGTAATTCTAACAGCAGCATTTATGATGTTTGTCAGTGGGAATGTATTTCTGGCAAACGCTCAGGATCCCGTGAAGAAAGAGAAACCGGTAACAGAGCAAAGCAAAGACTCCACAGCAAATAAACCTGCGAAAGAAGATTCCACTCCGGAGAAATCGAAGTCAGAGGAACCAAAGAAGGATCAACCTAGTGACTCCCCTGCAAAAGATTCTCCTACCGTGGATAAATCTACGCAGCCTGCTAAATAAGAGTAAGCACACTAACAATAAAAGCCGTTCCCACCTTGTCTATTCCCGGGAACGGCTTTTATTATGCTATTTTAATAAGATAATTCATATCATTTGAAACCCTTGCCAAAGATTTCCTTCCGGAACAGGAGCTGCAACTTCAATTTGCTCCTTAGATACCGGATGAACAAAGCGCACATAACGGGCATGCAGACAAATGCTGCCATCGGGATTGGAACGGGGAAAACCATATTTCAAATCTCCCTTTATCGGGCAACCCATCTTAGCCAACTGACATCTTATTTGATGATGTCTTCCTGTTTTAAGATCAATTTCCAATAAGTAATAGTTTTCCGATTTACCTATCAACCGATAGTGCAAGATTGCTTTTTTACTATTGGAAACTTCTTGATCGTGAGCATAAGACTTATTCTGCCTATCATTGCGCACCAAATAATTTATGAGTTCTCCTTCTATCTCTTTCGGTGGAGTTTTAATAATAGCCCAATAAGTCTTCTTGACTTCGCTATTCTTAAACATCTCATTCAAACGAGATAGTGCCTTACTTGTTTTGGCAAATACGACAAGACCGCTTACAGGACGATCCAGGCGATGTGCGACACCTACAAAGACATTACCGGGTTTATTGTATTTCTCTTTCAGATATTGCTTAACAGTCTCTGACAAAGGAATATCACCGGTCTTATCTCCCTGAACAATCTCGGAAGCGGTCTTATTAACTATGATAATATGATTGTCTTCGTATACGACAGTCATAGGTTACATATTCATACCACCATCTACCTGAATTACTTGTCCTGAAACATAAGAAGACAAGTCTGAAGCAAGGAAGGTTGCTACATCAGCAACATCTTCAGGACTACCTCCACGACGCAAAGGTATCTTTTTAGCCCATTCAGTTTTTACTTCTTCAGAAAGAGAAGCAGTCATGTCTGTCATAATGAATCCGGGTGCAATGGCATTTGCTCGAATACCGCGTGAGCCAAGCTCTTGTGCGATCGATTTTGCTAACGCTATCATTCCAGCCTTAGATGCAGCATAGTTAGCTTGTCCTGCATTACCATGTACTCCTACCACAGAAGCCATATTGATAATACTACCAGCTTTTTGGCGCATCATAATAGGTGCACAAGCATGAACAAAGTTAAATGCTGATTTCAAATTCACGTTAATAACCATATCCCATTGTTGTTCGCTCATACGCATCATTAGACCGTCACGGGTAATACCTGCGTTATTAACCAAGATATCAATACGTCCAAAATCATTGTGAATATCTCCCACAACCTTTGCAGTATCCTCAAAATTAGCTGCATTCGAAGCATAGCCTTTTGCTTTTACACCTAATGCTTCTATTTCTTTCTCTGTATTTTTTGCATTTTCATCTATAACCAAATCTGTAAATGCAATGTTTGCTCCTTCGGAAGCAAACTTTAAAGCAATTGCTTTACCTATACCACGTGCAGCACCAGTAACGACTGCAGTCTTTCCATCTAATAATCCCATAAAATTTATTATTGATTGATATTATTATCCATTTTATGCAAAGCCCCAAACACTATATTAACTACGTATTTATCTCGTGTATTATCGTCAAGATTTGCACCTATGTGCCCCCGAATATAAGGAACCTCAATACCTTTCACACAATAATGTAAAAGCTCGGCAGTCATGTCTATATCATCTATTTGAAATACACCTTTTTCGATACCTTCACGAAGAACCGCTTTAAAGAATAGTATTTCTTTTGCATCAAAACGCTTACGGACTTTTTCCACTCTCCATATATCTCTAAAAAAATTAGCCCGTAACGTTCCGTTTCTATATACAGCCTCTTTAACTGCATCCAAACGGGTATAAATCATTTCTATTATCTTTTGGTCAGGCGATATATTCTTTTCTACTACACGTTTCATCGTTTCGGAGAGTATATCCAATTCAGACTCCACAACAGCTATGTATATATCTTCCTTACTCTTAAAATAGGTATACAAAGTCCGTCTACCCTTCTTAGAAGCAAGAGCGATATCATTCATTGTCGTATTTTCAACTCCCATCTTAGCAAAAAGCTGACGGGCGACATCTACCAACTTAGCTTTTGTTTTTGAAACTGCCATGAAATAATTGCACAATGCTAATTTATTTGAGCAAAAGTAAGATATTCTCATGTATTCCACAAGGAAAAACATTTTTTTATAAATGCAGATTACAATGGATTCAACAAAAAGAAAAGAATATAGACATCTATTTATCAATGCATTATGATTTAATGCAGATTTTATTCACAAAATAAGCTTCTTTTTATTTGCTATTCTAATGAAAAGCGCTACCTTTGCAGTCGAAATGATCGCGGAGTGGAGCAGTTGGTAGCTCGTTGGGCTCATAACCCAAAGGTCGTCTGTTCGAGTCAGGCCTCCGCAACAAAGAAAAGACTACTTCATATTAAATGAAGTAGTCTTTTTAATTTATGCTTAAGATAAGCACATTGGATCATACCGAAATTCTGAGGGATTACGATTTTAAGCATAAATTTTCGATAATCTAAATAAGAAGAAGGACACATCCCTGACTCCTCTGAGTAGTGCTCTGAATTGCTTAATTTTTGCATTAAAAGATTCGCTGGCCGCATTCGTTGCACGATTCTTGAAGAAGGCTACGATTCTCAGGTAATGTGTTTGTATGGTTCTTCCCACTGTGCCAAAGGATAGAAATCCTGATTTGTCCACCTCCTCGTACCAACGAGCCAGTTTGGTCAATGCCACATCAGCATGTATGGAGTGATGATAAATAAGTCCTAAGCGCATACTTAAATAATATGCCTTTTTGATATCCGGGTATTCTCTAAACAAAATAGCCGCACGTTTGCTTTGAGAGTTAGTCCATGCTGTTTCTTTTTTGAATAACAGGTAACGGCTTCTGGCAAGAATTTGTCTGGTTGCATCTCTGCTCTCAAAAATAAACCTCTTTAATTACATTTGATCTATTATTAAAAAATGCAAAACAAAAAAAAGCTAACCTAAAGGTTAGCTTTTTTATTCGATAGAACAGATAAAGTTTATTTCAATCCAGCTAGAGCTTTCTTAGCTGTAGCATTGTTTGGATCGATAGCCAAAATCTTATTCCAATATTCTTTTGATTTAGCAGCATCACTAGTAACTGCAATATAATAATAACCTAAATAGCTATAGCACTCAATCAATTGCGAGTTATATTTAGGATTATTAGCAGCCAATATAGCAGAAACTGCAGCTTCATAATATGGCTTCGCTAATCCCTTTGTTGTTTCAGGATCCAAAGCGGAATTTGTTCTTGCACGCCATAAATTACCTAAATGGCTTTCAGGAGCTTTCACTGAAACTTGAGCAAATATTGAATCTGCAGCCTGTAGAGCTGCATTTTTTTCACCTTGAGGCATCTTCAATGTATCAGATGAAGCTTCAGTATAATACATCCGTCCCAACTGGAATAACAAATCAGGAGTTTGCGCCTCTGGTTTTAATGAGTTATAATAAGTTTTATAGGCACTTATAGCCTCTGAATATTTTCCTTCACTTTCATATGCCTCAGATACCTGTTGCCATAATGAAGTCAAAGTAGAATCCTTTACAATAGCTTTTTTGAAAGCATCAACCGCAACATCATACTTTTTTAAACCCATTGCAATAAATCCATGGTACTGATAATCCAATGCTGAAAAATCGGCATTATCTGATTGATTGAAGAATACTTCAGCAGCCTTTTCAGCTTCCTCATAACGCTTCATATCAGTATAATTATACATAGCAAGGCGATTGAATGCAGCATGGCGAGGATTATTTTTTAATCCACCTTGAACAACTTCAAGAGACTTATCGAATTGATGGCTCATAAATAAAGCAAAAGCATACTTCAACCGCTCATCATCTGTAGCTTGAGGAGTATTTATGAAATTAGCATACATCTCACAAGCTTTCGAAAATTTATTAGTTGAATAATATATTTCCGCTAGTGCCTTATCGGCTTCTAATGAATTAGGATCAATTGTTTTTAATTGTTCCAATTTATCAATAGCCAAACTAGGATTAGCAGATCTATATACTAAAGCATATTTTAAATAAGCTTCCTTATAATTAGGATTAAAATAGATGGCTTGCTCATATAACTGACACGCACGACCTGCATCTTTCTGTGCAAGTGCAATATCTCCCTCCAAAACAGAGACCGCAGGACTTTTTTTATCCGCCTTTTTCGCTAGATCAAGGTATTTTTGGGCATCAGTCAACTTGTTAGCATTCAGATATGCATATGATACAGCAGTCAATAAATCAACATTTTTCTTGTTTTTACCCTTTACTAATTCACTGAATTCCCCTTCGGCCTGAACAGGATTACTTTGAATCAATGTTTTTATCTTATCCAAACTCACTTTCCAATCATCAAGTTGTTGAGCTTGAATCATACCGCTAATAAGCAGTGCACTCATTAAAAAGAATAAGTTTCTTTTCATCATAATCTTACTTTTTATTAATCACTCATCTTTGACATGTACCACACGTATAGGCTGCGTTGCTGGAACGAGTCCTGATTTTAAAATAATACGTTGTCCCCTATCTGAAGATAGAAAAGACGAAAATCCCCATGGAAGTGCATTTCGAGGATCATTCATTAAAGCATATATACTCCTCACTAAAGGATAATTACCATAGAACAAATAAGCTTGATAAGGCTTATAGCTATTTTCAGGAGTGGCATCATCAGAATAGCTAACAGACATTACTTGTACTTCTTTCGTAAAAGAAAGTCCAGTTGAATCATTCTTATCACTTAACCAATTCACACCAATCACACCAATAGCGTCAGGGTTATGAGCTACATAATTAATAACTTCCGGATTTGTCTTTAACGCTTTTACGTTATTAGAGAGAGGCTTTCCTTTACAAATTGAATCAACAGCAAAACGTACTGTACTAGAGTTTTTATTGTCAAATACTATAGTAATATTACGTAACTTTGAAGAAGCATATATATCCTTCCACTTAGTCACTTTTCCTGTCAAAATCTTCTGTATCGTATTTACACTTATTAAAGTGTCAGGATTACTCTTATTTACAATTAGAGCTAATCCATCTGTCGCTAATTTAATCTCTTGAGGAAAAAATTTACGACTATGGAAGGAGGCCATTTCTGATTGCGTCAACCTGCGGCTAGTAATAGCTAACCGCAAGCTGTCACGCAATAGAAGATTCACAGCTTCCACTTCAGTAACATAACGAGGAACAATACTGGCAGAAGGATAAAGTCCTTCAAAAACATCTATCTCCTGTTGCACTATCGGCTCAAAACTTTCATCTGCAGCTATTGTTATAACTCCAGAAGAATAGGTATCTGTGCGACCATCTTTTGGTTTGTTCTGACATGAGATCAAACCAAATAGTAAAGGAATAAATAGTAACCAATAATGCTTCATCGCTAAGTATATTACTGCAATCTAAATATAATAGGAACTGTATATTTCACAGAAACAGATTTTCCGTTCTGTTTACCAGGGATCCAACGGGGCATAGACTGAATCACACGGATAGCTTCCTTATCACAATATGGATCCAATGTTTTCAAAACTTTCACATCACGAACTCTACCATCAGAACCTACAACAAACTGGCAAACAACACGTCCTTGAACGCCATTCTCAGCTGCAATAGTCGGATATTTCAGGTTCTTAGAAATGAACTGCATCAATTCACCTTGACCACCAGGAAATGTAGGTGGTTGCTCAACCATATCAAAGACTTTCTCAGGTTCATCAACTGGCGCCTGTGTAACAACTTGCTTTAAATCTGCAATATCCTTACCATTCTGTTCATCATTACCCTTTACGTCAGCAATTGAGATCGCAGTTTTATTTTCAGTAAGGTCTTGTTGACTCTTGATTTCATCTTCATCGCGAACTTCAGAGTCTTTCTTAATTACAGGAGCTGTGAACTTTATAGAACTTTTCAATGGAGGAGGAGGAGGAGTATTAGGATCAACCTTCTTCTGTTCCTGCTTCACTTCCGGCTCGTCCAATTTAGACAACGCAGTAACTTCAGTCATAACTTCCTTTTCTTTCGGTGTAGCTAACTTTATCAAAGTTGGAATACTAAAACCAACTACTGCAATAGCAATAACCAAAAGCATTGCAAGATTATGTCGTTTTGACGAATTCTCCCGCAGTTTATATGCGCCATAGGCCTTATTCTTGCCTTTGAATATGAGGTCACACCATTCCAAAGATGTCAAATCTATTTTTGCCATTTTTATATACTATTTTAGGTGTTACACATTAATTGGCAGTACTATTAGATAACGAACCCTTTGTTTCAAAGTTCTTAAGCAAAAACTTATCGCCTGCTACAATATCCGTTATCACATATTTACCTATATTACATATCTGCATCTCATCAAGAGCATCAATCAGATTCTTGTATGTCGCATCATCAGTAGCTTTAATGATAACAACCGGAGTATCTTTTCCGTTCTTAATTTCAGATACTTTATCTAAATAGTCAGCTTCCGAGATCTGCATATTAAGCTTTTTCTCCTTCAGCTCTTTAACCTTAGCCATAGCAGCCTGATTTCGTCCCAACAACATTGCGCGAAGACCATCAGCAGAATAGTTTGTTTCTTTTAAAGAGGAATAGTCATTATATTTAGGCTCTCCATCATAATAAAAGATCTTATCCTTACCATCCAATAATAAAGTAATAGCCGTCGAAGCTTTTATTTTCGTCTGTTGATCTTCGGTTATGTTCTTATCATTACTCGGCATACTAATTTCCATCGTTTGAGGTTTACTCAACGATGTACAAAGCATAAAGAAAGTAATCAAAAGCATGTTCATATCAACCATCGGAGTGAAATCCACCCTCACGGTCATTTTCTTCTGCTTAGTTTTACCACCTTTTTTATTGCCGCTTTCTTGTATTTCAGCACTCATATTATCTTTATTATTTATCTTCAGCAGTTGTTTTCAAAGAAGTTATCAGATTATATCTGTTTTCTCTAATATCCTGAAGAGAAGTCATAACCTTTTTAATCACCGAATAGGGAGTTTTTTGGTCAGCCTTAATCGCAATACGCAAATCCGGATTAGTAGATTTTGCTGTACGCACCCAAGATTTAAACTGATTATCCAAACTATCACAAGGTATACCTTGATCTTTTAAGACAGCATCTTGTTCTTCCTGTGACATTTCAAGATATTTCTTCATGTTCTTCATTGGAACACCAAATGTAGCCATTTTCGAAAATTTCTGAACTTCATCAGGAGTAAAAGATACCCCATATTCCTCTCCCATACCTTCCAAGACAGCACGCATATCCGGCTGCTTATCCAAACTCATAAATATTTTCCCTTTCGTATCAATTAAGATCTGCAAAATGTTAGTTTCGGGAATCTTAATTTCAGAAACGGAAGCTGGAGTTGAAACCTGTACCGGCTCTTTCTTCACAAATGTTGATGTCAACATAAAGAAAGTCAGCAGCAATACAGTCACATCACTCATCGCCGTCATATCTATGAATGTACTTTTTTTACTTATCTTCGCTCTACCCATAGCACTTAAAATTTATAGGGCTCACGATATTAATGAGTAGCTGCAAAAGTCTGTACAATAGAGAAACCAACCTCATCAAGACTGTATGTCAACTTATCAATTTTATTGGTATAGTAGTTATAAGAAATAACAGCAAGTGCACCAGTCAAGATACCGAAAGCAGTATTAATCAATGCTTCAGAGATACCAGTAGAAAGAGCAACAGAGTCAGTTCCACCACCTGCGCTCAAAGCAGCAAATGAACGGATCATACCAATTACGGTACCAAGAAGACCCATCAACGTACCAAGAGTTGTAATAGTAGCGATAATAGGCAAATTCTGTTGCATCATAGGCAATTCAAGAGCAGTAGCTTCTTCTAATTCTTTCTGAATAGCCAAAATCTTTTGGTCTTTAGACAAAGTTGCATCTTTTTCTACTTCAGCATACTTAACAAGAGTAGAAGTAACAACATTAGCTACAGAACCGCGTTGTTTATCACAAAGTTCTTTTGCTTTTTGCATATCACCAGCAGATAAAGCTTCTTTGATTCCTTTTACGAATTTTACTAAAGCACCTTTACCAAAAGCAGAGCGAATAGCAAAGTAACGTTCGATACTCAAAGCCAATACAGTAAGCAAAAGAGTTTGAATAACAGGAACAATGATACCACCTTTGTAAATAGTGCCTAAAAGATTTCCAGGAAGAGGATGATTATTAGGGTCATTATTCATAAAGTTAGTCGGGTTTCCGAACACAAAATGGAAAATACAGATTGCGACAACTAGACAGCCAATAATAACCAAACCTGCAGATTTAATTCCTGTAAAAGAGACATTTTTCTGATGAGTAGTTTTCATAATAATACTTTTTTTTGATTTGATTTGTTGTTAAAATTAATATAATTATTAGTATTGATCAAATTTTCAAGAGAGTTATTTTACGGTCGTATCGTTACGCTCTATCAACAAAAGCTTTAAGTTTTTCTTCAAAACAAAAAGCGTTTATTGGGCAGTAAAGATACGAAGTTTTTGTAGATATACTTAATCGTTAGAAAAATGATTTACTTGTTTTAAGTTCTTTTAAGCATGCAAACTTCTTTATAACGAATAAAAAGGCATCCTATATGACGTATTAGGATCGAAATGGTAGTGGTCGATTTCGCAGCCATATTATTCTAGAAATGACCTAAAGGAACAAAAAGGTTTCTGTTTATAGGCCCTTTTTGCCTCGTGAGGTATCTCTCCGGTTACTTAACCGGGTCCTGTCATTGGACTTGACGCCTTTCCTTGAGCATTCGAGGTGCAGAATATTCAAAAAATGAGATGCGGAAAGATCTTGCACATGCGTTTTCAAATCTACTTGAGAGCAGAAATGTGCATGCAACTATAAAAGAAAGCCATAGAGCAGGCATGAGATTATTTTTTCAGCTGGATCAAAGCATACAGACAGACAAGATCACCACGAGTAAAGCAATCCATTGCAATTTCGGAATATAGCATAGACATAAAGGGGGCAGGTATAGAATGTATGCTTTTTAACTCCTGTCTTAATATTTTGGAGTTTTAGGGTGTATAAAAAAAGAGAGAGGCTCTTTCCCGAAGGAAGAACCTCTCTCTG
>VOIU01000028.1 GCA_007896885.1 Bacteroidaceae bacterium HV4-6-C5C
CGAATGCTCAAGGAAAGGCGTCAAGTCCAATGACAGGACCCGGTTAAGTAACCGGAGAGATACCTCACGAGGCAAAAGATGTCTTTAATTTCAGATTATTCGAATTCTCTCTTGAAAATAGAGCAAGAATAGGCATAACTTAGAAAGATCTCTTATTCTGTTGATTTATAGGGCTAAACGCTCTAATCTATTTATTTGTATTGTGATATTTAGGAGATCTTAAAACCTATTAAGTTATAGAATGAAATATTTAATGGTAAAAAAGTAACTGTTTTATTTGTTGAAAACGAAATAATCTATAACTTTGCATCGATAAAAAGAAAAAGATATGATGTACGTATTTACATATATTCTACTATGTGGTATTATTATTCTACTAGCAAAGTTTGGTGGAAGTGAGTGCTGTGCGTGAATATATGTAATATATCAAAAATATAAAAGCCTTTCTCACTTCCTTGTGTGAAAGGCTTTTTTAATGAATATAATTCAATATAAGATATAAATATGAGTGATAAATTGTTTATTTTCGATACAACACTTCGTGATGGTGAACAAGTGCCTGGATGCCAACTGAACACGGTAGAAAAAATTCAGGTTGCTAAAGCTTTGGAAGTATTGGGAGTTGATGTAATTGAGGCTGGGTTCCCTATTTCAAGTCCTGGAGATTTTAACTCGGTTATTGAAATATCCAAAGCGGTAACGTGGCCTACTATTTGTGCCTTAACTAGGGCTGTTCAAAAAGATATTGATGTGGCAGTTGATGCACTGAAATATGCAAAGCATAAACGAATTCATACGGGTATTGGTACTTCAGATTCTCATATTAAATATAAATTTAATGCGACTCGTGAAGAAATTATAGAGCGTGCTGTAGCAGCAGTGAAATATGCACGCAAGTATGTGGATGATGTTGAGTTCTATGCGGAAGATGCCGGTCGTACTGATAATGAATATCTTGCACGCGTTGTTGAAGCGGTTATTAAAGCTGGAGCGACAGTAGTGAATATTCCTGATACAACGGGTTATTGCTTGCCATCTGAATATGGTGCCAAAATTAAATATTTGGTGGAGCATGTAAGCAATATTGATAAGGCAATTATCTCAACTCATTGCCATAATGACTTAGGTATGGCTACAGCTAATACTATGGCTGGAGTACTGAATGGTGCCCGTCAGGTTGAAGTGACAATTAATGGAATTGGAGAGCGCGCCGGTAATACGGCTCTTGAAGAAATCGCCATGATTATCAAGTGTCATAAGGATATTGATATTGAAACGAATATCAATACACAAAAAATTTATCCGATAAGTCGTATGGTTTCCAGCCTGATGAATATGCCGGTACAACCTAATAAAGCAATTGTAGGACGTAATGCCTTTGCTCATTCATCAGGTATTCACCAAGACGGTGTGTTGAAGAATGTCCAAACTTATGAGATTATTAATCCCCATGATGTAGGAATAGATGATAATTCGATTGTATTGACGGCACGGAGCGGTCGCGCAGCATTGAAAAGCCGGTTAGTGGCACTTGGAGTAGATCTTGATCAGGGTAAGTTGGATAAAGTATATGAAGAGTTTTTGAAATTGGCGGATAAAAAGAAAGATATTAACGATGATGATATTCTTGTTTTGGCAGGAGCTGATCGTTCGATAAATCATCGGATAAAATTGGAATATCTCCAGGTAACTAGTGGCTTTGGTGTGCGTCCGGTAGCCAGTCTTTGTCTGAATATATCCGGTGAGAAGTTTGACGCTTGTGCAAATGGAAACGGTCCAGTTGATGCCGCAATAAAAGCATTGAAAAAAATCATAGATCGTCATATGACTCTAAAGGAATTTACAATTCAAGCAATCAATAAAGGCAGCGATGATATCGGAAAAGTTCACATGCAAGTGGAATATGACAATCATATTTATTACGGTTTCGGAGCGAATACCGATATTGTGACTGCTTCAGTTGAAGCATATATTGATTGTATCAATAAGTTTAAAATCTGATTCTCAAAGGAAATAGTGAAGTATAAATTTTAATAGACTAGCGATGAATACATTATTTGATAAAATATGGGATGCTCATGTAGTACAGAATGTACAGGATGGTCCAACTCAACTTTATATAGACAGGCTATATTGCCATGAAGTAACCAGTCCACAAGCTTTTGCTGGATTGAAAGATAGGGATATTAAATGTTTTCGGCCAGAAAAGATATTCTGTATGCCCGATCATAATACACCTACTCATGACCAAGATAAACCAATAGAAGACCCGATTTCTAAAGTTCAGGTGGATACACTGGAACGTAATGCAAAGGATTTCGGTCTGAAACATTTTGGTATGATGGATACTAAAAACGGAATAATTCATGTCGTAGGGCCTGAACGTGGGTTGACCTTGCCGGGCATGACTATTGTATGTGGAGACTCACATACTTCTACTCATGGTGCATTGGGAGCCGTTGCATTCGGAATTGGAACCAGTGAAGTGGAAATGGTTATGGCTTCCCAGTGTATTTTACAAAGCCGCCCGAAGTCAATGCATATTGTCGTTAAAGGCAAGTTGGGCGAAGGTGTCACAGCCAAAGATTTGGCTTTGTATATGATGTCTAAAATGACAACAAGTGGTGCCACTGGTTATTTTGTGGAATATGCGGGCGAGGCTGTAAGTGCCTTATCAATGGAAGGTCGTTTGACTTTGTGTAACTTGAGCATAGAAATGGGGGCTCGCGGTGGAATGGTAGCTCCTGATGAAGTAACATTTGAATATATAAAGGGGCGTGAGTATGCTCCTAAGGGTGATGAATGGGAGAAAGCATTGGCCTATTGGAAAACATTAAAAAGTGGTAATGATGCTGTATTTGATAAAGAAGTGATATTTGATGCTGCTGATATTGAACCAATGATTACTTATGGAACAAATCCCGGTATGGGTATGGGCATTACTGCTCATATTCCTACATTGGAAAGTATAAATGAAGCTGCACAGGCATCCTTTAAAAAATCTCTTGATTATATGGGCTTCCAACCCGGTGAAGCATTGTTGGGTAAAAAGATTGACTATGTCTTTTTGGGTGCTTGTACTAATGGTCGAATTGAAGACTTCCGCAAGTTTGCTTCGATGGTAAAAGGCCATAAGAAAGCTGATCATGTGGTAGCTTGGCTTGTTCCGGGTTCGTGGATGGTTGATGCTCAGATTCGTAAAGAAGGGATTGATAAAGTACTTGAAGAAGCCGGTTTTGCTATTCGTCAGCCGGGTTGTTCCGCCTGCCTTGCTATGAATGATGATAAAGTTCCGGCAGGTAAGTATGCCGTTTCTACCAGCAACCGTAATTTTGAAGGACGTCAGGGCCCAGGCTCCAGAACTCTATTAGCAAGTCCTTTGGTAGCTGCTGCTGCTGCAATAACAGGAGTGGTAACAGATCCGAGAGAACTTCTTTGATATAAAGAGTTCAAATTGCATACTATTTATTCTTTTGTCAAAAAGTCAAATCGTAAAAAAGAAATTAGAAAATGAAACAAAAATTTGATATTATAACCAGTACATGTATTCCTCTTCCATTGGAGAATGTAGATACAGATCAAATCATACCTGCCCGTTTCTTAAAGGCTACAACCAAAGAAGGATTTGGAGAAAATTTATTTCGTGATTGGCGTTATGATAAGCAAGGAAATAAGATTGAATCATTTGTATTGAATGATCCTACATATAGCGGACAGATATTGGTTGCAGGAAAGAACTTTGGCTCAGGATCTAGTCGCGAGCATGCTGCTTGGGCTATAGCTGGTTTTGGTTTTCGGGTTGTGGTCAGTAGCTTTTTTGCAGATATCCACAAAAATAATGAACTAAATAACTTTGTTCTTCCGGTAGTCGTAAGTGAAGCTTTTTTGGCGGAGTTGTTTGATTCGATATTTAAAGATCCGAAAACTGTTGTTGAAGTGAATCTTCCTCAACAGACTATCACAAACAAAGCAACTGGGAAAAATGAAACATTTGAGATTAATGCGTACAAAAAACACTGTTTAATGAATGGATTGGACGACATTGATTTCTTACTTGAGAATAAAGATAAAATAGTAGCTTGGGAGAAAAAGCATGAAGCGTAATCATCCGAGGATAGAGATTATGGACACTACACTGCGTGATGGTGAACAAACCAGTGGTGTGTCTTTTGTGCCTCATGAAAAATTGATGATAGCCCGTTTATTGCTTGAAGATTTGAAGGTGGATCGGGTGGAAGTTGCTTCCGCCCGGGTTTCAGACGGTGAGTTTGATGCAGTAAAAATGATATGCGATTGGGCTGCCAGGCGTAGTCTGCTTTCTAAAGTCGAGGTCTTGGGATTTGTTGATGGACATACTTCGGTGGATTGGATACATGCCACGGGATGCAGGGTTATAAATTTGCTTTGTAAGGGTTCTTTAAAGCATTGCACTTTTCAACTGAAGAAAACGCCCGAAGAGCATATTGAAAATATCTTGGCTGTTGTGGATTATGCTAATGAGTCCGGCTTGGAAGTTAATGTTTATCTTGAAGATTGGAGCAATGGGATGAAAGACTCTCCCGAATATGTTTTTCAATTGGTAGATGCTTTGATCAACTCGGAAATTAAACGATATATGCTACCTGATACATTGGGCATACTGAACCCATTACAGGTGATTGAATACATGAGAAAAATGCTCAAGCGCTATCCCCATGTCCATTTTGATTTTCACGCTCATAACGATTATGATCTGGCGGTAAGTAATGTTCTTGCTGCAGTACTCAGTGGGGCAAAAGGATTGCATACTACAATAAATGGATTGGGGGAGCGTGCCGGTAATGCTCCGCTTGCAAGTGTACAAGCTATACTCCATGATCATTTCGCTGCTAAAACCAATATTGACGAAAGCCGGTTGAATGAGGTGAGTCGTGTAGTGGAATCTTATTCGGGTATCATGATTCCGGCTAATAAGCCTATTGTCGGCGAGAATGTCTTTACTCAGGTGGCCGGTGTACATGCTGATGGAGACAATAAAAGTAATCTTTATTGCAATGACTTGCTACCTGAGCGTTTCGGACGGAAGCGTGAATATGCTTTGGGCAAAAATAGCGGGAAAGCCAATATACGCAAGAATCTTGAAGACTTAGGACTGGACTTGGATGAACAGTCTATGAGGAAGGTCACGGAGCGTATCATCGAATTGGGAGATAAGAAGGAGTTGGTAACCCAGGAAGATCTGCCTTACATCGTATCCGACGTGTTGAAGCATAGCGTAATGAATGAAAGAGTAAATCTGAAGAGTTATATTGTAAATCTAGCTTATGGTTTAAAACCAATGGCTACTTTGAAGATTGAGATCAATGGTAAAGAGTATGAGGCAAGTTCTAGTGGTGACGGACAATATGACGCTTTTGTACGGGCTTTACGCAAAGTATATAAGACAAGCCTCGGGCGTAAATTTCCGATGCTGACTAATTACGCGGTTAGCATTCCTCCCGGAGGCCGAACTGATGCGTTTGTTCAAACGGTTATTACATGGAACTTTGAAGATAAAGTATTTCGTACCCGTGGGTTGGATGCCGACCAAACGGAAGCTGCTATTAAAGCAACGGTGAAAATGCTCAATATCATAGAGTCGACATACGAACAAGAGAAAGAATAACATTAATCATTAGTACAAAAATAAAAAAGAATATGGATTTTAAAATTGCAGTGTTGGTCGGTGATGGTATAGGTCCTGAAATATCGGTGGTAGGCGTTGATGTGATGTCTGCCGTTTGTGAGAAATTCGGACATGGAGTAAGTTATGAATATGCCATCTGTGGTGCAGACGCTATAGATAAAGTTGGTGATCCGTTTCCGGAAGCGACTTATCAAGCTTGTAAAAGCGCTGATGCCGTATTATTTTCGGCGGTAGGTGATCCGAAGTTTGACAATGATCCTACAGCAAAGGTTCGTCCTGAACAAGGTTT
Source organism: Bacteroidaceae bacterium HV4-6-C5C (assembly GCA_007896885.1). Taxonomy (GTDB): domain Bacteria; phylum Bacteroidota; class Bacteroidia; order Bacteroidales; family Bacteroidaceae; genus Bacteroides. Next base: position 5,955 of record VOIU01000028.1, read on the forward strand.
GCTTGCCATGCGTAAGAAATTAGGCTTATTTGCAAATATTCGTCCTGTACAAACATTTAAGTGTCTGCTTTATAAATCACCCTTACGTGCAGAGTTGGTAGACGGAGCTGATTTCCTTTGTATCCGTGAATTAACAGGTGGAATGTATTTTGGTGAGAAATATCAGGATAATGATAAAGCTTACGACACCAATTTGTATACGCGTCCTGAAATAGAACGTATATTAAAGGTTGGTTTTGAATATGCCATGAAGCGTAATAAACACCTTACGGTGGTGGATAAAGCTAATGTTCTTGCAAGTAGCCGTCTCTGGAGGCAAATTGCGCAGGAAATGGCTCCTCAATATCCGGAAGTTACAACCGACTATATGTATGTGGACAATGCTGCCATGCGTATGATTCAAGAACCTAAATTCTTCGATGTAATGGTTACAGAAAACACCTTTGGTGATATTTTGACGGATGAGGGATCTTGTATCAGCGGTTCTATGGGATTGTTACCATCTGCTTCTACCGGCGAGAGTACTCCGGTATTTGAACCGATTCATGGTTCATGGCCACAAGCAAAAGGATTGAATATTGCTAACCCACTAGCTCAGATTTTGTCTGTTGCGATGTTATTCGAGTACTTTGATATGAAAGCGGAAGGTGCGTTGATTCGCAAAGCAGTAGATGCTTCATTGGACGCAAATGTCCGTACACCTGAGATACAAGTGGAAGGCGGAGCAAAATATGGGACAAAAGAAATAGGAGAGTGGATTGTAGATTATATAAAGCAAAATTAATTTCCAAACAGTTTCTAATATTTATCTTATATACTAGCCGGATCGATAAGAGCCGGCTTTTTATATATATAAAGATCAACTATTTTGCGTGGTATTACAGTTGCAGCTAGCTTCACAATGTTCATCAGATGTTTCGAATTCCAATGTTGCATGTTCTATATCAAATATCTTCAGTTGCTCTCGAATAAGGTGTTTTATTTCTTCCATGCGATTAGCTTCCTTTAATACAATATGTGCTGTTAGTGCATTCTCGGTGGTGCTTATTGCCCATATATGTACGTGGTGTATATCGGTTACTCCCTCAATTGTTCGGATTGTTTTCACTACCTTTTGACTATCGATACCCGATGGAACACCATCGAGGGTTAGACGCAAACTATCATGGAGTAAGTTCCATGTGGAAATTAGTATCACAGTAGCTACCACCAACCCGATGATCGGGTCGATAATGTACCATCCCGTGTAACTTATAATGATGCCGGCAATTAAGACTCCGATTGAAACGAGTGCATCAGCTGCCATGTGGAGATAAGCTCCTTTTACGTTCAGGTCTTTTTCTTTGTCTTTCACAAATAAGAAAGCCGTGAATGCATTAATAAAAACTCCGACACCTGCTACCCATGCGATGGCTCCTCCGGGAACAGGCTCCGGATATCTGAGCTTGTGGACACTTTCTAAGATAATCGCACCTACAGCACCTAACAGGATAACAGCATTGAGTAAAGACACAAGAATAGTACTCTTCTTATATCCGTATGTATAGTTGCTGTTCGCCTTGATCTTAGCGAGTCGGAAGGCTATTAATGCCAATACAAGACTAACAACATCACTCAGATTGTGTCCTGCATCTGATAGCAGAGCGAGTGAATTAAACCAAAATCCGGCGCTAAATTCGGTGGCGACGAAAAACAGATTCAAAACTATGCCAATGATGAAGGCCTTATTTAGCGATTCTGTGTTGGCTGTATTGTGGTGATGATGTTCGTGTGTCATAACCTCAAGTGTTATATGTGTATAATGTTTAAGCAAAATTACGTGATAGAAATATAACAACGGAATATTCGAATAGTTTTTTGTCTATCTTTGGGGCATAATACCTATAAATAGGGATTATAACTACTGGTATTCAATAACACGGCTTATTAATTCTTTGATCGTTATGGTGAAAATTGCCGAAAAACTGACAGATCTTATTGGTCATACGCCACTCATGAAAGTGTCTGGATATAGTAATAAATATGGTTTGAAGCGAGAGCTTATTGTTAAATTGGAATCATTCAATCCTGCTGGAAGTGTGAAAGATCGTGTGGCGCTTTCAATGATTGAGGATGCTGAAAAACGCGGGCTTCTTAAGCCGGGAGCTACAATAATAGAACCTACCAGCGGAAATACGGGAGTAGGCCTGGCTATGGTGGCTACAATAAAAGGATACCGCCTGATTCTTACCATGCCCGAAACCATGAGTTTGGAACGCCGTAATTTATTAAAAGCTTTTGGTGCCGATATTGTCCTGACAGACGGTATGGCGGGAATGGCTGGTTCTATTGCCAAGGCTCGTGAATTAAATGCTGAAATCCCGGGATCGATAATTTTGCAACAGTTCGAAAATCCTGCCAACCCACAGGCCCACCTGCTTACTACAGGAGAAGAAATCTGGGATGATACGGATGGAAAAGTTGATGTTTTTGTGGCCGGAGTTGGTACAGGAGGAACTGTGTGTGGGGTAGGGCGTGCATTAAAAAAATATAATCCTAATATTTACATTGTTGCAGTTGAACCGGAAGCTTCTCCAATTCTGGAAGGTGGAAAGCCCGGAACTCATCGTATACAGGGTATAGGTGCAAATTTTATTCCGGCTATTTATGACCCTTCCGTCATCAATGAAGTATTTCCCGTTCCCGATGGCGAAGCTATTCGTGGCGGTCGCGACCTTGCTGCCACCGAAGGAGTATTGGCTGGCATATCATCCGGTGCCGCACTCTATGCAGCCCGGCAGATTGCTTTACGTCCGGAATTTGCCGATAAGCAGATTGTTGTCCTTCTTCCCGATACAGGTGAAAGATATCTTTCTACGGAGCTGTTTGCTTTTGAAACTTATCCTTTGGAGTAGGCTTCAATCTTTTACACTTAATGTTTTGTATTATTTTTAATTTAGTCGAATAAAATTATATCATGCGGAAATTTTTCTACTTACTCATATTCGTTTCTTTTTCATGCTTGTCTGCGATGTCTCAGAACTATGGTAAACTTTGCAATCGTGCTAGCGAACTGCTTGGTCAGGATAGCCTACAGCTTGCTGAAGAAGTTATTCGACAAGCATTAAAACTCGAACCTGCCAATCCGCATAATGCGTTGCTTTTCTCTAATTTAGGAACGATTCAACGCCGTCAGCGGCAATACGATGATGCGATTGATTCTTATACTTATGCTTTGAATATTGCTCCGCTGTCAGTTCCTATTCTCTTAAACAGAGCCGCGCTTTATCTAGAACAAGGTAAAGATGATTTTGCCCGGGTTGATTATTCTTTGATTCTCGATCGCGAAAAAAATAATAAAGAAGCTTTGCAGATGCGGGCGTATATTTACATGCGGGCGAGAGATTATAAATCGGCAAGGGTAGATTATGATAGTTTGCTCAAGACTTATCCGTTAGATTACGCCGGTCGATTTGGGTTAGCTACTTTGGAGCAAAAAGAAGGCCGATTTGCAAGAGCTTTGGATATCTTTAATAAAATGCTTGTAGAAAACTCAGAAGATGCAGCTCTTTATTCTGCTCGTGCAGGTGTTGAAAGGGACTTGAAGCACGATGATCTTGCTTTACTTGATTTGGAAGAAGCAATTAAGCTTAAACCGGAAGAGCCTGAAGCTTACCTGATGCGTGGGCAGATTTATCTAGCTCAAAAGAAAAAAGATATGGCTAAAAGAGATTTTGAAAAAGCTGTTTCATTAGGTGCTTCGCGTGTGGATATAAAAGAATTGTTGCGGCAGAGTCGATAATGGTTTCTTAAAGATATTCCCTGATTAATGAGACAAATTCCTTACCGTATTTTTTCTTTTTATAATCACCTATACCGCTAATATTTCCGAATTCTTCGACACTTGTTGGTCGCAAAGTGCTCAGTGTATGTAGGACTTTATCCGATAAGACGATATATGGAGGTAGCATGTCTTCATCGGCTAATTTCTTACGCAATTGGCGGAGAGCTTCAAACAAGTCGGTATTTTCTATACTTGGTAGATCTAGCGGCAACTCTTTTGTGGTAGTCTTTTTCGTTTTCTTTTTGCTTGTTTCTTCGCGGCGGATTACAGCTAGCTGCGCTTTCGCCCTTCCGAACAATACATCATTTCCACTAGATGTTATTTTCAGGTGATTATTCTCGTTATATGCTATTTCAAAATACCCTAGTTGTAGCATTTGCAGGAGGTAGTCTTGCCAATCTCTTCCTGGAATATCCCGTCCTGCACCGAATGTCTTTAGCTGTTGATAACTCTTGCTTATAATTCCTGCTCCCATCGTACCCCGCAGAATATCAATGAGTAATTGTATTCCTACCTGCTCATTAGTACGTGCAATGCCACTTAATGCTTTTTGTACAATTACCGTACCGTCGAAGCGTTGAGGGGGATTTTTGCACACATCGCAATTTCCACAATCTTCGGTACTGGTTTCTCCGAAATAACTCAGCAAAATGCGGCGTCTACATATATCAGATTCTGCATATTGTTGCATTCGTTGTAACTTTTCAAGATTGATGTCTTGTTGCCCGCTTTCGGTTGCAAATCGGGTTAATAAAATCAGATCGGAAAGTGAATAGAAAAGAACTGTGTCACTGGGCATTCCATCGCGACCAGCACGTCCTATTTCCTGATAGAAGCTTTCAATACTTTTGGGCAAGTTATAGTGTATGATCCATCTTACGTTACTTTTATCTATTCCCATACCAAAGGCAATAGTCGCACAGACTACTTGTATACGGTCGTTAATGAAATCGGCTTGTGCCTTGTCGCGTTCTTTGGGTGATAATCCTGCGTGATAAACAGTTGCCCCAATTCCATGTTTTTGTAATAATTGAGCGACTGTTTCCGTCTTGCTGCGGCTCATACAGTATATAATGCCGCTTTCCCCACCATGCCCGGATATGAACTCAAGTATGGCTTTTGACTTTTCCTTTTGCAGGTAACCTCTTTTTACAGTCAGACTTAGATTGGGGCGGTCGAATGATGAAATAAATATTTTAGGTTCTTTCAAATGTAGTTGGCGAACAATGTCTTCACGTGTTATTTTATCTGCTGTCGCGGTGAGAGCTATAATTGGCACATCCGGGAACATCTCGTGTAAGAATCCCATTTGGGCATATTCCGGTCTAAAGTCATGTCCCCATTGTGAAATGCAATGCGCCTCATCTACAGCAAATAAGGAAATATGCATGTCCCTTAACAAGTAATTAGCTTCTGCTATTAATTTCTCCGGAGATATGTACAATAGCTTTAGTTTACCTCCCATGCAGGCTCTACGAATATTTGCATTTTCGGTTTCATCGTTATTGCTGTTCAATGCTGAAGCTGCAATACCATTGGCGTTAAGCGTCTCCACTTGATCTTTCATTAAAGAGATGAGAGGTGAGACGACAATAGCAGTTCCTTCACTTAGCAGAGCTGGCAGTTGGTAGCAGATAGATTTACCGCCTCCGGTTGGCATTAATACTAAACTATCTTTACCTGTCAATATGGTTTGAATGATATCTTCTTGTAAAGGACGAAAACTGTCGTAACCGAAGAAATGTTTAAGAGTACGGAGCATTTTTATTTTAATATATGTCGACAAAGTTACATTAATTATTGTATATGATACAAATTCAAAACCCCTTCTTATTTTGTAAAAAAAGAAGTTGGAACTGTTAAAGTTTCTTATTATATGTGGTGTTATCAATAATTCCACCCCTTTTTAGGCGTTTATATATAAAAAAATATGATATGGAATTGTATATTTTAAAAAAATGTCAGACTTTTGTGTAGTGAAAGGATTTATCCTTATGACTTTTGTTTAAACAAACCCTAACCAGTTAATTCAATGAGTGATTTAGAAAACAAAAAAATGGAAGAATCTCCAAAGAAGCGCCCTTACAACCTGCGCGAGAAAAAGGAGAAGAATGCCGCTTACCGTTCGTTAATACGTCCGGAATTGGCAGATGAGTTGTACGACCGGATATTGAATATCGTCGTTGTACAGAAAAAGTACAAGGATCCAGATTATTCTGCCAAAGATTTGGCAAAAGAATTGAAGACCAATACTCGTTATTTGTCAGCTGTTGTTAATTCTCGTTTTGGTATGAATTATTCATGCTTGCTGAATGAATACAGAGTAAAAGATGCAAAACATTATTTGACGGATAAGAGATATGCCGACAAAAATGTGGAGGAAATCAGCACAATGGTTGGCTTTGCTAATCGCCAGTCTTTTTATGCTGCATTTTACAAGAACGTGGGAGAAACCCCTAACGGCTACCGTAAACAACACGCAGATAAGAAATAATCTGCACATAGAACTAATTGAAAAGGAAGTATTCCGGACCTTATATATCCGGGATAATTCCTTTTTCCTTTTTTAATAAGACCTATTATTAACGCAAGTTTTCCTTATTATGAAGAAACGACTGATGACTTGTGTCGCCGTCGCGTTGCTTGCAGCTTGCGGCAATGCTAAACAAATAACAGCCCGAGCAAATAACTTTAAATATACAGTGGAACAGTTTGCCGATTTACAGATTTTACGTTACCGGGTTCCCGGTTTTGAGAAATTATCGCTTCAACAAAAGAAGCTGGTGTACTATCTTACAGAAGCTGCACTGCAGGGTCGTGATATCCTGTTTGACCAAAACGGAAAATATAATCTGACCATACGTCGGACTTTGGAAGCCGTTTATACCGGTTATAAGGGAGATAGAACTTCTGCCGACTTTAAAGCAATGGAGATTTATCTGAAGAGGGTTTGGTTTTCTAATGGTATTCATCATCATTATGGTTCTGAAAAGTTTGTCCCGGGATTTGCTCCTGAATTCTTTAAACAAGCCATATTGAGTATAGATAAAAAGCTGTTGTCACTATCTTCAGGGCAATCACCAGAACAGTTATTTGATGTGATATCTCCTGTGATATTTGATCCTGCAATTATGCCTAAGCGGGTAAATCAGGCAGCAGGGGAGGATTTAATAAAGACTTCTGCTTGTAATTATTATGATGGGTTAACTCAACAAGAGGCGGAAGACTTTTATAATGCTTTGAAAAACCCCAGTGATGAGACGCCTATTTCTTATGGACTCAACAGCCGTTTGGTTAAAGTCAATGGAAAAGTAGAGGAAAAGGTCTGGAAAGTAGGAGGCCTTTACGGTGCTGCAATTGAAAAGATTGTGTATTGGTTGAAGAAGGCCGAGGCTGTAGCAGAGAATCCGGAGCAAAAAGCCGTAATTGAGAAGTTAGTGGATTTTTACAACACCGGAGATTTGAAAACCTTTGATGATTATGCCATTTTATGGCTGAAAGATATCAATTCGCTTATTGATTTTGTCAATGGATTTACAGAAAGTTACGGAGATCCCCTTGGTATGAAAGCCAGTTGGGAATCGCTGGTAAATTTTAAAGACTTGGATGCGACTCATCGTACGGAAATCATTAGTGGAAATGCTCAATGGTTTGAAGATCATTCTCCTGTAGATAAGCAGTTTAAGAAAGAAAAAGTGAAGGGGGTTACAGCAAAAGTAATCACTGCCGCAATATTGGCCGGCGATCTGTATCCAGCAACAGCTATTGGTATTAATTTGCCGAATTCGAATTGGATACGTAGTCAACATGGATCAAAGTCTGTTACTATCGGTAATATTACGGATGCGTATAACAAAGCAGCTCACGGAAGTGGGTTTGATGAAGAATTTGTCGTCAGTCCCAAAGAACTTGAATTAATAAATAGCTATGCCGATCTGACCGATGAACTGCATACCGATCTTCATGAGTGTCTTGGGCATGGTTCGGGGAAATTACTCCCCGGAGTTGACCCGGATGCTTTGAAAGCCTATGGCTCTACCATTGAAGAAGCACGCGCCGATTTGTTCGGATTGTATTATGTAGCCGATAAAAAGTTGGTTGATCTGGGTTTAACGCCGAATATGGATGCTTATAAAGCTGAATACTACAAATATTTAATGAACGGCCTAATGACTCAGTTGGTGCGTATTGTGCCAGGTAACAGCATTGAAGAGGCACACATGCGAAACAGGCAATTGATTGCCCGTTGGGTGTATGAGAAAGGCAAGCCGCAAAATGTAGTTGAGCTCATAAAAAAGAATGGTAAGACTTATGTGGTGATTAATGATTATCAGAAACTCCGCCACTTATTTGGTGAGTTGTTGGCTGAAATTCAGCGGATAAAATCTACCGGAGATTATGCAGCGGCTCATGATTTAGTAGAAGATTATGCGGTAAAAGTAGATCCCGTTCTTCATGCTGAAATATTGGAGCGCTATAAGAAATTGAATTTAGCTCCATATAAAGGCTTTGTAAATCCTAAATACGAACCGGTGTTGGGTAGTAATGGTGAGATAAAAGATGTAAAGGTGGTATATGATGAAGGTTATACCGAGCAGATGTTACGCTATAGCAAAGATTATTCCACCTTACCTTCTTGGAATTGATAATGAGACAGGGAACGTTTCCCTCTTAATAACATTAGGTAATGGATATACAAGAACAGATAAAAGATATAAAAACACAGCTTCGTCTTTTTATGAATGGTGCCGTGTCGCAGAGTATGCGTGAGAAGGGGTTGGTATATAAACTTAATTTTGGCGTGGAACTTCCCCGTATTAAGGAAATAGCATCCTCTTATGAGAAAAATCATGCATTGGCTCAAGCATTATGGAAAGAAGATATTCGTGAATGCAAGATACTTGCCGGTCTGCTGCAACCCATTGACACCTTCTATCCGGAGATTGCAGATATTTGGGTGGAAGATATACGAAATGTAGAGATAGCGGAAATAACCTGTATGAATTTATTTCAGCATCTACCTTATGCAGCCGCCAAATCTTTTCAGTGGATAGCGGATGAACGGGAATATATGCAGGTTTGTGGGTTTCTCACGATAGCGCGTTTGTTGACAAAGAAAGGGGATATGTCCGAGCGCGTATCGGAAGAATTTCTTGATCAAGCTATATGTGCCTTCTTATCGGGATCATATCACGTACGTAGCGCGGTGATGACTGCCATCAGTCGTTATATGCAACATAGCGAAGAATATGCTTTTTGCGTTTGCCGGAAAGTAGAAGAGATGGAGAATTCCTCCCGGGATAATGAGGTGCTTCTATATAATAAGGTGAAGGAACTTATACAAGATTGATTCGATCTATCTTGTATTATGCATACAAAGACGCGGAATTGCTTAACAATACGAGCTGTTCCGCGTCTTTCCATTTAAAAAATGTCAGTCTTCTCATTTGCTTTCTGCAAAAAAGGATTAACTTTGTTGGCGGTTAAAAAACTTTGATGCTATAATGGATAGCCAAAATGTGAAAGATACGGTAAGGCAGATATTCACCGAATATTTGAATATTAACGGGCATCGGAAGACTCCTGAACGTTACGCCATACTCGATACCATTTATTCTATCGAAGGACATTTTGATATTGATACCTTATATACTTTGATGGCCGATCAAGGCAATTTCAGAGTAAGTCGTGCTACACTATACAATACAATCATATTACTTATCAATGCTCATCTGGTCATTAAACACCAGTTCGGAAACTCTTCTCAATACGAGAAATGTTACAATCGTGATACCCATCATCATTTAATCTGCACACAGTGTGGCAAAGTGACGGAGTATCAGAATGAAGATTTACAGCGGGCTATTGAAGGTACTAAATTAAGCCGGTTTTATTTGTCGCATTATTCTTTATATATCTACGGCTTATGCAGCAAATGCGATCGGGCTAATAAAAGAAAGAAAAAGAATAATAACTATAAGAAAGAAAAATGAAAGTAGATGTTCTATTAGGATTGCAATGGGGAGACGAGGGTAAAGGTAAAGTCGTCGACGTATTAACCCCCAGATACGATGTAATTGCACGTTTCCAAGGAGGACCAAATGCCGGGCATACATTGGAGTTTGAAGGACAGAAGTATGTGCTTCGTTCCATCCCTTCCGGAATTTTCCAAGGTGATAAAGTTAATATTATCGGTAATGGAGTAGTACTCGATCCTGCTCTTTTTAAAGCTGAAGCGGAAGCATTGGAGCTTTCCGGACATAAGTTGAAAGACCGTCTTCACATCTCCAAAAAAGCTCATCTCATTCTTCCTACCCACCGCTTGCTGGATGCGGCTTATGAAGCGGCTAAAGGTGATGCCAAGGTTGGTACGACAGGTAAGGGTATTGGCCCTACATACACCGACAAAGTAAGCCGTAACGGTATACGCGTAGGTGATATTCTTCATGACTTTGATAAGAAGTATGCAGCAGTTAAGGCTCGTCACGAACAGATATTGAAAAGCTTGAATTTTGAATATGACTTGGCACCACTCGAAAAAGAATGGTTTGAAGGTCTTGAATACCTCAAGGAATTCAATTTAGTGGACAGTGAACATGAGATTAACCGCTTGCTTAACTCAGGCAGAAGTATTTTGTGTGAAGGTGCGCAAGGAACAATGCTGGATGTTGATTTCGGTTCTTATCCTTTTGTTACTTCTTCTAACACAATATGTGCAGGTTCTTGTACGGGGCTTGGAGTCGCTCCAAATAGAATTGGTGAGGTGTACGGTATCTTCAAAGCTTATTGTACGCGTGTAGGTGCAGGTCCTTTCCCAACTGAATTATTTGATGAAGTTGGTGACCGGATTTGTACGTTGGGACATGAATTCGGTTCAGTAACCGGTCGTAAACGCCGTTGCGGATGGATTGATCTTGTGGCATTGAAGTATGCTATCATGGTAGATGGGGTAACAAAACTGATCATGATGAAGAGTGATGTCCTTGATACCTTCGAAACAATCAAAGCATGCGTGGCATACAATATCAACGGTGAAGAAGTGGATTTCTTCCCTTATGACATCAATGAAGGTGTTGAACCGGTATATGTGGAACTTCCGGGTTGGCAGACTGACATGACAAAGATGCAGAGTGAAGATGAATTCCCTGAGGAATTTAACGCATACCTCTCTTTCTTGGAAGAGCAATTGGGTGTACCTGTGAAGATTGTTTCGGTAGGACCTGACCGTGAACAGACTATAGAACGTTATATTGAAGAAGCTTAGTACTTAATTCTTCATAAAATATAGGGGAAACTGTCAGATTTATAGCAGTTTCCCTTTATTTTTGGCAAACTATTTGTATAATGATAAGAAAAGCGCGTTTTAATCTTTAAAATAAAAACTAAATTATGGGAACTGGAATGATAGGAATGCAATGGATTATTTTTATTGGAGTGGCTCTAGTGAGTTGGTTGGTGCAGATGAACCTGCAGAGCAAATTTAAAAAATACTCCAAAGTGCCTTTAAACAATGGGATGACAGGAAGGGACGTGGCGTTGAAGATGTTGCATGACAATGGTATCTATGATGTTGAAGTGACTCATACTCCCGGACATCTGACCGATCACTATAATCCTGCCAATAAGACAGTGAATTTGAGTGAAGGTGTATATGAAGGAGATAGCGTGATGGCTGCTGCTGTCGCTGCTCATGAATGTGGACATGCGGTACAACATGCTCAGGCTTATGCTCCGTTGGCTATGCGCAGTAAACTTGTCCCTGTTGTTTCATTTGCTTCACAGTGGATGACGTGGCTGTTACTCGGAGGTATATTGATGCTTCAATCTTTTCCACAGCTATTGCTTGCCGGTATTATTCTGTTTGCAATGACAACATTGTTCAGCTTCATCACTCTTCCGGTTGAAATCAATGCGAGTAAACGTGCACTGGTATGGTTGAGCCGCTCGGGAATAACTAATTCTTATAATCATTCCCAAGCAGAAGATGCTCTTCGTTCTGCTGCATATACTTACGTCGTAGCTGCATTAGGCTCATTAGCCACACTAATCTATTATGTTATGCTCTTTATGGGGCGTAGTAGAAACTAATATTTTTTCTCTGTTGCGATAAATAATATAATAAGGTCGGCCAGTCGTTAAGATTGGCCGACTTTATTTTTTATATCGGCGGGTGCATTCTTTTACCGGATGAAACAGATGGTCTGTTAGTTCTCAACAGATGGTGTGTTGAGGCTTAACTGACCATCTGTTTGAGGTAAACAGACCATCAATTTGGCGCAAACACACTATCTGTTTTTGGAATATGCAGAGCAATTTGTCTATTATGGCAGTTGTATGCCATTAAATAATATTAAAAAGCTTTCATTCGATAACCCTTTACATTGCGCGTCTTTGTTATTTCTTCATAATCAACTAAATCAGCAGACTATGAAACCGGTTAATTTCATTTTAGCTTTTGCAGTGTTCATGTTTTTGGGTACAGCCATCCTTTTTGCACAAAACAAGCAAGATAAAAAGGAGCAAAAACAAAGGGCGGTAAAGGAACTTGTTCTCTCTCAAAAATATAAAGTGGAAGTGAGTCAGGCTATTCCAACTACCGGAAAAACGGTATTTCTTACATCTCCGTATTCGTTGGAGGTACGGAATGATTCTGTGGTTTCTTATCTTCCCTATTATGGCAGGGCATACTCCATCCCTTATGGTGGTGGAGACGGGTTAAACTTCAAAGCACCTTTTACCGGATATAAAATTGAATGGGATAAGAAAGGAACTGCCAAAGTGAGATTCTCCGTTCGCAATTCTGAAGATAAATACGATTTCAGCATCGATGTATTTGCGAATGGCTCTTCTTCAATATACGTGAATATGCAGAACCGGCAATCCATACGTTTCCAGGGTGAATTGGACCTGAAAAAATAATAGCTAGTAGATTACCGATTCTATGTATTAATGATGCGTTTTTCAATTGGGCGTCTGCCAAAACCATTTGTCGTCATTGACAATATAAGATCCTTTTTCTCTATCATTGCTGTAACCAGTTGGCATAAGAGTTGCATAACGACTGGGTTTAAAGCCTTTGTCTTCTGCACCAAATTCGCTGTTTAGAGTACACGACAGATAATATAAGTTCTTACTCATGTAATTATATAAATAAGATTCCTGAACGATTTGCTCTCTATTATTCCAGTTGGCTTCTTTATTTAAAACCAAAGGTAGCCCTTTCCGTAAACGTTCGCGAACCTCCTGTATGCTCAGTAAGTTCCCTTTTTCGTCCATAACCCACGCGTTATTGGTTGGATCAATCCATATCCATTTGTTCAATGTTTTAGAATATGCGGCATTAATTACATGACAGTCGTTGATGTACTTTTTAGGCAGGCATGTGATAAATCGTGATTTGAATCCCATCGACAGGTAACATTCATTGAGTACAATTGCTAAACCGCGGCAGTTCAGTCCACGTGAACCGTCTTTACATGGCTCGGCAAGTGCTATGGCATTCCGTCCTTTGGGGTTTTCATGCTGTCCGTCGTGTCGAATTTTGTTGTGTATATACGTGAGTATGTTTTTTATTTTAGAGATTTCGTCCCCTTTACCGGCTACACTATCTAATTTGAAATATTCGCGTACGCGAATCAAGTTACTGTCATCGGCATCCATATAAGTAAATTGAGGCAAAGTGTCCGTACGTTCGTTTTGTGCGTATGAAGATGATTTTTGCAAAATGTACAGATAATCCCCTTCTTCTCTGATTTTCGCAAGTATCTTTTTGAATTCTCTACTCTTTCGTATATTGTCTAAATCTGTATCTTCAAGAATATGTTTATAGCTGACGTATCCATTCTTATAAGCAAGCTTGAAGTGTTTCAATGCTTCTTTTTTCTTGTTTTGGAGAGATTCGTAGCAAGCCACATTATAGTACTGCCCTCCATAATTGAACCAAATCTCTTTACGTAACGACTCAGGAAGGCTTTCATAATTAGAGATTATAACTTTATTAAGCTGTTCTGCTTTTGCATAGTTCTTTTCATTTAGAGCTTGATTTAGTTCCGTGCCCAATGCTTTATACGTCTTATTGAATGCTTCTTTTGAACTTATTGCCTGAGCTTTGCATACATTGAAGTTGCAAACAAGTAAAATGAGTAGTGTGTACACCAGTCTCTTAATAATCATTCCATCTTTTAGCATAGTTATTATAATTTAATTGTTTTTCTATTTCTATCCAAAAAGAATGCCGTTGTTTTAATCATTTGATAATCAGATGTATGTTAGGTTGGGTTGTGTCCGATAATGAACGTATTTCTCGAAAGTGGACAAACAATGAATGCTTTATGACATCTTATTACATTCTTTTCATCTGATTTACATAAAACAACCCGCTCAGCTTTTATACTCTCGACAAAAACCTGTAACTTTGCAGCCTACTTTTTAAATACATTTGATAGATTATGGCTGCAAATCCCAGTATTCCCAAAGGAACACGTGACTTTTCGCCAGTTGAAATGGCGAAGCGAAACTATATATTCAATACAATTCGTGAAGTATATCATCTTTATGGTTTTCAGCAGATAGAGACCCCCGCTATGGAAATGCTTTCCACGCTAATGGGAAAGTATGGAGATGAGGGTGACAAACTTCTGTTTAAGATACAGAATTCGGGAGATTATTTCTCCGGTATCACGGATGAAGAATTATTGGGAAGGAATGCGGCTAAACTTGCCAGCAAGTTCTGTGAGAAAGGCCTTCGTTATGATCTTACCGTGCCTTTTGCCCGTTATGTAGTGATGCATCGCGAAGAGATTACTTTCCCTTTCAAACGCTATCAAATTCAGCCGGTTTGGCGTGCCGATCGTCCGCAAAAAGGACGTTACCGAGAGTTCTACCAATGTGATGCCGACGTTGTAGGTAGCAATTCTTTGTTGAATGAAGTGGAGTTGATGCAGATTGTTGATGCTGTATTCACTCGATTTGGTATCCGTGTATGCATTAAGATTAATAACCGGAAGATCCTTACCGGACTTGCCGAGGTGATAGGCGAAGCAGATAAGATTGTGGATATAACCGTTGCCATTGACAAGTTGGATAAAATCGGACTTGATAATGTGAATGCAGAGTTGAAGGAAAAAGGTATTAGTGATGAGGCTATTGCCAAATTGCAGCCGATCATTCTATTGAGTGGTACAAACGAAGAGAAACTGACTGTTTTGAAACAGGTACTTGCCGAAAGTGAAACGGGCCTGAAAGGAGTGGAGGAAAGCGAGTTCATTCTAAAGACCCTTTCTGGATTGAGTATGACCAATGAAATAGAGCTTGATTTGACTCTAGCACGTGGTTTAAATTATTACACCGGTGCAATCTTTGAAGTGAAGGCTTTGGATGTGCAGATTGGTAGTATAACGGGTGGTGGACGCTATGATAATCTGACCGGAGTATTTGGCATGGCAGGAGTATCCGGTGTCGGCATTTCATTCGGGGCCGATCGTATATTCGATGTACTCAATCAATTGGAATTATACCCTAAAGAAGCTGTGAACGGTACCCAACTGTTATTTATAAATTTTGGTGATAAAGAAGCAGCTTATTCCATCAATGCTTTGGCGAAAGTAAGAGCTGAGGGTATTCGTGCCGAAATATATCCGGATGCTGCTAAAATGAAAAAACAAATGAGTTACGCCAATGCCAAGAGTATTCCTTTTGTGGCTTTAGTTGGTGAAAATGAAATGAATGAAGGTAAGATTACCTTGAAGAACATGGAATCGGGAGAGCAAACACTTGTCACTACTGATGAGCTGATCTCTTTAATAAATAGATAAAAATATACTTTGTGGATAAGAGACAGTCTTCATGGCGTGAAGGCTGTCTCTTATTATTCTTTTAATTAATTGTTTGTTGATATGGATATAAGTATTTTCACCCTTATTTTGTTTGTTGGAGCTATTTGTGCAGGACTATTGGGGTCTCTTACCGGTCTTGGTGGAGGTGTCGTAATCATACCACTCTTGACATTGGGCTTTGGCGTAGATATGCGCTATGCCGTTGGTTCGGCATTGGTAACTTCTATTGCCACTTCTTCGGGAGCCGCTGCAGCTTACATTCGTGAGGGGATTACCAATACGCGAATTGGCATGTTTCTTGAGATAGCAACCACCACCGGTGCTGTTGCCGGGGCATTGGTAGCGATGTATTTACCTACTAATATTATAGCGCTCATCTTTGGTGGAATACTAATATTCTCTGCATTGATGACTGTCCGCAAGAAGAATACAACTCTAGATCCTTCAGCTCCGAGTGATAAATTGGCAAATGTTCTAAAATTGAATGGCTCATACCCTACAAAAGATGGTGTTGTAAAGTATAACGTTCATGGCGTGGCGGGAGGATACTCTTTAATGACTCTTGCCGGTATATTATCCGGTATTTTGGGAATAGGATCTGGTGCTCTGAAAGTATTGGCTATGGATGCGGTGATGAAAATACCTTTTAAAGTATCTACTACTACAAGTAATTTTATGGTGGGGGTTACTGCCGCCGCCAGTGCTGTGATTTATTTACAGCGGGGATATATTGACCCGGGATTGGCTATGCCTATAGTGCCCGGTGTGCTGATCGGGGCATTCTTTGGCTCAAAGATCTTGATGAAAGTGAAAGTCGGAACATTGCGCATGATTTTTAGTGTCCTGATTACATTGTTGGCTCTTCAGATGATTTACAATGCTTTAACCGGTAAAATTTGATTAAAATGAATAAACTAACTACTCAGCATGATGTCGATACACTCATAGGCAAGCTCTTGCGTGTCGGAGTTGTAGTTGCTTCTATTATAACTGTGATCGGTGGAATAATCTATTTGTTTCAACACGCCGGTGTGGTGCCCGATTATAAAGCTATTCCCGGTCATCATAATGTTTTTGCAGGTGCTCCGGCATATCTAAGGGAGTTCCCAACAATTATATCCCATGTTTTTCAATTTGATGGTGCGGCTATTATACAATTGGGACTGATTGTTTTGATCGCTACTCCTGTTTTACGGGTTATCTTTTCGCTATTCTCTTTTGCAATAGAGAAAGATAAGCTTTATGTGCTGATCACAACTATAGTGTTGATTATTATTATGATCAATATGTTTTTTGGTTTGCATTAATCTTTATGTTTACTTTCATTTTAAATAAAAAGTAATACCAGCATATCAGTAAGCTTTCCGGGGTATTCATAATAGACCCGGAAATGCTTTTTTAACAATATTGCAGTTCTTTTGTAACCTATAATTGCTATTTTTACTGTGGTTATTAAATAAAAGAACACAGTTATGAGATTCTTTACTAAGAAACTGAGCAGTTATGCAGCTATTAGTATGCTGATGACTTTGATTGCTGTTATTTTCCTGTACATTATGGGTAATGCACTTATCCAGACAACTGAGTCATATCAACAAGTGGCTAAGGCGGAAAATGTTTATTAATGGTTGGACTTTCCTTTTGCGAGGAAAATATATACTTCAATCTATAGCCCATCCAGAAACAAAACGTAACTTTGTATAAAAGTACAAAGAAATATGATTTTTTATTTCACAGGAAATGGTAACTCTCGTTGGGTTGCCGAAAAGATAGCGGAATATATCCACGATAAGGTGGTGAATATTGCCGATATAATAAAAGGGGATGAGAGTATTCCCGATCTTTCTCAGGAAAGCCGTATAGGCTTTGTTTTCCCTATACATTCATGGTATGCTCCCCGGATCGTGGTCGATTTTGCTACATCTTTACAGTTAAATTCGCAAATTTATCGTTATGCCATTTGTACATGTGGTGATGATGCAGGTAAGGGCATGCAACGGTTTTCTGCTCATTTCAGATTGGATGCTGCATGGTCGGTAGTAATGCCGAATACTTATATACCCATGTTCGAACTCGATTCTCCCGATAAAGCTTTATCCAAAATCCGTAAGACCGAAGAGCGTATCCCCCGGATAGCCGATGCTATATGTAAGCGTGCTAGAGTGTGGGAGGTTCGTGAAGGTGCCTGTCCACGATTAAAAACGTATGCCATCAATTTCTTGTTTGTAAAGTCGGGTATTCATCCGGAGAGATTCCATATTGAAGGCGACTGTGTGTCCTGTGGTGCGTGCGTAAAAGTATGCCCTGTCGGCAATATAGATTTGAAAGAAGGACTTCCTGTATGGTCTGACGTATGCACTCATTGTATGGGTTGTGTGCACACTTGTCCCCAACATATCATACAATATGGCAAGGTGACACGCAAGCGGGGACGCTATCGTTTGGCAGACTTGTTGCAAAATAAAAAATAGATGCTTGTCATTTTGTCAGTTGTGACTGACAAAGAAACACTCTGCGCAATTTGGCATACTTTTCGTAATTTAATATACGTCCCGCTTTTATGAGCGGAATTATTAAAATATAATGTATAACATATAAAACAAAAGACTATGAACATTAAACCATTAGCAGACAGAGTGCTGATACTTCCTGCACCTGCAGAAGAGAAAACAATTGGCGGTATCATTATCCCTGATACGGCAAAAGAGAAACCTTTGAAAGGCGAAGTAGTGGCTGTAGGTCACGGTACAAAAGATGAAGAAATGGTTTTGAAAGCTGGCGATACGGTATTGTATGGAAAATACGCCGGTACCGAACTCGAAGTAGAAGGTGCTAAATATCTTATCATGCGTCAAAGTGACGTACTCGCAGTGTTAGGTTAATTTTTATCTATAAACAAGTAAATAAAAAAGCGTTATGGCAAAAGAAATATTATTCAATATTGATGCTCGTGATCAATTGAAAAAGGGTATTGATACTCTCGCAAATGCAGTAAAAGTAACACTCGGTCCTAAAGGACGCAATGTGATTGTTGAAAAGAAGTTTGGTGCTCCTCATATTACAAAAGATGGTGTAACCGTAGCTAAAGAAGTTGAGTTGTCTGATCCTTATCAGAATACAGGTGCTCAATTGGTGAAAGAAGTAGCTTCTAAAACCGGTGATGATGCAGGTGATGGTACAACTACCGCTACAGTTTTGGCTCAGGCTATTGTGGCTGAAGGCTTGAAGAATGTTACAGCAGGTGCAAGTCCTATCGATATCAAACGTGGTATGGATAAAGCAGTTGCCAAGGTTGTTGAATCTATTAAGAAACAGTCGGAAAAAGTAGGAGACAATTATGATAAGATAGAGCAGGTTGCTGCTGTTTCTGCCAACAATGATCCTGTTATTGGTAAATTGATTGCAGATGCTATGCGTAAAGTATCTAAAGATGGTGTGATTACTATTGAAGAGGCTAAAGGTACTGATACTACCATCGGTGTGGTAGAAGGTATGCAATTCGATCGTGGTTATCTTTCCGCTTATTTCGTTACGAATACGGAGAAGATGGAATGCGAAATGGAAAAGCCATATATCTTGATCTACGATAAGAAGATTTCCAATTTGAAAGATTTCTTGCCTATATTGGAACCGGCAGTCCAGACTGGTCGTCCTTTGCTTGTAATAGCAGAAGATGTAGATAGCGAAGCATTGACAACTTTGGTTGTAAACCGTCTTCGTTCTCAGTTGAAGATTTGTGCTGTGAAGGCTCCCGGATTTGGTGATCGTCGTAAAGAAATGCTTGAAGACATTGCAATCCTTACCGGTGGTGTGGTAATCAGCGAAGAAAAAGGTCTTAAGCTAGAGCAGGCTACCATTGAAATGCTAGGTACTGCAGAAAAGGTGACTATCACAAAAGATAACACTACCATTGTAAATGGTGCCGGTGACAAGCAAAATATTAAAGAACGTTGCGAGCAGATCAAAGCACAGATTGCTTCAACCAAGTCTGATTATGATAAAGAGAAACTTCAGGAGCGTTTGGCTAAATTGTCAGGTGGTGTAGCTGTTCTCTATGTAGGTGCAGCTAGTGAAGTGGAAATGAAGGAGAAAAAAGATCGTGTAGACGATGCTTTGCGTGCTACTCGTGCTGCTATTGAAGAAGGTATTGTTGCCGGTGGTGGTGTAGCTTATATCCGTGCGTTGGAAGCTTTGGATAGCTTTGTTGGTGATAATGCCGATGAAACTACCGGTATTGAGATCATCAAGCGTGCTATAGAAGAGCCGCTTCGTCAGATTGTTGCCAATGCGGGCAAAGAAGGCGCTGTAGTAGTGCAGAAAGTTCGTGAAGGTAAGGCTGACTTCGGTTACAATGCTCGTACTGACGTGTATGAGAATTTGCATGCAGCCGGTGTGGTTGACCCAGCTAAAGTAACCCGTGTGGCTCTTGAAAATGCAGCTTCTATTGCCGGCATGTTTTTGACTACTGAATGTGTTATTGTAGAAAAGAAAGAAGATAAACCGGAACTTCCGATGGGAGGTCCAGGTATGGGCGGCATGGGCGGTATGATGTAATACTGCTTTTCTCTATAAGCTAATTGTTATTTGGATAGACTGTGGTGACTCAATGGAAGTCACCACAGTTTTTTTTATTCTTTATGTAACAAAAAACTCTTTATTATTTTAAAAATACTACATTTAAGTTAAGATTGAAATCCTTTTAGTCGATTGGTTTGTTATATGGCAATTACTTAATAGTTTTACTGTTAAGAATATCAATTTCGACAACCCGACAAAGATTACCTTATTAATAACCTTTTAATTAAAGCGGATTATGGATAAAAGAGAGATTGGCTCGAATGCGGGTAAAATTTGGAAATTACTTAGCGATAATGCCAAGTGGGATTATGGGACTTTGAAAAGAAAGTCCGGTTTAAAAGATAAAGAGCTGGGCGCTGCTTTGGGATGGCTCGCTCGTGAAGATAAAATTGAATTTTATCAGGATGAAGATGAACTTTACATCTATTTGGGAGTTAATGTCTACATTGGATAAGCAATATGTTTATGTTGAATAATTAAAGCGCGGATATGGGATATTCTGCGCTTTTGTTTTTTTATGGTAACCGGATTTTTTTGTTCCTTTGTACATTCATTAAAAAATTAAATAGATACATGTTATGAGAAGTTTTGCTTCGGATAATAATTCCGGTGTACATCCTCTGGTTATGGAGGCTTTGAACCTTGCCAATCGGGATCATGCAATAGGATATGGTGATGATCCATGGACAGTTGAGGCTGTAAAGAAGGTAAAAGAAGAGTTTACTTCAGATTGTGAACCTCTGTTTGTCTTCAACGGTACGGGGAGTAATGCTATTGCATTGCAGTTAGCTACTCGCCCTTATAATGCAATACTATGTGCTGAAACTGCGCATATCTATGTTGATGAATGTGGCGCTCCGGCACGTATGACCGGATGTCATGTCCGTCCCATTGCTACTACCGATGGAAAACTTACACCGGAGCTAATCCGTCCTCATTTGAAAAACTTTGGTGAACAACATCATTCACAACCTGGGGCTATCTATATATCACAATGTACCGAACTGGGTACTATATATACCGTAGAGGAACTTAAAGCATTGACCGGACTTGCTCATGAGTATGGCTTGTATGTACACATGGATGGGGCCCGTTTAGCGAATGCTTGTGTAGCTTTGAATGCAACTTTCAAGGAACTTACAGTGGACTGTGGCATCGATGTGTTGAGCTTTGGCGGAACAAAGAACGGCTTGATGCTTGGTGAAAGTGTGATAGTATTCAATGACGCTTTAAAAGCGGAAGCACGTTATATTCGCAAACAATCTGCTCAGTTAGCATCTAAACTTCGCTATTTATCTTGCCAGTTTACGGCTTACCTGACCGATGAACTGTGGAAGAAGAATGCTACACATGCCAATAAAATGGCTGTTGATCTTTATAATGGATTAGTTAGTATCCCGGGTGTTTCTTTTAC
This sequence comes from Bacteroidaceae bacterium HV4-6-C5C, assembly GCA_007896885.1. Taxonomy (GTDB): domain Bacteria; phylum Bacteroidota; class Bacteroidia; order Bacteroidales; family Bacteroidaceae; genus Bacteroides. The sequence continues at coordinate 27,604 of VOIU01000028.1, forward strand.
CCAAAAGATGGAAAGCAACCAGCTGTTTCTTACTATGCCCCGTAAAGTGATAGATAAACTGTTAGAGTCTTACTATTTCTACTTCTGGAATGAGCCTGCTAATGAAATCCGTCTGGTTACATCTTTCGATACTACCGAGGCTGATATCCAATCGTTTTTGGCTGCGGTTCATGCTGCAATTTAACCTTTTCTGCTATTGCAAAGCAGTAGCGACTTCTTGAAATAAGAGGGTGCTCTTAAAAATAGAAAAAGCTCCATACCTTCACAGGCTTGGAGCTTTACTTATAAACAAGCTCTCTTGGGGGTGAGAACTTGTTTACTGAAAACAAACCGATTGAATATACCTTTAATACCTTCTGATAATAACTTCTAACTAACCTTTATCTTTAACCTGAAATATGATTCCATTTATTTATAGTTCGACAGCTTCACGTAAAGGGACAAATGAGTATCCTTTACGCTTGAGTGTCTTGATCATTTTATCCAGATAGCCATTGTAAAATTTGTCTATACGCCGGTCATCCGTTCCAAAATGAATTAACATCAAATATCCATTCAACCCTTTCTCTTTTTCTATCTTCATGATATTATCATAGATGAATTTACTACTTCTATAATTTTTCATATCAGGGGTTGTGTAGTCGGCATTGCTCATAGTGCCCGGTGTATAATTGACAACCTGTATACCCATATTTTTCGCCCACGCTGAAATCTCTTTGTTGTAGTATTCGTATGGCGGAATGTATAAAGGAGCATCTTGGTATTCTATACCTGCTTTACGCATCGTCGCATAACTTTTTAGCATGTCATCTTCAAACTCTTTACGACTGACCAAGAGAGAATCGCGATTTTCCCATGGCATGTAGAGTAAATGGCCGTAGCTATGGCTTCCTACTAAATGTCCTTCTTGCAAAAGCTTTTTGACGGTTTCAGGGTATTTTTCGTAGAACTCTCCGGTGAAGAAAAAGCCTCCTTTAATGTGGTTTCTCTTAAGTGTCTCAATGATCGCATCAGCTCCGTCAGCTTTATCTGCAGCTGTAAAGACCAAAGATATTTGTTTTTTAGATGGATCGGTACGTACAATTCCACCATTTATATATACATTATTATCTTTTTTCAATCCGGATTGCACCATTCCTTCTTTCTGCATAGCCGAAAGGTAATAGGTAAGACTGGCAGTGCCATCCATTGTAGGCTCATTGGTGGAATAATCGTGAATGGCGTCATGATAAACCATCATATCCGGTTGAAAACGCTCATAATCCTGACCGGGAGTTCCCGGAATGCCAGTCATGTTTACTCCACGCAGACTCTCGAAGATGCTTCGATAAACCGGTCCGTCTACCAATCCTCCAGTAGTGTTGCCTACACCGGCATTCAACAAAGACGAGTGCGGTTGTGAAGGGTAGTCACCATATAGCGGAAGTTCCACAATCATGCTTGTCCCCCATGGGTTACAACCGAACAACCAATCCAGTAAAGCCGATTCCATCTCGGAATAAGTTGTATCTCCCGTTAACTCCCGATAAAGCCGGCATTGGGTAATCATGGCAACTGTCAGATTGTTTGAACACCAAATATAAGGTATTCCATTTAAAAACGGACTGCTTTGGGCTTTCTCGAATGTACGTTGTAAGCCGGTACGCATATTGCGGATAAATTCCTGGCTCAAGCGCTGGTTACCTTGTTTTGCCAAGTGGTAGTGTCCCATATTCATGAAAGGGTACCATTGATAATGCCTTGCACTGTCAGCTCCCATCCATGGCGTGAATGGTTCACGGCGACCATATTCGACAGCCTGGTTTAGATAGCTTTTATCTCCTGTAGTCTTATATATTTCCATTGCACCAAGTTCCATGTCATCCACCCAATTGTCTTCCTCATAAATATAAGGCGACATGACTGAAGCGGTTTGGCATGCACCGGGTTTCTTAATTCCTTCCTGATAGGCGTCATTGGCTTTGGCGCCGATTTCTGCAGCAAACTGCGGATAATATTGCTTGAGTATTCGTGCTCCCAAAGCAAAGCATGAGGCATATTTACCGGCCGTACTGGCCACTCCTGTTGTTGCATTCATGAATTTTCCACGGACTTGTGGTTCACCGCTACAAAAATATACCGGACGTCCGTTGCCCGGGCCGTAACCATAGTCTACTTTATCTTTATTAGGAAGGCGCATACCAGCGTGATCACGATCATCCGCTATCTGATTATAAAGTTCTCCCGGCTCCGGATTCATCCTGTTCAGCCAGTCCAATCCCCATTTTATCTCATCAATAATGTCCGGTATTCCATTGGCTCCGGGTAATCCGGCGGCATCGTAGATGTCGCCAAACACTTCGGGGTTTTCCTGATAGGCAAACATCATTTGATAGATTGCATTAGCCGAAGTGGTCGTATATTGCAGATAGTCGGTGGCATCATGCCAACCACCACGGACATCGATATGCTTTCCTGTCTTGGTGGGGTGGTACACAATGTATCCGTCGTGTACATGACAGCTATCTTTCAGAAAAGGATTGTAACCACATCTTTGTTGGCGCATATATTGTAGTAGGAAATCGGCTGTGCCATTATATACCCGGCAATTAATCGGGAAACGTGGAGAAAGTGTCTCACCGACTTTTAAATAATACGTACCTTCCCGATTGAATTCGCTAAAGTCAAGTCTAAACGTGCTTTCCATCTTCCCTATTCTTCCCGTCTTTTTCGGATTGGTATATACTTTAACCACTTTTCCGGTGAAGGCATCAATTAATGCGTACTCTTTAATATTTATGGACTCATCAGCGATGTACACAGCGGTTTTGAGTGACTTGGGTAAATAACCTAGCTGATTGATCCGTATCCAACCTTCTGCTTGAGCTTGAATGCTGATGAATACTAGTAATGTAGTAAAAATCCATGAATAACGTTTCATATCAATGTGTTTATACTGGTAGGGTGGATTTATGCATTATTATTAATCCATTATTATTGCAAATAAAGTAGTTTCTACTTATTTTAGGAATAATTTGCGATAATAATTAATTGATATTACGCATCGTTTACAATAATTTAGATAATATGCGGATTTAATCTTTTGCTTAACGCACTGAATTATTGATAATGTGCTTATAAGGTTATTCGAAATTCTTTTTAGTTTTCGTTTACGTATTTTAAAATGAAAACAATTGTATTGGTCTATTGTTTGTTATTATATTTTCGGAATATAAAATTTATAGACTATGGCATATATTGATTATTATCAAGTTCTTGGAGTAGACAAAACGGCATCTCAAGATGATATTAAAAAAGCTTTCCGTAAGCTTGCACGCAAATATCATCCTGACTTGAATCCGAATGATCCGACTGCAAAGGATAAATTTCAGGCTATAAATGAAGCGAATGAGGTGCTGGGCGATCCGGTAAAGCGAAAGAAGTATGACGAGTACGGTGAGCATTGGAAGCATGCTGATGAATTTGAAGCTCAGAAGCAAGCCCAAGGTTGGAGTGGTGCAGGAGACTTTGGCGCTCATGAGGGTGGCTATGGATCCGATAATAAGGGTGGTTATTGGTATTCTTCCGATGGTCAGGACTTTTCGTCAGGAGAAAGTGGATTCTCTGATTTCTTTGAATCATTGTTTGGCGGACGTCGCCATCGTGAAAGTAACGCAGGCTTCAGAGGGCAAGATTATCATGCGAAGCTAAATCTTTCATTGCGTGAGGCAGCACAAACTCATAAGCAGATATTGACGGTAAACGGTAAGACAGTGCGGATTACCATTCCGGCAGGCGTAACGAATGGTCAGGTCATAAAATTGAGAGGTTATGGTGCAGAAGGAGTGAATGGAGGCCCGGCAGGTGATCTTTATATCACTTTTACAATAGCGGATGATCTACTGTTCAAGCGCCTGGGAGATGATTTGTACATTAATGTTTCCATCGATCTGTATACAGCGATCTTGGGTGGAGAACAATTAGTTGATACATTGAATGGAAAAGTCAAATTGAAGGTAAAACCGGAGACTCAAAACGGTACGAAAGTACGTTTGAAAGGCAAGGGCTTTCCTGTATATAAGAAAGAAGGACAATTTGGTGATCTTATCGTAGAGTATTCCGTAAAATTACCGACCAATTTAACGGAGCAACAAAAAGAGATGTTTCGTAAGCTTCAGAGTATGAATTCTAAATATTAGTGCTATGCAAAACGAACTTATCATAATCAGCGAATATTGTGCGAAGTGCAACATCGATCCTTTATTTATTGACTTGTTGCATGAAAATGATTTGATAGATATTTATGTGGAAGGAGAGGAACGGTGTCTGTTATACTCCCAACTCCCTGATATCGAGCAATACAGTCGGTTGTATTATGACTTATCTATCAATATTGAGGGAATTGATGTCATTCGTCATCTTTTAATGCAAATGGAAGATATGAGGCGGGAGATAAACGAGCTTCGTAGCAGGCTTGATTTATTTCGGGATATTTGATGCTCTTGGCTTATACTGGTATATCTCTAAAAAGTATGTGTTTATATACTTATATTTAGATGTACGACTGATATAAATCATACTATCCATCCTTAGAATCCTATTATTAAGATTCCGGGAATGGATAGTACTATTGTCTTTTTGCTCGTGCGTAAAGCTTATTTCTGCTTTAAGCCTTTAGTGCCTGCTCTATGTCGGCAATAATATCACCGGCATTTTCAATACCTACGGATAGACGAATGAGATCGGGACGTACACCTGCTGCCATCAACTGTTCATCGGTGAGCTGACGATGGGTATGGCTTGCGGGATGAAGTACACAAGTACGTGCATCAGCTACATGTGTCACAATGGCAGCCAATTTTAATGAATCCATAAACTTGATGGCTACATCACGACCTCCTTTTAGTCCGAATGAAATCACACCACAAGAGCCGTTAGGCATGTATTTTTGAGCTAGATCATAATATTTATTTCCCGGCAATCCACAATATTCCACCCATGCTACTTGATCATTGGCTTGTAGGTATTCCGCTACTTTTTGTGCATTGCCACAGTGTTGCGGCATACGCAAATGTAAAGTCTCTAGACCGATGTTCAATAAGAAAGCATTTTGAGGGCTCTGTATGCTACCCAAGTCACGCATCAATTGTGCGGTGGCTTTAGTCATATAAGCCATGCTGCCAAAAGCTTTAGTGTAAGTAAGTCCATGGTAAGACTCATCGGGAGTGCACAGTCCGGGGAATTTATCGGCATTAGCTTCCCAATCGAATTTGCCGCTGTCTACAATACAACCTCCGACGCTCGTGGCATGTCCATCCATATATTTGGTGGTGGAATGTACTACGATGTCTGCTCCCCATTCGAATGGACGACAATTGATAGGAGTAGGGAAGGTATTGTCTACAATTAAAGGAACGCCATGCTTGTGAGCTATATTTGCAAACTTTTCAATATCAAGAACTTCCAATGAAGGATTGGAAATCGTTTCACCGAATAAAGCTTTGGTGTTGGGACGGAAAGCTGCCGATATCTCTTCTTCGGTAGCATTCGGGTTAATGAATGTGACCTCAATTCCCAACTTTTTCATAGTGACACTGAACAGATTGAAAGTTCCTCCATAGATAGCTGAAGAACAAACAAAATGATCGCCTGCCTGGCAAATATTAAAGATGGCATAGAAATTAGCCGATTGTCCGCTTGATGTAAGCATTGCAGCAACACCTCCTTCAAGAGCTGCTATTTTTGCTGCAACGGCATCGTTTGTCGGATTTTGCAGGCGGGTATAAAAGTAACCGCTATCTTCGAGGTCGAATAAACGAGCCATTTGCTCGCTTGTTTCATATTTGAAAGTGGTGCTTTGGTAGATTGGTAATACTCGAGGCTCTCCTTTTTTCGGGGTCCATCCGGCTTGTACGCACAAGGTTTCCGGTTTAAATTGTTTAGCCATACTTTGTTCTATTTTTTAGTAGTTTCTTCTTAAACGTTTGTAGGGAGGCAAAAATAAGGAAAATAATCGTATTTTTGCCGGATATATACTCGAAAAGGACTTGTTACTTTGCTTCCACAGCCATAAACGCAATTTATTGATGAATGAACAGATTATGAGACGTACTATTTGCTTACTTATCGTTTTGTTTGGATTATTTTTTTCGCTTCAAACCTTTGCTCAGGATGAAAAGGATACCCCTCAAAAGGGGGAAGGTATTTTCGCATTTCTGCGGAGAAATGAACGTGAAGGAAAGGATTATTATAAGGAGTTCTTAGAATTGAATAAACGTAGATTACGTGGTAAGGAAGAAGTACAGTTCGGTGTCGAATATCTGCTTCCTCCTTTACGCGAAGATACTAAGTCAAGTAAAACGACTAAAAAGAAGGCGAAAGGAAAAGAAGAAGATGGTGAGGCGGAAGACAGCCGTCCGTCAAAGTCATCCGTAAGCAAATCCAAGTCACGTTCGCAAAAGACATCTATTAATGAACCTTTATTCGGGAGTGCACTCGCTAACGTAAAAGTAACGTCAGATCGTCTTCGCGGGGCATGTTTTTATGTGGTGAGCGGACATGGCGGACCTGATCCCGGTGCAATTGGTATGCGTAATGGTGTTGAGCTACACGAAGATGAATATGCTTATGATGTCATCTTACGACTTGCCCGTCTGTTGATGCAGGAGGGGGCACAGGTCAATATTATAATTCAGGATGCTGAAGACGGCATACGTGA
>VOIU01000029.1 GCA_007896885.1 Bacteroidaceae bacterium HV4-6-C5C
GATATTCTTCAGAAAGAGTATTTTTCTCCTCAAAATAGATTTCAACCTTATCCGAAAGCTCATTGAAACCAACCATCTCGAAGTAATCAAACATGCCATCAGGAAAGATAAAACGAAGGAAGTTATCGTAATTCATATCTTCTTTTTAATGCAAAGATAGAACTTTAACATCAATACCCCTCAGGATTTCAGTATGATCCATTTGTTGCACGGTTCTTGAAGAAGCCCCATAAACCGTAGCCCTTTGGTTTTCAAACCGTAGGGCTTTGCTACGCGAACCATAGCGCTTCGGTATGTGAATCAAAGGGCTATGGTTCGGCAATGGATGCTCTTAAATAAGAGTTATCGATCCCTCGGCATTTAGCAGTGATCGAAGAGAATGGGGCAGATCGTAATCTTAAAAGAGTCTACTTCTTGATATAGTATTATTACTCCAAAGAGTATGAATTACGATTGTAGCTGCTTTATAGTATCGCAAAACCAACCAATTATCTTACGAATTGAGACATCTGCATTATGATTGTAACTGCTTTATTGCTTCCTTAACCTTGTTTATATCGGTGATGTCACGACTGTATTCTTCCACTTTTACTACTCCTCCCATTGTTACATTTGTATTACGGTATCTCATGTTACTTGGGGTGGCTGACCGTCCCGATAGATGGAATTCACGGGCATTTGTTTCGGAAGCTATCTTACGAATGTTTTGCGCGTTGATGCCGCATCCGGGCATTATGATAATACGTTCTCCAGCTTGTGCAACCAGTTCTTTCAACATAGGGATACCTTGCTCTGCTGTGTTTGCTTGTCCCGAGGTGAGAATGCGTTGACATCCGGCTTTTGCTATTTCTTCGAGTGCTTCCTGCGGATTGCGGCACATGTCGAACGCCCGGTGGAATGTAATATTGAGCTCTTGGGCTGCTTCAACCATTTTTTTTAAAAAGCAAAGATCTATATCGCCTTCGGAAGTCAGGCATCCGATGACTATACCATCACCTCCTAATGAGCGGACTGTCTCAATGTCGTGTAGCATAATCTCTTGTTCCAGCGGGGAATAAAGGAAGTCTCCTCCGCGGGGGCGGATAATGACATGAAGCTTTGTCTCTGTGAGTAATTGACGTGCCATGCGGATTTCACCCCATGATGGGGTAGTACCACCTTCGGGCATGCCGGCACAAAGTTCCACCCGATAGGCTCCGGCTTGCTGGGCATACAAAGCGCTTTCTACCGAGTTGGCGCAGACTTCTATGAGCGGTTGTAACGATGGTGTATGCGTAGTCTTCATTGTCAAGTATATGTAGGTTATGTATTTACGTCTGTATTTAAGCGACTATTTCACAAAGTGTTATCGCTTGTTACAGTGACGTTTTGTCGGACAAAGATAGCGGTTAGGCGGTGGATTACAAGCGATTTTAGTGCATTTCGTTGTTGAGAATGATGATTATACTAATTTTATGCTTTACCTTTGCAGTTCGAAACCAAAAAAGAAAAGGCTTTGGATTGGCTATACAATTTATTCGTTGAGCATTCCGCTTTACAAGCGGTGATTGTGCTCTCTTTGATTTCCGCTATCGGACTAGGGTTGGGAAAGATACATTTTTGGGGAATTTCCCTGGGTGTGACGTTTGTGTTTTTTGCAGGCATTCTTGCCGGGCATTTCGGCTTGTCTATTGACGAACAGATGCTGAATTATGCAGAAAGTTTCGGCCTGGTGATTTTTGTGTATGCATTAGGGCTGCAAGTCGGCCCCGGTTTTTTCAGTTCTTTCCGTAAAGGTGGGGTACAACTCAATATGCTGGCTTTAGGCGTTATTTTGCTGGGCACACTGATGACTGTTGCGGGAAGCCTTGCTCTGGGGATATCCCTTCCTGATATGGTGGGAATATTGTGTGGGGCTACAACGAATACACCGGCTCTGGGAGCGGCTCAGCAAACACTGAAACAGATTGGAATCAGCGCCAATACTCCGGCATTGGGTTGTGCGGTAGCTTATCCATTGGGTGTGATAGGGGTTATTCTTGGTATATTGTTTATTCGTCGACTATTGGTTCGTAAAGAAGACTTGGAGTTGAACGATAAAGAAGATGTGAGTAAAACTTATATCACGGCTTTTCAGATACACAATCCTGCAATCTTCAATATGAGCGTGAAGGATATAGGTAAACTTAGTTACCCTAAATTTGTAATTTCACGGTTGTGGAGGGATGGAAACGTCAGTATTCCGACATCCGAGAAAGTGATGAGGGAAGGAGACCGGTTATTGGTCATTACTGCTGAGAAAGATGTTCCCGCACTGACCGTTCTTTTTGGTGAACACGAGAATACTGATTGGAATAAAGAAGATATTGATTGGAATGCTATTGATAGCCAGCTGGTTTCACAGCGTATTGTGGTAACCCGCCCGGAGCTTAATGGAAAGAAGTTGGGGGCTTTGCATCTGCGCAACCATTATGGAATAAACATTAGTAGGGTCTATCGTAGCGGGGTGCAACTTTTGCCGACTGCCGAACTGACTTTACAGTTGGGTGACCGCCTCACAGTTGTAGGAGAGGCTGCGGCCATACAAAATGTGGAGAAGGTGCTTGGAAATGCAGTGAAGAGCTTGAAAGAGCCTAATTTGGTTGCGGTATTTGTGGGCATCGTACTCGGGCTCTCTCTTGGTGCCATACCGCTTACCATACCCGGCATCAGTACACCTGTTAAACTCGGACTTGCCGGAGGACCTATTGTAGTGGGCATCTTAATTGGAACATTCGGGCCAAGACTGCACATGGTGACTTACACCACCCGAAGTGCTAATTTGATGCTTCGTGCTTTGGGACTTTCCATGTATCTGGCATGCTTGGGATTGGATGCAGGTGCAAACTTCTTCGATACGGTTTTTCGTCCCGAAGGCTTACTGTGGATCGGAGTAGGGTTTGCCCTTACCGTGATTCCGGTATTGATAATGGGTATAATAGCTCTCCGCTGGTCTAAAGTTGATTTTGGCTCGGTGGCGGGAATGCTCTGTGGCAGTATGGCCAACCCAATGGCTCTGAATTATGTCAACGATACTATTCCGGGAGATAATCCTTCAGTAGCTTACGCCACTGTATATCCGTTGAGCATGTTTCTACGTGTCATTATTGCACAAGTATTACTCATGATATTTCTGGCTTAGCTCTTTATTGTACATATACAAGGTGCCCAATGTTATCTTCCTATCTGTAATGCTAAGGAACTGAATGATAGAGGTGGACAAACTTTAGCGAAACTATGTTATCTTCCTACCATTATGTTAGGACTATTTCGGAGTGAATTTAGTAGCTAAAGAGTATGATACCTGCTTCTGCAATCAAACCTTTATCGTAAGTGGTAGACTTGTTATAATAGCGACTGCCTCCATAACCACCGGTGACAAATACTCCCATCTGGTGAGTTAGTCTGTATTCAAGGTTTAGTCGCGCCTGTAAAGCATAAAGCCGCTCCGGGAAGCCGTAATCTTTGTTCTTAAATAGCTCAATATGCTGGAAGCCCAGGTCACCGCTAATGAAGAGCTGCTTGTAGAGTGGAAGCTCAAGTCCTGCACGATAAAATAATGAAGCGGAGAACTTATCACTAAAGTCGAGATAATGGGTACCAGCTCCTAATATGGTGTAAAATAGCTTGTTTTTGAAACGGGCACCTATATTTAGCTTGGTAGAGTTTCCGCCGAAGAGCATTAGCTGCATGCGGGTTGACGGATTGGCATTGACCAGACCAAGTTGAAAGCCTTTAAAATTATCTTTGTAATAGTTGTATAGTCCGATTTGAAGTCCCTTACCTCTTGCCGCGAGATTGACTGGCGATAGCTGTAAACCATGGAATGTACCTCCGGTTATATTGGATAATCCGGATAATTGTACTCCGGCAACATCACCGCCTGCTATATTGGCGAGTCCGGACAATTGGATTCCTTCTACATTCTTTCCGATAATTCCTAAAAAACCAGATAGAGCTACTCCGTTAAAATTGTCTCCGGAAATGTCTGCCAAGCCGGCTAAGTGTACTCCGGACGATTGTTTTCCCGTCACGTTAAGCAAACCTCCCACAGCGATACCCGAACTATTGTCTCCGTTAATGTTGGCCAGTCCGGACATCATCACACCTCTGACATTATTTCCTGTGACGCCGACCAGACCAGAGAGCGAGAAGCCGGTCAGGTTATTACCGGTGACATTGGTTATTCCCGATAACTGTATTCCCCGCATATTATTTCCTGCAATATTGAAGATACCCCCAACTTGAACACCATTCACATCTTGACGAACCACGCCTCCAAGAATGTTAAGTCCGACACCATTGAGGCGGTTCATTGTCGAAAGAAACCCAAGGTTGAGAAATGTGCTGCCCACAGTGTCGTTTGGCTGGGTGGAGATCTTCCTCCACAATGAAAGGTTGATGCCGGGGGTGGACTTGTGTTGCTTCAATGCTTTTGCATCTTGCTTTGGAGCTATGTTATCAACTATGTTATTGTCCAACGTATTTGCATTGCAAATACTAGAGAAAGATGCTATGATTATACATGCTATGAAAGATAAAGGTCGTCTCATTTCTTTTAGGTTTATGCTTTTTCAAACAAGGTTGTAGACTTTTTGTTTACTCTCCATTCATTTAATCTTATTGATATGGACTGGAATTGCCCGAAAAAATTGTGCCCAAGCCGTCAATCCGGTCTTGGGCACAGTCCTTTTATCCTTTAGCTTCCTGATAGAGGAAACGTTTGATAGAACGTTTGGGAGTCTTTTCAAATTCTTCGGGATATATTTTCATTTTGGCAATCTGACTGTATGCAGGGAGAGTAGTGTTCAGTGCTTGCCTGTTTTCTTCCATTATCCGCTCGATGTCATTGTTAGTCAACCCATGGGCAAATGCATCATCAAAATCGGGATAAACCAACCCTACAAGCTTTTCATTCTGCTGTACAATGATGCTTTCTGCTACATAAGGCATATTGTTGAGCTTATCTTCTATTTCTTCAGGATAAATGTTCTGTCCGCTTGGCCCGAGCAGAAGATTCTTGCTGCGTCCTTTTATTGTGATGTTTCCTTCGTCATCCATTAAGGCGAGGTCACCGGTGTGAAGCCATCCGTCTTTGTCAATCACTTCGCCGGTAGCTTCTTCATTCTTGTAATAACCCAGCATCACATTTGGCCCGCGACAAACAATTTCTCCCGGTATATTTTCCGGATCGGGAGAGAGAATCTTGACTTCCATACGGGGTACAGCTTTTCCGCACGATCCCGCTTTGAAGCGACTCCAGTCTTCGTAGGCAATGATTGGACCACATTCCGTCATGCCATAACCAACGGTATACGGAAACTCAATCATACGTAAGAACTGCTCTACTTCCTGATTGAAGCCTGCTCCGCCGATAACCACTTCAGCAAAGTTTCCTCCGAAAGCATTGATCACCTGCTCTCGTACAGTTGCTTTGATCTTGTCGTTGATGATAGGTACTTTCAGCAATAATTTCATTGTTGGAGTCTCCAACTTCGGAAGTACATTCTTCTTTATGATTTTCTCAATAATGAGAGGCACAGCGACAACTAAGTTTGGCTTTATCTCTGCAAATGCTTGGAAGATAATTTTCGGACTTGGTGTGCGTGTAAGGAAGAATATTTGGCATCCGACGGAAAACTCGTATAAGAATTCGAAAGCCAATCCATACATGTGAGCCATAGGCAGCATGGAGATGATCTTACTACCGGTTTTCAATGGTAGAACTTCGAAGGCAAATCGAGTATTCGACCAAAGACTACGATAGGGTAGCATCACTCCTTTGGAGTAGCTTGTGGTACCTGAAGTATAGTTGATAACAGCCAGTTCTTCCGGCTGGTCTTTGTGATAGGCGATGTGTTCCGTCCGGAAGTTCTTAGGAAATTTCTTTCCGAATAATTCATTTAAATGTTCACGTGCGTAGTTCAGCTTTTCAGAGCGGGATACGGTAAGTGAAAAATCAGTCATTAATACTATCCCTTCGAGCAATGGCATTGCCGACTCATTCAGGTTCTCCCAGACCACATCACCAACAAATAGCAATTTGGCTTCGGAGTGATTGACAATGTTATGCACATTATCCGCTTTAAATTCGTGTAAGATAGGAACAATTATCGCTCCATAGGTGAGAGTGGCTAGGAATGTAACCCCCCAATGTGAACTGTTGCGACCGCAAACGGCAATCTTATCGCCTTTCTTGATTCCGCTATGTTCGAATAAGATATGAATTTTTTCTATTTTACGGGCTACATCTTTATATTGTAAAGTAGCGCCGTTATAATCAGTTAAAGCGTCGAGATCCCAGTTTTGTTTGATGCTTTTCTCTATGTAAGCGATAAAGCTTTGTTCCATAATATTATATTTGCACAGTTAATTATAAACTGTGCAAATATAAGGCTTTCCAAAAAGAAAGCAAATTTTTGTAGGGAAAAGGTTCTCTTGCGGGATCAATGTTTCAGGTACCAATCGTACAATCGCTTTACCCCTTCTTCTATTTCTATCTGGTGGTGCCAGCCCAATGCATGAAGTTTTGATGGGTCGGTTAGTTTGCGCATTGTTCCGTCTGGTTTGCTACTGTCGAATGTCAAATTTCCTTCGTAACCCACGGTACCAATGATCAGTCGCGCTAGCTCCCGAATGGTAATTTCTTTCCCCGTACCAATATTGATGTGGCAGTTGCGTATATCTTTATTTGAGGTATAGGTATTTTTGAAGTCTACTTTCTCCATCACAAATACGCTTGCATCAGCCATTTCTTCGCTCCATAAAAACTCGCGAAGCGGAGTCCCCGTACCCCATAGTTTTACTTCTCTGTCTGTGATGCCATACTGACATAAGATTCCTTTAATATCTTCCCATGAACTATTCCCGTCAATGCCTTCGACCGGACGTTTATTCAGATCTTCACGGACGGTCTTTTGGTCATTATTACGCAAACAATGGGCCAAGTGTATTTTGCGTATCATGGCCGGGAGTACATGGCTACGTTTGAGATCAAAATTGTCATTCGGACCGTAAAGGTTCGTCGGCATTACCGCAATGTAGTTTGTACCGTATTGCAGGTTGAAGCTTTCGCACATTTTCAATCCGGCTATTTTAGCTATGGCATACGGTTCATTGGTATATTCCAAAGGAGAAGTGAGCAATGCGTCCTCTTTCATTGGCTGCTCGGCATCACGTGGATAGATACAGGTACTACCCAGGAAAAGCAGTTTCTTTACATTATGACGGAAGCTTTCACCGATGACATTTTGCTGTATTTGCAAGTTCTTGTAGATGAAATCGGCACGATATATACTGTTTGCCATGATTCCTCCAACAAAAGCTGCAGCTAGAAAAACGTATTCGGGACGTTCCTCATCAAAGAACTTTCTGACTGCCACCGCATCCAATAAGTCGAGTTCGCGGTGACTTTTGCCTATCAGGTTAGTATATCCTTTTTGCTGTAAATTTTGCCAAATAGCCGAGCCGACCAATCCGTGATGACCTGCAACATATATTTTTGCATTTTTCTCCATTATTCATCCTCCATTTTTGTCCGTAGATGCAGTTTCCTGACAAACTTCATATCGTGAGCAGCCATAATCTTCACCAGTTCCGGGAAAGAAGTGCTTGACGGGTTCCAACCTAATAATGTTTTGGCTTTGGTCGGATCACCCAGGAGTTGTTCCACCTCGGAAGGACGGAAATATTTCGGATCAATTTCCACGATTGTCTTTCCTGTTGCACAGTCGATACCTTTCTCTTCAACGCCTTCACCTTCCCAACGCAAATTAATTCCGACTTCCTTAAATGCCAAAGAAGCAAATTCGCGTACAGTATGCATTTCGCCTGTGGCAATGACAAAGTCTTCCGGTACATCATGTTGCAGAATAAGCCACATACATTCTACATAATCTTTTGCATAACCCCAGTCGCGACGGGCATCAAGATTACCTAAATAAAGTTTGTCCTGAAGTCCTTGAGCAATGCGGGCGGCTGCTAAAGTTATTTTGCGGGTCACAAATGTCTCACCCCGGCGTTCACTTTCATGATTGAAAAGGATGCCATTGACTGCAAACATTCCGTAACTTTCGCGGTAGTTTTTGGTAATCCAAAATCCATACTGTTTGGCTACGCCATAGGGACTTCGGGGATAAAACGGAGTGGTTTCTTTTTGTGGTACTTCCTGTACTTTTCCATAAAGTTCGGAAGTCGACGCCTGATAGATTTTAGTTTTCTTCTCCAATCCAAGAATACGTACGGCTTCGAGCATACGTAACGTACCTACGGCATCGGTTTCGGCTGTATATTCGGGTACATCAAAAGATACTTTCACATGACTCTGAGCTGCCAGGTTATAAATCTCGTCGGGTTGCACCTGTTGAATAATGCGGATTAGCGAGCTGCTATCCGTCATATCACCATAATGCAGGTTTACAAGACGGCTTTTTTTCATATCGCGAACCCATTCGTCAAAATATAGATGTTCAATACGTCCGGTATTGAATGAAGACGAGCGGCGCAGTATGCCATGAACTTCATATCCTTTTTGCAATAAAAATTCAGCAAGGAATGAACCATCTTGTCCGGTAATTCCTGAAATCAGTGCTATCTTCATAGTTTAATATTTATTGTTTGATTTTGTAAGTGCAAAGTTTGTATTATTTTGTGAGAAAGCAAAATAAAAGATGAATTCTTTGTAAGTAAAAGCTTAACACCTTTTGGACAATTACCGGAATATTCCACTATTGCGAATGCTCTGTAAATAAAACCTTAATCTTGATTTTGGAATGAAACTCTATAGACAAAGGAGGCAGAGCTATCGCAGACGGGTACTAATTGGATATTACCTCGAACAAATGGCACATGGGGTTTGTTTCATAGCAAATAAATAATAGAAAGATATAAAATTTAAACAATTATGATAAATCCACAACAAAAATCGGATATTGGTCTGATAGGACTGGCGGTCATGGGTGAGAATTTAGCTCTGAATATGGCTGGTAAAGGATGGAATGTATCAGTTTATAATAGAACTCTTCCGGGAGTGGAAGAGGGAGTAGTGGAGCGATTTGTAAATGGCAGGGCGAAAAATAAGAGCATTACCGGCTTTACTGACATTGCCGCTTTTGTGGAATCAATTCAATTTCCCCGTAAAATCATGATGATGGTACGTGCCGGAAATCCTGTTGATCAATTGATGGAGCAGTTATTTCCTTATCTGTCTCCTGGAGATATTTTAATTGACGGAGGAAACTCTAATTACGAGGATACCAACAGACGGGTGGTTTTGGCAGAATCCAAAGGTTTCCGTTTCGTCGGTGCGGGAGTATCCGGAGGGGAAGAGGGGGCACTGAATGGCGCTTCTATTATGCCCGGAGGATCTGAGTCGGCTTGGGAAGAAGTAAGACTTGTGCTTCAGAGCATTGCTGCAAAAGCCGAAGATGGGAGCCCTTGTTGTCAATGGGTAGGCCCTGCGGGCTCGGGACACTTTGTCAAGATGATACACAACGGCATTGAATATGGTGACATGCAACTGATTTCAGAATCATATTGGGTAATGAAGAAGTTACTGAATTTAAGTAATCAGGAGATGTCGGCCGTGTTCTCAGAGTGGAATGAGGGAAAGCTTCGAAGCTATTTAATAGAGATTACAGCCCGGATATTACAACATCGGGATAAAGATGGTGGTTATCTGATTGATAAAATATTGGATACAGCAGGACAGAAAGGTACCGGAAAATGGTCGGTAATTAACGCGATGGAATTGGGAATGCCTTTGGGACTGATTGCCACTGCTGTTTTTGAAAGAAGTCTTTCTGCTCAGAAAGATTTGCGCGTCGAAGCTTCGGGAACATTTAAAGCTAGACCTTCGGAAGTAGCATATAACCGGCCTGAATTAGTGAATGATATCTATGCTGCTTTGTATGCATCGAAACTGGTATCTTACGCTCAAGGATTTGCCGTATTGCAACAAGCTTCCGATAATTTCGGATGGAATTTGGATTTGGCTTCCATCGCGCGTTTATGGAGAGGTGGATGTATCATTCGCAGTGCTTTTCTGAATGATATTGCTGCTGCTTTTGAAACATCCGAAAAATCCGTGCATCTATTGCTTGCTCCTTATTTTAAACAGGAAATTGACCAGTTACTTTCCGGATGGAAACATCTCGTGTCGTATGCCATGAAGAATGAATTGCCGGTACCGGCTTTTTCTTCGGCGCTGAATTATTTTTATTCCCTTATATCGCCACAGTTGCCGGCTAATATGCTGCAAGCGCAACGGGATTATTTCGGAGCGCATACTTTTGAAAGAGTGGATCAATCTCGCGGTACATTCTTCCATGAAAACTGGACCGGTCACGGGGGAACAACAAAATCAGGTACATATAATGTATAATGTACTGCATGGAGAGGAGGTAATATGGATAAGTTTGTAATGGTAATATTCGGTGCTTCGGGAGATTTGACAAAACGTAAACTTGTGCCGGCACTCTATGAACTCTATGCCGAAAATCGTTTGCCGCAGGAGTTCTCTGTGATAGGAATAGGACGTACGGCTTATGATGATGAGGCTTTCCGGAACTATATAAGTAAGCAGACGGAGAAATTTATTTCGTCTTCTGATCATGAAAAGACTAATATAGACGGTTTTATCAGTCATTTATATTATTTGGCTATGGATCCCGCTAAAGCAGATGGTTATTCTTTACTCGATAGTCGTTTGAAAGAATTGGCGGGAGGCGGTCAGTCGGATCACCTTCTTTATTATTTGGCAACACCACCTTCGCTCTATGGTGTAATTCCGGTTCACTTGAAAGAAGCCGGTTTGAATGGTCCTCATACCCGTATCATTGTGGAGAAACCATTTGGGTATGATTTGGAATCTGCCCGGGCTCTTAATGCAGTCTATTCATCTGCGTTTGAAGAACGGCAGATCTACCGTATAGATCACTTCTTAGGGAAGGAGACTGCTCAGAACATACTTGCACTTCGCTTTGCTAATGGTATCTTTGAGCCTCTTTGGAATAGGAATTATATTGATTATGTAGAAGTTACCGCTGTTGAGAATCTGGGAATAGAACAACGGGGTGGCTTTTACGATGGAACCGGTGCTTTGCGGGATATGGTGCAGAACCACTTGATTCAGCTTGTGGCACTGACGGCTATGGAGCCCCCTGCGGTGTTTAATGCCGATAGCTTTCGTAATGAAGTTGTTAAAGTCTACGAGTCGCTTGCCCCACTGACAGAGGAAGATTTGAATGAACACATCGTCCGCGGGCAATATACTGCTGCGGGTAATAAGAAGGGTTATCGTGAAGAAAGTAACATTCCCGCAAACTCACGTACTGAGACGTACATTGCGATGAAACTGGGTATTGATAACTGGAGATGGAGTGGGGTGCCATTCTATATCCGTACCGGTAAACAGATGCCGACCAAGGTTACCGAGATTGTGGTTCACTTCAAGAAAACACCTCATCAGATGTTTCGTGGAAAAGAAGAAACCCAATACTCTTCGATGAATAAACTTATCCTCCGTCTGCAACCCAACGAAGGCATTGTACTGAAGTTTGGCATGAAAGTACCTGGCCCTGGGTTTGATGTGAAACAGGTGATGATGGATTTTAGCTATAAAGAATTAGGTGGAGCTCCAGTAGGAGATGCATATGCCCGGTTAATAGAAGATTGTATCCAGGGGGATCCGACATTATTCACCCGTAGTGATGCCGTAGAAGCTTCGTGGAAGTTCTTCGATCCGATATTACAATATTGGAAGGAACGTGATGATGCTCCTTTATACGGTTATCCTGTCGGAACTTGGGGGCCTTTGGAAAGTGAAGCTATGATGAATGAACATGGAGCCGAATGGACAAATCCATGTAAGAATTTGACGAATACCGATGAATATTGTGAATTATGAAAACATACGTCTATAGTACTGCCATAGAAACTGCACGCGCACTGATCGAACGTCTGCTTCGTCTGATGGACGAAGACAGGACTAAAGTGTATTACTTTGCATTTAGTGGGGGCGGGACTCCTTCTTTAATGTTCGATCTCTGGGCTAATGAATATAAGGATATCACACCTTGGGAACGAATGCGTGTTTATTGGGTGGATGAGCGTTGCGTGCCCTGCGATGATTCTGAAAGCAATTACGGTACGATGCGACGTTTGTTGCTCGATCAAGTACCTATTCATAAAGATTATATCTTTCCGATATACGGTGCAAATCCTCCCGAAGCAGAAGCTAAACGTTATTCGGAGACTGTTTGTGCTACTGTACCTTTGTGGCGTAACCGTCCTTTCTTTGATGCTGTAATGCTTGGAGCCGGTGATGATGGGCATACTTCTTCTATATTCCCTGGTCAGGAGCATCTGCTTTCGTCTACCGAACCGTATGAAGTCAGTCGAAACCCCTATAACGGGCAGCTTCGTATTGCAATGACGGGTAATGTATTGTTCAATGCCAAGAAGTTGATTTTCTTAGTTACCGGTAAAAGTAAGGTGAATGTAGTCCATGACATTACCGCTTCGGGTGATACCGGACCGGCTGCTTATGTGGCTCACCATGCCTGGAATGTGGAAATCTTTCTGGATGATTTGGCAGACGGTAGAAAAATACTCCCTTAGCAGATAAATATGCTAAGGGAATAATTCTTTTTTAGGCAGCGATGTGATGAGTACATCATCGGCCCTTTATCAGATGCTAAGGAAATACTATATGCCTTCAAACATTCTGCTGCGGGCTAGCATACAAGCTCCGATGATTCCAGCCTTATCTTTCAACTTAGAGGTGCTTACCACCGAATCTTTATTCACCAAGTTAAGTGAATATTTTCTGATTGCTGTTCGGATAGGCTGGGTGATATAATCTCCGGTTAATGACAACGTACCTCCGATGATGACCAGTTCGGGATTGAATATATTGATCAGTCCTGCAATCTGCTTACCCAGCTTTTGCCCGATCTCTTCCACAATCTCAATGCATAGGACATCTTCTTTGTTGACGGCGGCAATAATTTCATCTAGAGTGAGAGGGTTTTCGATGTTAATCCTTCCGGATAAAATAGAATTTTCCCCTTTCTGTATTCGCTCCAGTAAGATGCGATGAAATGCAGAACCCGAGGCTTCCGTCTCCAGACAGCCTTTTTTCCCGCAATGGCATATTATTTCGTTTTCGAAAGTGCTTACATGACCGAATTCACCCGAAAAGCCGGACTTTCCTTTATATATTTTCCCGTCGATAATAATCCCTATACCCAATCCCCAGCTTACATTCACGAATATGATGTCTTTCTCACCCTTTACACATCCCTGCATATATTCACCGTAGGTCATAGCTCGGGTGTCGTTGTCAATAGTGACGGGATAACCAATCTTCTCGGTCAGTACATCCGCCAAGGGTCGCTCTTCAAAATTGAATTGACTGAAGCTGAATCCCGATTCCGGATTTACACGACCCGAAACATTCACATTGATATTGAGTATTTTCTCGACATCCACTTCGGAACTTTTAATGAAGTTCTGGATAAGTAGACACAGCCTTTCCATGCCTTCCTTGCTGTTTTCAAACTGATAGGGGATATCCATTTTGAGTTCCACCATCTCTCCTTTAAAATTAATCAGTCCTATATTAATTGAGAAATGCTTGATATCTACTCCAATGAAATAACCCGATTCGGGGTTTAATCCGTACAGACTGGGGTGGCGTCCACCACTTGTTTCCAGTTTGCCATAATCATTGATATATCCATCATCACACATTTCGCTGATTAGCTTTGTTATGGTAGGTACACTCAAATCCATTTCTTTGGATAGGTCTGTGAGGGTGGAACTACCATTATATATATAATGAGTAATAATCTTCTTTTTTAATAAAGCGTTCTTGCTTCCTTTCTCTATCTCTTTTAATAATTGTTGGTTCATATTGGATCTATTTTACTTGTAGATACAAATTTAATAAAATAATTTATTAAATAGGGGTATATTTCTGTTTTTCTATATTTCTACCCTTGTAGTTTCTTATTTCTTTATTTTCCTTTTTTAATATTATTCCTTTATTTCTTTAAATTCATCTATTAGCAATACTAATATATAAGGTATTTAGTTTAAATGTTAAATATATATGCCTTATATAATAAAATATTTCATTATATATTGTTTATATAATAAATATATGTATTTTTGTGCAATACCTAATACTCCAATATACGTTAAATCAAATCGAAAACTATATGAAAATGAATAACCGAAGAGATTTTCTGAAGAAAACGGCATTAGCGGGTGCCTCACTCTTGGCTGCTCCATCTTTATTCGGAAAGACACTGACCGATGAAGGGATTTATGAAGCTACTATTGAAAATCAAATTGAAAGTAAACTTATCGTTCCGAAGAATAACGGTTTAAAAATCACAGGCACATTTTTAGATGAGATTTCCCACGATATCCCTCATCAAAATTGGGGGGAAAAAGAGTGGGATATCGATTTCAGACACATGAAGAACATTGGTATAGATACCGTCATCTTAATTAGATCAGGTTACCGGAAGTTCATCACTTATCCCTCAAGATACTTATTGAATAAAGGATGCTATATGCCTTCGGTTGATTTGGTGGATATGTTTCTCCGCTTGGCCGAGAAGTACGGTATGAAGTTTTACTTCGGTTTGTATGACACCGGACATTATTGGGATACACGGGATATGTCGTGGGAAGTAGAATACAATAAATATGTCATCGATGAAGTGTGGAAAATGTATGGAGAAAAGTACAAAAGTTTCGGAGGATGGTATATTAGCACGGAAATTAGCCGTAGTACAAAGGGGGCTATTGATTCTTTCCACACCATGGGAAAGCAGTGCAAAGATGTTTCCGGTGGATTGCCTACTTTTATCTCTCCATGGATTGACGGGAAGAAAGCGATTATGGGCACGGGAAAGCTAACCCGAGAAGACGCCGTTTCACTGGAGCAACATGAGAAGGAGTGGAATGAGATTTTTGATGGTATTCATGATGTAGTAAACGCCTGTGCGTTTCAAGATGGACATATTGATTATGATGAGCTGGATGCTTTCTTTGCTGTAAACAAAAAGTTGGCCGACAGATATGGTATGCAATGCTGGACAAATGCAGAGAGTTTTGATCGGGATATGCCAATAAACTTTCTACCTATAAAATTCGATAAACTACGCATGAAACTTGAAGCAGCCAAGCGTGCCGGATACGACAAAGCCATAACGTTTGAGTTTTCCCATTTTATGAGTCCTCAGTCGGCATACTTACAGGCTGGACACTTATACGACAGATATAAAGAGTATTTCAATATAAAATAGTAAAACAATGAAGTCTAATATAAGTATGGGCTATCTCCTGTTTTTATCCGTAGTGGCGGCAATAGGAGGTTATCTTTTCGGGTATGACACGGCTGTTATCTCCGGTACTATTTCGCAGATCACAACTCTGTTTCATCTGGATGAAATACAAGAAGGCTGGTATGTAGGGTGCGCATTAATCGGTTCAATTGTAGGAGTATCCTTTGCCGGTCAACTAAGTGATAAGTTTGGCAGAAAGATCACAATGCTCATTTCGGCAATTTTATTTTCCATGTCAGCAATGGGATGCGCTTTTGCCGGTTCTTTTACTGAGTTGGTTCTTTGGCGAATGGTCGGTGGTCTTGGCATCGGAGTTATCTCCATTGTCTCTCCCCTCTATATTTCAGAGGTTTCGGTAGCTGAATGCCGGGGACGTCTGGTCGCGCTCTATCAACTAGCCGTAACGGTGGGTTTTTTAGGTGCTTATCTGGTTAATTATCAATTGTTACACTTTTCACATACGGCCAGCCTCTTCAATATTGCTTGGCTGGATCAGATTTTGATATCCGAAGTATGGCGTGCAATGTTGGGTATGGCAGCCATACCGGCAGCTTTGTTCTTCATTATCATATTCTTTATTCCGGAGAGTCCGAGATGGCTGATTGTCCGTGATAAAGACGATCGTGCCCGCAAGGTTTTGCAAAAGATTAATCGTTCGGAATCGGAAGTCGCATATCAAATAGCCGATATCAAGCAAGTCATCTCTTCCGAAAACGGATCGAGCTGGAAATTATTATTCCAATCGGGAATATTAAGGGCCGTCATTATTGGTGCAAGCATAGCCATACTTGGACAATTTATGGGAGTAAACGCCGTGCTGTATTATGGGCCTTCAATATTCGAAAGAGCAGGCCTTTCCGGTGGAGACGCCTTGTACAGTCAGGTTCTGGTTGGTATGGTAAATATGCTGACTACCGTTTTAGCAGTGTTCATTATCGACAAAATAGGGCGGAAGAAATTGGTCTACTATGGTGTTTCCGGAATGATAGCAGCACTATTGCTCATTGCATTTTACTTTAAGTTCGGTGTTGCATTTTCATTACCCAACACCTTTCTACTTTTCTTCTTTCTATTTTATGTGTTTTGTTGCGCCATCTCAATTTGTGCAGTCATCTTCGTACTGCTATCGGAAATGTTCCCCACGAGAATACGCGGTTTAGCGATGTCGATTGCTGGATTTGCCCTTTGGGTGGGAACCTATCTTATTGGACAGCTTACTCCCTGGATGCTCCAACATTTAACCCCCGCAGGAACATTCACTTTGTTTGCCGTCGTATGTATTCCATACATCCTGATTGTTTGGAAACTAATCCCTGAAACGACAGGAAAATCGTTAGAAGATATCGAACGTTATTGGACCGGTTCGAAGCAAAAATAAATCGACCTTAAAATTATAATTTAAATAAAAGTATGGACTTTAAACAATTAGCGGAACAGTACAAAAATGAACTGTTCAAGGATGTTATTCCCTTTTGGCTCAATAATTCTCAAGATTTGGAGTACGGTGGCTACTTTACATGTCTGGAGCGAGATGGAAAAGTTTTTGATACCGACAAATTCATCTGGCTGCAAGGACGGGAAGTATGGCTGTTTGCCATGCTCTACAATAAAGTAGAAAAAAAGCAAGAGTGGCTGGACTGTGCCATACAAGGAGGAGAGTTTCTTAAGAAGTACGGTCATGATGGCAACTATAACTGGTACTTTTCTTTAGACAGGCAGGGTAACCCGTTGATAGAGCCTTATAACATATTCTCCTACACTTTTGCAACGATGGCTTTCGGGCAACTGAATCTGGCAACAGGTAATCAGGAATATGCCGATATTGCCAAGAAGACATTCGATATTATTCTGTCAAAAGTAGATAACCCGAAAGGGAAATGGAATAAAGCACATGCCGGTACGCGGGAGTTGAAAAACTTTGCCCTTCCAATGATACTCTGTAACCTGGCTTTGGAAATAGAACATCTGTTGGATCCGTCTTATTTGGAAAAGACCATGGAAACTTGCATTCACGAAGTGATGGATGTATTCTACCGTCCCGAATTGAGTGGAATAATTGTGGAGAATATTCTTTCCAACGGAGAACTGTCCGACTCCTTTGAAGGTCGCCAGATAACCCCGGGGCATTCTATTGAAGCCATGTGGTTTATCATGGATCTGGGTAAACGCTTAAACCGTCCCGACTTGATAGAAAAAGCCAAGAACATTACACTTACCATGATTAATTACGGTTGGGATAAGCAATACGGCGGTATATTCTACTTTATGGATCGTTTGGGTCATCCAACCCAACAATTGGAATGGGACCAAAAACTATGGTGGGTTCATATCGAAACATTGATATCTCTACTGAAAGGATATCAGTTGACCGGAGATCCCAAGTGTTTGGAATGGTTCGAGAAGATTCACGAATATGTATGGACACATTTTAAAGATCCTGAATATCCCGAATGGTTCGGTTACCTCAACCGTAGGGGAGAAGTGTTACTGTCGCTGAAAGGTGGAAAATGGAAAGGGTGCTTCCATGTACCTCGCGGACTTTTCCAGTGCTGGAGTATATTGGAAAAGCTATGAAAAAATCTACAAATCTAATCAATCTATACGTTTAAACTAAAAATCAGATTTTATGAGAGAAACTGACCTAAGATTAATTAAAGATTGTCACAGGATGAAATCGTTTTGGTTTTCATTGGTGATACTTTTGTTGTGCTCCATCTCTGGTAATGCACAGACAATTTCTGTAACGGGCATCGTCTCTGATGCATCAGGAGATGCTTTACCTGGAGTTAGTGTCGTTATAAAAGGTACTACTGAAGGAGCTGTTACCGATATTAGCGGGAAATATACTCTTAATGCGGGAAAGAACGCCATGTTGGTTTTTTCTTTTGTAGGAATGAAAACTCAAGAAGTAAATGTGAGTGGCAGAAGAACGGTCAATGTGAAAATGGTGGAAGATAGTGAAATTCTAGATGAAGTAGTTGTGGTAGGATATGGTGTGCAGAAAAAAAGTTCTCTGACGAGTGCTGTTTCTGCAATAAAAGGGGATGATCTTCTGAAAGCTCCTTCTACAAATATTTCTCAGATCTTAGGAGGACGCTTGCCCGGTATCTCTTCTGTGCAGGAATCGGGAGAACCCGGTTTGGATCAGGCATCATTAAAAATACGTGGATCTATATATAGCGTAATGTACGTTGTTGATGGATTTCCGGTAAAGAATATTAATGATATTGATCCGAATGACATTGAAAGTGTCTCGGTACTGAAAGACGGTGCTTCTGCTGCCGTTTATGGTCTTCAGGCAGCTGGAGGTATTATCATTATCACTACCAAAAAAGGAGAAGCAGGCAAAACCAAAGTCACTTATGATGCTTCCTTTGGTGCGTCTATGAATGCTAACTTTCCTAAGTTTATGAATGGTCCACAGTTTGCATATTATTATAATATGGGAGATATGATGGATCAATTGGCAAATGGAACCATAAAAGATAAAAGCCAATACGTACCGGTTTACTCTAAGGAAAATGTAGCAGCAATGACTAACAATGATCCGACGGATGGCTGGGACAATGTGAATTACATTGATAAGGTCTTCGGAACGGGTTTTAACCAGAAACATAGTGTGACCATTCAGGGTGGCAATGAGAAAATGCGTTATTTTGCTTCTGTCGGATACTTGGGGCAAGAAGGTAATATTGAGAATTTCAATTATCGCCGGTATAATCTACGAACCAATATTGAGTCCGATTTTGCGAAGAACCTTCATTTCTCATTGGGTGTGTCGGGTAATGTTGCTCGACGTAATACTCCGGGCTATGCTTCAGGTGGAACAGATAGTAATTCATCACTAGGAGAACAGGGTTGGTTGTCTGTTGCACATCAAGCAATTATAATGCATCCTTATTTACCCGAAAAATATAATGGTCTGTATACAGCTACTCTGCAAAACAACACCTCTTTGCCTAATAGCCCTTTAGCTGCAATATACGAATCGGGCTACAAGAAAACACGTAGCAATGATCTTCAAACAAACATCTCGCTTTCTTATAATGTTCCATGGATAAAAGGGCTTTCTGTAAAAGCTAACGGATCATATAGTTATGGAACTTCTCATAATAAAAATTTGAACACACCATATTCGACTATGGTTCGTAACAGTTCAATGGATTGGGTTCAGGCTGCCGATCCACGTGGTGTTGATTTGGGTATAAACCTTGGAGAAGGACAATATACCTACGAGCAATTAGTTGGACAGGCTAGTATTAATTATGTGAATACATTTGGTAAGAATAATATTGATGTAATGGCTCTTGTTGAGGCTCGCGATTATAAGGAGAATAGTATGTCTGCGTATGCAAAAAATCTGCCTTTCGCAGAATTGCCCGAATTGGGTCGGGGTGTTGCTACAGATTCCCCTATTGGTGGATGGAGTGATGCATCCCGTTCGGCCGGCTACGTTTTCCGTCTAAAATATGATTACGATAATAAATATCTGGCAGAAGTTTCCGGACGTTATGATGGTTCCTATAAGTTCTATGGAATGTCCGGTAAACGTTGGGGCTTTTTCCCTTCCGCTTCTCTCGGCTGGAGAATGTCAAAAGAAGATTTTATGAGTGGCCTTTCTTCTTTCTTGAACGATTTAAAAGTACGTACCTCTGTTGGATTATTAGGTAACAGTACAGTTCCCGCTTATTCTTTCTTGAGTCAGTACACTAATAATTACTCATCTAATATTGTAATTAACGGAACTTTGTCTCCTGCATATTATACAAACGTTATTGCCAATCCATATTTGACATGGGAAAAGACATTATCGTGGAACACCGGATTCGATTTTACAATGTGGAATGGATTGTTGGGTATGGAATTTGATGCGTTTTATAATTATACCTATGATATTTTGACTGCAATGGGTTCAAATTATCCTCCTTCTATGGGAGGCTATTATCCATCGTGGAAGAATAATAATAAAATTGATGCCAAAGGGCTTGATGTCTTGGTTACCCATCGTAATAAGCTGCAATTGGCAGGAAAAGTCTTTAACTATGGTGTTAGTGCGAGTCTTACCTATTCCAAAACACGCTGGTTGGTTTATCCCGATAGTCCCAATACCATGGAGTGGAGAAAAGTCACCGGTACTGCGTATGGTGCTCTTATGGGCTGGGAAGCTGAAGGTTTGTTTAAGTCGGAAGACGAAATCACCAACTCAGCATGGTATGGCACCCGTCCTAATATAGGTGATATAAAATATAAAGACTTAAATGGAGATGGTAAGATTACCGAAGATGATAAAGCGATAATAGGCCGTAGCAACCGTCCTCAACTAACTTATGGCTTAAATTTGAACTGCTCTTGGAATGGATTTGACTTTAACGCCCAGTTTACGGGTGGCGCATTATTTGATGTTTCCCTGACCGGTACTTATTATAATGGATATGATGATAATACGGTTTGGACGCAACCTTTTAAAGAAGGTGCCAATTCCCCTTTATATTTGGTTGAAAATGCATATAGTACAGAAAACCCCAATGGTACGTTCCCACGTATAACAGCAGGGCATTTGACTCATGGAGGAGATAACGGTTTATCTTCTACTTTTTGGATGCGCGATGGAAAATACATACGTCTAAAATCTGCTCAACTAGGTTACACCTTCCCGCAAAAATGGATGAGAGTAATGAATCTACAGAATCTCAGACTATATGTTGAAGGATCCAACTTATTTACAATAAGTGGTCTTCCTGCAGGTATTGATCCTGAATCACCGGGAGTCAACAATGGATATTATCCACAGCAACGGATAATAATGGGTGGTATCTCAGTAACATTCTAGTCTAATCTTAAAATTAAATTTTATGAAATTGAAAACTTTAAGCTTATATTTATTGGGATTATCTTTTAGTCTTTCTTCATGTAACGACTATTTGGATATGACTCCCACAGATAGCGTATCTGATAAAATGCTATGGAGCTCTACTCAAAATGCAGAGTATGCGGTCAATTATTTATATAAGTCTTTTTATGATCTTAGTAATTTTACCTTAGGACAGTGTGCTGCGGGTATGACCGAAGGGCTCACCGATATGCTGAAATACGGCTCTTCCAATTATAACGCATTGCAATATATACCCAGTGAGATAGCATACGGCGGTACCACGCTGACGGTAAATTATGTAACTGTTTATATGGGAACGTGGGAGACAATGTACACTTACATTCGTCGTACCAATGAAAATTTATATAACTTACATCACTATGGAACTCTGAGTAAAAGTGATGCAACTCGTCTTGAGGCGGAAATGAGATTCGTCAGAGCTTTCCTTTATTTTGACTTGATAAAGCGATATAAGGAAGTGATTATTTATGATGAAGACCTCCCTAAAATAACTAAAGATAAAGCCGTAAGCACAGAGAAAGATGCTTGGGATTTTGTTGCGGCCGATTTGAAATATGCCGCTGAAAATCTGCCGGTAAAAGCCAGTGCTCATGGTCGTTTAGATAAAGGAGCAGCTTATGCATTCCTGACTCGTGCAATGCTTTATGCAGAACGTTGGGCTGATGTGAAGAGTGCCGCCGAAGAAGTGGCGAAACTGGGTTATACATTGGAAAGCAATTATGCAGACTCTTACTCTAAGACAATTACCGATGGTAATAAAGAAGCGATTCTTCAGTATTGTTTTGATCAGAGTAAGTTCTCGGTCGGACACGATTTTGATTCATACTATGCTCCCGGCGGTGATAAAGCATTGGATGGGAATACGGTTGTCGGAGGTTTTGGTACCCCGACTCAGGAAATGGTAGAATCTTATGAGTTGTCTTCGGGAGGTTTTCCCGACTGGACGACTTGGCATACCACCGACGGAACTACAGAAGAGCCTCCTTATTCCAGTTTAGAGCCTCGTTTCCAAGCAACCATACTTTATAATGGCTCTTCATGGAAAGGACGTAAAATTGAACCTTTTGTAAAAGGTACAGACGGTTGGGCTACATGGCTGGTTGAACCTAAACCGGAAGGCAGAACCACCACCGGCTACTATTTACGTAAAATGGTGGATGAGGGACATAGCTTCAAAACCAC
Organism: Bacteroidaceae bacterium HV4-6-C5C; assembly: GCA_007896885.1. Lineage (GTDB taxonomy): Bacteria > Bacteroidota > Bacteroidia > Bacteroidales > Bacteroidaceae > Bacteroides. The sequence continues at coordinate 22,453 of VOIU01000029.1, forward strand.
TCAGGTAAGTACTCAACCTTGGACTGTAATCCGCTATGCAGAAGTATTATTGAATTATGCGGAGGCTTGCTATCATCTGAGCGATGCTACGAATGCGAACGCTGCAATTAAGCAGATTCGTTCAAGAGTAGGATTGCCATATAAAGACAAAGATGGAACTGATTTATGGGCTGCTATCAAGCAAGAGCGTAAAGTGGAATTAGCTTATGAAGGACAATGGTATTGGGATTTGCGTCGTTGGAAATTGTCTGCACAAACTTATGCCAATGGAGGTTTGAACAATTATCGTGTTCATGGTTTGAAGATAGAAAAGTCGGGTAATAATTTTGTATATACCTATGTGGAATGTGATACTCAAAATCGTAATTTTCCCGAGAAAATGTATATTTTCCCTATACCTCAATCGGAATTGAGTAATAATGCACTGGTCGATCAAAATGCAGAATGGAAATAACATTAACTAAATTGAATTATGAAAAAAATAATATACTCCTTTCTTGGTATGCTGGCAATTCTTTCGTCGTGCCAAGAACCTGAATATGTACTACCTACCGCCAACAGACAAGGCATCACCAGTCTGACAGCTATATTTGTTGAAGGTGAATATGCAGAGAAAGTGGCTGTGGAATATAAAATATCCGATTCTTCTGTAGACAAATTTGTAATACCTATACCGTACTATTATCCCGAATCGAGCGATAATGAAACGGAACAATACATGTCTAAATTTAAAGTCCAGGCGGAGTTGGCTCCAAACTATCAACTTTCTCCTTCTCTTGGCATTCTCGATTTGACTAAGGAGAACTACTTTACGTTGACAGAACCTGATGGAACCCAACGAAAAATAAGCATTTCGGGCATACGTAAGAAATCAAGTGCATGTCAATTGTTGAGTTTTGCATTGCCTGATCTTGGAGTGACAGGTTCTATTGATGAAGAAACGAAGTCCGTTGCTTTGCCGACTTTAGATGAATTAAAGGCAACCATGGCCACGTATACCCTGTCTCCTCATGCTACGATCTCACCCGATCCGGCTGTTGAAAATATAGACTATAATCAACCGGTGAAATTTACGGTGACTGCCCACGACGGAACTCAAGCGGTATATACTGTTGAAAAGAAGATTCCGGAAAAGATAAACTATGGTTATCGTGCCGGAAGTGAATCATTGGCATATACCATTGATTTGACCACAAACGGAATGCCGGCTGTATCTCATCCTTCGATAGCCGTATGTGGAGGAAACCTGGTTGTTAATTATGGCGATGGATCGACTCCTATATACTTCAATGCTGCTACCGGTGGAACAAAACTCGGAACAGTGAATCTGGGTAATGCTACAGCTACCGGTTCTGTTACCAGTGATACGGGTGGAAACATGTTAATCTGTAATTATGCCCAGGCAGGTGAGTCATGGTCTCTTTATGCTACGAACGATGTGAAGCAGGAACCGAAGAAAATCCTTTCTATGCAAAATACCACTTCATTTCCTGTCGGGTCACGTTTGTCCGTAACCGGAGATATCTCTAGCAATGCTATTATAACCAGTGCTTTTGATGGCGTTGGCGCAGGTTCAAATCAGTTTATCCGCTGTGTCGTGCGAAATGGCGTAGTTGGTCAACCCGAGATTGTGACTGTTTCCGGAGTAGGTTATTGGTTCGCCATGGATGCTAATGCCAAAGTGGCTTACCGTACCACTGAAGTAGAAGATGGTTATTTTGTAGGGCACTATAACTACAACGACCAACTTAACTATGTAGATGGAGCTTCCAATACCGCTACATCGGCATTAGGAGCCCAGAGCGATGGTAGCGGATGGGGATATAATAATAGCATTGTTTCCACAACGACATTTAATAAAGCTACCTATTTGGCTTTCTATGCCGTTGGATATTTCCCGCAGTGGGGCATGAACTCTATCTTCTATCTGTATGATGTGAGCAGTGCGTCTGGTTTTAGCGGAACGGTTGATGCCACAGATATATTGAAGATGAGTTCTTCTGTGAAATCTTATAACGCAGCCGAACCATCCGAACCCCGTACCGGAGACATTCTGCTAGTGCCATCTACTAATGGTTTCAAAATGAGTCTGTATTATGTAGATAACACTTGTAAAACGGTAGGGTGCTACAATTTTGATTGTATTAAAAAATAATATTTAGCTATTTAGGGAATATTTCTTTATAGGAATATTCCCTAATTACAAAGAACTCAATATGAATAAATATTTGAAAATGCTGCTTTTAGCGGCGATAGGAGCTATATACTCCGGCTGTGGAAGTAGCGACAAAGATCCTGATTGGATATGGGGCAATGACCCGCAGGAATCGGATGCAAAACCTCGATTTGTCTGGATTGATGCTGCCGCCAACTTTCCCGATTACGCCAATAGTAAGGAAAATATTGAAAGGGACTTGACTAAAGCGAAGAATGCGGGGTTTACTGACATTGTTGTTGATGTACGTCCAACGATGGGGGATGTCTTGTTTAAGACAACGGCTGTCGATCAAGTTCAGAAGCTCGACGTGTGGACAAGTACCGGATATACTTATTACGAGCGAACAGCTACCTGGGATTATTTACAAGCATTTATTGATATTGGTCATAAACTGGGACTAAAAGTAAATGCAGCGATAAATACTTTTGTGGGAGGTAACCTTTATCCTTATGGTTTGGGTAAACAGGGATTGCTATTCCGTGATTCATCAAAGAAGAGTTGGTGTACAACATTGAATTTGGAAGCGGGGCTTACCAATGTAATGGATTTGGATTCTGGAAATGATCCGGACAATGAATATGGCACTAAGTTTTTGAATCCCGCCAATGAAGAAGTGCAACAATTTATTCTGAATATATTGGGTGATTTGGCAAAATATGATGTCGATGGAATCTTTCTTGACAGGTGTCGGTATAATGATTTTGCTTCAGACTTTTCGGACACATCAAGACAGCAGTTCGAGAGCTATATCGGCGAGAAGGTTGCCAATTTCCCCAATGATATTATTGTACCGGGAACATCAAGTTACCCTTTGCCCGCAACAAAACCAAAGTATTTTAAGAAGTGGTTGGAATTTCGTGCAAAGGTGATTCATGATTTTATGGTGAAAGCGAGGTCAAAAGTTAAATCGGTCAATTCGAAAACTAGATTTGGCGTATATGTAGGTGGATGGTACTCTACTTATTACGAGGTCGGAGTAAATTGGGCCAGTCCCAAATATGATACCGGGGCTAACTTCCCCGATTGGGCTACAGCTGATTATAAAAACTATGGATATGCTGATTTGCTTGATTTCATGTTAGTCGGTGCCTATGCTTCAACCACCAGTATTTACGGTAATGGTGAATGGACGATGCAAGGATTTTGCAAAAACGCCCGTACTCTGCTTATGGGAGATGTGAAATTTGCCGGAGGTCCCGATGTGGGCAATGCTACGGGATGGGAAAATGGCGGACAAGCTTCTAAGATACCTCAAACAGTTGATGCCTGTATTAATGCCGGTGACGGTTACTTTATTTTTGATATGATCCATATTAAGAAATATGATTATTGGGATAGTCTGAAAGAAGGTATTGATACTTATTTGAAGACCGTAAAATGATGTAAGATATGAAGCGATACTCATTGAGAATGCTCTTTATAACACTGTTAGTATTCAATCCATTTTTGAGCATTTTTTCATCCACAACCGGTAATACGATACATGGTAAAGTCTTCTGTAAAGGAAAGCCTCTTACAGGGATCATTGTGACGGATGGTTATGATTGTGTCCTGACCAATGCTAAGGGTGAGTATCAATTGCAGGCAGATAAGAATGCTCGTTTTATCTATCTTACCGTTCCTTCGGGCTATATATCTCAGAGAAAGGGTACAATTCCGGTCTTTTATCATAGAATAGATAGAGCATCTGTTAAGCCATACGATTTTTATTTAGAGAAAAACCCGGTGGGCGATATCGACCATACTTTCATTGTGCAGGCGGATGTTCAGGTTACTTCTCTCGATGATGTTGATGGATACAAATCTTATTTAAAAGATATTCTAGCTTACAATAAAATGATTCCTTCGGGGCAAGATGTTTTTGGTCTGGATTGCGGAGATATTGTGGGTGATACTCCCTCTTTATACCCCGATTATATTCGTGCTGTTTCCGCCTTGAATTTTCCTGTCTACCGGGCCATCGGTAATCATGATATGACTTATGGAGGACGCACTTTTGAACAATCATATTCTACTTTTGAAGATTATTTCGGACCAGTTTACTACTCCTTTAACAAAGGAAAGGCACATTACATCGTTCTCGACAACTGCTTTTATGTAAATAGGAATTATCAATATATTGGGTATATAGACGAGAGGACCTTTTCATGGATGGAAAAAGACTTGTCTTTTGTACCGCGTGGATTTTTGGTCTTTGTGCTAATGCATATTCCTTCGAGTTCTACCAAAGAGTTAGTATACAATGCGCTCCTACAAGACGAAACGAGTAATGCAGCCGGGTTATATGAAATGTTGAAAGGTTATAATACACATATCATCACGGGGCATTCCCATTTTAATTTGAATGTCTGTTTCAATGATAGTCTGATGGAACACAATACTGCCGCTGTCTGTGGCACTTGGTGGAAAGCTGATCTTTGTGTTGACGGCACTCCAAATGGTTATGGCGTATATCAGGTTAGCGGAGATGAGGTAAAGTGGAAATATAAAAGCGTAGGTTATCCTGTTGATTATCAATTTAGGCTATATCCTGTGGGAACATCAGATGAATACCCCGGGGATGTGATAGCCAATGTGTGGAATTGGGATGAGAACTGGAAAGTTGAATGGTATGAAAATGGAAGTAGAATGGGAGCGATGGAGCGTTACACAGGATATGATCCGGAAGCCAAAGCTATTTGCTCGGATAAGAAAAAAGTCGTCTATGATTGGATTTCTCCTGTAAAAACCGGACATTTATTTCATGCCACGCCGAAAGATCCGATGGCTAAGATAGAGGTTAGAGTGACTGACCGTTTTGGAAACATTTACAGATCATATTTGAAAAATAAATAAGTAGTAATGAGAAAAGCATTATTTTTTTCGGGAGCATTACTTTATGCTGCTATTTTATCGGCAAAGGTTTCTTTGACTTCCATTTGGGGCGATAATATGGTATTGCAGCAAAAGTCGGCGGTTGTGTTTACCGGAAATTCTACAATAGGTAAAAAGGTTTCCGCCAATGCTTCATGGGATGGAAAAACCGTCTATGCAGACTGTGATAAGAATGGGAGCTTCACTTTAAAGCTCAACACCCCCTCTTATGGTGGCCCATACGCCATCACCTTTTCCGATGGGGAGCGGCTGATACTGAAAAATATTTTAATAGGTGAAGTCTGGTTTTGTTCGGGACAGTCTAATATGGAGATGCCGGTGAAAGGCTTTAGAGGGCAGCCTGTATATGGTTCACAAGAATATATAGTTTCTGCCGATGTCAAAAGACCTATGAGACTTTATACCGTGAAGAATGCGTGGAGTACCACGCCTAAATCCGATGGAATTGATGGGTGTTGGAGTGAGACATCACCTGAAAATGTGGCGAATTTTAGTGCGGCGGCTTATTTCTTTGGAAATCAGTTGCAAAAGACCTTGAAAATACCCGTCGGATTAATCAATTGCTCCTGGAGTGCTTCGAAAATAGAAGCGTGGATGAGCCGGGAAACACTTTCTTCTTTTGCCGGCGTGGAGCTACCGGATGTAAGTGCCACGGAATTTGGTTGGCCTGCCGGAACTCCTACTTTATTGTGGAATGCAATGGTAAATCCTTGGAAGGGTTTTCCTGTAAAAGGAGTAATATGGTATCAAGGTGAAGCCAACTCGGCAAATCCGGATTTATACCGGAAGCTTTTTCCCGCAATGATCTCCCAATGGCGGACATTCTGGCATCAGGCGGAATTGCCGTTTTACTACGTTCAAATAGCTCCTTGGCAGTCCGAGGGCAGTGATAAGTTCGATTGGGCCTTATTCCGGCAATGTCAGCTTGACTTAATGAAGGAAATTCCTAATGTGGGAATGGCTATAACAGCTGATGCCGGTAGCGAGAAGTTCATTCATCCTCCTTATAAAATTAAAGTGGGTGAGAGATTGGCATATTGGGCTTTGGCTAAGACTTATAATTTAAAAGGGTTCATGTATTCGGGCCCTGTTTATAAGCAATGTAAACTGACCGAAGGAAAGGTGGAAGTTGATTTTGATTTTGGAGCTGACGGACTGGTGCCAGAAAATGAGCCGGTCACAGGATTCGAATTGGTTGATCGCGAAGGGCAAGTTGTTCCGGCTTCAGCCGAAATAATCAATGGCTCTTCTGTTGTAAAGGTCTGGAATGAGAATGTTCCTAATCCGGTTGAAGTACGTTATTGTTTCCGTAATTTCAAAATAGGAAACTTGTGTAATAATGCAGGTCTGCCTGCTGCACCATTTAAAGCAATCATTAAGTAAATATAAAATTTATCCTATGAAATCATCTAAAATATTGATCCTTCTGTTCTTTATCGGGCTTGTTCTTTTTAGTGGTAAAGCCGATTCTAAGATAGTGAAGCCGTCATCTGTTTCGCACAAACAGGCTTTGATGTGGATTGATGCAGAAGCTAATTTTGCACGTTTCAGTCATAAAGACTCCATAACGTATTATCTGAAAAAGATAAAATCACTTGGATTTACCCATGCCATTGTAGATGTTCGTCCCATCACCGGGGAGGTATTGTTTGACAGTAAGTATGCTCCTCGTATGAACGAATGGAAAGGTGCCAAAAGGGGTAACTTCGATTATCTGGGAGAGTTTATCAGGCAAGGTCACCAAATGGGACTGAAAATATATGCTGCGCTGAATGTATTTTGTGCCGGGCACAATTACTTTGATCGGGGTTTGGTTTATGATGGTCATCCGGAATGGGCTTCCATGGTTTATACTCCCGATAAAGGGATTATCTCCATAATGGATGAAAAACAGAAGTATGGAGCTATGACCAATCCGATAAATGAGGAATATCGTACGTATATTTTGAATGTGTTGAAAGAATTGGTTGCCAAATATCCGGCTCTTGACGGACTAATGCTTGATCGTGTCCGTTACGACGGCATCAGTGCCGACTTTTCTCCACTATCCCGAAGTAAATTTGAAGAATATATTGGAAGTAAAGTAGAAAACTATCCCGAAGACATTTTTAAATGGGTTAAGGGTGAGAATAATAAATATGTTCCGCAATGGGGAAAATATGCTTTGAAATGGTTTGAATGGCGCACTAAAAACATTACCGAATTTATGGCTTTGGCGCGCAAGGAAGTAAAACTAGTCAATCCCCGAATATCCTTCGGAACGTATACCGGTGCCTGGTATCCTTCATATTACGAAGTCGGAGTTAATTTTGCAAGCAATAAATACGACCCGAGTAAAGACTTTAATTGGGCTACCCCAAAATATGGAAGTTATGGATATGCCGAATTGATAGATCTGTATTCAACCGGAAACTATTACACGGATATCACGATAGACGAGTATAAGAAACATAATCGTACGATTTGGAATGAAACCGACAGTCAGGCTCAGGAAGGCACCTGGTATTGCGTGGAAGGCTCTTGTCAACACCTCAGGAAAATACTGAAGAATAATAAGTTTATGGGAGGCGTGTTGGTCGATCAGTTCTATGATAATCCTCAGAAACTATCAAAATCCATTGCAATGAATCTCTTGCAGTCCGACGGTCTGATGGTATTTGATATTGTGCATATCATCACTAAAAACCTTTGGAAAGAAGTGGAAGAGGGCATGAAAGAAGGAGGAGCTCTATGAAGCAACGGGCTTTTGCTTTGGATGCATTGCGGGGATATGCCATTCTGACGATGGTACTTTCCGCCACAATTGCAGGAGGAATTCTGCCGGCATGGATGTACCATGCCCAGACTCCTCCTCCCACACATGTTTTTAACCCCGATATACCCGGGTTGACTTGGGTTGATCTGGTGTTTCCTTTCTTTCTGTTTTCCATGGGAGCTGCTTTTCCTTTTTCTATCGGTAAAAGACTTGAGGCAGGAGAGAGTCGCTTAAGATTGACTTATGATGCATTAAAACGCGGGTTACAACTGACTTTTTTTGCAATATTCATACAGCACTTCTACCCGTACGTGTTGAGTAATCCGCAAGATTTACGCTCGTGGCTATTGGCTATATGCTGCTTTATCGTACTTTTTCCGATGTTCATGCGTATTCCGCTGAATATGCCTTCATGGGGACATCAAACGATAAAATGGGGTTCGTATGCCATTGCTACTGCAATGTTACTAACGGTCGACTATGCGGATGGCCAAGCTTTCAGTTTGTATCATAGCAACATTATTATTCTTCTGTTGGCCAATATGGCTTTCTGGGGAACCCTTGTCTATGTGTTTACCATGAACAACCGTTGGCTGAGGGTTGGAATATTGGCATTGCTTGCCGGTATTATTTGCAGCTCGAAAGTGGGAGGATGGCAGCGTTCATTATTCGATTTCACTCCTCTTCCATGGATGTATAAATTTGATTATTTGAAGTACCTCTTCATTGTATTGCCGGGTAGTATTGCCGGTGAATACTTGCTTCAGTGGATGAAAACCCGCAATGTAAACGCACCGGAAGAGCGCCCTGTAAAAGCTATAGGGATGCTGTTGGTCTCAGTCGGAATTATCATCTGTAATCTTGTAGGGTTGTACAATCGTTGGTTGACGCTCAACCTGTTGTTGGTAGCTGTGTTGCTCTCTATCGGATTTCTCTTATTGCGGAAGGCTCGGGAGTCCTCTTTGCTGTGGCGAAACTTATTTGCATTGGGAGGCTTCCTGTTGCTGTTAGGGCTTTGTTTCGAGTCGTTTGAGGGAGGCATAAAAAAAGATCATGCCACTTTCAGCTACTTTTTTGTGACATCCGGATTGGCTTGCATGGGGTTGATCGCTTTACACATTCTCTGCGATTACTTTCACTGCCTGAAATCGACTCGTTTCCTTGTGATGTCGGGACAAAATCCGATGATAGCTTATGTTGCAGGTGATCTTCTCATCATGCCTGTTATGGGTATATTGGGCGTTACTCCGCTATTAAGCTATTTCCATACAAATGTCTGGCTGGGATTCTTGCAAGGAATTATTCTGACGTCCTTGTCACTTCTGGTTACAATGTTCTTTACCCGTATAAAATGGTTCTGGAGGACATAAAAACTCTTATTGGTGTTAGGGCGGAAAATAATTAGAATATCTTTTTTAATAAAGATATTGCCGTCTGGTAATTTCTAGTTGTGTTTTTTGTTATATCCAGATTCTCATATCCAGATAGTTCTAACTAAGTAAAGTATGGGAGATATATTGTTATTCAGCAAGTCTTTCGTAATGAGGAGTACTTAAATAAACACTCGATTAATGTAGATACTTATTAATGGTGATTAGAAATTTATTTATCTTTGACGAACTGTTATAAATATTGATTCTCAGATATTTTCTGATATCCTCAGATGTTATTATATGTTTGTTTTTCAATGTTATATATCTGTTTTAAGGAATATTTCAACAATAATAAGAGCTGAAAGGGTATGAGTTGCATATTGAAAAAGAAGAGTGTCATTTTATGTTTTATTTATTTCTGCTTCATGTTCAAAGGAAATATATTGTTTGCTCAGGATATAGACGAAAACTGGGTAAAGGAGAACTACACTAAAAGAGAAGCAATGATACCAATGCGAGATGGTATGCATTTGTACACTGCCATTTATGAGCCGGTTCATTGTACTGAAGATTCTCCTGTTTTAATGACTCGTACTCCTTACGGGGCTTTTCCTTATGGCGGAGAAATGAGTGATCTTCTTTGGAATGCCTGGCAAAATTATGCAAGAGAGAAATATGTTTTTGTCATCCAAGATGTGCGTGGGCGTTGGAAAAGTGAAGGGGATTTTGTAAATGTACGTCCGTTCATGAAAGAGAAAGAAAAAAACTGTAAGATTGACGAAGCAAGTGATGTATATGATACTGCAGAATGGCTCCTTCACAATACCCATAATAATGGCAATATAGGTCTTATAGGCTCTTCTTACTCTGGATTCTACGCTCTAATGGGGGCATTAAGCGGACATCCGGCTGTTAAAGTTTCTATACCGCAGGCTCCTGTTACCGATTGGTTTATGGGAGATGATTATCACCATAATGGAGCGTTTATGCTTTGTGATGGTTTTCGTTTTGCTTCATGGATGAATCGTCCTCGTCCTGTTCCTACAGAAGAATTAACGCCATATACTCCTTACTATGAAACAGACGAGTATTCTTTCTTTCTAAAAATGGGGGCATTAAAAAATATAACCCGACTACTCGGTGATAGTATTCACTTTTGGAACGAGATGATGATGCACCCAAACTATGATGGTTGGTGGCATGAAAGAGATACCCGCAGGGCTTGTTATAACATAACACCGGCGATCCTGGTTGTCGGCGGATTATTTGATGCCGAAGATTGCTTTGGAGCTTGGCAATTGTACAAGGCTATACATTGTCAAAGTCCAGAGACCGATCTTCATTTGATAATGGGGCCTTGGTATCACGGAGCTTGGGCAGAAGACGATGGTAGTTTCCTTGGAAATGTTCGGTTTGGATCGAAAACAACCCTCTATTACCGCAATCAGGTGGAATTTCCTTTCTTACAGCATTATTTAAAAGGAAAAGGTGCTCCGACTTCAAACAATCGTAAAATAAACGTATTTTTCTCAGGAAAGAATCAATGGGAGGCTTTCTCTGCATGGCCGCCGATAGAGTGTACAAAGGAAGTTTCCTTTTATTTGCACGGAGGAGGGAAATTGTCTACTACAATTCCTTCAGAAAGAAGCTCTTCTTCTGAATATGTTTCCGATCCGGCACATCCAGTCCCTTATACGCAGGGTACTGTATATTCCCGTCCAAAAGAATACATGACGGAAGATCAGCGATTTGCACAGCAACGTCCGGATGTCCTTTCTTTTAAGACGGAACCACTAAAAGAAGATTTGACAATTGGCGGGCAAATAGATGTTGAACTAGAGGTTGGGTTATCGACTACAGATGCCGATTTCGTAGTGAAAGTTATCGATGAATTTCCAGACAATTTTGCTTATGATGAAGCTAAGGATGGTGTGGGGGATGGAACCCAATATTTGATGAATGGATATCAGATGCTAGTCCGCGGAGATGTGATGCGTGGGCGGTATAGAAAGAGCTTTGAGCATCCCAAAGCCTTTATTCCAGGGCAAAAAACCAAAGTCAGTTTCTCAATGCAGGATGTTGCTCACACTTTTAAGGCCGGACACCGACTTGTAGTACAGATACAAAGCTCCTGGTTTCCGCTGGTAGATCGCAATCCACAACAATTTGTGAATATTTATACTTGTGAAGATGCTGATTTTGTAAAGTCAACAATCAGACTGTATCATCAAAAAGATGCACTATCTAAAATTACTTTTGGAAAATTTTGAATCTTTTGATGTTAATCTTCTTTATTACTTAAATAACTTGTATGGAGCTATCCTTTTGGGATAGCTCCACTGTATATTGTATGTGCTTATTTTATCTCTATCACGAACTCATCTTTCGGCACGCGAACTTTCTTCATTGTCGCAAGCCAATCGCGGTTGCTGTCCGCAACACCTACATACATTAGTGAGACGCT
>VOIU01000002.1 GCA_007896885.1 Bacteroidaceae bacterium HV4-6-C5C
GTTGGTACGAGGAGGTGGACAAATCAGGATTTCTATCCTTTGGCACAGTGGGAAGAACCATACAAACACATTACCTGAGAATCGTAGCCTTCTTCAAGAATCGTGCAACGAATGCGGCCAGCGAATCTTTTAATGCAAAAATTAAGCAATTCAGAGCACTACTCAGAGGAGTCAGGGATGTGTCCTTCTTCTTATTCAGATTATTGAAAATTTATGCTTAAAATCGTAAGCCCTCAGAATTTCGGTATGATCCAGAATTTCGGTATGATCCCCTTAAAACAGCATCAAATAGCATATAAAATGTATAAACACAAAAAGCTGATGCAAATTGCATCAGCTCAATTCCATACTAAAATGCTGTAGATCAGCTACTTTTTACTCTGTCGGGGTAGCGGGATTCGAACCCACGACCCCCTGCTCCCAAAGCAGGTGCGCTAACCGGACTGCGCTACACCCCGAGTGTTTGTTTTTTTTAGCGAGTGCAAAGGTATAACAATTTTCTTAATACCAAAAGATTTCTGTGTTTTTTATTGCTTGTAAAATCATATTTTTAGGTAAAAATCACGTGTTAGAAGGTTATATTCGTTGCTAAACTGATTGTCTGTCAGTTTAATATGTAAATCTTGATCTTCGCATTTTTTTTCTTGAAAACTAAAAGAAAAAAGTATTCGGCGACATTGTTTTGATGGTTTTGTGTATACATTAAGCTTTCTAACAGGGAAAAATTTGTGCTTCCATGCGATATCTATTATGCTATTTTCCGCTTCTGCCGGGATAATAATATCAATAGTTCCTGTTTCCGAAAGAAATTTTGATGCGGTAGCAAATAGTGATTCATAATTTAGACTTCCGACATGACGGGCTAACGAACGTTGCTGATTAGGGCTTTTTAATGCATCAACAAAATAGGGAGGATTGGAAACAATTAAGTCATATTTTTCTTGCGAAGTATATTTTTTAAAATCACAACATATAGCATTTATCCGATCGGACCAGATGGAATTCAAAAAGTTATTTTTTGCCTGAAGGAATGCTATCTCGTCAATCTCTATAGCATCTATTATTGCATTTGGGCTTCTTTGTGCAATCATTAAGCTGATAAGTCCCGTGCCTGTTCCTACGTCTAATACTCTTTTTATGTTATTTGTGTTAGCCCATGCTCCTAATAGAACGCCGTCTGTGCCGACTTTCATTGCACATTTATCATGCCATATAGTAAATTGTTTAAACTTAAAGTAAGGGTTTGGCATATTTATTATTGTTTATTGGCATCAAAATTATAGAAACGCCGCTATATCTTTGCAATTTTGGCATTGTTTTTGTGTTTTTATAGGGAAAGGCTTTCTACATAATGAAGAATAGCTTAACTTTGCAGGCGCTTTATAGGCCCTGTCAGTATGACATAAACTTAAAAAGAATAAAATGAAGAAAAGATTTTACCTAAGAGATACAGAAGAGGCAGAGGGAAACGGTTTTTCGGTTATAGCTGATTTTGAGGGAAATGAAGAACAATTAATGGACATAAATGTCGACGAGATACTTTCTATACTGCCTTTACGCAATATGGTTCTGTTTCCGGGAGTCTTTATGCCGGTTTCTGTAGGTCGTAAGTCTTCCTTAAAATTGGTTCGTGAAGCGAACAAAAAGGAAGCATATATAGGGGTTGTATGCCAAAAAACAGCCGATACAGAATCTCCTCTTTTTGATGATTTACACAATATTGGTACGGTAGGAAAGATTATTCGCATTCTAGAAATGCCGGATCAATCAACTACTGTCATTATTCAGGGCGTAAAACGCATGAAACTGGAAAGCATCGTTGATACAGAGCCTTATTTAAAAGGCAATGTGCTTACTTTGCAAGAAGAGATTCCGGGAAAAGAAGATAGCGAATTCTTAGCATTAGTTGAAGCTTGCAAGGATCTGACTGTGCGCTATATAAAGTCTTCTGAAATGTTTCCGCAAGATTCGGCTTTTGCAATCAAAAATATTTCCAGTCCGATGTTCTTAGTGGATTTCATTTGTACAAACTTGCCTTTAAAGAAAGATGAAAAAATAGAATTACTTCAGATAAATTCTTTACGGGAACGTACTTACCGTTTATTGGAGATATTGAATAGGGAAGTACAGCTTGCCGAAATAAAGGAATCTATCCAGTTGCGAGCTCGTGAAGATATAGACCAGCAACAACGTGAATATTTCCTTCAACAGCAAATCAAAACTATTCAAGATGAATTAGGTGGAGGGACTCAAGAACAGGAAATAGAGGAAATGCGTAAGAAAGCCAACTCTGTAAAATGGAGTAAAGAAGTTAGAGACGCTTTTTTGAAGGAAGTTGATAAATTAGAACGTACTCATCCTCAATCACCTGATTATAGTGTACAGTTGAATTATCTGCAGACAATGCTCAGTTTGCCATGGGGTATTTATTCTACTGATAACTTAAATCTGAGTAATGCAGAGAAGACTTTGAACAAAGATCACTACGGTCTGGAAAAGGTTAAAGAACGCATATTGGAACATTTAGCTGTCCTGAAGTTAAAAAGGGACATGAAGTCACCTATTATCTGCCTATATGGTCCTCCGGGAGTTGGTAAGACTTCTTTGGGGCGTTCTATTGCGGCAGCATTAAAACGGAAATATATACGGATGTCTTTAGGTGGAGTACATGACGAAGCTGAAATACGAGGACATCGTAAAACTTATATCGGTGCCATGCCGGGACGTATTATTAAGAGTTTGATCAAGGCAGGGTCATCAAATCCCGTATTCATCCTAGATGAAATAGATAAAGTCAGCGCTGACAGACAGGGAGATCCTTCTTCTGCATTACTTGAGGTATTGGATCCGGAACAAAACTCCACATTCCATGACAACTTCCTTGATGTGGATTACGATCTATCTAAAGTAATGTTTATTGCTACGGCGAATAATCTTAATACCATACCCGGTCCATTGCTTGATCGTATGGAATTGATAGAGGTAAGTGGTTATATTACAGAAGAAAAGATAGAAATAGCTCGTCGACATCTTTTGCCAAAAGAATTGGAAAATAACGGGTTGAAGAAGAATGATATAAAAATACCCAGGAATACTCTTGAAGTCATTATCGAGTCGTATACCCGCGAAAGCGGTGTACGCGAACTGGAAAAGAAAATCAGCAAAATACTTAGAAAAGCTGCTCGTCAGTACGCAACTGATGGAGTGTTTAAAAAACAGGAGATTAAGCCTTCCGATTTATATGAATTCTTAGGTTCACCTGAATATTCACGTGATAAATATCAAGGAAATGAATATGCCGGAGTTGTGACAGGTCTTGCATGGACTGCCGTTGGAGGAGAGATTTTATTCGTTGAGACCAGCTTAAGTCGCGGTAAGGGTGGGCGGCTTACATTGACCGGTAATCTCGGTGATGTAATGAAAGAATCCGCTATGCTGGCTTTGGAATATATTAAAGCACATGCTTCCATACTCGATTTGGATGAAGATGTATTCGACAACTGGAATATTCATGTGCATGTTCCCGAAGGTGCAATACCTAAAGACGGGCCTTCTGCCGGTATAACTATGGCAACATCTTTGGCATCTGCATTGACCCAGCGCAAAGTAAAAGCTAATATTGCTATGACCGGTGAGATAACTCTTCGCGGGAAGGTGCTTCCTGTCGGTGGTATTAAAGAAAAGATACTGGCTGCAAAACGTGCGGGTATTAAGGAGATTATTCTGAGTGAAGAAAACAAGAAGAACATAGAGGAAATTCAGGATCTTTATATAAAAGGACTTGTGTTTCATTATGTAAGAGACATAAAAGAGGTATTTGCGCTTGCGTTGACCGATGAGAAAGTCACTGATGCCATCACTCTCTCTACAAAGAAAGAAAAGACAGAAAGTAAGGAAGCATGACGTTTGAATTACAATACACAGACAGCAAAAGCAATGCTCGTGCCGGACTGATATCAACTGATCATGGCCAGATTCAAACTCCAATATTCATGCCTGTAGGTACTGCAGGGAGTGTAAAGGGAGTTCATCAGACCGAATTGAAAGAGGATATTAAGGCGCAAATCATATTGGGTAATACTTATCATTTATATTTGCGCCCGGGGCTCGATGTTATTGAGAATGCTGGTGGCTTACATAAGTTTAATGGATTTGATCGCCCCATGCTGACAGATAGTGGGGGCTTTCAAGTCTTTTCTTTGTCAAGCATCCGTAAATTAAGGGAAGAAGGAGCTGAATTCCGTTCACATATTGATGGAAGTAAACACGTGTTTACTCCTGAAAAAGTGATGGATATAGAGCGTACTATCGGAGCTGATATAATGATGGCATTTGATGAATGTCCACCGGGAACATCCGATTATCAATATGCAAAGAAATCTCTTGGATTGACTCATCGTTGGCTCGATCGTTGCATAAAGAGATTTAATGAAACCGAACCTAAATATGGATATCATCAGGCTTTGTTTCCTATAGTACAGGGATGTGTCTATCCGGATTTGCGTAAACAGTCGGCAGAGTTTGTTGCTTCAAAGGAAGCCGAAGGAAATGCTATCGGAGGATTGGCTGTTGGTGAACCTGTAGAAAAGATGTATGAAATGATAGAGGTCGTGAATGAAATCCTTCCAAAGGATAAGCCACGATATCTAATGGGGGTTGGTACTCCGGTTAACATACTCGAAGGTATAGAGCGGGGAGTGGACATGTTCGACTGTGTGATGCCTACCCGCAATGGACGAAACGGGATGCTATTTACCAAAGACGGCATTATCAATATGAGGAATAAAAAATGGGAAATGGATTTCTCTCCCATTGAAGCGGATGGTGCTTCTATTGTAGACACTCTCTATAATAAAGCATATTTAAGGCATTTATTTCATGCACAAGAGTTACTGGCTATGCAAATTGCTTCTATACATAACCTCGCATTTTACTTATGGCTCGTTGGTGAAGCAAGAAAACATATAATTGCCGGAGATTTCTCTGTGTGGAAACCGATGATGGTGAAACGTGTATCTACCAGATTATGAAAAAACCAAACTGGAATATAAAAGCGAGGGCCAGAAGACTTCTCAGAAACCCGTTTAAAGGTGAAGGAAAGTTTTTGAAGAAACTTGATTACTATATTATTAAGAAGTTTCTTGGCACTTATGTTTTTGCAATAGCGCTGATTATCTCCATTGCTGTTGTATTCGATTTTAATGAAAAGATGGACCGCTTTATGTCCCATAATGCGCCATGGAAGGCTATTGTCTTTAATTATTATTTGAATTTTATTCCTTATTTCGCTAATCTGTTTAGCCCATTATTTGTATTTATTGCGGTAATCTTCTTTACTTCAAAATTAGCTGAAAATTCAGAGATTATCGCTATGTTTTCAACGGGTATGAGTTTCAAACGCATGCTTCGTCCATACATGGTATCTGCTGCTATCATTGCAATTGTTACCTTTGCCTTGGGATCTTATATCATACCCAAAGGGAGTGTAACCCGTATTAATTTTGAAGATAAATATTACAAACCCCGTAAAAGTACTACAGCCCGTAATATACAGCTGGAAGTTGATTCGGGGGTAATAGCTTATATAGAGCGGTTTGAAGATTTCAGCAAGACTGGTTATCATTTTTCTCTTGATAAATTTGAAGGCAAACAGCTTGTTTCACACTTAACTGCTAATTCCATTACTTATGATACGACATCCGTACATAAATGGATTGTCAATGGTTACATGATTCGTGAGATTAACGGGCTGAGAGAACACATCACTAAAGGTGAGAAAATAGATACCACACTCTTTATGGAGCCCGCGGACTTCCTGATTATGAAGAATCAGCAAGAAATGTTGAGCAGCCCTCAACTAAGCAATTATATCGATCGACAGAGACAACGGGGATTTGCCAATATCAAAGAATTTGAAATAGAATATCATAAGCGAATAGCCATGTCATTTGCCTCTTTTATTCTTACGATAATCGGAGTATCTCTTTCTTCCAAAAGGACAAAAGGAGGAATGGGACTACATTTGGGGATAGGTTTGGCTTTAAGTTTCTCGTATATCCTTTTCCAAACCATTGCTTCCACTTTTGCCATTAACGGCAATGTGCCGCCATTTATAGCAGTTTGGATTCCCAATATACTCTATGCTTTTATTGCATTTTATTTATATCGAAGGGCGCCAAAATAAATTAAAATATAGAAACGAGAACATATTTCCATTATATTTGTTCCCGAAATATGAAGCGAACAATTTCCATATTACTTCTTCTCTTGATGTTGGTCATTAGTGTACGGCCAATGATGAGCATGCATTTTTGCCAGGGGAAGATGTCTTCGGTAAGCTTATTGAAAGCTACCGGAGATCATTCATGCTGCGGTGGCATGAATGCAGATATGGAGAAGAGTTCGAAGAATGTTTCTGTTGCTTCTCATTTTGTGGACGATCATGATACTTGCTGTAAAACCGAAAAGGTATATGTCGCTACTGATAACTTCAATTCGCAAGTAGAACTTTCCATAGCTAAATTGCTACCTTCGTTTGTTTATGTAGGTTTGATATTTAAATATCTTATAAATATAACAGAGCCCGAATCTCTAATAAAGGCTCATATTTTTTCTCCTCCCGATAAACTGAGTAAGAAAAGCGTTGATTTACTTGCTCTAATCTGTACTTTTCAAATTTAAAATTAGGAGAAAGATGTCTCAAAACTCTATCTTCTGAGTTTTTATTCCTTCTACAAATGCTTTAGATAGGGTAATTTTCAGTTTTTAGAAACTTTGATACACTCTTCATCTATTTCTTTGTATTGCGGGAATTTATATAATGGATTTTCTGCAATGCCATCTTTTCGTATCCATCTGTATCTGATGTTTCTTCCTGAGATTGTAAATAAGTGCCACTTGTTGGCATGATTTATTATACTCTGATTGAACATAAGTAGTTAATAAACTATTATTTAAGGAGATGCAGGGTGTCTATAATCAGATTGATATATAATAACTTATCTCAGTCTGAACTTCAAGTAAATAAATATATCTATTAATAAAACCGCTGAGATATGCTTAATAGAATAATAAAATATTTTCTGGATAACAGATTGATAAGCATTCTACTGCTTATCGTAGTTGTAGTGTGGGGCTTATCGACAGCACCATTCAATTGGCATGGAGGGCTACTCCCGCGTGATCCGGTGCCTGTGGATGCAATCCCCGATATAGGTGAGAACCAACAAATTGTAGCAACCGAGTGGATGGGAAGATCTCCTAAAGATATACAGGAGCAAGTCACTTATCCGCTGACCACCGCTTTATTGGGAATACCCGGTGTAAAGACCATTAGAAGTAGTTCCATGTTCGGCATGTCCTTCATCTATATTATATTTAATGATAATGTCGAATTTTATTGGAGCCGATCAAGAATTCTAGAGAAGTTGAACTCTCTTCCATCCGGTACTTTACCGAGCGGCGTGCAACCGGCATTGGGCCCTGATGCCACAGCTCTCGGGCAGATATTCTGGTATACACTCGAAGGGCGAAATCCAAAGACCGGTAAGCCTACAGGTGGATGGGACCCCGAAGAGCTTAGGACAATTCAAGACTTTTATGCCAAATATTCACTATCTTCTGCCGAAGGTGTTTCCGAGGTTGCATCTATTGGCGGTTACGTGAAGGAATATCAAGTAGAGATTAACCCTGATGCTATGAGGGCATATAAGGTGTCGGTCATGGAAGTGATGAATGCTGTGCAAAAGAGCAACCTTGATATTGGTGCGGAGACCATCGAACTGAATAAGGTCGAATACCTTGTGAGGGGATTGGGGTATATTAAGAATATAGCGGATCTTGAGAATGCCGTGATCACTGTCCGCAATGGTGTTCCGGTAAGAGTAAAAGATGTGGCTTTTGTCAATCTGGGACCGGCTACACGTCGCGGAGGACTTGATAAAGAGGGCGTGGAAGCAGTAGGCGGTGTAGTGGTAGCCCGTTATGGCTCCAATCCTATGCAAGTCATCAATAATGTGAAAGATAAAATCAAAGAGATGGAGGCCGGTCTTCCTCAAAAGACACTCGCCGACGGAACTGTGTCGAAGGTTACTGTGGTGCCTTTCTACGACCGTTCCGGCTTGATACGGGAGACTGTAGGTACATTGGAAACGGCTCTTTCTCATGAAATTCTGATCTGTATTATCGTTGTAATTGTACTGGTACTTAACCTTAGGGCATCCGTTATTATTTCCAGTATATTGCCCATAGCGGTTCTTGCGACTTTCATTATCATGAAATATGTGGGGGTGGAAGCTAATATTGTAGCCTTATCCGGTATTGCCATTGCCATTGGGGTGATGGTTGATATTGGCGTAGTTTTCGTCGAGAGCATTATCCGGCGCTTGGAAGAAGAAAAAGATAAAGGAGTGCCCAAAGGAAAGGCATTGGCTGCTTTAATCTATAGCAGTGTGAGTGAAGTCTCCGGTGCATTATCTACAGCTATGCTGACCACAATAATCAGCTTCTTGCCTGTTTTTGCCATGGAAGCACAAGAGGGTAAGCTATTTAAGCCATTGGCGTATACCAAAACGTTTGCTCTTCTTTCAGCTTTTATGTTGGGAGTTGCCATGCTGCCTACCATTGCTTATTACATATTCTCTTGGAGAATCACTTCGAAGCAAGTGCGGAAAGCAGGTAATATTGTCTTAATGGCAGGTGGTATAGGATTGTTGATTCTTACAGGCAATTGGGCTAGCTTGGCTTTAACTCTACTTGGAGCAAACAATTATTTCGCTTCGCATTGGAAGAATAAAAAAATTGCCACTTATATCAATATCGGAATAGTGCTCTTTACAGCGGTCTATTACCTTGCTGTAGAGTGGTTACCGGTTGGGACACAAGCCCGGTTACCGATTAATCTGGTGTTTGTCGTACTGGTTATAGCTGTTATACTCGGCATACTCTGGTTTTTGGTATTTTATTATGAGCGTATTTTACGTTGGTGTCTGGCACATCGTTGGAAATTTATGCTTATCCCTCTGTTTACCCTTTTATTCGGGACTCTTATTTGGATCGGGTTCGACAAAACTTTTGGTTTTGTAGCTAAGGGATTTGAAGTTGTGGGCTGGGATACCTTCCGGCAAACGCACTTCTGGCAGGCGTCTACTAAAAAGTTTCCCGGTGTAGGCGAGGAGTTTATGCCCAGTCTTAACGAAGGATCTTTCCTGCTGATGCCAACAAGTATGCCACATACGGGTATTGAGCAGAACTTGAACTATATTGAGACACTGGATAAACGCATCTCCAATATACCCGAGATAGAAAGTAGTGTCGGTAAATGGGGAAGGGTAAATTCCGCCCTCGACCCTGCACCGGTACAGATGTTTGAGAATACAATCAACTATCGTCCGGAGTATATTTTGGATGAGAATGGACATCGGGAAAAGTTTAAGGTCAATGGGAAAGGAGAATTCGTGCTTATAGATGGCTCTACTTACAATCTGGCAAAAGGGTTCAGGTTAATACCTGAAGACAGCCTTATTGTGGATGCCCATGGAGATTATTTCAGGCAATGGCGACCGGAAATTAAAAACACGAATGATATATGGCAGGGAATAGTCAATGTCACTCACTTACCGGGATTGACGTCCGCTCCTAAATTACAGCCTATTGAAGCCCGCCTGGTGATGTTATCTACGGGTATGCGTGCTCCGATGGGGGTAAAAGTTTCAGGACCCGATCTGGAGTCAATAGAACAAGGAGGAAAGGCACTGGAAGCTGCATTGAAGAGTGTTCCTTCGGTACTCCCTTCAACAGTATTCTATGACCGTGCCGTAGGTGCTCCCTACGTGGAAATTAAGTTGAACAGGCAAAGTATGGCACGTTATGGAATCACGGTAGTCGACTTGCAGGAGGTGATTGGTGCGGCAGTAGGAGGCATGCCTCTTACCACTACAGTCGAAGGTCGTGAGCGTTTCCCTGTCCGGTTGAGATATCCGAGGGAATTAAGGGATAATCCTGAAGAACTTGCCAAAATCATTATTCCCACCGCAACGGGTGCGCAGGTTCCTCTGAGCGAGGTTGCCGATATAGAATACACCAAAGGAGCGCAAATGATACAGAGTGAGAATACCTTCCTGATCGGTTATGTCATCTTCGATAAGCAAGCCGATAAAGCGGAAGTGGATGTGGTGAAGGAGGCTGACAGGATACTTAAACAAAAGATTCAGGCAGGTGAGCTTAAATTGCCTAAAGGTGTGTCGTTTACATTTGCAGGAAATTACGAACAACAAGCCAGAGCAGCCGATCGTTTACTCATCGTCATACCGATAAGTTTGATCATGATCCTCCTTATTCTGTATTTCAGATTTAAGACAATAACGGCTTCATTTATTCATTTTTCAGGTGTATTTGTGGCTTTTGCGGGAGGATTTATTTTGCTATGGCTTTATGGAGAGCCGTGGTTTATGAACTTCACCGTTGGCGGGGTTAATCTCCGTGATATGTTTCAGATGCACCCTATCAATCTGAGTATTGCTGTTTGGGTCGGCTTTATCGCCTTGTTTGGTATTGCCACCAACGATGGAGTATTAATGGGCACCTATATTCATGACACCTTCATTGAACGAAATCCGCATACCAAGGCAGAAATACGGGAAGCTGTGGTACACGCAGGCCTAAAAAGAGTTCGTCCGGCAGCTATGACTACTGCCACCGCCCTAATTGCTTTACTGCCCGTGTTGACCTCTACCGGTAAGGGAGCTGACATTATGATACCAATGGCCATACCGACCTTTGGTGGTATGCTGATACAGTCGATGACAATGTTTGTTGTCCCCGTTCTGCAATGTTGGTGGAGGGAAAAAGTAATAGAGAAACATGGAAGCATAAAAGAATAAAGATATAAATTATGAGAACAACTATTCGAAAATACTTGATTCCGGCATTTCTATTGATAAGCGGATTGGGAATATCTCAATCTTCTGTATTTGCCGAAAATGCCGATTCATTGAATTATTATTTAAAGGTGGCTGCGGGTAATAATCCCGAAGTAAAGTCGTCCTTCCACTCCTATAAGGCCGCTTTGGAGAGAATTCCTCAGGCTGGGGCTTATCAGGATCCGGAACTTGAGATGGGATTTTTCTTGGAGCCGATGGATATAGTAGGCGGACGGCAAGTCGCCCAATTCAAGCTTATGCAAATGTTTCCGTGGTTTGGTACGAAAAAGTCGGCACAAACAGAAGCTACCCATCGGGCTAAAATGGCGTATGAACAATTCAGAGAGACCCGTAATAATGTCTATTTGAACGTATATACTCAATGGTATTTGTTGCTGAATCTTAAGCAGCAACTCATTAATAATCGCGAAAATAAACGGATGCTGAAGCAGTTGGAAGAATTGGCTATACAACGATTCTCTTCTCCAACCGTAAGCTCTTCCAATGGTTATTCAATTCCCGCACCCACATCCCTTAAGCAGGGTGCATCTGGGATGTCCACTCGGATAGGTGCTTCTGGCGGCAGTATGCCTTCATCCGGTTCATCAACATCTTCTATGGGGGGAATGTCTGGAATGGGTAATTCGGGTACTGCTTCGTCTATGGGAGAAGGTTCCGCTTCTACCGGGAATATCGTGGGTAGTTCCGGTGTTGGGTCAAATGCAGGGATGGGAGGGATGTCCGGTATGGGAAGTTCCTCTTCGGGCATGGCAGGCGCTTCATCCGGGATGTCCGATGTACTGCGTATCCAAATAGAAATGGCCGAAACGGATAATAATATCGAAAGCCTCCTTTCGGAAATTAAAGCCGAAACGGCAAAGTTCAACTCTTTGCTAAACAGAGCTCCTGAAAGTGCTGTGCAGATACCCGATTCTATCATACAAGTTCTCTTTCAATTGGATGAACTTTCGGTATTGAGCAAGATTGAGAGCCAGAATCCTACACTAAAGATGATTCTTGAAGAAGGATTGAGTTACGAAGCAAAACTAAAGACGGATAAGAAAATGGGTTATCCGATGCTTGGTATCGGTATGGAGTATATGCTCAATAAGAAAACCAACGAGGAAATGCTGTCAATGGGCGATATGAACGGCAAAGATATGATTATGCCTATGGTGACGGTAAGCATTCCGCTTTATAGAAATAAGTATAAGGCCATGCAGCGGGAGACGAAGTTTATGCAGGATTCCAACAAGGAGAAGTACACCAATACCTTGAACACCTTGGAAGCCGAGCTTTATAAGACCCGTCACCAATTGGATGATGCAACTAGAAAGATAGCTTTATACGGAAGACAGGAACAATTGGCACAAAGTGCTTATGGATTGATTATCAGGGAATATATATCGGGAAAAAGTGATCTGAACAATGTCATACAGCTTGAAAGGCAGTTGTTGGATTATCAACTCAAAAAATCGGAGGCAGTAGCAGGGTATAACACCATGGTTGCCGCCATTCAGAAACTGGTTTCTTTCAACGATATCGAATTTTAAAAATAACATGATTATGGATACTAATAAAATAAAGCAATTCATTCAAAAGAACTCCGTGAAATACGGTCTGATTTTCGTTGCGGGGTTATTGATCGGCTGGATGATCTTTTCCGGGAATCATTCGCAGGAAATAAAAGGTGAAGGCGTTGCTACCGCTGATAGCATGCATGCCGATAAGGACGGAATAAAGTACTGGACTTGCGCCATGCATCCGCAAATAAAGATGGATAAACCGGGAAAATGCCCCATCTGTGGGATGGACCTTATTCCGGTGAGGAATTCCGATGCGGGAAGTCAGGCTGTAGATCCAAATGCCATTCAGTTGTCTGAGGAAGCGGTGGCTTTGGCTAATATCCAAACGACTGTGGTCAACAGACAAAACCCTGTGAAGGATATTCATTTATATGGTACGGTACAGGCTGACGAGCGATTGCTGCAATCGCAAGTGTCTTATTTCAATGGACGCATCGAGAGGCTTTATTTGAATTTTACGGGAGAAACTATTCGGAAAGGGCAGACTATTGCCGCCGTTTATTCGCCGGATTTGCTAAATGCGCAACGTGAGTTGCAGGAAGCTGCAAAAATGAAATCCATCCAACCGGCACTGCTGCAAGCTGCACGTGAAAAGTTAAGGTTGCTAAAGCTGACCGATTCGCAGATTTCAGCAATGGAACATTCCAATAACTATTCTCCGGTTATTGAGATTAAAGCGACTGCAAGTGGCGTAGTGGTAGGGAAACGAGTTAGCCAGGGCGACTATATAGGGCAGGGCAGTGTATTGTTTGATGTGGCTAATTTGTCGCGGGTTTGGGTCATGTTTGACGCTTATGAATCCGATCTACCGTTTCTGAAAGTCGGGGATTTATTAGAATATGGCTTAAAATCAATTCCCGGAAAGCGATTCTCGGGACGGATTTCATTCATAAGCCCGATGCTTGATCCGGAAACACGTACGGTAAAGATCCGCGTGGAAGCAGCTAATCCGGGCTTGCAACTTAAGCCGGAAATGTATGCCGATGCTGTTGTAAAAGCATCATTGAAGCAGTACAATAATCAGGTTGTCATACCGAAGTCGGCGGTACTGTGGACAGGACAGCGCTCGGTGATATACGTTAAACAACCCGGGACTTCCACTCCAGCCTTTTTAATGCGTAAAATAGAGCTAGGTCCTTCGTTGGGTGATTCTTATGTCGTTGCTTCAGGATTGACTGACGGCGAAGAGGTGGTGACAAACGGCGTTTTTGCCATTGATGCCAGTGCACAGCTTGAAGGCAAGCAAAGCATGATGAATGCTTCCGGAACTCATCCTGTGGAGCATGATATGCAGGGTATGCAGGGACAGCATCAACACTCCGAAAAAGCGCACTCATCTGCTTCGATGGGGAATATGGAAGGGATGTCGATGCCTAAAGAAAGCAAACAAAGCAGCAAACACGTGATGATTACCGTCCAAGGTAATTGCGAGACTTGTAAAGAACGCATTGAAAAAGCGGCAAAAGGAGTCAATGGCGTACTTGTGGCAGATTGGGATCAGAACACCAAAAAGCTTCATCTGAATATTGATCCTGCCAAAACATCCGTCAATGCCGTTAGTAAGGCTGTAGCAAAGGTCGGACATGACACGGATCAATATAAAGCTGACAAAAAGACATATAATGCTTTGCCTGAGTGCTGCAAATACCGAAAATAAGGTCGGGTGATTTATGTCTTGAATGAGGAGGGCTCCGTCAAAACTTCATATTCCGGGTCTCTATCCTTACAATAAATAATCTGAATGGGTAGATATCGGTTATTAAAGGTTTTGAAGCCCTCTGAATAAGTATAATTTTAAATATGAGTCATGTAAAAGGCTTATTATTAGTATAAACATTATTATTTATAGAAAAGATGAAAAAGTTATTTTTAGCAATTATTGCAACGAGTGTATTTACTTTTGTGGCAAACGGAGCTAATCACTCTGAAATGGATAAAGTGGAAAAGGCGAATACCTCGCATAGTGTGATGGTAAACGCGGGGACTGAGAAACACGGCATGCTCAAGGTTGAAGGTAACTGTAAGCAGTGTAAAATGCGTATTGAGGCTGCTGCAAAAAGCGTGAAGGGAGTCTCTACAGCAAATTGGGATGTCGAAAAGAAAATGCTTCATCTGAATTATGATGCTGCTCAAACCGATATGAATGCCATCAGCAAGACTGTAGCTAAAGCAGGGCATGATACCGAGAAAAATAAGGCGAATCAAAAGGCTTATGATTCTTTACCGGGCTGCTGCAAATACAGGAAGTAGAGGAGGTCTCTTAGACTTCCGACATAGAATATGATAGTAGTAAAATGTCATTTTATTATGACATGTAATTCGATAAAATGAATATTTAAAGATAGAGTTTACGGGGTTCGTTATTTCAGTCGTGATCTGATTCCTATTCAGGTAACGACTGAATAGGGATCACTCGTATACTCATCTATAATCAGTCGTTATCTGATTGTCCCCCCTTCGAGAGGCTATTCTGAATGGGGTATAATTCGGGTAATCAGAACGATAACTAAATAAATAATAGATCTTGAAATAAAATTACATATATAGTATGAAAAATGTAATGTTTACGCTATCTTCTTTTGCTTATTGTGAGAGCTCTATTCCAAAATAAAAAAAATCCCCTTATTCGACCTTTTCAATTTGTGAAAGAGGAATGGAATAAGGGGATTTTTATATAGTTTTTTAGCCGTTTCTTTATTTCCTACTGACTAAAACCTGACTATCTCGGACGAATTTCCCGTCGCATGAATGTCACGTATGAAAGTGCAAAACAGACTATGGTTACTGCAATCAGTCCGGTCAGCTGTGGCCAGATGACGAGCAGACTTTGTCCCAATGGGAGAGGGCTGGGAATTGCGCCTTCCACTTGTTCCGATACTAAGGGAGCCAGACTGCGGATGTTGGGCATCAATAGTACGGAAGTAGCCTGATTGAACAGTTCGCAAGGATTGAATGACATCAAAGCCCAAATAAACTTCTGATAACCGATAGGATTAAAGTCCGGAGACATTGCTTCTTTGGGCATCATAAGCTTGGCTGTCCAGCTCACAATCATCGTGTAGAAAATACTAAAGAACAGCCAGATAGCGATCGCTGCCAAAGCTGATGTCGCTGCTTGCCTAAAGCACAAGGAAAACAGTATGGCAAGATTTAGCCAGAGCCCCACATAGAATACCGCGAGTATAAGAAAAGCTATAATCCTGCAAAATTCCTCGGGTGTAAGGGGAAGCCCCGTTGCAATCAATCCCATTCCCATAACCATGAAACCAAGCACAAATAGCATGATGGCTATGATTACCAATGCTGCAATAAATTTTGCATTAATCAGACAATCACGATGTATGGGCTGTGATAAAATGCGGCATAAAGTCCCTTTATTCTGTTCCGAATTCATCGCATCAAAACCCAATGCAATTCCCAATAACGGCCCCAAGAAGTTGATGAACATGACAAAGGAGGGCAGTGTCCCATCGGAGACGGTGAACAACTTTAAAAATAAGAATGAGTTGTCTACATTGCCCGACTTTATAGCTTCGTGCATGCTAGTCAATGAGGTATAAAGCGCTCCCATGCATGTCAGGCTAATGATTGCAAGTAGAATAATGAAGCGCCAGCTACGTACATGGTCGGCTATTTCTTTATTTACTATCACCCATAAAGGTTCGTTAGCTGTGTTCATACGGTTCTCCTCCTTCCTTGATAGATTCATTATACACATCGAGAAGTTTCTCATTTCTTTTCTCCATTTCTGCAAGATCAAGTTCACGCATGAGTTTGCCACGATTGAATATCCCTACCCGGTCACAGGCTTGCTGCACCTGATCCAGATTATGGGAAGAGAATAAAACCGTTAGCGAATGTAGCCTGCTCAAATTGCGAATCATATCAATAAACTCTTGAATACCTGCAGGGTCGATGCCCGAAGTAGGTTCATCCAAAATGACGATCTCCGGATTCTTGATGAGCACATCTGCCAATCCTAGTCTTTGCCTCATACCGCGGGAGTATTTACCTGTCTTTTTCGACATTTGTTCTTCGAGTCCTACACGTATCATCAGTTCTTTAGCCTTTTCAATGGCTCCATCTTTGCTATAGCCGTTCAATAAAGCGGTATAGACTAAGTTGTCCAATCCACTCATGTTATCATAAAAGCCAAGATCCTCAGGTAAGTAGCCTATTTTTTGCTTCACTTCTATGGGATGTGTGGTGGAATTGATTCCGCAGATCTCCACACTTCCTGCCGTAGGCTCTGTTAATCCTAGCATCATTAATATTGTGGTCGATTTTCCCGCACCATTGGGACCCAATAGTCCAAATATTTCTCCTTTATGAATGGATAGGCAAATGTGGTCAACAGCAGTAAATTTACCATATTGTTTGGTCAAATCGGTAAGTACGATCACGTGTTCGCCCATATCTTTATCTCCTTCCATATTTGCGGAAGAGGTAATATACTCCTCCTATGGCTACAATAATGATTAAAATACCCGTCCATCCCCATAGTACGGAGGTCTTAACCGTGATTCTGAATTGGGCGGCGGCATTGACTTCCGGAGTCTTGGCTTCTATGCTAGTAACATAATCACCCGGAAGTGCTTTCTTCGAAGCTTTCAGTATGGCGGTCACCGGACGCATTTCACCAGCCTTGATCATATCTATTCGTGTCGGTTCAAAAGAAATCTCCCAATCACTTGGCTTGTTTGCGGAAAGCTGGATATCTTTCAATATAGAAGAACCTGTGTTACGGATTTCAAGTTCGATGCGTTTTTCACTACCGGCGGTGACTTCAGCACTCAATAAGCCTTGTGGAGTAGTCAGTTCCATTTGATATGAGCCGGTTACTACCACCTCCAAATCAAGATTGGCAGACGTATTTCCGGCAACGGCCCGTGTAGGAATCTTGTAGTTGCCGGCTTCAACATTAGCGGGAGGAGTGATTTCTATGGATACGCTTTGACTACTGTTTGGTTCAACTTGCGCGGAAGTAGCTTGCTTGAAGTTAGGTTTAAAAACTACATTCCAACCTCTTGGAGCATTTGCCATTAAGGCATACAACTGCTTGTCTGCGGTCTGGTTCTTTAATAGGGCGCTGAAAGTGAACGTAGACTTTGAGTTGCCTTGCATGTTAGGTTGATCAGTTGTGAATTCCGTCTGGTAGGTACCTTGCTGTGACACAATTACCGTGAGTGGCAGACTGCCGTATCCCGAGGAGACATAGAATGTATAGCTTCCCTTGTTTATTTGTAACGGGACATTCACTGTCAGGTCAAATTCTTGTTTGTCTTTCGGCAGCACAGCCAATTTACTGATACTCCATCCGCCTGACTTCATTTCATACTTCCATGTGCGGGGTATTCCCCTCAATGATAGTCCGGTGTTAATCATCCCTGACGAATTATTTACCAATGATACTTTGTAGTCGATTGTCGCGCCGGGTGCGACTGCAATTTTTGTATAAGGTGAGTAGAGATACACACCACCACCATGCGGTTTGGTCTCGGTTTTTGTGTTGTCGGCGGCGTGTGTGTAATTCATGGGCATTAGCCCCAGTAAAGCTACAGTGAGCAGCAAAAAATTTGTTCGCATAGTCAATAAAACTTAATGGTTATTTAAATATGAATGATCAAATTTTAAACGCTGCAAAAATAAAAACTAGAGAAAAAAACGGCTGTTAAAAGTGGTAAAATATAATGCCTAATGTTTTCGTTTATTTAATATTTATATTTTTTAATCAACAGAAATAATTCACCCTAATAATCTAATTGATAATTTAATAGGTTTCTAATCATATTCTAATTAATTTCTAATAAAGTGGGTTATATGAACTATTTTTCTTGTCGGATACAGGATGTATATTTAAGCAGCTGTTTGATGTGGCGATCAAATATTAGCGACACGAAGTTTAGCACCTTCTTCTTCTGTTTTACTTGACGGCTGCATGAATATTGTCCCGCGGGGAGTGCACATTGAGCGTATAATAAAAATTATACTATGTGGTAAAGCCTACTCATATCAAGTAAAAGGTTGGGGCTTAGATCCTTGATATGTAGTTTTCTTGTGAATGATAATATGCCATATAAATAAAAATGCTATTTTTGTAAGCAACAATTCAGCAAAGCCAATACCATTAAGCTTTCATGCCCTATCTTTGAATAATGTAAAGTCAAAACTTAAAATAAAGATGAAAGCACAGTTATTGTTCGTATTTTTATTACTTCTGAGTAATTTATCTCTGCATGCCCAAGACGAATGCATTCTTCAGGGCTCAGTCAAGGGATTGTCTGATGGAACGTTAATTAGCTTATACCGGGGAGAGGAAATGACATTGTCACCCTTTGACACCGATACAGTGAAATCTGAGAAGTTTTTCTTTAAGGTAAAGACAGAAAAAAACAATGGGGCTGAGCATGTCATGCTAATAGCACGAGGGGAGGGATTTCCTAATAATATGTTGGATCTTTACCTCTTGCCCGGTAAGACGGTTACAATCACCGGAAAGAATAAATTACTCTGCACTTGGGATGTAGCAAGTGACATTCTCGAACAGGAACAGCAGAATATATTTGTAAATGCCAATCGTAAATACTTGGATCGATGGCAGGAACTGACATGCATTACTACCGCTTTATGGAAGCGAATAGATACATTACAGTCCAAACGGGATAGAGACGTGCTGGGAGACAGCATACGGTATTATTATTATCCGCTTCAGGATTCTCTCCAGACGCTTATCACAAAAAAAGAGCTGGAGTTGATGAAAGAAATGCCGATCAACACCGTATGGTTGAATAAGTTAAGAGATGCCTGCCTGCATGCCGTATATGAAAAGGATTCCATACTCATCAATGAGGCAAAAATACGCTATGAAATGTTAACTCCCGAACAGCGTGAAAGTACACTTGGAAAACAAATCTCTGTTCAGCTTTTCCCCTATAAGAAAGTGGAAGTCGGTAACGAACTCTATGATGCGGATTTGTACGATCCGCAAGGCTATTTACATCACTTGAAGGATTATAAAGGGAAGTATCTGCTTTTAGACTTCTGGAGTTCCAGTTGTGGCCCTTGTATAAATGCAATCCCCGAGATGCGGGAAATGGCCGAAATATGGAAAGATAAGTTAACTATAATAAGCATAAGTTCCGACAATAAAAAGATGTGGGAAAAAGCCTCCCAAGAAGAAAAGATGACTTGGCCCAATCTGAATGATTTTAAAGGAACTGTCGGTATATATGCTCATTATGGCATCAGAGGTATCCCTCATTACGTTTTGGCTTCTCCTGAAGGAAAGCTGATACATGTATGGGAAGGATACGGGAAAGGGAATATTCAAATGAAGTTAAAGGAATGGATTAAATAATCTCTTTCTTTCTGTCTTCATGTTCACTTCTTTCGAGCTGCAATGGCAAGTAATACTCCCAAGACAATGCCTAATATGGCGGCAAACAGTACACGCATTTCGGGAGGTAAAAGGAACGTAATAGTATGTGCGGGATACCAAAAAAAGGGAATGGTCTTTTTGAATACAAAGTTCCATTGAACATCCCAGTTTAGCCCGGTAATGATTTTAGTCATTGGGATAGGAGTGAGCAGACTTTTTGTTTTTCCACCACACATCAATATGTGGGTATCGGTGATTTTATGGAAGGTCATAAAGACCGGTGCAAAGATTGTGTTCATGGAAATTGATATGGCTAAAGCCACAAGTATTTTGTCCAAACACATTGAGCCGCCAAGTATGGATGAAGCGTCTGCCATGCCCATGTATTCCATAAAAAGAGGTACTCCTTTTGAGAAAACAATCATGGCCATGTTTATCACCATCCCGAGAAGGCCCCATACCACCATGCGGGGAAAGATACCAAAACCCTTCCGGTTATAGATTCCTGCACTGATACGCAGTCCCAATATTTCACCCAAAGTGGCTAAGACGGCAAACTTTAAGAAACTCATAATCATGCCATGGGCCATGTTGAACGATTTATAACTTTCATAAAGGGTATTACTTAAAAAGAAAGGCAGAAAAATAGCGATTAATATCAAGGCAAAGAATAAATCTTGTTTTTTCATTCGGAGTAAGGTGTTTTTCATTAATACTTGTGACAAACATACTAAAAACTATCTTATGTTTAGATCACATAGAAATAAAAAAACCATATATCTTTGCATAAAGATAAGTTTATGAATAATTATAATGCTTTTTTGCAATATAAACCGGCTTTTTGCAATGAACTTATTGAAATGTAAAAGTGTTGATGAAATTAGAAAGGAAAAAACCAAGCAGTCTCTATTTTTGTTTATTATTTCGCACTTATGAATGATTCAATGAATATGGTAGAAGAACTTATAGCATACAACAAACGCTTTGTAGAAAACAAAGAGTACGTCAAATTCATTACCGACAAGTTCCCGGATAAGAAAATTGCTATTCTTTCGTGTATGGATACCCGTTTGACGGAACTTCTTCCGGCTGCCTTGGGGTTGAAGAATGGTGATGTAAAGTTTATAAAAAATGCGGGAGCTGTCATATCCCATCCGTTTGGAAGTGTCATCCGAAGCCTGCTGGTGGCTATTTATGAGCTTGGTGTTGAAGAAATAATGGTGATTGCGCATTCCGATTGCGGAGCTTGCAAAATGAATAGTGATAAAATTATCGAGAGGATGAAGGCTAGGGGGATCAAGTCCGAGACTATTGATATGATCCATTATTGCGGAGTTGATTTTGCAGCTTGGCTTGATGGCTTCTCAGATACCGAAAAGTCGGTGAGAGGAACGGTTGATTCCATCATCAATCATCCTTTAATTCCTAAAGACGTAAAGGTGTATGGCTTCATAATCAACTCCACTACAGGGGAATTAAGTCGAATAGTATAATCTATACTACATTTCAAAAGCACCTTTAGCTTTCGACCCTTTCAGAGAATTCACTCAAATGGTATAATTTATACTCTATGGTAAATCGAGGGGGACGTATTTTAGTAATTGGCAAACTTAGTGTTTGCCATTTCTTTCACTCCCATGCATTCCATTTCAATGAGCCACCCCGGACGGCACACCGGAGCTAGAGTTATAACTTTTGGCGTATTGGGAAAGCGTATGTCGAATAAGTCTTTTACCACTTTATAGTCCGATATATCTCTCAGATAGACAATCATATAACCTATATCACTATAATCACAATTTGCTTCGTTTAATAGAGCACCTACATTTTCCCACATCCTTTCGGTCTGTCTGCGTATATCATCAGGATACATTATTTCGCCCCTATTATTAATACTGGCCGTACCCGAAATGAAGACATGGCGACGATCGCCATAATCCACATAAGCTCCTCTCTCAAAGCTTACTCCGTATTCGTATGTAGGGTTGAGATGTGTCGGTGCATATAAATAATGGATTTGTCCACTACTTAATCCGGCTACGGCATATGCATCGAGCATAACCAATACTTTCGGATCGGCATGCCGACCTCCAATACCCGTACTTGCTATGTAGTGTGTTTTTTCTGTCAGATTTTGAGTAACAAATACTTCGTTTCTGGCTTTTACCACACCGGCATAGTTCGTATCAACGTTCTGTACATAGATCCAAGTGCGAATGCAGTTCTCCGACAGCTTACAGCCTTCAGTGGCTAGCTGCATGATATAATCGTTGAATAACAGTCGCATTTGATATTCCGAATTTGCCGCACGATTGAATGCACCTCCCATCCAATAATGCTTGTATTGCCCATGCGATACTTTGAATAGACCATTGGGTAGAGCAGTAGCTTGTACGTTGGTCTGTAAATATGCCCATAAAGCTACTTTAGTGCCATTCAGAGGCGGTTGTTCCACAATTGAAGTGGCGCAATCCGATTCTTCTGTTAAAATAGCTTGCAATTTATCGGACTGGTTGGCGGCATCACTAATGAAAAAACGTTTAAAAATGGCAACACTTCCTTG
Organism: Bacteroidaceae bacterium HV4-6-C5C; assembly: GCA_007896885.1. Classification (GTDB taxonomy): domain Bacteria; phylum Bacteroidota; class Bacteroidia; order Bacteroidales; family Bacteroidaceae; genus Bacteroides. Next base: position 22,447 of record VOIU01000002.1, read on the forward strand.
TAATTCATCCGATAATAATGACGAGTATGCGTTAAATAAAGAATTTAGTTGTTCGACGAATGTCTGCGTAGAATCAATAACATATATCATAAGATGATACTCTGCAACGTCTTTAGAAGAATTAAATGAAGCAACTTCTGCACATGTAGATGGATAAGAATATTGTCTGTATTTCATGTGTTATTTATAATTTGTCTAAACAAAGATAGGCATAATTATTATAACACCTATCTGTTCAATAAAATATTTTAAAGAAGTATCGGTTTTGGATAAAAAAAGGCAGGTTAAGGCATAAAAAAAGCTGCTCCGGATAGGAACAGCTTTCAAGGAAATATATCTGTTGATTATTTAATCAATCCAAGTTCTTTAAAGCATTTTGTTAGCTTTTCAACGGCATAGTCAACTTGATCTTTAGTATGTGTAGCCATAAGTGCAACACGCACCAAAGTATCTTGCGGCGCACAAGCAGGAGGTATAACAGGGTTAATGAAAATACCTTCGTCGAATGCCATCTTTGTAACTATGAATGTCTTTTCCGTATCGCGTACGTACAACGGAATGATAGGCGATTCTGTTTCACCAATTTCAAATCCGGCATCACGGAAACTCTTTAAAGCATAGTTCGTGATGTTCCATAAACGTTCTTGACGTTCCGGTTCGTTCATGATGATGTGGAGTGCTTCGCGGGCAGCAGCTGTTGCTGCAGGAGTATTGCTGGCACTAAAGATATATGAACGTGAGTTATGACGTAACCAGTTGATTGTTGCTTTATCGGCAGCAATAAATCCACCGATTGAAGCCAAAGATTTACTGAATGTGCCCATGATTAAATCAATATCTTCCGTCACGCCGAAATGGTCACAAACACCACGACCTTGTTTACCGAATACACCGAGACCATGTGCCTCGTCAACCATTATGGTTGCATTGTACTTCTTTTTCAGACGAACAATTTCGGGTAGGTTGGCCAAATCTCCTTCCATGGAGAATACGCCATCTACAACGATAAGTTTCACTGATTCCGGTTTACACTTTTGAAGTTCCTTTTCAAGAGCTTCCATATCATTGTGCTTATACTTTAGGCAAGTTGAAAAAGACAGGCGGCGACCGTCTACAATTGACGCATGATCACGGTCATCACAGATGATATAATCGTTGCGATCGGTCAGACAAGATACCACACCTTCATTTACTGTAAATCCGGTGGAATAAACCAACGCTTCTTCCTTGCCTACAAATGCGGCAAGTTCTTTTTCCAACTCAACATGGATATCTAATGTTCCATTTAAAAAGCGTGAACCTGCGCAACCTGTTCCATACTTATCTGTAGCAGCTTTAGCAGCTTCAATGATCCGTTTGTCGTAAGTTAATCCTGTATATGCGTTTGAGCCGAACATCAGAACTTTTTTGCCGCTCATTAGCACTTCGGTGTCCTGATGACTGTCAATTGTGCGAAAATAGGGGTAAACGCCTTTTTCCATAAATTGTTGAGGTGCGTCGTATTTCGCCAATTTGTCTTGTAGTAATCCCATGAAATGTATTTATATTATAGTATAATATGTAGTTTTAATTTTTAATCTTTAAAACAGGGGGCAAAGATAGCAAAATATATATTTATCTATTCCTTTTTCTTTCAAAAAATAAATCGCTTTATAATTATGGGCTTTGCTATGAGTCAGATTTAAAGTATTTATATTACTTTTGCCCATTAGAAATGTGCATTTAGATTCTTCCTGCATGGACGAAAAAAAGAAAAAAATATCATTTATTATCAATCCTATTTCGGGCACTCAAAGTAAGGATTCCATTTTACATTTATTGGAAGAAAAATTTGATTCCGATAAATATGATATGGATTTGGTCTACACCGAGTATGCCGGGCATGCTGTACATATTGCGGCAGAAAAAGCTAAAGAAGGAGTGCATGCTGTGATTGCAATAGGTGGTGATGGGACAATAAACGAGGTAGCTCGTTCACTTGTACATTCGGAAACCGCATTAGGTATAATTCCTTCCGGATCGGGTAATGGGCTTGCGCGTCATCTACAAATTCCAATGGATGCTTTAAAAGCTCTTGAAATTATTAACATAGGTAATATTGATGTAATTGACTATGGAAAAATCAATGACATTCCTTTCTTTTGTACTTGTGGGGTGGGTTTTGATGCATTTGTCAGTCTGAAGTTTTCGCAGGCCGGTAAGAGAGGACCGTTGACTTATTTGGAGAAAACGCTTTTGGAAAGCTTGAAATACCAACCTGAGACTTATGAGTTGGAGACGGAAGATGGAACTCACCGCTACAAAGCTTTTCTTATTGCTTGTGGTAATGCGTCTCAATATGGCAACAATGCTTATATTACTCCGCAAGCTACACTAACAGATGGATTATTGGATGTAACGATACTGGAACCTTTTACCGTTTTAGATGTTCCTTCACTTGCTTTTCAACTGTTTAATAAGACTATTGATCAGAATAGTCGGATCAAAACATTCCGTTGTAAAACATTATGTATTCATCGCGGTAAGCCGGGGGTAGTACATTTTGATGGTGACCCTATGATGATGGGAGAGGATGTCAGTGTGAAAATCATTCAAAATGGTCTTAGAGTTATTATTCCTACTCATGCGGAAAAAGATAATTCGAATGTCCTGCAGCGTGCTCAGGAATATATTAATGGACTGAAGCAAATCAACGATGCCATAGTTGAAGATATCGCTCACAAAAATAGGATGATACTCGATAAGGGAAAAAGGCAGATCAACAGATTAAAGAAAATATAATAAACCAATTTTATAATATAAATAAAAATGTTTAGATCGCATACTTGCGGAGAGCTTCGCCTTTCCGATGTCAATAAACAAGTAACACTTTCAGGCTGGGTGCAACGTAGCCGTAAAATGGGCGGGATGACTTTTATAGATCTTCGTGACCGCTACGGTATCACTCAGTTGGTATTCAATGAAGAAGTAGATGCTACGCTTTGCGAGGCAGCCAACCGTTTGGGACGTGAGTTTGTCATTCAGATTAATGGTGTTGTAAACGAGCGTTTCAGTAAGAATAGCAATCTTCCTACGGGAGACATTGAAATTATTGTTTCCGGGTTAACTGTATTGAATGCTTCATTGACTCCTCCGTTTACTATTGAGGATAATACAGATGGTGGCGATGATATCCGTATGAAATATCGCTATCTTGATTTACGCCGTAATACGGTACGTGCAAATTTGGAACTCCGCCATAAGATGACAATAGAGGTACGTAAGTATTTGGACGAACAAGGTTTTTTGGAGGTTGAAACCCCTGTGTTGATTGGCTCTACACCCGAAGGTGCCCGTGATTTTGTGGTCCCTTCACGTATGAATCCTGGGCAGTTCTACGCATTACCCCAGTCACCGCAGACATTGAAGCAGTTGCTTATGGTATCTGGTTTCGACCGTTACTTCCAGATAGCCAAGTGTTTTCGCGATGAAGACTTACGTGCAGACCGTCAGCCTGAATTCACGCAGATTGACTGTGAAATGAGTTTTGTGGAACAAGAGGATGTGATTACGACTTTTGAAGGTATGGCTAAGCATTTATTCAAAAGTATTCGTGGCATTGAGCTCACTGAACCATTCTTGCGTATGCCTTGGAGTGATGCGATGAAATTTTACGGTAGTGATAAGCCGGATCTTCGCTTTGGTATGAAATTCGTCGAATTGATGGGTGTGCTCAAAGGACATGGGTTCTCGGTGTTCGATAATGCGGCATATATTGGTGGTATTTGTGCAGAAGGTGCTGCCCATTATACTCGTAAACAGATTGATGCGTTGACAGATTTTGTCAAGAGGCCTCAAATTGGAGCCAAAGGATTGGTTTATGCTCGTGTGGAAGCTGATGGCAGTGTAAAATCGAGCGTGGATAAGTTTTATACACAAGAGGTTTTGCAACAGCTTAAAGCTGCATTTGGTGCAAAAGAAGGCGATCTCATCTTGATTCTCAGTGGAGATGATGCAATGAAAACTCGTAAGCAATTGTGCGAATTGCGCCTTGAAATGGGTAATCAGCTAGGCTTAAGAGATAAGAATAATTTTGTTTGTTTGTGGGTGATTGACTTCCCGCTCTTTGAATGGAGTGAAGAGGAAGGCCGCCTCATGGCTATGCATCATCCTTTTACTTCACCAAAACCCGAAGATATACCTTTGCTTGAGACTGATCCAGCTGCTGTACGTGCCAACGCTTATGATATGGTAATCAATGGTGTGGAAGTAGGGGGAGGGTCTATCCGTATTCATGATCCTAAACTTCAGGCACAAATGTTTGAAATACTTGGGTTTACTCCTGAAAAGGCTCAGGCTCAATTTGGATTCTTGATGAATGCATTTAAATATGGAGCGCCTCCTCATGGTGGTTTAGCTTATGGTCTTGATCGTTGGGTGTCATTATTTGCCGGTTTGGATAGCATTCGCGATTGTATCGCTTTCCCGAAAAATAATAGCGGGCGTGATGTAATGCTTGATGCTCCTTCCGAATTGGATCTGTCTCAATTGGATGAATTGAATTTAATTGTAGATGTAAAAGAGTAAGCATACTATTAATATAAAAGAAAGAGGATCATCTCCCGATTGGAGTGATCCTCTTTCTTTATATACTTATAACACGAAGTTTTAGCCGGTAAAATAGGGAAAAAAGCATATTTTATTCGAACATAGCAGAATCAAGAAAGATTAGGCAATGTATTTTATTGCTTTTGACCCTAGGAAGAGGTTCTTAGCCTATATCAAGGAATCGTGAGTCACTTTCCAAATTGTAATGCAATGCCTAAAGATATATATGTGATATTATTATCAAAAACAGTTTGATAATCGTCAGGATCTTGCCGCATGAATTTAGGAGTGTAATCGGGATTGAAATGCCAGTCAGCGAATAAGAATTGGAATTTAAACTGCATTCCCGTGTTCCTGGCTATGACAACGTCATAACTTACATCCCACGATACGCAAAAATATGCTTTATTAAATGTACTAATAGAACTATAATACTTAGATTCCCGTACACGGTCACTGTAAAGCAAAAGACCAGTACCTAATGAAGTAGATACTGCATTAGTCCCTTGATCCATCAAATAACGTAATGTGATGGTGGGAGCTATATAATGATTGCACATTCTGTTTCCCTCTTTAGAGCTTGTGATATATTCATAAGTTCCTCCGAAAGCTGCTATTGGAGAGAAGAAATGCTTATAACTACCTTCAAGATTAAAACATACAGGTTTGTTTGCAATATCCATATAGTCACCTTTTCCTTGAGACAGCCCACCCATAATCCCTCCACCTAGAGAAAAAACATCCTTCATTGGTAGGGAGTTTTGAGCTTTAATAGAACAAGTATTAATAGCTAGGCATGTTGCTATAGCTATGAAATGCAATTTTAGATTGAATTTAAAGACTTTTTTTAGATATAAAATATGTATGTTATATCTCATGCCTGTTTTATGACGTTTTATATTTCCTAATAATCGTAGAATTAAAACTGCATTTATTGTAATGATTATAATAAAATATGCTCATTATGATAAATGATATCCTGAGAGATATTAATCCAAGAATCGTTTTGTTATCCCTTCATAAGCATCAATGCGTCGATCACGGAGGAAAGGCCACCAACGGCGTACGTTCTCAGAACGTTCCAAATCTATCTCAACCACAATGTTTTGAGGAACGTCATTGCCGGCTTGTGCTAAGAATTCTCCTTGCGGTCCCACAACAAAACTATTCCCCCAAAACTGGATACCGTTTGTCTGCCCGGATGGATCGGGTTCGTGTCCTACGCGATTAACCGAGATTACGGGTAATCCATTGGCAACGGCATGCCCGCGTTGTGAGATGATCCATGCATTAAGTTGGCGGGACTTCTCCTCGGGTGTGTCGGTGCTTTCCCAACCAATGGCTGTAGGATAAATCAACATCTCAGCGCCTTTTAATGCCATTAAACGGGCTGCTTCGGGATACCATTGATCCCAACATACTAAGAGTCCAATTTTTCCTATAGATGTTTTTATCGGCTCAAAGCCCAAATCACCTGGTGTGAAGTAGAATTTTTCATAATAAGCAGGATCATCCGGAATATGCATTTTACGATATTTTCCGGCAATACTTCCATCTGTATCGAATACGACTGCCGTATTGTGATACAGCCCTGGAGCACGCTTTTCAAAAAGAGAAGTAACTAAAACGATCTGGTGTTTTGCTGCCAGTTCGGAATAATAACCGGTAGATGGTCCCGGAATTGTTTCGGCCAAGTCGAACAATGCTGTATCTTCTGTCTGGCAGAAATATAAAGAATTATGTAATTCTTGTAATACGACTAGTTTTGCTCCCTGTGCCGCACAATATGAAACTCCCTTTGATAGATTTTCCATATTGTGTTTTATATCAGAGGTGTTTGTTTGCTGAACCAGTCCGACTTTTATTGTTTTCATATTGTTGTTCTATTATTATTTATTGTAAACGTAATAATAAATTCTAAAAACATGGTTCTTTTCATTAGATCTATTATCTATTGCATTCTATGCAAACGTCATTATTTTAATACTCCGGCAGGATATTGCATCGTTACACAGTGTAATGAACCATGTTGGCGAATTAGAGCCCGGCAGTCAATGCCAACAATCTCATAATCAGGGAAAGCTTCTTCTAAAACGCTTTTGGCGCAAACATCATTTTCCGGTTGATTATAAGTAGGATATAATATTGTTTTATTCATAATCAAAAAGTTGGCGTATGTAGCAGGAAGACGTTCACCTTCTTCTATTTTATCGACCATAGGCAATGCTAATAGTCGATAGGGGTTTCCGTTTGCAGTGCAAAAGCCCTTCAACTCATCCTCCATCAATCGGAGTGCTTCATAATGCTCATCATTTTGATCGGTACATTGCACGTATGCTATGGTGTCCGGAGAACAAAGACGAGCTAAAGTATCAATGTGGCTATCGGTGTCATCTCCAGCTAAATAGCCATGATTTAGCCATAGAATACGGTTTATATGAAATACAGAGGATAAATATTCTTCTATTTCCGTCTTATCCATTTGTCCGTTGCGATTGGGTGACAACAAGCATTCGGAAGTTGTCAGCAGAGTGCCCATCCCATCGCTTTCAATGGAGCCACCTTCAAGAATAAATCCCAGACGATTAATGTATTGACCGTGGAAAAATCCTGATTCAAAGGCTGTTCGAGTGATTAGGTTGTCTTTATCCGATGCAAACTTAAGTCCCCAACCATTAAACTTGAAATCGAGTAGGGAAGCATTACCTTCTTCGTCTAGCAATGTGATGGCACCATGATCGCGAGCCCAGGTATCATTTGTCTTGCATTCCAAAAAACGGACATTTGACATGTTTACAGTACTGGAAATTTGTTTTTTTACTTCATTGACTTCCGGGGTAACAATAAGCAAAATTTCTCTTTCTGCGATTTCACGGGCAATATTCAAAAAACACTCCTGTACCTCTTTTAGCATGTGTGCCCAATCCGTTTCAGCATGGGGCCAAGTAAGCTGAATTCCACTTTGAAAAGACCATTCGGCAGGTAAATACAAAGTGTTTATGTCTGGTAATATATCTTTTTTTTTCATTGTTCTACTATTTCTTCTTTCCGTTTACGGTCGAAGAATGGATTCTTTGATGATGCGCTCACGGGGATGGCAAAAACATTCCTACAGTCGGGTAACCAGCCCAGCTGTTGAGCTGCATTTCCTGCAGAAAACATGACGCGCGTATCTACACGAAAATCAGCAGCGGTGGCGCATGCCGAACCAATAGCAATACCGATGTCGACAGTGTTCACTGCGCACGGTACACCAAAAGGACGATCTACACATTTAGGAAATCCACAATATCCGCAATTTAGCATTTGAGCTTTCTCGCGGGTGCCAATTATTATAACACATTCAGCTTCCAGTATATTGTCGGCATCACGAAGAAAAAACTTCATACCATGATCCTCAACCATAGCAATCATCTTTTCGGATAAACGCTTTAAATCTTCACCGGCAACCAATGCTATTTCAATTACATCCACTCCTTTGCCTTTAGGGGCTGTTCTAGCTGCAGTCATCATCTGTCTGGCTACATCCAATACATGTTCGTGGCGACTAGCTCTTTCATTCTGTATCATAATTCACACTTTTTTGTCAAATACCTGACAAAGATACATATTTCAATCAATATTCTTTTTATTAGTATTCCACTACTTTCATATATATACTTTTTGATATTTATAGAATTCTTGTTATTTCGCTGGTAATCAGTGCACTTTTTGATATAAACTGCGGTGTCTATAGGCATATTTGCTGTACAATTTGAATGTAAAATGAGGAGCATGCGACTACAATTATATTACTTTTGATCTTTCCATCATTGCTATCAATCTCCAAATCATCTTGTGAATCGGCATTCGATTCTCCGGGATAATATGAGGGTATGCTCAGTCTATGGCATGTATCTTGATTTGACTAGTAAATATCGAAAGGTATGCCACAAATATTTATTTTAATCCCGTTTGATAAATATTGTTCTAACCAATGTGCATATAAATATTTGAATAACAGGTCTTTATTTTAAATATGATTTGAATAATATGATTTAAATAATATGATTTGAATAATATGATTTGAATAATATGATTTGAATAATATGATTTGAATAATATTGCTTTAACTATAATATATGCTTTTAAACGTAGATGATATATTCTGATATACAGCATTATTTTTTTTTATTCTAAATTATCAGTTACTAGACGATGAAAATTCAAAATATATATTACATAAAGTGCATGCGGATTTGAATACTTTATCGAATAAAGTTGATGTAAAAATAGCTTCTGGGGAATTTCCTAATGAAACGTAGCTGCATTCTTTTATATGACGGTTTGGTGTAGATGGAATTTTATTTAAAGTGTTTTTATATTATTCTCATTATCAGCTGATTTATTTAATGTTTGCAGTGTGTTCGTTCAGAATATATTCTGAAAGCTATATTAATTATAGATAAAGTATACATTATTTGTAAAGGTGTATTACATTACTTGTTATGATGGATTACATTACTTGATATTATAGCAAGATGCTCTTTTACAATAGAACATAAAAATCTTAATATTTGAAGTGTAGAATTTAAAGTGCAAACTTCTTTCACCATTTTATTTTTCATTTTTACAATAAAATGAGTCTGGAAGAGTCGCGGAAACATCTTTTTTATTATCTTTGCACAGAATTTTCTGTTCGTATCATGAAAATTAAGGAAATAGTAAGCGCCCTTGAACGATTCGCGCCTCTGCCATTGCAGGATGGATTTGATAATGCCGGCTTGCAAATAGGATTGACAGATGCGGAAGCAACAGGGGCTTTGTTGTGTCTGGACGTTACCGAATCAGTAATCGACGAAGCCATTGCTCTAAGGTGTAATATGGTCATATCCCATCATCCCCTGATCTTTAAAGGATATAAATCGATAACCGGAAAGGATTATGTGGAGCGTTGTATCTTGAAAGCGATAAAAAATGATATTGTAATTTATTCTGCTCATACAAATTTAGATAATGCGCAGGGTGGAGTTAATTATAAAATCGCCGAAAAGTTGGGACTGGACCATGTTGAAATACTTGATCCGAAGTCAGGTATGCTATTGAAACTAGTTACATTTGTACCGGAATCCCATGCTGAAAAAGTGCGTAATGCTCTTTTTGATTCGGGATGTGGCAACATAGGAAACTATGATTCATGTAGCTATAATGTAAGCGGGGAGGGGACTTTCCGTGCTCAAGAAAACGCTTATCCGTTTTGTGGTGAAATCGGAAAATTGCATCGTGAAAAAGAGGTACGCATAGAAACAGTTTTACCTGCATATAAAAGAAATGATGCTGTTAAAGCATTACTTCTTGCACATCCCTATGAAGAGCCTGTGTTTGATCTTTATTATTTACAAAACACTTGGATGCAAGCAGGTTCCGGAATAATTGGTGAATTGAATGTACCCGAGCCGGAACTTGATTTTCTGAAGCGTTTAAAGAAAACGTTCAATTTGAGCTGTGTGAAGCACAATACTTTAACTGGAAGAATGATCAAAAAGATCGCTTTGTGTGGTGGCTCCGGTTCTTTTCTTATTCCGCTTGCTTTACGTAATGAAGCGGATGTTTTTATTACTGGAGAAATAAAATATCATGATTACTTCGGATATGATAACAAGATTCTTTTAGCGGAGATCGGGCACTATGAAAGTGAACAATATACAAAAGAAATTTTTTATACAATAATTCGGGATTTATATCCTAATTTTACTTTGTTTATGAGTAAAGTAAATACAAATCCCATAAAATACATCTAGTAAATATTATGGCTAAAGAATCAAAAAAAGACCCTCAAGAATTGACGGTGGAAGAAAAGTTGAAGGCTTTGTACCAGTTACAGACCATGCTATCCAAAATTGATGAAATCAAAACTCTTCGCGGAGAACTTCCTCTTGAAGTTCAGGACTTGGAAGATGAAGTTGCCGGATTGACTACTCGTATTGAGAGAATAAAGGCTGAGATTGCTGAGTTGAAATCTGCAATTGCTGGAAAGAAAGTTGAAATTGAAACTTCAAAATCTTCTGTAGCAAAATACAAAGATCAACAGGATAATGTACGCAACAACCGCGAATATGATTTCTTGAGTAAAGAAATTGAATTTCAGACTCTTGAAATGGAGCTTTGCGAAAAGAAAATTAAAGAATTCCAAGCTCAGGAGCAAGAAAAATCTGCAGAACTGGAAAAGAGTTCGGCTACGCTTGATGAGAGATTGAAAGACCTTGAAGTAAAGAAGAGTGAGTTGGACGAAATTGTTTCTGAAACTAAGCAGGAAGAAGAAAAACTGAGAGATAAGGCTAAAGATTTGGAAACTAGAATAGAACCTAGACTTTTACAATCTTTCAAACGTATCCGCAAGAATTCACGTAATGGTTTGGGTATTGTATACGTGCAACGTGATGCGTGTGGAGGTTGTTTTAATAAAATTCCGCCACAGAGACAGTTGGATATTCGCTCTCGTAAAAAAATTATTGTTTGCGAGTATTGTGGACGTATAATTATTGACCCAGAATTGGCAGGTGTTACTTTGGAAGTTCGCAAAGAAGAACCAAAGGAAAAAACAACTCGTAAAAAGAAAGTTGTCGAAGAAGATTAATCAGATTTTGGGACTATCCCATATTTTGTGTAAACGTTAAAACTTACACGGGTAATTGAATTAGGGTTTATACCTTAATTTGATTTTCAAATATAGTCAAAAACTGGTTCCAATACATTTTGTAAACTATGACTCGAGTCCTTAGATTCGAGTCATAGTTTTTACCTTTAAAACAAATAATATAGATGGTATTATGGCAAAAAGAGAAAAGAGCCAAGGAGTTCCTGCCAAGCTGCTCAGTAAAGAGTTCTTAATTCTTTACTTAAAAATTCTTTGGGAATGCCCATAATAAAACTTTTATCAAAGTTATACATAAATAAAAAACTGCAAGCCATATAACCTGCAGTTTTACATTTACACAATATTAGGGACAGTGCCTACATTTTTTTTATACTTAAGATGGGGTGGAGTAACATATTTTTAAGTGTGTTATTTCTCCCCATCTCTCTTCTCTTCTGTTCTGTCTGCCTTCCTTCTTTCCTTATTTCCTTCTCTTTCTCTTTGTTTAGTCCTCTCGGTTTAAAGGTTTACATGTCTAGGATAGTCATTACCCTTAGGGTAATGGTTTCGCCGGAATGCAAAATGCAAATGCTTTTTCTCTTATAAACAGCAAAGCTAAACTTCTATTTATGTTCGCTGATTTTTTTATTTAAAGTTATTCTTTTTGAAATTGAAGTGGGTGAATATTTCTTTATCAAATTACACTTATTTATTTGTTTGATATTTTTTTAGTAAATAACAAAAAAATACTTTGTAAATTATCGAATAACTTAAAGAACCATGTGATGTATTATGGAAATAAAATGCTTTCGTTATATTGATATATCGATATTTGGCTAGTGTAATTATTGTAAATACAAAGATATATTCAACTTTAAAATTGATTTCAAAATGTTTTTTCTCTCTCTTAAGATTACAATTGTATAATTATTTTGTTTAATTATGATCTAATATATTACAGTGATGTAGTCTTAAATTATTACAGTTCAGTATATTTAGGTATATCTTTCAGGAAGAAATAACTATTATTATTGTAATCCATCCGACAGCAGTAATGGTGTATTCCATTACTCACAATAAGATAATCCACCTTTAGTACCATATTGTAGCGAGTGATTTGATTAAAAACAGCTTGTGTGATTTCTACATCCGGGGCTTTATATTCTATAATCATTCTGGCAGTGAAATCTCTTCCATAAAGTACGGTGTCACAGCGCTTTTTCGTACCATTTAAGCTTATCTGTACTTCGTTAGCAAGCAATGATTTGGGGTATCCTTTATATTCTAGTAAAAAGTTCACAAAATGTTGGCGAACCCACTCTTCCGGAGTCAGTGCTATATAGCGTCGACGAATCTCGTCGAAGACTACATGTTTGCCCTCACGTTCTTCTGTTTTAATATTAAATGCAGGTAAATTCAATGCCAACATATATTCCTTTTTGAATTATTTTTTCTCAGTACAGTTTTCTTAAAGCTTGGTTTTGAGATTGTACGAAAATATAGTTTTCTGGTTATCTTCTTTAAAACCTCTTTTATAGTAAAATAAAACCGATCTTAATATCATTTTGACACATGAACTTGTGAATTCAGAATTTATCACTTATTTTTGTGTGTTAAATAATCCCTGGAGATCATTGCTTAGGGAACAAATTTAATAAAACTTTATGAAAACAAAAGAAGAAATCGTAGCTAACTGGTTACCGCGCTACACCAAACGTCAACTAGAAGACTTTGGAGAATATATTTTGCTCACTAACTTCAATAAATACGTCGATATCTTTGCTGAAAAATTTAATGTGCCTGTGTTGGGAAAAGATGCTAATATGATATCTGCTTCAGCCGAAGGAATCACTATAATTAATTTTGGTATGGGGAGTCCTAATGCTGCCATTATAATGGATTTACTCAGCGCTATAAATCCAAAAGCTTGTTTGTTTTTAGGTAAGTGCGGAGGCATAGATAAGAAGAATAGAATAGGAGATTTGATCCTTCCTATAGCTGCAATTCGTGGTGAAGGAACATCAAACGACTATTTTCCGCCTGAAGTTCCGTCATTACCAGCATTTATGTTACAGCGTGCCGTTTCGTCAGCTATTCGTGACCATGCCCGTGATTATTGGACAGGTACGGTCTATACCACCAACCGACGTATTTGGGAACATGACGATCAATTCAAAGAATATCTGAAAATAACTCGGGCAATGGCTGTCGATATGGAGACTGCTACCATATTTAGTTGCGGTTTTGCCAATCACATTCCTACCGGAGCTTTACTTTTGGTATCTGACCAGCCGATGATTCCAGATGGAGTTAAAACAGATAAAAGCGATACAATGGTAACGCAAAACTATGTAAATGAGCATGTTGAAATTGGCATAGAATCATTGAAAATGATTATTGATGAAAAGAAGACTGTGAAACACTTGAAATTTGATTGGTAAATACCCTTTCTAATCAAGTTATATCTTCTGAATTTCGTTAGAATATTTTTTAAATTCACTAAAGAAACAAGATAAGGCATGGCTAAACAGACTCTGTCATACGACGAAATAGTAAAAGACCTCAAAGCCAAACATTATTATCCCGTGTATTACCTCATGGGGGAAGAGCCTTATTATATTGACAAAATCTCCGATTATATTGCAGAAAATATACTTACTGACACAGAAAAAGAGTTTAATCTCTCTGTTGTGTATGGTGCTGATGCGGATATCTCTACAATTATTAATACGGCGAAGCGATATCCAATGATGTCCGAATACCAGGTTGTTATTGTGAAAGAAGCACAAAACGTACGCAATATGGAGGAGCTTGCTTTCTATTTGCAGAAACCTCTGTTTTCTACAATATTGGTGTTATGTCATAAACATGGCGTTTTGGACCGTAGGAAAAAACTTGCAGCCGAAGTAGAAAAAAACGGGGTATTATTTGAATCCAGTAAAATCAAAGATGCGCAGCTCCCAGCTTTTATAACCTCTTATATGAAACGTAAAGGTGTAGATCTTGAACCCAAAGCTACCACCATGATTGCTGATTTTGTTGGTACTGATTTGAGTAGATTAACCGGGGAGTTGGAAAAATTAATAATTACACTTCCAAAAGGGTCGACTAGGGTTACACCTGAGCAAATAGAAAAGAATATTGGAATTAGTAAAGACTATAATAATTTTGAATTACGAAGCGCTCTTGTCGAAAAAGATATTCTTAAAGCAAATAAGATAATAAAATATTTTGAAGAGAATCCTAAGACTAATCCTATTCAAATGACTTTATCTTTACTCTTCAATTTCTTTTCCAATTTAATGTTGGCATATTATGCTCCTGAAAAGTCAGAGCAGGGCATAGCAACAATGTTAGGATTGCGATCTGCTTGGCAATCGAAAGATTATATGATTGCTATGCGAAAGTATTCCGCCTTTAAAACTATGGAGGTAATTAGTGCTATCAGATGTGCTGACGCAAAATCAAAAGGCGTAAATAATGCTTCTTCAAATGATGGTGATATTTTACGCGAATTAATTTTCCAAATTTTACATTAATTACTCTCTTGTCTTTACATTATACTCCAAAATCTCATTTTTTGTAGTTTTTCATTTTTTAGCTCATCTTTATTATTCTATAAAATAGCCGTACTGTGCTGATATTTAAATAATTATATCGTATTTGATGCCTTTAGAATCGATTTTTATTTTCAAATCGATATTTGATACGGTTTTTCGGCAAAGATTTATCATCATAAGCTCATTCTGCTACTTTTTAAAGTCTTTAAAATAGAATGTAAGAATTTATTCGTTTCTGTTAATACAATCCATTTGTAATATTTCTTGCTGCCACTTCCATAAGTTGTCATTTGAACTATTGTTTGTTTTCGAATGTAATATATAGCTAATGTGATGTTATTACAAAAGGTATTATCACTTTGTTTTTAAACAGAAATGTAATATATACAAATGTAAATAGATGCTTTTACATATATAATTTAAAGGATTACAAAATTAGTACCGATCATAAAAACAATAGGTATATTTTAATATAACAACCTGTTTACCAGTAATATATACCTAATACATAAAGTATATATATAAATAGTGTATGTTATATACATAACAATAGTGAATATGCTGAAAAAACTTGTTTTTATTATTAATAAATATCTTATAATCAATAGTTTTTATCGTTTTAATAAAGTATATTCCAATTGTATTTTATCTGTATTTACCAATGTAACCCCAGCTTATATAACAATAGTGAATTTGATGAGTATATTTGTTATATATTAATATTACAATGTTAATTTGCAATTGTGAATATTAATATTTACCTTTGTAATAAAATTAAATATTCATCATTATTATAAATGTAAACTCATTATGACTATCAAAGATAGATTCAAAATGATAATGGATCGTGAAAAGCTTACCGCAGGAGCTTTTGCCGAAAGTATTGGGGTTGCTCAAGCTACAATTTCCCATATTTTAGGTCCTCGTAACAAATATCCCAGTACAGAAGTTATACTAAGGTTACATCAGAGATATTCGGATGTAAATTTGGAATGGCTATTGACTGGACTTGGTAGTATGAGTAATGCAAATGGCAATGAAGGTACTGGCTTACCTACGGAACCAACAATAAATGGTGAAATAGAATATCCTTTATTTGCCGAGAATGCTGTAAATGCGCCTAATTCTACAGAAGAGTATGAAAATCGCAAGGAAACACCCTTAGATACCCCAAGAAAAGCGCAGAAAGAGCCTGTAAAACAGGAGATTATCTATAAAGAACAGCCTGTGAGGAAAATCACGGAAATACGTATTTTCTTTGATGATAATACCTTTGAGATTTTCAGACCCGAAAAATAGTCGTTAGGTTCTTCTCTTATGCTTAATTTGCTGTATCTTTGTTGTTCAAAGAAGAATCTCTCCAATTTAAGATATGAAGAAATTTATTTTAGACCTTACGGTTACCCAAAATGCAAGGTTAAACGATAATTACGTTTTACTAAAGTTAACTCATTCTTCTCCACTGCCGGAAATGCTACCGGGACAATTTGCAGAATTGCGCGTAGACGGATCTTCTACAACTTTCCTTAGACGCCCTATTTCTATCAATTTTGTAGACCAGAAAGCTAATGAGTTATGGTTTCTTATACAAATAGTCGGTGATGGAACCAAACATTTGGCTGAGCTTAGAGTCGGTGATATACTAAATGTGGTATTACCTCTTGGAAATAGCTTCAGCATGCCCGATAGCGCTTCTAGCAAGGTGTTATTAGTTGGTGGTGGAGTTGGTACAGCCCCAATGCTCTATTTAGGCGAGCAATTAGCTCTAAAAGGCATTAAACCTACTTTTCTTTTAGGTGCAAGAAGCAAAAAGGACCTTTTGCAATTAGATCAGTTTGAAATATACGGTGACTTATACACGACAACTGAAGATGGAACACATGGCGAAAAAGGCTATGTTACTCAACATTCTGTCTTAAACAGCTCTGATTTCGACCAAATTTATACTTGTGGTCCTAAGCCAATGATGATGGCTGTGGCAAAATATGCCAAAAGTAAAAATATAACCTGTGAAGTTTCTCTTGAAAACACCATGGCGTGTGGTATAGGTGCTTGCCTCTGCTGTGTGGAAGATACGGACGAAGGGAATGTTTGTGTGTGTAAAGAAGGGCCAGTATTTAATATAAATAAACTATTATGGCAGATTTAAATGTAAATATTGGAGAATTGAAATTAAAGAATCCGGTGATGACTGCATCCGGAACATTTGGTTATGGAGAAGAGTTTGAGGATTTTGTTGATTTAGCGCGAATAGGTAGTATAATTGTAAAGGGGACTACTCTTCACAAACGTGAAGGCAACCCATATCCTCGTATGGCGGAGACTCCCTCAGGTATGCTAAACGCAGTGGGATTACAAAATAAAGGGGTAAAATACTTCGCAGATCACATTTATCCACGCATTAAAGATGTACAGACCGATATTATTGTAAATGTATCGGGTTCGGCTATTGAAGATTATGTGGAAACCGCCGAAATAATTAATGGACTTGACAAAATTTCTGCTATAGAATTGAATATATCATGTCCTAATGTAAAGCAAGGCGGAATGGCTTTTGGTATCTCGGCTAAAGGAGCTGAAGAGGTGACTAAAGCAGTGCGCGCAGTATACGATAAAACATTAATTGTGAAGCTTTCGCCTAATGTGACAGATATCACGGAAATTGCTCTTGCCGTTGAAAATGCCGGTGCAAACAGCATATCGCTTATAAATACACTCCTAGGGATGGCTATTGACGCCGAACGCAGGCATCCTTTACTCTCTACCATAACGGGAGGACTATCCGGGCCTGCTGTGAAACCTATTGCCTTACGTATGGTGTGGCAAGTTGCTAATGTAGTAAAAGTTCCTGTCATTGGAATGGGAGGAATAATGAACTGGAAAGATGCAGTGGAATTTATGCTTGCCGGGGCTTCAGCTGTACAAATAGGTACGGCAAATTTCATTGACCCGAGTGTTACAGCAAAGGTTGTTGATGGTATAGATGATTATCTAAATAGACATGGATATAAGTCTGTGCAAGAAATTATCGGTGCACTGGAAGTATAAATGATAACAAAGAAATATCATTCGCACCATATATACATAAAAAATGACATCACTTATTGATGTCATTTTTTTATTTATTTACATTAGAAAAAAGATGTTTATCTTTTCGTTTTATTCGTTTAGTAAATCCGGACGTAACCTTTTTGTTCGTTCAAGTGATTGCTGTAATTCCCACTCTTTAATCTTTGCCTCGTGTCCAGAAAGTAAAATATCAGGAACTTTCCAACCTTTATATTCTGCCGGACGAGTATAGACTGGTGCTGCCAATAAATTGTCTTGGAATGAATCGGATAATGCGGATTGCTCGTCGGATATTACCCCCGGGATAATCCGAATAATGGCATCTGCCATGACTGCAGCAGCTAATTCACCACCGGTCAACACGAAATCGCCTATGCTCACTTCTTTAGTGATGAAATGCTCCCTTATCCGGTAGTCTATTCCTTTAAAATGCCCGCAAAGAATAATCAGATTTTTAGTTAGCGATAAGGTATTTGCCATTTTCTGATCAAACTTAGCTCCATCAGGAGTTGTGAAGATCACTTCATCGTATTCACGTTCGGACTTAAGAGTTTCTATACATCGTTCGATGGGTTCTATTTTCATAACCATTCCGGCAAAACCTCCAAAAGGGTAATCGTCAACCCGGCGATACTTGTCCTCCGTATAGTCTCTTAAGTTGTGAATATATATTTCAGCAAGCCCTTTATCCTGAGCACGTTTCAGAATGGAGCAGTTGAAAAAGCCTTCAATCATTTCGGGTAATACCGTTATAATATCAATACGCATACTATCTTTATTTTTGGCAAAAATACGAATATTCGGGGATAAACCGTATTTTTGTGTTCAAACAATCTGCAATTAACTATGACTGTAAAAGAAACCATTGACCGGCTTCGCTCCGAACTGCATCGGCACAATTATAATTATTATGTATTGAATTCACCAGAAATATCGGATAAGGAATTTGACGATATGATGAGTGAATTGCAGGACTTAGAACGAGAGAATCCTGAATATCAAGATAATAATTCTCCAACAATGCGCGTGGGTAGTGATTTGAATAAGAATTTCACCCAAGTTGAGCATCGATATCCGATGCTTTCGCTAGGTAATACTTATTCGGAAAGTGAAGTTGCCGATTTTTATGAAAGAGTGCAGAAAGGACTGAATGAAGACTTTGAAATCTGTGCGGAACTGAAATATGACGGAACATCAATATCACTGACATACGAAAATGGTAAATTAATACGGGCCGTAACTCGCGGAGATGGAGAAAAAGGTGACGATGTAACGGATAATGTAAAAACTATAAGAACGATTCCGTTGATTTTGCATGGTAACAACTACCCGCCACTTTTTGAAATAAGAGGGGAAATACTCTTGCCATGGGTTGTTTTTGAGAAATTGAATGAAGAACGTGAAGCCCGTGAAGAACCTTTATTCGCCAATCCTCGTAATGCAGCATCTGGGACACTAAAATCTCAAAATTCTTCGGTTGTAGCATCGAGAAAGCTTGATGCTTACCTCTATTACTTACTTGGCGAAGAACTTCCGTATGATGGACATTATGAAAATCTACAGGAAGCTTCAAAATGGGGGTTCAAAATATCAAGCCACATGAAAAAATGTCATAGTTTGGCGGATATTTTTAATTATATTAACTATTGGGATGTTGAAAGAAAGAACTTACCGGTTGCTACCGATGGAATTGTATTAAAAGTGAATAGCATCAGACAGCAAAGAAATTTAGGATTTACCGCCAAGTCTCCACGATGGGCCATTGCTTATAAATTTCAAGCAGAACGCGCACTGACTCGTCTAAATAAAGTGACGTATCAGGTAGGAAGAACGGGAGCAATAACTCCGGTGGCTAACCTGGATCCGGTACAATTGGCTGGAACGGTGGTAAAACGAGCTTCACTCCATAATGCGGATATAATTGAAAATCTTGATTTGCATATAGGTGACATGGTTTATGTAGAAAAAGGTGGAGAGATCATTCCCAAAATAACCGGTGTGGATAAAGATACCAGAGGAATGCTTTTGGGAGAAAAAGTGAAGTTTATCACCCGGTGTCCGTCATGTGGTAGCAATTTGATACGCTATGAAGGTGAAGCTGCTCATTATTGTACAAATGAGACGGCTTGTCCGCCTCAGATTAAAGGTAAGATAGAGCATTTTATCAGTAGAAAGGCAATGAATATAGATAGTTTGGGACCTGAAAAGGTCGATGCCTTTTATAATTCCCATTTGATAAAAGATGTGGCCGATCTCTATACTTTAACTGTGGAAGATATTAAGCAGCTCGACCGAATGGGACAGAAATCGGCTGAGAACATAATAAATGGTATTGCAAAAAGTAAGGAAGTACCCTTTGAACGTGTATTATTTGCATTGGGAATCCGTTTTGTAGGAGAAACGGTTGCCAAAAAGCTCGCTCGCTCGGTGAAAGACATTGATGAGCTGCAAGATGCTGGTATTGAGATGCTTAAAAACATCGATGAAATCGGCGAAAAAATAGCTCAAAGCATCGTAGCTTATTTTCAAAATGCGGCGAATAGAATACTGGTAGAACGCTTAAAAAGTGTTGGTTTACAGTTTAGTAGGAAAGAAGAAGCCGTTAATTATTCGGATAAGTTATCGGGACAATCGATCGTGATCAGTGGAGTGTTCAGTAAACATTCCAGAGACGAATATAAAGATATTATTGAAAAGCATGGAGGCAAAAATTCAGGAAGTATTTCAGCAAAAACCAGTTTTATTTTGGCTGGGGAGAATATGGGACCTGCAAAACTTGAAAAAGCAGATAAATTGGGGATAAAAATAATTAGCGAAGAGGAGTTTATTGATCTCATCTCCTGACGTTTTTCCAGCTGTAGCTTTTTTAGGGCGTATATTTGCTGGGAAAATCGAAAATATTCGTACTTTTGCGAGTCATTTAATTAGAGATTTCTTATATAGCACTCATGATACAAACAAGATTGAAAGGAATGGGGGTAGCGCTGATTACTCCTTTTAAAGAGGATGAAAGCGTTGATTACGATGCTTTAATGCGATTGGTTGACTATTTACTTCAGAATAATGCCGATTTTTTGTGCGTACTTGGAACCACAGCAGAAACTCCTACGCTAACGGAAGAAGAAAAGAAGAAAATAAAGAAGATGGTCATCGAGCGCGTTAATGGTCGGGTGCCTATTCTGTTGGGTGTAGGTGGCAATAACACTCGGGCTGTTGTGGAAAGTTTGAAAAATGACGATTTCACCGGAGTTGATGCTATTTTATCTGTAGTTCCTTATTACAATAAACCATCTCAAGAAGGTATATATCAGCACTATAAAGCTATTGCTTCGGCAACAGATCTTCCTATCGTACTTTACAATGTTCCGGGGCGTACCGGCGTGAACATGAAAGCTGAAACTACTTTGCGCATTGCACGTGACTTCAAAAATGTGATTGCAATAAAAGAGGCTTCAGGAGATATCTCACAGATGGACGATATAATCAAGAATAAACCGGCTAATTTCGACGTAATTTCGGGTGATGACGGTATTACCTTCCCTCTTATCACTTTGGGTGCTGTGGGCATTATTTCGGTTATTGGCAATGCTTTTCCACGTGAATTCAGTCGCATGGTACGTTTGGCTTTGCAAGGTGACTATGCCAATGCATTGACTATACATCATAAATTTGCCGAACTCTTCAAGCTTTTATTTGTCGACGGTAATCCTGCCGGTGTTAAAGCAATGTTGAATGTGATGGGAATGATTGAAAATAAGCTCCGTTTGCCATTGGTACCTACTCGTATTACTACCTTTGAAGCTATGCGTAATATTCTTAATGAACTTAATATCAAATGCTGATCGGAATTTTTGATAATATATAACAGAAAAAGACATCTAATTAGATGTCTTTTTTTTGTGACCGCGACAGGATTCAAACCTGTAACCGGCTGATCCGTAGTCAGCTACTCTATTCAGTTGAGCTACGCGGCCTTTTGTTTTAACGGCTGCAAAGTTACGGACTTTTTCTTAAAATGCAAGTAATGATCGAACTTTTTTGAATAAAAATCATTCGACAAATCGATAATTAAACAGTTGCCAACCGATGGTTAATCCTACGTTCCACTCGTTTTTAGGTGAGCTATAATGATTTACATAAGCTGATATAGCTCCGAATGGAAGTTTGCATACAAATGAAATTTCACCCAAATATTGAAAGTTAGTAAAGGCTTTACCATAATATGCTTTATTAGATGTGTTTTTTTCTATCGGAAAGATGGGCAAAAATCCATAAAACTCTCCTCTTAGATGAAACATATCGTTGATGGTGTATATTGGTCGGATACCACCTGCTACAAATTGATTGGCTCTGAATGCTTCGTTATACATCAATTTACTGTGGGGAGTCGGTGAAAAATCACTGGCTTGCATCATTGTTGCCGTATAATTTTCTGAAAAGTTCTTTGAGGAATACAGAGCTTCGGTCATCCACCCTAAAGTGAATCTCGGACTGAGTGGATAATATACTTCCTTCTGATAAGAAATTTGCAACCACGATTGACGCTCTTTGAGCGATGAGAGTTGTTCGGAGTTACCGGGAAGAAATTTTTCTTTTCCGTTGAATATTTGCGCTAGTAGCCTTTCATAAGCACCTTTGATGGCATATTGCCGTGAGTCGAGTGTGCTGCCATAGAAACTGATTGATCCTCCGATAAGATTATAGATACTCTGGTCGGAACGGTCTTTATCGAAGTCTATCAGGCTGGATTGATAGTAGCTATCCGTCAGTTTACCCATTCCAAAGCCAAACTCAGCCCGTTTATTGGCCAAAAAAGGTAAGGCAAGGATGAGTTTCACAAAACGTTCATCTTTTGAGTTGAATGAAGGCTTGTCGTTCTTGGAGAATAATTTATCTTTTTTATAAAAGTCGAATGTGCTGATGGAGGCAATAAAACGATATGAAGTAGGGATACGTGTCGGAAAATCAATTTTAGCCATAAACTGGGCATTATTATAGATTTTACCGATTTGTCCGTCCAATAAGAACTCTTTAGAGTAGTAATTTAAGTTTTGATACCCTAAACCCAGATAGATCTGATTGGAACTTGTTGTGGAGACGCTTCCACCAACGCGTGCCGAGAGGTTATGCTCCATTTTAACCTTCAAATTCAAGTCATACATTTCCGTTTCCGGATTGAACACGGCATGCGGTATAATTTCCGAGATCATATTATCCGCCAACAAACGAAAATAGCCACGCTTCAAATCTTCGTAAGTAAATACATCATCGTCTTTTTCATGAAATTCTTTCTTAATATAAGCTTGTTGCTGTTCGTTCGCTCCATCAATAATGACGCGCTGAAAACGAAGTTGCGGCAAGTTGCTTCTATAAACCAAGCGACGAAGACGGATGTTGTCAACGTTTACACGTCGCAGTATTCGACCTTTGATCGAATCCATCAAGCTCATGGCTTTATTATAGCCATTCTTTTCCAATTCCTCTATTCGGCTAAAGTCCAATAGATTAACGTCATTATATTTAAAGTTCATCAGTATTCCACAAGAATCGGGAAGAGAATAGTCTGTTTTTTGCATGATCATATTTTCCAATTGCCCCATGAGGTCGTTTTCATCGGGTTTGGAAGGATTGGCGGATACCACACTGCCAATGATAATGTCGGGCTTAAAATCCTTTCGCATGACATCGGTCGGAAAATTATTATAGATGCCGCCATCGTATGCCAGAACGCCGTTCAGTTCTATAGGTTTAAAGACAAACGGAAAGCTCATGGATGCGCGTACTGCATCTCCCAGATCACCGTCACGGAGAACGATTTGTTTTTTGTCATATACATCGGATGCTATGCAACGAAAAGGAACGAAAAGATCGTCGAAATTACCTTTGCTTGCTGCATTGGCACGTGCAAACATTTCGGTGAATACCAGGTTCATCTGAATGGGATTGACCATACTCCTGGGAAGAAACTGTGACTTGACATGCAATGAGTCTTTAAAGGAGAACCGGATATTGAAAAATTCAGGTGAAGCAAGATCCTTCTTAAAGAAGTACGAATACTTCGATTCTACTTTTCCGGTATACCATCGCTTGAAATCTTCCGATCGCAACAGGGCTTCCATATCATCGGGAGAATACCCCATGGCATATAAAGCTCCGATAATTGCACCCATGGAGGTACCTGCCACATAATCAATGGGTATGTTATTCTCTTCCAATGCTCTGATTATACCGATATGTGTTAAACCCTTTGCTCCGCCGCCACTTAATACAAGTCCGACCTTCTGAGCATGAACACCCGGCATTATACCGACAAGAAGCAATAATATAATCAGTAGATTTTTTTTCATGTTTAAAATTGATCCTAAAAAGAAGTGATAGTTCCGAAAGTGTATTCACACCCCAAATATAGACATTTGTTTCTAAATGACATGGTTTCGGTAGTGAAAAACGTCAGGTAAAATGCCTTGAAAAAACAAGGGGCATAGCAGCATTTTATCAATGCCACAATGCCCCGCAAATATATAGTGTGAATAAAGGACGATATTAGATCAGCTCAATACTTCTTTTTACAAAATTATTCAAAGCTTCTCCTTTCAACATGCCATTTTGAAGCAGAGCAAGATCAATCAACTGACGGATCACTTTGTTTTTAGCGCCGTAGGTTGCATAGATTTCTGCTTTCTTTTGCTTCAAATCTTCCGATTTCTTCGTTAAATCGTTGACTTCGTCTTTCTCTGCAGTAGGAATCTCTTCATCTTTCTTATCTTTCTGCTTGTCTTTCAGTTCTGTAAGGCGATTTTCCACTTCACTGATTTCCTTCTCTATAGGTTCGATGGCCGTAGCACATTCTTGTTCTTCATTGCTGAGAACCTCCTTTACAAGCTTATGATCGGAATTCAATACCAAATTGAACATATCCGGCATTTCACCGTAGAAATTCATACCTCCCTGAATGCTAGCCATTTCTTTCATGCGGCGCATGTACTCGCTTTGGGTAATCATTACCGGTGAAGCATTTTCACCTAATGCTTGTGAAGTAATGCTGAATTCAACTTTCTCAATTTTAGGTAATTGGCTTTTGAATACAGCAGAAAGAGCTTCTTGTTTTTCTGCTTCAAGAGTTTCGGTTTTGCTATCTTCTTTTACTATCAGACTGTCGATCACATCGCTGTCTACGCGGGTAAAACGAGACTTCTCGAATTTTTGCTCAAGCATGCTTACCACGGCAATATCCAATTGTCCGTCCATCAACAATACATTGTAGCCCTTG
Source organism: Bacteroidaceae bacterium HV4-6-C5C (assembly GCA_007896885.1). Classification (GTDB taxonomy): domain Bacteria; phylum Bacteroidota; class Bacteroidia; order Bacteroidales; family Bacteroidaceae; genus Bacteroides. The sequence continues at coordinate 47,549 of VOIU01000002.1, forward strand.
TTTTTGGCAGCTTCAATATAGCTGTACTGCTCGTCTTTGTGATTGGCATACAAGTAGATAAGATTTCCTTCCTTGTCTGTCTGATTGTCTTTGATAAGCGTCTTGTACTCTTCGAATGTGTAGCATTTGCCATCTGTATCGGTGAAAAGGGCAAAATCTTTAGCACGGTCATAGAAATCTTCTTGAGTAAGCATTCCATAGTTGATGAATATCTTAAGATCGTTCCACTTTTCTTCAAACTGCTTACGGTCGCTTTTAAAGATGGATTGTAGGCGGTCGGAAACTTTCTTGGTGATATAAGTCGAGATTTTCTTCACGTTGGAATCACTCTGAAGATAAGAACGGGATACGTTCAATGGTATATCGGGAGAGTCTAGTACTCCATGCAATAATGTCAGGAAGTCGGGCACGATACCTTCTACAGAATCGGTCACATAAACCTGGTTACAATATAGCTGGATCTTGTTTTTGTTTAGTTCGATGTTACTTTTTACTTTCGGGAAGTAGAGGATACCGGTCAGATGGAACGGATAATCTACATTCAGATGAATCCAGAACAACGGTTCATCGGACATAGGATAAAGATCGCGGTAGAACTTCGTATAGTCTTCATCTTTCAACTCACTGGGTTTCAGTGTCCACAACGGATTGCTGTTGTTGATGATGTTATCTTCGGCGGTTTCCACTTGTTTACCGTCTTTCCATTCTTTCTTTTTACCGAAAGCTACCGGGATAGCCAGGAAGCTACAATATTTCTTCAACAACGAAGATACGCGGGCTTCTTCGAGGAATTCTTTGCAGTCATCGTCGATATATAGCACGATATCCGTACCACGTTCAGCTTTGTCACTGTCTTCGATGGTAAACTCAGGACTACCGTCGCATGTCCATTTTACAGCTTGTGCACCTTCTTTGCATGATTTAGTGATAATTTCCACCTTTTTTGCAACCATAAAAGCCGAATAGAATCCTAAGCCAAAATGTCCGATAATGGCATTGGCGTCATTCTTATACTTTTCCAGGAAGTCATTCGCACCCGAAAAGGCTATCTGGTTGATGTACTTATCAATTTCTTCTGCAGTAAGACCGATACCACGGTCGGAAACGGTAATCGTTTCTTTGTCTAATGACACGCGAACGGTCAAATCACCCAATTCACCCTTGTATTCGCCAATAGAAGATAGTGTTTTAAGCTTTTGTGTAGCATCTACTGCATTCGAAACCAACTCACGGAGGAAAATTTCATGATCGCTGTATAAAAACTTCTTGATTACGGGGAATATATTCTCGGTAGTTACCCCAATATTTCCTTTTTGCATACTAGTATTGATGTTTTTAGTTAATATTTTAATTGTTTGTTTATAGAGAGACAAAAAAAATGCCAGTCCTCCACGGACTGACATTTTGACGCTTTATTTTTAATAATGCAAATGAGAGTTTATACTTTTTTCATCTCCAATTCTTGGCCACCTTCTTTAAGTGACACTTGAATCACGTCGCCTTGTTGCAACTCGGAAGAGACGATAAGCTCGGATAATCCGTCCTCGAGGTAATTCTGAATGGCACGTTTTAAAGGACGGGCACCAAACTGGACATCGTAGCCTTTTGTTGCAATGAAAGATTTGGCTTCATCATTTACTTCCATTTTATAACCCAATGATTCAATGCGGGTATACAATTCTTTTAGCTCAATATCAATGATTTGCTTTATCGCATCCAACGAAAGTTGATCAAAAGTGATGATTTCATCGATACGATTGACAAATTCGGGAGCAAACGACTTATTCAGCGCTTTCTGGATGACTCCGCGTGAGTATTCTTTATCATCCGCACGGTTTTGAGCAGAGAATCCCACGCCACGACCAAAGTCTTTTAATTGGCGGGTACCGATATTGGAAGTCATTATGACAACCGTATTCTTAAAGTCGACTGTTCTGCCATAACTGTCAGTCAAGCGACCTTCGTCCATTAGCTGTAACAAAATATTAAATACATCTGGATGTGCTTTTTCAATCTCATCCAGCAATACAATAGAGTAGGGTTTACGACGAACCTTTTCGGTCAACTGACCACCTTCTTCATAGCCCACATATCCCGGAGGCGCACCAACAAGACGCGATACGGTAAATTTCTCCATATATTCGCTCATGTCGATGCGAATTAAGGCATCTGTAGAGCCAAACATATATTTAGCCAACTGTTTGGCCAAATGCGTCTTACCAACACCGGTCGGGCCAAGGAATAAGAAGGTTCCGATAGGTCGGTTAGGATCTTTCAATCCCACACGGCTACGCAAGATCGCTTTTGTTACTTTTTCAATTGCGGGATCCTGGGCTATCACTTTAGACTGCAATTCAGCTTTCATTCCAGCCAACTTTACACCTTCTTCCTGGGCCATACGCTGTACGGGGACGCCAGACATCATTGAAACGACATTGGCTATTTCTTCTTCTCCCACAACTTGGCGATCGTCTTTCAGACGATCTTCCCAGTCGGCTTTCATCTCGTCCAATCGTGTCAAAAGTATTCTTTCGGTGTCACGATAGCTTGCTGCAAGCTCAAAATTCTGCGATTTTACTGCATCAGCCTTTTGCGTGCGGGCTTCTTCAATAGCAGCTTCTTGTTCTTCTATCTCTTTGGGAACAACGATGTTAGTCAGATGTACACGCGAACCAGCTTCGTCCAAAGCGTCGATAGCTTTATCCGGGAAGTTGCGGTCGGTGATATAACGGTCTGACAACTTGACACATGCTTCAAGTGCTTCGTCAGTGTAAGACACATTATGATGGTCTTCGTATTTCTCTTTGATATTCTTAAGAATCTGAAGAGTTTCTTCCGCAGTTGTTGGTTCGACCAACACTTTTTGGAAACGACGCTCCAGGGCACCGTCTTTCTCTATATTCTTACGATACTCATCGAGAGTGGTAGCCCCAATGCACTGGATTTCACCACGTGCTAGTGCGGGTTTCAACATATTGGCAGCATCCATCGAACCCGCTGCCGCACCGGCACCGACAATCGTATGGATCTCGTCAATAAACAATATGACGTTAGGGTTCTTCTGTAACTCATTGATAATGGAGCGAATGCGTTCCTCGAATTGACCGCGGTATTTTGTTCCTGCGACAACGGAAGCCATGTCCAGCATCACTACCCGTTTATCGAACAATATACGAGATACCTTACGTTGAACTATGCGCAATGCAAGTCCCTCAACGATAGCCGACTTACCCACACCAGGTTCACCTATCAGAATGGGATTATTTTTCTTTCTGCGGCTAAGTATTTGTGCCAGGCGCTCTATTTCGCGCTCTCTGCCTATCACCGGATCAAGCTTTCCATCCTCAGCGGCACGTGTCATGTCAGTACCGAAATTATCTAGTACAGGGGTTTCATTGGTAGGTCTTTTAGATGCAGTCTGAGTAGAAGATGACTGCGATCCGGCTCCTTGCGAAGAGCGGGATGATGCCATTTCTTCATCTTCGTCTTCATCGTCTTCGGTAAATCCCATGCTGATATTCGGGTTGGGTTTCAATGAGAGCTGATCGAAAACAGACTCATAATCCACCTTATTTTCTTCGAGCACTGTGGCTGCAAGGTTGTCTCCATCCTTTAATATGGCCAAAAGCATATGTTCGCTATCGGCTATGTTACTCTTCAGTAAACGTGCTTCGAGTATGCACATCTTCAAGATTCGAGCTGTCATGGGAGACAACGGAACTTCCGCATCTGCTAACAGGTCGTCATCTTCAAATTCTTTTAAAAAGCCTTCTATACGCTTTTTAACTTTCTCCAGATCAATATCCATCTCATGCAATATATCTATAGCCTTTCCTCCACCATCACGCAAGATACCAAGCAGAAGGTGTTCCGGGCCGATATAGTTATTCTTCAACCTATTGGCTTCTTCTTTGCTATAAGTGATTATATCTGAGACTCTTTGTGAAAACTGACTATTCATACTTAATCTCCTTCCTTAAAATAAGGGTTATCCTTGGGCAAATATAACTTAAATCTCAATTCGCACCCTGTTTTCTTTTATTATTTTAGCATACAAATCCCGTGCCATAAATAAGAAACACTTAAAAAGGCAAAACGGTTCTGTAGAGGTAAAACTTGTTTTATTTATTATTTAGCGCGACTTAATATCTATTCCTCTATGCGTTATAACCCTTTATAATAGAGCGTTTGTCCTTTGACACGGGAGTGTCGAACGTATGCCACTTGGCTGTCAAAGCTTTGCCACTATCGTGTCAAACGTGTGCCACAATAGTGGCAAAGGACTTATAATAGGTTAAGTAGGCTAATAAAGTACTTTTAAAACCTTTTAACTTACAGTATAATAGTTATTTATGCTTCATGTTTTAATCTTTTATAGCGGTTTGAATTGCGAATCATCGTATTTGCCGCTTGGTTAATTTAATATATAAAAAGAGGTGTAAAGATAGATTAGCCGAGTCCCTCTGCCAAAACAAGTTTATGAATGAAAAACTTTTGTATATCGTAAAAAAGCAGTAATTTAGCGTGATTTTTCATGAACCGTAAGAATGTATAATCAATATTATATTTTAAATGCTTGAACAAGACAGAATTATAAAAATCAACATTGAGGAGGAAATGAAGTCATCATACATTGACTATTCTATGTCAGTCATTGTATCACGTGCCCTTCCAGATGTTAGAGATGGTTTCAAGCCTGTTCATCGCCGAATACTTTTCGGTATGATGGGATTGGGAAACACGTCGGATAAGCCTTATAAGAAATCAGCCAGAGTCGTAGGTGAAGTTTTAGGTAAATACCATCCCCACGGAGACTCATCCGTATATGGCGCTTTGGTACGTATGGCACAACCTTGGGCTATGCGATATATGCTGGTGGATGGTCAAGGCAATTACGGTTCGGTAGATGGTGACAGTGCAGCGGCTATGCGTTACACGGAGTGTCGCCTTCAAAAGATCGGAGAAGATATGATGCAGGACATTGACAAAGAGACAGTCAATATGCAAAATAACTTCGATGATTCTCTACAGGAACCTACCGTTATGCCAACCCGCATACCCAATTTGCTTATTAATGGAGCATCCGGTATTGCAGTAGGTATGGCTACAAATATGCCGACTCACAATCTTTCTGAAGTTATCGATGCTTGCGTGGCCTATGTGGACAACAAAGATATCGATATCGAGGAGTTAATGAAATATGTAAAAGCTCCGGATTTTCCTACCGGTGGTTATATATATGGTATGAGTGGTGTGCGTGAAGCTTTCCTTACCGGTCGTGGACGCGTTATAATGCGTGCAAAGGCTGAAATTGAAACAGCTTCTACGCATGACAAGATTATCATCACTGAAATACCTTACAACGTAAATAAAGCCGAACTTATCAAGACGATAGCAGATTTGGCTAATGATAAAAAAATTGAAGGAATTTCTAATGCAAACGATGAGTCAGACCGTCAAGGTATGCGTATTGTAATTGATGTGAAACGTGATGCCAACGCTGGTGTTGTGTTGAACAAACTTTATAAGATGACTCAATTACAATCTTCGTTCAGTGTGAACAATGTGGCATTGGTGCATGGACGTCCCCGTTTGTTAAACCTGAGAGATCTCATCAAGTACTTTGTAGAGCATCGTCATGAAGTAGTTATTCGTCGTACTGAATATGATTTACGTAAAGCCAAAGAACGTGCCCATATTCTCGAAGGTTTAATCATAGCTTCTGACAATATTGACGAAGTAATTCGTATTATTCGTGCTGCTAAAACGCCTAACGACGCAATAAGCGGATTGATAGAACGTTTCCAATTGAGCGACCTCCAATCCCGTGCTATCGTTGAGATGCGTCTCCGTCAGCTTACCGGCCTGATGCAAGATCAACTTCATGCAGAATATCAGGAAGTAATGAAGCAAATAGCTTATTACGAAGAAATTCTGTCTAACGATGATCTTTGCCGTAAGGTAATTAAAGATGAATTGCTTGAAATCAAAGCCAAATATGGTGATCAAAGACGTTCGGAAATCGTATATGCTTCCGAAGAATTCAATCCGGAAGATTTTTATGCCGATGATGAAATGATCATTACGATTTCTCACATGGGCTATATTAAACGTACTCCATTGAGTGAATTCCGTTCACAAAACCGCGGTGGGGTAGGCTCTAAGGGTACTGATACACGTGATGAGGACTTTATTGAGCATATTTATCCCGCTACGATGCACAACACCATGATGTTCTTTACCCAGAAAGGTAAGTGCTACTGGTTGAAAGTGTACGAAATACCTGAAGGCTCTAAGAATTCAAAAGGACGTGCCATTCAAAACTTATTGAACATTGATCCGGATGATGCAGTAAATGCATATTTGCGTGTTAAGAGCCTGTCCGATGAAGAATATATCAACAGCCATTATGTCGTATTCTGTACGAAGAAGGGTGTTATCAAGAAAACATTACTCGAGCAATATTCACGTCCTCGCCAAAATGGTGTCAACGCTATTCTTATTCGTGAAGATGACCGGGTAATAGAAGTTCGGATGACAGACGGTGACAATGAAATTATCATAGCCAACAAGAACGGGCGCGCGATACGTTTCAATGAGAATGCCGTACGTGTGATGGGGCGTAGTGCTACCGGTGTACGTGGTATAACGCTTGACGAAGATGGTGATGACGAAGTTGTTGGAATGATTTGTATCAAGGATCCTGAAGTAGAAACCATAATGGTGGTTTCGGAACAAGGATATGGTAAACGTTCTGATATTGAGGACTACCGTAAGACAAATCGTGGAGGAAAGGGCGTTAAGACGATGAATGTTACCGATAAAACAGGTAAATTGGTCGCTATTAAGTCTGTAACTGATGATAACGATTTGATGATTATCAATAAGTCCGGTATAACGATCCGCCTGAAAGTTGGTGATGTACGAATTATGGGTCGTGCTACACAAGGAGTTCGCCTGATTAATTTGGAAAAACGTAACGACGAAATAGGTTCTGTATGTAAAGTAACATCCGAGAACCTTGAAGATGAAATACCATCTGACCTTGACAATGAGTTGGTTTCTACTGCCGTTTTAGGAGAATTGAATGCCGATTCAAAAAATGATCCGGAGATCGATAGCAACGAGAATGAAGATCAAACGAATGAGGAAAATGAGGAATAGACATAGTATTAATTTTAATTTAACGACTATCATGAAAAGAGTATTATTTTCAGTGATTTTACTCCTTGCAGCTGGCTTTACCTTTGCTCAGGTAAAGAACGTTAAAGATGCCAAGAGCATTGCTAGCGATGTAAAGCCTGATTTTGCAAAAGCAGAAGAACTAATTAAATCAGCTTTAACTAATCCTGAGACACAAAACGATCCTGAAACATGGGACGTTGCAGGGTTTATTCAAAAGCGTATTAATGAGAAGCAAATGGAAAACGCATATTTAAAGAAACCTTATGATACGCTGAAGGTTTATAATAGTGCGTTAAACATGTGTAAGTATTACTTCAAGTGTGATGAACTTGCGCAAGTTCCTAATGAAAAAGGAAAAATTAAGAACAAGTACAGAAAGCCAAACGCTGCGTCAATCTTATCAGAACGTCCTAACTTGATCAATGGTGGTATCCAATATTTCAACTTGAATAAGAACAAAGAAGCACTTGATTTCTTTGGTGCTTATGTAGATATTGCTGCTAATCCGATGTTCGCTGATCAGGATTTATTAAAGAAAGATACTGTATTACCTCAAATAGCATATTATGCAAGTTTAGCTGCGACTAAGTTGGAGGACTATCCAAGTGTTTTGAAATATGCTCCTTATGCTGCAAACGATAAAGAAGTAGGAAAGTATGCTATGGAATTTGTATCTACTGCTTTGAAAGCACAAGGCGATACTGTAAAATGGGTAGCTTCTTTAAAAGAAGGTATCTTGAAACATCCTGAACATTCATTCTTCTTTGGCCATCTTATTGATTACTATTCTAATCATAACAAGTATGATGAAGCAATGCAATTTGCTGATGATATGTTGGCTAAAGATCCTAAGAATGCATTTTTCTTGTATGTGAAAGGTTATCTTTATCACAATATGAAAGACTACAATAAAGCTATTGAGTTCTATGGAAAGACAACTGAAGTAGATCCTAATTATGCTGAAGCATTTTCTAATATGGGGCTAATTTATTGCTTACAAGCTCAAGAGTTTTCAGAAAAAGCATCGACTAATGTGAATGATCCGAAATACAAAGCTGATCAAGCTACTTTGAAAGGTTTTTATGAAAAGGCTAGGCCTTGCTATGAAAAAGCAAGAGCTTTGAAACCGGATCAAAAAGATTTATGGATGAATGGCCTTTACCGTGTTTATTACAACTTAGGTATGGGTAAGGAATTTGACGAAATTGAAAAGTTAATGCAGAACTAATTAATAGTTTCCATATAACGAATGAAGGCTGTCTCATTTTCTTGAGATGGCCTTTTTTTTCTCTTAATTCAAATCTCCCGGATAATTGAATATACTCTTTATATCTGTCCTATAAGTGCGGTCTAAGTATGCGACCTAGGATTCATAAAATGGGAAAACTCAAAAGTTATAGCTTTGTTGTATCCGGCACATTTGCAGCTTCAAGTTTCGTGTGTAGTTTACGAATCTTATAGGTAGAATGCTTAAACGATTTTTATTTCTTTTTTCTGTCGATAGTCTTTTTATGCAACCGACTACTTATCAAATATTCTTCTGCTTCAAAGATTCTTTTATTACAGAAGAATGTGAGAACAAAGAATCTTTGAAGCTTTTGATAAAAAAAACCTCCCCATCTGAAGTAAATTAGATGGGGAGGTTAGTTGTTATAAATGCGCTTGTTTTATATTAAACATAATGTATATTATTTCTTTAAAATGCTTTTGATATTTAGGCACTAACTCGGCCTTCCATAGATAACAAACAATGGAGTATCCGAGTGAAATATCATTTTCCTCGCAATGCTTGGGTTGAATAGCCTTGAGAAAATATTTCGTTTATATGATGTTAGAGCAATTATATCAATCTGATTAGTTTGAATGTATTTTTCAAGACTGTTTAAGAAATCATCACTCATTACCACATCATAATGGATTTCTAAATCCGGATATTGTTTTTGAAAGTATTCTTTAATTCCTCCCAACTTAATTTCATTCCACTTATCTTTTGTCTCAGATAAATGAATCAACGAAACTGGAAATTTGAATGGCTCTAGCGAGTTAACCAATGAATCGAATGCTATGAGATCACGTTGGTCAAAATTAGTGATAAAAGCAATATGTTTTGCTTCAGACAAATTTTTGATAGCGGTATTTTCCGGTATTGCCAAAACCGGAACGTGGCTTCTTTCAATAACCTCTGCTGTAACACTTCCTATCAGATCTATATCTTTCTGGTCTTTTCCACGAGTACCCATAATAATTATTCGAGGACGATTATCTTTTGCATAACGTAAAATTTCTTCTTCAGGTATTCCTTCTCGAAGGATGCAACTATATTTCACATTAGGAAACTCTCCAGAAGCTATTTTTGCATTAACTTTATCCGATAAAGTATTCAAATCCGTATGTACTTTATGTAGTACATGTTTTGAATTTTCATCATCTGGTAAAGAGTAATTAAATACATCACCATAGGGTAATGAAGTGGTATATACAGGGGTAAAATAGACATGGAGTAAAACGACTTCAATTCCGAGACTCTTTGCCATGTTGAAACCAAATTGGCAAGCTTTCATCGAATAGCTTGAGAAATCAACGGGAATCAATATTTTGTTATTACCTTTTTCCATTTTAGGAGGTTTCCCACCGGCAATATCTTCAGCTAGCCATGCGGAACTTTCTGTTATTTTTAATGCTCTTGGCAAATCACTTTCTTTTATTCGTAAACGTACACCAGATGATACAACAGGTTGAATTTGATTGACATTATGAATATATGCGTCAATTCCTTCATTCTCAAGCACATTTTTGAGAATCTGCGCTTTGGAATAAGTAAGAATAGCCAATGTTACTAATTTGTCTTCCATAATTATAGAGTTTTCTATAAGAACAAAAATAAATCCCAATTGTTTGTCTGCAATTGGGATTTATTCATCTATCTAATATATTTATTTTCAAGCCATTTCTGTCACTCTGCTAATATTCAAGTCTTTTAGAATCATCAATGCTCTGTCAAGAACCGTTGTATCATCTAACATTACTAAACCTCCGTCTGGCCCAGGTTCAAGATGAATTCCTACACTTTTCCCTTGTTTAAAATTATGACCACCAAAAAAATTTCTTACCGTATCTACATCCAAACCCAATTCATCTGCTATTCTATGCATACTACCATTAGGTAATGAATCCTTAATCTTCCGGAGTTCATTAAATGTTATTGTTCTCATAATCATAAATTTAATGGTTGATAAGTTAGAGATTTATTTATTTACGCTCTAAACTTATAAAAAAGGAATCTAAAAACAAATTCTTTCTTTGGTTTTTTTAGATAAAAATAAAGATCTGCTAAAAAAGCATTAAATATTTCCTTTTTAGCAGATCTTTTTACTTATTTTAGCTAATATGTTATTGCTTAAATTACCTCAATGGCTGAAACAGGCACCCACCCTACTTTACCGTCTTCCAAACGAATTTCCTTCCATTCTCTCATAGAATTGTCTTTAATATCAACTTTACGACCTTCGTGCAAGATGAACAAACTGGTACCATCATCGCTTGGAGTGCTTCGTACCGTTACACTCGCTGAAATGACGATTGCGCTATTTCTGTGTATGAGTACATCTCTCTGGTGATATGCAAATATGTTTGCCACTAGAACGAACAATAAAAACACTAATCCTGCAATGAAGCCGACTTTTCTCCATCTGATCTGCTTCGAGAAGAAATATAGGTATACTGACGCTAGGAACAGAAAGAAAGAAACAATACCAATACGCGCCCAAGAATTAATACTCACGAAGTTGATCAGAGCCTTAATCCATGTTATAAAAAATATTTCCGGTACAGGTATAGCTTTATCTATTGTCTTTGAGCGTGCTATATCAAGGTTTGCTCGTATATCGGCATTGCCAGGTTCCAATAAAGAAGCACGCTCATAATTCAAAATAGCTTTTGCAATATCTCCCGCTTTATAATAACTATTTCCTAAATTATAGTATACTTCTGCGGATTCTCCTTGCTTAAGTAGAGCTTCATAAATTTGTATGGCAGCTACATAGTCATTTTTTATATATGCGCTATCGCCTTCTGCTTTAGTAACATTCCTTAGTTGCCTTGCTGCAGAAAACTCGGAATGCTTACCTATATATTTTTCACCATGTTGCAATGAATCTAGCCCCAAGCTATCTTGAGCGTAAACTCCTAAGCAAATTATGAAAGTAAAAGCGAATGATAATATTTTCTTAATCATAAAACCTTATATTTTAGTGTTTTATAGAATTCTCCATTTTACTAATTACTTCAAGTGACATGGAATAAATATTATCCATGGCTTGATTATCATCACCAGGGGCAAAGCGTGCAAACTCACAGTCTTTCAACGCAGATATAAAATCTTTGATCAGACTTTCTTCTACACCGTATTTTTGCAATTCATCTTCTATATTATCCTTTGATAAGCGAGAGACGGGAATGCTTAATTTATCACTGATATACCCCCATAGGGCTTTAAGCACTTCATCATAGAATTCATCTTTCTTATTCGCAGCCAATAATTTTCCAGCTAATTTCATTCGTTTTGCTGCTATCTTATTTGCTTTCTTAGTACGCATTTTGGTGATATTCGCATTGGCTAGAATCTGATTGCGGTACATAATGAAGAATATAATGAAAGCTATTGCAGGGATGATGTATAAACACCAATACATTAATGAATTAAAGAAGAAATCACCTTTAGGCTGCATTCTTACATCATTCTGTTTGATGTATCTGATATCTTCATTTAAGACCTTCAAGTCTTCTTTATCGGTAAAATTAGCAATAGCCTGAGCTGCATTTCCCGCACCTTTTTCTACATGAAGATCATATTCCTCAGTATTCAAGGTTTTATATGAATGTGATTTGCTATCAAAATAAGTAAGTTTGGCAGCTGGTATCTTATAGTTTCCGGGATCTCTAGGTATAACTAGATATTCAATGACTTTACTCCCTGATAAACCAGAATTGGTCAGACGGAACTTATTGTCAACTTTAGGATCATAGGTTTCAAAATTGTCAGGGAACTTGATTTCAGGATTCGACATTAGCTTCAAGTTACCTGTGCCGGATATTATAACTTTTATTGTTACTGCATCATTGGTCTTAACGCTCTTGCTATTTATAGTGGATGTCATATTGAACTCTCCCACTCCACCTGAAAAATCGGCAGGTTTGGCAGGTAAGGCTTTCACATCTATTGTGACTTTTGGAGTCATCAAAGTCTTTTTCACTTCAACATAATTTCCACCTCCATTAAAGAAGGCATCAAACGGATCAGCAGATTGGGTTGCTTTTGCTATTGAAGCATCAAAGCGTGCAGCATCAATTGTAAGTTTACCTGATTGTTGAGGGAACAGTACAAATTGTCTGAAGATTGTAGTTTGGTAATTACGTCCTTTATAATGTTCAAGGCTCCATTTCCTATTATTGGGAAGCTCTGTTTCTTGCGAATGAAATCCTTTAAAATCAGGAAGTTTCACATTATCAAACCCACGTAAATCGACCAATGTATATATCTTATAAGTCAATAAGAACGCTTCTTGCTCATATACAGTGGTTTTTGTTGCCGTAGCAGTAATAAATAGATCTTGGCTTGAAACAGCAGTACCCGAAGAAGCCCGACTTGCTGAGCCACTACCGCGTCTGGATGCTCCTGACGAACCGCCAGATTGATGATCAGCAGGTAACACTTTTATATGTACAGAATTGGAAACCAATTGATTTCCATTAGCATTGACAGTAGCCCCGGGTATAGTAAAGCTACCTTCGGAGGAAGCCATTAAGATGTATGTAAACGTTATGCTACTGCTTGATGTTGTTGTTCCATTGATAATCTGAACACTGCTCTGTTGAGACCTACTGGGTCCCATTAAAACATCAAATCCTTTAATAGACGGGGCACGGAAATCCCTTACATTTTGTGTTGTTACCGTATATGACAGTCTGAATTGATCTCCTACTGCCACAGCATCAGGTGCAGATGCTGTAAAAGACACCTTTCCATCGGCATAGGTATGAAAACATACAGTCAACAGTATTATCCACAAGAAAAAAGCTTTTCTCATATCTTCGAATTACTTATATTATAATTTACCAATCTTTTTCCAAACGACCACCTTGAATCACTTTTTGCTTTTTCACCTTATCTTGAACTCCTTTTTCATCCTGTAAGACAGAATTTAAAAGTTGTTCAGCATTTTGTTTTGACATTTGATTGTCTTTCTTCTGTTGTTGAGGAGGTTGCTGCTGATTCTTATTCTTCTGTTGATCTTGCTTCTGATCTTTGTTATTCTGATTTTTATTTTGGTCTTTCTTATCTTTCTTATCTTTGTCCTTGTCTTTATCTTTGTTTTTATCCTGATTTTTATTCTTTTGTTGTTGATCTTTCAACATTTTCTGAGCCAAGGCAAGGTTATATCTTGTTTCATTATCTTTAGGATTATTACGCAAAGATTGCTTATAAGCTTCAACTGCTTTTGCATAATCTTTTGCCGATTGGAATATCACTCCCATATTATGATAGATATGAGCCAATCTGGATTTGTCTTTTTCTATCTTAGTAGCTCCCACATACTGTTCCATAGCTTCTTTTGCTTTCTTTTGCTGCAAGAGCGCATTACCCAAATTGTACATTGATATTGTCGATTTTGGGTTTACATCAAGAGCTTTACGATAATCGACTTCAGCTTTAACGTAGACGCTATCTTTATAAAGGCGATTCCCCTTACGAATATAGTCACGCTCAGCTTTTTGAGCATGTGCAAAGCCTGTACCTAATAAAAACAGCAATAAGATTATATTAATAACTTTATTTTTCATCATACACTTTATCTCCTTCTCTGTTAGAAAATAAACGAATATTCCGGAATAATGGGTTCTTACGTTCTAGAATAAGCATTTCAACCAGTAAAATAATCAGTATAATCCATGCAACAGCCTGAAACTGTTCATTATATTCAGAATATACTTGAGATTCTACATCTGCTTTAGCTAATTTATCAATAGCTTGTTCGAGAGCTCTTTGAGCAAGGTTTGAATTATCAACTCTGGCATATATACCATTTCCTGCTTTAGCTAATTCCTGACACATTTGTTCATTGAGGCGAGTTACAATGACATTCCCATCCCGATCTCTACGATAATCTCTGGAACCTTCCACCGGTATAGGAGCGCCATCGGGCAATCCCACTCCAAGCACATTTACCTGAATGTGTTTTTCTTCTGCTGCTTTTGCAGCTTCGACAGCTCCGTTTTCATGGTCTTCACCATCAGTTATTACGATAATAGTGCGTCCCACTCCTTCTTGAGGCGTAAAACTGTGTATACCTAAATCGATGGCTGAACTTATTGCCGTACCTTGTTTTGATATTAGGGAAGGATTGATGGATTCCAAAAACATTTTGGCAGAAATATAATCACTGGTGATTGGCAATTGGGTAAAAGCATCACCGGCAAATACAATCATGCCGACTTTATCATTGTCCATCTTGTCCACTAATTGCGCTACCAACCTTTTTGCTTTTTCCAAACGGCTTGGTTGAACGTCTTGTGCCAGCATGGAATTAGAAATATCCAATGCTATCATCACTTCCACTCCTTTGCGTTTTACTTTTTCCAGTTTCGAACCGAACTGAGGTCGGGCAAGTAATACGGCAAAAAGAGCTATAACCGAAAATAAGAGCCAAAATTTAACGTCAGGGCGATATTTAGATACATCAGGCATCAGCTGTGCCATCAGTTCCGGGTCACCGAACTTACGTATGGCTTTTCTCCTTCGGTAATTAGAATATAAGTAGAATGCTACCAAGCAAGGTAACAATAACAGCAAATACAAATATGCAGGTTCTTCAAATCGAAACATTTTATTCTACAATTAAACGATTTACTAACTTCCCGGTAATTGTCAGGCTTAATTTCACTAATTTGCTTATGGTATTTTCTTTAAAACGGTATTACGTAACAATACCTCAAGCAAAATGCATAAAAAAGCCATTACGGCAAACCATTGATACTCTTCTTTACGCTTGCTATACTCTTTTACATTAAGTTTTGTTTTTTCCAGTTTATCAATTTCATGATAAACCTCTTTCAACTTAGATGTACTCGTGGCCCGGAAATAATTACCATCTGTTGTTCCGGCTATTTGAGTCAACGTATTTTCATCTATTTCCACAGGCATATTGATATACTGTACGGTACCCGCTACAGGATAAGGATAAGGCGCAGTACCGTTTGTTCCCACACCAATTGTATAGATCCTTATACCAAAACTCTTGGCTATTTCAGCACCAGTCAATGGAGAGATATCACCTTTATTGTTTGTTCCGTCCGTCAGCAATATAATAACTTTCGATTTAGCTTTACTGTCTTTCAGACGACTCACTGCATTAGCAATGCCCATTCCGATTGCTGTTCCGTCTTCTACAAGTCCGCAACGAACATTCTTTACCATATTTAATAGCACTGCATGATCAACAGTCAGAGGGCATTGAGTAAAACTCTCTCCTGCAAACAACGTTATGCCAATATTATCGTTAGGACGTCCGTTGATAAATTCGGCAGCAACATCTTTTGCAGCTTCCAGACGGTTAGGCTTCAAATCTTCAGCTAACATACTAGTTGAGACGTCGACTGCCAACATGATGTCAATACCTTCAATTTCGCTATTTTGCCAACTGTTTGTTGTTTGAGGGCGAGCGAGTATAATAATAATTAAGACTAGAGCTATGATTCGTAATGCAAAAGGAGCATGCAGTAGATAATTCCTAAAACTTTTAGGAGTATGTGCGTACACACGTGCATCGGATATTTGAAGAGTTGCTTCATTTTTCTTCCGCTTCATAATATACCAAACAATGTAAGGTATTAGCAGAAGAAGTAAAAACAAATATTCAGCATTGGCAAAAACCATGATAACTTCTGTTTAAGAGTTTATTGTTTTTCAAAAAACATCAAGAAAAATAATTGTATACCTGCAGACCTATGTAGATGAGTGAGCCGACAATTGCTGCTACTAATATGGCAATGCCTGAACCCAATATGATTTTCGTTCGCAATGAACGTTTTTCTACAATGGTAATTTCAGTCGGTTCCGGTTTGGCATTCTCATCTTCCTGAGCTTTTGTTTCATTCACGAAATCTACTGCACTGATTAAGTTGGCGTCATTCTCATTCATCAAAGGATTATGCTTGGCAAACTTCACTAAATCGGAAGTTTGGAATAGCAATCTCAAGTCATTAATAGCCTCTTTATCATTAAATTCAATCAATTTATCAATAATTTCAGAAGATGTCATTTCCATTGCATTAAAGCCAAATCTTTCCCTTATATATGTACGAATGGCGTCTGTAAGCTCTGTGTAATACTCTTTCGCAAGCCCGTGTTGCCAGGCTTTTTCGCTTTTAATTCGTTCTATCTCTTTAAGTGCTTGCTGGTGAGGAGGTAATTTCGGTTCCACTTTAATCTTACGTATGATCGGCTTATTATCACGAATACGCTTGATTAGATAGACTAATAGTATTATGAAAGGAGCAAAAAGTATAATGCATGCTATTACGCCGTACCAATCACTCCACACGAACGGAGCATTCATAACGGCCTTAGGACCAAAGAATTTATCAGCATGCACAGTATCTACAGGCATGGAGTAAACTTTCAGCGCCAAAGCTTTCGAATAATAAGGCTTATTATCTATCATGACCTTCATTGGAGGTAAATAGTAAAGAGCCGAATCAAATGAAGTGATGGTATATTCCTGAGTGATCATCATGCGTTTACGATCATTCAAATATTGTGTATCCTGTTTGGCTACATCGATTAATTCGACACCTTTTATTAGAGTGTCCTTATAAATAGGAAATATAGCCCGTCTGTTCGCATCCACAGACACTTGTAATTTGATTTTTGCTTGCTCTCCAATGAGGATTTGCAAAGAATCAATAGAAGCATCTACAGTGACGGACTGTCCGAAGGCTTTAATTGCAATCAAGCCAAACAGCGAAACCAGAAATAAACACTTTCTCATTTTCAGTTAATTTCGTTTTGCAAACAAGTTCATCAATGCTTTTACATAATCCTGATCCGTACGGACCGAAACATTATCCACATTGCTTTTCGTGAATGTTTCGCTCAATGCAGATTGCTTGTTTGCCCACCAATCATGATGGGCTCGGCGTACAGCCTTGGAGGACGTATCAATCCATTGCTCGTGACCTGTTTCGGCATCTTTTATTTTGATCAGCCCTATTGCCGGAAGTTCCTCTACACGCCGGTCGTAAACCTGAATAGCTACCACGTCATGCTTGCGGTTTGCAATAGTCAAGGGATTTTTAAAATCCTGCTGATCGATGAAATCGGACAAAACAAAAGTTGTGCAACGCCGCTTCATCACATTTGTGAGGTACTCCAATCCTGCACCGATATTGGTTCGCCTGCTTTCAGCCTTGAAATCAATAAGTTCCCGGATGATATATAAGATATGTTTGCGTCCTTTTTTCGGTGGAATAAACTTTTCAATATGATCGGAAAAGAAAATGACTCCAATCTTATCGTTGTTTTGAATCGCAGAGAAAGCAAGAGTAGCAGCAATTTCAGTCACCATATCTTTTTTCATCTGTTTTACTGTTCCGAATTCCAAACTACCGGAAACATCCACCAATAACATCACAGTCAATTCGCGCTCTTCTTCAAATACCTTTATATAAGGTTTATTAAAGCGGGCGGTAACATTCCAGTCGATGTCACGTATATCATCACCAAACTGATATTCACGAACTTCGGAAAAAGCCATACCCCTACCCTTAAATGCAGAATGGTATTGCCCCGCGAAAATATTGTTCGATAACCCACGGGTCTTTATTTCAATTTGGCGTACTTTCTTCAGCAGATCACTTGTTTCCATTTGTACATGAATAAAAACTTATCAAATAAGTATTAAATACTCGGTAATATCCCAATAAAACAGCACGGAAATTGTATAAAGCATTTCAATGACACTTCCC
This sequence comes from Bacteroidaceae bacterium HV4-6-C5C, assembly GCA_007896885.1. GTDB lineage: Bacteria > Bacteroidota > Bacteroidia > Bacteroidales > Bacteroidaceae > Bacteroides. The sequence goes on from VOIU01000002.1 coordinate 65,756, forward strand.
AGTACATTTCCTGCTTCTTATATTTATAAGAAATCAGAATATTGCCGCAATTTTCAACTGACTGAAAAATCAGGGTACTTCTATTTTATTTAAAATCTTGCTAACGATTTCATCCGAAGTCAAGTTGCTTGCTTCAGCCTCGTAAGTCAGTCCGATACGATGACGTAATACGTCGTGTGCAACGGCACGAACATCTTCCGGAATAACATACCCACGTCGTTTAATAAATGCATAAGCGCGAGCTGCAAGAGCCAGATTTATCGACGCACGTGGTGAACCTCCGAAACCAATCATACCCTTCAGTTCCTTCAAATCATACTTATCGGGATAACGGGTGGCAAAAACAATATCAACAATATACCGTTCAATTTTCTCGTCAAGATATACTTGGCGAACAACTTTACGGGCTTCTATTATTTCCTCTGCTTTTAAGATAGGTTTCACGTTGAAGCTTTCTCCGCTAATATTTTGACGGATGATCAACTTCTCTTCTTCCAACTTAGGATAATCGATAACAACCTTAAGCATGAAACGGTCGACCTGCGCTTCCGGCAATGGATAGGTACCTTCCTGCTCAATCGGGTTCTGGGTAGCAAGCACCAAAAAAGGCTCGGGCAATTGGAATGTTTCTCTACCGATAGTAACTTGACGTTCTTGCATGGCTTCAAGCAAAGCACTCTGTACTTTAGCAGGAGCACGGTTTATTTCATCCGCTAAAACGAAATTAGCAAAAACAGGGCCCTTCTTTATATGGAAAACCTCATCTTTAGGACTATATACCATAGTACCTATAACGTCAGCAGGAAGTAAATCCGGTGTAAACTGAACACGGCTATAATGAGCTTCAATCAGAGAAGCCAACGTTTTAATCGCTAAAGTTTTTGCCAATCCGGGGACTCCTTCCAAAAGTACATGACCATCAGACAACAAACCGATCAGTAATGATTCCACCAAATGTTTTTGTCCCACAATAACTTGATCCATTCCCGTAACGAGATTGGTAACGAAAGCACTTTGCCTTTCTATCCGCTCGTTCAACTCGCGGATATCAATTGTTTCAGCCATAAATCACTATATTTTATTGTTTAATTTCTAGTTATCGGTATGTACCGTATTTTTCTTATTCGCGTTCAAAAGTACACGAATAAATTAACCATACCAACTAATTTTTATTAAAAAACTATTAGATTAAACTACTTTTATAGAGTTTAGTAGTTATAAATTATTGATTACTTTTGAACCAATTCGGGTATTTTTATTTTGGTACCATAAGGTACATGGTCCGGATCCTTAATGATATCCCGATTATATTTCACAATATACGTCCACAAGTTCTTTGAACCATAGAATTGAAGGGACACCTTCGTCAAGCTCTCATCCCGTTGGATAGTATAAGTTATCTTAGTCCCGGCTATTTTATATTGCGACGGATCAAGTGTTGAAGGCTTGACGTTAACACTTTTTTTACTACCTGTCACTTTATTATTTTCAACATGAGAAGTTACCGGTTTATTTTCAGCTTTAAGAGCTGGCTCTTGCTTACGCAATACAACCGTGCGCTCTTTTACTACGGGGGGCTTTGAAGATACTTCAGAGACTTTTCTTGTTATGCTGTCACCGCGCTCCGAACCCATGGAATCTAGTTGTGCCGTTTTTTTTACGGGTGCTTTATTGGCCACAGGTTTTGCTATATTTTTAGGAGCAGGCTTTGACATAAAATCATCACTAATTTCCGGATAATACATGAAAGCGATTGCGCCACCGCATAACAGTACCACTAAAACTATGATGGAAATGAAATATTTCATAGCAGATGAATCCCGATGACCGCCGTATTCATATTGTGCTGAATCGCTTTCGCCATCCTGATCATCAATTACGTATTGAGATTTTTTTGCTTGAATAGTTTCAACCGCTGGCTTTATTGGCGTAACAGGCTCTATTTTCGGGGAGGCTTCCTGCTTTTCTGTAGCCGATTGCTCTTGTCCTATAATAGACTCGGAAGCTAACTCTGTGGTTGGCTCGGGTTTATTTTCATCACCTCTGGCTTCCATATAAATTATATCGGAGCCTACAGCCTCTTCTTTTAATCTGTTTACCTGCTCTTCTTTAATTGCAGGTGATTGGGGCTGAATAACTACTTCTTCTTCCACTTTTGGACTATCCGGATCTGTATCAATACCCTCATTATCGTCCAAATCATCGGCAAAGCCATTCTCTAAAGGGGTATTTTCAAGAGTGATATCATCATTCAGCACAACCGTATCGAAATGAGAAAATGGTTTGTTAATGACATCTCTCAGCGTAGCATCAGGAGTAAAGGAAATTTTTGTATGCCCTTGAATTTCAAAACGCTCACCAGTGTTTACATTTACACTTTCCCTACTGTCAACTTCTATGAGCTTGAATGCACCAAGTCCTTTGATTTTTACATATTTATCTTTCTCAAGTGCTTCTTCGATCAACAAAAAAAATTCTTTCACAAAGCTTTCGGCATTCCTTTTACTCATTCCGTGAGACTCTGCGAGTAAGGCTATTAAGTTCTGCAAATTCAATTTTTCGTCCATAGTAGAAAGTATTAAATGTAAGAGGAAAAGCTATTTAAATTTATCTTTTAATCCAGGGCTGGGTTTAAATGATAGAACCAATTTGGGTGGTACCAACATTCTGATTTTGCTCACGGGATTTACCGATATGCGCTCCGCTTTTTTTCTCACCTCGAATGTACCGAAACCTTGGGCAGATATGGCATTACCATCCGATAGTTGATTTGTAATTTCAGTAAGTAAAGCTGAAATTATATCCGAAGTATCTTTTGTTGTGTATCCCAGTCTGCGGGATAATTCCGAAGTAAATTCTTTATTATTCATCCCTCAATCAATAAAATAATATCCCAATAAGCTATATTTTGCCTTTTCAAAGCATAGAAACAATCATGCCAGATGTCCGAAGAGATCATAATCATCAGCTCCGGTTATTTCCACTTGATAAAAGTTCCCTATTTTCAGTTCGTTTTCACTGCGTTCGACCAACACCTCCGGATCCACCTCGGGAGAATCGAATTCCGACCTTCCTATATAATAATCACCTTCTATGCGGTCGATGATAACTTTTATTTGCGAACCGATCTTTGCAGCGCCCAATTCCGATGATATTTCTTGCTGGATAGCCATGATTTCATTCAATCTGGACTGTTTTACATCCTGCGGAATATCATCTTTAAAATGTTTGGCAGCATAAGTACCTTCTTCTTCCGAATACGCAAAAGCTCCCATTCTATCGAAACGGACTTTGCGAACAAACTCTTTCAACTCTTCGAATTCGGCATCGGTTTCTCCCGGATAGCCGACGATCAACGTTGTACGCAAATGAATGCCCGGCACTTCTTTCCGAAACTGTTCCATTAGCTTATAAGTCTCTTCCTTGGTCACATGACGGCGCATTCTATCTAACATACGGTCGCTGACATGTTGTAGCGCAATATCCATATATTTGCATACATTGTCACGTTCACGCATCACCCTGAACAAATCAGTCGGGAAGTTCGCCGGATAAGCATAATGAAGCCTTATCCATTCCACACCCGGCACATCCGATATACGTTCAATCAATTCGGGAAGCATTTGCTTCTTGTATAAATCCACCCCATAATAGGTAAGTTCCTGAGCTATGACCTGGAATTCTTTTACACCTTTACTTACTAAATATCGGACTTCATCTACAATTTCCTCCATCGGACGTGATACATGATTTCCGGTAATGATCGGAATAGCGCAATACGCGCACATACGATTACAACCTTCCGATATTTTTAGGTATGCATAATGTTTTGGAGTAGTCAAAGTACGTTCAAAAGGCATTTCCTTATGATGTGCCTTTCCCAAATCATCAATCAACGCATTCCAGTTGAATTTACCATAAAACTTATCCACCTGCGGTATTTCAGCTTCGAGTTCCCTTAGATAACGTTGTGACAGGCACCCCATTACAAAAAGTTTCTCCAGACGCCCTTCTTCTTTGGCCTGAGCAAATTCCAGAATCATATTGACTGATTCCTCTTTTGCATCCCCAATAAATCCACATGTATTAATAACGGCTATTTCGCCCTCAGGCTTTTCCGTATCATGAGTTACTTTATATCCTATCTGCCCCAGTTCGTGCATTAAACGTTCCGAATCCACAAGATTTTTAGAACATCCCAACGTCACAATATCAATCGTCTTTTTTCTCATTCTTACTTGCCAAACAGTGAATCAACAAATTCTTTCTTTCTGAAGACTTGTAAATCTTCAATTCCTTCACCCAATCCAATATATTTCACTGGAATTTTAAACTGATCCGAAATGCCAATAACGACTCCACCTTTTGCAGTACCGTCTAGTTTGGTAATAGCTAAAGCCGACACTTCAGTAGCCAATGTAAATTGCTTGGCTTGTTCAAAAGCGTTTTGTCCTGTAGAACCATCCAATACCAATAAAACTTCATTGGGAGCATCTGCTACCACTTTTTTCATGACATTCTTTATTTTGGTAAGCTCGTTCATTAAGCCGACCTTGTTGTGCAAACGACCGGCTGTATCGATGATAACCACATCCGCCTGATTGGCGACTGCAGAACTAAGGGTATCAAAAGCGACTGAAGCAGGGTCAGCGCCCATTTTCTGTTTGATAACGGGTACTCCCACCCGATCACCCCATATATCCAGCTGTTCAACGGCAGCAGCGCGAAATGTATCGGCTGCTCCAAGATAAACTGATTTTCCGGCTTTTTTAAATTGGTAGGCTAACTTACCTATAGTCGTTGTTTTACCCACTCCATTCACGCCTACAACCATTATTACATAAGGTTTATTCTGGATTGGAGCTTCAAAATCATCTACATCTTCCGAGTTGTTTTCTGTCAATAAGTCAGCTATCTCGTCACGCAGAATAACATCAAGTTCTTGAGCGTTCATATACTTTTCAGAAGAAGCTCTTTTTTCAATGCGTCGGATAATGTTTAGGGTGGTTTCCACGCCTACATCCGAAGTAATCAACACTTCTTCCAGATTATCCAATACTTCATCGTCAATCCTCGATTTTCCGGCTACAGCACGAGCTATTTTACCGAACACGCTTTCCTTTGTTTTGGACAATCCTTTATCTAAAGTTTCTTTCTTTTCTTTTGAGAAAAAACTAAAAAATCCCATATTCTAAGCTGTTATATAATGCATTATGGTACAAAGATATAATAAAGTAATGAAACAAACAGAATAAAGTAGCATAAAAAAATCTCCTTGGCGGCATTGTAACCACCAAGGAGATTTTTCATTATTTTCAATAAATATCTTATTTTTTGAAAAAATCCTGTACTTTTTCGTTAGGTACCATTTGTTCGTCAAAAACATAGGCCCCAGTTTTAGGAGATTTCACCATCTTAATTACTTTCGTATAAGAGCGACCCTCCTTAGTACCTTCGTGCAAACTTGCTACTGTTTTCTTTGCCATGGGTAATTCGCTTATTTAATTTCTTTATGTACTGTTACTCTCTTCAGGATAGGATTGTATTTTTTCAATTCCAATCTTTCAGGGGTATTTTTTCTATTCTTCGTTGTGATATAACGAGATGTTCCTGGCATACCGCTATCTTTGTGTTCTGTGCATTCCAGAATCACCTGTACTCTATTGCCTTTTGCTTTCTTAGCCATAATCTATATCTCCTATTCTTTATTATCCGATCACTTTTATGCTCTTCCAATCACAATAGCCTTTAGCTACTGCGTCATTCAAGGCTGCATCAAGACCTTTCTTGTTAATGGTACGCAAGCCGGCAGCACAAAGGCTTAGGCTGATCCAGCAATCCTGTTCTACATAGTAAAACTTCTTATTAAACAAGTTCAAATCAAAGGTTCTTTTTGTTCTTCTCTTTGAATGTGAAACATTGTTGCCAATCATGGCTTTCTTTCCGGTAATTTGACAAATCTTCGACATTTCTATCTTATTTTTATAGTTTTTATCTATATTTATTTGAAACAGAGCGCAAAGTAAGCACTTTTATCATTAACATACAAGTTTTTTTCCAAATAATTCACTAAACAGAACCAATCTTTGCTTACTCTAAAAGTTCTCCAAGCAGCGACAGGGCATTTTTCACGGCTTTTTGTACATTTCCGGTGCGGCCTTCGTCACCCTCTTGCTTCATGGAAATAATTTCGTCTTTACAGGCAGCGGCAATCCAAACCGTACCTACGGGTTTATCAGGTGTGCCCCCTCCCGGTCCGGCTATACCGGATGTAGCTACTGCACAATCCGTTTTTAGCGTTTTCATCGCTCCTTTGACCATTTCTATAACAGTCTCCTGACTTACAGCACCATGGGTTGCCAGGGTTTCGCTAGATACGCCGAGCAGATTCATCTTCACTTCATTGGAGTATGCCACAATACCCCCATTTACATATTCAGAACTTCCAGGTACTGAAGTTAGTAGCGCTGCAATGCTTCCGCCTGTACAACTTTCAGCGGTGGAAACGGTCAAATGTTTGGTTTTTAACAAATTCCCTATTTTTTCTTCCAGCTCCATTTCCTCTTTTATTTTAGTGATATACTAAAGCAGCTTTACGCCGACAGGAAAGCAATAACAAGCGTAAACTACCTTAACATTAATCTAAGGTAGATAATATAATGTGCGTTATAGCCTTACCCGTGAATATGCCGGAGCATCAATGCTGCAAAAATCCTTATCCATATATTTAAAATATCCCGTGATCGCTATCATTGCTGCATTGTCGGTCGTGTAGCTAAATTTCGGAATATAGATGTTCCATCCGTATTTTAGAGCGTGTTCGCGAAAAGCATTCCGCAGTCCATTATTAGCGGAAACCCCACCTGCTATGGCTATATCCTTTATATTGTATTGTTTTGCCGCTTTACGCAGTTTATCCATCAGAATATCCACGATGGTTGCTTCAAGAGAAGCTGCCAAGTCTTCTTTATGGTGTTCTATAAAATCGGGATCATCTTTCATCCAGTCGCGCAAAGAATAAAGAAAAGAGGTTTTTAATCCGCTAAAGCTATAATCCAAACCTGGTATGTGAGGTTTGCTGAATGAATATGCTTTAGGGTTTCCCTGACGCGCGAGACGATCGATAATCGGTCCACCGGGATAACCCAGTCCCATTACTTTGGAACATTTATCAATAGCTTCTCCTGCGGCATCATCAATAGTCTGCCCCAGGATTTCCATATCATTATAAGCTTTTACGAGAATAACCTGAGAGTTACCACCGGAAACCAGTAGGCACAAGAATGGAAAAGGTGGCTGGATGTTATCCTCACCTTCCGATTTAATAAAATGAGCTAATACGTGTCCTGTCAGATGATTAACATCTATCATAGGTATATTCAAAGAACGGGCGAAACCTTTAGCAAAGGAAACCCCTACCAACAAAGAGCCCATTAACCCGGGACCTCTGGTAAATGCTATGGCACTTAATTCCTCTTTAGATACTCCGGCCCGTTTCAAAGCCTCGTGAACTACCGGAACAATATTTTGCTGATGCGCACGTGATGCCAATTCCGGAACAACTCCTCCATAGGATTCATGAACAGCTTGATTAGCAACTACGTTAGAGAGCAAAAAGCCATCCTTTATTACTGCAGCAGAAGTATCATCACAGGAACTTTCTATTCCTAAAATAATTGTACTCATATTGTTTATTTACGTTTAAACGCTACAAAAGTAGTGATAAAACTACTATCCATAATGTAATATTTCATATTTTTGTTGGCTATTTTAATATACACTCTTATCAGAAAGCTTAGAAAAACCGTATACTGGATTATCGGTATCACGCTGGGATTATATATTGGTACCATTGTCCTGTTGAACATACCCTATGTACAACAGCGTCTTAGCGTATTTGTAGCCGAACAGTTATCTTCCGCTTTAGGGTCCGAAATAACCATCGGGAGAATCAATCTCGGGTTATTGAACCGTGTCATTATTGATGACTTCCGTTTGGAAGACCAGTCGGGCAAAGAGATGCTGAAAGTGACTCGCCTGTCGGTGAAAATCAACATTATTCCTCTTTTTAGTGGAAAAGTATCGGTCAATAATGTACAGATGTTTGGGTTTAATGCGAATATGGAGAAAAAGACTCCCGATGCCAAGCCTAATTTCCAATTTATTATCGACAAGCTTTCGTCTAAGAGTCCTACCAAGAAAGAAAGTAAGCTTGATATCCGTATTAATTCCTTGCTGATGCGTCGTGGAAAAGTTTCCTTCAACGTACTTTCGGCAAAGGAAACTCCGGGTCGGTTCAATCCCCAACATCTCCATTTCCAAAATATTATTGCCAATATATCATTGAAAGTCTTGCGTAAAGACTCTATTAATGCATCGATCAAACGTCTTAGCGTAGTTGAAGCGTCATCGCATACAGAGCTTCGTAAGTTCAGTCTCAAAATATTAGGCAATAACAAAGGCATGTGCATTGAAAACTTTAAAGTCACTTTGCCCAATACCACCCTTCAGATGGATACTATCCGGTTGAAGTACGATGGATTCGAGTCGTTTAAGCATTTTAACGACCGCGTTCACTTTTCGGTACGTGTACTTCCTTCCGAAATATCCCTTCGCGATTTCTCTGCTTTCGTTCCTGCCTTTGCCAATTTCAAGGAACCCCTTCATCTTGAAGCTGAAGCAAACGGAACAGTCAACAAGCTAAATTGTCCGCGATTGTCTATCAGTGCAAACAATCACCTACATCTGAAAGGTAATTTTTCCCTGCAAGATCTTTCGCAACCCAGCGATGCTTTTATCTACGCCAATTTATCCAGTTTGTACATCGATCAGGAAGGTTTGGGTTTCTTTCTTAAGAATTTGAGTAATAACTATCATGGGGTTCCTCCTATATTACAACGGTTGGGAAATATCTCATTTCATGGTGAAGTTTCCGGCTATTTCACCGATCTGGTTACCTACGGTGTAGCTCATACCGATGTGGGGACAGTGCAGACCGACTTAAAATTAAGTTCCAATAAAGAGAAGAAATACTTCTCCTATTCAGGTTCGGTTAAGACAGCCAACTTCGACTTGGGCAAGCTGCTGAACAACCAACAATTGGGCAAAATCACTTTCAATCTTGGTGTTCAGGGTGAACAATACAGCAAGCAATATCCTTCTATATCGCTTAAGGGGCTTGTCTCTTCCGTCGACTATAGCGGTTACACCTACCAAAACATTTCATTGGATGGAGAATATAAACAAGGAGGGTTCAGCGGAAAAGCCGCTCTCGAAGATCAGAACGGATCAATAGCATTGAATGGCGCATTCAATGCGGTTTCCCGTGTGCCTTCATTCAACTTCCAAGCTGCCATGCGTCATTTTCGGCCACATGCGCTCCATCTTACGAAGAAATATGAAAACGCTGAATTTTCCGTGAAGTTGCGTGCTGATTTTACTGGGACTTCAGTCGACGATATGAATGGGGAGATTAACATTGACAGTCTCCAGTTTACAGCTCCTCAAAAAGAGTATTTTCTCGATAATCTTAAAATTATAGCTTCCCGGAAAGATCAGCTTACGCAAGAGTTGAACATCAATTCCCCGTTCTTGCAAGCACATATTGAAGGCAATTACTCTTACCGTACACTTCCGGCAAGTATCAACAAAATATTAAGTCGTTATCTTCCTTCACTGATTCATGCTAACAATCTGCAAAAGAAGACCGACAACAACTTTATTTTCGATATCCATATTTACAATACCGAAATATTACCGGCATTGTTTGATATACCTTTGGATATTCACACCCATTCCACCATCAACGGGATGTTCAACGACAGGTTGCAACGGATGCGTGTGGAAGGTTACTTCCCCCATCTGGCCTATAACGACAAGTTAATTGAGTCGGCCATGATTTTGTGTGAAAATCCCGAAGACAGATTTCATACCCGCTTACGCTTCAATAATCGGAAACAAAACGGTACGGTGAACATAGCGCTCGAAGCCTATGCCAAGAACGATACCGTACAAACTACGCTCAATTGGGGCAATAGCAACGCCCAGACCTATAGTGGTAAGCTGGCAACAGTCACCCGCTTTATCAAGGACAAAACCGAAGAACCGTCCAAAATAGCTGAAAAGAGTGTGTCATCTCCTTTAAAAACAATTGTTGATATCAAAAACACCGATATCATCCTGAATGATACAATATGGAAGATTTCTCCCAGTCAGATAACTTTTGAGAAAAATAAAATCTATGTGGACAACTTCAAGTTCAGCCATGGTGATCGCCACCTCACTATCAACGGTATTGTTTCACCACTACCGCAAGACACACTACGATTGGATTTGAAAGACATCAACATCGGATACATTTTTAATATTGCCGATCTCGGAGTGGATTTCAGCGGAGAAGCCACAGGTCCGGCGTATGCTTGTGGCATTTTGAAGAAGCCCGTCATGTTCACCGATTTATCCATCCGTAATTTAGGATTGAACGGTGGTATGCTGGGTAATGCCAATATCCATGGTGAATGGCATCATGATGTCGAAGGTATCTACCTTGATGCGCATGTACAAGAGAAGAATATCGCCAAGAGCCACGTTTACGGCTATATCTATCCGTTGAAACCCAAGAGCGGACTTGATCTTCAGATTGAAGCGGATAAAACCAATCTCAAATTCCTGGAGTATTATATGACCAGCATAACCCCCGAATTCAACGGGCGGGCCAGTGGTCATGTACACCTATATGGTAAATTCAAAGGACTAACTCTGGACGGAAAAGTATTGGGGGATGCTTCAATGAAAATAGGCGTATTAAACACCACATTCTTCTTGAAGGATAGTATACAGATTGAACCGGGCGGACTCACATTCCAAAATAACCGTATCTACGACCCTCATGGCAACCAGGGCAATGTGACCGGTTATCTCCACTACGAGCATTTTAAAAACATGGAATATCGTTTCCAGTTCGATTACCGTAACATCCTGATGATGAATACCAAGGAAAGCCCCGAATTTCCATTCTACGGCACGATATATGGTACAGGTAAAGCTTTGATTGAAGGTAATCCACAGGACGGAGTTAATATTGATGTGGCAGTAACCACTAATCGCAACAGCAACTTTGTGTATATAAAAGACAATATAGCTTCAGCCACAAATAGCCAATTTATCAAGTTCTTAGATAAAACTCCCCGCCGCGCCATACAAGATTCAGTGCGGGTGGACTTTGATCTTCCTATGCAGCAGACAAAAGCAAAGCAGGAAGACAGACAGACAGACATCCGTCTCAATCTGCAGGTGGATGCTACGCCCGATGCCACTATGAAGATTATAATGGATCCTATAGCCGGAGATTATATCAGTGGTAAAGGTAACGGTAATATCCGGGCTGAATTCTACAATAAAGGAGATTTGAAGATGTTTGGTAGCTATCGTATTACGCAGGGTATCTACAAATTTAGCCTTCAGGAGATCATTCGTAAAGATTTTGCTATAAAAAACGGCAGTAATATTACGTTCAACGGTTCGCCGCTAAATGCGGCGTTGGATATCAATGCCCAGTACACTGTGAACTCTGTTTCACTCAACGACCTTATGCCCAATGCCAGTGAGTATGTCAACCAGACTAATATCAAAGTGAATTGTACTATGGATATTAGCGGACAACTTACCTCTCCCGATATAAAACTGGGTATCGATCTGCCTAACGAACGTGATGAAGTGCAGGCACTTATCCGTAACTATATCCCTTCGGAAGAAGAAATGAACATGCAGATTTTGTATTTGTTGAGTATCGGTAAATTCTATACACCTGAGAATGTGCAAACTACCCAAAGCTCGAATATGATGTCATCCATGCTTTCGTCCAGCCTCTTGTCCGGACAGATTAATAATGCACTCTCCCACATCATCGACAGCAATAACTGGAATATAGGTACCAGTCTGAGCACTGGTGAGAAAGGATGGACCGACTTTGAATTCGAGAGTATGCTTTCCGGCCAGCTCCTCAACAACCGTCTGCTGATCAATGGAAACTTCGGCTATCGTGACAATCCGTTGGCCAACACCAATTTTGTAGGCGACTTTGATGCCGAATGGTTACTAAACCGCTCCGGAGATATCCGTCTGAAAGCCTATAGTGAGACAAACGACCGTTATTATACCAAAACCAATCTTACCACCCAAGGTATAGGTATTATCTTCAGAAAAGATTTCACCAAATGGAGTGAACTTATGTTCTGGAACAAATGGAGGTTGAAACGTCTGAAGGCAGCCACCGACAAGAAAGACAGCACTACGGTGAAACCCGCTGTTGAAGCCAAGACAAAAGAAAAGAGAAAGCACCAATAATGCTTTCTCCCCACTATAAATTGAACCATTTAGTTCGTTTTGCATTAACTTTTCAATTTTATTATTTATATCGCCATATCCGGTGCATTATAGTAAGGAAACGGAAGATTATCTTCGGGAGAATATCCATTTTCCATCACACCTTCCAATGCACGCATAATTCTCCATTCACTGCTACCTACCCAGTATTTGAATTCTTTATCAGGAGCATAGTCCTTTATGGCGAAATCCAGTAGCCTATCCAGTTCGAACTCTTCCGCCACTACACCGGCCCCACAACGCGCGGCATCATGCGCATTGCAATCCTGCTCAATATGTGCCGGAACCATAAGCAAAGGTTTACCGAGATACATCGCTTCACAAACCGACTCAAATCCGGCTGTGCTGGCGTATGCACGACATCCCGCCATATATTTCAGAAACTTCATATCATCCAATTGGTGAAAAGTCAGGGTGTCATCCACCTGTGTAACGTCTTCTTCATCGGGTTTATCCCAGAAGAAGTGTAACGGTACATCTACATGACGCTCATGCCATGCCGCAACCGACTCACCGAAACCCGCGTTCACCATATAACCGTGAATATAGTCACCCTCCGAAGCCTCATAATTCAGTATTTCACGTCTCAGTAGCGGAGGTACCACCCGTGTCCGGTTCTCTTTGTTTTTATTCATCTGCCTGAACGAGAGAGCCAGCCTCTCGTTCGCACCGATACAAGTCAATCGGGTAAACAGCCGGAGCATCATCAGGCTAACCTTGTTTTTTTTCGGGAAATCGAACTCCGAATGTAAAAAGAGATATTGATGCCCGATGCTGACCTGCTTCACGGACGGCCGGAACATCAGATAAGTCAGTCCGGTGAGTAACTCGTAGAAATTTACCACCAAATCGGCTCCACTATTTTCTATACGCTCCCTTAGGAACAAGATACTACGTAGATACGCCGGCAGATGCAGCGCATTATAACCCAGACTTCTAGTCAGTCCTACCCGTTTATTAGTCGGCGTAGGAAGAAAATTAGGGCTGTAGAAGCGTTTCACCGGAGCATGTATGCTTCGGTTGAAGAAGCCCGGAAGGCGCCTGGAATTACTTTTTCCTACTAACACTTCCACCACTTCATGCCCGTTCCGTCGAAGCATATCCTCCATACTGATGGCTTGCGTCAAGTGACCGCGACCTTCTCCCTGAACGATAAAAATAACTTTCATAATCCTTTGCGTTTTTGGTTGCAACAAAAATCTCTATTTTATATTACGTCACAATGTAGAAAATATGACATGTCTTTTTCAGTATTGCACTGATATCGCTATATTTGAAGCTCTAAAATGTTATTTTTATATGAAAAAGCCGGAAAATATTCTGATTGTGGATGATAACGAGGGTGTCCTGACCGCTTTAAGATTATTGCTGAAACCTTGTTTTAGAGATATTTTGACTCTTACATCCCCCGTTGCCCTCCTGTCCGCTTTGCATGAAAACGTCTTCTCTATTGTATTGCTTGATATGAATTTCAAAGCAGGTATCAATAGCGGTAACGAAGGCCTCTTCTGGCTTCATGAAATAAAAAAGAAATACCCCTCACTACCTGTGGTACTTTTTACCGCATATGCCGACATTGATCTTGCGGTACGTGGCATTAAGGAAGGAGCCGCCGATTTTATCGTTAAGCCGTGGGATAATCAGAAGCTGATCGAAACCCTTCACAAGGTGCTCGAAGAATCCAAAGGAAAAGCAGGTAAGAAGAAAAACATCTCACTCGAACAAGGAGATATGTATTGGGGTGAAAGCCAGTCTATGCAACAGCTCCGTTCGTTAGTAGAGAAAGTCTCCGGTACCGAAGCCAATATACTTATCACCGGTGAAAACGGCATCGGCAAAGAAATCCTGGCTAAAGAGATTCATGCACAGTCATCCCGGCGTAAAAACGCGATGGTCACCGTGGACATGGGAGCCCTCACCGAGAGTCTGTTCGAGAGCGAGTTATTCGGTCATGTAAAAGGAGCCTTTACCGATGCCCGTGCCGATCGTCCCGGTAAATTCGAAGCGGCAAACCACAGCACTCTTTTTCTCGATGAGATCGGTAATCTTCCCTACCATTTGCAAGCCAAACTCCTTACCGCTCTGCAACGTCGCAGTATTGTTCGGGTTGGTAGTAACGAAGATATTCCCATTGACATCCGCCTGATCTGTGCCACCAATAGGAATCTCAATGAAATGGTCTTGAAAGAAGAGTTCCGTGAAGACCTTTTCTACCGCATCAACACTATACATCTCGAAATTCCTCCCCTGCGCAATCGCCCGGAAGATATCCATCCGTTGGCACAACGTTTCATCGAACGATTCTGCAAACAATATGGCAAGCCCCTTCTCCGGTTGTCGGACGATGCCCGAATTAAGCTCGATTCCCATCCATGGTACGGTAATATACGCGAATTGGAACATGCCATCGAAAAAGCCGTTATTATCTGCGACGGTAATGAGATCCCCGGAGCGCTCTTTCAACTAAACCGGGGAACCAATGTTTCCCGTTCATCCGAGATTGTCCCCGGACAGTCCACTCTTGAAGAGATGGAGCGTAAAATGATACTCAAAGCATTGGAAGAATGTGAAGGCAATCTCTCTTCAGTTGCAGCCCGACTGGGCATTACCCGGCAGACTTTGTATAATAAACTGAAAAAGTTTGGAATCTAACCCTGAAATCATCCGGATGAATAAAATATTGCGCCATATCGCCGCCAGTTATCTTGCACGTGCCGTTGCATCAGTGCTTAGTGCAGGTGTATCCGTGGGGTGTTTCCTGCAAGGATACACCTTGATGGGTATCCTCTTTCTGCTACTGCTCCTGTTTCTTCTCTATAAACAGCAGGTGTTCTACCGGATGCATACCCGTAAAGTGCTCTTTTTGCTGGATGCCATTGCAAATAACGATTATTCCGTGCATTACCCCGAAGCGGAAGATGCTACCGGCAATTCACTGGTCAATCATGCTTTGAACCGGGTAGCGGAGATTCTATATAATGTAAAGACCGAGACCGTCCAGCAGGAGAAGTATTACGAACTCATACTGAATTGCATCAATACAGGCATTATCGTTATCAATAACGAAGGAGTCGTATATCAGAAGAATGATGAAGCCTTGCGATTGCTCGGCTTGGAGATACTCACCCATATCAAACAAATCGCACAGATTGACAGTCGCCTGGCCGATCTGCTTTCCGCTTGCCGTTCGGAGGATAAGCTACAGTTCAAAATCACCGGCGAGTGCGGCACAGCCAATCTATCCATCAGAGTCTCCGGAATAACCGTTCGCAAAGAATACCTTCGCATTATTGCTTTCAATGACATCAATACCGAACTCGATGAAAAAGAGATCGACTCATGGATACGCCTTACCCGCGTGCTAACCCATGAAATCATGAACTCCATTACTCCCATCACTTCGCTAAGTGAGACACTTCTGTCGCGGCTCAATGCGCAGCAACAATATTCTCGTGACACTCTGCAACCCCAACCGGATACCATCAGCCCTTCCACACCGGAAGATACCGAAATACTTCGTAGCGGATTGCAAGCCATCAGCACTACCGGCAAAGGTCTGCTCGACTTTGTCGAAAACTACCGCCGATTTACCCGTATACCTACGCCCACACCTTCAATTTTCTATGTAAGAGAGCTCATAGACCGAATGGTGGGACTTACACGCCATCAGAATCCCGATCTTGATATTCGTTTCCAAATCGATATCCGCCCGGACGATCTCATGTTGCATGCCGACGAAAGTCTCATCTCACAAGTTCTTATCAATATTCTTAAGAATGCGGTGCAAGCCATTGCAACCATTCCCCATCATGAAGGAGTTATTACTATCCGCGCCTACTGCGACGAAGTCGAGGACATCCTCATTGAAGTCTCCAATAATGGTCCTACCATCCCGTCCGAAATAGCCGATCATATCTTTATCCCCTTCTTCACTACCAAAGACGGCGGAAGTGGCATTGGGCTCAGCATATCCCGCCAGATCATGAGGATATCCGGAGGAAGTCTAACCCTTCGCCCCGGTGACGGAACAACTTTTGTACTGAAGCTCCACTAAAATCATTTTAAAAGCGACTTTAACCCTTAAACACAAGCGTTTTAACATCACAAAGTTTTAAAATATCTTCAATAATACCCAGTTTCTCCAAATAAATGTTATAAAACATGCTTTTTTTCTTGTAATGTTTGCAAGTAATCAGAAAGTCCGTATATTTGCATTGTGTTTTTCATAGTATTAGATTTAAGGTTAACAAAGGTTGGAGTACAGCGGTACTCCTTTTTTTTTGCCCTTTTTTTATCCTCATCCTTTTGGAATATTAATTCAAAAATCTTTTCTTTGTATCACTTAATAATTTTTTAATAGACTAATATTATGAGTGAGTCAGAGCCCTTGCGATTTCAAGTCTTATCCGATTTTTATTTACGTGAAGTGATAAAGGCCGATGCAGCGACTATCTATCAAGCAATTGACACTCATCGTGATTATCTTCGTATATGGCTTCCTTTTGTCGATAAAATACAAAGCGTCAAAGATGAAGAAGCATTTATTGATCAGATTCAAAACACTGCTGCTTCATCTCGTGAACCCCGATTGGGAATTTGGAACAATGAAGACAAATTCTGCGGGTTGATCGGCTTTCATTTTTCCCAGTTAGATAACAACCGCACCGAGATCGGTTATTGGTTGCTTCCCGAATACCAGCATCGGGGTATCATGACCGAATGCGTACGCATACTCTGTCATTGGGCGGTTCGTCAATGGAATATCAAGCGCATCCAGATCCGTTGCGCTACAGGTAATATAGCCAGCAACAGCATTCCGTTCCGTTTAGGCTTTCAGCATGAAGGCACCGAACGCGCCGGTGAGCTTCTTTCGTCGGGGGAATATGCCGACATTAACGTGTATAGTATTCTTAGTGAAGAGATAACGAATCTGTAAATTGATACCGGATTATTAACCTTTAAATCATATTGCCATGAAAAAGATTATCTCATTTTCCGTTATACTGCTGTTCGTTCAGTTCAGTTTCTCGCAGAAAGTGTATCATGTGGACTATAACGCCATTGGTAAATATGTCAAAGAGAACTCCGAGGCATACCACAAATTAACCGAACGCTTCGAAGCCAACGACTCCTTGCTCACTAACGACGATTACGCTTTGCTTTATTATGGCTATTCATTCACTCCCAAATATAAGGGAAGCATGGATCGTTGGAATGTGCTTGATACCTTGTATACCGAAAAGAAAATGAATCTTATGTATGATAAAGCCAAAGAGTTCAGGCAAGATAACCCCGTATCACTGAAACTTCTTCTCTATCTTATAAAGGTCACGTCTACACTTCAAAAAAAAGGCGAGCTTCAGTCGTATATCGAAAAATACAAGAACTTGGTGGCTGCCATACTCTCTAGCGGAGACGGTAAGAGCCAGCAAACCCCATTTTACGTCATCTGTATCAACGATGAATATCAATTATTGCAAAATGTGTTTGATGTAAAAAAGATAAATTCACAAAGCCTCATTAAGGGCTGCGATTTGATGAAGTTCGAATATAGCCCCTACTACAACGGTACGGAGATCTATTTCAATATCAGTCGGTCGTTAGATCACATGAATGAAATATTTAAATAATAACGAATGAATCAAGAACCCCAACTCAACGAACATAACAAACAAGAGTATCCTCCCATGCATACCTGTGAGCATATTGTCAATCGCACAATGATCAGGTTATTCGGGTGTGGAAGAGCAGTGTCGGCGCATATTGAGCGCAAGAAGAGTAAGCTGGACTATTCCCTCGACTCCTGTCCCACCGATGAACAAACCGAAGCTCTTGAGAAAGCTGTAAATGACGTGATTGCCCAAGACCTGCCCGTCACCACCGAATACATCACCCAGGAAGAAGCTGTGGGGCGATTCGATCTCGAGCGATTACCCGAAGGAGCATCCCCTACAGTGCGTATTGTCAAAGTCGGCCAATACGACGAATGCCTTTGCGCCGGAATCCATGTCGAGCATACCGCTGAAATCGGAACATTCAAGATTATCAGCCACGATTGGGATGAAAATGGTAAGCGTTGGAGAATAAGATTTAAGTTAATCCTGTAATTTTGTCATAATAACTGACTAAATATCGCTATTTGAATGACATTTTGTCAAAAGTCGTTCTTAAAACCCGTTGGCACATCCTTTGCATTACTATCAGTGAACGAAAGTTCAAGAAACAATTAATTGAATGTTTAACTTAATGATAGGAGATTACAACTATGATGCCTGTTAGAAGAACGCAAAGCTGGTTACCTGGCATATTCAATGATTTTTTCGATAACGACTGGATGGAAAGAGCAAATGCAACCGCTCCCGCTATCAATGTATTGGAAACCGAAAACAATTACAAGGTGGAATTGGCTGCTCCCGGAATGACAAAAGAAGACTTCAACGTACATATCGATGAAGACAGCAACTTGGTCATTACCATGGAAAAGAAAACCGAGAACAAGAAAGAAGATAAGAAAGACGGTCGTTATTTACGTCGCGAGTTCTCTTATTCCAAGTTCCAGCAAACAATGATCCTGCCGGACGATGTGGATAAAGAAAAGATTTCGGCCCAAGTGGAAAATGGCGTATTAAGCATCCAACTTCCCAAATATACCGAAGCTCAGAAGCCGCAGACCAAAAAAATGATTGAAGTGAAATAAAAGGTGCAAGTTTCGCACCCATTGAGTAGTTACAGAAAAGAAGAAGTGGACAAATCCCCCTAAGGATTGTCCACTTCTCTTTTTTTGAGCCGCTATCCAGACTTGAACTGGAGACCTACGCGTTACGAATGCGTTGCTCTACCAACTGAGCTATAGCGGCGATCGATCATCAAATTTTCGGACTGCAAAGTTATACTTCTTTTTGAAAAAACGAAAGCAAAGCACATTTTTTTATTGTCAGAATTCAATTATCCCATTCCGCTTTATCAACTATTGCGTAGAGATATTTTCATTCCAATAAGCCAAGTTATATTATATAATATCTACGGCATCAATAATTGTATATTTTTCAAAAATAAAATATACCTTTGCGGTTATATATAAATTATAACTTAAGCTTAATTAAAATATAGTTGTATGCATAGATTAGTTACATTGCTATTTGCGATATTCATATTATCCGGGGTAGCAGTTGCGCAGCAGATGACCGACGACCAAGTTGTGCAATATGTAAAAAGCGGCCAGCAAGCAGGTAAAACCCAAAGTCAAATGACTAATGAACTACTTCGCCGGGGAGTAACCAGGGAGCAAGTCATGCGGATCCAGCAAAAATATGCAAGTGGAGCATCCAATGCCGAGAGATCCGATAATAATAGCGACGTATATCAGTCGCGTGAACGGACTTCGCTCAAAACAGGCAGACGCGGTTCTACTAATGATCTTGACGAATACAGCACTTTCCAAGTTCGTGACACCGTTAATTTGAGAAGAATCGATAAAGAACAGGAAAAAGACGGAATAAAGATCTTCGGTCACGATATGTTCACCAATAAAAACCTGAGCTTTGAGCCTAGCGGTAATATAGCTACTCCCGTCAACTACCGTTTGGGGCCTGGTGACGAAGTTATCATTGATATCTGGGGAGCATCGGAGAATACCATCCGCCAGACCATCTCTCCCGAGGGAACCATTCATGTAAGTGGACTGGGACCTCTTCATCTCAACGGGATGACCGTAAAAGATGCCAATTCCTATCTACAACGTGAATTTGCCAAAATCTATGCCAGTATATTGGGCAAACAACCCAATTCGCAGATCAAGCTTACTTTAGGCGACATCCGCAGCATACAAATCAATATCATGGGCGAGGTTGCCATTCCGGGTACCTACACCCTCTCCTCTTTCTCTTCGGTGTTCCATGCCCTCTATCGTGCCGGAGGAGTCAACAAAATCGGTAGTCTCCGTAGCATTAAAGTCATACGCTCAGGACGTACCATCGCCGACCTCGACGTTTACGATTTCATCATGAAAGGCAAAATGAGAGATGATGTCCGTTTGCAGGAAGGTGACGTTATCATTGTAAACCCCTATCAATCACTTGTGCAAATACTGGGCAAAGTAAAGCGACCCATGTATTATGAAATGAAATCCAACGAAACCGTATCCACCATTCTGAAATATTCCGGAGGTTTTACAGGTGACGCTTATAAGAAGTCCGTACGCATCATCCGTAAGAGCGGTCGCGAATACCAAGTGTACAATGTCGACGAGATGGATTACTCCGTTTTCCGCCTCGAAGATGGCGATCAAATCACAGCCGACTCCGTACTCAACCGCTTTGAAAACCGTGTTGAAATCCGGGGTGCCATATTCCGTCCCGGTATGTATCAGATAGACGGGACCGTCAATACCGTCAAGCAGCTTATTAAGAAAGCCGAAGGTCTTCGTGGAGACGCTTACCTGCCGCGTGTCATCATCGATCGTGAGCATGACGATTTCTCTCACGAGAACATAGCCATCGATATGGAAGGTGTAATGAACGGTACCATAGCAGACATTCCACTGAAGAAGAACGATGTCATCTATGTACCCAGCATTAACGAGCTCAAAGAAGAAGAAACCATCTCCATATACGGTGAAGTAGCCAATCCGGGCACTTTCCTTTACTCCAGGAATATGAGTATTAAAGATCTCATCGTACATGCCGGAGGATTACTTGAGAGTGCTTCCACCGTACGTCTTGAAGTTGCGCGCCGTACCAAAGATCCCGAAAGTAGCTCTTTCAGCCGCACAATTGGTAAGGCGTTCACCGTGGATATTAAAAATGGTCTGACCATCGACGGAGAAGCTTTTACGCTTGAACCATTCGATGCCGTATACATCCGCCAAAGTCCCGCTTATCGCAAACAACAGAATGTATCCATCAGCGGAGAAGTCTTGTTTGGAGGTCAGTATGCTATGCAAAAGAAAAACGAGCGCCTTTCCGATCTTGTAAAGAAAGCCGGTGGAGTTACTCCCGATGCTTATGTCAAAGGGTCCCGTCTTATCCGTAAGATGAATGAGGAAGAGTTACGCCGCCAACGCGATGCCTTGCGAATGGCAGAAAATACTACGGGAAAAGACTCTATAGATATCAAAAAACTTAATATAACAGACACCTATACCGTGGGTATCGATTTGGAAAAAGCTTTAGCCGCTCCCAATTCCGACTACGACCTCGTGTTGCGCGAAGGAGATCAACTCTTCATCCCCGAATACGTCAATACCGTGCGCATCAGTGGAGCCGTTATGTATCCCAATACCGTATCCTATAAACCAAAAGAAAGTCTGCGCTATTATATCAATCAGGCGGGAGGTTACGGCAACCGTGCCAAAAAGAGCAAAGCCTATGTTGTTTACATGAACGGGACCGTATCACGTCTTAATGCCGGCAACCGTAAAGATATTGAGCCCGGATGTGAAATTATCGTTCCGGACAAGGAACAAAAGAATAAGATGAGCACTGCCGAAGTTTTGGGTATCGGCACTACCACTGCTTCCATTGCCACAATGATTGCTTCTATGGTTAACCTGTTTAAGTGATAAAGTATTATGAGTGAAAAAGAAGAATTACAAAATAAACCCGTTCAACCTGCCGAACAGGAGATCGATTTGATTGAATTGGCCCGTAAAGTATGGGCTGAACGTAAGCTGATCTTGAAAGCATGTGGAGTAGCTGTTATACTTGGCATTGTTGTAGCTATCAGTATTCCCAAAGAATATGCCACGAGTGTCACCCTTGCTCCCGAAGCAACCGGAAAAGGTAGCGGTGGGGGAAGTGTAGGTGCACTGGCTGCTATGGCAGGCATTAATCTGAATTCATCTTCCGGTCAGGATGCCTTATCACCCGATCTTTACCCCGATATTGTTGCTTCCACTCCGTTCCTCGTCAATTTGCTCGATATCAAAGTAAAGAGCCGGGACTCGCACATCAACACCACCCTTTACAATTATCTCGATAAAAATCAGAGTGCTCCCTGGTGGGGAGTCGTTACCTCAGCTCCCTTTAAAGCATTGGGATGGGTGATATCCACCGTTAAGGGGGAAAAACAAGAAGTGGTAAGCGATACTGCCAAAATAGATCCATCTCAGCTAACCCAAAAGCAAGCTGCGGTTGTAGCCAACCTGGGTAAACGTATTGGAGTATCTATTGATAAGAAGACGGGAATGACCACCATCACAGCCACCATGCAAGACCCTTTTATTTCTGCCACCATCACCGACTCTATTATGAGCCGTCTGCAGAACCATATTACCGCATACCGTACCAGCAAAGCCCGTAAAGACTTGGCGTTTGCACAGAAGCTCTATCGTGAAGCCAAAGCAAGCTACACCACTGCACAAAAGAAGTATGCCACCTTTGCTGACGCCAATCAGAATCTGATTCTTTTCAGCTATAGGTCCGAACAGGAGCGCTTGCAGAATGAGATGACCCTGGCTTATAACGTCTACAGTCAGACCGCCCAGCAGCTTCAGATGGCTAAGGCCAAAGTGCAGGAAATCACTCCTGTGTATACTGTCGTACAGCCCGCTACCGTCCCTTTAAAACCAGCTAAGCCTAATAAAATGATGATTCTTATTGGATTTATCTTTTTGGGAGGTGTAGGAAGTGTAGGTTGGATACTTTTTATAAAAGATCTTTTTAAGAATTTCAAGAAAGCATAAAAACACCTCTAAATAATAGCTCCCCCGATCGTTGATTTTGAAAACGATCGGGGGAGCTTTCCTTTTGTATTATTCAGTGATAATCACGCCTAAATAAGACACGTTATTTATCCTTTAATTCGCGTTACAATCAGAGAAGCCAGTTTATATAAATCATCTTTATTCGACGACCTCCCCAATGAATATACCATCACCACAGTCAAGTCCGCTAATACAACTATCACACGAGGGTTCTCCCGCTCATTACAGAAACACAGATCACTTAAAGGCACACATTCTTCACCGGCCCTTACAAAATGTACTGAAGCAATCATGCCCATTAACATACTTTCCGAAGCTTCCTTCAGCGAAAAATAAGTAGTTGTAGTAATCCGGAAACGTTTATCCGTATTATTTGTATCTACCAATTCATCTACAGTTGTAAAATAGCTGCCTTCATCCCTCTTCGGAATGACTCGTCCGGAAACTTTTATATATTGAGGCGTAGCCTTTGCTGATAAATGAAAAGGCCTGTTAAAAGTCTTTATTTCATTTTCTTTTCCTTCAAACCAAGAAGCATATTCATATAGCTTTTTAAAATGATCAATCAATTCTTTCATAAGGTCAGATTATTTGAATTGGTGGGTAATTAAGTATATCGGGGTTTGCCTTACTAGCCGGTACATTCTCGTAAAACCTGTCACTATAATTGTTTAGCACATTATAAGGAACAGGCAACACAACATTGGCAGGAGGGCCAAACAGCATAGCGTTTCCCTGAGTACCCGGTACCATAGGGATATGTGGTCCGGCGGCATTCCATGGATTATTCGACGAATCCACCGCCACACAACTATCGTATACCGGTGAATTATTCGCTAAAATTGGACCATTACATGCAATTACGTGATAACCAAAATTATGTGTATTCCAACCTTGGTTAGCACCCAAAGCCCTGATATACGCTGTTCTTACTTCACCTTTATTTTGAAACCGTTGAGGTATTAAATTATTTCCCCAGATATTTGCCAGTAATGTGAGAATGAAAGCACAATCACGACATTCCACCAAGCAATTGTTAGGATTCTGTATTTCTTGCAGAAATTGTGAGACATCAAATGTTGTAACATCGACACCAACAAAAATATAACGAGGAAAACCTCCATAATCCATTCCCGAATTGTAAATGCTACCCGTTAATTCTGCTATTGCACCTTGCAAATTCTGTGCTCCATTCATCCATAGGGTACTCAAAATAAATATATCCGTCCATGGCCATTGAGCTTCATTATTCACGGCTTGGGTCCACGGAGTGCCGGGCATAGCATTTGTCAGGTACACAGTGTGTATTGTATCATCCATAAAAACCCACTGCCCGTTATTATCCAGATACTCCCAGGTCCATTGCACTTGATTCTGTCCCATCGGACTGGCAGCAACTGCATGATTTATGAGGTTAAGTGTTACCTCGCCGGACTCACCGAATAGAAAGTCTACAACAGTGGCGGGGATGTTCCCCAGAAAATTACCGGCTGCAGCCTGCGCACGTATGCTTACGGCATACGGTAGCACGGAAGCAATACGGAAGCGTGCTTTTATACAAAGATTCGGATTTACAGTCGCTTTACAATAAGCCACCGGAGCGCCATTGCCATCTATCCATTCGGGACGTCTTACCGGTGTATTATGATCCACTCTGATGTTTAATGCCGAAATGTCCGAACGATTCAGATCATGGTTAAAACGAATCTCATGTAAAGACACTTGGGGTAACGGGCGACAGTATTTTACATAAGCCACGTAGGCTATTCCGAAGGTGATTGCCGTGGCGGCAAGCGAAGCAATGGTATCCACCCATCCTACTCCCAGGAAAGTTAAAACCACCTTTGCTAAAAAGCGCAATAAAGCCCAAAAGCCCAGTACCACAACCATCTTCAGTAACTCTTTTAATACCCCCAGTCCTGACAGTTCTTTGCCTAACTGGTAAACCTGAGCACCTTTCAGGGTATTACCGGCCGCCATAATAACCTGTACCGATGCCAGGTTGATTATACTTACAGTCATGTAGCGGACAGCCTTATCATTCAATTTTGTCTTTATACCGAACAGCGCACTGACCATTCCACCGATAAGAATAAACAGCAACTCAATCAATCGCAATTGGCAATCATCTATTTCAGAAACATGACAACGATAGATAACCTGCGATTCCTCACCATAATGAGCCAGTAGCACATAATCGGCATTCAGAAGATGATGAGTCACCCCCAGCAAAGCATTGCGACGATGCGTATTATCTTTCCGGCGTTGAGCCAATAGCTGACGCTGTTTTTCGGTCAGCTTAAAGCCCAATATCATTTCCAATTCTTCCGTACCATCGTTGTCCTTCGAAGCAAACAACCGTTTTCTCTCCCGGGCAAGCTCTTCAAAGTCAACTTTCTGCCGCATTTGCCTGACCCACTCCATATCCACTCCATAATCCACAGCTACCGGAGTCGGTTCGCTAAAGCCTGCGGGAGCCGGAAGCAATAGCTCTTCAAAACAAGCATTATCGCAAAGCGCCACAGCTACGCAGGATGTTTCGCTCCTTATAGGTCGGTTGGTAAAGTCAAAAGCTTCCACAAGCCCTGAGCTTTCAATTTCGGGAGTAGCGTTGCACTGAGCTTTCATCGTTACCTCATCCAGCGCCACATTCCAAATCTCCAGCCGACTGATATAACCTTGGAAAGTATTGGTACCCGTAGGTCTTCCACTATCCAGCATGCCGCCAATCAACACATTCCCTGTTTCCTGAGGCATTAATATCGGTCCTGCTTCCACTTCGCTGTCAAGAACGCCATTGATATAAAGCTTCAGGTCATTCCCATCGTAAGTACAGGCTACACTTACCCATTCACCCGATTTTACGATATTTACCGAAGTCACCCGGTTCTTTACATCCGAATCCGATCCCCTCAATGCACACAATTTATACCCTTTATCATCTATGCTATAAGTCAAATACAATGCAATGCCCGAATCCATGCTATTATCACCGTTTGTCAGAATAGCCATATATGGATTTATTCCATTCACATACACCCGGGCATGAATCGTATACGGATCAATCTGCGCCCCTCCTGGGTTTAATTCCGCACTGTTCGAAGGTAGAGCATAAGCAGTGCCTTTGAGTAGCAAAGCCGGATATGCCGCATTCATTTCAGCTCCTTGCATTAAGCCTATTGACGATGATCCATTCAAATGATCCACCGGAGGATTACAGCTGAAATCCACATCAGCAACAAGTACCGCACCCGAAGAAGGAGTCTCAAACATACACTCCATGATATCCGAAGCATCCAGAGCCGAATCATATATACGCAGATACCGTATACGTCCGTCCAGATTACTGCCAATACGCCAATCCTCCGTGCTCTCTCCTGTCAACATAGGAGCAGCCACACATCCTGTGAAGTTACCATCAATATAAAAGCGAATAAACGAAAGATCGAAAGTGATCGCCACGTGATGCCAGTCAATCGTACTTACCAATATATCCTGATCGGATAATACCACCATACCGTCGGCAATAGACAAGTATAAACAACCATTATCAATACCCCAATCCAACACACCGCCTTTTTTCAGCATCGAGATGCCACTCCCCATTCCATCCAGCTGTACCCAGCTCTCAATGGTAAACGGCACGCTGGCAGAAGGATTGAAATTCAGTCCTTTATAATTGGCGTAACCGCCCGAAGGCACAGAAAGTGCCACATAACAAGAATTTTCCATAGAGATAAGTTTTAAGATTTTTATTCGATCACCCTTGTGGAGCATTCACCCACTTTGATCAATCTCCCCTGATCTTGGAACAAATCAGGAGCATTTTTCGGTATACCCAACAGGGAGGCAGGAATAGAATATCTGAAAGCTGCCCCATTCCACGATTCCGATACATAAAATGTCACCTTTAGCGATCCACCTTTGGGCCAAACACTCCCCGAAGGTAAATAAACACTGGTCACCAGATAAGCCGAGATTCCCGGAGGAATAATGCAAGCCACAGGTATCTGGGTCATATCCTGCAATACTTTAACCGTGTATGTGCTATCCAATCCTATCGGTGGACATTTCACCTGTATTGTTGTACCCACCGGAAAGCGTCCCATAAGCTGAATATTGAATGTTCCCACCCGTTCCTCCGTTTCACTGGGGTTTGAGAATTCATTAATCTGATCCACGTTCGATTGCTGTCCCTGCAAGGTCCAGAAGTTTCTCAAGCAAATATGAGTATTATTCTGAAGCCAAACCACAAAATCACTGTATGAACTGAATTGATTCGGAATATCCGGCTCTGAACTATCTTGCGCCACATATCCCACGTGGCAATAATTGGTGGTGACCTTGGCATTAAAAATGAACGGTTCCGTTATCACCCCTATAGCCCCCGGTAGCATTGGTTGTGTGGAAATCAACGATGCACCCTCCAAGGAGCAAATCCTGTTCTTTTTCCATAACGAGGGATTCATAAACAATGAAGACGTAGAAGCATAAAGGTGTACATATGCCGTCAGCGTGTCTGCCGGTGAAAGGTTTTTTACCCTTGCGTAGATGAAGTTTGCTCCCGATCCCTTGTTTATGGACTGGTTTACATCCTGATCATAATTATTCGTGAAGAAAGTTTGGGCATCAGCCACTTGGTCATGAACGATCAAATCAGGTGACGAATAATAGCTCCCGGTAGAGGGAACCTGCCCTTGATCGGACAAGTTATCTCTCATTAAAAGTAATTTGTTCATAGCAATTTATATTAAATATTTTTCAAATAACAAAGAAATGAAATTTATTAATATATACAAATTATATTTTAATAATTATCAAATATTTATATTTATAAATATGATAAATTTGACATAATAAAATTAGCATTATATGTTGCAATCAACGATAACTTGTTAATTATCATCTTATAATAATTTAATGATAAAATATAAAGGGCATATTATGAACCTATGGTCGGATAATACGATCAGAAGAGCATTTCTTCATCCGATTGTGAAAAAATAAAAGCATCTTTTCTGTTAAAAAAAAACGTATCAGATAAAAATAATATATCTTTGTCCCACTTGTAAACCAAAAAGTCGCACAAAATGAGAATTAACTTTTTTCACAGATACCTATCGGTAAGGGTTTTGCCGATATGGACCATTCTTCTAATAGACTTGCTCACAATCATTATATCCACCCTATTGTCTTATGCTCTCCGTTATGATTTCCATAGCATATTTATGGAGTCATCTACGCTGGATGCCACTTTGGTCTGGACGGTGCTCATCAATCTTATTTTCTTCCGGGTATTCCGTACCTATTCCAACGTTCTTCGTTTTTCCTCCTTTGTAGACATTATGCGCATTTTCGTAGCTTTAACCGTATCCTATGTCGTTTTAGTCCTTTTAAGCATTTTGTCTCAGGAAGTGTGGAATTTGCCGATGGGTGCCCCCGGTATATTCTTCATCAGCTACGTTATCAGTATCTCCATGATGGTTTCTTCACGTGTCATCGTAAAGACTTTATATGAGTGGGTATACAATGGCAATAAACAGAATATAAATGTGTTTATCTACGGCACTAAAGAAGCCGGAGTTAATATAGCCAAAGCCATACGTGTTAACCTCCGTAATAACTATCGTCTGCGAGGTTTTATTTCCGATGAAGCCGAAGTGGTAGGTAAAGTGATGATGGGCGTAGAAGTGTTTCCAAATGACGAAAATCTTATTGAGACATTAAATGAACGTGGAGTTAATACCGTTATCGTCTCTCCTTCTAAAATGACGCGTTTGGGTAGTACGGATTGGGCCGATAAACTGCTCAACGAAAATATAAAACTAATGACCGCTCCGCTCCTAAGCCAATGGGATGGGCAGCCGTTTAGCCAAAATCAACTCAAAGAAATACAAATTGAAGACCTTTTGCAACGTGCTCCCATTCAGATTGACATTCAAAAAGTCGCTTCCCACCTTGAAGGTAAGCGGGTTATGATTACCGGAGCAGCAGGGTCTATTGGCAGTGAAATCATGCGGCAGGTAGCCTCTTTCAATCCTTACGAGCTCATTCTTATCGATCAGGCAGAAACCCCGCTGCATAGCATTCGCCTTGAATTACAAGACAAATGGCGGGATGTCAATGCCGAAACCATCATTGCGGATGTAGCCAATGCCACCCGTATGGAAGCCATATTCAAAGAGTATTGTCCGCAATACATCTTCCATGCAGCAGCATACAAGCATGTGCCCATGATGGAAGATAATGTATCCGAATCCATACAGATAAACGTAAATGGAACCCGTATATTGGCCGATTTGGCAGAGAAATACCATGCGGAGAAGTTTGTTATGATCTCCACGGATAAAGCCGTAAACCCGACTAATGTGATGGGATGTTCCAAGCGTATTTGTGAGATTTATGTGCAGGCCCTTGCCAAGAAAGTACAAAAAGAAGGCGGAGCACACACCCAGTTCATCACCACCCGTTTTGGTAATGTGTTAGGTTCTAACGGTTCCGTTATTCCGCGTTTCCGTGATCAGATACAGCGCGGAGGACCTGTTACCGTCACTCATCCCGAAATCATCCGCTATTTCATGACCATTCCCGAAGCCTGTCGCCTGGTATTGGAAGCCGGAAGTATGGGTAATGGAGGCGAGATTTATATCTTCGATATGGGTCGCCCCGTCAAAATCCTCGATCTGGCCAAGCGTATGATCAGGCTTTCCGGTAACCCCGATATCAAAATAGAATTCACCGGTCTTCGTCATGGTGAGAAACTTTACGAAGAACTTCTCAATCAAAAAGAACTCACCAAGCCTACCTACCATCCCAAAATTATGATAGCCAATGTTCGTGAGTACGATTATAACGATATAAAGAGACGCATACAGCACCTTGTCGAGATTAGTTACAGCTACGACCAGATGACTATTGTATCTGCCATGAAAGAGATCGTTCCCGAATTTATCAGTAAAAACTCCTGTTTTGAAGTACTTGACAGGCAAGGAGATTGCCAATGTCCCGATTCAACAGATAAAGTCACTGCTCAATATAATATTTGAGCTATCTCATCATTAGTGTAAAGCTTCTTCATGCAATCCATAAAACTTCTTCATGAACCACACATATATGACACTCAGTACCATTACTATCACCGCTAAGTACCAATACCCATGCTGCATAAAGCATAAATAGCCTAACGTCACTAAAGCCTGCGCTACCATATATATAGCGGAAACTACTACATGAGGAATTCTCAATTCATTAGCCATAAGTTGGTACAAATGCTTACGATGGGGTAAACCAATGTTTTCGTGTAGCATTAACCGATGTATAATCGTCAGCACACTATCCACTCCATACACCGATAATAAAACAATCCAGTTAAAGTCACCGGTAACCAACACCAACCTGCCTATTAAAAACAGAAGAATGAAAGCGATGCTGACCGACCCCACATCACCTGCAAAACAACGCGCTTTCTTTCTGAAATTAAAGAAGCAGAACACCGCTACCGCACAGATCACCGTATAAATCATTCCCGGCTCCACAAATTCGCTTATCCTACTATTCACATAGGCTAAAGCAGCTAGTATTATAAGTGAATAACCTCCTGTAATGCCATTAATACCATCCATAAAATTATATGCATTAATGATACCTGTGCACACTATCAGAGCCACCACGATTGTCCACCAAGGCAATGCAAACAACCCCCATTCGTAAAACATCAAAGCCATAGCAGCGAAATGAAATACCAGTCTAAGCTTTTGTGATACCGAGCGGATATCATCCACGAAACTGATCAAGGTGATCAATGTCAACCCTATTGTGAACCACGGGTAAGCACCACCGCTAGCTGTGAAATACGCCAAAGCACCGAAATAGAAGATTATTCCCCCACCCCGCAACGTGATTCGCTTGTGTGAACTTCGCTCATTCGGTTTATCTATAATATTAAACCGATCGGCCAATCGGAAATAAAAAAGTTCCGCTGCGAACAACAGAACCAATACAATCAAATAATACATTATGAAATATTATCTATAGTTTCAATCTCATTTTATCCCTTCGAATTCATTTCCTCTTCTTTACTTTTAAATAAAGCAGGCATATCAATAGAATGGAAGCTAAACCGTCCTAAGGGATAAAAAGAGGTCATAGTATTAATATATGCCCTCAAGTTAGTGATACAGATATTTACCCCTGAATTCACATATCCTTGTACCTTATCTTGCGGCGCTTCTTGCGATAAACTGAATAAGCCAACTCCTTCAGCTGAAATAGAATACCCTGACTTTATTTTGTCCCCAGCATTAATATCAACCTTTACAAAGATCAGAAAAGATCCCTTATTGTCTGTTTGTATTTTAAAATCAATATCAACAGGGTACTTCTGTGTAATATCGAGTAAGTCAACATTCTGATCATCATCAAATTCACATTGGCATGAACTCTTTAGGATATCAAACCTCTCCAGTACTAAAAATGATTCTTTAGCAATCATACTTTTTTTAATTCAAATATTAAGCACAGCATTCCTCATTACCATGATTCGAAAAGCTAATTGTCTTCCAATCATTCTTTTTACCAAGAAGATAACCATTATTCAATAGAATTTTCTTAGAATTCTCAATTTCTTCATACATGGCTATTACGTCATTAGTATCCAATACATCTTTTTTTTGTATGCTATCCAATTGCTCAAAGCTCAATCTAGGCACAAGTCCTATAGCTAAAGACAACTCCACTAGTTTAGACAATCTATGGTCGGAATCACCATTCATTATTTGACTTACATATCCTTTTGATACGCCAAGTCTTTCTGCCAATTGAGTACGGTTTAATCCCTTCTCTTCCATAAAATGATTCACTTCATTGAATAAATCAATTTGGATTTTGGAAAGCCAATACTCTTTACTGTTTAATAATTCATCTCTTTTCATTTCTTGTTTTCCAAAAGTTTAATATAATCTTCATACTCTCTAACCAAGCTATGAAATTTGTTAATATCATTTTTCTGAGTTTTTTTATATCCTCCCATTACAACTAACTTTCCTCCTGATATGGAACAAGCATATACTCTCAGTTGTTTACTCTTAAACTCATATTCATTTACTTTTGTCTTTGCTCCCTTTATCTTTCTGAATTTTGTGCTAGGCAGCGTTTTCCCATGGGCTATAAAATCCATGTGTGATAATATAGTTTTATATTCCGAAAGATATTGGGGATTAGAGCTAATTTGGGCTTCAAAGTCGTCAAGCAAACATACTTCTTGCACTATCAACTTTTCAAATTTTTGAATACCTCCCTTAACCTCTTCCAACTCTTTCGTTGCAAATGTACGCATATAATTTAGTAATTACTAAACTTTTCTTTCTTTTCTATATTTTCATCATGTCTTCATCAACCAGAGGAGCATACGGTCCATCTTTTGTTTCAAAGATTACCGTATCCGGTTCAAGCACCTCTATCGTGTGCCACTGCCCGACAGGGATATTAATGCCATAAACCTCATTAATAGGATTTAGTATAGCCGTCTCTGTTATTTCCCCTTTATCATTGTAGAACAATACCCGCAGACTGCCCTTTAATAACACATACGTCTCCGCTGTATATCGATGTCTATGCACAGGTAATACTGTGCCCGGCTGCATAGCGTTTAGCATTCGTTGAGACTTAGCCTCCAATGAAGTATGGAAATTATAGTTTTTCCTTAGGCGAGCATTCTCCTGTGCCTCTTTTGAAACCTTATCCAATAAGTTTTCATCAATCAGTTCCATTTTATTAATAATATAAAAACGAATTACTTTATATTCAGTATATCTTTCAGTTTACCAGTAACGTAATATCCACCTGTTTTAGTAGATTCACCATCAAAAACTATAAACTCTGCATCCTTCAATGTTTTCAAATACCGTCCTATAGATCCTATCGGAATGCCGGTAGCTTTTACATAATAATCATTTCTCTTACCTTCATTAGCTATTACAGCTTTTAGTAACAGAGCCATCTTGGATTTTACACTATCAGTTGCTCTATCAGTTGTTCCATCAATTGCTCTATCAATTGCTCTATCAATTGCTCTATCAGTTGTTCCATCAATTGCTCTATCAATAGATACATTACTATAAAAAGTAAGCTTAACAATACCATCATTAATAGCCCAGACAGGAGATTTTAGTCCTGCATTCTCACACGCATCAATAATCTTCAGAGTACCTCGGCCAATCTTCTCAATATATCCTCTAAGAAAAGCTATATGAGCAATGTCTGGATTCTTAGGCAATGATAAATGATTCTTTTTTAGTTCAGCGACCTTATAAGGTAATTTGCCAGAATTAATTATTTCAATACTTCGATCATAAATAATAATAGAAAGAGAATCTGAACTATGTGAATAATCCCTATGTATCAATGCATTCATAACACCTTCCCTTAAAGCGGAAATTGGATATACAGAAGAATCGATTCTATTCCAGTCTTTATCATCAAAACGTCTAATTTGGTTCAAATGCTTGTCAAAGAAAGAATTGATATCATCAATATTCTGAAATAAATTACCTTCTAACAATCTATCATCATCATAAATGGTAGCAGTTTTACCTCCTAATAATAGTGAAACTCTTGTTCTAACCTGAGGAATAAACTTTGCAGGATTATAAGCAAATAGAACAACAGCGGCATTCGTAAAATGACTATTTCTATATAAGCCATAATAAGAAAGAAAGTCTACTATATCTTCTGATTCTGTGCCCGTTCTATTGTTCTCAATCGCAACTTGCATCGTTTTTTTTATTTGGGATATATCTAAATCTTCTAAATTAACGCTGATAGCCAATTGTCTCTCCCAATGAAGTTCACTTTCACTTCTTTTGTGTATTAGATCAGAAATTTGTTCAGAAGAAGCACGCACTGATATTGCATCTTGTCGATAATATATTGCTCCATCATATACATAAGGCTGATTATTACCAGCCCACACTCTCACTAATAATAAGCTACACTTTTTATATCCTTCAACAGATACTGAAATGGGGGCTTCCGGTACTATATTTTCCAATAAGTAAGTTTCTATCTCTTTTTTTAATTGTTCTGCATTATCTATACCAAAGACTTCACCTTTATCGTCTCTTCCAATCAACAATTGCCCGCCTGTGCCATTTAAAAAAGCACAAATTGTTCTGCCTAAAATCTCATAATCCAGAAGCATAGAATAATCAAAATTGCTATCTCTACTCCGATCTAAAAGATTGTTTATAAATTTATTTGTGCCCATTATTTACTTATTTATTATCCCTTTTATACGATCTATATCTTTAAACTGTGTATCTACAATTTTTAGAAGTTCACTTTCATTAAAGAATTCATCAACCCAATGTTCCTCACGAGTTATAGGACCAATATCACCTTTTATTGCTTCATTATAAATATCAATAACCCTAGCATCTTCCAAGACCGATGTTCTCTCAAATTTGAAGTCTTTATTGACGGTCTTTCCATCGTTCAGATACATATATTGCCTAAGCAACTCGCGCGCGACATAAACATCACGATGTGCAGCAAACCAGCAAGGCTTCTGTAATTCAATCCCCTTGGACATTTCTCTGTGAGTAATTGAACGTCCATCTTTTACATCCGGAATATTTCCATAACGAGGAAAAATTATGCCTAACAAACAATCACACGTCTCTACAGCTTTAAGACAATTTTCTGTATTCGAAAGTCTAGGATAAATAGGTATTGTTTTATACAAAGAAGACCAAACTTGATATCCAAAACCTTGAAGAATAGAGCATATCTGGTATATCAAAGCCTCATTGCCACGGATGGTGGAAGATATCATTATTTTTATTTTATCTTCGCCCACATCTATTTAGTATAAGTAATATACATTTTGACTAAACCTATAGTAGTTTCTCTATTTTATTTTTCAAACGAACGAATCGTTTTCTTTAAACCCTCTTCAGCACGTATAGGCATGTGTTCAATGCCTAATGCTGCTTTTATCTTTGCATTGCTTACTACATAATTCTCTGTAAGCTTACGCAATCGCTCTTTATTCAATGGGAGATGTAACCAAGTGCCTATAGTAGCCACACTTTCCATGAATAGTCTGTTTATCTTCCAAATATGAACATCTTGTCCCATTACGTCACACATCACTGCTATTAGCTCATTTGTTGAAAGTGCTTCATCATCCCCCATGTGATAAATTCCTGTAGGAACATTCTTATTCAGTAACCCCTCAACAACAAAACATAAATTATCAATAGAAGTGAACGATCGCCTGTTCTCAAACGCCCCTAAAGGCCATGGAATACCTTTTTTCACTATGTTATACAGTAAGTTCAGATTCCCCTTATTTCCCGGACCATGAATCATGCAAGGACGTAATATATACACCTGCTTACATAAAGTAGCACATTGCTCTAATTTTCCCAATATATATTCCTCTGCCTTAATCTTACTCTCCCCATAAGGTCCAACAGGAGCAGGTATAACATCCTCTGTCAAAAACTCCCCATTCACACTATCCGCAGCGGCTTTCACTGAACTAAAGAAAATGAATTTCTTAGCAGATGAAAAAAGGAAGAAGTCGAATATCTTTTGAGTCAGCCCTGTATTTATGTCGAAATAGCTTTGTGCATCAGCCTGGTTCTTTGTATCGTGAGCTTTACCAGCAAGATGAATAATAGCATCAAATTGAGGCATATCCCGCGGAATACTCTCGATATCTTCCCATGAAAAAGTCTTTATTATACCGTCTTTTCGGGGCGTTATGATGTCGAGTCCATAAAGGCTATTATCTGTCTTTAATGTTTTAAGTAAATTTGAGCCTACAAAACCGTGAATTCCGGTAATAAGTATATTCATACTACATATAGTTTTTCTATCTCACTCCATACTATATGCTGCTCAAAATTCTCGACAACAAATTTTCTACCATTTTTTCCATAAATGAATCGAATATCTGTATTAGAATAAAAATATTCAATAGCAACAGCAATACTTTCGGGATTATGGTCTACAAATAAGCCTGTTTGATTTTCAATTATTGAATCTATACATCCTGTAACTCGTGCTGTTATAATAGGTAGATTCATCGCAGAAGCTTCTAGTGTTGAAGTACCAAACCCTTCTCTGTAAGATGGAAAAACAAACACATCCATTAAAGCATAATAATTCTGTATTATTGAGTTTGGTATATAACCCGTATATATTATATTAGAATTATTCTTTATATATGTTATAACATTTTGAGGCAACGCGTCTCGTTTTTCTAGCACTCCAACTAATAACAATATCATATTAGAATACTTTTCTTGTAATTTTTGAAATGCAAATATTAATTCTATAATGCCTTTATCTCGGACTAAACGTCCAGTGAAACCTATTACAAAATTAGAATTCTTTAAACCTAGTTTTTTTCTTAATTCTATCAAAAATTGTTCTTCAATATTTTCCTTGCAGAACCGCTCAATATCAATTCCATTACATGTACCTTTAGATAATAAATATTGCTTAGAAGCCTTGTTCAAGTTATCCTCAATACTTTTTATACTTACAGATGAACTTACACAAACAATCTTAGTAGCCATCTTTGCTGCTAATCTATCGATTATTATTAATAATTTTCGTTTAATACCCGTAGAAGTTTCATATACTAAACCATGTCTAAAATAAACACGTATAGGTACACGCATTAGGTATGCTGCAAACATAGCTATTAAAGCTCCTTTAGGCGTATGTCCTGTTACTATATCTATATTATTCCGTTTTATAAATTTGATCGTAGCATAAACTGCCTGTATATCTTTCCAAACAGATATTTTTCTTAGAATTTCAACTTCTTGATACTTAAAATTATATTTCTCAGAAAAACGAACTAACTCAGATGAAGGGCTACAAATAATAAACTCTCTATACCCCTTTTGGGTAAAATATAAGAGCTGGTCACCTAAAAAATAAGGGATAACAAACGATATATTCACAACATGAAGTATATTTTTCATCGATACTATTTAATCTATTATATTATGTAATATCTTGTCAAAAGCATCCTTTTCTTGTTTTTTTAATGACTGATTTCTCTTTGACACTAGTAAAGTATTAGCTTTTGTCAAGAAAGCAGAAAATAAAACTAATTGTTTAAAATAAGACAGGATAAAAACATACACCAAAAGAAGAAAATTAGACATAGTAAAATTTTTAATTAAACATTTCCTTAACTGCTTTTGTCGATATGCATACTTTTTAAACGAAAAGATCAAAGGATCTCTATAAAACAATAATGGCTCTGATATAATATGAAAAGATGAATAAAAACAGCTCCTTATCCATAAATCGAAATCTTCTACACCAGCTAATCCTTCACGGTACTTATAAGTACGAAACCACTCAGTTTTTCCTGCAACCGTAGGATGAATAAAAAGCACTTTTTTGTAGACGTCTTTGAAAGAAGAAGGTAAAGAGCATTCTCTAAATCCCAATATTTTATTTTTATCATCGATAACAACAGCGTTACTACCTATTACATCTACATTGTGATTGTTCAAAAATGAAATTTGTTTTTCTAATCGATCAGAGAACATTATGTCATCAGCATCCATACGAATAAAGAATTTTCCTTTAGCCATTGCTATTTGTTGATTTAATCTATATGAGATACCTTTATTTAAGCCATCAGAAAACCATTTTATCCTTTCATCTTTAAATGATAAAACAATTTCTTCAGTCCTATCCGTGGAACCATCGTCTGTTATTAAAAGTTCAAAATCAGAGAATGTTTGATTTAATATAGATTGTATGCAAGATTCTATAAATAAATCACCATTATAAACCGGGAGTCCAATCGTCGCTATCATTATTTATATTTTAAGCCATGAATCCAGCGCTAAACATTTTTTTGAGTTAAAAGTCCATACTGAAGGAGAAATAACAACTTTATCAAGGTGCTGATTAAGATATGATCCCCACCAAGAAAAAGTACTATTGGAAATAATATTGACTTTACATAAAGACATCAAATAAATATATGAAAATTGTGATATCTCCTCATAATTTGGAATAAAAATAGATGAACTTGGGAGTTCAATATTCTCCCTAACCCAAGATATATCATCCGAAAAGACAAAATATTGTTTATCTCCTTTAATCGTGAATTCGATATAATCAATTGCTTTTTTATAATATTTCTCGGTACAGACACCATAAATATTTATATTTTGGGGTGAAAAGTAATCACCTCTCCTCACATGCAAAGAAATAGGAATATTGGCTGAACGGATGATTTTTTCTTGTTGCATCAGAATATTAGGTGTTCTCCAAATATCTAATACTTTCCGCTTAGGAAAGAACTCGGCATATATTTTATCTTGCCAGTAACCTTGCAAGAAGATCACTCCTTTGGCATTTGCTAAAGATTCCAAAGAAAACTGTTTTTCCGATAAATATGTATTTGTACACTGAAACAAAGTTCTAAATAAACGGTTTTTTATTCCTATATATTGAGTAAAGCGAACATTCTTGATCGGCAGTTCCGGTATAAGATAGGATATTTCCAATTTTCTCAATTGATCAGAATTACCAAATGAAGAAATATCATAAAAAACAGTTTCATTCCCAACCTTTTCAATGTACTGTCCAAATGAATACTGAAAAAGTTGATTACCTAAGCCTCCCCACATACGAATTATAATCATATAAAATTTAATGGCTACTTTGTATTAATCTTTCTATTATAATTTATTATAGACTTAATTTGTAAACGGTCTAAACATACACATTTTTTACAAAAATAATTCAGCATAAAAAGAGCTTTTACAAACTTTCTTTTAAACACCCCGCAATTTAAATAATATCGTAAGTACATTTCTAAGGATTTAATCTCTTCTTTAGCAACAAAACGACTAATTATTTCATGGGATCCAGTAGATTTTCCTCCTTCATGTATTACTTCATACTTAGGGTTTAAAATAAACTTATATCCTTTTTGTTTCAATTTATAGCCCAATATTATTTCTTCTGCAAACAAGAAAGTCCTTTCATCGAATAATCCAACGCGATAAAATACATCCGCTTTAATAATAAAGAAACAGCCAGATGGAACTTCGAAATCTATCAACTGCTTATATGGGCGTTCTTTATAATAAATTATTTTATGGTATTTTTTTATAAAAAGCTTGCGAATAGGGAAAAAACTATCCATTATGCAATCAAAATAGCTATAAACTTTTCTAATACATGTTTGTTTTCTTGAATCATTGCAAATACTAGGTGTCCAAACTAATGGTTGAATTCCGCAGTATGACGTATCTAATTCTGATAAGCAATCAATTAAATTATCAATTAATCCCTTAGTTTTTATTTCAACGTCCGGGTTCATTATAACGAAATGGAAAACGTTATATTTTTCTAATAAATACTTAATGCCTGCATTATTTCCTCTAGCATATCCTATATTTTCATTTAGCTCTAAGACAACAGTATTATGTATATTTGCTGCTTTAAATATATCGGTTTGATTGGGTTTAGTTGAGCAGCCATCAATAAAACATATTAAATAATCATCAGATATCGCGTTATTGACAATACTTGAAGCTGCAATTACTGCATCTTCAGCTGTATTGTAATTTAATAATATTACTGCATATTTTTTTTCTATCATTGTGTTTCAATTTTTCTCTTTAATAATCGGTATGAAACAAAATTGTTTTTTTAAAAAATATGGGATCATAAATGTTAATAAGACTACAGTAATATCAAATATTGATGATAAATTAATAAAACCAAAAATCCCCCCTATACAAAAGGAATAATATCTATAAATCACACTTATTCTTTGACAAGAAACACCTGACCCGCTTCTTAAATATGCAGTAAAAGAGATTGCTAAAATAAATAGAATAATTACTGGCAGTATAGGACCAAACTCTATGTATAAATCACCATAAATAGTCTTAAACCAATCAAGTCTTACGCCAGTGTAATGATACCAATAATCAGAATCTTTTGGAATGAAATTATTATCAAATAAACTAAAAAAATCAGAAAACAATCTTTGCCCTCCAGTATATTCAGCTTTGTTCCAATATTCATATCCTAAAACAGGAAAGGTTTCTCCTAAATATTCAAAAACTGAATCCATAGCTGTTCGTTTCAAGTTATCATCAAAACGCTCTTTGGTTATTTGTGTCGTTACCACAATAAGCATTGTAACAATTATTATTACGCCAAATAAGATACGTTTTTTTGTTTTTTTTGATAAATCACTCCAAAACAATAAGAAAAAAAAGGATAAATTCAATAAACCAAAGAATAAATTAGCTCTTGATCCTGTCGTTAGTCCTATAGATAAGGCGTTAAATATAAACACGAAAAAATAAAATATCAATATTTTTTTAGAACATTTTCCATTTTTATATCCTTTAAAAATATACAACAAAACGAAAGGAACAATCATTATATTTGAGAATCTTCCCAATGCATTAAATAATTTAGCAAGGGGATTACCTTCATAGTATAAAGTAGAAATATATTCTCCCCCCATATCATGCAAATTGCCAAAACCAAAAGAAATAGCTGTTTTTAATTGCATTATCTTTATCAAGGCATATATTATATCAATCGCAAATAATACATAAATAATATTCCAATTCCTTCGAGAGTAGACTAAACAAGAAAAATTTAATTTACTAAGTTGGATTTTATCAAGAGGTTTCAAAATAAAATATACACATAAATAATTAAGTAGTAATGGAATAGGAGAGATTGGCTCATATTCATAAACAGATGAATACATTACCTTCCAATACAGTCCTGAAAGACAAAGATATATACTAAAAGCTGCAAAAATTGAATATATCAACCATACAAACGAAGCTATAGATAATCCATTTTTTCGATAAGTAGATATAAATGAGCCAAAGTATAACAAAAAGTTTAATGGCATTACAATAAAAATACTCATTGTATTTTATTAAGCATCTTTTTAAATGTATAAATTATTTTCACTGCTCGGTAAATTGGATATGACTTAACTGAATTTTCTAATCTAA
This sequence comes from Bacteroidaceae bacterium HV4-6-C5C, assembly GCA_007896885.1. Taxonomy (GTDB): domain Bacteria; phylum Bacteroidota; class Bacteroidia; order Bacteroidales; family Bacteroidaceae; genus Bacteroides. The sequence goes on from VOIU01000002.1 coordinate 106,886, forward strand.
TGATATCTTCAATGTCACGTTTAGCTATACGATAATACATATAAATATCTACTTTAATCTTATCTAAAACTGAAATAGCCTTATATTCTCCATTTAGATAAGCTTTAAAAGCTCCGCTAAGCGTTTTGAATCCACCATTATCTACCGTTTTCAAAGTGCCAGCTCTCATTATACCATTAGGATTCACTCTATAACATCCGGTAATATCGTTTATAAAAACAGCTTTACATTTTCCGCAGATGTGAGTAAAAAGAGGCCAATCGTAAATATAATTATAATATTTATCTAAATCACACATCAATTCTTTCTTAAACATAACTGTTAATGTTTGTGGAAAATTATTCCGAAGTAAAGATGGAAGTAAATATCCCGTTTTAGAGCGAGAAAGTTGTTCATTTACCAAACTTGTATTTTGCAAAAGAGTTCCACTCGAATCTATCAGTTTGAACCCTGTATAAACAAATCCTACTTTTTCATCTTTTTTAAAGATATTAATTTGTTTCTGCAATTTCAGCGGGTCAACCCAAAAATCATCACCTTCACACCATGCTATATATTTGCTGTTCAAACGAGGAAAAATATATATAGAAACATCTATTCCTTTAGAATATTGATTTTCTTTTTGATATATTGGTTTTATTATATTTGGATATTTTTTTTCATATTCACGAATAATATCAACTGTTCCATCAGTTGATGCGTCATCATGAATTAGAACTTCAAAAGCAAAATCGGTTTTTTGCATCATAAAACCATCAAGGCATTGCCTTATATATGATTTATGATTATATGTAGTACATATTATTGCTACTAATGGCTTAGGCATATTTATGTGAAATAAACGTTAATTTATTATTATTCATTGTTGAAATTCCCTTATTAACACGTGATTAAACAGATTTTCAACTTTAAATCCATAGTGTTCATAGCGTTTAATCGCGTTATTATTGTTGGCAATTACCCAAAACAACTGTCTTTTGGTACTTCTTCCTTCGTACATAAAAGAATTGAAAAGTTTGGAACCAATACGCAGATTCCGAAATGAGGGAGCAACAAACCAATATCGAAGATAAAGAGTGAGTCCTATTAATTCGAATATAATAAAGCCATATATTTTTTTATCACTTTTATAAACTAAAATTTTATTCTCTGATATCAGTTTTTCTATTTCTTCTTTTTCAGGTATCTGCTCTGATAACGGATTAAAGTATTTACATAATAGTAAATAAATAGTATCTAAATTTTCTATTGAAGCGTATTGAACGTGGGGATCAAGCGCTGAATATTTAGGAAATCCTATTCTATTCATTCGGTAAATTATTTCGAACTCACTAAACCCATTTTCAAGAAACAATTGTTTCAATGGTTCAACTTTCATATTTCCTACTATATCTATCATCACTCGAAAAGTAATTTTAGGAAGAATCTCTTTCAATCCGTTTGCCAACTGTCTGGTATTAGTCGCTATAAAAAACAAGTGATTCACTAATTCACTTTTGCGAATAATAAAATAACAATCATCTGTAACTACAGAATGAAGCTCCCCTTTTTCAATCCAAAGCGAATGTTTTAGTGGATTTAAAAAAAAGTTTGTAATAAGTCCCTCGTTTTTCTGCCTTATGGTATTAAAATATTTATTCAAAGCATCTATAGAATAAACTTTATTCATCTAATTATTCTTTTGTGATGATGGTCGATAAGCTTCTTAAATACTTACTCAATTTTCAATTATTTAAAATGAGTGCTTATATATAATTATCCATTGACTTGTTTACTATAAAACAGACGATCTATCTTTCCGTTATTGTTCTGCTTAATAGATTCTATTCGATGATATTCAGAAGGCATCATATATTTGGGGATATGAGTAAGGATAAATTTCCTAAATTCAGCCATATTTAACTCTTCATTTGACTGGTAGAAAAGTACAATTTTCTTCTGCGTAAAATTATATATTACACAGCAATTATCTACAATATGATTACTCAATATAGCGGTTTCAATCTCACCCAACTCAATACGGTAGCCATTGTGCTTTATTTGGGAATCTTTTCTGCCTACATATATAATTTCACTAAGTTCATTGCGATACACAATATCTCCGGTACAATAGATAGTTTCAGGATAATGAGTGTTAAGTGGATTCTGTACAAAAGCTTGACGAGTCTTCTCCTCATCATTATAATAGCCCAAAGCCAAAGAAGTTCCTCGTACACAAAGTTCTCCTTGCTCATTAACAACAGCTTCACGTTTCCCATCGACTAAAATAAGTACATCGCTGTTTTTGCAAGCAAAACCTATTGGTAATGACTCATCATCGGAAAAAGCACGTCCAACTATATAATAAGTACAATCCACGGTAATTTCAGTGGGGCCATACAAATTAACATAGCGACATTGAGGTAAATGTTTTCTCCAATAATTGAGGTGCTTGTTAGGCATCACTTCACCGGCGAAAAATACATCTTTCAAATATAGCGGTAATTTTATATCGAATATCTTAAAGTTAGCAACATTGATTAAAACAAAAGGAACCCAGAAAACAAATGATATTTTGTTGTCATTCAAGTAATCTATCAACTTAGTGGGGAATATAAAGTTCTCTTCAGGGATAATATTTAGAGTTGCTCCTGTAGCATACATCAAATAAATATCTAGTGTAGAATTATCAAAGTAAAAAGGAGCTTGATTCCCTATCGTAGCCGTGCTATCTATTTTAAATGTTTCAACTGCCCAATCAATGTAGTCAATTACCCCACGATGAGAGATAACAACGCCTTTTGGAATTCCTGTTGAACCAGAAGTAAAAATAGAATACACAGGATCGGCATCAATCTGTGTACTAAGCTCCATATCAACAGAATGTATATCATACATGTCATCCAATATATCTTCTATGACTATTATTGTTTTGTGGTATATTGAATATATTTTTTCATAGTGTTCTCTATCGGTGATTATTAAAGAAGAGTCAAGTACATTTACAATAGATAATATTCTAGTATCAGGCGATTTGGTATCTAATGGAACATAAAAATTGCCACTCATATTTATTCCTGCAAAAGCTTGTATGGCTTTATATCCTTTGGGTATATATACTCCAATAGGAGTATTTTTAATATTATATGACGTAATTCGAGAGGCAATACGGCATGCCGCCATATAAAGCTGATTGAAAGTTATTTCAGTACCCATATCATGCACTGCTATTTTATCAGGGTGCAACGATACAGTTCTTATCAAATATTCAATTACATTTTTTTGCATATATAGTTACTATCTTTAATTACTGTATTTGGTATTAATATTTACCAATACTGGTTAATACATTTTCTCTATTATTACTTCTTTCAAATAACACATTTCCTCATGACCTGGGCAAATAACAGTATCTCCACTAAATGTTTTTTTTATGTTAAGCACTGTTTGTTTAGCTTCTTCTTTATTTCCTCCCTTCAATTTAGATACCGTCCTAATATTAGGTATAAATGAATCCCCAGTAAACAAGTAATTAGCAAACTCGAAACAGACCGAATCTTGACTATGCCCTTTCATGAAATGACAACTTCCTTTGATATCCTTCCAAAGAATAATATCTTCATCTACATTTTGCAATAAATATACGTTTATATTATCTGCCAAAACAAAAGGAATTTCGGCATACTTGGATCCATTTTGCTTTATATCATATAACGCATCCTTGCCTTCTTTATTAGCAACATAAACATTGATATTCAGAAATTTTTCTGAGAGATTATTCAAACCATAAATATGATCGAAATGAGAATGAGTAAGGAGAACTCCTGTTACATTTGTTTTTCCATTTTTTTCCATCCAATCGTAGATAGGCTTGATATCACCACAATCCACAAGCCATATTTCTTGTGAATCAGATATGGACAGTATATAAGTATTAGAATTGAAATAAGTGTTTTTGATTTTTGTTACCTCCATAGCCCTTAAATAGAATGAGGGTAATCTACAAATTTGCAGTTTTTGAATTTAGGGAGTTCCATATATACCGCTCCTAACGACATACCTGTACCAAAAGAAGCAAACAAAATAGTTTGTTTATTTTTTTTCGCATACATTTCGTTGTAGTGTTCGCACAGAGTAACAGGAATTGAAGCGCTACTTGAATTGCCATATTTAGGAACAATATCACGTGGCAAACGTTCTTGTGAAACACCTAATCGTTGAGCCAATTTCTTCAATGTAAAAGAACTAGACTGGTGACATATGAAATAGTCCACATCAGCAATTTGAGTATTTGTATATTTTAAAAGTTCCTCAATCATTATTGGGGTCATATTAATAATAATATTGAAGACTTGATCACCTTGCATTACAAGGTGCTGTTTCCCTCTCCAATTACCAAACTCATCTGATTCTTCAATTATATTTTCTTGTGTAATAGGCATTCTTGAACCACCAGCAGGTATATAAACGGCAAAAGCATCTTTACCATCATTCTTTAAGGAACAATAAACCTTGTTCTCATAATGCGTATTCTCCACCACGCTAATGGATACAGCATCACCCACAATGGGGCGGCTTGCTCGATCACGAGTAGAAACTTTAAATGAAAGAACATCGCCAGTTATAAGTAATACTTTTTTGTCTTTAATAGAATTCAGAGTCATAAATGAATAGACCAAACCTACTGTATAGCCACAACATCCTTGTGAAATATCAATGCAGATGGTATCCTCATTAAAATTGAATTTACCTTGAATAATATTAGAAATAGGTGGAATGAAATGATCTGGGGAAGTAGTGGTTACGATGATAGCTCCTATTTCTTCCTCTTTAAATACACTGTCAATTAGCATCTGCTTTATGCCATAAATAGCATAATCAGCAACAGTTTCCCCTTCTTTGGCAACCCTTCTAGTACCAAATCCCATTACTTTCTTCAGTTTTAGCATTTGAGTTTCTGAAAAAGCATAGTTCTGAGCTTCGTCCAGAAAATCCACTTCTTGTGAAGGCATTACAGAATAAACTGAAGAAATAGTCTTGTTATCGAATGAAGTAACCATAATTATACCTTACTTTTCTCAATAATATTAATAATAGCATCAATACTACAAAAATTCTCAGGCAGAATATCAGAGCCTAAAATAGCTACAGCACATTCTTCCTCAATAGCATCTACCAATGTTACAATATCAAATGAGTCGAGCATACCCTCTTTGATAAAATCGACATTCTGACTAAAGTCAAACTCCGGACGTATATCCGATAATATTTTAATTATTTTTTCCTTCATAATTTTCTTTTTATTTGGTTGCTAGCAAAGAATTAGCTATAATCAGTCAATTCAACAAATATCCTCCATCAATTACTAAATTAGTGCCGGTTACCCAACTTGAAGCATCTGAGAGTAAGTATATTACACCATAAGCAATATCTTCAGGCTTTCCGAATCTCTTCAAGGGATATCTATTTAACATAATATTAGTATGATGTTCTTCCGCAAATATCGCATTACTTAGATTTAATATATTAGTTGGAACTAAACCTGGATTGACTGCATTTATGCGAATACCCTGCAAAGCAAACTCTGATGCAGCCCCTTTTACGAAGCCATTTAATGCTGCTTTTGAAGCATTATAAGAAACATCGCCTGGAGTACCAACATATATACCCGAAATAGACTCAATAAAAACCAAAGAAGCGCCTTTAGTAATTTTCTTGCGTTTGGCAAGTTCTGAAGTCATCATAATAGGAGCTATGGTGTTAACACTAAAGATATCTTCTATATTTTCTCTCTTAAAATGCTTTACGGGGCAAACTTGCGGAATACCTGCACAAAATACACATCCATCAATTTGAGGAATTGCTTGAACCAATTTTTCAATTTCAGACTGTTGAGACAAGTCAGCTTCAATTATCCTATGATTATTACCAATTAATAATGCCATTGTTTCTCCTAAACGCTGCTTATTTCTGCCATTTATAATAATTGTTGCTCCCATCTTAGAGCATTCAATAGCAATTCCTCTTCCAATCCCGGATGAAGCTCCTGTTATTAAAATTATCTTTCCTTCTAAGGAAAATGGATTTATCATAAAGACTTTACATAATTAAACAAGTCTTCAATTGTTATATGGTTTCTCAAATCAGCACCTGTTATTGTTTTTTCATAATTTTCATCTATCATAGAAATAATAGAAAGAGCTGTTAGTGAGTTCCATTCATCAAGCGATTTAAAATTAGTCTTTGCTTCAAACATTTCTTTTGGAGTTTCATCAAATTCTGCTGAAAAATTCTCTATAAAATTTTGTAAATTCATAATTCAATAATTTAAACATTAGTAATAGAATAATCTTTTATCTTTCCTTCGTATATTGGTATATGCAATAATGACATCACTTCAGTTGTCGGTTCCATCCTCTTAACTATTTTCTGGAGGGTATCATCAGTCCCTATTTCATAAAATTGATTTATACCATTTTTAGTCATATTTTTCACCATGTCAGTCCATAACACAGGATGGGTTATATGCATTATTAAATTTTCTTTTAATTCATCTGGATCTGTATGAGGCAAAGCGTCTACACACTGATAGACGGGTATGCTTGTCCGGTTAAAACGAATATCATTTATTATCTCACCTAATTCTTTTTGGGCATCATTCATATAAGGAGAATGAAAAGAGCCTCCTATTGCTAATGGTACGGCTTTCTTGGCACCTTCATTCTTTAATGTCTTACAAGCGATGCGTATTCCTTTCTTTGAGCCAGTTATGACTACTTGCCCTGGCCCATTATAATTCGCAAAATAAATAGGCTCACCAGATTCATCCCATATTTCTTTTATTCTTCGAGCCACATATTCATCAGGCAAACCAATTATCGCACCCATGCCTGTCGGGTATAGATTACAAGCTTTTTGCCCAATAATGGCACGATTCAAAACTAAATTTAGACCATCTTCAAAGCTTATTGCTCCAGCTACAACCAAAGCTGCGAATTCACCTAAAGAATGACCGGCTACAGCATCAGGTATAACTTCTTTTTGTGAAAGAGCCAATCCTACTTCATAAAGGAAAACTGAAGGTTGGGTGTTCTTCGTCTGCATTAATTCTTCTTCTGATCCATAAAACATCACATCAGTAATTTTCCACCCTAAAAAATCATCTGCTCTATCAAAAAGATTTTTAGCTTGTGGAAATTTGTCATAAAGATCTTTACCCATTCCTTGTTTCTGACATCCCTGACCGGGAAATATAAATGTGTTCATCGTTTTTTTTCTTTTTTTAGCTTAATGCATCTTTTTACTAAAGACATTATAGAATATCCACCTTCCGATGTGATTTTATCATAATCCTTTCGTAGTAAAGCATACAAATCCATATCTTGGTAACTACCATTTTTATAGATACACTCACACATCCTTCCTTCCTTTTTAAATCCAAATGCTCCCAATGAATAGGGTGCGAGAAAATGTTCAGGAAGACAAGTTGCTGTAATACGATTCATATTTAATTGAAAAAAAGCATAATCCAATAAGAGTTTTAATGATTCAAAGATAGAAAAACCATCCTGGCAGTCTTTTTCGCCTATAACAGTGCCACCTGCATCAGCAGTTTTATTCAGATGATCTATATTATTTAGTGATATGTAACCAATCATTCTGTGAGAGCCATCATTCAGACATATTGCTAAATATAAATCTTTCACATTATTCATCATTTTTTGATGCACCCATTCACGTTCCATTTCTAATGAAACATATTTAATTAACCCTCCTGTCATTTTTTGTAAATCATAATCATTGCGCCATTTATTTATTAGAAGATAATCATCTTCAGCAAAAGGCCTCAAATATATACTATATTTTTCCATTTTGGATTATTTTTATTATCCGATTCATATCATCTTCTCCGTACCTTTGATCTATGGGGAGAGGGATAATATTTTGGGCTAATGAGTATTCAATATTTTTAGGATCGCACCACTCGAGTACATTCAACCAATACGTAGCTACAAATACTTTTTCTTTCAATAAAGACTCGCGTGTATTAAAACCATTCTTACTCCAATATGGATAACACATTGGAACAGTATCTTGTTCGAGGCTAATACTTAAGAAATTATTGTCAGATAGTGTTTTATGGAGATAATTAAAATTATTCTTGCGTTTGATTTTTATCAATTCATAATTGATAGATGATAATATACGTTCTGTTAATAATGACATCTGTTTTATTGGCTGATAACAAAGTAATTGTTCGTTTTTTTTGAAATCTAAATAACCGTCTTCAGGTGATAGTTCTAAGCGTTTTAATAAATGAGACATACGAGAAATTGAACTATCTTTCTCAATATTAATATCTAAATATTTATCAATATATAAATACGCTCCATCTGGAACTCCAAAAAATTTTCGCGCAGAATAAAACGTATCAACATGGTGCATTGGTTTTGCAAAAAAAGCTTGAGAATTATCCACAATGAGTTTAGAACCATATCGTTCATATAAATTTATGATGCAATTTTGCTGCAGTCCAAAGTAATTAGTATATAAAAATGCTTCATTATCACTTAAGGAATAATCAAAAATTGGTTCGAACTTTATATTTATATGGTAAAACTCCCACTTTATTTTACATTTTATTAATGGTTCTAGTATTGCATCACACGTATAATAGGGGATATATATTTTTTTATACTTGCGTACAAGAAGTATATATTCTAAACAGTTGCGCGCTGTATTTAACATTAGAGCATTAGCATGAAAATGATTTCCATGCTGTAAATCCAATTCGAAATATCCACCTATTGAATTCATTTCAGATTATATGAATCAAGTAATAAATTTACTTCTTCTTTTGAATTATTCATTAATACATCTATTATAGACAAATAAGGTACAAAAGAGCTTGATAATTGAGGATATTCTTTGACTTGAGTATCTATAAAATTCAAAGTTATACCATAATTTTTGAAATCTTTTTTGTCGTATAGTATTTCTCCTCCTATAGCATTATAATATGAGTCAGCACCTAAAAGTTGGCATATATTTAGAACTTTATTTTTACCTTTTAATTCATTATTTTTAGATAAGGTTGAAGATATAATAATATCTGTATCAATGGCTAAATAATTTAATATTTCTTGGATGCTATTAGCTATAAAAAGGGCAAATTGTTTATTGGGATAAGATATAATATTTTCCATTAATGCCATTGTCGGTTCAAAATATAGAGATCTTGAATAATTAAAATAAAGAGTCTTCATCAATTTTTTGAAATCATCTCCTATATATACTTCATTAAATAATTTGTTACAACTAGCCCCTTTTAGTATAATAGTAAACATTTTTTTTTCACCATTAACTAAAATATTATTACGACTAACCCAGCCACCTTTTATATAATTCACATCATCGTAAACAACATATTTATCAACAGCTTTAATTAACTGAAAATATCCAATATATGGCATAAAGTAGGGTTGCATTATTCCCAATTTCATTTTCGAATTTGATTTAAAATTAATTCAACTTCTAATTTTGATAGATTATGATATATTGGTAAACAGATTACGCTATTTGCAATTTTTGTTGCTGCAGGAAGATTATCTGATTTAGCTGATTCTATTCCCCTATAAGTAGGAAAATCACTTATCAATGGATAAAAATAGCGCCTTCCAAGTATATTATGTTCTTTCATTTTGAAATAAAGCTCATCGCGCGTCATTCCATATTCATCAGCATTTACAAATATAGGAAAATATGAATAGTTATGACGCACTCCTGATATATCATCCATTAAACTAATTCCTTTTGTTTCTCTTAGCTCTTTGCGATATTGGGAGACAATCTGCTGACGAGCTTTAATAGCATTGTCTACTTGCTTCAGATTTAATAGACCATATGCTGATCTTATTTCATCCATTTTTCCGTTAATTCCAGGAGCAATGACAGTTGTTTCATCTGCAAAACCAAAATTCTTCAGGTAGTCAATGCGCTTTTTCATCTTTTCATCATGACATACTAGAGCTCCCCCCTCAATCGTATTAAAAACTTTTGTGGCATGAAAACTTAATGTAGACATGTCTCCAGTTTCGAGAATCGATCTACCATTGATTTCCACACCAAACGCATGGGCAGCATCATATATTACTTTTAGCCCATATTTATCAGCTATTTCCTGAATACGTTGACTATCACATGGAGTTCCATAGACATGTACAGGCATTATTGCTGTTGTTCTAGGAGTAATCGCAGCTTCTATTTTATCGGGATCAATGTTACATGTTATCGGATCAATATCAACAAATACAGGCTTAATCCCGTTCCACCACAAAGAATGCGTAGTGGCCACAAAACTATATGGGGTTGTTATAACTTCACCTGTAATGCGTAATGCCTGTAGTGCACAAATTAAAGGTAAAGTCCCATTTGTGAAAAGACTAATGTAGGGGACTTTTAAATAATCACATAACGCTTTTTCTAAGGCTTGGTGGTAGTGTCCATTATTTGTTAACCATTTACGATCCCAAATATCTTGTAGATATGGTATAAACTCATCTAAAGACGGTAATAAAGGAGATGTAACTGTTATTTGTTTTTCATTTTTATCTTCCATATTTCATTTTCTTTTTAACACGGAAAAAAGTAGTTTTTTTATTTCGATATATTCATCTAATTTCATTTTTTCATAAATAAAAATCGCTAAAAATATTCCCAAAAGACATTGCAGAGGCAAAAGAATAAATGCTGATATCTTTAGAAAAGTCATTCCCCACATACAAATTGCCACAAAAAAAGAAATGAAGAAAGATGGTAATAAATCTTTTATCTGATTTTGAGTAGAGTACCCTATAAGAGTCGAAGAATAATAGCTATTCATGAGGTATGCTATACATGAAATTAAAAAACTACTCCATAGCATTGTCTCTATTCCCCAAAATACACCCAAAATTATGGGAATAATTGCTATAATCTTTTTTAATATTTCAAGTTTTAAAAAGAGATCAGAACGTCCTTTTACTTGTAATATATTCAAATTTATAGCATGCAATGGATATAACATACCTGAAAAACAAATAATAGACAAATATGAAGCTGCAACTGACCATTTTTCGCCTATTAAAACAATAATGAGTGGTTTAGCCACTGCAGCAAGCCCAAGCATGCAAGCAAAGGTTACTAACATAGTATTTCTTATAATCTTTCTATACGCCTCTCGTATACGCTTAGGCTCATCTTGAATGGAACTGAGAACAGGGTAGCTGACACGTTGTACGACCGATGTCAGATTACTTGAGAAAACAGAGTTAAATTGCTCGGAGCGAGTATATTGCCCCAATTGGGCTGAGCTATAGAAGCGACCTATTACAAGATAATATATATTATTATATATAGTATCTAATAATCCCGATAATAATAACTTTGAACCGAAACCAAACATCTCTTTAAAACTACTTATCGAAAACTCCCATAGTGGCTTCCATTTACAGTATATCCATAAAAAGAATGTATTTAGAAGTTGACGAGCAAGCTGCTGACCAACTAAACTCCAAACTCCCATTCCACTTAACGCCATACCAACACCGACCACTCCACTTAATACAGATGAAATTATGGAAACTTTTGTTTGCGTTTTAAAATCTACTTGCCGAACAAAGATTGTTCGTGGTATAATTGCTAAAGCATTTATAATAAGAATACAACCAATAACCCTAGTTATTCCAATTAGGATTGGCTCTTTAAAAAATATACTAATAGAAGGTGATAGTACGTACAAAATACAGTATAAAACGAAACTTACAACCAAATTGAAATAAAAGACCGTATTGTAATCTATAGGCTTTATATCAGTCTTTCGAATCAATGCACTAGAAAATCCACTGTCAACTATTGAATTGGATATTGCAATAAATATTGTTATCATTGCCATTATTCCATATTCTTCGGGAGTTAATAATCTAGCAAGAATTAATCCTATTAAAAATGTAATACCAGAACTTGCAATATTATCTAAAAAGCTCCATGCCACTCCTTTAACAGCTTTTGTTTTTAGCGATCTCTCTTGCATCTTTATTCTATTACTTCTATCATTGACGGATGCACAAAAGCAGTAGCAACAGCCATTACTCCCTGTACAGCCACCATCACTCTCCTATCCCCTTTCACCCGGACAAACTCTCCTTCCACTCCCTTGAAGATGCCATCGGTGATGCGCACGCGGTCGCCTTTCTTCAAGGCTACAGTGGTGGCATCAAGGTATACGATCTGCTCGTCGTAGTTTCCAGCTACGGCTATAAAACTTTGCATCTGACGTTCGGGAATGGTTAGTGGACGACGGGTCTCGCGGTCCATAAAGTAACGGATGGGAAGGGTTAGCGCTTTCACTCTCTTAATTTCATCCAGTTGCGCACGGGTGGAGCGGACAAAGACCAGATTGTGGATGGCGGGAACAAGCTTGCGGACTTTACGTTCTCCACGTACTACAATTTCGTAGCGCATGGGAATGAAACTCTCTATTTCTCCAAGATCCAGGTAGTTTTTCAACGCCAGTTCACGACTGTAAGTGACACGCAGTACGTACCAGTGTATATCGTCAGCCGATGGTTTGTTCGCTATAGGACATTCTTTGGGGACACCGGGGGAATGAAAAACCCTTCCGGTCAAGTCATTTTTTATGCAGGTTTGCTCTTCAGCGTTCATGGTTTCAGGTCCCCCTATCGCAGGAGGTTCGATTTCATGATTATAACACATACACAACAAAAAAAATAAGCGGTTTTTGGGGAAAGAAAGCTTAGTAATTCCGTAGTGTGTGACAAAGATAGCTTTTGCAAATCAATTTACAAAGCTTTTTTATATGCAAATATTTTATACGAACAAGAGGAATTTGTTAACTTTTTGATTATAAACGACATATAAATGTATGAAAATAAAAAAATTAACATTGTCTTTTGATTATTCAATTTTATGAATGAGTATTATTCTTTGCGCGATAAATGTCTTTAAGAGATTACAATTCCAATAACAGAAAATCGGTCAGGTTGCAATAGGTTATTTTTTCTATTTTATACGGTATAAAATCATTTGAAAACAATAACATTCTCAAGATTCAAACGAATCTTATTCTTCTGATAAAAAGTACTCATCTTTTCTTTATAGCTGCATTGAAACCGGGGATGTTTCCTATTACAGGCAAATGCACGCTTATGTTTGTATTTTGTAATATCATAATTTGCTTTAAAATGATCAATCGTGGTCTGCAACTGTTTATCCACAGCATGTTGAACCCAATTTTTCTGCTGATCTTTAAGTTCTATAAAAACAATATTTTCCTCATTAGTCAGCATGCCATCACAGCGATTATCCATATCACCATTTTCTTTCCGAATTTCCACACAATTGTCAATCGCCGTAAAATTCAATGATTTACCTGTTGTATTTTTTATAATTGCAATCCACTTTTTGGGATCTATCTTATCTATGTAAGCTGGAGTTTTATTGTTTATATCCTCGTCATCACAAATTCCGAATTCCTTATTGCGAATGTTTTCTGTCTGACACAGAGGAGTAAAAAAATTAATAGGCATGTTCTTTATTCTTGATTATCAAAAGTTTCTTCTATTTCGAGCAATCGGTCGAACATTTCATTAGTCAGTGCCAATTGGTTATTCAAAAAATTATCGTCCGAAGGTAATCCGTCGTACATTGCTAACAAGGCTGCCGCCCCGTCTTTCAACTCATAAATATGCAACTTGAATGGGTTTACCATACTTTGCTCGGATACAATCTCACTGACTCTCCCACGCAAAGCGTTTGTGACCGGAAGCCGATAATAGAGTTCGTATGCTTTTGCCGCTAAAGTAAAGTAATTGACAATATAAGGACTGTGAGTGGTCAATACCAATCGGTTATGTTCCATACAGTTGGCATAAGCCAACAAATCATATAGTACATTCATTTGAGACTCAGGATACAAGTTTTGTTCCGGTTCCTCAACAATATTCACAAAACGGGAATATTTAAAACGGGATGATATGGAACGCAACATAGCAAATTTAACATCCTCGGAAAGTGTGGTGTCATTCATCACTTTTTTCACTTCTTTGTCAATTTGCTGTCTTTCCTGTTGATCCAAATCTTTCTTCCCGGCATTGTCAAGTACGGTATCCGAAAGGTATTTTGTAACCAACGTCAAAGGTAATACCGACTGATAGCCGCTGGAAGCTGCCGATAAACGAACTTCATAATCATTTCCTTTAAGCCAAGGTATTTTATTTAAAGCATCATACTCAAAAACCATATTGTTAATAGGAAGGCGATAACCGTTTTTCAATGTAAGTTTAGCATTGTCAAACTCTTCCAGAAAAGTTTGCAGTGACTCGGGAAGATTTTTCAGCCCGGAAGTATTGTCCGTCGTACTGAGGTAATTTCTTTCGGCAGGCACATACATTACTTTCGCCACGTTGTAGGTAATCTTATGATCTATTTCATCTATCTTTAACTTACCTTTTTCGTATGTGAAATTGTAATGCAATCCATAAAAACTGATAAAAGTATCCTTATTGAAGTAGGTTTCCAAACGATGGTATGCACAGTATTTATTTTGAAAACGGGAATACTGCATTATATACTTATCGGATACGATACCACGTACCATACCTTTTTCCATCCATGTAAACATAGAGTATAATTTAGCAATAGTACTTTTACCGGAAGCTTGTTTTCCTGTAAGCAAAGTGTATTTATCAAATACTATATCCACTTCGGATAGCGGTCCAAAACTATGTATAATCAAACGTACAGTTTCATTCATAAATCATGGTTATTTTTGATCAATGATTCAAAGATAAGGCAAATTTATGTTATTGATGTAAAATGTGGTTTTTTTCTATTTCATACGGTATAAAATTCGATTTGTACATTAATGTCTAATAACTGATTAAATGAAATGTTCTCTCCGATAGCGACAAGATCAAAGGTGTATTCAAAACGCTGAATCAGACCTTCTTTCTCTAATTCCGATAGATCGTCGGAGTTGACAGCTAATAAAGTCAAATTATGACATATAAAAATCGAAGTAATTTTATGAGTGTAAAAAAGTCAGTGATAGAGGAAGAATTGATGCGAGGTATAACAATAGCCTATGCTGTTTTCACCTACTATGTCAGCATATTTAACTGGATAAAAAAATAGTGAAGAGTGGAAAGGCAGTGTATAATAGAGTCAGACCATCTCCATACCTTCTCCGTACCTTCTCCATACCATCTCCACTATAACTTTATCTATTCAAGCCTTAGCTGGAGCGTAAAAAAGTGGAGAATATATGGAGATGGTATTAAGGAAGTATTACTATGATTAGGCACCCAACTCTATATTTTGCCCCATTGTGCCTCTAAAAGCCATTTCCAGGCAGGAAGGATATGAACGGACTTGCCTTCTCTTGTAACTTCTTCCGCAAAAGCGTTTGTTACAATAGTACCTTCGGAGAGATTATAAGCGTTAAGAGCATCAAACAATCCGCGAAGTTCACGTTCACGAGTATCGGGGTCATCCATCAGAAAACAAACCTGAATGGCCTGACAAACACGGAAGCCATCACGCACCACAAAATCACATTCAGCCTTACCGGAATTATGATAGAATATTTCGCCACCCCGACGCCGCAATTCCACATAGACAAGATTTTCCAGTAAACGTCCTTCTTCACCTGAAAAATGAAAGCCAAGTCGACGTATTAAAGCATTGTCCACAGCATATACTTTCTTGGGGTTACGTAGTTGCGTCTTTACCGAATTATCCAGTTGGGAAAGGGGAAACAGCAAGTAAGTGTTCTCAATATATTCCAGATAGTTTTTCACTGTGGTAGGATTCTTGACACCAATCACTTTAGCCAAAGATGTATAGGTGAGCGGCTTACCAATATTACTGACTGTATAGTACACCAATTCTTTCACTTCGCGTTCGTTAACAAGTTGGTTGCGTACCATGACGTCCTTGTACAGTATATTGTCATATAATGTTTTCAGTACAATATCATCATTCGATTTGAGATACATGGGAAAGCCTCCCTCTACGAAATAAGCGCCGAACAACGACTGTATTTCTCCACGCTCCACCGTACCCGATACGGATTTAAGTAATTTATCTCTACCGCGAAAAGTAAGATACTCGGCAAAAGAAAAGGGATAGAGTTCAATAGCAATATAGCAACCCGTAAGATAGGTGCCCAACTCTTTGCTTAACATCCGTGCATTGGAGCCAGTGATAAATACCTTCTTACCCGAATTGTACAAGCGTTTAACAAAATGTTCCCAACCCGGAATATTCTGTATTTCATCAAAATAAAAAGTGTTCTGCTCACCGTAAAGTTCTACAAAGACTTCATATAACTCTTGAAAGTGCTCTACCCTGAACTGTGTCAGACGATCATCATCAAAGTTGAAGAAGTAATCTTGCTGCGGCATCTTTCGCCGTATCTGCTGAAGGAGAACAGATTTACCACAACGACGAACTCCTGAAACGATAATGATTTCTTCGTTATTCAGATAACTTTCGGAAAAGTAACGCGGGATGGTATCCCTACCTGCCAAAAAAGTCTTTTGATCGGTGATAATGTCTTTCAGTAATTGTTTCATATTACGGATAAATAATATATTTCAAGCAAATATATTATTTATTTCTATTTGAAATAGAATAAAAGTGAGATTTTCTCTATTACCAATAGAAGTATTCTTGATATATTTGTACTACCGGATTAAAGCCGGGGTTCATCTTCTCATTTCGTTGCTGCCGCCATCTTATAAATCTGGCATCCGGCGAGTAAAAAGGCTCCCACTCCATATACTTCTGTCATATCCCGGGTTACTTTGGCCGGATCGGCACCAATGGGTTGTACCCAACCTAGCTTTCCGGTGGCATCAACCGCATCTGTCAAGGCTTTCCAGCCTTTAATAATTACCGGCATAAAGTCTTTTTCGGATAGTAGTCCGCTATTTACACCATAAGCCAGTGCATATACAAAAAAGCCTGTGGAGCTTGTTTCGGGAGAGGAATAAGAGGCAGGGTCCAACAGGCTGGCCCGCCAATACCCATCTTTATTTTGCAACTTCGCCACACGGTAGCATAGTTTGACGAAAAGCTCTTCATAGAATTTTCTCTCCATTACATCGGACGGAAGTTCTTGTAATATCTCTGCCAGTCCTCCCAGAACCCACGCGTTTCCCCTTCCCCAAAACACCTTCTTACCGTTAGCTTCTTTCTTGCCGAAATAGTGCCAATCACGATAAAACAATGAATCTTCTTTGTCGAACAGATAATCGTAAGTGGCCCGGTATTCATTATCCATAAATTGCAGGTATTTCCGATTACCGGTCTCCCGATAGAGCTTTGCATATACGGGTGGAGCCATGAACAAAGCATCACACCAGGTCCATCGCTCGAGCGTTTTACTGTTACCATATTCCAGTCTGAAAGTGCTATTGGATGGATGGTTGACAATCCATTCCGCACGTGCCAGCGTAGGAATAAGCATTTCTTCTTTTTTGTATTTACGATACAGATCAATGAACGACTGTGATACAGCGATGTCATCGGCATGGTACATACGCTTATACGGCTGCCACTCGTTGCGTGAGCCGATTTTATAAAGCCATTGGTAATAGGCACTGTCGTTATCTTCTTTCCCGGATAACTCGGCCCAATCCACCATGCCGACATAGAGTGCTCCATTTGTCCAATCCAGGTCGTGATGTTCGTGAGCCGTACTTGGATTCGCTATTTGCCAGTCCGCCACCTGCTTCAGCTTGTTTTTGACTTCCGCCTTATTAAAAGGGACTTTAGAGGTGATATTCATGCCGATAAGCAAAAAAATCAAAGTAAATATCAGTCTATTCTTCTTCATAACTATATAATGGATAAGTGAAGGGAATTGTCCTTGTCCTAACCACCGACGGACAATTCCCTTTCTGAAAACATGGAAATAAGTTTTTTGTTTAAGTCATTCCTGAATTATTGATACCCATCGTTTTGCGGAAATTTAGCTCCGGTATTCGAATCGATAATACTTTGGGGAACAGGCCACAATACGTGATAGTCACGCATTGCCGGACCTGATTCGGAATTATACTTGCGGGTACGCTCCAGTAATTTACCGGTCCGTACCAACGTGAAACGGCGTGACTCCTCGCCTACCAACTCACGAATACGTTCATCCAACAAGAAATCCATGGTCATCTCAGCGTCGGTAATCTCACGGGTATGTGCACGTCGACGCACCACATTGATGGCTTCACGCGCTCCCGGAATATCTTTCAATCCGAGTCGGGTCTCACAAAGCAAAAGGTAGGTCTCCGCCAGACGGAACTTCATACGGTCACGGTAAGAGCCTGTCAACGAGAGATTTTCGGGGCGTCCATAAAAGAACTTCGTCAATGCGGGATAAAGGCGGAAAGTGGTAAACCATGTTGCATCGGTTATGTCTGCCTTTTTACCGTACAGATTCGTTTTGACGTTATTATAATACCAATTGCGTTTAATGTTATATTCCGAATTACGTATGTCGTTCTCTTCGAAGAAACCACTGCCTTCACCAATCCACCATTTCATGGGTACCAATTGGGCCAGTCCGCGGCCACCTAACGAATCCGCCAATACAAAACCGGTGATTTCGGAATACTTGGGTTCCCAGGCGCGGCGTGTCCAATCATCTGAATTTGTACCGCCACCGGTGGTGTTGTATTCGAACTGCATCACCCAGATACTCTCCATATTACCGGAAGTGCGATTCTGGTTATTCTCGACGAACAAATCGGAAAAGACATCGCCTTTATCTTTCACCTTTCCACCGAAACGATTATCCATCAAATGAAAATGACCGCTATTAATCACATCTTCAGCCGCTTTCCCGGCTTTTGCATAGTCACCTTTCATCAGATAGACTTCACTCAATAGATGTTCCGCCGCCCATTTGGTCAGCTTGCCCACCTTAACGGCATCGGGATTTTCCGGCAGATTTTCGACGGCAAATGTCAGGTCGTCTATCATGTGGGATATCACCTCGGCTTTCGGGGTACGTGTGAAGTCCGTCCTGAACTGATCCTGAATCTTGTCTACATAAGGCACATCACCATATAAATAGACCAGTGTACGATAGGCATAAGCACGGAAAAAACGTGATTCCGCCTGATAGAGAGCCTTATCGGTACTTTTATCCCAATTGGTATTTAATTCCGAATATTTCAGCATTTCATTGGCTCCCGCAATCAGGCTGTATGCCCAGTTCCAGTAAGAGCCGACAATACCGGTGTTAGGAGTCAGGGTAAGGTAACCGAAAGGCTGGATAGACCCGTCTTTTGTACCCATGGTGGCAAGATCGGTTGCGATCTGAAGGGCTTCGTAAGGACAAGCCGCATTATGCATAAACGCACTGTTTTCACCCCATGTGTTGTATTCGGAACGGGCTTCGGCATAAAGCCCGGCGGAACCGACTTCAAAGCCATAAGAGCTGGTATAGGTATTGTTCGGAGCCAACTCACTTTTAAGTTCCTCATCCAAGAAATTAGAGCAGCCCGAAGCAGACAGAGATACAAAAAGAGCAAGAATTGCTTTTGATATATTATTTTTCATTGTGTACATATATTTAGGTTAGAATGTTAAATTAAATCCTAATACATAAGAACGAGCGGTAGGATATGAAGCAAACCAGCTGGTGTCATAGTTCAGTATGCTGCGTATATCGCAGAAAGTATAAAGATTTTCTACGCTGAGATTGACTCCCACACCACCAAGGCCAAGGCTCTTTATCAGTTTCGAATTGAAATTGTAACCCAGAACGATGTTCTTGATCTGGATATAAGTGAAATCTTTATAATAACTGTGACCGTCAAAATTAGTATAAACAGGGGAAGCATATTTTGAATTGGGATGTTCCGGTGTCCAATAATTGGCATTATGCAGATAATTATAGAGGTTGTAACTCCAACTGGATATATTGGCTTCATTCAATTCACGCGTCACCTTGAATGTTCCGTTTAGCAAAACAGACAGATAGAAATTTTTATAGGTCAGCGTATTGCCCATAGACATTAGGAAACTTGGATTTTTAGAACCTATAATGACTTTATCATTCGAATTGATGTACCCATTTCCATCTGCATCCAGCACTTTGGCGGAACCGGGCTTGGCTCCTTTCTGGATTTCCTTTACCGTGCCATCGGCCGCGGTATAGGTAAACTGATCTCCTTGTTGCCAAATACCATCGACTTTATAGTCGTAGTAGACTCTCAAAGGCTTGCCGATGAACCAATTATTAGTAATATCATTTTTTTTATCGCCACGCAAATCGACAATCTTGTCACGGTTTAACGAGAAAACAAGATTGGTACTCCACTCAAAATTCTTGTTGCGCATATTCACGGTATTCAGTGTGACTTCAATACCTTTATTACGTGTTTTACCCACATTATCCCAAATGGTTTTGTAACCATTCATGATGGGTACGGTACGTTTCATCAGCAGATCTTTCGTATTGGAAAGATACATTTCCACATTACCGTTTATGCGTCCTCCCAGAAAAGAATAGTCGATACCCACATTGAATTTCCGGGTTGTTTCCCATTTCAGATTCGGATTTCCCACGCCGTCATTGGCTAAATAAACGGCATTGACGCCTGTTGCTCCGTCACCCCAGATGTAATTGGTGAGATGAAGACGGTCGAGCGTCTGATAAGGACTGATAGCCTGATTACCGTTGGAACCGTATGACACGCGAAGTTTCAACTGATCCAACCAGCTTTGCGCATTTTCCATAAAATTTTCAGAGGCTATATTCCATGCTGCGGCTACAGAGGGAAAGAATGCATACTTGTTGTTTGCACCAAATGCCGAATAGCCGTCGGAACGTCCTGTTAAAGTCAGCAGGTATTTACCTGCATACGAATAGTTCAATCGAAGCATATAGGACAGCATAGACGTTTCCTGCAGCCCCGAGCTAACTGTCTTCTTATTCTCCCCGGCATTTATATTATCATAGCTCGAATCATCATTTACAAAGCTTTCGGCAGATTCGCCGGCTGATCTTTTCTGGGTTTGCTGCACACTAAACAAGCCGGTTGCATCTAAACGATGTTTACCGAAGCTACGGTTGTATTTAAGGAGGTTTTCCCAAGTATAATCCCAGTAATTATCATTGCTGATGCTGGCCTTACCGTTGGCTATTCTGCCGTCTTTCGTATTGCGTCCGTAATATGTGCCGGTGAAGCTGCTACGATAATTATAGCCGAAAGTGGTACGGGCGGAAAGTCCCTTTAAAGGAAATAAAATATCGGCATAACCATTGAGGAAGAAGTTCCGGCTGGTCTGATCCTGATCGGCCTTGACATTAGCCATCGGGTTGATGATTAACGACTGATCCATGGGTTCTTCATAATAGTTCCCGCTTTCATCTTTATAAATGCCATAAGGACTTTGTTTGACGGCATGTTCGATATTCGGAGTAATACCTCCACCATCTTTTTGTACGAACTGGGTCTCCACTCCGATGGTCAGCCATTTGTTCAGCACTTGGGTAATGCTCAAATTCATATTGTAACGTTTCATGGCAGAGTTGTAAACCACTCCTTCCTGATCCAGATACGAAGCCGCACCCATATAAGTGGTGCTTTCGGTTCCTCCGGATATGCCAACCTGATGCTCCATGGTGAAAGCATTACGGAAGATATAATCTTGCCAGTCGTTGGTGATACCTTGTTTGTAGTTTATCAGTTCACTGGCACTCAGAATATTCTCTGGAGCAAGCTGATCACCACTCCATCCGTCTTTCAGGCGGGCAATGTCTTGCTTGAATCGGATGTACTCATCCGGAGTCATCACGTCTATTCTCTGTTGGGGTTGCGATATTCTTAATTGGCCTTTATAAGTGACCTGGGGCGTACCATTTTTACCTTTTTTAGTCTGAATCAAGATAACCCCGTTAGAGCCGCGGGATCCATAGATAGCGGCGGCGGAAGCATCTTTTAATACACTGATATTTTCGATGATATTGGGGTCGATATCACTCAAAGAACCGTTATATGGAATTCCGTCCAATACAATAAGTGGTGAGTTGTCGGCACTTAAAGAATTTTCTCCACGTATACGAAGGGTCTGGTTGGCACCGGGAGTTGCATCACCGGTTGTTATATTCAAACCCGGAATTTGACCGACAAGACGGTCCATCAGGTTACTGCTGTTAATCATGTTGATCTTTTTCTGATCAACCGACACCACTCCTCCTGTTAAATCGGACTTTCGTTGCGAACCATAACCGACAACCACAACTTCCTCCAGCTTCTTTACATTAGCAAGTAGCTTGACTACGTTTTTTTGATCCGCTTTGACAATTTGGGTGGTATAACCAACATAAGATATTTTCAGCATACTCCCTGTCGGAGCATTCAGCATATATTTACCGTCAAGGTCTGTTATAACTCCTTGGTTTGTACCTACCAGTAAGACATTTGCTCCGATGATCGGTTCACCGTTTTCATCAACTACGGTTCCTGTTATTTTCCGCATTTGTCCTGATAAGTGTTTCTCATTTGAAATAACGATATGAGTAGCGTCAATTTCAAATGTTGCATTTATCCCTTTTAATAGTGTTGCAACTGTTTTAGAAATTGTTTCGTTATTTACGTTCAGACTGACTTTTTGATTTACATTGATTTGCTGTGAATCATAAAAGAAAGTATATCCACTTGCCTTTTCAACCTGAGCCATAGCTTCTGACAACGAAATATTTGTAAATTTTAATGTGATCAACTTTTCTTTGTTTTGTGCAAAAGTCGAAGCACACAGCAGTATAAGTATAAGAATAATGAGTTGTTTTTTTACATTCATGATTTTCTTAAATTTAAAGATTAATGTAGGTTTATTTATATACAATATTGATCTATTGTTGTGTTTTTTGTTTTACATAGGCATTCATTTAATAAGTTAGTTTCTCATTTTATCTTGTAGCTACAGAATTTATTTTCAGTTCATTCTTCTCATTAAAAGAATACTTCATCGGATTGATATGCGACATGATGCGAAGAATCTCGTCCAACGGTTCACCACGCAATGTGAACGTATAGAAGTATTTATCAGATAATGCGGGATCCAAATCAATCTTTATCCGATACCATTTAGAGAGTAATTTGCAAATCTCTCCCAACGAACGGTTCCTGAATACGAACTTATTGTTAGCCCAGGAAGAAGCAAACATCACATCATCTTTTTTCACTTTAATTACCCGGGTGTTGCGATTATAAATAGCGGTTTCACCGGGATGAAGAAAACGGTTCTCGGTTTGGGTCATCAGTGAAACGGAACCTTCTACCAGACTTACCAGTATGTTCTTTGAGTCGGGGAATGCGTCGACATTGAATTTTGTGCCGTGCACGATGATGCGCAAGCCTTCAGCTTGAACAATAAAGGGTTTGCTCATATCATGTTTCACATTAAAATAAGCTTCTCCGCTCACACTCACGTTACGCTCTTTTTCATCCATCTTAGAATCATACCTCAAAGCGGTTTCGGCATGCATCCACACTTCACTGCCATCAGGTAGCAGAACTTTCGATTTACCCGACAGATTAGTGTACATTTGGGTT
Organism: Bacteroidaceae bacterium HV4-6-C5C; assembly: GCA_007896885.1. Classification (GTDB taxonomy): domain Bacteria; phylum Bacteroidota; class Bacteroidia; order Bacteroidales; family Bacteroidaceae; genus Bacteroides. The sequence goes on from VOIU01000002.1 coordinate 130,492, forward strand.
ACAGGTTTGGTGTAGCCCTTAAGAAATCCAATGTAGAATGAGCAACCGATAGCCAAAGCAATACATGCCGCAACGGCATAGCGGTATATCCGTTTCAGTCCGAAACCGGTGCCGGGTGCTTTAGCTTTTTTAGTCTCCGGTTCGCCAAGATGCATACGATTGACCAGTTCATTCCAGTAGTATTCAGTATCGGGCGTATAACTTTCAGCATTTGCCTGAATTCCGTTCCATAACAGTTGTAATTCCTTGAATAATAATTCGTTGTTACTGTTAGCCAACCAATTTTCCAGTTGTTGCTCTTCATCTTTAGAATTTTCATGCTTTAGCTTCAGGACGATTAAATTCCAAGGAACATTTTTTTTCATAATCACTTTTTTTGTTCTTTTCATTATTATGACACATAAACTGTGGTTACCCCTATATTCCAACTCTATAATTCTTCTTTTTTTAGAATTAAATGATTAACTTTGAGTCTGAAAATACAGATCAGTCTAATACTTCTTGAATCCTAATTATGTCCACAAACGACATCCTGTTATTACAGTTAATCAAGCAAGACGACGAAAAAGCGTTCAAATATATTTTTGATACTTATTTTGTCTCTCTTTGCCGTTTTATGGCACTTTATCTGAAAGATAAGCAAGAGGTGGAAGAGATTGCTTTAACTATTTTCATGAATTTATGGGAAAACAGAGCTACTCTGACACTTAAAATCTCATTTAAAGCTTATCTCTTTCAGGCGGCACGTAATCGATGTCTGAATGTACTGCGCGATAGAAAGAATACTGTATCCATTGAAGACTCCGAAGGATGTGCTTATGATTTATCCACTGAGACATCTGTTGAAATGGAAGAATTAAACCGACTGATTGAAGAAGCGGTTTGTTCTTTATCGGACAAATGCCGGCAGGTTTATCGTAAAAGTCGGGACGAAAGTAAAACGAATCAACAGATTGCAGAAGAGATGGATATCTCGGTCAAGACAGTGGAAGCTCAAATTACCAAAGCATTAAAGCACATCAAGAAATTTCTGGGTGAGCAGTATGCTTATCTATTTTAAGGCTACTAAAAAAAGTCCTATTTTAAAATAGGACTTCCTTATATTCTTCATCGGTCTTATGCAATGAGGTGAAGTAAGTAAGCTAATTCACCTGAATGGATAATTTACCCGTCTTAACTCCTTTTGCCGAAGCTTCAAAAGTGATCGTACCACTATTTCCACTACTTTGGACAATTGCACTGAGCTGTCCTTTAAATGTCGGCATTGATGATCGATTAAAAGGCACGAGGCAGGTTGCATCTCCGTTAGCAGCGGCTTTGTAATAGCCCGCACCATTTACTTTCATCGAAATCATTCGATCATCACCGGTACACAGGTTATTGTTGACATCTACCAGACGAACCGTGATATAAACCAGGTCTTTTCCATCAGCCTTTAAATTGGTGCGGTTAGCCACCAGCTCAAGGTGATGTGGTTTGCCTGCAGTGTGAATGGTTTCTTCGGAGCTTTTATTTCCGTGAGCATCATAAGCCACAACTTTCAGTTCTCCCGGTTCGTAGATCGCATCCGTCCAAATGAGACGGTATCTGCGTAATAGTGCCAATGAATCGGTGCTACTTTGCACTTCCTCCCGGCTCCATTTGTGTTGCCGCCCATAGCTTTTGCCATTTGCGAATAATTCGGCTTCGGGATAATCAGTGTAAACAAAGACCGGTGTGGCCTTACCTTCCCTACCCGGCCATGTCCAATGGGGAACAATATGTAACGTATGTGATTGTTTATTCCAATGACTTCTGTACAGGTAATACCGGTCTTTCGGTATGGAAGCCAAATCGATTATTCCAAATAGTGAGCTATGGCTCGGCCAGCTATCCACACTATATGGAGAGGGTTCTCCCAGATAATCGAACCCGGTCCAGACAAATTGTCCCAGTGTCCACGGATAATCTTCGGCCAAAGAGAAATCCACATCCGGAACATTACTCCACGAACAGTATTCCGTGTCATATCCCGACGATTGATGATCGGGGTGCAGGACTTGTCCCTGGAGTCGGACAGGGAATTTATAAGTACCTCTTGAACTGACCGTTGATGCCGTTTCGGAACCGAGAATCATATTTTGAGGGAGTTTTTGATAGGCTTCGTGATATCGCTGGGTACGATAATTCAGTCCCGGTATGTCCAGAATGGAGGCAAATCCATTCTCCAACACGCAACTGACCTGATCCATCCCGCAAGTGACCAGACGGGTGGGATCTTCACGATGGCATATATCCTGCAAATAGCCGGCAACCCGATACCCCTCCGCATTGCATTGGGTGGGCACTTCATTGCCTATACTCCACATCACTACGCTGGCACTATTGCGGTATTGATGTAGCATATTGACCATATCCTTCTCCGCCCAAGTCTTAAAAAAACGATGGTAACCATTCTCGCATTTTGCCGTATCCCATTCATCAAACGGTTCAATGACCATCATAAAACCCATTTCATCGCAAAGCTCCACCAACTCGGGGGCCGGCATATTGTGGGAAGTCCGGATTGCATCACAGCCCATATCTTTCAGTAGCGTGAGTTGATGCCTTAAAGCCTCTCTATTGACGGCTGCACCCAACGGTCCCAAATCGTGGTGATTGCATACTCCCTGGAATTTCCGCTGCCGGCCGTTCAGAAAGAAACCACGATCGGCAATAAACTCCACACTACGGATTCCGAAGCGGGTATCGTATTGATCGACCAACTTTCCACCTGCATATATTTTAGATTTTGCGGTGTACAAATAGGGTGTTTCGGGAGACCATAAATGAGGCTTTTCGACGATGAAATGTTGCTCAAATGGCTTATTTTTATCCATCCCGCGGGTATTGTCCTTGGAAGTAACCACCCGACCGTCAGCATCCAGAATAGTTGTAACCATCCTGATATTGGCGGATTCGGCATTATCCAGCTGCGTTTTCAACGAAACGGAAGCAAAATCAGCGGATACATGGGGAGTGGTTACATACGTTCCCCAGACAGGCACACGAATGGAATCCGTCATGATTAAATGCACATTTCGATACAACCCCGCTCCCGGATACCAACGGGAAGAATGGATTTTGTTTTCCAGTCTCACCGCAAGCAGATTGGTCTTTCCATCCTGATTGACATAAGGCGTAACATCAAAATGAAAAGAGTTGTATCCATAAGGCCACTCTCCCACTTCTTTTCCGTTTACGTAGATTTTAGCCTCACTCATTGCGCCATCAAAAAGCAATTCGACTTTTTTGTGGGGCAATGTCTTGAAAGTCGTCCGATACCATCCTACCCCCATATAGGGTAGCCCTCCCGTACGTCCTGTCTTAAGCGAAGCTTTTTTCTCCATGTCCTGGACAATGGCGACATCCTGCAAATCATTATTCCTATCGAACGGACCTGTTATGGCCCAATCATGTGGAACCACAACCGTCTCCCATTTACTATCATCGAATAAGGGATCGGAAGCGTTTGCCTGTTCTCCCTTCATGAAACGCCATCCCTTTTCTAAAGTGATGCTACTACGCTGAGCATGAATAACCAATGAAAAACTAAACGCAACCGCAAGAAACAGAATCTTCTTCATTCTTCCTTTTTTATAAATTGACGGACTTCTTTAAGAGAATATTCTCGGAAGATGAACCGATCCAAATTTCAACAGGTTCTTTTTCCGGCACAAATTGATGGCGATCGATATCATAATAAGAAAATGCATCTTCAGCCAGTACAATAGTTATACGCTTTGTCCCGCCTTTTTTCAGAAAGACTTTCTCATAACCTTTCAATTCTTTCTGCGGACGTGGAACCGGAGAATGTGTGGGATGCACATATAGTTGGGCAATTTCCGAAGCAGCCATCTTCCCGGTATTCTTCACATCAAAGGATACTTTTACTTTATGATCGCCGATATTTTCGGTCGTTAGATTGGAATATTCGAAAGTGGAATAAGACATCCCGAATCCAAATGGATATAAAGGTTTGATGCCCGATTGATCATATCCCCGGTATCCGACAAAAACACCTTCTTTATAATCAATCCGCTTATATTCCGAACCGCTTAAGTTGTCATAATAGCTATTGAAACAGGGGTTATCTTCCCATCTTTTTTCGATACTCACAGGAAGTTTCCCGCTGGGAGATATCTTTCCGGTAAGGATATCCGATAAGGCCGTACCGCCTTCTTCTCCGGGATACCATGCCATCAGAATGGCTTTGGCATTATGCTGCCAGGAAGTAAAGTCAATACCTCCTCCGGCGTTCACCACAACGGTTAGGTTAGGGTTCAACTCCGATACTTTACGGATGAGCATCTCCTGATAGGATGGCAAAGCGAAAGGACGATCGAAGCCTTCTCCTTCGATATTACTATCGAAACCGGCGCAAAAGACCACATTATCAACTTTCTTCAGTTCGCGGATCAACATCTTTTCGTTGAATTGACTAATACCGAAAACAATTTTTGCAGAAGAAATATTATCAAAATATTCAATTAAAAAATGATAGGTCTTACCGGCTTTTACCTGATAATCGACTTCGCGTTTTGAAATGGAGTGGTTACCCCAGTCTCCGGTTATTTTCTCACCGTTAATGAAGATACGGTATCCGTCATCTCCTTCCAGACTGATCTTCAATATTCCATCTTCGGCGGCTTTGTAACAGGCATTCCAACGGACAGAGAAATGATCGACGGGAAAGCCTTCTTTGGGGGCATTATCACCCCAATCAAAATCTATTCGTGCATCAACAACGGTTATTGCGGGAGTATCTTTAAACTCCTGATTCTTGAAGTATTCGGCTTTATAACCTCGCCGGGAGAAAGTGGAGTCGGTGAATAATTGCCCGTTAATGTCATTATAGAGAATATCATCGGACAAGATGACCGTACTTTTTCTTTCTTTCGCCAAGGCCTGGCACAAAGAGACCGGAGAGAACGGAGTAACAAATCCACTACCGCCACCGGTTGGTATTTTATTGGCGTTGGGTCCCAAAACAGCCGTCTTCCCTTTCAGAGGTAGCATTCCTTTTTCGTTTTTCAGGAGCACGACTCCTTCACGGGCCAGATTCAAAGCTGTCTCACGTGAGTAAGGATTGTCTAAAGGAATGTTCTTATCCTGCTGTGCTTTATCCAACATGCCATACGCCATGAAGGTCTGTAAAAGGTGCCGCACCTTCATATCAATTGTGGCTTCGGTGACCCGACCGTTTTTCAAAGCGGGTAACAGGTTTTCGGCATTCATATATCTTCCTTTGGGCATTTCCAAATCCAAGCCTCCGTTGGCGGCACCAACAGCTGAGTATACCGAAGTCCAATCGGACATCAATATGCCCTTAAATCCCCAGGAATTACGTAAAACATCGATATTGAGCCAACTATTCTCCGTGGAATGTACACCGTTGAGAAGATTGTAGCTATCCATAACGGCTCCTACCTTTGCCTCCATAACCGCCTTTTTAAATGCGGGAAAGTAGATTTCCTGCAAGGTGCGTTCGTCCACATCGGAACTCGCGTGGTGACGGTTCCACTCCTGATTGTTTGCTGCAAAATGTTTTACCGTGGCAATAACTCCCTCCGACTGCACTCCCATGATATATTCTTTAGCAGTCTCTCCGGCGAGAAAAGGATCTTCTCCCATATATTCATAATTTCGTCCGCAAAGAGGAGAACGGTAGATATTCACTCCCGGACCCAACAGTATATTTACTCCACGGGCTTTTGCATCTTGTCCCAACGAACGACCCAACCGGTAAGCCAGTTCTCTATTCCATGTCGAAGCGGTCAGAATACCCGAGGGAAATAAAGTGCTTTGGGGAGAGTGGTTACGAATGCCTTGTGGCCCATCGGCCAATCTCATTTCGGGAATTCCCAAACGGGGAATGGCACGTAATGAAAAGGATGTCTGGCCTGAGAGATAGGCTATTTTTTCTTCCAAAGTCATTTGGGATACGATCTTTGCAGCTTTTTCCTCCATGGCCGGAGTTATGATTTGAGCACATGCAAAGGCATGACCGAACATGAGTAATAATCCGGCGGCAATTTCTTTATATTTCATTATAAATAAAGGCGTTAATTAACTTATTGAACTATTCTTTCTAATCTCATGAATGATTTCGATATGCTCTATTCGTAAAATCATTTTATATGCAGTTTCAAGGTCTTATCACCGATGCAGATATCTACCTCTCCCGCATCGACGAATTGATTTCCCTGCTCATCTACAAAACCCAGATCTTTATTGACATCCAACACAAACTCAAAGCGCACTGTCTCTCCTTTACGGATCATACGTTTATCAAAACGTTTAAGCTCTTTGACGGGACGGGTGATGCGACTATACGGACAGGATACATAAAGAAAGACGGTTTCCATCCCATCCATGTCGCCATCGTTGGAGACAGGTACGGACACACTCACTTTCTCCCCTTTATGAAGAACGGTTTTGGAGGCCGACAGTTCCCCGTAAGAATAACGGGTATAGCTTAAGCCATGACCAAACGGATAAAGAGGCTCGCTGACCATATCTTTATAAAATCCCTGATTTGGACGCGCACTGCTTCTGCGATTGTAATAAATGGGGATCTGACCTTGTGAGTAAGGGAAAGTCATAGCCAGCTTACCGGATGGATTGATGCGACCGGATAAGATTCCGGCTACGGCACTTGCTCCATCCGTTCCGGGTTGCCACATTTCTAAAATTGCATTCGATTGTTCTACAGCGGGACCTAATACCAGCGGACGGCCATTGGCTAAAACCAGAATAACTTTTTTCCCTGTCGCATGTATCTTCTGCATTAAACGCTGTTGGATTTGAGGGAGCGTGATGTCCGCATGGGAATTGTTTTCTCCACTCCAACTCCCCTTTTCGCCCAGACACATGACAACAACATCAGCCCATTTAGCACTCTGAAGAGCTTCTTGGAACCCTGTTTCATCTTCACCCGAGAAATCACAACCTTTGGCGTAACGCACTTCCGAAGCTTTAAATTCACCGGTTATTCCATCCAATAATTTGTGGATATCCTTGTCCTCACCATGTCCCCACCAACAGCCCAGCAAGTCGTGGGCATTGTTTGCCATCGGACCTATTACCGCCAATCGCTTCACGGCGCGTAAAGGAAGTGTACCGTCATTCTTTAAAAGTACCATGGATTGTGCCGACATTTCTTCAGCCGCCTTGACACTTGCCGGGCGACGGAAACGTGTGGAAGCATCTGTTTGAGGGGTATAAGGATTTTCGAAAAGTCCCAATTGAAACTTTAAGCGTAGCAGGCGACGAACGGATTCATCGAGAACAGCCGGTTCCACAGTTTTTTCTTCCACCAGTTCTTTCAGGTATTTGTCATAGGAATGGGACATCATATCCATGTCCACACCGGCATTGATAGCCAGTTTACCGGCTTCTTTCAAGTCCCGCGCCATCTTTTGATTGATGAGTTGCATCACGGCTCCCCAGTCGGAAACCATTAACCCGCGAAAGCCCCACTTATTCCGCAGGACTTCGGTCAGTGTATAATGATTGGCAGATGAAGGAATTCCGCTGATGTTATTAAATGAGCTCATCAAGGAAACCGCACCACTGCGAAGGCTCATTTCATAAGGAGGCAGATAGGTATCCCAAAGGGTCTGACGGGATATCTCGGTATATACATAATCGCGTCCGGCCTCCGAAGCGCCATATCCTACGTAATGTTTCAGGCAGGCGGCTATGGAAAGGCTGTCATCAAGCCTCTTTCCCTGATAACCACGCACGGCAGCCTGACCAAAGACTCCATTCGTATAAGGGTCTTCGCCATATCCTTCGGCAACACGCCCCCAACGGGGGTCACGGCTCACATCGATCATTGGGGAGAAGGTCCAATCGATACCACTCAGCTTTGTCTCTTGCGCGGTAATACGGCAACCTTGTTCCACCAATCCGGGGTTCCAGCTGCATGCTTGGGCAAGCGGTATGGGGAAAATGGTGCGGAATCCATGTATGGCATCATATCCGAAAAGTATAGGTATGCCTAATCGGGAATTCTCCATGGCATGATGTTGCATCCGGTTTCTCAGATCGGGCTCCGTTCCAAAATAAATGAGTGACCCGATTTCGGCAGGAGTGTTTTTGACTTCCACTCCTTTGTTATTCTCAATGTTGTTTGTTCCTAAAGTATATTGGTTGAGTTGAAGGACTTTTTCTTCTATCGTCATGCGACCGAGGAGATCTTCAACACGTATATCCAATGGAAGCGAAGAGTCGGTATAAAGCTTTTCCCCGGGTGTAAGGGCTTTGAGATTCGTGACTTCGAAGGGATGCAAAACAGCTTGATGCGCAGCCTCCTGAGTGGCCTTTACCAATGCCGGATGCATGTTTTTGGGAGCATACGTATTCCCTACCACACTTTTACCGAACAGGGTTTCGAACCAGGCACAAGCTGCGGTATATCGCCCGTAAATAAGATTCAGATGATAACCATCCCGATTCATGTTGTCGCCGATAAAAGTGGTACGTGCGTTCTGAACCGCAGTTCCGGATGGAATGATCAAAGAAAAGCCATACTCTTTCATTACTTTCTTTGAGGCATCCATAATGCTCCCGTACATCTTCATCTGATTACAACCGTATCGCTCAAAATCTTTATGAGTGGAATTTTGTGCATACGCCCATGTCTGATGCCAAATGAGTTTTGTCTTAGGTGAAATGAAAGACTTGATGTAACGAATCAATTCAGGAAGAAAAGGCGTGTAAGAATCGTAGATACCGGACAGCCCGCTAACCTGTTGAAGCGAAATATAATCCCAAGATTCGTCTTTTAAGGCTTTTGAAAGCATCATACTGTCGGCTTGAACACGCAAACCATCCAATCCTATCTTTTGATAACGGTAGGCTTTCAAATTTCCGCGGGCATTATTGAGATGGCGTTCTAAAGAACATCCGCCGATATACATATTGGCTATGACACATTTCTGACCTTCGGCAGTGGCCAACTCATAAAGATTCTGACAAACGGCGTCTTCGGAGAAACTATTGCCTATAGCCAGAACACGGACGATCTTCTCCTTTGCACAAACTTCTCCTGCAAACAGGATGGAAGCTAAGAGCAATACAATAAAACATCTAATTCGTTTCATAAGTAAGTTATTTCAAGTTAACTATATCTTTCTTTCGAATTTGTTCATAGAACTCATGTATCACATACCAGGCTTTTTTCCGTTGTCCCTGATCGGAAACGAGTCCTTTTCTGTTCCATCCTTCCTGGTTAGTAGGGTGGAAACGGGTGGGTGATCTGAAATCATACAGTACCCAGGGAGATATTCCGCACAAATTAGGAATATTCCGGAACATTTTAAGATTATCACGGAAAAGTTTTTCCTGATACTCTTCGCTCCATGAGGATGCAACCGTGGCATCACCGCTCTGACCGTAGAGTGCTTCGCATCCGAATTCCGAAATGAACAAAGGCTTATTGAGAGCTACTTTCCAATTGCATTTCTCCGGCTCCAGCGGCCAGGGGGCATACCACCCCATGTATTTATTGATGCCAATCATATCCAATTTGTCGATAAAAGGGTCTTCCATTTCAAAAAGTTTGCTTTCGGAATTGAAATATACATTATCGAAAGCTCCGACAAAAAGGCGTGTTGTATCCAACTCCTTTCCTGTTTTTAGCAGCTCGTTTAAGAAAGCATTGCGTGCTTCCGAAGGCCTTGTTTCATTGGCAATTCCCCAGAAGCAGTCGGCACAGCGATTCTTATCACGCAGAATTGTCTCGCGAAGCATCTTCTTTGCTTTCTCCAGTGTCTCCGGGCTGGTGAAGTCGATAGATTGCCATACCGGTATCTCCTGCCATAGCATAATTCCCATCTCTTCGGCTCTGCGTACAATATATTCATTCTGTTGGTAGTGTGCCAGACGAACCATATTCACGCCCAATGCCTTGGCTTCACTAAGAAGTTGCCCGGCATCACTTGCGGTGCAAGCACGTCCCATACGCTGGGGAATCTCCTCATGGAAAGAAATGCTTCTGAGAAAGAGCGGCTTGTCATTGAGGTAAATCTTTGTACCTTCAGCTTTTATATTACGAAATCCGATTCTTTCTGTTATCCGGTCGGAAGTTGTGGTGATCTCCACATCATAAAGTTTCGGATTTTCAGGTGACCAACGGGTCAATTTGGTGTGTATCACACCTTGAGCCACCCCCACGGAATCGGTAGTCATCCGGAGTGTCTTCCCCAGTTCAGGGATTTTTAGTTGAACGACCTCTCCTTTTTGGTTACCCGACAGGGATATTCGTGCACGAATGACATCGGGACTTACTTTGTCTAATTGCACAAAATAATCACTGATATACAAATCGGGGACGGTGACAAGCATTACATCCCTGGTAATTCCTCCATAGTTCCACCAATCGAAAGCCAAAGCGGGAATTGCATCTTTTTGCCGACGGTTGTTCACTTCGACAATGAGACAGTTGTCGCCTTGCAAAAGATCATCCGTGACTTCTATCTGAAAGGGTGTGAACGAGCCTTCATGATTGCCTATTTTTCGCCCGTTGAGATAAATATTACAACGATAGCTGACTCCACAGAAATAGAGGAATTTCCTTTTTCCGGTCTCTTTTTCCGAATTGAAATGACGGGCATACCAGACGGTCCCTTCATAATATTTCAGTTCTTGCTTCTGCGAATTCCAATCACCCGGCACGTTTAAGCGTAATCCGTTTTCAAATGAATATTCATAAAAATCGGAATGCCCGGTGGCTTTCTTATTTAAAAAGATTTTTGAGGTTGCTCCTTGTTCGTACAAGTCGACTATCGCATCCCATTTGCCATTGAGTGACCGGGTCTCGCGACCATAGATGTTCGCCAGATAAGTATCTGATGGATATGCTTGAACGGCGCATAACAGCAGCAGTATAAATATAAGATTCGTTTTCATTCGGTTATAGTATATTGATAGAGGGTAAAATCGTTTTTATCGGGTAGTGAAAAGGTCACTTCACTCCCGCTGTTTACTTCGGCTGTAAATGAGGCACCGGAGCCATATACAGGTACAAAAGATACTTTTTGTCCTTCAGACAGCCATGTCTTCAATCGGGCGGAAGATCGGTTGTTGTCCTCACGATAAACGATGATATATCCGCTATGCGCATCGGATATCGATTGAAATCCTGTCCACGAACGCCCGCTGGGTTCTTCACCAATAGGAAGAATGATGCCTTGATGAAAAGGTAGTTGAATCTTCTTATACGCTTCGAACAAAGCCGGTTGATTGAATGCACTCTCGGGAAGATTGGATGCTTCCATCCAGGCAAGCGGTTGCGCAGCAAGTGTGACAGCAAACAAATATTCAAATGAATAGTGTTGGGGAGCAAACACGTCAGTTGGGGGATATTTATCATGATTACGCCAGTTATTTAAAAACTCGACTTGCAATTTCTCCGCCGGTACATAACGCGATAGCTGCCATAAATTTCTTAAAGTACGATAAGGATAGTAGTTTCCCCAGTCCGTATATCGATTTTCCAAAAAAATGTTTCCATACTCATTCATAAAGTGATACCCTCCTCTTCTACCCGCCGTGGCATCCAAGTTGAAAATCACTTTATGCTGAGTCTGTTCCAATACTCTATCGAAAAGCCTTCGCAAATTCTTTTCCGCTTGCTTTGTGGGAATTTGCAACCCGTCTATTTTAAAACACTCTATGCCATATTGATGACACAGACTTATGATAACATCGGCATCTTTCTGCCAATCGGCAAAATCATCCTGAATGCTGGGATTAAACCAAAGCCCGATACGTATGCCCAGCTTTTTGCCTTTCTCCACGATGGGTTTAAGCCCATGAGGAAATTTTGCAGGATTAGGAATCCAGTAATCACGTTTCTTCCAAATATCGTTGAAACTTCCTCCCGCTGTCTTGGAATTCGGACTCTTTCCGTTTTGCCAGCCGTCATCCAATTGAAATACAGTGATACCCATACGGGCAGCCTTATCTAATTCCGCCAGACAAAATTTCTCATCGATCTTGCTATCCTGACTGCGATCGCCCCAGGTATTGAGCATAATCATCTCATCTTGTTTCGCAGTCTGCAGGCGCAATTGCTTTTGATATTTTCTCAGTGTCATCAACGCCTCACGTTCTCCGCCGGTATATATACCGGTCACACAGCCGTACAGTCGGGTCCAATCGTCTACGCGGATATCGGATGCCGAAACGCCAAGCCCCACGACCATGAAATCACTAAAATCGGCCACAAAATCGGCTCCGGTGTAGTGCAATTGTGTACTACTGCAAGGTGCTTCTTTCAGAAAAAAGAAACCGTTTCCGTTCAATTCGTCATTGGCAAACAATAGATTTCCTTTAAAGGTATTGCGACGGTATGGAAACCACTCCCTTTCAACAACGAGGTTATCATTCCAATCGGTATAATCAAAAAATTCCACAGTACGTACTTTCCAATGATTTCCATCCAGTTGCAAACGATCCAGAGTCGGAGTTTTAACTCCGATGCTCATATCTCCGGCGGACTCAATGTTCTTGCGATCCGCACCCGACTGAGTCGCCCCATGACTGTAGTCTCCCAAATGCCCCTTTAAATAAGTGTCACAAGCTATTGCCGGACAATCGGCATAAATCTTATACTTACGTTCGACGAATAAGGAGCCATAAGAAGAGGTAATACAAGCTTCAAGATAAGTGGGATGGATGTCATTCGAAGGAACGGTTTTGACCGAAAACCGAGCTTCTTTCGGGGTATCTCCAACCAATGAGAAATCGGGGCTTTTAGCTTTCGTAGATAGCTTTTGACCGTTAATCTTATTGACTAAATAGATTGTTACCGGATTGCCGGAGTTCCACCGCATACAACGCTCAATCTGAGCATTACCCATTCTTAACGTATCCCCTTTGAGAGAGGCATAATAGGGCTCTCCGCCATAAAGCGAAACTCCGACAATAAATGTGACGAATGTGAAGAGGAAAGTCTTTTTTATCATATCACTAAGGTTTCAAGTAGGCACGTGGTACCTCAAGCATCTTATTTGGTCCATTAAAACGTTGGTTATCGGGAGCATCCTTCCGACCGACTCCTTCCACCATAAGTTTTTTCAATTCCGGGAGACGGTAATGATAAACTTCTCGCGGAGTGAGGTTATACTTTTGGCACAGTGAAGCGGCCATACCAACGACTTCCCCCATCATACCGGTGGTTCGCATGACCCTCACCGTACCCAGCGCAACATGTGTACAGCTGATGTCCCTGCCCGCCATAAAAAGATTATCTATGTTTCTGGAATACAAACAACGATAAGGCACGGCATAAGGATAGATCCACCGGTGTATAGTCTGTGTTTTAAATTCATTTCCCGGGAAACGTTTTGCGTTCAGGGTATCGGCAAAGTGCAAATCAATACTCCAGGTTGTGGTGAAAGAAGCATCTTCATGCGCCACATTCTTGTCCAAATCATCCTGTGCCAGAATATAATCGCCCATTAAGCGTCGGGATTCGCGTTTTCCCGCTATATAAGCAACCCATGACAATGTCCGATTGGCATAAGCGGATTTCTTAAGATCATGGTTCTTCAGGTAACTCCAGTTGGAATAAACGACCAACAAGCCATAATCTCTTATGCGTTCAGCTTCCGTAATCTGATTACGATTCATACCGGTTTCCCAAGTCCATTCCCCTTTAAACACCCGCTCACAGTTTTCTGCACGAAAATCCACGCCATAAGAGAACTCCGGGAAAATGGTTTTCTTTTTCTCTTCGTTACTATACCACTGTATGGAAGCCCCCATGACTAAGGAGTCCGGTTGCAGAGGAGCCAGATTTTCCTGAAATTCATCTCGTGCCTCCCTTCCCATTCGCCAATCGGCTCCGGCCAGGTAACCGATAGTGCCATCTCCCGTACAATCACTGAATACAAGTGACTTAAGAACCGATTGTTCACCCGTACGCACATTTTGTATGGTGACGGATTGGATCCGTTTTCCCTTCATTGTAACCGAAATAGCCCGACAAGAAGAAAAGAGTGTAATATTCTTTTCCGAAGAGACGAATGAGATCTTTTTATCGTCTTCATAATTGGAAGCCGGCTGGGCATTTCCTCCACGCGACTGACCGAACTCCCTGATCATGCGGCCCAAGCCTTTGTTAGGTTCCATCTCTATCACACCTCCCAAATGAACACGTACATCCGCCGAATTATTTCCTCCCAAGATAGGACGATCATTGACAAGAGCAACTTTACAACCCAGCCTTGCAGCAGAAACAGCCGCACACATTCCGGCAATTCCCCCGCCCACAACAACCAGATCATAACTTCGTTCTCCACCCTTAAGAACAGGACATAGACGTTTTTTTATGTTTTTGAGGTCTTCTGTTGTCCATACCATAGGATTTTGATTTGAATCCGTCGTGAGATATATTGCATCACAACGCCCGTTGAAACCGGTAAGATCTTGCAATGCAAGAGTGGCTTTACCGTTTTTCAAAGTGACCTTACCGGCCAATTGCCACTGCCAGGAATTTCCCGTATCGCCCAAAGTATGAGTCAGACTCTTCCCGTTAATAGCGATTTTGAACTTTCCGGGACCTTTCTTTTCACTCCATGGAGACGTCCAGTTATAGGTTCTGGCGTATACATAGTAGATACCGCTTTGCTGCACTTGGATGTCAGTCGATGCATCGGAAACCGGTGTGCCCATACCATGAGCCATCAAGTATGGTGATCCCATCTGATCCATAAACTGCTGATCGAGTACCCATCCGCCCGATCGGTTAAAGCTTTCCGCTTCAATAAAAAGCTCTGAAGCTTCAACCAACAGGCTGCAGGCTACGGTCATACACAATATGATTATTTTTTTGACCATAGTAAATAACTTATTTAACTGTAATATCAGATAACTTAACCCATCCATCCGGAGTCTGATATTCATCACGAGCCGAAATGTAGATGCCAATGGCATTTTCTTTGGTGCTGTCGACAATGCCGACCGCCCAAGTATATTGCCCCGCTGAAACACCGGACAGTGCGAAGCCGCTGGTGTATGTTTTGGGAGAACCTTTAATCCATGTTGAAATATCGGGAGTGGAATCGACAAAAACATAAGCAGGCTTCTCCGTTGATTTATTCAATAATGCAAAAGCTACTTTATACTTATCTTTCCACTGCGGAATATTAGTAGGACAATATCCCCATCCCAAGTTTGACCAACGATGGGTTAAAGATACGTTAGCTCCGGAATTAGCTGCTACCGGAACAGACAATTTATCGGGATACAAGCGATAACCTCCTTCGGCAATAAAGTCCTTAACCAAATTGAATGCCGAGTTAAACCATGAATGCGTTTCCCCTACATTAACATTGGAATTGAAGCGAAGGTCCATCATATTGACGTTGGCACCTTTTCCTTCGTTATACTCTCCGTGACGAACTTCAGTGTAATTGCTATAACCGTCGCCGTTAATTGAATTACCGTGGGATGCTTCGACCCAACCGCCTTCCATGATTATGGGACGGCGGTAGCGATAAGTTGCAGCAATACCTCTTTCCCAAGTAGTATAATAGGATTTCATGCCAAAGGCATCATGGCGTAAGCAAAATCCTTTATTTACCGCCCGATTGATAAAATCTGCAGCTACATCGGTATTAGTGGTTGAAAATGAGTTTTTAGATAGAAGACAGCGATGGTAGTTGATCACAATAGGGACTTTTGTAAACAACTTGGACATTAAGTCGGTAATCCACTCAAATACAGCTTCTTTGGGAGTTTCATCACCTGTGGAATAGATCAACGAATGAGTTTCTCCCCAGAGTCCCAAACCGAATCCACTCACAAATTGAGTCTTATCGGGGTCATTATATTCAGCAGCGAAATCGGTCAGGAACTTTGAATACTTTGCCTGAAACACAGGATCGTCGGGATAAGGCGACCATACTTGAACACTACCCGTGGTAGACGTATAACCCTTTGCACCGGCATCTTTTACGTAAGCCGGGGTAAAGTTATAATGCTTGTCGCGACTATCGACCACAAAGGTAAAAGCAAGTTTCAGGTTTCGTGCCTTAGCTCCTTCCACCAACATACGGAAACGTTGTGCAGGTTTTGTGTTCACCCCATCTTGCCAGATGTAAACACCTTCTTCAGGATTGAAATCGCTCCAAGCTCCACGAATGTATAGGGTATTACCATAATCCGATACTTTAACCTTTCCTTCAGACGAATCGAAATTGTCATATAGACTCCAGAAATTATCCATCATTCCATCACCGATACCCGAATAGATAACCCATCCTTGCATAGGGTTGCGTTGAAGTTTATAACGTTCGGGCTTGATATTTACAATCTGATTCCCTTTAATGTCCCAGTTATAGCTATTCACTGAGGCTTCATTTTCATCGGAGCATGATGTTCCGATGAAAAGTATGAAAGCCAGTAATGAAGCTAAACGTATTGCTAATTTATTTTTCAATATCTTATCCATATTATTATTCATGCTTAGATGCCATACTATTTTTTATCAAAAGTAACGGTGAGCTTATTAATATCCACCACCACATAATTACATCCATCCGGTATAATGAAATAAGCGTAGCGGTTATCGGATTGTCCCGCTTTCAGTCCTTCTGATTTACCAATGACAGCATTGACATAACCGTTGTATTCATTTCGCTTGGCGTCGGCAGTCGACCCGAAAGCATATACATTGTTATTCTTATTATCCGTGGTAAATTTCACTGAGCCCACTACGGAATTGCCGCGTTCATCTTTAGCGGAACCACGTGGAAGTGCACTACCTTTGTATACAAATACGCAGGGATTAGCCACGCTCTGAATCAAATTATACTTCGATTCATAACCGGTAAAGGATCCGGCATCGTATGCAAAGCCATTGAAGGTTCCATACATATACAATACATTTACATCTTGCTTGTATGGGTTGATGCCCAAAGTGGTATTGTTCCATGATACGTTCTGGGGTTTGAGGTCTGTGGCTGCCGAGTAAATGGCAATGGTCTTGTTCTCTTTATCCAGCACAATCCGGTAATCTCCTTCTGACGGTATCGTCCAATGGCGGGTATTGACGTTTGTGGTATTAGTCTGGGCAAAGGTGGCGATTATGCCATCTTCAATATCATGACTGTTAGCCACTTGAGGAACAATTGATATCTGCTGTTCGCCCTCAAAAGTTAAGGGAACATACAAACTTCCACCTTTAAGATGACCACGCCATGCATAAAGATTATCATTTTCCAACGTCTTACCTAATTCTATCTGCCCTGTACCTACAGCGGTACCTGCCAGGAAGAGTTGATCGGCTTCGACGACTGCACCGGCAGCAATGATCTTAACGGTGTGCTTAGTCAGATTCACGGAAACACGATAGGTATTATCTTCTGTGATCTTCCAGGACTTCGCCTCGGAACGATCTGTGATTATAGCCGGCATTTCACTCAAAGTAGTGGCTTCATCAACCTTCTCCGGACCAATAGCATTATGCTCATCGGCATTGGTAACCGGAAAGTTCAGACTACCGGCAACCAGTGGACCTTCGTATGTGTAAATTTTATTAGCAACATCCGTACAAGTCAGTTCAACATCCGATGACCCTACAGCAGTGCCTCCCATATACAAATGATCAGCTGCAAACTGCTTAGGTCCGTAGGTCTTAAAATGTAATGTAGCCGTCGCAATATCAGGTACGATCAAGCGAGGTCCTTCAAATGAAGCTGTAATTGTAAAAAGGACTTCTCCTACGGTACTGGTAGTCAACCCGAAATGGTTCACTAGAATATCTTGCATCTCTTTATTGGTATATGATCTTAAGAAATGGCTTTCGTCTTCATATTCCTCAATATCATCGGCTTTACTCCCAATGAGTTGTATCTTATACTTATAAGTTGTAATATATTCATTACCGAAATCATGTGCCGGTGACCAGCTCAGAGTGAAAGCCGTTTGATCGGCTTTACTCTCATCCAATTTAATATATTCACCGGAAGGCTCGAGTTGAATTTCGGAGTGATTCCGGGAGAAAAGATTGTCTATCTCAGTGGTGCAGGACGTAAACAAAAGGGTAAGAATTGCCGTGAACGTCAGACCAAAGTTTTTATATATTTTATATGCTTTCATAAAAAAATATTTTTCGCATTATTAATGAATTTAGCGACTGATTAATATCCGGTATTATTGGTCAGATTGGGACATAATTCCATATCGTGGGTAGGAATAGGCCAGAGATATTCTCTATCGGGAAAAATCCGTTTAGCTCCGGTATCACATAATCCGGCACTAAAGAGAGCAGAGAAATCGGGTAAACCATCTTCATCAATCTGAGGGGTCATTCCCCAGAACCAAAGGCCTTTATTCACTATATTATTCAGCAATTTAGCGGGATCCAGCAACATTACGTAGTTGCTTCCGTTCAAAGCTTTGGAGGCCAATTTCCAACGCATCAAGTCCTGCAAGCGCTGATTTTCCATGGCAAATTCCATACGACGTTCCATACGAACGGCTTTGCGCAACTCTACCTGAGTTCCGGTCTTGACGGCCGGATATGAATCTGTTTGACTTACATTCACCCCATAAGCTCGGGCACGAACCTGATTTATGGCATTCAGCACAGTATCATCAATCTTGTTTTGCTCAATCATAGCTTCTGCATAGATGAGGAGTACGTCGGCATAACGCATGATAATATAATCCTGCTCAACCTTAAGACCGTTATCCAACCATGAGTCATCTATACCTTTCTTCCAAAGAAGACCGGTATAAGAGCTATATTGGTTTACGATGCGGGTATCTTGATTTGCCTGTGTTTTACCGGTAGTATAATTCATCACCGTCTTGGCAGCGGGACTGGGGTCGTAATCGAAACCACAATGTTTTGTATTGAATTCGACTATGCTCATCGCACAACGCGGATCGCGATTTTTAAAAGGATTGTGTGGATCAAATAAAGGCGACTCATCGATAGGCAAGCCGTCGGTACAAAGATAAGAAGCAAACAAATCCCAAGATGGATTATAAGAGCCGTACCCACCGGCATTACGTGGTAAGGAATTTTTAACAATCCAAGAATCCAATATTACGTCATTTACTATGGAACGGGGAATAACGAAGATTTTCTCACTATTCACCTTGGTACTCTGTTTGAAAAGTTTGGCATAATCCGGTTCCAAAGAATAGATACCTAAATCCATACAAGCTTTGGCTGCTTCTGCAGCTACTTTATAATCACCCATATACAAGGCAAAGCGTGCTTTCATTGCTAAAGCTGCGCCTTTTGTTGCATGAATAGCCTCGCTCACTCCGTAGGTCGCAGGTAAGCCTTCTATTGCTTTATCAAAATCGGCATAGACAAGAGGAATGAGATCTGCTTTAGGCATGCGTCCCTGTTGCTCCGCTTCGGTTATGGTTTCTGTACGGTCCATATAAGGAACATCTCCATAAAAAAAGATTAAATCGGCATATTTGCACGCCCGTGCGAAATATGCTTCTCCGGCAAACCTGTTGTATGCGGTCTCCGTAACTTTTCCCTGGGCTTTATGGATATTCTCCAGCATCGTATTGGCGCGCGCAATAAGTTTATAACTTTGCTGCCAAAGCGCATAAACTTCGTATTGCTGTCCGTTCAATGTTCCATCCAAAACCGTACCATTGCTACCCGAATTACGGTTTACCAAACGGTAGGTTGTGTTGTCCGACCACTGCTCGGATGAGCTCAAAGGCTCCTGCCAATAACCGAGAATATAAAATTCGTTCGCAGCCATAGTCAATTCCGTTTCGGATGTATACCAAGAGTCAGTATTTCCCTCCGATTTCGGCACAATATCCATGCTCTCACAAGCTGTCAGAGCCAGACAAAATCCTGCTAATAATATTTTTGCTTTCATAGTATATCATTTTAAAAGTTAACTTGTACACCTACAAGTAATGAAGTTGTGATAGGATAAGAGGATGAATCCATTTCAGGATCCCACCCCTTGGGGAAATTACTCAGACAGAACAAGTCGGAACCGCTGACATATAAACGAATACGGTCAATTCCGGCGGCATTGGTCAACGACTTGGGTAAGGTATACCCCAATGTAATATTCTTAAGACGAAAATAGGAACCTTCGAACATCCAGAAATTTGATGTAGCATAGTTGTTACCCTTGGATATATTGGTCAAACGAGGATAAACGGCGTTTTTGTTTTCTTCAGCAGTATTGAACGGGCTCCAATATTTTCCTTCCAAAATGGCCGGAATATTACCGTAATTATCGCGCAAAGGTTGTACCATGGAAGTGGACATGTAAGAATTTTGTTTGCCAATACCTTGGAATGCAACATTTAAGTCAATTCCTTTATATGAAGCAGCTATCGTTCCGCCATATTGATAGCGTGGAAGAGAATTACCAAGCGGTACCCGGTCGTATTCCGGAGAGATTTTTCCGTCGGGAACACCATTAGGGCCACTGATATCACGATATTTCACATCACCGACAGTAACGGTTGTACTGGTACGGGCGGAGTTGTTTACTTCTTCTTGCGTTTGATAGATACCATCGGAAACGTAACCGTAATATTCATTGAACAGTACTCCGGCGCGTTTGATTTTGCCACCACTGATAATATCCGCATTATTCAAATAATCAATTTTGGAAAGGAAATCGGAGAAGTTTAAACCGATATCATATCTGAATTGCCCAATTTGATCATGCCAGCCCATTTCCATATCAAATCCATGAGTCGACATCTTACCTGCATTGGTATTCGGATTGTTGTATCCCATAGAATAAGGAATTTCGATAGCTAGCAACATATCTGTTGTTTTCTTCTTGTAGTAATCGAAATGAAACTGCAGGCGATTGTTGAAGAAATTAGCATCCAAGCCGACATCTGTGCTGGTTGTTGTTTCCCATGTGATGTCTTCAACAGCCAAAACAGCAGGACGGGCGGTCTTATCGGAGACAACCGAACCGTCTGCCATATAAAAGTAGGAGTTTCCAAATGACATCAGAGAGATATAAGGAAAGTAGTTACTACCTATACGTTCGTTACCCAACCTACCCCAAGAAGCGCGTAATTTCAAGAATGACAACCAAGGTAAGTTTATTTTTTTCATAAAAGGTTCTTCGGAAACAACCCATCCTGCGGAAAATGAAGGAAAGGTACCCCAACGGTAGTTCTTTGCAAAACGGGAGCTTGCATCATGGCGTACATTGGCTTGGAAAAGATAACGATCAAGATAAGAATAGATGACACGACCGAAAAAAGAGTTGGATGTATATTCCGAGCCTGTGCCGCTATTATCCTTAAAATCTTCGGGACCAATATTTAAATAAGGATAGTTAGTCAACTCATATTGATCGCGGGAAGCAGTGAGATTCTCAGTTTTCATGTAATAATTTTCAAAACCGGCCATCAGCGTCAGGTCATGTTTTCCAAAACTCCGCATATAATTGGCTAACAACTGACTGGTTACATGCCAGTCGTCATTACGGCTTTCGGACAGTTTATTAGTGGACCAGAGCGTACCTGAATCGAAGTACCCTCCCATTACATCGGGATTATCCGCTAAAGTGTAACCACAAGCCATCTGAAAAGTTTTACCTTTCTGGTAATTGATAAATGGGGAGATAACCGCAGAAAGATTTAATCCTTTTATGGGTTTATAGGTCAAAGACCCTTTACCGGCAGCCTGCGTGCTGTGAGCAACCGTGCTACCACCATTGATTAAAAGACCGTAAGGATTGGAACCGCTCTTACCGGATGCTAAACGCCCATCATCCCACAAGGCCGGATAAACAGCAGGCATTTTACGCATACTATCGAATGGGTCGTATATTTTATTTTGATTTTTAGCATGACGAATATTTATATCCAAAGAGGCACTCAACTTGGGATTGATGGTAAAGTCATTGTTTGAGCGGAACATGTAACGTTGATAACGACGTCCGTCATATAAACCGCCAACTTCATCATAAGACAGAGTTGCTACCGATTTTACCGATTTATTTCCACCGGAGACAGAGAGCGTATGTGTCATGCGAGGTGCACTCGATTTCAGTATAAGTTTTTGCCAATCTGTTACAGGATAATTATTAGGGTCTGTCGCGTTATACTTTACCCAATTCTTAACCTGGTCTGCCGTGTAGACCTGAAAGAATCCACCGGATGAGTTATCATTATATTGAAGTTCGTTGCTCATTTCCAAATAACGGGTCACCCCCACCATGCTTGGCTGCATAGTGGGAATTTCCCAGCCGAATTCCGCATTGTATTTCAAATCAATCTTACCACTGTCATTTCCACGTTTTGTCGTTACCAAAATAACGCCTGCAGCAGCCTTTGATCCGTAAATACTGGCGGCGGCGGCATCTTTCAATACGGAGATACTCTCTACGTCATTCGTGTTAACATAGTCCAACGAGCTTTCCACCCCGTCAATAATAACAAGGGGACTGGATTCGCCCATGGTAGTGATACCTCGTACACGAATGCTACTGGCACCAGTCCCCGGAGCAGAGCTGTTTCGGGTAACCATTACACCTGAAAGAGAACCCTGAAGAGCATTGGATAACATCGTACTGTGTTTATTAACGAGTTCCTCTCCTTTTACTGCTGCCACGGCTCCCGTTAAATCTTTTTTCTTCACCGTGCCATAACCAATTACCACGACTTCGTTCAAAGTCTTGCTATTCTCCTGCATGGCAATGAGGTACTTATCCTTATCATTAACCTTCACGGTTTGATCCGAATAACCTATATAACTGATAAGAAGTTCGGACCCCATGGATGCATTGAGTTGAAATTGACCTTCCATATCGGTAATAGTGCCTATGTTAGTACCTTTCAACCGGATGCTTACCCCAATCATAGGCTCATTGTTTTCGTCGGTAACAATGCCACTGATTTTATTCTGACTGTTTTTCTCAACCCGCTCCGTAGTGAAAACCTTATCATTAATGAAAATTGATACCTGACGGGCGGAAATCTGGTATCTGAACCCAGCTTGTTTACAGACTTCGGCTAAAATAACGTCAACCGGTTTACCTTTCATATTAATGGAAACCTTCTCATTCAGTCGATTTCTTACTTGTTGATCATACACAAATACATACTTACTGTGTTTCTCAATATAGTCAAAAACCTGCTTCACCGTTGAATCTTCGGCTTTTAGGATGTATCCCCCACTCACTTCTGTCAACGGCACTGACGCATTTGCCATATTAGCTGGCACCGCCATCAGTCCGGTAAGACAGAGCATTTTTGCACAAGTAAAGGCTTTTCTTGCGAATGCAGTTCGATTCATAATAGTAAATTTAATGTTAGTATATAAGATTATTTAATTCTCAACATTCCTACTTTCAACCAGCCGGATTGCTGCTGTTGCTTGGATACAGCCATTTCCAAACCGGGTTCATTCTTCTTCGTGGTATCCACTAAACCAATCAACCAGATATAAGTGCCTTTTTCCAGTCCTTTTAAATTAATTATCGTAGAGTATTTTCCATCGTGACCAATTACCCAGGTAGAAAGATCGGAATCTTCGGCAAGCGCTTTTTTTACCACTTTCCCCTTTTTATCCATCAATGCTATGCAAGCTTTGTATTTTTGATTCCACTGAGGTATATTGGTAGGACAGTATCCAAACCCTAAATTGCGCCACCGATGATGAATGGTAATCTTCTGCCCGCTTTTAGCTGTTTCAGCAATAATAATTTCTGTGGGATATAGACGATAGCCCCCCCTTTTAATAAAATCCCGGACTAGATCGAAAGAGGTACCAAACCAAGAACGTATTTCATCGTTTGTACGAAAGTCCATCATATTAACGTGGGCATTTTTGCTCTCTATATATTCTCCCCTTCGTACGTCACCCGAATGATTCTGACGGTATTCACCGCAAGGGTCAATCCAATATCGATGCTGTCCTCCGGTAATCCATCCTCCTTCCATAATGATAGGACGACGGAATCGCCATTCTTTGGCAAAATTCTTTTCCCAATCCTGATAATAACCGGTCATGCCAAAAGCATCATGACGAATACTATATCCTTTTGCAATGGCACTCTCGAGTAACTTTTTGCTATCAGGGTGAGGTTCCGCCCAACTTATAGTGTCGCCTACCAGTCTGTGATAGTTGATCAAAAGCGGTACGTGTTTAAATAAACGAGCATAAGCATCTGTTATCCAATCAAACACTTTTGTCTTATTACTATAATCCCGGTATTTCACACCATGAGCTTCCCCCCATTTTCCCAAACCATAAGCATCTATGAAATCCACTTTATCAGGATCATCGAATGCAGAGGCAAAAGCTTTAAGAAACTTTTCATACTTCTGTTGGAAAACAGCATCATCGGGATAAGGGGACCACACTTTAGGATTATCAGGATCTTGAAAACCTTTTGCACCGGCTTCTTTAACATAAAGTGGAGTGTTCTGCCCTTGATCGCGGCTGTCTACATTGATGCGAAAAGCTAATCGCATATTACGTTTCCTTACGCTGGCAAATAGTTTACTGATACGAGACTGAGGATCATTCCAAACATATTTTCCTTCTTCTGGTTCCAACATATTCCAGTTGGTACGGATATAGCAAGTACCGGCGAAATCAGAAACACGTACGGTGGATCCCCCCCCATTTATGGGCATGGAATCGTAACCTTGTTTCTCCCAAAAGCCTTCGTCCCAGGTTCTTCCAAGATATATCACCCATCCGTTAAGCGGATTTTTCAAAACGGATACCGTATCAGGACTGATTTGAATTTTCACGGATTGGGATTGCATAATACCCGAAACATTCACAAAAAGAATGAGGGCAACAAATCGTAAAAAAGTGTGTGTTTGCATCTTAAAATAGTATTAAAAAGGGTATAAAATCCTCTTCCCAAAAAGAGAATAATGATGTTTTAAGAAAAAGTGAAAGTTGATTATTTCCGGACTAAGCGAATGGAATTACCATTTATAATCATTCTTGCGCCAGTCATTTCTTTAATGTTTGAAAGTACTTTTGTTACAGAGTCTTCTAATACCAGCTTTCCATAAAGCTTATTGGACGATATCTTATTTTCGCATTCAATATTTACCCCATAATAATTAGTGAGCTTCTTGACTACAGATTGGATACACTCTCCATCTAAATTTATCATCCCGTCCATCCAGCAAGTATACTCATCGGTGTTCACTTTCTTTTTCTGTGTGAACCCTCCGTCTCTTATATCAACCAGTTCTTTTGGCTTCATCCGTACACGATCATGATTAGCTGTATTTAATTCTATAGATCCTTGTACTAAAACCACATGTGATTCGGCGTTATCATAATTGGATACATTGAATTTCGTTCCCAAGACTTTTACACTGAAATTGTCTGAGTTGACAACAAAAGGATGTTCGGCATCGTGTGCGACATCAAAATAAGCTTCTCCTTTTACATATATTTCACGGGTGGAACCCTTGAACGTTTTGGGATATTTGACTATGGTACGGGAATTGGCCACAATCTTGGTGCCGTCGGTCAATAAAAGGGTGGTCTTCTCACCCATCGGTACGACCAACTCTTCTTGATCAATACTGCTCCCGGAATTAAATAGAGCTGTTAAGTCAATTCCCCAATAATTTTTATCTGCCAAGCTGAATTTTATCCCCATCACAAGCATAAAGCAGGCTGCTACGGAAATAGAAAGAACGAACATACGACGGTTCTTACGGCGTTTTTCTTCTTTACGGATTTTTTGGAATGCTTTTTGTTTTATTGATGATATATCCACATTCAT
The DNA here is from genome assembly GCA_007896885.1 of Bacteroidaceae bacterium HV4-6-C5C. Lineage (GTDB taxonomy): Bacteria > Bacteroidota > Bacteroidia > Bacteroidales > Bacteroidaceae > Bacteroides. The sequence continues at coordinate 156,264 of VOIU01000002.1, forward strand.
CGGGGTGCTATTATCTATAAAGGATTTCAATTTGAGGTCCTCCACCGATTTTTCATATTTATAATCTTTGATATCTTTATTCATACCCATTGCTTTCTAATTAATAAGACGCAGGAAAGAAAATTATATATAGGTATCATATCTTATTTTTTCCTTATGCCAATTTTTTCTTCAAAACACTCATCGCAAAACTTATATGATAATTTACCGTTGCCAGTGAAATTTGCAACATATTGGCAATCTCGGTATAGGGAATCTTTTCTATTTTAGCCAAAAAAAAGACATGCTTACATTTTGGAGGTAAACTCTCAATGGCTGTATTCAATTCTTCTATCTCTTCACTTGAAATGAGATCATCCATGGGACTTTCCATGACCGGAAATGAAAAGTTTTCGAGATCCTCAAACGACATATCTTTATTGTGTTTCATTTCTTTGCGCAAATAGGAAATAGATTTTCGATAAACCACTGTGTTCAGCCAACCTGTAATATTTACTATTTCAATAAGGGTTTTGCGTAATTTCCAAGCTTCAAGAAAGACATCACTTACCACCTCTTCTGACATCTCATTATTGCTGAGGATACCAAAAGCATAGTAATAGAGACTCTTCGAGTGACGGTTCATGAAACTATTAAATGCAAGTTCGTCACCTTTGGATATCAACAAAAGTTCCCTTTCCTGGTCTTCCATTATTAGATTATTTTGATTGTTAACACCAGTCTTAAAGTCCAATCTCTCGATTCAACTTTATACAACTACTATTGATGACGCACAAAATTGAATAATATATAGGTGCTTGAATAAAAAAAAATCATAAACTAAATATATTTATATTTTTAAGATGTCCATGTGTTATGAATAAAATCTCATCATCATAAATTAGAAAGCTACTTATGGGAAGAGAATGCAACCCTTAAATTGGCAGGGAGATCTTTCAGCTGATGACTCAAAGAATCAAACCAAACGGAAGCCATCTGCTCAGCACCTAAATCATTGGGATGAACATGATCTTGTATGGTCATCGTCTGCCAATCGAAATTTTTATACTGGTCGACCAAAACAACTTGTTTTAGATGCATTGAAGCCACCATGACTTCGATCTCCCTATTTAATTCCGGGATATAGGAATATTTAGGAAGTTTTCCACTGGGTATGGCTTTTGCCAATAAGATGTGAACTTCCGGATTAATAGCTATGAGCTTATGAATAATAGATCGGTACGCCCTTATCATTCCAAGGACGGGCTTCTCTTCGACAGAATGATTATGCCCTGCGTGAATCAATACAAAGTCGGAAGGATATTTATGATATATACTGTCCGTAATAGAATCAAGAAACTCAACGCTTTTTCCGCTAAATCCGCAATGAGCTAAATTTCCGATAGGACATATAGATTCTCTTGGCCCAATAAAATGAAAATCATAGTCGGCTGAAGAAAGTTTATGCCATAGAGGATAAAGGTAGGAAGAAAAGTTACTCCCACCATCAGTGATAGAATCACCTAACCCCATCAGTGTATAACGAGGCTGCTTTTCTTGTCCCAACATACTTGTTACAGGTAAAAAGGAAAACAAGATCAACATACCGATAAATAGCTTATTCTTTATCATTATTTGCCTTAAGTATTTAGATATATTCTATAAGACGCTAAAAAGGGAAAAAACAATAGGTCATTATTTCCAAGAATCTAATGTTTAATTTGAAACTCAGTATTTATTATAAAATACTCATATCCAGTGATGCCCGAAGCTTTATATGAGGGCTAACGTAACCAATTCCATAAAAAAGTTTGTAGCACGAATGTATCATTTGCTTTTTTGAAACACAAATCTAGAGTAAAAATCATCCTCGAACAAGTTTTGCTATGGAAATCACGAAGAGAATATAGCCTTTAAACATATATATTATAGCTATATGATACCAATAAGTTTCTACTTTGACTAAAAAAGCGCTCTGAAAGGACAGATAAAGCTTAATTTACATTCAATTGATTAAAATCACAGTTTTCCGCCAACAAAGAGCAGTTGAACATTGTTGTTTTCGTGATATTCAGTGGTTATAATTAAGATTATTTACAAAGAGATTTCACGGAAATGAAGACTAAATTATTGATTTTTATAGGAATTCTTTTGAGTTCCATAAGCGTTTTTGGGCAGGCTAAAAGTCTGGATGATGCGGAGATACAAGCAAAAAATGAGCATAAACTGATCTTGCTGAAGTTCTCCGGTTCCGATTGGTGTATCCCTTGTATCCAGTTGAGTAAGACGATTTTTGAGGACAGCACCTTTCAGGATTTCGCACATCAAAAGCTTGTGATTCTCCTTGCGGACTTTCCGCGTCAGAAGAAACATCAGTTGTCTCAAGCCGAACAGGAAGCGAACGATAAGCTGGCGGAGGTGTATAATCCGCAGGGTGAGTTCCCACAAATGGTGTTGCTGGATGCTCAGGGTAAGGTACTTTATCAATGGCACGGCTACGATAAAAAACTTACCGTAAAAGATTATATTGCTGATATCAACCGCTACGTAAAGGATTTGTAAGCATGTCTGTAGCGAAGGTACAAACCAAACTGATGGGAAACATGTTCGACTTTGCCGTGGTCTGCGACAAGGAGGAAACGGGCAAAGCTCAAATACAGAAAGGTATAGATGAGATTAAACGTATTGAACAGCTTTTCACCACTTTCAGCGATACGAGTCTGACTAATCAAGTCAACCGGATGGCCGGGGTGAAACCGGTTAAGGTGACGGAGGAGTTTTTTGATCTGGTGGCACGGGCACAGAAGATTTCGGAGCTGACCCATGGCTATTTCGACTTGTCGTACGGGTCGGTGGACCTGAATTTCTGGAACTTCAACCGAACCATGGAGAAACTGCCCGATCGACACGAGGCAAAGAAGTCCGTTGCATTGGTGAATTACCGCAACATTGTGCTGGATGCGGCTGAGAAGACGGTCTTTTTGCGTAAGAAAGGAATGCGTATAGGCTTTGGAGGTATCGGGAAAGGTTATGCCGCCGATCGTGCCAAACTAATAATGAGGGAAGCCGGAGTGGAAAACGGGATTGTGAATGCTTCAGGCGACCTGAATGCGTGGGGTTATCAGGAAGATGGGGCTCCGTGGACTATCGGCATTGCAAACCCGAACCTGAGCAATACCTACTTTTCGACGCTGAACATTACCAATAAATCGGTGGCAACTTCGGGTAACTACGAGAAATTTGTCATTATCGACAATCAGCTTTACTCCCACACTATCAATCCGCAGACGGGCTATCCTATCCGGGGCATTAAGAGTGTGACCGTAATAACAGCCAATGCGGAACTTGCTGACGCTATGGCAACTCCCATTTCCATCATGGGGGTAAATGAAGGTCTCGATTTTATTAATCAAATCAACGGCATTGAGTGCATTCTGGTGGATGATGCAAACAAGCTTTATGTATCCCGAAACATTAAATTAATTGCATGATGAAGTACTTGTATTTTGTATTATGGGTGAGTATGACTTTCCTGATGATGTGCTCGTGCTCAAGCGTGAAGCCTTATCAGAAAGCAAAGCTCAATGATGCGGAAATGGCATTGGCGCCACGTGGCATTGAAAAGTTTCAGAATAATTTTCTGATGTATCGCGAGGGTGCAACGGGAGGTAACGGCGGACGTACAGGTGGCGGCTGCGGTTGTAACTAATCATTGAAGCAAGATGAAAAAAGTGGTGTTAACAGTGGCTACCCTTCTATTGATGTTGAGCGGGGCAAAGGCTCAGACGGACAGTACCAAGTACCGGAAGCTGAAGGTGGATGAGATCAACTTCGTATCGAGTTACTACAGTCAGACGGGCGACCATTCGGCGGTGACCGGTGGCGTGGGGACTGAAAAGCTGACGGATTTCGGCAACAGCATCGATCTGCATCTGATCCGTTATGACAAGCGTCTGAACAAGCACAGTCTGTCTTTTGAGCTTGGAATAGACACGTACAGTTCGGCTTCATCGGATAATATCGACAAGGTGAAGAATCCGGCTTCGGGCGATATGCATATCACCTCGGCTTCACGAAGTGATGCACGATTCTCTCCGGCAGCCAGTTATTTGTTTGAGAATGTGGAAAAGAAGTATTCGTTGGGTGGCGGGTTGTCGTTCTCACAAGAGTTCGATTACACCTCTTTGGGTGGAAACGTATTATTTGCCAAGTTGCTCAATAAGGGCAATACGGAGTTGTCCGCCAAGGCTTCGGTATTTCTGGATCACTGGAAGATTATTCTGCCTGTGGAGCTTAGGGATCAGGAGAACAACGGCTTCAAATATAAACAGGGAGATAGTGCTCCGCGTAACTCATACAACCTTGCGCTGAGTTGGAGTCAGGTGATAAACAAAGAACTGCAAATGGCTTTGCTGGCGGATATCGGTTACCAGACCGGTCAGTTGGGTACGGCTTATCAGCGGGTTTACTTTAAAGACGGCGATGCCAATGCGGATAATGACCCGGTATTCTCCGAGAAGATGCCTGATCACCGGTTCAAATTGCCTGTAGGGTTACGACTGAACTACTTCATGTCCGATCACTTCATTCTGCGTAGCTTCTACCGTTATTATCACGACAGTTGGGGACTCAATGCGCATACGGTGGAATTGGAACTGCCCTATAAGGTGACTCCGTTTTTATCCATTGCACCGTTCTACCGCTTCTACTCGCAAAACGGAGTGAAATATTTCAAGCCGTATGGCGAGCATCTGCTGACGGACGAATATTACACGAGTGACTATGATCTGTCGAAGTTCAACAGCAACATGTTCGGGGTGAACTTCCGTCTGGTGTCCGGCACAGGTGTATTGGGTATCAAGCCGTTGAATACGCTGGAGTTGCGGTATAATTATTACGATCGGAACGACGGGCTGAAATCACATCTAGTGACTTTGGCGTTGAAGTTTAAATAAACTAATTAATAACTTACGACTAAAAAATATAAAGCTTATTTTGTAGCTGTAAGCAATGCTAAAAAGAATGGGATTGTTCTCTATTTGAATGATCCCATTCTTCGTATTAAGCGAAATGTTGATTAGAAGCTGAAGTCACAACCACAAACGCTCATTTGTCCTTGAATAATAGTTTTCCATTGTCCCCTCCGTATGATGCGCAGATTGCATCACATTTCAGTTTTGCGTCATCGTTGTTCCAGATAGGCCCGGCAGGAACATCAAGAGTGAATTTTACAGGACCGTTAGCCGGATAAGGCAACTCACATTCTACTACACTCATCTCACTTTCAAGAACCGTTTTCCATACACCGGTAAACTTACCACCATGTGCAGCACAAATAAAAGGCGCTTTCTTCTTTGCATCTTCGTCACTCCAAAGAGGACCTGCAGGCAACAAAATTTTAAAAGTTTCCATGATAATAGAATAAAAAGATTATTGCGACACTATTATTGCAACTACAAAAATAAGTATATAAAAATAAACATAACGTCCTAAATATAAAAATGTTATTTATGTTTTAAGACAAATTATTTCTTTTATAATTCTTTTACTAAATCGAAAAAATGAAGGAAACAGTAATCTTTTTTAGCAGGATGGCTTTTCATAGGTTATGCACAAGCCCCGCAGTTAATGCTCGATAAAAGCATTTCTGCGGGGCTTTAAAAAAGAGGAACCTCTCTCTCTTTTAATTATTCGGTTTACTACGATCTTTCTTACTTGCTAACAGAGTAGCTTACTCCTTAGATTGGGGTGCATCAGATTCTACGATATTCTCACCAGTATTAGCTCTATCATAATTTGTTTCACTAACAGCTCTCTTCTTACCTCTTTTTAATACGCTCTGCTGGTTTCGGCAGTTTTTCTTTCTGAATTCATTGGGTGTCATTCCGGTGACATTGGCAAACTGACGGAAAAAGCTGCTCTTGTTGAGTATACCCACCAACTCGCCAACGTAGCTTACAGCATAATCGGGATGGGTATCGAGCAATAATTCGGCTTCTTCAATGCGCAGACGGCTGATCCAATTACGAAAGTTCTGACCGGTGGCGGCGTTGATATAATTGGAAAGATAAGTTTGATTGGTATTAAGTTCGGCAGCAAGCGTACGCAAAGTTATATCTGGTCTCACAAATCCTTTGGCTAAAATCCATTTTTCAAGAGCTGGGATAAAGGCTTCCGTGCCGCATAACACAGGATTGGCAGCTTCAGTTTCTTCCTCCGACACAGCCAAGCCATACTGGCTATAGACTGTGAAATAGTTGAGAATTTTAGCAGCAAAGTAAATGTAAAACAGCGTATATAAACAAGTGTAAATTAAATAGAGATAGGGCGAGCACAATAAAACCAAAAATGAAGTAAACCCTATGCACAAAACTCCCCAATAGGAACGACGTATCCAGTTAATATGGGATGGTTCATCGCCTGCAAAATAGTTATTGAGCTTGTTGTGGAAATACTTATCTTCGTGAACAAGTCTATAGCTATAATAGATAAGCTGAATAGCATATGCACCTAGGCAGATGGCAGAAAAGATTTCAAAGAAGAGTAACGGAAAAAAGAACCGGGACAGGCATATTAGAACCGAAAAGAACGTAATAGCCCCCATCTGTCCCCAAAACTCCCGACGACTGACGGGACTGCTACTGATGAGTGCCATAAGTGCACCGTAAAATAAAAATGCCTGGATTGAAGTTATTATTAATGTAAGTGCGAAACGGATACCCGTAATATCCGAACAAATACCGAAAAATAATTCCGCGAGATGGGTGATTACAATGAGAAAGTATGCCAAAGCAAGATAGTTTCTTGAAAGACGACATTTATTCCCATATTTGTCGGTGGATATGGGGGCTCTCCACAGCGTAAACCCCGCTGTTCCTACAGCCGACAAAGATAAAAGTGCCACAACGAAATAGAGATGGTCCATTTTTAGTTTCTTTGACGGACAAAGGTATATTATTTTTTTATACGATACAAACTATTTTAACAGTCTTTGAAGATTTACGATAGGTAAAATCATGGCACACCCAAGTATTTGAAGAGAAGACGGACTTCGAGCGGAGTAAAACTTCGCCTAAATTTATTATAACCTATTTCGTTTAGTTCCATTGACAATTTTTCATTATAACGAATCCATTTTGACAAGGTATGTAACGCATTGTCAACACACTGATCAGGATTGTACATCATTGCCAGCTCCACCTTTGTATAAGTACGTATCGACGTGCTGTATTCACTTTTCTCTTCCTCTTCCATTGTGATAAAATAGTTTAATCATTACATTAAATAACTGCATAAAGTTAATAATTTTCGACATAAAATACAAATATTCAAGCATTTATAAGAAAGCATGTTTTCGATAAAAGCAACAAGAAATATTAAATTACCGGGATTATATCTTAAAAAACGAATCCCCGGCAGAACATAGGAGGCTCTGTCGGGGACTTATTATTACAAAAGAGAAAATACAGAATTAGTTTTGTCTGAACTTCGCTAATTTATTACGATAATAGACCTCAATATCTTTCCAGTGATAATATGGTGCGAGAGCACTCTTTACCGGCAAACTGACTTCATGTTCGTTGAGTAGCGCCTTGACAAGAATATCCTTATCGCCCGGCTTACGGTAGAACACCCACTGAATATTGCTTGCCATCATAAATATATCGTAATTACGCCATTCATTGGCTAAAGAGTCGGGATTATTGATGATGCGATTGGTATTACCCAACTCCATCAACGCGGCAAGAGGCAGTACACATACTTCGTGCCCGAAACGCATAGTGGCTCCGTTACCCTTATTTACCACGCAGGTGTCGGCGGAATTTAGAAAGTTTTCCAACAAATTGGCTTCCAGATAAGGCATTTTACCTTCTGTCAAAGGAGATGGTCCGTAATTGACGTACCATCCCAGGTTTTGTACCTGCCAAAGGTCATAGCATTCTTCTTTTGTGAAGAGTGGATAGAGATCAATTGATGTCTGTCCCTTATGACTCTGCATATTGGAAGCTACCTTGAAAAGAACTTCCATCAACTTATCGGCTTTAACATTGCTTTTTACGTAATCGGCATCAGTGAAAAGAGAGGTCATCAAGCGCTCGGGATGGGTATGCTCGTCTCTGAACTTTTTCAATGTTGCTTCGACTTTAGGCTGTTTACGTAATTTGGTGAGTCCCTTATCGCTGTAATTCATATAATACATGTCATGTTCGCTGGCATCACTCTTTACCTCTATTGCAGGGTTCATAGCCCTGAGTTGCATACATTCGTTCATCATGGAAAGGATGCAGCGGATCACAATCGTTGAGCGGGCATCGATTTTGGCATTTCCTTTAAAGATTTCGGGAAAGTTAGTATACATCCGCTTAGCAACTCCTGCATGTTGAATTGCTCCTAACGGGGTGAGCTCCCCCAGCCTGCCGGTGGACATTTGTGCCATAACTTGCAGATCGGCCTTCACCTTCTTGCCCAATGGAGTGAGTTTACCCAGGCTATCGGCCTTTTGAAAGATCTGCATCGGGCTGGTGTAGTCTTCGCTTTCGATAAGAAAACGAGAGCCATGTCGGTGATAAGTACTGATATAAAAAGGTTTATATCCTACCGGAGCGGGTGTAAGCTTTACATTTCCGGGTTCCGGATATGCATAATAATTGCTGGCCGAACGATGGACATCAGCAAAAATATCTTCTTTAGCGGTCTGGGCATTCAATCCAAGACTTAAAACGAGAAAGAAGACTAGAATCAGGTTCTTCTTCATAAGGAATAGTTTATATGTTTATTCTTAACAAACAAAATTATATATATCGGATGAGATAACAATCTTATTTTATCTATTACTTTTTGAATTTAACCTTTACAGAAACGGACGCAACGGAATATAACCGATCATAACCGTTCGTAACCGGATGAAACCGAACATAACCGGAGAAGGCCGAAAACAGTAGACATATCTTTGTAACGCAATAAGGGAATATATCTGATACCCGGGAATCGGCATGTCGATAATGTATGGCGGATAGATGAACAGAGTGTAATGGAAATGTAACCTTACACTCTGTTTTTTGCTTAAAGTGGATTAAAAACAGAGTATAAATGTCGTATATTTCTTAAAAAGAGATACAGTGAACTAAAATTCAGATTTTCCACAAAATTGAAAGATAATTTTGAAGCGCTAACAAAGATATAGCCACTTATGATTTTGAACATGCTCGATAAAATGATTCCATACGAAGAAAATATGTTCTTTGCAATCAATGGAGCACATTCTAATTTTCTGGATGGCATGATGTGGCTATTTTCAGGATTTCCACTTTGGATATTTCCTATGACTGTATTTATTTTCATTCTTATACATAAGGTTGACCGGAGACAATGGATTCCGGTATTGATGGCCATCATATTAGTTTTTGTGCTGTGCGACCAATTCTCGAGCCATCTGATCAAGCCGCTGTTTCAAAGGGAACGCCCCACCCACTATCCTGAAATCATGGAGCATGTTCGCACACTTTACGGCTATAAGGGCGGACGATATGGCTTTATCTCCGGTCATGCCACCAATAGCTTCGGCTTTGCCTTGTTCACCAGTCTGCTGCTACGTAATAAATATTATACCATATTCATTATGACAGTGGCATTTGTCATATCTTATTCACGGATTTATCTCGGCGTTCATTTTATTTCGGACGTTGCAGCAGGGATTGCCACAGGAATGAGCATCGGGTATATTGTATATAAATTATACTCAATAATAGGTAACAAAACCGGCTACTATTGTATAGGAAGTCACTATAAGAAAACCCAAATAAACCGCATGACCATAATTCTGACAAGCTATTTAGTGCTATCTTCTTTATTGGGAGAAGTTATCGTTAAGACCTTATAGTATTAAAATCTAGTCAATATTTGTAAATATCAGACTAATCATGTAGCTTTGTTCGACTTAAGTATATTTAACTGATTTAGAAAATGAAGTTATTGGTTATTGAAGATGAACAGGCTCTATCACAAAGCATTGTCCGATTCTTGAATGAAGAGGAATACCTTTGTGAACAAGCGTTCACGTATCATGATGCAATGATGAAAGTAAAACTTTACGATTATGATTGTATTTTGCTGGATATAATGTTACCAGAAGGAGACGGTCTGGATGTTCTGACCGTCATAAAAAAAGAGAAACCGGAAACTGGAGTGATTATTATTTCAGCAAAAAATTCATTGGAAAGTAAAATTGAAGGACTGAAAATAGGCGCCGATGATTATCTGGCAAAACCATTCCATCTGCCCGAACTAAGTATAAGAATCTACGCATTGATGCGCAGAAGAAACTTCTCCAACAACAACTTCATTGAAAGCGGAGATATTTCGATTGATTTATTGGCGAAAGAAGTTAAGGCTCACGGAGATGTACTCGATTTGACCCGGACCGAATTCCAACTTTTATTATTTCTCGTAGAAAATCATAAAAAAGTAGTTTCAAAAAGTGCACTTGCCGAACATTTAAGCGGGGATATGGCGGATATGATGGATGATTACAGCTTTGTGTATACACATATTAAAAATTTAAAAGCTAAATTGAGTGCGGCAGGCTGTAACGACTGCATAAAAACAATTTACGGAATGGGTTACAAATGGATTGAAAAATGAGAATGAGAAGTTTACTGAACAAAACTCTTACACAGTATATAGGATGTACAGCAATATTATTATTGTTAACGGCACCTCTATTTTACTGGCTCACCAAGCAATATTACGCGGAAGACTTGGCGGATGTAATGGAACATATCCGGCTGGGGATACCTCTCCCGGATCTTGATTTGGAAGAAGATATTGTGAAAGGTGTGATGATCCAGTTTGTGATGATTTTCTCCGTGCTGAGTTTATCATTATTAGTCACAATGCGTTTTATTACAAAAAAATTGTGGAAACCTTTCGATACGACCTTGACCAAGATAGAGCATTTTAATCTGGAGCACAGCAGAGTGCCTAATTTTTCATCCACGGATATAAAGGAATTTGCCCGACTGAATATAGCAACGCAGGAATTGATGAGCAGGGATAAACAAAGCTACATCGTCCAGAAAGAGTTTACTGAAAATGCATCACACGAGCTACAGACTCCTATTGCTGTCTTTCAAAGCAAACTGGACTTGTTGCTACAGGAAGAGCTTACCGAAAAACAAGCGGAGATTGTGAATGAACTATATGCCGTGAGTAGCCGACTCAGTCGTCTGAACAAAGACCTACTGCTGCTTGCAAAGATAGACAATGACCAATTAGGAGAACAGACAAGGGTGAATGCCATCTATGCAATAGGTAAAAACATAGCTTTATACAAGGAATTATATCATAAACATAGAGTTGAAGTAATAAGTCAAAGCAGTAACCCCTTATACTTAAATGTCAACGTTTTATTATTTGACAGCTTGATAAATAACCTAATTGTGAATGCTATTCGAAACAGTCCTGACGGCAGTAAAATAGAAATAGAAATTGATGATAATGAGATGACAGTGTCCAATCCGGCTTCAGGAAAAAAGTTGGATGAAAAGAGCCTTTTTCAACGTTTCAACACTTCCTCACAAGGGGATAATAAACGGGGAAACGGATTAGGTTTAGCCATTGTAAAGGCAATATGCGACTATCATAATTGGAAAATAGAATATCAGTTCGAGCACAATAGACATGTATTCCGAATAAAGTTTAGTTAAAGGCATTTTTTATATTGCCTATATTTATACCTTATAAGCATTCTTTCCTGCCTAGGTGTATTCTTTACTTCTTACAGATATTGTAGTCTGCTATATTTAATTTTAAGAATGGCATTATTTCGAAGGGATGATTTAGAAATATGGCTGCAATAGCTATTATCATAATTTTCACTAAATTATTCCGAAACCTATTTTAAAATCAGCTTTCTACAGATTTTCTTCAAAGTCGAAACTTTCATTTGTATCCACAAATAGGTATGATAATGAATAGGACAACAATATATCCGACAATTCTACTCCTTGTAATGATCATTATGCTTCCTGCACAAATCTACGGACAACAAAATGGAAAAGTAGATTTTCGGAATGACAAAACCGGATGGAATACAGGTACAAAAAGTGAAAATAAAGTTGGGGGTAACTTAAAAGTGCCTACTACAAGTATGCCCAATGTAGGGCTGCAATATATTGATAGTCTCGGTAACAAAGGTCTAGCGAGCGATAAGAACTTTTTCCGCCAAGACAAATTCTTGGGTAATGAGATTAATAGATACTCTGGCAGATACCAGTTGAGATACGGGCAGCTCATCATCCCCACTCTATTGATAGGAACTGGTCTAATAGGTATTGAAAGTGACTGGCTAAAATATCAGAATCGTGAAATACGGGATGAATTACAGGAGGATATAGATCGGAAAGCAACGTTTGACGACTTCTCACAATATGTTCCCATGGCTGCAGTGTATGGTCTTAACCTGGCAGGCATCAAGGGCAAAAATAACTTCCGCGACCGAACTATGATACTGGCAACTTCTTATCTCGTTATGGGTGTAACGGTGGAGAGCCTTAAGAACATAACCCGCGTAGAACGTCCGGACGGCTCAAGCAGAAACTCCTTTCCTTCGGGACATACGGCCACAGCATTTATGGGTGCGGAATTCTTATGGCAGGAATATAAAGATGTATCACCCTGGATCGGTGTAGCAGGTTATGGTGTGGCAGCCGGAACAGGTTTCTTCAGAATGTACAACAATCGTCATTGGCTGACTGACGTGATGGCTGGTGCCGGAATAGGTATACTGAGCACTAAAATGGCTTACTGGGCTTATCCGTATATCCAAAAGAAATTATTTGGTCGTACACGCTTGAAGAACGTGGCAGCAATGCCTTTTTATTCGAATGAAGGAAAAGGATTGAGTTGTATGATCACTTTCTAAGCTTTTTTTGCGTAAAACAGTTGGAGTCTGCTTAAATTTGCACAGCATTTTATAGAAACAATCTCAAAAAACAGTAAAATGAACGAGGATTTGTTGAAGCAAAAGGTACAACGGGTAATTGTATGCTTATCTATAGTGATTTTATGCGGTAAGTTTGCCGCTTTCTTTCTGACGAATTCTGTGGGTATCCTGACCGATGCCATGGAAAGCATTGTGAATGTTGTAGCCGGTTTTATAGCTTTGTTTAGCCTGAGATGGGCGGCTAAGCCTAAAGATAAAGAACATCCTTTCGGTCATGGAAAAATAGAGTTGATATCGGCTTCAACGGAAGGTTTGCTCATTTCGATTGCAGGTCTGCTGATTATTTACGAAGGAATACAACGACTTTTCACTCCGGGAACTATAGGTAAACTTGACATTGGTATTGTAGTAGTGGCTATTTCGGGAGTGCTGAACTATCTCATGGGATGGTACAGTATTAAAAAAGGTAAAAAATACGAGTCAATGGCTCTGATAGCCGGAGGGAAGCACTTGCAATCGGATACTTACTCTACCATAGGACTCGTTATTGGTCTGCTCCTGCTTTATTTCACTGGCATTCTATGGATAGACAGTGCATTAGCCCTTATATTCGGATCAATCATAATTGCTACAGGAATATCTATCCTGCGAAAGACCATTGCCAATTTGCTGGATAAAGCGGATGAAAAACTACTCGATGAAATAGCAGATTGCATCAACCGCCACCGGCATGCCGACTGGATTGACGTACACAATACCAAAATCATCAAAAACGGCAGTTTTCTCTATATCGACTGTGATCTGACCTTGCCTTGGTATTATAATATTGTGGAAGGACATGAAGCCTGTGATAACCTGCAGAGCACTTTGATTTCTAATTTTTCGGACAAAATACAATTGTCGATTCATTCGGATCCTTGCCTGATGGAGCATTGCGGCCACTGTTTGGTAACTGAATGCACCTCCAGAAAAATGAATTTTATTGCATCGGAAAATATCAATTTATTGAATCTGACCGAAAGCGATGATGAAAGAAAAGAATAAATATTATCGAAAAGAATACAACTTGTAAGAAAAAAGCGTATCTTTGCAGCAGACAATAAAGTTTATTTGAATCTGTCTTAGCAATGCTATACTCTGCTGCTATTTTGCGGAGTCTTTCCATCGTCAAAATCGACCTCAAAATCAACTTGCCTTGTTCAGTATTAATGGTCGCGCGGATAGGTAAACCTCGAAAAAAGCCGCGACACAGTTTTGACAAATATGATGAAATCATTTTTTATTGGAGAGAAAGAAATTCGGTTGCCCATTATCCAAGGTGGTATGGGAGTAGGAATTTCACTGTCCGGATTAGCTTCTGCCGTTGCCAACGAAGGCGGAGTCGGTGTAATTTCGTGTGCCGGTTTGGGCTTACTATATAAACAAACGGCAAGTGACTATCTGAGAGACTGCATTTGGGGACTCAAAGAAGAGCTTCGCAAAACACGTGAAAAAACAAAAGGCATTGTTGGCGTTAATATTATGGTAGCGCTATCTAACTTTGCCGATATGGTGCGCACAGCGATAACAGAAAAAGCGGATATCATTTTTTCAGGTGCAGGCTTACCGCTAAACTTGCCTTCGTATCTGACTCCCGACAGTAAAACTCTTTTGGTCCCGATTGTCTCTTCGGCACGTGCAGCTCAAATAATTTGTGAAAAATGGCATACAAATTACAACTATTTACCCGATGCAATTGTTGTAGAAGGACCAAAGGCCGGAGGACATTTGGGTTTTAAAAAAAATGAAATTGATGATGAAAACTATTCACTAGAACATTTGATACCTGAAGTGCTTGCAGTTACCAATCAATATAGTGAGAAAAAAAATATTCCGGTTATAGCCGCCGGAGGAATTTCAACAGGTGAAGATATTCTGCGTTTTATTCAACTCGGCGCAACAGGAGTGCAATTAGCGAGCATTTTTGTTCCTACTGACGAATGTGATGCTTCTCCTGTATTTAAACAAGTCTATATCAGTTCATCAAAAAAGGATGCCTTGATCATTCAGAGTCCGGTGGGAATGCCAGGACGTGCTTTTGACGGTCAGTTCATCCGTAGCGTGAACGAAGGCAATGAAAAGCCTCGTAGTTGCCCATTCCATTGCATCAAGACTTGTGATTATAGTAAAAGCCCTTATTGCATTATCAAAGCGCTCTATAATGCAGCTAAAGGAAAAATGGATAAAGGATATGCTTTTGCCGGAGCAAATGCGTATCTTGCAAACAAAATCAGTAGCGTAAAGGAAGTGATTGCAAAATTGAAGAACGAATTCGACACTGCTTCCAAATAATTTAGTAATAAAATACTGCGATATAAAGCAGTAAAAAGCGATTTATGACATTTAAAGAATTAAATATTTCCGAGCCAATATTAAAGGCTCTTCGTGACAAAAAATATGAGATACCGACCCCTATACAAGAACAGGCAATACCTGTGGTGTCCGGTGGTAAGGATTTACTGGGAATAGCGCAGACCGGAACGGGTAAAACCGCAGCATTTGCCATCCCCATTATTCAGCAAATAAGCCGACTCAATGCGAAAGAGCGGGGGCGAGAGATTAAAGCCCTTATCCTCACTCCTACACGTGAATTGGCAATACAGATTGATGAGTGTTTTAAAGATTATAACCGATATACCGATATTCGTCACACAGTGATTTTCGGTGGGGTAAACCAAAAACCTCAGGTTGATGCACTTAAACGAGGAACAGATGTACTGATAGCAACACCGGGGCGGTTACTTGACTTGATCAGTCAGAAATATATTAAGCTGGATCATATCCAGCATTTTATACTCGATGAAGCGGACCGTATGCTTGATATGGGTTTTATTCATGATATCAAACGCTTATTGGTAATATTGCCAAAACAGCGTCAAACATTATTTTTCTCGGCAACAATGCCTGCTAAAATATCTATTTTGGCAAAAGATATGTTGAAAAATCCTATTACGGTCGAGATAAAGCCTGTGGATAAGATGAAGAATAAGATTGAGCAAGGTTTGTATTTGGTTGAAAAGCCCGAAAAAAGCAATCTTCTGATTGATATCTTAAAGAAAGAGCAAGCTAAAACAATACTTGTCTTTTCGCGTACAAAACATGGAGCAGACAAGATTGCGAAAGTATTAAATAAAACCGGTATCAATTGCGAGGCTATTCACGGTAATAAAACCCAAGTAGCCAGACAAAGAGCTTTGGATAATTTCAGATCGGGAAAGACCCGTATAATCGTTGCGACTGACATTGCAGCACGGGGAATAGACATTGCGAACCTGGGAATGGTTATCAACTATGACTTACCTGATACGGCTGAAACGTATGTACATCGCATAGGGCGTACCGGACGTGCAGGTCAATATGGAACTGCTCTGACATTTTGCTCAAAAGATGAAAATGCAATGCTTAACAGCATTCAAAAACTGATTGGAAAGAAAATAAGCAGATTATCGGTAAGCGCGTAATTAAGTCTAAATAATCAATTATAAAACAACTTATAAATGGCAGTATCTTATAACAAGAAAGAATTAGAAAAAAAGAGACAGAGTAAGAAAGTTGAAAAACAAAAACGCAAAGAAGAGCGTAAAGCTGGCGGTAGCTCATCATTTGATGAAATGATAGCCTATGTAGATGAGAATGGAATGTTAACAAGCACTCCACCCGATCAGAGTCAGAAAGAAAAGATAGATCCCGAAACTATTTTGGTTTCAACTCCTAAAAAAGAAGATATTGAAATACTTCCTTTAAAAGGACGTGTGGAGCATTTTGATACTAACAAGGGATATGGTTTTATAAAAGATACTTCCAGTGCGGAAAAATACTTCTTTCATATCAGCAATGCATTTGCCGATATTAAAGAAGGGAATTTGGTTACATTTGAACTTGAACGAGGAAAGAAGGGCATGAATGCCGTGAAAATCGTTCTTACAAAGTAATATATATAAAAATTAATTATTTACATTAAGAACAAAAGCAAAAAAAGATGAACATTTTTGTTTCTAATTTAAGCTACAACACTGATGGTGAGAGCTTACAGCAATTATTTACGGAATACGGCGAAGTGACTTCTGCTAACGTTGTAACAGACAGAGAAACCGGACGTTCTCGTGGCTTTGGCTTCGTAGAAATGCCAAACGACGAGGAAGCTGAAAATGCAATTAAGGGACTAAACGAAAGCGAACTTGACGGTAGAAATATTTCTGTGAATGTAGCCCGTCCCAAAGGTGAAAAGACCAGTCACGGAAACAGCCGTGGTGGTGGTGGTTTCAACCGTAACGGAGGGGGATATAACAGAAATCGTTATTGATACTCCGATATGGTAACTTCTCCGAATCGATTTGTTTCGGAGAAAACACAATAATATAAAAATAGCCGGCTAATAAAGTCGGCTATTTTTATATTTATGATATGATGTTTTAGACACGTCTCATGTTGTTTGTGCCATTGAGTTAATACGATCGCGCACTCTGCTCCATGCAGGAGTGTCGAACAAACAACTCTGGGGCATTGTGTCGTACATTTCCTTAAATCGGGACATCGGTATGGCAAAGCTTAAGATATCGGATTCGACATAGCGACGGGCCGATGGATCGAAAAAGCCCAAGAATGTTCTCCGGCCATTTTTGGCATTCTCTCCTGCTGTTTCCGCAAATATAGAAGAGCAACCCGACCCAAACTTTGTAGTTACGGCATCTTCTGAATTATTATCAAAGAATGCCCAAGCTGTTAGCCCTGAAAGAATGTCGGGAGTGGCAAAGAATATTATACCGATAATATCCTGAAAACTGTCTATCTTATTGATGGGCGCAAGGTTTAAATATTTTTTGTCCAACAACGATATTCCCAGCTTATCAATAAAATCGAGCACCATTCGGGGTGTCTCCTTATACCTCTCCTTTAAAGAGACAAAATTGGGGATCCTTTCATTCATCTCCGAAAAACCAGTGTATAGCTTTCCTCCTATACATCCTATAATATCAAGGGTGAGCGATATGGGTGTCCCTTTTCTCAATGTTCCGAATTCTTTGAATAAACATCCGTTGATTTTTTCTGTAGCATCACCAACCGGAGTATCTGAATACCAAAATAAAACGGGCAATTCGGCTGTCTCGCCAAATGCTTTCCTGAAATTGCTGATAAATGTCCCGACTTCCATTTGCTATTATTTTAATTACGTTTATATTTGTCGTGACAAATATAAATCATCTATTTGTCATAACAAATAGATAAGTAAAATATTGCAGAATGGAGAATAAATTGGATGCACACCTCAATCATCGCATAGCTATTTTATCGGGATTGATAAAACGGCAGGTCTATAGAATAATTGCAGATGAAGGAATCAATATTACACCTGAACAGTGGAGCGTACTGTCGTATTTATGGGATGAAAATGGATTAACAATAGGTGAAATAGCTTTGAGATCACGGAAAGACTTTGCAAATATTACCCGGATAGTTGACAAACTGCAGAAACAAGATTATATTTATAAAAAGAAAAACGAAAAAGATGGTCGGAGTTATCTGGTCTATTACACAGAAAAGGCTGACAATATAAAAAACAGGATTGAAAAATGTCAAAATCGCTCTTCCGACATATCACTGAATGGTATATCGACAGAGGAACAACGCTATATTATTGACATTATAGACAGAATGGAAAAGAACAGCCTAGACTTTTTAAATAAATGAGACATACAGATCAACTTCTACGGGAATTTATCGTGGACTGTTCCACTCCTCTACTGTAATTACCGTAGCTTGCCGGGGAAAGACTTTTTCAGTCAGGACACGATGAATTTCATCATCGGCATCTGCACAAGCATTGCTCAGGACTGTTAACTGGAAATCTTTGTCGGCGGCTTCACGTACCGTTGATAAAACAACTCCACCTGTAGCAATACCTGTAAGAATGAGATGATTAATATGAAGGGCTCTTAAAATAACCTCCAAATCACTACCGGTAAAGGCACTTGTCCGGCGTTTGACCACAACAATATCGTCATCAAGAGGCTGGACAGCAGGTTCTATCTTTGTCCATTGAGCCATGTCAGCATTTTCGAGCCTTTTTTTATGGTCACAAAATTCTTGATGCTTCGGTCGCTGATTTCAGGAATCCCCTGTCGAAAGCCGACTACAACGTAAATAACAGGTATATTCTTTTTGCGGGCATGTGCTATGGCCTTACCGACATTGTCTGTAAACAGTTTGCTATCTGATAAATTACTTATAATAGCTGTTTGCATATCCATAACAAGCAGGGCTGCGTTCTGTTCCATATTATTATTCTTTTTCTTTTTTTGCAAAATTCATACTTGATGGAATGCTGATGCAAGTTATTCCGATAAAGAAAGTCAGCATCATTCCATTATCAGCAAGGTCAAAATGGGATGTTTTAGTCAAAACAAGCCCGATAATCAGATTGAATAGCCCCCACAGAACATTTATAGTCGATGATGAAAGCCCTCTCCCTCTTGGTTTAGCAAAAGGAGTAGGAAACTTATTACCCGAAATGCCACTTACAAAATGAGGTATAGCATTGCCCAAAACCACTCCAGACAAGAATACTCCAAAATAATAATACCATTCCATATTATTTCGTTTATTTAGTTTCTAAAAGTTTATTCAATACTGGTAACGCCTTTTCCAGTATTTCTTGTTCATCTATCGAAAGCGTTTGTTCGATGACCCCTTTAAGCCATTCATCCCGTTCATACATGGTATGATTCACCAATTCTTTTCCTGCCGAAGTCAAGGAAATATAGACTTTACGCTTATCATCTTTTACAGGTGTCCGCTTTATTATCTCCCACTCCTCCATTCGTGCAAGGATCTGTGACATAGATTGTGTGGTGATACGGGTTAGCGTTGCAAGCTCGGTGGGCATTAGTTGCTCATTCCGATACAAATACCCTATAGTCTCCATTTCCGTCATGGAATAAGTCTTGTATCCTCCTGATTTTTTTCGTAATCCTTTATGCAATGCACTAACTGCCAGTCGCAAGGAAGAAGCTAATTCTATTGTATTCATATTAGTAATTAAACTTATTAGTTTACCTTACAAATATAGAGATTATATCTGAATTAAGAAATTATATTAAGTTTTTTCAAATAATCTAAGTAAAATGGAAGGGAGAAAAAGAAAAAGGGTTGCCGTATGGCAACCCCCTCCCGAAACTTAAATTCGCATATGCGAATTATCCTCGTATCAACAGTTCCGGAAATGTAAATCCCTGCATAGCAAAGCAGATGGAGAATGTAGCCACACTTACAATCCAAAGTATGAGTAACGTCCACCTCAACCCCGAGGACATGGGTTGCCACGTGAATAATTGTCGGAATATTACAAATACAATGCTAACCAATGGTATACCTACCAACAAAATACCTGCGATATACATCACGATGGATGATAACGGTGACACAGGCATAATGACATCGTGTAGAGGGAACAAGGATATCAATGCGGCTCCACCACCTACCGCTACAGCAACAGCTGCAAAGAGAAGGGCTATAAAGACAATACCCAATACAAAGAGTATCGGACTGCATACGATGGCAAAGATTACTAAACAGACTTTCAATATAAAGCCGGCAATCATCACAAAAGCATCCCCCACTTTCTGAAGAAAGGTACGCGGTTTATCGGATTTCATGAAGTCATTTACACTATTCGCAGCTTTTTCAAAACCATCGGTCACTGTTTTACCTATATTTTCAAGCGTTACGGCTTCACCACGCATATTTAATTTTTCTGCTGCAGTACGGGCTTCGGGTACTACCAACCAGCATACAATGTAAATAGGTATCAGTGTGCCCCACCCGCAGATTAAAATTACCAAGAATAGAATACGAAGGAGAGTGACATCCCAATCAAGATAAGCAGCCAAACCACTACAAACACCACCCAACATTTTATCATCGGGATTGCGATAGAGACGTCGGTGACTGTATGCTCCACTCCCCATACCGGTCTTATTATCTTTTGAAGTAGTGTCTTCATTTCCCGCCCCACTATTAGTACCGGAAGTTGCCGATTTGTCGAAAGCCCCCGAAGCACTTTCTTCACTCTCAGTATCTAATTCTTCGGGTTTACCCATACGTTTGATAACTTCTTCTACATCAGCAATGGTTATAACTTGTGCACCACCCGACAGCTTTTCTGAGAAAAGCTCCGATATACGGCGTTCCATATCATCTACTATTTCGTCAGCACCTGTCTCCTTACGAAAGTGTGTTTTCAGATTACATAAGTAATTGTCTAAAAGGCGGTAGGCATCATCATCAATATTGAATACCGTCCCTCCTAAATTTACTGTTAATGTTTTTTTCATTGTTATTCTTTTTTTAATTTGTTGATACGAGGTTATTTTTCTTTTTAGCTATTAGCTATGTGATTGACTGTTTCATTGAGTTCGCGCCATGAATTCTCCAACTCCCCCAAAAAGTCTTCCCCTTTTTCCGTCAATTTATAATACTTACGGGGAGGTCCTTGAGTAGACTCGATCCATTCATAGCTTAGCAAATCGTCATTTTTCAGGCGAGTAAGCAATGGATAGAGCGTACCTTCCACTACAATAAGGCAAGCTTCTTTAAGCTTTTGGATAATGTCCGAAGCATAAGCAGGCTCTTTATGCAGCAGTAACATGATGCAATATTCCAGCATCCCTTTACGCATCTGCGATTTTACATTGTCTACATTCATCATAATCATTGTTATTTTATTATCTTAAATCCATTATTTAAAGTACTGACATATAACAAACATCTTTGTATGGCACAAATATATGTATTGCAATGGTACTATGTATTACAAAGTACTATTATTTTATATTATTTAACTAATAAGGAGTAATTATAGCTTAAACCACACTGTTTTAGTGTATCTAGAATCATATTTTAAGGATATTTTTTCACTCCATATACAATTACAATGCCTATAAACCTATTTATATAGAATGTGTTACAAGATTTTCGGTGCATGAGGAGTATCACCTTTCTTTATTTTTGTAAGAGTTGTTTGTGCAAAATTGGATCAATATAAAAGTTAATTAAAAGATTTTGAATCGTGAATCTGCATTTTATGTATGCTAAAAAGGAATTATCAAATATAATTAGGCTTTCATTAAAGAAATGCAATAAAACCTCTAAACATGAATAAGTATTACTTTTTCTGCTCGTTTTTTTGATAATTGCTGCTCGAATATAAAAGCCATAAGCATGAATAGTATTGCCCTCTTCATTCGCATAGGCTGTTATTCGTGTAAATCTGAGTTATATGGGAAGATTAATAAGTAACATCAGTGATAGGAATGAGTATTATTCCATACCTTTGCATTAAAGGTGTTTATGCAAAAGTTTCATCCGATTCATCAGCGCATAACTTTGCATAATCCGCAATGAAGAATAAAAAATAGAGAACGTATGTTTACTTTAAGAAAAGCTGATATAGCAGATTGCAAATTAATTCATAAGTTGGCTTTAGAAGTCTTTCCAGTAACTTACCGCGATATTATTAGTCAGGCACAGATTGATTTTATGATGAACTGGATGTACTCACCTGAAAACATCCAAAAACAGATGGAAGAAGGGCATGTCTATTTTATTGCGTATGAAGAATGTGATGCGGCAGGATATGTATCTATACAGCAACAGGATGAGAATCTATTTCATTTGCATAAAATCTACGTCCTACCCTACTATCAGAAAGCTCATTGCGGCAGTTTCCTATTCAGAGAGGCCGTGAAATATATAAAAGAGATCCATCCTACTTCATGTCTGATGGAACTTAACGTCAACCGGAATAATAAAGCGCTTTCCTTCTATGAACACATGGGAATGAAAAAGCTTCGTGAAGGGGATTTCGACATAGGCAATGGTTATTATATGAATGATTACATCATGGGCATTGAATTTTGACTATTTCGAAATCAATCATGAAGGTAAGATTAAGTCATAATCACAGTGCCTTCATTCAAAATCGAACTATTTCGAGATCAATTTATCTTCAAGCAGTATGCGGAATACTTCTTCGCGTAGATTACGCGCAACTGGAATTTTATGATTTCCAATAAGCAATTGATTACCTTCAATAGCTTGAACCATTGGCTTATTCACGATAAAAGAACGATGCACCTGTAAGAACTGTTGAGTGGGTAAATGTTCTAATAATGTCTTTAAAGACATATACACGACTTCTTTGGAAGTATAGGATGAGTGGTGATTTTTGCTTGATGAACGGAGCCATGTCTTATTTAATAGCACGAGCTGGCAAACTACCCAAAAACTGAAATGATAATACTATTTTTACGATTTAACCTGTAATAACTAATATAGTATGCCCTCTCGTAGAATATAATGACACAGCTCCGTCCAAAATTTTATATGTTGAAAATCAAAATAATCAAGACACTTTTTATCTCTTCTTATAGGCTATAAATTAAAACAATCAGATCATTGATATCAATGATTGCCTCTGCCTCCTCCTCTTTGTCTTGATTTCATTTCTTGAACCATCTTCTGATAATCAGCATATTGCTTATCAGTAAGAACGGCTTTGATTTCCTTATCTTTAGCATCCTGAAGATCACCGATTTCTTTCATCTTAGCGGCTCTGTCACCATCACCCTTGAAGATTTCTTCGTTCTTCTTGGCATACTTAAGATTAATGTCATAAACAGACTTTGTCTGCGTTTCATCGAGAGATAAACTTGTTTTCATACGGTCGGTCATCATTTTGGCTCTATCTTCAGGACTTCTCATCCCTTGTGCAAAGCCTTGAGTGGTAAACAACAGACATGCAAACAGCATCATTGCAAAAATCCAATTTCCTTTCATTTTTGTTTTCATTGCTCTTACTATTAAAGTTTATACTAAAAAAACGATTACTATTTTTTATTATTCTCAAAACCAAAAGATTAACTTTCAGAATATAACAAACCGAGAATCATACATTTGATGAAATGGAGAATCAAAAGTTTAATGGGTTAATGTTAAATTAGTATTATATACAAAAAACTTCGGAGATAAGCTAATGCCTATCCCCGAAGTCAGTATATAAAAACTTAATTATTTTTATTTTGCTACGCGTTCAAGCCATTTCAACATGAACAGCATGGTGAACATGGATATAGAACAGGCTATTACAAAAATCATCCAAGTCATCCAGATAGGGATACTTTCATATAGAACAGCACCGATAAACAATAGCTGGTTACCAAAAGCGGTTGCTCCCAACCATCCTCCTTGCATTAGACCCTGGTACTTCGGAGGTGCCACTTTAGATACAAATGAAATGCCAAGGGGAGAGATATACAATTCGGCAACCGTCAGTATAAAATAAGTCGCCATCAAAAGCAATGGAGTAACTTTAACGGGTGAAGTCCCCATAGCAACAATATCTTTGTGCAATGGGAGATGTGATACATATGAAGTAACAGTCATGACTAAAAAGGCTGTAGCAGCAATCCCCATACCAATAGCAATCTTTTTAGGGGTGGAAGGTTCCTTACCCCTCGCACGTTGCCAAGCAAATACACTCATAATAACCGGAGTGAGGGCCACTACAAACAATGGATTCAATGACTGGAATAATTCGGCTCCTTCAAATTTAGTGAAGCCCAGATCGAAGCTGACTCCTGTCAAATCGGTGTATTCTTTAGCAAAGAAAGTCAGTGTCAATCCATTTTGGTGGAATGAAAACCAAAAGAATATTACGACAGCAAAAACAGCTAATAAAGCAAAAATACGTTGTCTTACTTCCTCTACACTCATTTCCACAAAAGCAGCACCGGTAGCAGAAGTTTTCTTTGAAGGATCGGGAAATCTATTTTTATTTACTATGAATATGACCAAAGAAATAAGCATTGCTCCGATTGCCACACCAAAGGCATAGTGAAAACCGGTGGTAAATACATTGAGGTATTCTTTGGCAAAGACAGTAAGATCAGTCACAGGCGCCGAAGATGCTTTCGAGGCCAGATCGGTGAAAGTATGCATAGCTTCGGGAGTTAGCGTACCATTCAACTGTCCGTGACATAAAGCCGGAAGGTCGGCATTATAACTCAAGCCGAAAGTAGATAACCACCAGTTACGTACGAGTACCGCAGCAAATGGAGCAAAGATAGCTCCTATATTAATAAACATGTAGAAAAGAGAGAATCCCGAATCACGCATCTTGGCATATTGCGGATCATCATACATCTGCCCTATCAATGCCTGGAGATTACCCTTAAACAGACCGTTACCAAAAGCGATGACAAAAAGAGCAACACAAGTAATAGTGAGGAAAAAAGCCTTACTGGATACTGGTGTAGGCGATGGTACTGCAAGGATGAGATAACCTATTGCCATTAATGCAATTCCGGCAAGAATCGTTCCTTTGTAGTTTCGTGTCCTGTCGGCAATTATACCTCCAACTAATGCAAGAATGTAAATTGAGAAGTAAAAAGTAGAATAGATGATTCCGGCTCCTTTTCCATCTAATCCGAATTTTGCTTGTAAAAACAGCACCAAAATGGCCATCATGGTGTAGAAACCGAAGCGTTCTCCCAAATTGGCAAAAGAAGCTGCTATTAAACCCTTGGGGTGTTTGTTAAACATAGAAATCAAGTTTTAAAAGTGAATAAAAATTGTATTTCCTGCAAAGATATAATTTTTATCGAATTTTATTCAGTAAATAACACACACACGTCTGCTCTTACTTCTTTTATCAAATCATTTGGGTTTAATTTTAGTTGCAAGCCTCGTTGACCTGCACTGATATAGATATAAGGATAGTTCATACAGGTTTCATGGATATAGGTAGGAAATTGTTTTTTCATGCCTATAGGAGAACACCCTCCACGAATATATCCGGTTAATGGTAACAACTCCTTTACCGGAATAAGATCACACTTCTTATTGCCTGAAACCTTGGCGGCAAACTTCAAATCGACTTCATGCTCACCGGGTATAACGCAAACAAAATAACCTGTCTTATCACCATGCAGAATGAGTGTCTTGAATACCAAATCAATATCTTCTCCCAGATTGGCAGCTACATGCACAGCACTCAAGTCGTCTTCGTCGACTTCATAAGGAATAAGTTCATAAGCTATCTTCGCCTTATCCAGCAGACGGGCTGCATTTGTCTTATTGATTTTCATGTCTTTCTGCTTAAAATCTTATTTTGTCTTCAATTCCTCACGTAGAAACTTAGAGGTATAGCCTTTCTTACTCTTAGCGACCTCTTCGGGCGTACCGCAAGCTAGTAGCTCTCCTCCGCCCTTTCCGCCATCAGGGCCCATATCTATGATGTAATCCGCCATTTTTATCACATCAAGGTTGTGTTCAATCACAATAACGGTATTTCCTTTATCAACAAGCTTGTTGAGTACCCCCATCAACACACGGATATCTTCGAAATGAAGCCCGGTGGTAGGTTCGTCAAGAATATAGACGGTCTTTCCCGTATCACGTTTAGAAAGCTCCGTAGCAAGCTTCACACGCTGACTTTCACCTCCCGAAAGTGTAGTGGAGGACTGCCCCAATTTTATGTATCCCAAGCCGACTTCCTGAATAACCTTAATCTTATGTAATATTTGCGGAACATTCTCAAAGAATTCGACGGCACGGTTTATCGTCATATCAAGCACATCGGCAATAGATTTACCTTTGAAGCGGACTTCCAGTGTTTCGCGATTATAACGTTTGCCGTGGCATACCTCACAAGGTACATAAACATCCGGCAGAAAGTTCATTTCAATGGTTTTGTAGCCATTACCCTGACAAGCTTCACAACGTCCTCCCGATACATTAAAAGAGAATCTTCCCGGTTTATAGCCTCGTATTTTGGCTTCAGGCAGTTCCACAAACAAGCTTCGGATATCGGAGAATACTCCGGTATATGTAGCAGGATTTGAACGGGGAGTACGTCCTAGAGGCGACTGGTCTACATTCACCACCTTATCGATGTGCTTCAGCCCTTCTATACTTTCGTATGCCAAAGGATCTTGTAGCGAACGATAGAATTTTTGCGATAAGATAGGCTGTAAAGTTTCATTGATCAACGTTGACTTACCGCTACCGGATACTCCCGTCACACAAATGAGTTTACCCAGAGGAAACTCTATATCCACTCCTTTCAGATTATTTCCCTTGGCACCACGCAACCAGATGCTATGTCCATTTCCTTTTCGCCTCTCGACAGGGACTTCGATGGCACATTCCCCGTTAAGGTATTGTGAAGTTAGTGTATGAGTCTTCAACATCTCGTCAGGTGTACCTGCAAAGACGACTTCTCCACCCAAACGACCTGCTTTTGGCCCCATGTCGATGACATAATCGGCGGCAAGCATCATGTCTTTATCATGCTCCACCACAATAACGGTATTACCAAGATCGCGCAATTCCTTTAATGAATTAATCAAGCGTTGATTGTCCCGTTGATGCAGTCCAATACTGGGTTCATCAAGAATATAAAGTACATTGACCAACTGCGAACCAATTTGAGTAGCCAGACGGATACGTTGGCTTTCACCTCCCGAAAGACTCATTGAGCTCCGGTTGAGGGAAAGATAATCGAGTCCCACATCCAAAAGGAATTTCAAGCGGGTACGGATCTCTTTCAAAATCTCAGTCGCAATCTGTCGTTGTTTGTTATCTAGAAATTCCTCTACCTGCTGCAACCAGTCATACAACTCGTTGATGTCCATACTGGAGAGTTCGTGGATATTTTTATCGTGAATGCGGAACGACAAAGCTTCCCTATTCAGCTTTGCTCCGTGGCATTCCGGGCAGACGGAGGTCTTGGCAAACTGTTCAGCCCATTTTTGTGCAGTAGCCGAAGCATCTTTCTCCTGTAACATCTGAATGTATTTCACGATACCTTCAAAAGTGACGAAATAATCGGAAGAGGTACCGATAAGTGAACTTTTTATTTTGATACGATCGTCTGAACCGTATAATATTTCATCTATGGCATCATCCGTCAGTTCATTAACGGGAGTTTTAAGATTGGCATCATATTTCTCTAACAAAGCAGCCAATTGCCAAAAAATCATGGCATTTTTATACTTCCCCAGCGGAACTATAGCACCTTCGTAAATAGATAGTGCTCTGTCCGGAATAACTTTGTCCACGTCAATCTGATTGACCACTCCCAAACCTTTACACTTAGGACATGCTCCTTGTGGGGAATTGAAAGAAAAGTTATGCGGAGCCGGTTCACGGTAAGATAATCCGGTGACCGGACACATCAATCGTTTACTATAATGACGTACCTCATTGCTCTGTAGGTCGAGGATCATCAATAAACCGTCTCCTTGCTGCATGGCTGTAGCGACACTCTTCTTTAATCGTACATCATCCTTATCCGAAGGCACCAGTTTATCAATCACTACTTCAATATCATGGTTTTTGTAGCGGTCGAGCTTCATACCCGGTAACGCTTCGCGGACTTCACCATCGACTCTTACATATAAATATCCCTTCTTTCGAATCTGCTCAAAAAGTTCTTTATAGTGCCCCTTACGAGTACGCACTAAAGGAGCCAATATATTGATACGTTTACCTTTATAATCCCTCAAAATCAGCTCGAGCACCTGTTCCTCAGTGTACTTCACCATCTTCTCACCGGACAAATACGAATAAGCTATTCCGGCACGGGCATAAAGTAGACGGAGATAATCGTATATTTCAGTCGTCGTACCCACCGTAGAGCGCGGATTCTTATTGGTCGTCTTCTGCTCAATGGAAATTACAGGACTCAATCCGGTGATTTTATCCACATCGGGACGTTCCAAGTTACCCAGAAAGTTACGGGCATACGCAGAAAACGTTTCGATATAACGGCGTTGTCCTTCGGCAAATATCGTGTCGAAAGCAAGAGACGATTTGCCACTTCCACTTAAGCCGGTAATTACAGTGAGACTATTACGGGGGATTTCCGCGTCGATATTTTTAAGATTGTGTACGCGTGCACCGTACACATTGATATATGCTTTTTCTTCTTCAGCCATTTATCTTGATTGTTAAATCCGGAATCTTTTTACCTCAATTTATGTTATGTGCCCGGAGTAAGTTATTGAGCATAATTATCGTAAAAACACATCCCGAAACATAATTCCCGCAAAAATAACGTTTTCCGACTGAAAATAATTATAGAGTCTATTTAATTTTTTCCTTTTTAAGCTTTATAGCTCTATAAGAAAGTACAATATTATTTCTTAACGCATTCCGTTGGTTAATTATAGACAATATTCTTACCTTTGCGCATAATATTGGGATTTTGTAAATATAAACCAACGATAACGAATGAGAACATTTAAACGCTTGATGTACTGCGCATTGTTTGTTGTGATATTCACATTCAAAGCCAATGCACAGGAAAACAAATCATACATCTTACATACCGTAGAAAAAGGTCAGAGCCTCTATTCCATCTCCAGTATGTACGGAGTAAGCCAATCGGATATCGTAAAACTGAACCCCGGAAGCGATGAAAAAATATTTGTAGGAGGTACCCTGCGTATTCCTATTACTCCTGCGAATTCACAAAAAGAAACTTTCCACACTATCGCTGCGGGCGAAACATTATACAGGCTTACATTGAAATACGGTGTATCTGCGCAGGATATATGTGACGCTAATCCTGGTCTGAGTGCTGATAATTTCCGCATCGGACAAGTCATAAGAATCCCCAACAGCAGTACCCCCGGATCTCCCGCCCGCGATGCAAACGACGGGATAGTACCAACTGCAAGCACACAGATACCGGGACCTGTACAGTCTCGTTGCCGCGAAATGCACAAGGTACAGAAAAAAGAATCCTTATTCAGTATTAGTCGTCAATATGGTGTCACTGAAGCCGATATCATAGCAGCTAACCCTGAGTTGAAAGGTGGAAACGTCAAAAAGGGTGACTTTCTCTGTATCCCATACCCCACCGCTCAAATACCCGCGCAAACCAAAACAACTCCAACCGATACCCAGTTGTTTACCGAGAGCCGTAGAAGGCCCCAACGCATGTCCATCATAAAAGCAGCCATTATCTTACCTTTCGTAGATAGCGATCCCGGTGAAGCCGCCCGTATGACGGAATATTATGAAGGCTTCCTGATGGCTGTAGACAGTATGAAGCGAAGCGGAACATCCATGGATATTTATACCTATAATTCCGGATCCGATGTTTCTTCCCTAAATTCCATTCTGGCAAAAAGCGAAATGAAAAAGATGGATCTTATTTTCGGTCCACTCTATCAAGACCAGATTAAGCCATTGGCTGATTTTGCAGAAAAAAACAATATTCGTCTGGTCATTCCGTTTACCTCAAAGGACAATACGGTGTTCCGTAACCCCACGATTTATCAAGTCAATACTCCGCAATCTTATCTTTATTCGGAAGTATATGAGCACTTTTTACGCCAGTTCCAGAATGCCAATATCATTTTTATTGAAGCGACCAACGGTTCAAAAGATAAAGTGGAGTTCCTAAAGGGCTTAAGAGATGAATTGAGAAGCCGTGCAATTGTTATAAGATCAGTAAAGGAAGATGCAACTCCCGCAGCCTTGAAGTCTGTGTTGAATCCTAATAAGCCAAATATTTTCATTCCCACATCGGGCAGCAATGTCACTCTAATAAAGATACTACCGCAACTCGTATTGCTGACTCGTGAGAACCCCGAAAGCAAAATCAGTCTATTTGGCTATCCCGAGTGGCAGACATATACCAAAGATCATCTTGATGCTTTCTTTGAGTTGGATACTTATTTCTACAGTTCATTCTATACGAATAATCTCCTTCCTGCTGCGATTAATTTCACAAAAGATTATCGCAGATGGTTCAGAAAAGACATGGACGAACGCTATCCGAAATTCGGTATGTTAGGCTTCGACACTGGTTATTTCTTCCTCAAAGGCTTATCGCTATACGGATCGGATTTGGAAAAAAATATGCAACGCATGGATTTGATTCCGATACAGACCGGATTCAAATTTCAACGGGTAAACAATTGGGGAGGCTTCATCAATAAAAAAGTGTATTTTGTACACTTCACCCGCAATTACGAGTTATTGAAGCTCGATTTCGATTGATCACAGACACAATATCAACGCAATGAATATAAAGAAAACTATAAGCCTTATGCTCCTCGCAACATTTACTCTGGTTGCTCATGGACAAATAGGTGAACAACGGCATAACTTTGCAGTAGGTTTCAGCGGCGGAATTACATCAAGTAGTGCGAGCTTCACTCCTACCGTAAGACAAAAGAGCCAGTCGGGTATAACCGGAGGTTTTACGGCACGTTATATCTCGGAGAAATATTTCAAGATGACTTGTGGCGCGCAATTAGAGCTTAACTTCACGCAATATGGTTGGAACGAGTATTATCAGGATTTTCCGACCTTGAAGTATTCACGTGCCATGAACTACGTGGAGATGCCTTTCCTGGCACATTTGGGTTTCGGTAAAGACCGTGGCGTACAGATTTTCATTCATGCAGGACCCCAGATTGCTTTTTTTCTAGGTGACAAGAAAACCCAAAGTGGAGATTGGGCTAATGCCGAAAGTAATATCGTACAAGAGCAGCATGACATGGCTATACAAAACAAATTCGACTATGGAATCACAGGAGGATTAGGTATGGAGCTTCATACTAAAGCCGGCAACTTTCTTGTAGAAGGAAGATATTACTACGCTCTATCCGATTTCTATAACACAACTAAAAGGGATTATTTCTCTCGTGCAGCTAACGGTGTCATTACAGCTAAGCTCACTTACTTATTCGATATCACAAAGTAATACACCACAGAATCACCATCTACTCTTCCGATAATTATTCTTCTATTGGGATAAATTCGATTAGAAGGAAAGCGCAATTAGAATAATTGTTATCCCGATATCAATAGATGTAATGCATCATTACAAGCAATGACATTTTGAGGAATCCTAAAAAGTAAGCGACTCTTTTTGAATTTAAAAAGAGCGGCTTAATGTAACAAGTAAATAAAACTCTCATGCATACAAAAACTGCACCTCTAAAGTCTTATGTCCAAGTTTAGAGGTGCAGTTCGTTTTTTTATAAGATGCCTTAACTAATTTCAGCCTAAAACCATCGAAACGATTCTAGCCCTTTAATTTTCTTCTTTAGCAATCTTGCTTTAAGCTCTATTCACTCACGTAATCTATCTGAAGCCTTCACCAGCATTTCATCAGTATAGATAGCACGTACAGCCATATAGTTAAATACGAGGGATATTGCGGGGAGTATTAGTCCCCAGCCCAACTGATAAGT
Source organism: Bacteroidaceae bacterium HV4-6-C5C (assembly GCA_007896885.1). Classification (GTDB taxonomy): domain Bacteria; phylum Bacteroidota; class Bacteroidia; order Bacteroidales; family Bacteroidaceae; genus Bacteroides. The sequence continues at coordinate 188,496 of VOIU01000002.1, forward strand.
GGTATCTTTACCTTTTAAAGCAAACATGAATACCAGAAAAACCACATAATAACACGTAATAAGCACACTGTTGAATATGGTTATTCGTATTTGAAGGTTACGGTTACGAAAGAGAAATATAGAACAAATGGAAACTATAGAACTCAAGAGAAGAATTCCGAATAACCCCCAAGTGGAACGGAATCCCCCATCGGCCATAGTCACTCCAAGTGGCTTAAAAACAGAAGTTAATCCTGTCGAAGTAATAAAATGTCCCACAGGGATAAACAAAGCTGCAATAAGCAAAGCTGTCACAATCAAAAGATAAACAGATTGTATTCGTTGTATCATAATAATAAGTACTTTATTCGTAAACACAAAAAAAGGTGTATTTCTAGCAGGATCATAACAAACCCTTCAGAAGTACACCCTAAATTTATATTATTTCTTTTACTGTAGTTTATCTTTTTCCTTGGAAGGATTGCGATAATATACCTTACCTTCAATATATTCCTGAGTAGCTATCAAAGTTGGTTTAGGCAGTTTTTCGTAATAACGGGAAATCTCAATCTGCTCCCGGTTTTCGAATACTTCTTCAAGGTTATCATTGTAAGATGCAAATTCAGCGAGTTTCTTAGAAAGATCATTCTTGATCTCTACGCTGATTTGATTAGATCGCTTACCAATGATAGATACGGTTTCATATATATTACCGGTATCGGCACATAGTTCCATCATATCGCGAGTAACCGTACTAGCAGGCGCATTCGTTTTCTTATAATCCATAAATATCAAATTAAATTTATCTAATTATTCCAGTTTATTTCAAAAGCTTTTCCGATTCATTAAAAATTCTGTCAGCTTCCTTTAGGTATTTACTTTCAGGAAACTCATTTTTGAAAGCATAATATTCGTCAACGGTTTCACGGTAACGATCCGCTCTCTTATCTTCAACGCTGTAAATAGCCATTTCATATTTAGCTCGCAAAATCAAGATAGACAAATCTTCGCGAAGCACGGTATAAGGATAGCTTTTCAATGCGTTCTGGGCTGTAATTACACACGAAAGGAAATTATTACCCATATAGTTTCCTAAGTTATAATACAATTTAGCCGAAAGGTACTCTTTCATAACAAGTTTATCCTGAAGGGCAAACAACATTTTCTGAGCTTCATCCTTTCTCGAACTGTTCGGGTAGAACTCAAGGAAGCTCTGCAATTGTTGAATGGCACTATATGTCGCACCTTGATCGAGGCGCGGATCAGGAGTATCCAAATACAACGCTTTTCCGGCATGGAAACGTGCCAGTTCGGAATATGTACCACGCGGATAGACATTACAATATTGGACAAAAGTCTGGGAGGCCGTCTGATAATCTTTCTGATTATAATAACACATTCCCAACATATAAAGTGATTCCTCAGCTTTGTCGGTTCCCTTTAATATCGTAATCAATTCATTAAGCAGAGTTGATGCACGATTGTACTGCCCCTTAGCGAAGTAGTTCTTTGCAGCCTCATACTTGTATTCATAATCGGTGCTTTTCAGCAATTTATTGTATTCTCCACATGAGGAGCAAAGCAAAGCTGCCAGCAAAGCTATTAGTAGATTTTTTTTCATTCTTATTTTAAAAAATAATGCGCAAAGATAGATGTTCGCATCGAATTATACAAAGATGCAAGCTTAATTTTTCAAAAACTCGACAAACAGGCTGTTTTTACAGTTTATATAAGTCACTGGCTGCCAACAAGTCTACTTTTTTTTCTGTCAGCACCCTTATACAATTGTCCATATCATTGGGCCGGATAATGACATTTGCCGTCTCTCCGTTTGCAAAAGAGTACATGTATTCAATGAAAACACCTTCATCGGAAAGGAAGCGTAGCACTTTAGCCAACGAACCGGGGACATTGGGGCAATTGATGCCGACAACATCAGTCACATTGACTGCAAAATGATTGTCTTTTAGAGCTTTATAAGCTTTTTCCGGTTCGGATACTATACCACGCAAAATGCCAAAATCTGCATTTTCGGCAATACAGAGGGCGGAAAGATTGATCTGTTCTTTCGCCAAAACTTCGGTGACTTCAGTCAGGCGGCCAGATTTGTTTTCCAGAAAGATGGAAAGTTGTTTTGCAATCATTGTCTTAAATTTTTCTGTTATCTATCACACGTTTTGCTTTACCCGTACTTCTCTCTATGCTCCGCGGCTCTACAAGCCGGACGGCAACTCCCAAGCCAAGTACACTCTGAAGACGTGCAGTCAATTTCTTTTTCAACTCCAACATTTTATTGATCTCATCCGAATAATATTCGGGACGGACTTCCACTTGCAACTCCATGGTATCGGTGTTGTTCTTACGATCGACCAACAATAAATAGTGCGGTTCGAATTCGGGCAGTTCAAGTATGACAGATTCAATTTGGGTAGGAAATACATTCACACCACGAATGATAAGCATATCATCGCTGCGTCCCAAGATGCGATCCATACGTACCAGCGTACGGCCACATGAGCATTTATCATAATGAAGTGCCGTCAAATCCTTAGTACGATACCGCAACAAAGGCATTCCCTCCTTAGTAAGGTGCGTAAACACCAATTCTCCGGTTTCACCGGGAGCAACAGGCTGTAAGGTAACCGGATTGACGATTTCGGGAAAATAATGATCTTCGTTAAGGTGTGTGCCATGCTGACACTCACACTCGTATCCTACTCCGGGACCTGCTATTTCACTCAGTCCATAGATGTCATAAGCTTTAAGGCCGAGCTTTTCTTCAATTTCACGGCGCATGTTTTCTGTCCACGGTTCTGCTCCAAACACCCCGATACGGAGCTTGAATTCTTCACGTGGAAAACCGGAATCTTTTATGGCATCCGCCAGAAATAGTGCATACGAAGGTGTGCAGCATAATACGCTGGAACCGAAATCGTGCATTAGAGTGATTTGTTTTTCGGTGTTTCCACTGGACATTGGAATAACGGAAGCACCTATATTCTCGGCACCTGCGTGTGCACCCAGTCCTCCGGTAAAGAGTCCGTATCCGTAAGAGATGTGAAAGAAATCGGATTTATCGGCACCATAGGCGGTATAAGCACGCGAAATACACTCCGTCCATGCTGAGAGATCTTTTCGTGTATAGCCTACTACAGTCGGCTTACCGGTGGTGCCCGATGAAGCATGAATACGGACAATCTGACTCATGGGAACTGCACAAAGTCCGAAAGGATAATTGTCACGTAAATCAAGTTTAGTAGTAAATGGTAATTTTACAATGTCGTCAATGCTATTGATATCATCGGGGGTAACCCCCAATTCCTGCATTTTTTTACGATAAAAGGGAGTGTTGTGGTAGACATGCTCCACTGTCTTCTTGAGTCGAATGCCCTGGATTTTGCGAAGACTTTCGCGATCCATACATTCGATGTTTTCATTCCAAATCATGTTCTTCGTTGTATTTGTATGTTGTTAATTAGCAATAGATTGCACCTACTATGCTAACTCGTTAATTTAATTTAAAATAAACAGAAAATCATTTGACGACGCAATACAAATCTTCTCGAATAAATATCCTAAAATCATTAAAATTAGAATGCTATGCACCTTTAGAAAGCATTTGTATAACTTCAATCGAAATAAATATTTATTATTAAAAACAAACTCTGATATCCTACATCTTACAAGCCTATCAAATGCTGCCTATAAAAGCATTGGAACATCTATCTTCGCAAAGGAAACAAAAAATTTTGTTTATCTCAAGTATTTTACCGAATATTGCCTTCCCTAAGAAGATAAAATGAACAAATTTGATTTAATATCCGCATATCAGCCTACTGGCGATCAGCCCGAAGCAATCTCACAATTGACACAAGGAATTTTCGAAGGTATACCGGCGCAGACTTTGCTCGGTGTCACCGGGTCGGGAAAGACTTTCACCGTAGCAAATGTCATAGCCAAAATTAATAAACCGACACTAATCTTAAGCCATAATAAGACTCTGGCAGCCCAGTTATACAGTGAATTCAAGTCCTTCTTCCCCAACAACGCCGTTGAGTATTATGTGTCCTACTACGATTATTATCAGCCGGAGGCTTATCTCCCTTCGTCGGATACCTACATTGAAAAGGATTTAATGATTAATGATGAAATAGATAAACTCCGCTTGGCAGCAACGTCCGCTTTACTTTCGGGTAGAAAAGACGTAGTAGTGGTGTCTTCCGTTTCATGTATCTATGGTATGGGAAATCCATCAGATTTCTACAGTAATGTGATAGAAGTGCAAAAAGGGAAAGTCGTTAACCGGAATGTATTCCTGCGAAGACTGGTAGAGAGCCTGTATGTACGGAACGACCTTGATCTAAGCCGTGGAAATTTTCGTGTGAAAGGTGATACAGTGGATATTTATCTGGCGTATGCCGATCATTTGCTCCGTATCATTTTTTGGGGTGATGAAGTAGACAGCATTGAAGAAGTTGATCCCATCAGCGGAGTGACTGTAGCCAATTTCGATGAATACAAGATATACCCTGCCAACCTTTTCATGACCACTAAGGAAGCTACATTGAGAGCTATCCATGACATTGAAGACGACCTGCACAAACAAGTACAGTGGTTTGAAGAGCAAGGACGTTCTTTCGAAGCCCGACGCATTCAGGAAAGAGTGACTTACGATATGGAGATGATTCGCGAATTGGGGCATTGCTCGGGTATTGAAAATTATTCCAGATACTTCGACGGTCGTGCGGCAGGCACGAGACCTTATTGTCTGCTCGACTTTTTCCCGGATGATTTCCTGATTGTAATTGATGAAAGCCACGTTAGTGTTCCGCAAATAAGAGCGATGTATGGCGGGGACCGTGCCCGAAAAACTAATTTAGTGGAATATGGATTCCGTCTACCTGCAGCTATGGACAACCGCCCGTTAAAGTTCGAAGAATTCGAGTCACTCGCCAAACAAGTAATCTATGTCAGCGCCACACCTGCGGATTATGAATTGGTCAGATCCGAAGGAATCATTGTGGAACAGGTTATTCGCCCGACCGGATTACTCGATCCCGTAATAGAAGTTCGGCCCAGTCATAATCAGATCGACGACCTTATGGAAGAGATACAATTGCGAATCGAGAAGGACGAACGTACACTTGTAACAACACTGACCAAGCGTATGGCAGAAGAACTTACCGAATATCTGCTCAACAATAACGTCAGATGCAACTATATCCATAGCGATGTTGATACATTGGAACGGGTCAAAATTATGAGTGATTTGCGCGAAGGATTGTATGACGTGCTTGTTGGCGTTAATCTATTACGTGAAGGTCTCGATTTGCCGGAAGTTTCTCTTGTCGCTATACTCGATGCGGACAAGGAAGGATTTCTACGTTCCCATCGTTCTTTGACCCAGACCGCTGGGCGTGCCGCTCGCAACATAAACGGTATGGTAATTATGTATGCCGACCGTATTACGGATAGTATGCGACTAACCATTGATGAAACCAATCGCAGGCGCGAAAAGCAGTTGGCTTATAACGAAGCTCATGGCATCACGCCTCAGCAAATTAAAAAAGGGAAGAATCTCAATGTCTTTGCATCCTCCATTGCAGCGGAAGAGGCGGCCTCTGGAACAGGCAAAGCGACTATTACTCCACGGCCCTACATTGAGAACGAAAGTAATGCCGGTATTGCAGCCGATCCTATTGTACAATACATGTCCCGTCCACAATTGGAGAAAAGCATCGAACGTACCCGCCGCCTGATGCAAGAAGCAGCCAAAAAGCTGGATTTCATCGAAGCGGCGCAGTATCGTGACGAGCTAATAAAGCTAGAGGATTTATTGAAAGAAAAGGTTTAAAAGAACTGCTCAATCTTCATGCAAAGCCTCAGCAGGTTGTATCCTTGTTGCTTTGCGTGCAGGGAACCAGATACCTAACAAAATCATTAATGCTATAAGTACCCAAGTAGCCAATATGGTCACGAAAAAGCGTATGGGTTCCAAATTCGTTCCATTATATGTCGAATTCAATTCGGCATGAGCTAGATTATAATCGCCCACGATAGCCGGAATAGTGGCAATAGTGAGCAAGATTAGAGCCTCGCTCAACAACCTGCCGAATACACTGCGCTTTGTGCTTCCTAAAGCCAACTGTAAAGCGACTTCACTGCGACGTTGTTGTGTACGGAACCAAAATGTTCCTAAAAGTCCGAGGAAAATATTCAGCATTAAAAAACCCATACCGGTCGCATAATTGCGGATATTATTTACCCATATCTGCTGGTAGTTGCGGCGGATATCTTTAAACGAGCGAACCTCCGAAATAAACACATTGCCGATACGGAATTGCTTCTCGCTATCCGCTTTTAAACGCTCGGGAAAATCAACATCCTGATCGGGTCTTACCCGCACACAGAGTTCCAGCCCCACGTTATAAAGAAATCTCGGTAGCAACCCAACCATACACAAGGATTCACTCGCAGACTCGTAATCCATATAGCGAACCGTCTTAAGTGAAGCTGCCAAAGTATAAGTTTTAGTCGAATCACTATGAAGGTAGAAAGATTTGCCTACAAAAGGAGTCAATTGAGTATGATATTTATTCAGAAAAATATTATCCGAAGCCAGGAAGGTATTTTCCTTCAGTAAAGAAGCCAGTTGCTCCGGTGTTTCACCGCGTGTTCCGGTATATTGAAATACCCGTAAAAAGCCGGGAGTAATATAACGGCGTATTGTTCCTGCACTTAATGTATCATATCTTACCTGTGTACCACTATTACTGCCATTGTAAGGAAAAGAATTTTGGGAGAGGCTCACCGCTTCAATTTCCGGACGATGTTCCAATCGTCTCACCAACTCATCAATATTTTCGGCTACAAGAGTATCCGCAGGATTAAAATCCGGGCTTTTGGCTGTGAGATAACCCATTTCAATCTTATAACAATGATCGGCATTAAAACCTCGTGGTTCGGTGTAAGTGGCTGTTTGCACATAGACATAATCCACAATAAACCATAGAACCACACTCACTAATAATAATTCGACAAACAACCAGAGATTTGTTCGCCATTCGTTACATATCTGTGTAAAAAGTTTCTTATTCATATCCGTGTCATTATTAATGAGTTTTGCCACCAAGAGCATTTACTATACTTGTCCGGGAAGCCCTCCATGCGGGGATGCCACTGCTAAGCAGATTCAGTATAAAGCAGAATAGTAAAGCATAGATAAATGTGGAAGCGTGCAATAGAATGGACGCATCGATAGCCGGAACATTATAACTGTTGCTATAAGGTTGGGCAAAAAGTATTTCATTGCCCACATAGGCAAATATAATGCTGAAAATCAAGCCCAATATTCCGGCAAGAAGAGTTATGATAAAATTCTCCATGATAATCTGCCCCACCATTTCCATACGGGTACTGCCAAAGGCACGGCGCACTCCTATTTCCGATACACGCTGACGCAGACGGCTCTGAGTCATGCTACTTAGGTTTATCGCCGGTACTAATAGTAAAATTACAAAGATTACCAAACGGTTGATGCGATCTTTCTTTATATTCGGTTCGAAGTTAGCACCGAATGCTATGGCATTTTTTTCCTGATCATAAGGGCGATTGCGATAAATCAATTCATAGCCATTCTCTCCTATCAGCTTATTGTAAGCATCACGGCGTTGATCCACTTCTTGACGTATTTTATCAAAATCATCACGGGAGTGTGCAAGGATCGTTACCGAATACAGACCCATGTAATCACTCCAAATATCCTTTGGAGTATCAGTAGATGTATAAGGGATCCACACTTGTGCATAAGCTGTAGTAGCAAGCGTAGACACATCTTTAACCACGCCGACCACGCGATAGGGTGAGTGATTCAACCGAAATTCCTTGCCGACTACATCGGTGGAATTAAAGACCATACGAGCCACGCTTTCAGTGATAACCGCTACCGGTAACCCTGCTTCAAACTCAGCGTGATCATAAGCCTTTCCATTCACAAAGTGAAAATCGAATACCTTCCAGAAATCATCATCCGTCTGTCTCATATCAACACCGGTCGCAGGTTTATTAGGCAAAGATACAGGTGTAGAAATAGTCATCACCAAATAAGTAGTAACCAATTCAGGTGTTTTCAGCGACTTAAAACATTCACGTGCTGTTTCGATGCTCATCGGTCCGTTACTGGAACTTCCCTCTCCCCAGCTCTTGTTAGTGATACTCATAAAGTGCACATGAAGAAAACGATCTCGATTGCTTTCCGGTGAGAAAGGTGCCACTTTGACTTGTTGAATCATTACGACCAACATAATCAGAAAAATGGCCAATGCCGTACCTACTATAGTAATGGCGCTAATAACCGGTTGTTGGCGCAGCTGTACTATAGCTTGCTTAAAATACTGCTTAATCATTCGAATACTTTTTATTTTCCAATCTTCAAATTATCGGTATCCACTCCGCCAATACCGCTCTTCGAGATATTCGCCGTACCGGCTCTACCGCTCAAGTCAATGCCACCGACACCTTCAACATTGGCTGCCAAACGATCACAATTGACATGGATATCCGCTTTTCCCACTCCTTGCAAATCAACATTCAACGATTTACATTTCAAGTCATCTACTTTTAATTTACCCACACCTTCCACAGTAAACTTCACATCATTCAACTTAAGAGGAGTTTTGCAATTAAAAGAACCTACACCGGTAAAATCTACGCTTTTAAGGTCGGGAGCGGTAATATAAATATCGACTCCATTATTTCCATTGATATTGCCATTCTTATCGCGCTCACTGTCAATTGAAAGCAAACCGTTATTGACGGATATTTTTATCTTATTCACTAACTTTTCTTTCCCTTGAATCTTTAGCGAATAAGCACTGCCCTGAGTGAAATAAACACTAGCTACAGCAGTCACCTGTATTGAGGAGAAGGCTTCCACCTTACGTACTTCGGTCACTTCATTACCTTTGTCATACGATGCACATCTTGTTCCTGCCATTGCAGCAAACAAGAAACTAATTGTCATTAATAAAGTCTTCATATCACGATTGCGTTTTTAAGTATATTCATTTTTTTCATTTTCTTATTACTCACTCAATAAAAACCTATTCAAGCTTATTTCAATATTTAGTGTGTAGTCTTTATTCTTCATGTAAAGCTTCGGCAGGCTGTATTTTCATCGACTGACGGGCAGGAAACCATATTCCCGCCAAAATCATCAGCGCAATTAATATCCACGCCGCAAGAGAGCCCAAAAGGAAGCGAATAAAGCCCCATTTCACAGGCCAAGTGGAAATTAGTTCCGTCCGTCCGATTGAAAGTTCGGCAATGCCCACATTGTAGCAAATAATCATTGCAGGTATTGTGACCAGCCCCAGCAAAAGCAACCCTTCATTCATCAATAAACGGAAAATCTGTGCTCGCGAGCTACCCATACTCATACGAAGGGCTATTTCACTTCTTCTGCGGCGGGTGCGAAACCAGAATGTACCGATTAAACCAAGAAAGACATTCACCAATAGAAAAAGTACAACCACACTCTGGCTATTCACCTTGTCCACATCTCCATTCATCACCTCAAATTGTAACCGTTGATCGGTATATGGAGCGGCATCAGCCACAAAAACATTATCCGAATCAAGTTTTGGTGCTATATTTTTTAAGAAATCATTTCTATATCCCGGTCCATCCGCCTGTTCCTTCACCCGGAAAACGATTTGCGCCCACTGATCTCCATATCCTTTCCTTACCATATCTTCACTCAAACGAACAAACGCCCATTGCGCATTTCCACCATAGCGATATGTTCTGAATGAGGCTATTTTCCCAAATTGGTTGACAGAATAGGTGGAATCGGCGAACCAGCGAAGCTTCATATCTTGTGAGAAAGAAGGTAACTTCTTGTGAAATTCATTCACTGAACCCTCGGTAAGCATCACATGATGATTCGGATCCGGTGTTAATTGATCAAACGGACGAGAAGAGTCTTCACCCATCTGAAATACTCTAGTGTAGCCGGTAGTTGCCTGAATAATACGCATGTTAACACTTGCAGAATCAGTTGCCGCCAAATCACGGTAACTGTTGCTTCCGCTCATCGGCAAACTCCAATAACAAAGAGCGGCTGCTTCAATGGTCGGCTCTTTCTTTAACTTTTGAAGAATATCCCAATCTTTATCTCCTAAAGTTAGACTTGTATCACGGCTCTCTCCGCCGGTGATTGTATAAAGTTGATAGACATGATCAATATTATAGCCTAATGGACGATAAAAAGTATATTTCAAACATCCCAATGAATCGCAGAGAAACCACATCACGATAAACACCAGAAAGAGTTCTGCCAATACCCACCCGTTGGAACGGAAGCGGGAAAATATCATGTTTAGATTATGTATAGTAAATTTCATGATAGAATAATCTTATTTATCGTTTAACGAATCTACGATGGGACGACGCGTAGCAAGCCATGCGGGAAGTCCGGCACTTAAGAGATTTATAATAAAGCAGAACAGAAAAGCCAGTAGAAAAACCACAGGGCTAAACAAAGCGTCCATACTCAAAGAAAAATCTCCTGATGTACCTATATTTGAATTATTGGTAAACAACCACGTGCGCAAAGCATATACCGCAACGTAACTGAGAAGCAAGCCTAAAATACCTCCTAGCAGATTTAACACCATATTTTCATTCAAAATCTGGCGGATCAAAGCTTTACGTGTAGCACCAAAAGCCTTACGCACACCCAATTCACTAAGACGTTGTTGCATACGACTATTACTTAGTCCGCATAAGTTTAGCGAAGGTACCAGCAAAATGACCCCCAAAGCTATGGCATATTGTAGATAAATCATCGCCATATCGGGTCCTATATTCGACCAAATATGGTTAACGTGAGCTACAATCTCATCAGGTTGCTCCATTATATCCAGTTCTGCATCGGATAATGTGGCATTCAAATCTTTCAATTGTTTCTCAATACCTCGTTTAATCAGAGGAAAATCATTTTTATTACGAGCTAGAATGGCAATATTCTTACCTCCCAAGAAATTCCATGAATTCTTCACGGTATATTCGCTGGAAGGATACATAATCCAAATTTGCCCGTAAGCATCTTTGGCGGTTAACGATACGTCCTTAACTACCCCGGTAATGCGTACTTCTTCACGATTATACAATATGTGCTGCCCCACAACTTCTGTATTCCCAAAAAGCTTACGAGCCATTGAAGCCGTAATTACCATTGCTTTTACTTTATCATTGCGATCACCCTCGGTAAAACCCAGACCGTCTATAAAATCGAATTGAAAGACTTTCCAAAAACCCGGGTCTGTCTGCACTGCGTCAACTTTTATACGGTTAGAGCCATCGCTTAAAGAAATCAAAGCAGCTGATACAGGAGAATATGCAGTACATGCTTCTATTGATTTCACCGGCATGACACACGCTTTCATAAAGGAAGCCGAACACATGCTATTGCTGTTATTGGTCTTATTCGGCTTTCCTTGCAAATGAAGCGCAGTGATATAAAGGCAACGATCACGATTTACTTCAGGCGACAGATTGGAATATTTGGTCTGCCATACGATAACTATAGCCATAATCATAGTTATAGCAAAAGCTGTTCCTAATATTGATATGGTGCTCAACAGAGGATTCTGTCGCAAAAGAGTGTATGTCTGGCGAATCAAAGTCATGTCAGTTATCTTTTTTTATTCTACTTGGCGACCATCGAAGAAACGGATCGTGCGACTGGTTTGCTTGGCTTGTTCTTCATTGTGAGTTACCATTACGATAGTCCGTCCGTCTTCTTTATTCAATTGATGCAATAGCTCCATGACCTCAGCACCCATCTTCGAATCCAAATTACCGGTAGGCTCATCGGCAAGGATAATCTCAGGATTACCTATGATGGCACGTGCTATAGCTACACGTTGACATTGACCTCCGGACAGCTGCGTGGGCATGTGACGCATACGATGGCTCAAGCCAACTTTCTGCAGCACTTCTTCCGCCAGTCGACGGCGTTCTTTAGCCGATACTTTGCGATACAATAGTGGAAGCTCCACATTGTCGAGTACATTCAGTGAGTTTATCAAATGGAATGACTGAAATACGAAACCGAGCTTTTTATTACGGAATCCTGCCAGTTGCTTGTCTTTCATGCCGTCGGTACGGATACCATCAATCTCTATAGTACCGGTGCTTGCAGCATCCAGCAACCCCATAATATTCAATAAGGTTGACTTTCCACAACCTGAAGGACCCATGATGCTGAGAAACTCTCCTTTGTTTACTTCAAGGTTCACATTTTCCAATGCTACGGTTTCAATCTCATTGGTGCGATAAATCTTGTTTATCCCTGTTAACTTAATCATAATGGTGAATATTAAATTGTTTAATTATTATTTTACGTTTTTATTTTTTTCTATTTCAAATGGCGTACCAAAGAGCCACATCCTTATATATCAGTAATTTATCCAATTCTCATAGTGTCCGATTCTGAACACTTTGTTCATTCTTGATCTTTTAAGAGCACCTTTTTGATACATATATTCGATAACCAGTCTATTATTGACGCAAAAAAGAGGCAACTCGTTGCATGTATCGACTATTTAGCATTATTCATCGCGCAAAGCTTCAGTCGGTGGTATCTTACTAATTCTGCGAGCCGGTATATAAATACCTATCAATACCACAACTAACAGAATGATAAATACGATCAACGAAAGAACTACAAAATGAAGCGCAAAATTCGATACCCAATATTCTTCGGGAATAGACACCCAGGTTGTGCCTTGATACAATCCTTCTTTAATAGCATATTGCAAATAAAGCAAACAACCTATGAATGTAGCAAAAGTAGTCAGCACTACCCCTTCACCCATAAGTAAACGGAGAATATAGTTGGGAGTACCTCCGAACGAGAGCATCACTCCTACTTCTTCACGCCGTATACGGGTCTGTAGCCAAAATGTGCCGACAACCCCCAAGCATAAATTAACCAAAAAGAATATGGCCAATGCTGTATTCATACGGTACTTACCGGTAACTCCCTCACCGAATTCGCGATCTTTTATCGTTTTTTCATACGACTGTACGGAACGGGCAAACAAGTTTCCTGCTTTTACCTCTTTCACCATCCACGGATGAAAGTCATGCAAGAAACGATCCATACTGACTTCAGGCTTTAGACGTACCACAATACGTGCAGCCTGGGGAATGGAATTGAGATCAATAGAGAGTTGCGGAAAGAAAATCACACACGTCGGACGCCATGAACTATATGCTTTAAAGCTGTTCACCGTACCGATTATTGAAACGTATGTAGTATCTTTCTGATAAGAACTGTAACAACGTTTACCACGGGCATCCGACAAGTGGAATAGTGATTTCGATAAATTTTGCGTAACCACCCCCTCATTTCGTGTAAAGTTGTAATCGGATAATTCAGCAGCAGTTGCGCCATTCGCCAACTTAAAACCAAAAGTCTCGAAAAAGTTGGTATGAGGCATAAATTGCATTACCATGGTGCCAATCCTCAAGGTATCTCCTTCGGGGCAATATTGGCTATTACTATTACCACTGGAGTTAGGATAGCAATAACCTAGCAACGGAGTAGCTTGCTCAATATCGGGATATTCCTTTACTTTTTTCACCATACGCAGATAGTTGTTTACCAGCTCCGTAGAGTCTTCTCCCGCCTTATCATACCCTGCAGCCTGAGGAGGAAGGGAAGCGATGGATATGAGGCAAAGTCTCTCCGCATCATAGCCTAATGGAATATCCTTGTCGTGCGTAAGTACCACAACGGGATCGAGTATCACCCAGGTTACTATACTCACCAGTACCAATTCGGCAAACAACCATCCATTACGACGGCGACGTGCCCAAAGATTCTTGAATATCAGTTTCAGCATATTATTGTTCTTTTATATTTACAATCGAATTATACTTAATAAACTCTGCCTATACCCAGTCTTTTAGGCGTTGCATCACCTCTTTTCGTTGAGAGATTTGACAATGGGGCTGCGTAGCGATCTAAACGCAGGAATCAATGCGGAAAGCATATTAAGCAGGATACACAACACTAAAGCCATGACAAATATAAGAGGCGCAAACAGCATCTCTCCGGATATATTAGCCAATACACCTTCGGGCACTTGCTGCGGCCAACTCTCGAATAGAGAAAACACCCAAGTCCGCCCCACATATAGTGTAAGCCATGCCAAAACAAGACCAACCAATCCACCAAGTAAAGTCAGTAGAAGATTCTCCCACATTACTTGCAACAATAATCCCTTACGACAAGCTCCGAATGATTTCCTCACACCCATTTCGGCCAAACGGCTTTCCATTCTACTGGAAATCATTCCACTCAAGTTGAGAGCAGGTACCAATAGTAGTACTAGAAAAATAACCAGATAATGACGCACCGTACCCCACAACGAGAAATCTTCTCCCGGGTAGGTATGGAACACACTCAAGAGATGTGGTGTAGGTTGATCCCATAAAGTAAGCTTCCACTCCTTGGCATGCTGAATGTTGACTTTACGAACCAAGTCTTTTATTTCATTTTGAAGTGCGGCTTGTTGTGCCGAAGAGGAGACCATAAAGACAACACTAAAATTGCCCAAATAGCCTAAATTCCAATCTTTTTCGTAGCCTCCCTGAACAGTGTAAGGTGCATAAATCTGGGCATACGAATTCGGGGTCAGGAAGCTGGCACTCTGCACCACTCCCGCCACTTTGTAGTCCATAAAGTTCAATTTAAAGGAACGCCCCATCACTCCATCCGCCGTACCAAACAATCGTTTGGCCATTTCATCGGTGATAACCGCCGAACGAATGCCACTAACCCAATCCGCCTGTGTAAAAGGCTTACCCTCGATAAATCGTAAAGGATATATCCGAAAGAATGCCGGGTCGGTATATCTCACCTGAACAGGAAAATCACCGCTCTGATCGGATGGCTGGATGTAATCGGCAGTACTCCCATAATCGTAAGAAGCTGAGACGGCAACAGCATTTTTTACCGGATAGAACCATTCCTTCAAAGCTTTATAGGAAGCCAATGATTGATAATTGCTACTGGGGAGTACATTGATTCTGATATTACTCAGATACAGTATTTTATCGCGATTTTCTTCGGGATAAAGAGGAGCTATTTTGACGTAATAAATAATGGCTATAATCATGGTCATGGCAATAGCCAGCCCTGTCCCTGCAACGTAAAGAGTACTAAACAACGGATTTTGCCGCAGTAAAGCCCATGCTTGTTTAATGTATGTCTTAATCATTTTACTCTTATTTATTTTATAAATTACATCTATTGTCTTTATGCATTACAATACCGGATATTTTTATTCATAATGCAAAGCCTCGGCAGGTTGTAACTTCATGGCACGTCGGGCCGGTATCCACGATCCAAGACCGATCATTGTCCCCATCAGCACAAAAGTGATTAGAAAGCCCAGGATAAAGCGCCATGCAGACATATCCATCTGATTGGTATCGGGAAGCTCCATATAGCAAAAATTGAAAATAACAACCAATGCCAGCGGGAGTACACTAGTCAACAATAACCAACCTTCGGAAGTGAACAGCCAGCCAATATGGCGATGTGTACTGCCTAAGGCCAAACGCAATCCGGTTTCGGCACGTCGCTGCTCAATACGCAACCAGAATGTACCTGTAATTCCGAAAAACACATTCAGCAAAGTAAAAATGGCGATGAGAGAAAAAACAGTCATACGTTGAAAAGAATCTCTCAGTATATTATCCCGCTGATCGAGCCATGAGCTAGCACCATTGACATATAAATTACCGGCGGAAAATCCATTACCTTGCGCAATAAATTCATTCATTTCATCCTGAGTCATATTACTTTTCATTCTCACCGTAACTTCCAGATCATTCGGAGAATATCCGTATTCATCGGTCTGCTGCAGGATCTCTTTGTCATTCATTAATTGAAATAATGCAGCTTCAGGTTTTTTGAAATCATCGGGTCGAATGGGATTTGTCACCGCTGCTATTTTTATATCATTAGTTGCATTAGGAAATTTGACCGACCGCCTGACAGCAGACATATTTCCAAAAAACTCATGCTCAAGTTCCGGAGTTACCAATATGCCATCATACAATTGAGAGCTCCGTCTGGCATCTATTTTCCCTCCCGATTTATCTTTAACTCGAAAAACGTCAAAGTAGCCAAGTGATACCACATAGCGGTGGAAATTCTTATCTGTGAAACGTGTACTATCCGCCGAACAAGGCAATATACTTGTCCATGAATTGCCGAAAGAATAAGGAGATGAATAGAAAGCCACACACACTGACTCCACTTGTGGCACTTGGCGCATCCTGTCCATGATTTGTAACATGGCCTTACCTTTGGTAATTGTCGTATCACTCACATACTCCGGTGCCGTAGAAGGATAATTACCGAAAGAGAGTCGCCAGCAATTCTCAACATTGTATCCCAAAGGCTGATGGTAGGTGTAAATGCGCACAATAAACAAGTCGCATATCAACCAAAGAGCGAAAAAGACTAAAGAAAGCTCAGCAAATATCCAACCGTTCTGATGACGTTGGTTCCAAAGTATCTTAAATAGATGTTTCAACATATCTCATTTATATTTATCATGATCAATACATTTCAGTCGACATCATTCAAAGATGTCACAATAGGCATGCGTGCGGAACGTATAGCCGGTATACCCACACTAATTAAGTTCATCAAAAAGGTGAATAAAAATGCCAGCAGAAAAGTTCCCGGCTTAAGTAACATTCCGGTTGTGAATTCCACGTCATTAGAGATAAGCAGGTCTTTACAAAGGGATAACAAACCGTATGACAGGAAAAGACCGATTACCCCTCCAATTAGTGAATAGAGCATATTCTCTACCAATACTTGCTCTACGATGACACGGAAAGGAGCACCAAAAGCTTTACGCACTCCTATCTCGCTACGTCGCTTACGGAACTGGGTCAAGGTGATGCCTACAATATTCAAAGCCGGCAATACCAGCAAAAACAAAATCAGTCCACCGCGACTGGCAATAAACTCGGCGGTCTTTACCGGATAAAAACCGTTTCCACCCATCAATTTGTCCATTTGTGTGATAGGTCCCGCCAAAAAATCGGTCTTAGTATTTTTTAATGTCGTATTAAACCGTGCCAATGCGCGCTGAGCTTCATTACGAATAGCAGAAAAATCTGCGGACGAACGAGCGAGTATGCAAGCGGTAAAAGCACCGGTTGTTGCTTCGTAATATCCTACATTAGCTTCCATTAATGCTTTATTTACCGTGTAAGGCATCCAGATTTTGGCATAAGCGGAAGAAGCCGCCATACTAACATCTTTAACCACACCACATACTGTATAATCTTCAAAGTTGATGCGGAATGTACGCCCCACTACATCGGCTGCGCCAAATACTTTCCGGGCGGCACTTTCGGACATTACAGCCCGATGTATGCCTGAATCAAAATCGGAGGCGGTAAAAGGTGCCCCACTGATAAAGTCAAAATCAAACACTTTCCAAAAGGCCGTATCAGTGTACTTCACCGGATATTTATCAACTATCTTCTGCCCGGGAAGATTGACGGGCATTTGCATCATGCTTATCCCTGTAACCGCTTCGGGTATCTTCAGGTCATAAAGGCATTCACGCAGTACACGCACTCCCATCTGTCCCCTATTACTGCCCTGTTCAGTTTTCGACCCGGCTTGAAAAGCATCGACATACAGTGTACGGAAGCGATGGTTTTCGGGAGCGTAATCGGCATAAATCACCTGATAGACCAGGATCACCAGCATGATGGCTGCAATGGAAAGCGCCGTACCGGCTATAGAAAGAGAACTGATAATACGGTTCTCTTTTAATATTATCCAGGCTTGTTTGATATAAAGCTTATACATATTTCCTTATTATTTTTCTTGCTTTATCACTTATTCAGCTTCAATTTGTTCTTATTCTTGTAATCATTCATATCACTTACGACTACCTGATCGCCGGCCTTGAGCCCGCTAAGAACTTCTACATATTCAAAATTGCTATCACCCAGCTGGACTTTGCGTTTTACGATCTCATTATCGGAGTTACGGACAAAAAGTTCGTATTCACCGCGACCGACATAGTATGATGCATTAGCTATACGCATTACATCTTCTTTCACCGCATTCATGACATAGACATCTGTCTTAAGTCCCGAGCGTAAGCGGCTGTTATTATCTTCTTTCAATTGAACACTAAAAGAAATCACCCCGTTCTTTGACAGCGGAGTTACACTGCTGATTGTACCTTCCAATTTCTCATTGCCAATTTTCACAATAGCCTTACCACCAGCCGACACGCGGTCACCATAAGTATCGGCAATTTCGGCATCCACTTTAAAATGACTCAAATCAGAAATCACTGCAATCTGACTACCCTGAGCAACTTGTGCACCAATTTGGTTATTTATGTAAGTCAAGATAGCTCTACGTGGCGAGCGTACCCGGGCATCCTCCAATGTACGTTTCACTTCGGCAAGTCCTTTGCGGAAAATACTGAAATCCAATTCCTGCACCTTATATTCCGAAGCCAGCACATCTTTCTCGTTGGTATACTGCTGTTTGAGCTGTTGGTATTCTAGTTGGGCAACATTATAACTAAGTTCAGCCTGATGCACTTTATCGGTAGTCCCTGAGCCTAAACTATCGAGGTACTGCTCATTACGCAATTCTACTTTCATGCGGTTAAGCTTCATGGCGGACACCTTAATTTGCATGGCAAGATCGTTTAGCTTGGTCTGGTTATTCACCCGAAGCTGGCTCAGCTTATAACTCCTCATTTGCTCCTCATCCAGCATTTTCTTATAATCGGTTTCAGCGCTTTGCAAGTCGAGTTTTAATATAGGAGTACCTACCCCTACACTATCCCCACCTTTTTTATAAATCTCCAGAATACGAGTATTAATAGGCGAATTAATAATTTCTTCAAAAGCCGGAACCACTTTTCCGGAAGCACTTACGCTTACTTCAATTGTCCCTTTATCTACGGCAGAGAAGACCAAATCTTTCTCTTTCACCCCTGTACGCATAAAAGAGATGAGTACGCTTATTACTGCTACTATTGCCACACCGGCACCCCCATAACGGATAATTTTCTTGTTGCGCGCTTTGTTACGCTCCTCTTTCGGAATTTCTCTGTCCATGATCTGAATTATATGTATTAGTCTTTATTAATTTACTTCGTATGAAGATTGCCTCTCTTCGATTGAAAGTAAGCTAAATATATGCCAAAAAGCTAATCTGTTGATAAACAGCGATAAAAGAAAATATAAAAGTGTTCGAAATCGGACACTAGTGTACTATTTTAAATGGTATAGAGTGTATCAACCCAAAGAAAAATCAACCTTCCATTCCATCCTATGAAAGGTTTTAACTAACCTGCATAAAATGATGAAAATCGACGAAAAATGAATGAAAATCATCAAAAAACGAGGCAAAAACACCTGTTTTTCGTCGAAAAACATTAAATAATACGTAAAAAAAAGAATGTCGAAATATTCATTTTTCCACATACAAAAATACAAAATTAAACGCTATATATCAACATATTACGCATATAAATAGAACAATTTATTTACTGCAAAAATGGGCATAAATCAACTAAAAAAGGCCTAAATAAAGAAATCCTATTAAGAAATGAAGATGATAAGGAAAGGAAAAAAAGAAAGGAAGAAAAGAAAGCGTATAAAGAAAAGAAGAGAAAGAAATAAAAGGAAAGCAACAGCAGAAGAAAAAAGAAGAGTGTGAGGAGAGAAAGGTAATTCTGATGCTGATGCTGATGATTTTGGAAAATAAAGTTGCAGCCACTGGCAATTAGAGTTGAAGCCGGTGGCTACTGAGCTTGTAGCTACCGGCTACATAACAAATAGCCATTGGCTACCGGAGCTTTAGCCGGTGGCTGCGAAAGATCTCTTCCGCAATTACAGAAAAGTACACTCTTGAACGGAAAATATTCATACTCTGCTTTTAATCCCGGGATATTTTGTGTAACTTTACACTCTCGAAAAGAACCAAAAACGTAAACGAAATGGAAAACAGGAGTTTAGTTACCATTGCCGATCATAGCAAGGAGAAGATTCTGTATATGATCGAAATGGCGAAGCAATTCGAGAAACACCCCAACAGTAAGTTGTTGGAAGGAAAAGTTGTCGCCACTCTCTTTTTCGAGCCATCCACCCGCACAAGACTTAGTTTTGAAACTGCCGCCAACCGCCTGGGTGCACGGGTTATCGGTTTCAGTGATCCCAAAGCCACCAGTTCCTCTAAAGGGGAAACGTTGAAAGATACCATCAAGATGGTTAGCAATTATGCTGATATCATCGTGATGAGACATTATCTGGAAGGAGCAGCCCGCTATGCCAGTGAAGTGACAAATATCCCCATTGTTAATGCAGGGGACGGATCGAACCAGCATCCTTCGCAAACAATGCTCGATCTCTACTCCATCTACAAAACACAGGGCACGCTGGAAAATTTGAATATCTTTTTGGTAGGTGATTTAAAATACGGCCGTACCGTACACTCTTTGTTGATGGCCATGCGCCATTTTAACCCCACATTCCATTTCATTGCTCCGGACGAACTAAAAATGCCGGAAGAGTATAAAATATATTGCCGTGAGCAAGGCATCAACTATGTGGAACATACCGACTTTACGGAAGAAATCATAGCGGATGCCGACATTCTTTACATGACGCGTGTACAGCGTGAGCGCTTTACTGACTTAATGGAATATGAGCGGGTGAAGAACGTGTATATTCTTCGCAATAAAATGCTGGATCAAACTCGCCCGAATCTCTGTATTTTGCATCCTCTGCCGCGTGTCAACGAGATAGCATACGATGTGGATGAAAATCCCAAAGCTTACTATTTCCAACAAGCACAAAATGGAGTGTATGCCCGCGAAGCAATCCTTTGCGATGTATTGGGCATCACGTTGGATCAAGTTAAAGAAATTCTATCTTAAAACAGTTAGTCTATCCGGTTATGAGTAAGAAAAAACAAGAACTACAAGTTGCTGCTCTGGAGAACGGCACTGTTATCGATCATATTCCTTCCGAGAATTTATTTACAGTAGTCTCATTGCTCGGCCTTGAGCACATGGGTAACAATATCACTATCGGTTTCAACCTGAAGAGTAAGAAGCTGGGTAAAAAAGGAATTATCAAAATTGCGGATAAGTTTTTCTGCGACGAAGAGATCAATCGTATTGCTGTAGTGGCACCTTTTGTTAAGTTGAATATCATCCGTGACTATGAAGTAGTGGAAAAACGTGAAGTAAGTCTACCGGACGAACTTCGTGGCATCGTAAAATGTGCCAATCCCAACTGCATCACCAACAACGAGCCGATGCCTACCCTCTTCCATGTAGTGGATAAGGACAAATGCGTGATACGCTGTTGCTATTGCGAAAAAGAGCAGACTCGGGACGAAATAGAAATTATCTGATTAAAATGAAGCAAGACTGGAAGCCCGGAACCATGATCTATCCGCTGCCAGCTGTAATGGTAAGCTGCGGAAGTACCCCGGAAGAATATAATATAATCACAGTGGCATGGACTGGTACTATTTGTACCAATCCGCCAATGTGCTATATCTCGGTACGCCCCGAACGGCATTCGTACGAAATACTACGACGCAACATGGAATTCGTAATTAACCTCACCACCAAAGATATGGCACGCGCCACTGACTGGTGTGGAGTACGGTCGGGTAAAGCCTACAATAAATTCGAAGAAACCGGCTTGACTCCGGGAAAGTGCACTGTGGTAAATGCACCTCTTATAGAAGAATCTCCGCTTTGCATAGAATGCAGAGTAAAAGAGATACTCTCCTTAGGTTCACACGACATGTTTATTGCTGATGTGGTTAATGTTCGTGCAGATGAGCGGCATCTCAATACAGAAACGGGTAAACTGGAACTTGCCGAATCTAATTTGCTGACTTATATTCACGGAGGATATTACGAATTAGGAGATAAAATAGGAAAATTCGGATGGTCGGTAGAGAAAAGTAAAACATAGACATTTATGATTGGAAATGCTTCCCTATACAAGAATTTAAAGAAGTATGCCGCCCGTATAATAAGCAACGGCAAACTCATGACTTTAGGCTTGTTGTTGTTAACGGCAGGGACTCTTTGCGCACAATCACTCCACGTCCCCGGAACGATAGAAAACGAAGATTCAAATTCGAGTAAAAGAGAGCATAAAATCAATTTCGGAATAAAGGGAGGATTTACTTCTTCCTTATTTTTGGTCTCCAATCTCAGCATAAACGGAATAAGTATAGATGAAGTGCAAAATAACTATAAGATCGGCTATTTCGGTTCTATGTTCATGCGCATCAATTTCGGCAAACACTTTTTACAGCCGGAAGTTTCATACAATATCAATCGATGTAATATCACTTTCTTCGAACCGGGTGAAACGGAAGACACCGCCGAACCGGCTTCCATTACCTCATCCATTCATAGCATCGATATACCTGTACTCTATGGTTACAATGTGATTAAAGATGGTGACTACAGCATGGCCATATTCGGAGGTCCCAAGTTAAGATATATTTGGAATAAGGAAAGCGAAGTGACATTTAAGAACTTCAGCATAAACAACCTGCATGAGCGACTCTATCCTCTTAACGCTTCGTTCACCATAGGTACCTCTGTGACCATATCAAGGGTGTTTTTCGACTTCAGATACGACATCGGTTTGCACAATATTTCACGGGAAGTCACCGAAAGTAACAACGACGGCAGTGAAGCTACTTCCACCACTCCCGGATCAAGTAATGAGCTTCGTTTTCATCGCCAAGATAACGTGTTAAGCTTCTCACTCGGTCTTTTCTTTTAGAAACTAAAAAACTGCTTTAAGTTACAGTTTATTCGTTTTTTTGCCGTAAATTTGTGCGCTTAATAAGAGATTTTTTGATTTATCTATAATAATCTACTAAGCAAAAAATGAAAAGAGACGACCTAGTTTTCGATATTATCGAAAAAGAACACCAACGTCAGCTCAAAGGCATTGAACTGATAGCATCGGAAAATTTTGTAAGTGACCAAGTCATGCAGGCAATGGGTTCCTGCCTCACCAACAAGTACGCTGAAGGCTATCCCGGCAAACGCTATTACGGCGGATGCGAAGTGGTAGACCAAAGCGAGCAGCTTGCCATTGACCGCATTAAAGAAATATTCGGCGCAGAATGGGCTAACGTACAGCCTCATTCGGGAGCACAAGCCAATGCTGCTGTATTTCTTGCTGTCTTAAATCCCGGTGATAAGTTCATGGGATTGAATCTAGCTCACGGTGGTCATCTTTCACACGGCTCTCTAGTCAATACCTCCGGCATTATTTACACTCCTTGTGAATATAACCTCAACAAAGAAACAGGTCGCGTAGACTACGACCAAATGGAAGAAGTAGCACTTCGTGAAAAACCGAAAATGATTATCGGTGGTGGTTCTGCTTATTCTCGTGAATGGGATTATAAGCGCATGCGCGAAATTGCTGATAAAGTAGGCGCTATCCTTATGATTGACATGGCTCACCCTGCCGGTCTTATCGCTGCCGGCTTATTGGATAATCCGGTGAAATATGCTCATATCGTAACTTCAACCACTCACAAGACATTGCGTGGTCCTCGTGGCGGTATTATCCTTATCGGTAAAGACTTCCCAAATCCATGGGGTAAAACAACTCCTAAAGGTGAAGTCAAAATGATGTCGCAATTGCTGGATTCCGCTGTATTCCCGGGAATACAAGGTGGTCCGTTGGAACATGTCATTGCAGCTAAAGCAGCCTCTTTCTATGAAATTCTTCAACCGGAATTTAAAGAATATGCCAAACAGGTAAAGAAAAACGCAGCTGTTTTGGCTCAAGCATTGATTGACCGTGGATTCACAATTGTATCGGGTGGTACTGACAACCACTCCATGCTGGTAGATCTGCGTTCTAAATATCCTGACCTGACAGGTAAGGTAGCAGAAAAAGCATTGGTTTCGGCTGATATTACCGCTAATAAAAATATGGTTCCATTTGACAGTCGCTCGGCATTCCAAACTTCCGGTATCCGTCTGGGTACTCCGGCTATCACCACTCGTGGAGCTAAGGAAGACTTGATGTTGGAAATTGCAGAAATGATTGAAACAGTACTTTCTAATGTGGAAAATGAAGAGGTAATAGCTAAAGTACGTGCTCGTGTAAACGAAACAATGAAAAAATACCCATTGTTCGCATACTAAGCTATTCTGTAGTACAGTACAGAGAGGCAACTCGCAATAATTGTACAAACTGTTTATTGAAAAAGTGACACTTTTACTTTAAATTACATTAGATACATTCAGTAAATAAGCCACTTAACTTATATAAGTTAGGTGGCTTATTTCTCCCCTAGAATGAAGGATGTTCAATATTAAAAGGCAGAAGTATACAAAACATCTTTAAAACCCGGCAAAGTAAAATAAGAATCACAACTTTTGTATAGAGAAATCTGCAAAACGGATTTCTTCGTCACGTAATTGATTTTGCAAACTCCTCTCCTCGCCCAGATAACGATATATTCCCCATTTAGGACGAAGCCCAATACAGTCTGTACGCCACATATCCATCTCCATAGGGCTTAATTTCAAAAGTATCTTTTTATCTTTAAGACGTGTAATTACTATCTCATATGATCCATGCTCCCCAAAACGGACTTTTTCTTCAACTTCTACCCAGTTTCCTAAAAAATCAGAAAGATCTGTACTTGCCAAAGTACTTGTTCCTTGATAACGATTGTTATAACGGACTCTTAACTGCTGTCCGCCTTTACTATTAGAATATGCTGTTAATGTAATGAGTGGAAGATCGACATCCGCCGTATTTGTTGCATTATCAATCCCCTTCAATTGATGAATATGAGAAAATTTCGTTGTTGTTTGAAATCCTATTGGTAAGCAAAATTTCCAACTAAATATCATTGTCTCTCCCTCTTGAGCTACAAGGCTTTTCGGAGACTTATTATCCGTTTTTATTTCATTGCGTTGCCGATCTGTGACATCTGCTAATCCACGGTCATCATCAATGTTTGCATGTATAAAAAACGCAAATACATCTTTCTTTAATTGACTGTCATACAATTGTTGAATATGTTGAAAATGTTTTGTTATATGCTCACGAGATGAGTCGGGAGTCTCATGATTATATCCTGAACGCTCAATCAGCTCGTATGTTCTCTCACTATTGCCATCAGCAATTAGTCTACCATCGACTTGTTGCGGTTTTGGCTGTTCCTTTCCATCTGTTGTATCGGATATACTATTGGAACAAGCTACAAAAGCAAAAAGAGATAAAAATAAAATTTCTACTTTCATTTTACTTATTTAATATAGTGAGTTAAGAAATCTACAGATTTAAAGAAAATTTCTTCCATTTTATCAGAAGTCTTTGAACTTAGATTATGATCATAGTATTTATATTTCAGCAAATTACAAACTGCACCTTTCTTTTTCAATGCAGCAGCAAACATCTCACTCTGTTCACACTCCACAGTAACATCACATGATCCACAAACTAACATAGAAACTGGTATATCATTTCTAGGTATTAAGTTGACAGGAGATACTTCACGTAATACTTTGGGATCTCTATTACAAAAATATGCAATACGCTGAGGATCTTTCGTCTTCATTGTAATCTCGGCTTTTTCCAAATCATAAATACCGGAATACCCCACAAAAGCTTTCGTTCCCGGAATTGTCATAGCTGCTACAGCAGCTAAATGTGCACCAGCCGAAGTACCTAAAAAACCAAAGCAATTAGGGTTAATATTTAGTTCCTTCGCATGTTCTTGCACATATTTTAAAGCATCACGAATATCTTCGATAGATACCAGGACAGTAGCATTGGACTGCGGAGCTAAAGTATATGAAACGCGTATCCCCGTAATACCTTTTTGTTTGGCAAGATATTGCGACAAGGTTTTTGACGAACTATTGTCACCTCGAGCCCATCCACCTCCATGTATGTAGATCACAAACGGATTCGGGTTACCTGATTCGGCGAAGTCTACTGTAAGTACAAGTTCATAGTCTTTGTACTTTTTAAAAACAAAATCTTTCGTAAGAATGCCCTTATAATCCTTGCTTTTCAAGAGATCAGGCTGATAAGTATAAGGAAGCATTACATCCGGGATGGTCTTCACATCAATAAACTTGGCATATTTTTTTGCATATAATAGTGCATAAGTTCCATCCTCATTTCGGGTCATTTTCATACCGTAACGGTTGGATAATTGAATGTTTGTTTCTTGCGCAAAGCAGAGAAAGGGCAACATGCATAAATAAAAAAACAGTTTTAGTTTCATGGTATCATTTGATTATAAAAATATTATTTGTTTTTCAAAACCAGATATAACAACGTTCCTACATCCGATGAACTATATTTCAGTCCGATTTTTTTCGCAGCGTCAATATATTTTTGGTTGCCTAACGATGTTCCTGCTTCATAAAGAACTATCGCTGCACGAGATTGGTTAAAAGGTTTGATTTGTTCATATTTCCACTCCTTGGGGTTTAAATAATAAGAATATAAATAATTCACAGCTTGGGAAATCATTTTTCCATTTGGAGCGGGAGTTTTCCATAAATTAATTCCTATTTGGCTAGCTATTTGATTAGCCTCTGCCAAAGCTTCCAATACAAAAGTAGAATAGTGCAAAGAAAGTGTTCTTTTCAATTCTTGCGGCAATGAACCATCCTCTGCTACTTGAGCACCTATTTTGGGCAGGATACTTTGCTCTGTTACTTCCCGAATCCGATCTATCCGATCTAGATAGGCTAAAACCATTAAATGGATTGTCTCATACCATAAACCATGATTGTTTGTGGCATGGGATTCTATTTGTCCTTGCGTACTATTTTCCATCCAATAACAAAATGCGGTAACCCAATCATTTAATTTCTTTTCGTCCGAATCACTCCAGTAAACTGATCCATTTATCAATTTGGCAGCACTTAATGCATGGCAAAAGCGGCGGGAATCAATAAACCCAGATCCTCTTATCGTTTTCATACCCGGTACATACTGCGCATAAACCATATTAGGATTCATGCCAAGCTTTGGATCAGTAAACCATGTTCTTAAAAAATTAGCACATGCTTTAGCATATATTTCTTTCCCCGTAATATAATAAAGGACTCCCAAGCATATAGCTGCGTCTCCCAACTGATTAGCATTCTCACGTTCCGGATATTCGTAGACTTCCGGATTGCGTTTTCCATCCTGCCTAGTATAAGAAAGTTCCTCATTTTTTGTAGAATCAGGCCACCAGTAAGGAGATAAACTCATATAGTCTCTGGGATCCCTACTTGGAGGTAATATCTTTTTAGTAGTAACTGACAAAGGAGACATTTTTACATATTTTTCAGCTATATTTTCAAAAGATTCAATGTATTGGACCACTTGTTTATCATCGTTTTGATAACCTGTTTTCAATTGTTCGAGTAGCGTTACATTGAACGGAACCAGTGGGGTTGCCCCTAGTGCTCCCCAAAAGAGACACACAATCCATAAAGCAAAGATTCGTTTCATAGCATCACCTAATAAAAGATTATATGATATTCCATAGACACGAATTCAGCAAATACTAAATTCGTGTCTAAAAAAATTATTGAGAAGCATCTTTTAAGAGAAGAAGCATCCACCATTAATATCAACGTTTGTACCTGTCAAGTAAGAAGACTCAGAGCAAGCCAAAAAACAAACCAGATTGGCAACTTCTTCAGCCGTTCCTTCGCGACGCAATGCATATGAACCTTTCATGTGTTCACGATTTTCCGGTGTATTGAAACGATCGTGAAAAGATGTAGCAATAGTACCCGGACAAATAGCATTGCAACGAATTCCCTTAGGACCCAGTTCTTTTGCCATAGAGCGGGTGAATGTCATTACCGCCCCTTTCGCTGTGGCATACATCGAAGCTCCGTTACCACCGCCATCACGGGCAGCTAACGAAGAAAAGTTAACGATTGAGCCTCCTTCCGACATCATTGGAACTACTTCACGAGTACAGAGGAATACGGAACGCATATTGACGTCCATCAAAAAATCATACCACTCTTCGCTTTGTTCCGTAATTTGCTTACGACCCACAATTCCACCTACTACATTTACTAAAACATCTACTTTATTCCCAAATGCCTTATTGCATTCTGCAAATAGACTCTTTACAGCGTCGGCCTTAGTCATATCTCCTTGGACTGCGATTGCCTGGCCACCTGTTTTTTTTATTAACTCCAACGTATCTTCTGCATCTTCTTTGTTGTCAAAGTAGTTTAAGCAAACTTTAGCACCTTCAGTAGCTAATTTTAAAGATACTGCACGACCAATGTCACGTGCGCCACCAGTTACGATAGCGACTTTTCCTTCTAATTTCATAATTGTTTTGTTTAAAAAAAAGCGGTTATTTATTGATTTGTTTAATTTCTCCTACTGTTAGAAAGATGGAGCATA
Source organism: Bacteroidaceae bacterium HV4-6-C5C (assembly GCA_007896885.1). GTDB lineage: Bacteria > Bacteroidota > Bacteroidia > Bacteroidales > Bacteroidaceae > Bacteroides. The sequence continues at coordinate 217,017 of VOIU01000002.1, forward strand.
GTGATAGTGGTACTAAGGCTCCTAATAGACTGAATAATAATATCCAATTAGTGATATAGCTAGCAAAGAGAATAGCCAGAATGGTACCTAACACAGCTGAAGCTCCTCCTAAACCGGCCAAAGAACCGACTGATTTACCACAATGCAAGTCACTAGGGATAGTTTGCAAATTCGTCATAAAGAATTGGAATCCTCCTAATACCAATGCCATAAACAAGATAGCTATTGAAGCTGAAGTAGACATAATAGCCGCTAAAATGGAAGGAATAATTATAATTCCTCCCATCAGCATTGCTGCTTTACGGGCATAGTTTACTGTATGTCTTCTGCTTATTAACCAACCTGAATACCAGCCACCGGTAATGCTCCCTACTGCTGCACCGGCATAGGGTACCCATGCAGAAAATGCCACTTCTTTTATATTTAGATGAAAGACGTCGGCAAGGTAAAGCGGCAAGAATGTTACAAACATCCACCAAATAGGGTCCAAAAAGAAACGTCCTAAAATAACAGACCAATTCTTTTTTACTCGTAACAATTCCTTCCAGCTTTTACCTTTATCTTCTGTCTTCATATCTTTTTCAGGCTGACCGTCTAAAATATAAACACGCTCCTTTTCTGTAATCCAAAGATGTTTTTTCGGCCCTTCTTTGTTAATTATCAACCAAGGAATAAGCCAAATAAGCCCTAATCCACCGACAATAACAAAAGTTAGTTTCCAGCCAAAAGTCATGAAAAGCATTAGAATGACAATAGGAGCAAGAATAGAACCAATAGAAGCTGCTGCTCCAAATAAGCCTTGGGCAAAAGCTCGTTCTTTTTGAGGGAACCATTCAGCATTACTTTTTGTCGTACCTGGCCAAGGACCGGCTTCTCCTAATCCTAACATCATTCTAAAGAATGTCAATGAAAGAATCCCTCTAGAGAGAGAAGCAAGCGCATCTGCTGCACCCCAAATCAGAACACTCCAGAAAAAGCCTTTCCGGCATCCAATTCTATCATACAACTTTCCTGAAACAAGTTGGCTAATGCCGTACGCTATCATAAAAAAAATAGTAATCAAGCCAAGTATATCTTTAGCTTTTTGGGAAGCATTCGGATCATTCCTGTCTACCAGCCCAAGGTCAATAGCAATGCCTTCACGATGAGTAACGAAAGTAGCTGAGCCTTTCTTTTTTATTTGGGCATTAACCACCTTGACAGAGTCCTGATCTCCATTAGAAGCCATTAAAACATACTGTTCTCCGATTAATAAGGCATAATTTTCTTTCTCATTCGATACCTTATTCTCAGATATCAGGTGATAATCGATATTAGCCACCCACATATAGTTTAGCGTACCTCTATCCAGATAGTTGATGATAGTTATCAGCATAATTAATCCGATCACGACCCATCGTAGTCCTTTTACTTTCATACTGTTTATATATTTAAAAAATCAGCACGTACTGGGCTAAAAGTATCGATTAAAATACCGGCTTCTAGGCAAAGGCATCCATGCAATTCATCAGGTGCCACATAATAACTATCACCAACGGATATAATTTCTTTCTTATCACCAATGGTTAGTTCAAACTTACCGCTTACCACATAGGTAGCCTGACTATGATAATGCTCATGCATCACACCTATCGCTCCTTTGTCAAATTTGACTTTTACCATCATCAACTGCCCATCATAAGCCATAATCTGACGATTAATGCCAGGAGCTGGATTTTCCCACTTTAAATCTTTCTCAAACAGAAATGTTTCACTACAAGTTTTCATATTTTAATAGTTTATTTATTTACCATAAATGCCTCGCTTTTACTTCATAAAGATTCCACATCTACCATTCCAAGTATAATTGATTCCTTCAATAGATAAGCTATGCGTTTTTTCTTTATTATTATCAATGTTGCAGAGACAGAGTAATACGGAATGGCCTCCTTTATATGTTGCCTTGACGGCTGTGTATGAGATAGTGTCTATTACAACTTTTACTTCTTCACAAGAAGAGGCCAGATTATCGGATGTTTCCCTTACCACATCATAATTTCCATGAGTTTCGATGGAAGTAGCGAACGTATGGTTTTTCTTGTTTTTTTCCCTTACTAGAATAGCGGTTGCATTCTTCAAGTTATATTTAGGATCATTTGCTCCCAAACGTAGCATCTTCAATTCTGTTTGTGGAGTAGTTGCTGTACTAATGGTATAGAAACGATTTCCCTTAAAGAAAGTGAAGCTGGATGTATTGCTGTTACTATTCTGCCCCCAAGCTTCCAGCCATAAATGTTGATAACCATTTTGGGAACCAAAAGGTCTTAACTCATTAATGGCTTTAGTATAGGGAAAGTTTAAGGAAACAAAATGACCATTATACCATAATGGATAATCATATTGGTGTGCGTTTTCTGCATTTGTCTGTAATACATCCAGTATTAATGGGTATTGTAGAAAAGAGGTTGTGACATAAGCCATTGTCCGTTTCATTTCAATTCCATGATAGGCATTGGTATCTCTGGCCACTATCACTTGAAAATCATTTTTCATAAAGTCACTATACACGATATCCGAATGATATAGCGAAGATTGCTTTATGTCTCCATCAAAATTAGAGTTTTCATCTACTACTAAAGTATTATGAGCAATCGTTTGCTTGGCAAAAGATTGGTTTTCCAAAGTATAATGCCCTTCATCCTTTGCTTCTATATTTAGAAATCGTGATGCTCCATAATCAGGCAAAATTTCGTTTCCATTGTCATAATAAGCTATGGTGAGTTTATCAAAATGTCCGTGACTTAAACCATGAGAAGTTGCTTTTAATGTCAAGGCACTGTTTAATTTAGAATCTCTTGAACGAATTACCCCGATGCCGCCTTGCTCTCCTTTTCGCCCGTCATGGAATATGCCGCTACGGTAAATAATCGGATTAGCCTCTTCTCGTTCAATATCACGGGCCACACGGAAACCGCCGATCGTAGGCAGATAACTTTGTTGATATTCTTTAGCTACGGATAACAATGATTTATCAGAAGGGTCGGCATTATACAAAATATCAACTGCATACACTAACTCTTGTGCAGAAAGTCCTTTTTCTAAAGCATCATTAATATGAAAGAATTCCCCTTGATAAGAAAGTTGTATTAACGTAGCAAGGGCTTTCTTCAAGATATTGTTTCGATATTTGAAGATTTTTAACTCCGGCATTTTATGCTCAATACATTGCGCAAAGATAACAAATGGCCAAATAGCATATCGTTGATAGTAGGCTCCTTCTGTGAAATAGCCATCGGGGGAAAATAGATAATCCATTTGACGGATAAAACCTCCTTGTTTGCCAGTTTCATCAGAACCGTAAAGTGCTTTATTTACATAATCGAGGCGGTCCATGGCAAAGCCAATCATACCAACGGCAGCCGTAGCCCATGTGGCATGATTATGCATTTTATTGAAAGTTTCATTATTTATATGATTATCTCCCATTCCGTTCATGATAAAATCTGCCATTGGTATGAACAGATTTTTCTCAATATTTGTGCGTTGCTTGGATGAAAGTGCATTATATATACAATCATAAGCTATTGAAGCATGCACTAACCAGACGCTTTCGTTCAGAGTCTGCCAGAACAAGCGCCCCGGAACAGGAGAAAGATGTAGTGGATGAAAGCCCAATGTAGGATATAGTTTAGCATAAGCTTCTAGCATATCGGCTACGTAAATGGCATATTTTTTGTCACCGGTCAGTTGATATGCTATTCCACAATGAAACATAGCGTAGTAATTAGATTTATGCTGCTCATGCACTACTCCACCACCGCCGTCTATCGGAACCGGTACAGAAATGGGAGATTTCAGTGCTGCATCTGCTGCGCCTAATGTTTCTGAGATCGTTCGGTCAAATGCCGGAACTTTTCCTTTTTCTGCTCTTATTTCATTCACTTCGTCTTGCGTAAAAAGGAATGACGGATGTTGAGCAGATGCAAAGTAGCAGCTTGTTGTAACCAAGAATATGCAAATAATAAGTTTTTTCATTTTACATTTATTTTTTCAATCCTATGTGGAGCTCTTGCAGTCTACTACCTGAAGCAGGAGTATAGTTATGTACTTCAGGATCGGAATATGCCGGACAAATGTTATACATCTTTCCCTGTACTGCCTGAGAAGTGTTGGTTCTAATTTTACCTGAATTCCATAAATTACAGCTTGCGATGCGTATTTTTTCCCAAATAGCTTCATCTAGACGAATGCTGGCTCCGCCACGTCCACTATTATCAAAATTGCAGTTTTCTATAGTCAGTGCTTGTGTCCCGATCAGGCGCGCTACACTGCCACGTTCTTTATTGCAGCAATCTAAAAAATTACAATGCTGGATAGTAACATAGGGACCTGCCGTGCTTTCGTCACTTCCTCCCCGATAGATATTTATGGCTGACCCTAATAAGCGATAAAAAGAGCAGTTTTCAATGAGCATATCATCAGCATTATAGCGTCCTATATCATCCTTTTCTGCAGCATAATTAATAGCGTCTCCCGATAAATCTTGAAAAAAACAGTTCTTAATCGTAATGGCTTTGGCAAAAGTAGACTTAGTCCCTTTGATTGGAGAGAAACCACTTTCACCGAAATTCTGGAACGTACAGCTGTCTACTATCAGGCTATATGGTTGTATCATATCCGGAGAAGTGGAAATTCCAGCTTTAGCCAATGCTTTTCCCGATTCGAGTGTTCCGTCGAATATAATATTCTTAATAACCGGATGACCTCCATTGGCGATAGTTACCATATTATCTGGATTTTCTCCATTAAAGCGGATGAGAGGTTTATGGGTAACATCAGCTGCACAGACAATCAATGGTTTATCAATAAATATCGATTGTTGAATCGAATACGTTCCTTCTGCCAAAATAAGAGTAGAACCTGATTCTGCAAAATGAATTATATCAGCAAGATTGTCATCAGGAGATATATTGTATCTCTTGTGAGTATTTGTTAATGAAAGGGCTTTCCTATTCTCGAGCCATGACGCGCCTTTATTAATCCGGATTGTCGCATCGTCAGGCAATTGAGGTCGTTTAAGTGTTTCGTTTGAAAATCCAAGAGAAGTGTAGTCCTTTATCAGTTGTACTTTATTATTTTTGAATAAAATGCCGGATATGTCATCAATTGCCAAATAAGGTTGTTTTAATCTCTTATTGATAATTATATTATCCGTAAAACTCACATTCTGAGGAATAAGTGTACGTTCCATATCTTTGCCTGTTCCGAATTCTATGTTTGTACAATCGACAAAGGTATTTCGGTATATCTTAACATCTCTTACCTGACAATAGCGATTAGGTAATGAGTTCGGTACTGCATCCATTACTCCCAACGCGGAGAAGAAACGGCTACCAGCTAAACCAACCAATATATTATCATAAATCTGATGTTCTCCATCTACCACACGTATGCCTCCTGTATTACGCCTTCCATGTCCGATGAATAGATTATTGTTCACCGTATTACGCTTTCCATGTCGTAGAGCAATAACTCCTTCACATTCCAGTAAGACATTGTTACGTATTATATTATCACAGGATTTAATAGACACGACTTCCACCTCACCAGAACAGCGCTCAAATAAGTTATTTTCAATTATTGTTTTTGAAGATGTATAAGCTTGTGGAGAAGTGCCTACGCGAATTGTTTCAGCACCGTTTGAGCCATATACTGGTCTTTCGCCAAAATAATTATAGTCTATTTGGTGATGATTCTCAAGACAACGTTCATCGTTAAGAATAACAGTTAAAGTCACTCCTAAATTAAGTTTTCCTGTAAAAGAACAATGATCTATCCGGTTGTAGCGACCATAAAGTAGTATATAACTATAGGCCTGATCCCTCCTGGACGGGTTAAAGTTATTTATCACACAATTTGTCAGACGACAGTGATTGGCTAATTCCTTTTCATTACGGAACTCTATTACAGAACCTTTTGGAGCATATCCATCGGTGAAATATAATCCACCGATAGACATCCATTCCCCCGCTATCCGAAGGGTGGAACCACCTTTTATTTTAACCTTTCCAGGATTTAGAGCTTCTATTGTAACAGGAGCCGTCTCCGTCCCTATGCCCATCCACTTTAGTTCTATATCTTCATATTGCCCGTCTTTGATGTAAATCTGATCACCCGGCTGAGCTGTTTTTAGACAAGTAGCTACTTCGAGAAGCGATACATCATATCTTTTGGCAAAAGAGGAGAGCGGAAGACTTACAATCAAGGAAGCAATAAATGCTCTATATATATTTCTTATTCTCATTAATTATTTAACTTTTGAATAGTTATAATCATGCTTCTGCCAATACATGTCAAATTCAACTGAACTGGACGAGGGAGCAGATGTATTATTCCACATTTTAAAATCAACATTTTTTATATGCAACAGTCCTATGCGCTTTACATTAGCCGCTACGTTTGTAACTGAACCATTTACATTGTAATAAAGCATCAAGATAACAGCGTCTATATTTGCTTTTTTTTCGACTCCTGCAGTGAATATACCGCTTGCCCAAATATCTGTATTAAGAGACGTTTTCATACTCGAAATATTTATGTCACCACAAGTTTTTGCATCAATATTTATTGGAAACGTGGTTTCGTCAATAGCTGTCACTGTACCGTTTTTCACTTTATCCGCTAAAGCTTTGTATTTGGAATTTGAAGGATCTAAATACAAGAATGTCAAAGCTGGAGTTCCATAACAATTCCCATTAGCTCCAGTTACTCGGTATTCATCCGCCGAGTTATTGCCCCAATAGAAGTTTTTCAATTGGCTGGAAGAAGCAGCTGGACTATTGATTTGCAATTGCCCTGCATTCACCCCAGAAAAGAAGAAATAAGGAGTAACTGAATTATATTCTTCATCTGAGACATTTGGAATATTGCTGGCTGAGCAAGTTTTACTTTGATATTTATAAGATACGGGATCAACTTTTTCTCTCCAATCAGAATTTGCATATACTAACCCTGTTTCAGGAGAGAAAAAAGAAGCCATATTTTCCACATCACGCCCCTGTCCATACACTTTTCTATTCTCCCAAAAATAAACGAAAGGCACTTTCACAATAAAATTTTCTGTCAAAGTATGGATCTCTCTACCATCAAAATAAGAAATCTTTAAAGTTCTTGTGTTATTCCCATCCACATAGTCTTGGGATGCCGGTACGGCAAATTTTAGCTCATTCTCGTTTTGTAGTGTTATATTACAGTTCATATCATTCAATAATATTTTATCAATCTTATTCAGATAAGTTCCATTTAAAGTTACTAAATCACCTGCTCTAGTAGGTTCGAAAGATGATGTAGCAACATTTGGTTCATAACGTTTCACCGTTATTTGTGGTGCAGAGGCAATGGGAGTTTCTACTTCTTTTGTTCCATTAAAATATTTGAATGTAATGGAGGTTTGATCACTCTCTACATACGGGATCTTGACCAAAATTTCTTTCTCATTCTGTGAAAGTATCTCCGCTACATTTCCCGTTGAATGCCCTTCAGCTGTAAAGATAACAGCGCTGATTACATTGATATAAGATCCGGAAATGAGAAGTTTATTTCCCATTTCAGTTTCAGTAGGCATATTTGTGGTGGTGATTAAAGGCGAGGGATACTCCAATGTAAAATCCGTATCGGATGTTCCTTCACCAATTGAATTGCTTAAAATTATCTTGCCGCTTCTTGCGTTACTTGTCACTTTCAGCGATAAGCGCTGATTGGATACTTTTTGTAGGATTGTTACTTCTTCTCCACCTATAGTAGCCTTAACTACATCATCCAAATTCTTTCCAGTAATGACTATTTCAGTTCCGATACTACCCTTTTCCGGTGAAAAAGAAAGTATCTGTGGCGCACTCGCCGAAAATTCATTCATTGAGATGGAATCACAACTGCTCCAATATATTATGGATACAATTAAAAAAATCAGATTCCACTTATTATATTGTTTCATAATCTCATTTATTTAAAGAATTAATAACCTGTATTTTGTGCAACATCCGGATTGATGTTAATTATACTTACCGGAATAGGAAGAAATGTTTGCCAATTGGCGATGTCATTCACTTTATAGCTATATTCTGAATAAAAACTTTCATTTTTAAAGTAATTGTTTACTGTTTGAGCAGCTATTCCCCAACGAAGTAAGTCAAACCAACGCTGGTTTTCAAAAGCTAGTTCCAATCTTCTTTCATTACGTACCGCTTCTCTAAAGTCATAACGGCTGGATAGATCTGTTAATGTATAAGTTGATACACCAGCACGTTCACATACCATATTTAAATATTTCAAATTATCATCAGAAGGACCTGATATCTCGTTTGTCAGTTCCGCATATAATAAAGCTATATCACCTACTCGGATAACCGGCCAATCACTTTCACCGTCATATTCTGTTGTTACAGCATTGGTATATTTCTTACAATAACGACAATTACCAGTGGTTACCCATTCCTGGGTTGTTGAGTTGAAGTACTTTTGGGCTATATTGACATCTAAACGCTTATCTCCAATTCCCCTTGATTGATAAGCAGCAATGATATTATCACTTGGTGTATTATAGCCCGAAGACGTACCAATAATTACATTTGCGCCATTATTGACTGGCGCGAACATATTACCAAAAGGTGAACCTAATCCTACATTTCCCGAACGATAGCGGATGGTAAAAATAAGTTCCTTATTCATTTCATTTGTTATGGAGAATATTTGATTGTAAGCAACCAAGTCAGCGCCCGTTTGCGGATTACCGACAGAAGCGCTTTCTAACACTTCTTTACATAGTACGGCGGCGCGAGCATATTGGGTATCTCCCGCTTCATAATGTGTAGCATAGACTTTTGCCAATAATGCTTTTGCTGCATTAATGTTGGCACGTCCCGTATCCGTATCCCTCATTTTCTCGGGCAACATTTGATTATTGATAACATTTTCCAAATCACTTTCAATTAGTTCGTAAACCTCATTCACTGTTGAGCGCTGCATGTTGCGAGCTACATCGGATGGTGTTTTTGAGGTAACTATGAATACAGGCCCCCATAAACGGACAAGATTGAAATATTCTAAAGAGCGAAGAAATAGTGCTTCTCCTTCATACTGTTTACGAAGTGTTCCGTCTTCTATTATATCTAAATAAGAAATCACATTATTGGCTCGGGAAATAGCTGCATAACAAGCATCCCAATAATTCTCAACCCACTGATGTTCTGCAATAATAGTACCTTGATCCAATTGTTCAACTAATTTTGTAGTACTGGCGGAAGATCCTGTAGCATACATGCGACTATCATCGGAACGCAGCTCTGTCATTGCCCATTCATAATACAGGACATTTTGGAGAGAATTATAGCAACCGATTACCAAATTATTCACAGAAGAAGCATCTTTTACATATTCATCTGCAGCAACTTCAGAATACGGATACTTATCCAAATTACAAGCTGTGAGGAGCAATACTCCTAATAACAATTCAATATATTTAGCTTTTTTCATTGTCTGCTTTCTATTAAAAGTTAATATCAAAACCCGCGGATATAGTAGTGGTTAGGGGAAATCCACCTCGTTGATATCCTGAAATCAGTGAACTTGAGTATTGTGATGAAGTCATACGCGATTCAGGATTAATGCCTTTATAATCATTTCCCCAAATATAAAGCAAGTTGCTGCCGGAAAGGTAAAATCTTACACTGGATAATTTTATTTTACGAGCACTTGCGGTTGGTAAAGTATAACCTATAGTAAAATTTCTCAAACATGCATAAGAAGCATCTTGCAAAGGATAGTCCGTCAGACAAATATCATAACCTAATTTTTGATATGGGGTTCTTCCATTTCCTGGATTTTCTGCGCTTACCCAACGATCTTTTAAGTATTTCTTATTCCATTTTACAGTTTCATTGTAATAAACATCGCCATTGTAAACAGTAATGCCTTGTACGCCTTGGATAAGGAATGAGATATCGAAATTCTTAATCTGGAAAGTATTTGTAATTCCCCAAGTAAAATCAGGATAGGGATTACCCAAAGGTACACGATCATCAGAAGTCAAAGAACCATTCTTATCAGTATCAACAATACGCAATCCACCCGGAACGTCATTTGCAAAATGAGGATTGGTATTAATTTCTTCTATATTGCTCCACACACCATTCGTCTTATAACCATAAAATTGAATCATGGGTGAACCGACTTTAGCTATATAGCATTCGCTCCTTTCTCCCTGATTAATAACTTGTTGCTCTCCACCAAGTTCTAACAACTTATTACGTGACAGTGAGAAATTAAAGTTTGTATTCCATGAAAATTTCTGCTTTTTAACATTATACGTATCAATCTGAATTTCCAATCCGGAATTACGCACTTTTCCTATGTTATTCCAATAATAATTATAGCCAGTGAATGATTGTGTAGGTTGTGCAAATAATAAAGCCCGGGTAACAGAATAATAGGCATCCAATGAAAGATTAATTCGGTTCTTTAAAAGACCTAAATCTAAACCATAGTTGAATTCATCTGTTTTTTCCCATGTAATATTTGAATTAGCAAGCGTCGAGGAAGTATTTGCCGAACCAGAGATTAATTGTCCATTACCTAATCCGGTTACGTAGTTTGCACTATTTAAAACTTCAAGCGCAGCATCATAGCTAATACGGTTATTTCCTGTTGCCCCGTAAGAAGCTCGAAGTTTCAAATTTGATATAGCTTCTATTTTTTTTATAAATTTTTCTTCACTTATACGCCAACCTACCGATACAGATGGAAACCATGCATTTCGGTTCCCTTTGGAAAATAGAGAGGATCGGTCTAGACGCAAAGAAGTAGATAACAGATAGCGACCTAAATAGTTATAATTGATACGTCCGAGATAAGATTCCAAAACCACATCAGGATACCTGAAAGTCCCTGTACCATCTGTATTCCCATTACCCTGACTAGCTAATGAATAAACAGTAGCTGCATTCAGTGTGTGAATATCATCGGTTGCAAATCCAGTTGCAGTCATAGCAACTCGTTGATTACGTGTTGATTCTACAGTGTAACCTAATAATGCATCAATGCTATGAGATTTTTTCGTTCCTAGATCTAAGTGATAGTTTAATGTGTTTTCGCTTAATAAATCCACGTAAAGTGTACTAAAATATGTAGCTAAACTTTTTTCTCCGTCTTTTGTAGCATTATTATTTCCATAATAATATGAAGGGCTGAAGCTGACGTTCAATCCATTGGACGTTTTAAATTGTAGTTCTTTACAAAGATTGATAGTTAAATATATGCTAGCTAACCCTTCCATGGATTCACTCCAACGAGTGGTATTTGCCATTACGCTTCGTGGATTGTTATTGGCTGATGAAAAAGGAGAGGACTTCTCTTGAGTTGGATTTCCATCTGCGTCTGGCGTTCCGGTGGGAGTCATGATATTATTAAAGTGACTTCCCCTTGCAAATCCTGAATATCCGGTCAACGCTGTACTATAAGCATTGTGGTAAACCGGTAGAAAAGAAGGAGTACGATAAAAGTCTATAAAATTATTCCTCGGACGTTCCATTTTCTTATAAGTTCCAGATAAATTTACGCCTACATTGGTAATATCTGAGAGCTTAGCATCCAATTTTGTACGGAAATTCAATTTGTCTAGCGAATTTTGAAGCATTACTCCTTGATCTTTGGTATAAGCAGCTGAAATAAAGTATTTCGTTTCTTTACGCCCACCAGAAATACTCATCTGAACATTAGTGATACTTGCTAGGTCGCGTAACCCTTCTTTTTGCCAATTCGTACTCCCCATTTGGCTTTCCAAATAAGAAGCGGCACGAGCGGCAGCTGGAACCGCAGGGCCTCCCATTTCTGCTTCTTCATTTAGTAGATTTAGCCATTCAGAGGAAGTCATCATATTATGTAATTGATAGGCATATTTAAATCCCTGATAAAACTTAAATGAGTATTTGGGCTTATCAGGTGTGCCACTCTTTGTTGTTACCATAATAACACCATTAGCCGCACGTGACCCATAGATAGCAGCTGAAGCAGCATCTTTCAGTATTTCGATAGATTTTATGTCGGAAGCATTAACTGATGAAAGACCGCCTTGTATTGGAAACCCATCAACAATAACTAGTGGCTCACTTTCTGCAGAAATAGAACTTGCACCGCGTATGCGAATAGATGGGGTTACACCTACCTCTGACGTTTCATTTGTAATTGTAAGCCCACTCATAGAACCTTGTAAAGCAGTCGTTACATCACTTACTGGTGCATTAATTAATGATTGCCCATCTAGTTTTGAAATTGATCCTGTTAAATGAGATTTTACTTGAGTACCGTAACCAATTACAACAACGTCATCCAACATTTTTGAGTCCTCTTCTAATGTAATATTTACATTAGTACGTTTACCTATCACTTCCGCTTTATTAATATAGCCAATGTAAGAATAGATCAGAATTGTTTTTGAATTAGGAACTTTGATCGTATAATCACCATTGGCATCTGTTACAGCACCGGTAGCAATAGAAGCATCCTTTATTGTTACTGTGGCCCCAATCAATGGACCTTGAGCATCTGTTACTTTACCAGTAACCACATGTTGAGCGTAAAGATTGAATGTTCCAGTTAACAGCAAGAACATTAAGATAACTTTCTTTAAATGGAGAAGTTTGTTCATAGTATAGATTGTTTTTCTGTGACAAACGTAATTATAATAATTGGTAAACCAAATTTTTGGTATACCAATTATTGTTTATTAACAATATGGGAACAAATCAGATATACAGAGAGTTATACATACCTCTATATAAAAAGGGAAAGATTTTTTTAATGCAAAGCTTTACTTTAAAAGATAATATTCATACTTTTACGATCAAAATAGAAAGAAAATTTTTATAAAGTATTGATATCTTATGGAGGATGAAGTAAACTTACAGCCAGTAACGTTTGTGATAGAGCACATAAAAAGACAGATTTCAGATCGCCAGATTCTTCCTGGCGAACGCTTGCCGTCTGAACGTAAATTGTCTGAACTTTTAAAAGTTAGTCGATTGCACGTTCGTGAAGCATTGCAAAAAATGGAATTGTATGGTATTGTAAAAACATATCCACAAAGTGGGACAGTAGTTTCTGAGTTTTCCAAAGATCAGCTAGACACAATGATTACAGATGCTCTAAAAATCAGCAAATATGATTTTAATAGTTTGGTATATGTGCGAGTATTATTGGAAATAGAAGCATGTAAACTTTGTGCAATAAATCGTACTGAAGAAGATTTAAAAAATATAGAGAAAGCTCTTGTTGAACTTGAAGAAAAATTTGACACGGAACTGCGTGTTGAGAAGGATTTTGCTTTTCACCAAGCTATAGCACTTGGCGGACATAATGCTGTTATTAGTTCACTTTTACTTATAATTACTCCAGATATCTTAAAATATTATCAAAAATACAAGGTTTGTGCCGTTCCACAAAAAACTGTTCATGCAGAACATAGAGAGCTATTGGAAAAAATTAAAAATAAAGATAAAGACGGAATGAAAGAATTAGTTCTCCGTCACTTATCCAATTTGATAGATTTCGCCAGAATCTCTGTAAAAGAAAATATTCCCGAATTTGAATATGGAAATATCTAATTAAGATAAAGATAAAAGATTTATTTATAAAAAAATCACTTAAAGCATAAAAGCCAACTAATATATTTATAATTAGTTGGCTTTATCATGTTATTCCGAAATTTCAGTATTTAATTATCCTTGCTCCACATATATTTGCTTATTCATGATCTCGAAGATATATATATTATCTCACTATCATGACTAAAATTACACTAATAATTTTGATCTAGATATAACAATTAATAAATTAAATATTTTACTTTATTGCAATGATTAGCTCAATCCCTCAATATGGCCGTCTACTATATCAATATTAACTGCCTGAGGTTGTTTAGGTAATCCCGGCATACGAAGTATCTCACCGGCAATAGCCACAATCATTTCCGCACCGTTATTAATTACGATATCCTTGATATTAAACTCAAAATTATTCACTGCACCATATATCTTAGGATCAGCTGAAAAAGAATATTGAGTTTTGGCAATGCAAATGGGATAATGACCAATACCCATTTGCTCTATAAGTTTGATCATTTTACGTGAATGGCTACTATAGGTTACAACGCTTGCTCCATAAATATTGGATGCCACCTTTTCTATTTTCCGTTCCACACTGTCAGTCTCGGCATAAGTATAAGAGAGTGGTTTAGAAGGGTGTTTCTCAATACTTTCAACCACCATACTAGCTAGTTCAACAGCACCCTCTCCTCCTTCGGTAAATGCATTATTAACGGCAAAACCTATTTTCAGTTTTTCCTGGCAATGTTGCCGAATGGCTTCAATCTCTTCGTCCGTATCGCTTGCATATCGATTAAAAGCTACAATTACAGTCTGACCAAATGATCGAAGATTGCGCACGTGTTTATCCAGGTTTCCAAATCCTTCTCTCAAACCTTCCATATTCGGTTCTTTAATACGATCCAGACTCACCCCTCCATGCATTTTCAACCCTTGAGCCGTAGCAACAATAACTGTCAAACGAGGTTGCAATCCACTTTTCCGGCACTTGATATTATAAAATTTTTCAGCACCCAAGTCAGCCCCAAAGCCAGCTTCAGTCACAACATAATCGCCATAAGTCATAGCCATCTTGGTGGCAAGTATAGAGTTACAACCATGTGCAATATTAGCAAATGGTCCGCCATGAACAAAAGCCGCAGTCCCCTCGGTAGTTTGTACCAAATTGGGATTTATGGCATCCTTCAGTAAAACAGTGATCGCACCAGCAACTCCAAGCTCTTTCACTGTGAAAGGAGTTCCATCAAAACGGAATCCTAAAATAATATTTTCAATACGCCGACGTAAATCATCAAGATCCTTAGCCAAACAAAGGATAGCCATAATCTCGGAGGCCGGAGTAATATCAAATCCGGATTCTTGAGTTATACCGTTTCCACTAGGCCCCAGTCCGGTAACAATGCTACGCAGCGAACGATCGTTGACATCGAGCACGCGTTTCCAAATAATTTCCTTTAGAGCAAAACCATCCGCCTGATGCTGATAAAGATAATTATCCAGTAATGCAGAAATCATATTATGTGCAGAAGTAATAGCATGAAAATCACCGGTAAAATGTAGGTTGATCTTCTCCATCGGAAGAACCTGTGCATATCCTCCACCTGCAGCCCCACCTTTCATTCCGAAACAAGGGCCTAACGATGGTTCACGTAATGCAACAATTGCTTTCTTCCCTATTTTATTCAGTCCTAAAGCCAGACCGATAGATACAGTAGTCTTGCCAATGCCCGCCTTGGTTGCTGTAATAGCTGTAACAAGAATCAGATTACTCTTTTTTACTTTATCCTCATCGATAAGATGTGTCGGTATTTTAGCAATGTAACGTCCGTAGTTCTCAACTTCTTCACGTGGAATACCTACGCCTTCGGCTACCTGTTTTATTTTTTCCAGCTCAATGCTGCGGGCTATCTCTATGTCCGATTTCATATAATTTTATTTGAAGCTAATAATTTCAATCTGAATAACGCATCACAGGGAAAGTATAACCCGGCAAAATGCACCATATAAAAACAAACGTCTCCTATAATGAGCCGCAAAGATATAAAAACTACAGCCTATATTCAAAGAAATACGGGCACTAAGACTGCAAGCATGGTTTACTTTATTTCGTAGACAGAAAATTTTCATTCGGTAACACCAATGTCTATCCCAAAGAAAGACTAAGACTTCTTTACATCATTATGGTCATGACACAAAGGAATTTGTACTTTTTCTCCATCACGCTTGGCAAAGAAATGTGGAGACATAATTTCAACCCCCGCTTCATTAAAGAAATCCAAAATGTTTTTATGGAGATCTGAATACAATACCGGGAGAGAATGGGCTTCTTTGGTATAAGCATTAATTTCATAGCAGCAATAAAAATCATTTAAAGCAGTTGCAAGAACGAAAGGCTCCGGCTCATGCAATATACCCTTCGTATGCAAAGCTGCCCTAATGAGGAGATTTTCAATCACACTCCATTCCACATCATAGCTGATTGAAACTGTTGAGTGAACTATTATCCCATACTGCTGCGCAGAGGAACTATAGTTCAATGTCTGGGAAGAAAGAACAAAAGAGTTCGGCACAGTAATTATATCGTTTTTCGGAGTACGAATACGCGTAACAAAAGGAGTTTTTTCTATCACATCACCCTCTGTATCCTGTAATTTAATACGATCGCCCACTTTAAATGGACGCATATAGGTCGTTACCAAACCAGCCATTAAATTACCAATAACTGTAGTGGAGCCTAATGAAATAACCAAGCCAATAAAAACAGATACACCCTGAAATATCTCAGAATTGGAACTAGGTAGTAAAGGCCAAATCATAATCAACATAAAAGAATAAGTCAAGAATCGCAGAATATAGTATGTGGGGAATGCCCAATCAGGATAGAAACCGGAAATCTTTAATTTTTCTGTTGCTATCTCACTGGCCATATACTTCATTCCTCTTACAAAATATTTGAAACAAATATAAATAATGATTATTTTAAAAATTTTGGGAACATAATTTACTATGGCAAGTAATATATCTTTTGCAGGATTCCAAATGTAAGAGAAAAGTGTATAAGCAAAATTTTTTGTCTCCGGAAATATGGAAAACAATATGGGTATGCTTATCACCAATTGAATTAATATAAAAAACAGACGGGCAACATTGGAGCTAAAAAGCAAAATCCGACCTTGTTTATGAACATCTAGATATTCATAATCCTTTATTTTTAAAGGCTTCAATCTTGTATTGACAAGCCGGACTATCCTACGGCGTAGCTTTCGAAACGATCTATTAGTAAGGAAAATCAATCCAATTTGAGCAGCAACAATGAGAAAACCTAGCAAAAAACCTTGTATCTTCATTCTAAGCCCATACTTTTCCTGCAAGAGACTAATCTCTTTTGAAATAACGAGCATATATTTTTTTGCCAATTCACTCCTTGTGGTATTTTGCCACAGGCCATCCTGATCGGTCAAGCTGACAATTACTTTATCCCCAAACATTACGTCCGAAGCATAATCGCTTTCAAAAATGTAAAGGGAATCACGTACAAAAGACAATCTTTTACCAATCTTCAATATTGCATCTTTTGTACTTTGCGCTCTATTAACCGGTGACACCCCACCTCTCCTTGCATAAAGTTTAAAAAGTGTATCGCCTTCCACAACAATGGGTACGCCGGGGGTTAATGTTCTGAGTGAATCAATTTGTGCACGCTTCCTTACTTTATTAATCGAATCGATACGAGCACTTTCACCCGTTTTATATAACTGATTACGAAGGACTATCTCATTCAGTTGATATTCTTGTAACTTATAGCGTAAATCATCTATCAGAAGTGAATCTTTTTGTTCACAGGTTAATGTCAGACTGTCCTGCCCTCTCTTATTCCCTTCTACGATTTTCTCTACGTATTTTGCTTCACCGTGCTTCTTTTGAGCATAAATTGCTATCGGCATAACAACTAAAACAACCCATAACACCTTACGCCATTTACTAAAGTTTATTTTCATATTATTGAAATAAAAGATTATAGATTTTATAACAATAATATGAAAATAATGTTGTTACCGACTCTAATCATTCGCTACATTTAGAATTGACAAGGCTTCTTTATTATTTAAATCTGGTCGTATCCACAGCCTCCCGTTCTTTCTCCTTATATCCTCCGAATTTATAAGTAAAGGAGATTCCGAATTCACGGAAGCTAGTATAATTATTTGTTACATTCTGTGTGGCATAACGGATACGCGGTGAAATCTGAGCCGTTTCAAAGATATCATTGCAGCGTAACATAACAATGGCTTTACCTTTAGCAAAGGAATAGCGTAATCCCGCATCAAGATTACCTGAAGAAGTCAAATCGTATATACCTTGAATTGCTTTGGAACGGATCATACCGGTCAAAGTAAACTTGATATCGGGCTTATTCGAAACGGTTAATGTATTACTCATGTAAGCCATGCCGTAATAGACATGACGATCGTATGGAATATCCCAAAACAGATCGTTCTTTTGGCGATCATAAACTCCGACTAAGGTAACTCTTGAATTCAATACATTCTTCACAATAAAAGGAATAACCACCTGTAAACCTGCCTGTTGATCGAAATTAGAATTAAAGAATTTATATATTTCAACCAAACGAGCCGGTGACTGATAAAGTGACTGCTTAAAATCATCTTTTTCGTAGCCACACCACAAACTGAACATATATTTGCTTTTTAATACATACATCAGTTGAGTTTGATAGTTTATACTCGGTCTGAGATATGGGTTGCCTTGCACTTCAGAGTATCCCCCTCCCATATATGAAATGGCATCCTGGGTTGCCCAATATTCCGGATAGGTTTTATCACTCGTAAAAGACAATTGCCACACATTTCCGGCCGAAGGAGTATAATTCAAATTCAGAGTAGGAAAGAAATTCCAGTCATTCCAAACGACGGTATGAAATTGCTCTATGGCAAACGAAGCATCAAATGAAAATTTACTTCCAAAGCTTTTATTTATTCCTGTGTAAAAGTTCCAAGTCTGTTCGCGACGACGTGACGTCATGTTATCTTGATCAGGCAATAAAGCACCGGTCTCGGTATCGTAATAGTACTGATGACTGTCATCAATGCTCGTGGTATATATTCCACCGTAATTCAATCCCCATCCCTTACCTAATGTTTGCTCTTCCGAAAGAAAGAATTTCCAACGGTTAATACGTTGGGCATCCTTACTTAAAAAGTCGAGCTGTTCATCATTTAAGGTGCTATGGAGTAGTTGAGTGGATGGTGATTCATAGTAAGTCATTTCTGCTCCGGCTTTCATACCAAAGGGTAGACGATAATCCAGGCGTAGATTATGCAATGAGCTGGTTGAGCGAGTACGAGTATCGGAGATCTGTGATCCTTCCACCCAACCTATATTATGGCCGTTTAGAAAATTAGCATTATAAACGAGACTAAGTTGATGGTCTTTCGAGAAATCATAGTCAACTCCTAGCCTTAGGTCATGCTTATTTCCCCGCGAATGGCTATCTTCTTGATTATTCATCGGATATACGGTTCCATCTGACAACGTATGTAAAGCTTTCTTGTCAGTCAGGAAAATATTACGTCCATAATTATACGAATAGAGAAAGTCTGCGGAGAATTTGCTTGAAGAATAAAGCAGGCTGGTACGGGTTTTGGTCGCTTCATAATATTTCTGACGATAATCTCCGAACAACTCTCCTTGTAAAGACGGATTCTCCGATTCTTCTTTCTTTAATAGAATATTAATCAATGCTCCCCGTACCTGATAGCGAGCTGGAGCAGAATACATTACCTCTGCTTTTTCTATACGTCCAGCAGGAATGCTTTTAAGCAGTGCATTCAACTGCTCCGTGGTAAGGGTGGAAACCTTTCCATCCAATATCACTGTCACATTCTGCCCGGCCAGCATAAGCTGTTCATCTGATTCAGCTACTCCGGGAAGCTCCTTTATAGCATCATAAGCATTGTCGACAGGCATATTATCTATCAGTCGCGGAAGATCATATACCAATTTACCCTGTGTGGCTTTAACCAACGGCCGTTGTCCCGTAACCATCACTTCGGGTAAAGCCCTTATAATACTGTCTATATAAGCGTCAGGTAGATCTGTTGTATCGTTCAACTGCTTATCGGCCGCATTCCTTTGTAAAGGAGCCGATTTTGCATTGACTTTCTGTACCACACTTTCATTAGCAGCAGACGATTCATTCGGATGTACTACTTTTTGTTCTTGAGCCTGCATACATATAAGCGATGCAAAAATTAATCCCAAAGTAAAAAATACTCGTTTCATTGTACTTGTTTTTTGAATAGAATTTAGTGCAAATAACCTCTAAATAATCGGGTTCTTGTGTTATCGGTCAATTATATAGTCTTATCAATTGTTACCGGAAGTGTTATTTAGTCTTATCAGCAGACGCAACTGTAGGTAACTTTCTTATCTTTGTGATGAGAAACAAGTCGTTTTTGTATGAAATCATCACTCAAACCTATTGCTATACTTGTTATAATATCATTGCTTGGTATCTTCGCTTATCAGGCTTATTGGCTTACAGGTCTTTATCACACCATGAAAAGTGATATGGAGAACGGTATTCAGGATGCGATGCGTATGAGCGATTACAATGAAATGATGCTTCGTGTCGAAAAGCTTCGGAAAGAAAATAAGGAACATGGAGAAGTCTCTGTTTCAGCCGGATATAACGATACCGGGAGATCTTTTGTACGAAGCTCGACTACTGTCAGCAAGATAAACACAAAAGAGCCCAAATCTGCCAAAAGAGGCATATCAAAAAAAAATGCTCATGTCAACACAACTTATCTGAACGACTCAACCAAAGTGGAAACAATCGTACGACATGATACACTATCAAAAAGTAAAGATGAGGGTATTTTACGTTCCAAACAAGGGTTGGATATTATCATAGCGAATCAAAACAACATAACCGAATTGGCGGGATACTTTCAACGGGGGCTTCATGCCGGACTGGATATAATTATTGGACCGGACTTTAACGTTTATGACAGTTTACTGAACGTAAGTCTGAAAGAAAAAGGGATAAATATTCCACATCGCTTGGAATATTTTCACTCGGGAAGTAATCTGGATTCTTCATATACTTTCAGAGATACAATCGGAGTATCTTCAACAAAAGGATATATGCCGGGACCAAAATCCATCCGTTACGATTATAATTTCGACTTCAACTCACATTATACTTACCGGTTATGGCTTGATCCCGTCAATACCGTGGTGATCAAACAGATGAGTGGTATTCTGGTTACCTCTTTCATTATCTTCGTGATCTTGGGATTTTCATTTTGGTTCCTCATTCATACTATTCTCCGGCAGAAAACGCTTGAAGAAATGAAAAGTGATTTCACTAACAATATCACCCACGAGCTAAAAACACCTATTGCTGTGGCTTATGCTGCAAATGATGCTTTATTAAACTTCAAACAAGCTGAAAACCCGGAACAACGAAATAAATATTTGCGTATTTGCCAAGAACAGTTACAACAATTAAGTGGATTGGTAGAGCAAATATTGTCAATGAGCATGGAACAACGAAAAACGTTCCGTCTTCATCCCGAAACATTACAATTGCGTGAGTTACTACAATCACTTGTAGAACAGCACAAAATAAAAGCAGAAAAGCCATTGGATATTACATTGGATATTGAGCCTTCGGATCTTTCGATCCAAGCAGACCGAACTCATTTTATGAATATACTCAGTAATCTGATTGATAACGGCATAAAATACTCTCTTGAAAGAGCTCAAATAAAGATAACGTGTCGAAAATCAGTAACGGGAGAAGTGCAAATTAGCATTAGCGATCATGGTATTGGGATACAGGCCGATAAATTACCCCACATCTTCGACAAATTTTATCGTGTACCGAGCGGCAACCGCCACAATACTAAAGGCTATGGACTAGGATTATTTTATGTAAAGACAATGACTGAGAAACATGGCAATACAATCTCTGTAGAAAGTACGCCTGAGAAAGGGAGTGTTTTTACACTTCACTGGAAATAAATGTCTAACCAAAGGATAGAACAATGGAAAGAATAACAGTATTATTGGTTGAAGACGAATTGACACTTGCCATGATAATAAAAGACACACTCGAGGGGCAGGAATTTATCATTCATACGGCAAACGATGGTGAAGAAGGATTAAGAATGTTTTATAATATTCGTCCGGACGTGCTGGTAGCCGATGTTATGATGCCCCGTATGGATGGATTTGAAATGGTACGCCGCATTCGTCAGACCGACAAAAGCACTCCCGTCCTTTTTCTCACTGCCCGTTCTGGTATCAACGATGTAGTGGCAGGATTTGAGTTGGGAGCAAACGATTATCTCAAAAAACCTTTTGGAATGCAGGAACTCATTATTCGAATAAAAGCTTTGCTGGGAAGGGCATTCAATGGCGCTGAGAAGAAAGATCATCTGGATAGTCGTTTTGAAATAGGGAATTATCGATTCAACTCACTTAGCCAGGTGCTATCTTATGGTGATGTGGAGCAAATACTCTCCCATCGTGAATCGGAAATATTAAAACGATTGTGCGAAAACCGGAGTCAGGTGGTCAACAGCCAAAATATCCTACTTGAATTATGGGGTGACGACAGCTTTTTCAATTCGCGAAGCTTACACGTGTTCATTACCAAACTACGGCATAAGCTATCCAAAGACAAACAAATACGTATAGTCAATGTCCGCGGCATAGGTTATAAATTGATTCTAAACGAATAAAATCATCATTAATACTAAAGGATATGAAACAAGTCTTACTTTTTCTGCTGCTCAATCTTCTTGTACTGCATATCGGCGCTCAGGAAATAAAATCTGATACTCTTCGACGTTCACCGTTACCCGAGACCAAGGATTTCGGAGGTTTTCTTCTAGATATGAATCTGATGAAAATGGCCGCACCTAAATTGCCGTCAGCAAAATTGGAAATACCCGATGCCAGTAAGGATTACAGCTTTTTATTCAAGACCGATCCGAATGTAACGTATTCGCAAGGTTTTTCGAATGTGTTCAATCAGAGTAATATGGCTACTGTTTATAGTCTGAATCCTTTTGGCTTAACAGGTTTCGGCAGTTCATCACAATATCTTCAAATGGGTAGTTTTAAACTTAAGAATGGTATGCGACTGAATACCTATGGTGATTATAATGCAGATGGATGGCGTGTACCCAACCGTTCGGCACTCCCATGGGAACGAAACAGCTTTAGAGGAGCTTTTGAATTGAAATCTGCTAATGGAAATTTTGGCATAAAAGTCGAAGTACAACAAGGTAGAACGACTCCTTATTAATAAAAGCTATACACCTCAAAAAGTATGCGCAAGATGACAACATATTGGAACGATGCAATTGGGCAAATAGCTCCTTAATTATGAAAAACTGGAATACTAATTTTATGACAAGAAAGAAAATATTGATTATTGGTGCAAACGGATTCACAGGTCGACGAATACTGAATGATCTCTCTTTGAAACAAGAATATATTGTTAGCGGTGTTTCTTTGCATGACGATGTCGCACCTCATTCAGGTAATTATCAATTTATCTCTGCCGATATTTGCCAGGCTGGTCAGTTAGATCGAATATTCAATGATATTGAGCCGGATGTTGTCATTAACACCTCCGCTTTATCCGTTCCCGATTATTGTGAAGTCCACCATAAAGAAGCAAACTTGCTAAACATTATTGCCGTAGAGAATCTGGCTCGGCATTGCCAATCTGCAGGCAGTTATTTCATACATCTTTCGACGGACTTTGTATTCGGCGGAGAAGCGAACAGATTATATACGGAAGAAGATCCAACCCAACCTGTCAACTATTACGGTTACACAAAAATGGAAGGAGAAAAACTTGTGCAAAGACATTGCAGTAAGCACACCATTGTACGTGTCGCCGTAGTATATGGAACAGCGTTGCCTGGGCAACATGGCAATGTATTGCAATTGGTTGCAGACAGATTAAGAAAACATGAAGAAGTTAGAGTTGTTTCAGACCAATGGCGTACCCCTACTTTTGTAGGAGATGTATCTCTAGGAATTGAGAAACTGATTGCTCGTGCCTTTAATAAAACAGCACCTGCAGTGAGCTCTATCTATCATATCTGCGGAAATGAATGCCTCACAATAGCCGAGATTGCTTATAGAGTCGCAACCATCCTTGGATTGGACAAATCCCTTATTCATCCCGTGACCACACAAGAAATGCAGGAAAAAACTCCAAGACCCCGATTTAGCGGGATGAGTACATTAAAGGCACAAAAAGAATTAGATTATACGCCTCTATCATTGGATAAAGGAATTAAAGAGATGTTTGAAAGTTTATAAAGTACATAAAAAATCACTAAAAATATTTACTAAAGATTTTGTTCAAGCCAGACCAGATGTAAAAATAACTATTTTGGCATCGTTGCTTAAAATATAATATTTATTTAATTAAAGATTATTACTTCTTCAAAGGAATAGAGAAATAGAAAGTAGAGCCTTCTCCTTTTACTGAACTAAACCAAAGCTTACCACCATTCTTCTGAACAAAATCCTGGCAAAGTAATAATCCTAATCCTGAGCCTTCTTCGTTTTTAGTACCAAAAGTACTGAAATGAGTATCGGTATGAAGTAATTTCCGTTGGCTGTCCTCATCTATACCGCAACCCTGATCATGCACACTCACTACTGCCATACCATCCTTTTCCTCTAACTTAACGAGTACCTCGGAGTTTTCATTGCTAAATTTAATAGCATTGCTCAGTAAATTACGAATTACGGTCTTTACCATGTCAATATCACCATATGCAGCCAAAGATGCAGGTTTTTCTTCACGAATTGCAATCTTCTTCATTCCTGCAACCATATTGTATATATCTACAACACTAGCCACAACTTCTGTTATATCAAGATCTTGGTAAACAACATTCAGTTTACCTATTTGGCTCTTTGTCCATTTCAATAAATTATCCAGCAGGGCAAATACATCTTCAGTCGTTTGATTTGCAGTCTTCAACAAATCATGCATTTCATGTCCTATTTTTTCAACAGGAAGATTTAAAATAAGCATATTCAATACCATTTTAATGGAGCCTATTGGAGAACGTAAATCATGTGCAATAACGGAATACATCTTATCGCGAGCAGCTATTGTGCGCTCCAATTCGGTGGTTTTTTTAACTATGATACGCTTTGCTGCGACCAATGAAATCTGGTGCGAAACTCTTATTATAAGTTCTTCCTTATTGAATGGTTTCGAAATAAAATCATTACCACCCACTTGAAAGCCTTTTACAATGTCAGTAGTACTGTTCAATGCTGTCAAAAAGATAATTGGAATTTCAGCTGTTTCGGGATTCGATTTTAATCTTTGAGCGACCTCAAACCCACTCATATCAGGCATCATCACGTCAAGTAACACTAAATCCGGATTTTCTTTATCGACCTGTTCCAAGGCCTGCCCGCCATTACTAGCTGTAACTATCGAAAATTTTTCATTCGTCAGAAGAACTTTCAGCAGTAAAACGTTAGATATAACATCGTCAACAATGAGGATCTTGTATTCTGAGGGATTTATTTCCATATTCATCTTTGGTGTAGTTTGATTGTTTGCAATTAGTATATTTTCAACAGCAAGCGTGATTATTTTTAAAGTATTCAATCATGTGCTTCAGCCCTTCTTCCAGTTCAACTGTCGGCTGCCAGTCAAGTTTTCCCTTTGCCAAAGTAATATCAGGCTGTCGCTGCTTGGGGTCATCATGAGGTAGTGGCTTAAACACTAGTTTGGATTTAGAATCAGCCAGGCGGATTATTTTCTCCGCCAGTTCTAAAATGGTAAACTCATTCGGGTTACCTATATTTACGGGACCGATGAAATCATCTGCGGTATTCATCATTTTCACCATTCCCTCTATTAAATCATTAATATAT
Organism: Bacteroidaceae bacterium HV4-6-C5C; assembly: GCA_007896885.1. Lineage (GTDB taxonomy): Bacteria > Bacteroidota > Bacteroidia > Bacteroidales > Bacteroidaceae > Bacteroides. The sequence goes on from VOIU01000002.1 coordinate 242,612, forward strand.
TGAAAGCTACGTGACTGATTACCTTCACCGTAGATTGTAATATCTTTATTATTCAGTGCCTGAACCACAAAATTAGATACCACACGTCCATCATTAGGAAGCATCCGGGGACCATAAGTATTGAATATACGGATTATTTTAATACGGACTTTCTTTTGGCGGTGATAATCCATGAACAAAGTTTCAGCGCAACGCTTACCTTCATCGTAGCATGAACGAAAGCCTACCGGGTTTACATTACCCCAATAACTTTCGACCTGAGGATGTATAATAGGATCACCATACACTTCGCTGGTCGAAGCCTGCAATATTTTTGCATCATTCTCCAAAGCCAGCGTCAACATGTTTATGGCACCAATCACGGAAGTCCGGATTGTTTTAATGGCATCATATTGATAGTGGATGGGCGAAGCCGGACAAGCTAGATTATAAATTTCGTCAATGCCGTAGGCGTGATAGGGTATTTCAACGTCATGTTCTACAAAGTCAAAGCAAGGATGCTTCAGCAAATGGGCTATATTTGCTTTTGAACCGGTGAACAAGTTGTCTAAACAAACAACGTGATGTCCTTCTTTTATTAGTCTTGTACATAAATGAGATCCAATAAATCCGGCACCTCCACTAACCAATATTTTTTTCATCTAAATAATAATTTATGCCCATAGATAAACATAACTACTCTCAATATCGCTACCGAGGACAAATGTAATCGATTTAGAGAACTTATGCAAGCTGAAAAGAAGATATTTAAAATGTAAAATACAAGAAAAAAACACATCCAAATCTCTTTTCATGTTAAAAAAACTATAATCAACATATCTATCCTCTTTTCTAAATTCTCATTATTCCTACGTAAAAGTTCGTTTTTAAGAATATATTGGCAGCAAACATACAAAAAACAGCCTTACATATCAATTAATAACAAATGAATAAATAAATATTTCCGAGCAAAGTCAGAAATCAAATGAAAAATTGTACTTTTGCGGCGCAATTAATTTCTCATGGCATACTTAGCCGGAGAATAGTATTTATTTAAATTAAAGAATTATGGACGAAGGCCCTTATCCGAGTTACAGTAAAATTACAGTATTAATGATCCTGTAAGGGGCCTTGGTAGTCTCCTTGCAGCCCAACCTTTAAGGAGATTACAACATGAATGAAATAAAGATTCATATCGGGGAACTGATTGAAAACAGAAGCTGGAAAAGCGTAAAAAATGAAGTAGGTAACCTCGAACCTCACCAAGTAGCGGAAATTATTGAAAGTCTATCGAAGTCAGATCGTATTATTCTATTCAGACTCTTACCAAGAGAACTGGCAAAAGAGACTTTCCAGCACCTTTCCCACAACGAACAAGAAGACATTATAGAAGGACTTGCGGCTAATGTTGAAAAATTAACCAGCCTCCTGAATGACCTTGACCCGGATGACCGTACGGCTTTTTTTGAAGAGCTTCCGGGTGAAGTTACCCAACGACTCATGCAAATGTTGTCGAAGGGCGAACTAGCTATTGCAACTCAACTTTTGGGATACCCCAAAGACAGCATCGGACGATTAATGACTCCGGAATATGTAGCGGTAAGACCTTACTTTACTGTGCAACAAGCATTGGAACATATCCGGAAATTTGGTAGAGATTCGGAAACACTCAATGTAATCTATATCGTTGATGATCGCTGGAAATTAATAGACGATATTCGCATCAAAGAAATTATATTGGCTTCTCCCGAGCAAACCATTGCAGAATTAAGTGACAACCGTTTTATTTCACTTAACGCCTACTCCGACCAAGAAGTAGCCGTAAAAGTATTTGCCGACCATGACCGTTTGGCATTACCCGTGACTGACACCGACGGGACATTACTTGGAATAGTCACTATCGACGACGTAATGGACGTGCAGGAAGAAGAGAGTACAGAAGACTTCCAAAAGTTTGGTGGTACCGAAGGATTAGATCTTTCATATACCAAAACATCTTTGTTTGAGATGGTCCGGAAACGTGCCGGATGGTTGGTCATCTTATTCCTCAGTGAAATGTTAACAGCATCAGCCATGGGACATTTTGACGCAGAGATATCTAAAGCTGTTGTACTTGCTCTATTCGTACCGCTTATCATCTCCAGCGGTGGTAACTCTGGTTCACAAGCTGCCAGTCTCATCATTCGTTCTCTAGCTTTAAATGAACTGAAACTTAAAAACTGGTGGTATGTCATGCGAAAAGAAATACTATCAGGGCTCCTTCTTGGAACTATCTTAGGTATTATTGGTTTTGTGCGCATATTAGTATGGCAGAAAACCGGTCTCTACGACTATGGCGTATATTGGTTCTGGATAGGTATCAGTGTCTCCGCTTCGTTGGTATTCATCGTACTATGGGGGACACTCACGGGTTCCATGATTCCGTTCTTACTCAAAAAAATAGGTTTGGACCCCGCAACAGCATCAGCACCTTTTGTTGCAACGCTGGTAGACGTAACAGGGCTCATTATTTATTTTAGTATTGCAGCTGTATTTTTAAGCGGAAAACTACTATAAAATCATCGCCTTACCCGAAATGAAGAAGCGTATGTGCCTACCAAACAAAGTATGGCACATACTCCAAAAGTGATATTCATGCTTTTCATAAACTGTGGATAGACTTCTGGCTTAATGGCCTTATCGCCCAACTGTAAAGCAATAGCCATCATTGCAATGCCCATACTGAAAGCTTGTCCGGTAAGACGCATTGTTCCTGTCGTGGCCGATGCTTGTCCATAAAACTTTTTATCCACCGAACTCATAATCACGTTAGTATTGGGTGATGAGAATAAGCCAAATCCCAGACCCAAAAGCATCAGTAATGCAATAATGACTAACATGGGAGTTGTAGTCGTAATAAAAAATAGGCCGCTTAACCCGAACACAATAATTCCCATACCCATAGTTGCAAGCATAGATGCTGAAACCCTGTCGGAAAGTCTTCCGGCATACAATGACACCGCCGATTGTATAATGGCTTGTGCAATCAAGATAAACCCGGCACTTTGAGCATCATATCCTCTGACATATTGCAAGTATAAGCTCATCATAAACGCCACCGCAGATGTTGCAGCATAGTTTATCAAAGCCGAAAACGATGAAAGTCCAAAGACTCTATTCCCTGAAAAGATTGCTACATTGAATACCGGATAAGCACATCGGCGCTCATGAAGAACAAAAAACACAAAGGATAATAGCCCGATAAGAATCATCAGCATGGCTGTCCAGTCAGGTAATTTGGAAAAACCGAATATCAGACAAAAAAGTCCTAGAGCATAAACGAATGATCCTGTGAAATCAAACTTTTCACCTTTCGACTCAACCCATTCACCTCTAAGAAAATAGAAAGCAAAAGCCACAACCATCAGCCCTAAAAATGCACAAACAAAAAATAAACTTCTCCATCCCCAGTAGTGGGTCAGCAGACCACCGAAGAAAGGCCCCGAAGCCAAAGCAAAATAAACCACGGAAGTGTTTATGCCAAGTGCCTTTCCTCTCTCATTTTTAGGGAAGATAGACATCAGTATGGCCATACTGGTACCAAACTGCATAGCACTACCGAGCCCGGCAACAAGTCGTAATGTAATCAACTGTGTTCCAGTGGAAGCAAGTCCGCAAGCCAACGAAGAAATTACAAATAGAGAAACGCCTGAAATATATATTTTCTTCCGCCCATACATATCCGCTAAACGGGCAAAAGGTACCTGGAAGACCGCAGTCGAAATGAGATATATCGTTGATATCCAACTCAAAGAAACCGCATTCATCTTAAACTCCCCACTGATCTGAGGTAAAGCCAAGTTGAGAGCAGATCCCATAAAAGGAACCAGGAAAGAAGAAAGGCATAATACAAATAATGCCAGATTTTTATTCTGCTGCATAATTGCACATAATCATTAATGTCTTATCGGCTATAATAGTTAATAAAACAAGATGTTAATATATTATATTGGAAAGTGCAAAGGAACAAAAAAACTCTGAAATAGATTCAGAGCTTTAGCTTATTCATGTACATTGAGATGTATTCATCACCCTGTCCTGTATCAATCTTTGTGCAACTTCACATCACACAAAGCCACACTTATTTAAGATTTACGATGTTTCAACATCCATTCGTAGATGTCAGGCTGATGAAAAAGCTTTTCCACGCTTCCATGGGTCCCCCCTTTAATCACATTCAAGCTTACTTCTGCATCTGGATTGACTTTCTTTATGGCATTCATTATCTTTTTCGATTCAGAAATCGGTACAATACGATCCCTAGTACCATGATGCAGCCAAATAGGTACTTTAGCTAGATTCTCAGCATCAGCCAAAATTCCTCCGCCACATATTGCTACCGCAGCAGCAATACGATTAGGATATTTACCGACCACTTCCATCGTCCCATATCCGCCAAGGCTCATTCCACATACATATATGCGTGTAGAATCAGCTGTCGGATTATTTTTCAGCACATAATCCACAACTTCCATAACCTTATCGGCATTCCATTTCCCTTGAGTTTGTGGTGCGATTACAATGCCGGGAACCTCAGTACCTTTATTCATTGCATAAATAAGACCATACCGTTTTACCCGATCTAAATTGTGCCCGCACAAGCTACGACCATGAAGAAAAACAAACACCGGTTGTTTTTCGGTGGACGCACCCTCAGGGGTATGTAGCAAGAAAGAATATGATGTTTTTCCTTCTACAGCTTCCGTGGTATTTTGAACTGTATTTTTGGCAAATAATGATAATGGTGATAAAAAAGCAATAAGTAAATAGGTATAAAAGGTTCGCATAAATAATTAATTGTTATTGGGATTTTCGGAATAACGATGCTTGAAATTAGTGATTATTTTCTAAAAACCAAGAAAGTAGCCGTCAGCATTTGTTTTTTTTTAGTTTTTTTGTTGAATTGAAATTTCCGTTATACATAACATATATTGTTATACTCCATTAGGTTACTTGTTTTAGAGCATTACATTACTTGTTATGTGTGGTATGATCTATTGTTATTCTTCATGCTAAATACTCGAATGGGCAAGAGTCCATAGTATGAAATACAACCGTCCGACATTTATATCGTATAATATGGAATAGGCATTTTCCCTTTTAGCATTTATTAACTCTGCCTTTTAAAATATTTCTTCCACATCTTTGTCTTCATTAATAGAGAGCAATTACTCCGAATATTAAAATTAAAAACAAATAAGCGATTATGAAAACAGTAAAATGGGAAAAAGAACATTCTTAGAAAATATAAACTAGGAAAGTATCACATGATTTTTTCTGTAAATTTACAGAGTATCAATAACTAATTATAAAATAGAAGAAAATGAAAGCAAAAAGATTTAGCATAATACACGTCTTGAAAATGTTACTTATGGGCATTGTTATAATCACATTATTTAGTGTTGTGGTAATGTTACTTTGGAACTGGCTGATGCCTGCTCTTTTCGGACTAAAAGTCATTACAATATTGGAAGCAGCAGGATTATTTGCGCTTGCCCGCATACTGTTTAGCCCATTTTGGGGTGGAAGGCCAAATCATAGACAAATGCATCATCACGAAAGAAACCAGATTATGGAGAAATGGAGAAAAATGTCCCAAAGTGAAAGAAATAAAATCATAAAAGAAAGAAGGGAAATGTTCGGAAATGGACCTTTTGACAGGGATTTCTTTGAGAGTAGATGCAACGAAACCGAACAGAATGAAAAATCAGATGACAAAAGAGACTGATCAAGAACAATATCACGTAGGTAAACTCTATGAAGAATATCAACCTCGCTTAAAAAATTATATCAATAAGCATGTTGATAATGAATCTGACACGGAGGATATCTTACAAGATATATTCTACCAACTGATCAAGACGGTTGAGAATACACTCAATCCTATTGAGCATGTTTCCGCTTGGCTTTACAAGGTGGCCCGAAATGCCATTATTAATAAGAGAAATAAAAAGAAGGAGGAAGAATTGGTGGTGTATCAAGAAAACAAAAGTGCCGACAGTATATTAAGTGATTTTTCCGAAGTGCTTTTCAATAATGATACCTCTCCTTCACCCGAAATGGAATATCTACGCTCATTGGTATGGACCGAACTAGAAAATGCATTATCCGAACTACCTGTAGAACAGCAAGAGGTATTCAGGAAAACAGAACTGGACGGTATCTCAATAAAAGATATATCACAAAATACCGGAGTGCCTGTAAATACATTACTTTCAAGGAAACATTATGCTGTCTTACATCTCCGCAAAAAGTTATCTGATTTATATGAAGCTATAATTCATTCATAAAAACCAAACTAGAAAAGTATATCTCCACAGCCTATCCTGTAACCCAATAAGATTTTTAATGGTCACGTGTTTAAATCCTGTAATTTACAGGATAGGCTTTTTACATGTCATTTTATATCAATACTAAAAATGAAAAAACTATATATATTACTAATATTCAATTTATTAGCAGGGGCTTCCTCTAGTATTTTCGCACAAGAGACAGCACCATTAGAGCTGTCCTTAAACCGTGCATGCACACTTGCCATCGACAGTAATATTCAAGTAGTCAATGCACGCATTGAAATCGAAAAATCTCATTTCCACGAAATGGAATCGAAGAGTAAGCTCTATCCTACCCTTGACGGATATAGTAACTTCAATTATTACTATGCCATACCGAAGATGATGATGCCTGGCGAGATGTTTGGCGAGTCGGGAGAAATAGCAATGGAGATAGGTACTAAGTTTGACTGGAGCAGTGGCTTCAAAGCTTCATTGTCTTTATTCAATCTCAGTAATTACACGGCTATACAATTGGCTAAAAGCCTGAAAAACATGAATGGCTTATCTTTAGAACAAAAGAAAGAAGAGATTCTATATCAGGTTCATCAAGTATATTATTTATGCCAATCCACCGATGCTCAAATCGTTTTCCTAAACAAGAACATGGAAAATACAGACAAGTTGCTATACATTTTGGACAATCAGATGAAACAAGGCGCAATAAGGAAGATAGACTATTCAAAACTGACTGTTACAAAAAACAACCTCCAAACACAAATAGACAATCTGGCAAAGCTAAAGTTGCAACAAACGAACTTATTGAAATTCATTGTCGGGTTGGATAAAAATGCACAAGTAGAGCTTACCGACTCACTTAGTGAACAGAACATAATGATTTACGCCTCACCGGACTTAACCAGGCGCAATGATATAAAGTTATTAGAAAACCAAATTGAAGTGGCACAATTAAATAAAAAGTCGATAAGTCAATCTTATCTCCCTACATTATCGGCGACTGGTGAATTGTACTATCAAGGGCAACAGAATAAGTTCAATTTCTTCGATAGTAAAGACAAATTTTTCAAAGTCGGTTTTATAGGGCTAAGTCTCAACATCCCAATCTTCGACGGATTTGAAAAACGCTATAAAATAAAGCAATACAAGTCGGAAATAGCTCAACTTCAGAACACCAAAGAATACACGTTCAACAGCTTACAGAAAGATTTCTCTAATGCTGTTGCGGAATATAATAATAGCTTGAAAACTATTAAAAGACAAGTCGGAAACATTAAAGTCGCAGAAGAGAACTATACCGTTTGCTTTCAACAATACAAGCAGCAAACTCTACTCTTATCGGAGCTTATTTTAGCAGAAAACTCACTGACCGATGCCCGTCTAACTTATGTTGATGCTTTGCTGCAATTAAAGAATGCAGAACTGGAACTCAAAAAATTAAATGGAGACCTCACTAAATAACACGAGTAAATATATACTGAAATGAAAATCAAAACGAACATTAAAACAATAATCATTATCGCCGTTGCTTTGACAGCTGTTACTTTGCGACTCATATCCAATAAAAACAGTTTCGAGCATGAACAGAAATTGGTTTCGGAATCCGCAGGTGCCATACCTGTGATAACCCAACGTGTGGGATACAAGATCGTCAACGAAAATTTTGTTGCCGACGGTAGCTTTTCGGCGGAAAAAGAAGTTTCCATTTCTTCGGAAGTAACAGGTAAGGTCATTGCTGTAAAAGCAGAGACCGGAAACAAGGTACGTAGTGGGCAAGTACTTGCTATATTAGATCATCCGGTGTTGTCCACACAACTTCAACAAGCCAAAACTACTTTACAGAAACGAATGAAAGATCTTATCCGTAACGAGGCGTTAGTAAAGACAGATGGTGCCACCGAACAGCAAGTGGAAGAATCGGAGTTGGCTGTAACCGATGCAAGAACAGCATTGGAAAACATCCAGAATGAGTATAACAACGCATATATCAAAGCTCCTTTTGATGGAACAATCACCAAACGATATATAGAGAAAGGCTCTTATCTCAGTCCGGGGAGCCAGCTCTTCGATCTAAACGAAATAAGTCGCCTCAAACTTGTAGTGAAAGTAACCGGTGATCGCATACCCAGCATACAAAAAGGACAATCTGTATCTGTGACCGTTGACAATCTTCGAGACAAAATGGTTAATGGAACCGTCAGTGCAATAAACGATAAAGCGGGGCTATCAAAGTTATACGACATAGAGATAACCGTTGAAAGTACATTGAACGGGCAACTCAAACCGGGTATGTTCGGCAAAGTCACTTTTGGAGGCAAGGAACAGAGCAAATCACTTATTATTCCACGTACGGCCATTCCCGGTAGCATAAAAGACGCTGAAGTTTATATCATTCAGGGAGGCTCTGCCATACTCCGGAAAATAGAAGTAGTGCCTTTCGACGAAAAAGAAATTATCGTAACCAAGGGCTTAAAAGCCGGTGATGTTATCGCTATTTCCGGACAGATAAACCTTACAAATGGCGCAAAAGTAAAATCAATCAAATAATTCACGGGATATATGAATATAACAAAACTATCGGTAAATCGCCCGACACTCGTTGTAGTGATATTTACCGTTCTACTATTCTTAGGTTTTGCAGGATATAAGAGCTTGAAATATGAGCTCATGCCTCCCATGACGGCTCCGGCATTTATGGTTACCGTAGAATATCCGGGAGCCTCTCCTTCGGAAGTGGAGAATGACGTCACAAAAAAGATGGAAGACATACTTTCTTCTGTCGAGAACATTGATCATATCCAGTCCACTTCATACGAAGGAATGGCGTCCATTGGAATTGAAATGAAGATGTCGGCAAATATCGATAATGCCGTTCAAGATGCCCAGCGTCGCATTAATGCTGCTCGCAGCACATTACCCAAAGGAGTACTCGACCCTGTTGTTTCGAAAATCGCCCTAAGCGATTTTCCAATAATGAAAATAGGTGCTACATCCAATATGCCGTCTGGAGAATTCTATGACTTATTAAAGCATACTATTCAGCCTGAATTATCTAGAATAAAAGGAGTAGCCGATGTATCATTGATTGGTGGAAATGAACGGGAAATAAGAGTCAGTATGGACCCTGATAAGCTAAAGACTTACAATCTGTCGTCCGAACAAGTACTTCAAGCCATACAGATGTCCAATACAGATTTTCCCGCAGGAAAAGTAAAGAACGAAAGTTCTCAAATGAACATACGCCTTTCCGGTAAATTTAAAACCCCCGAAGACATCCGCAACGTGGTAATCAGTTCCATTGGAAAAGATGAAAAAATAGTATTGAAAGATGTTGCGGAAGTTCTGGATATTGAAAAAGAAAGTACCGTACTCAACCGGATCAACGGAAGCAACTCCATTGGTATTAATATTCGCAAGCAAACAGATGCCAATGCAGTGGAAGTATGCCACACCGTTAACCAGAAAATAGCGGAAATGGAAAAAGAGTACCAGACGCATAAGCTCAAATTCAATATTGCCTACGATTCTTCCGACTTTACAGAGAAAGCGGCCGATTCCGTCATGCACGATCTTGAATTTGCGATACTACTTGTGGCTTTAGTCATGCTCGTCTTCCTCCATGGGCTTCGTAATGCCTTTATTGTGATGGTTTCTATTCCGTTATCTATTATATCCTCATTCATTGGCATGTATCTCCTAGGATACAGCCTCAACATTATGACACTTTTGGCCATGTCGCTAGTAATAGGTATCCTGGTGGATGATGCTATTGTTGTGCTCGAAAATATTTATCGCCACATGGAGATGGGCAAGAACCGGATGCAGGCCACACTGGACGGACGTTCTGAAATAGGTTTCACGGCAATAGCAATTACACTAGTCGATGTAGTGGTATTCCTCCCCATCGGTCTGTCAACCGGGTTCATTTCTCCTTTTATTGGGCCATTTGCTTTAGTAGTGGTAATCACCACCCTATTAAGTTTATTCGTTGCATTTACGGCAATACCTTTATTGGCATCACGTTTTGCAAAGCTGGAAAAACTGAATAAGAAAAAGCCTATCGGTCGTTTCTTTTTATGGGTAGAACATGAAATCAATAAATTTTCCGAATTTATTCAAAGGGTTTTGGCAAAAGCCATAGAACACAAGATCATTACCTTTGCTACAGCGACCGTACTCTTTATTGTTTCAGTCATGCTCATACCGGGAGGCTTTGTCGGTACGGAAGCTTTTGGTTTGGGTGATGCAGGCGAATGCATTATCCAAATAGAAATGCCCAAAGATGCCACTTTGAAAGAAACCAACTTAAAAACCATAGAAATAGAGCATATTCTAAAATCGAAGCCTGAAATAAAATCCGTCTTTACCACTATAGGTGAAATGACAGAAGGCATGGGTATGGGAGTCGGTAGTGCTAATAAAGCTGAAATAGATGTCAAGCTGATAGATAAAAAAGACAGGAACGTATCGGCGAATGTTTACGCCAGTCAACTGAAAAATGAGCTGAAAGGAAGAATTACAGGAGCTAAAATAACAGCCGCTGTTATGAATCCACTATTCGGAAGCACAGATGACAGCCCGATACAAATCATTGTAAAATCGAGTGATGCCGATTCATTGGCTAAATATGCCGAAGTCGTACAACACATTGTACAAAGAACCGCAGGTACCACAGATGTGAAATCATCCCTTGACAATGTAAACAATGAAATATCCGTGGAGCTTGATAAAAAGAAAATGACGGAACTGGGGCTAAATCTACCCACTGTAGGTTCCGTATTGTCCACTGCATTTAGTGGAAATACCGACACAAAATTTATGGATGGCTCTTATGAATACGATATAGATATAGTATATGATGAATTTAACCGTCGTAATATTGATGATGTAGCGAATCTGACTTTTATCAATTCGGCAAATGAACAGATTAAATTATCGCAGTTTGCGACTATCGGCTTCAAAAACGGATACTCAGCGCTGGAGCGTTATGATAAAAACTCTTCGATCAGTATCAAATCACAAGTATTAGGTAGGTCATCGGGGGATGTAGGCGACGAAATCAGAGAGAAAATAACATCTACGGTAATGCCTCCTAATGTGTCCGTACATTATGCCGGTGATATGGAGATGCAAGGTGATGCTTTCGGTACATTGGGCTTTGCTTTACTCACAGCCATCTTCTTAGTATACCTTATCATGGTCGCCCTATATGAATCGTATATGTATCCTTTTGTTGTGCTGTTTACTATTCCTCTCGCAGTCATAGGAGCTATACTGGGGCTAGCTTTAGCCAAGCAAACGCTGAATATATTCAGTATGGTAGGCATTATTATGCTTGTCGGGCTGGTAGCAAAAAATGCAATCTTGGTAGTCGACTTTACCAATCAACTGAAAAAGCAGGGAAAGAAAACAAAAGAAGCATTACTGGAAGCTACAAAAATTCGCTTGCGTCCGGTTTTAATGACCACCATAGCGATGATTATCGGGTTACTCCCCATTGCTTTAGCAAGTGGTGCAGCTTCAGAATGGAAAAATGGAATTGCCTGGGTATTAATTGGTGGATTGACCAGTTCAATGTTCCTGACACTAATCATGGTACCAGTAGTATTCTTAACTATGGAAAACCTGAAAGGTCGCTTTTCGCATCTTATCGACAAGTTAGCCGGGCGGAAGAATAACCCAAAGAGTAAAGCACCTCTTGAAACGGTTTAATTGACAAGTAAAAAAGCGGACTTCACAAAAGCTCTATACGATTAAAAGCACAGTCCTTGAGCATTTTGAAGAAAATATTTTTTCAAAATACAGAATTCTTTTTAAAAGATTATCTTTGATGTACTAAATAGTTTTGTTCATGAAAGAAGTGAAAAAAGAAAAGGCACTGACTTTTATCGAACCGGGGCCTATAGTACTGGTCAGCACCTTTGATGGAAAGAAGAATAATATAATGACAATATCCTGGACAATGGCGATTGACTTTGCCCAGAATATTGTCATCACAACCGGTCCGTGGAACCATTCATTTGAAACAATACTCACCACAAAAGAATGCGTAGTATGTATTCCGACAGCCGATATGCTGGAAACTGCTGTCGGAATCGGTATGATCAGCGGCACTGAAGTAGATAAGTTTAAAAAATTCGAACTGACCCCTCTTGCAGCCAAGTATGTAAAAGCGCCATTAATAGGCGAATGTCTTGCCTGTCTGGAATGTAAGTTAGTAGAACACATTGAACGCTATGGGTTTATCGTATTACACGTTGAACGAGTGGTTATAAATGAAACATCAAAAGAACGCCGGATGATTCATGCTGTTGGAGACGGAACATTTATCATCGACGGCGAAACAGTCAATCTTAGAGAAATGATGGAAGAAAAGCTGTCACCGGGACTTTGAAAGCTTTACAAAGAATCCGTAGACTTTATTTTCTTATATTCTAACTAGAGAAAATTTCAGCAGATAGAGTCAACATTTACCGTTTAATCCAAACCGCAACAATTTCTCCCCATACATATTTACGATAATCATCGGAGCTCTTATAAGCTTCATTCAGATAATCCTTAGCTTCCTGAGTACAAAAATCCTCAAAACCAGGCGTTGTGATCTGCATAAGCTTACATTCTATGACCAACCTAGCTTCCTCAAAAGATATATTACCCGAAGGTGTCTGGACGACGGTCAACTCGGTTTCTTTCATTTTGTCGCCATCTCTACCGGATTTGCTTCCCAAAAAGAGCATTTGTCCTCTATACTCATTGGCAAAATAGGTCAATGTATACGTCTGCTTATTTTGCATTAGTTCGAGAGTATAACGATCCGAACGGATTACACACCAAGTGACAGGCTTCTTGAAAAGTACTCCTAAGCCACCACCACTCCCTATCATAGAGTTATAATGCACTTCGTTACCTGCTGTAATAACAAAGAAATCTTTACCCACCATTTTAAATATATTATCACTAATTTCCTCAGGTGAACTTGGTATAAATAATTGATTAAAAGTCATTTTTAATATATTAAATGATTAGTTCTAATATTCTGATCTCATATTTTTACAATCTCTATCTATCTAAGCTTCGCAAAGGTTTCATGCGGGGCAACACGTATGTATAACCCAAGATTGCAAGAAATACAATCAAAATGGTTAGCGCATACAATACGCCCGGACTATAAAAATAGATCGCACCTGTAAAAAGTGGTATAATTACATTATTAGCCGATTGCAAGCTTTGATTCACACCTTGCAATTTACCCTGCTTGCTTTCATCCGTGGATTGTGACAGTTGACCGTTGTAGGTAGGATCAAATAGCCCATCACCTAAGATAATGAAAACAATAGCAAGCGAAATAAGCACTGCCGAATGAACAAATATGCTTATTAATATCAAGCCTAAACCTGTAACAAAACCGATTAACCCTAAAAGCCCAATACTCTTTTCTTTGAAGTGCTTCAATAACCATGGCAATAATAAAGCACGCGATATGATCTCACAAATCCCGACAATAGTCAATACACTTCCTATTATCACCGGCCCCCATTTATAAAGATCTTTTAAGAAGACACTGAAATTAAATTGGAAGACATCCAAACCTGCATAATAAATAATACCTATCAATAGCAGAAAGCCGACTTCTTTAAAACCAAATATCTCTTTTATGCTCGAAAAGGTATTAAAGCTGTCTAATGAGATACGTGAGCTTCGCTTCTCCACAAGCAAAGATTCGGGCAATAAAAAATATGCAGCCAAAGCAGAAAGAAATATGAGTCCTGCTGTAATATAAAAAGGTAATGACAGATTTATGCTCCCTAATATTCCTCCTAACGCAGGGCCTCCCAATTTTCCAATCCCCATTGCAGCGCCGATATACCCAAACCATTTAGTTCGCTCATGTGGCTCGGTGCAATCGGATATATAAGCAAATAGTGTACTGATATTGCCGGCCGTCAATCCATCGATTATACGCCCGAGAAAAAGCACCCATAATGCCCCTCCTATCCCAAATAAAACATAACCGATAGTAGACCCCAACAGACTAATCATCAAAATGCTTCTTCGTCCATATCTATCGCTCATTGCACCTAAAACCGGAGCCGCAAAAAACATGCAAGCAGCAAACACTGACATAAGCAGACTCATACCAACCACCACTTGCTGGGATGGAAGGTATTTACCTATTAAAAAGGGCAAAAGAGGCAATATAATAGACATCCCTATGGAGTTTAGCAATACAATGACAATAATAATCCTGAATTTATTCTTTTCTGATTTCATATTCATTTTAAATTTATAGTTCTTAATAGTAAGTTTTATGTTTTTCGATTTGATAGGCAAAATTAGCGTGCATTATAGAAATAAAATAGCTATATTTGACTATAAAATAGTCATAAAAGACAAATGAAGGAAAACGAAAAGTTGTATATACTACCCAATATTCTGAACATATTCGCAGAATCACTGGGCACTAAAGTAAGAAACAGACGCATAGAAATCCCGGACGAATTTGGCAAAGGGTACTGTGCAGGATTTGTTTTTAATGAACATATTCAAATGCTATTTCTCAATTATGAACTAAAAGAAAATCTAATTATTGAGAACCCTCTCATTGACGAATCACAAAGGATGATTCTTTTTAAGTTCCAGCACATCATATCCCAGCCAAATCCATCACAGGCAACTCAATTGCCTAGAGACATTCCTTCTGTGTTGATTGGAACAAGTAGGATGAATACAGATTCCATCATTCCAATTGATACGAAGACTGCCGCCATTAATATAGAAGTAGATGCAAATTATTTAAAAGAGCTATTTGAGTTATCCGAAAAATCACCGGTTTTGCAAAGCTTGCTGGAAAATAGTCAGCCATTACTCTTCGAACAAATGGTTTACCCCTCTTTGCAAATAATTGTAGATGAAATAGTAGAGGAAGTTGTTTCTCAATCAGTGAATCAGGCTTTTGAAATATTCTTCCTAAAAATAAAAGCAGAAGAATTGGTTTGCCGGTTATTAATGGAACTGGAAAAACGTGATGAAAAGCGAGTTTACGCTTTAAACAAACAAGATCTAGCAGCAGCTTATAGAGTAAAGAAACAAATGCTCGAACATTTAGATACTCCCCCGATCATTAAAGAACTTGCCATTCAAGCTAACATGAGTCCAACTAAATTGAAATGCATCTTTAAGCAGATTTTCGGCAATAGTATTTTCAGCTATTATCAAACATTCAGAATACGGGAAGCTGCACGTCTATTAAAAGAAGAGAATTTGTCAGTATCAGACGCAGGTTACAAAATAGGATTCAGTAATCTTAGCCATTTCAGCAGAGTTTTTGAAGAGCATATCGGAATGAAACCAAAGCAATATAGCCGGTCGTGAAAATAAGCAATATAAAAGATAATTAAAAACAAAAAAGCTCGCAATCTGAATTGCAAGCTTTCATTTTTTCGAGATTCTTATTAACAATTTACGCGGTGCGTACGGGACTCGAACCCGTGACCCCATGCGTGACAGGCATGTATTCTAACCAACTGAACTAACGCACCATTGTTTCATATTTCATGTCAATCGCTCCTCGATTGCGGTTGCAAAGGTAGATAAATCTTTCATATTTACAATACCTCTAAAGAAATATTTTTCATATTTTTTTCATGGCACTTGATTACAAGATATTTATGCTAACTTTGCGATACAAAAAAAAATATGCACAACAGTTATCGCGAACATAAACTATAAAAGTAAACATGAAAAATACTCCTATCCAAAGAGATTTGGTTGATAAAATCATTGCCGATTTTGCCATCAAAGATTTCGGTAGAGCTACCATCCGTGAAGTCAAGGCAATCGCTGCCCAAGTAGAATCCAAGTCCGGCGTGGAATTTATTAAGATGGAAATGGGTGTTCCGGGGCTACCTCCTTCTTCCATAGGAGTAAAAGCTGAAATAGCTGCACTGGAGAATGGAATAGCCAGCCTCTATCCCGACATAAACGGATTACCCGAATTAAAAAATGAAGCGGCGCGTTTTGTAAAAGCATTCATTAATGTAGGAATAAACCCAGAAGGATGCGTACCTGTTACGGGATCTATGCAAGGCACTTTTGCTTCATTTTTAACTTGTAGTCAATGTGATGACAAACGAGATACCATTTTGTTTATTGATCCTGGATTTCCGGTACAAAAGCAGCAATTGGTCGTTATGGGTCAGAAATATGAAACATTCGACGTATACGATTACCGAGGAGATAAATTGAAGGAAAAACTTAAAAGCTATTTAAGCAAGGGGAATATATCTGCTATAATCTATTCAAACCCTAATAATCCAAGTTGGATTTGTCTGAAAGAAGAAGAGCTTCGGATCATAGGAGAATTAGCAACTCAATATGACATCATTGTATTGGAAGATTTGGCTTACTTCGCTATGGATTTCCGAAAAAATTTAAGCAGTCCGTTTCATTCCCCTTACCAACCCTCTGTCGCACACTACACGGACAACTATATTCTACTGATATCAGGTTCCAAAGCATTTAGTTACGCTGGTCAGCGTATCGGAGTTAGCTGTATATCCGATAAACTGTATCATCGAGCATATCCTGGATTAGACAAGAGGTACGGGGGAGGCACTTTTGGCACTGTATTTATACATAGAGTGCTTTATGCATTATCTTCCGGTACGAGCCATTCTGCGCAATATGCATTTGCCGCAATGCTAAAAGCAGCAAGTGATGGTCAGTACAATTTCTTGGGTGAAGTGAAAATCTACGGAGAGCGCGCTCGCAAATTAAAAGATATTTTCCTAAAAAACGGATTCTATTTAGTCTACGATAAAGATTTGACTGAACCTGTTGCCGACGGATTCTATTTTACAATAGGCTATCCGAACATAACTGGTGGCGAATTGGCTAAGGAGCTAATGTATTATGGAGTTAGCGCCATCTCGCTCATAACAACCGGTTCTCACCAAGAAGGTTTAAGAGCTTGTACCTCATTTATTCAAGACCATCAATACAGCTTATTAGAGGAACGAATGGCTTTATTTTCTCAGAATCATCCAAGCTAAAAAGATAAATGGAGAGGTGGCAGGAAAGAAAAATCCTGCCATTTGTATTTAAGGGAGTGAATCCTTATTCTGCAAAAAAATAATCAAAAATTTGTTTTCTAAGGATTTATCTGTATTTTAGAGGCATGGATGCCAATATAAACATATTCAAAATTGAGACAAATAACGCGCTACCTTCGCGTGGAAAAATACTTATATCAGAACCTTTTCTACGTGATAAAATGTTCGGTCGATCAGTTATTTTACTTATAGACCACACGATGGAAGGAAGCATGGGCTTGATCCTAAACAAGCCCTTACCTATAAGTTTAAATGATGTATTAAGCGAATTCAAGCACTTGGATAGGATACCTCTATTCAAAGGAGGTCCATTGAATGTTGATACATTATTTTATCTTCATACATTAAGTAATATTGAAGGCTCACTACCCGTAGGAAAAGGCATTTATATGAATGGTAATTTCGATGCGATCAAAGATTATATTTTGCAAGGCAATGATTTTGAAGGTAAAATACGTTTTTTTCTAGGATATTCAGGATGGGAATACGAACAATTAATCGAAGAAATAAAGGAAAACACATGGCTGATAGCAAAAGACAAAACTTCATCTTACATGAATGTAAAAGACAGTGATAATCTTTGGAAAACATCATTGGAGAAACTTGGGGGCAAATATGAAATATGGTCCCGATTTCCTCAAATCCCAACTATGAATTAAATATACTCCTCAATCTCCGTAGTCCTGGCAGCTATTTAATAATCCTCAAGTCGCGCAATATCATTTTTGTAATTTCTTTTCTAGCCATGCCGAAATTCGAACGGTTATTCTTTCTATCTTGTAGTAGTCTGGTTGCGAAGAAATAAACATTATCCTTCGTCTGAATATATCCCACCCACCATCCAGTATTTATACTATTGGCCATAGTCCATCCTGTTTTAGACCGAATTGTATATTCCGGGTTCTGTTCCGTTATCATAACACGCTTTACAATATCCATGTTTTTCTTGGAAAAAGGTAAGTTTCCATCATATAGTTTTTTAAGCAATTTCACTTGACTGAGAGGTGAAATTCCCAGCTTTCCAAAATTCCAAAAATCAACATCTTCCTCAGAAACATCTGTATTACCATATTCTGATTTCTCCAGATATTTTTTGTAGCAACTCCTATCTATCCTTTTTGCTATTTCAATAAAAGTCCAACCTGCAGAAACTTCAAAAGCATTCTTCACACTTATATCATGATAAATATCCGGACGATAGCCATATTTGACTGTATCGGTTATTCCCGGCCATGCGACAACTTCATCCTCACTTGCAACTGCACGGGTCTCCAAAGCAATCAACATGTTGATAATCTTAAATGTAGAAGCAGGCAATGTATTCATATTCACACCTTCCGTGTCGGAAAGTATCCAAGTTTTCTTGTCATTATCATAAATTGCAATCGACCCATCAACCTGATATTTATCAAAATATTTTTTAAATTCTGGATGAAGGAAAGTACCTGCACTTTGATAATCATCTTCTTTATGAAAAAAGTTATTCGTCTGGCAAGAAACTGTTGTCAAGCAAGTCAAAAATACAAAAAGAAAGAAAACATTTTTCATTCAACCCTTCACTAAGTTTAATTCTCGATTAAACCATATCTTTATTCAAGCAAATCGGTAAATCTATTTTTTCATCGGAAGTGCGTAGCTTCTGTAATAAGATAACATCCTTGAAATGCCCTTCAACGAACCACCATTCTTTTAAAAGGCCACACTGTTCAAAGCCACAAGAAGTAAACAGTTTCAAACTTAATTCATTGCCCACAGCAACTTCAGCAGAAAGCTGTTTCAAACAAAGAAATCCAAAAGCATACTCACAAAGCAATGCCAATGCCTCAGAACCATACCCTTCACCACGATATTCTTTCTTCAATGAAATGCCGACTTCTCCTCGAAGATGCATTGGTAAAAAACCTGTTATATCAATCGTACCAATAGCTACCTGATCCTTCAATCGTATGATCATTAGGCGAAGTTGCTTATCAGCATACATGTCGCATTGGGTGTTCTCCATGTATTGCTTAATGATATAACGAGAATATGGCACATTGAAACAAGTAATATCCCATTGTTCCGGGTCATTTTCCATCTCGTACATTATTTCAAGGTCTTCGGGTTCCATAGCTCGGAGTTTTACCCGTTGTCCTAAAAGATATGAGCGTTCCATATTATTCTTTTTCAATACGTAATTCCTGACGCAAGCGCTTTTCACTAGGATAACAGAATAAAGAAGCTGTTAAAGCAATAAATGCACATAACATGCCTGTTGTACTAAGCATTAAATAATAAATGGTAAAACCAAATATAACCAAAACTGCTAAAACAAGCATACGTATTCCACTCCAGAATGAGTATAAATGCAAAGCTTCCGCAATAGAAACATGATCTATTTTCTTAGATAAAATCCGTGCAAAATATTTCAATACCACAGGAACACTAATTGCTGTCACTATAATAGTCAATGACTCTACAATATAGGTCAGTCGTACATTCCCCGCATATATTCCTACGCAATCAAAAATACCACTTTCTCCAACTATTGCAATTAAAACAGGTAAAAGCCAAAAAGTGATAAAGTAAACTTTCAATCGCTTCGATATTTGTTTTATTAATTCATCCATCTTCCTTTTAATTTGTGTTTTACTCTTTAATTTGTTCCAGTAAAGGGAGTCCTATTTACAATACTGCGTCCCAGCGTTATTTCATCGGCATATTCAAGTTCATCCCCCACGGCAATTCCCCGGGCTATCACAGATAGTTTTACTCCCATTTTATCTAATTTTCGATAAATAAAGAAGTTAGTTGTATCGCCTTCCATTGTTGTGCTTAGCGCCAAAATAACTTCTTTTATACCTCCTTCAGCAACTCGTTGAATCAAACTTTCTATTTCCAAATCACTCGGCCCGACTCCATCCATAGGAGATATGACTCCCCCCAATACATGATATAAGCCCCTAAACTGCTGTGTTGCTTCTACAGCCATAACATCACGTATATTCTCTACAACGCAAACTATTGAAGCATCTCTTTGTGGATTTGCACAAATTCTACAGACCTCAGTATCTGAGATGTTGTGACATACTTTACAGTACTTCACTTCATGCTTTAATGTCATGATGGAGTTCCCAAAGGCTTCCACCGTTGCATTATCTTGCCGAAGTAAATGCAAGACCAAACGCATTGCTGTCTTCCTACCAATACCCGGGAGCTTCGCAAATTCACTCACAGCTTTCTCTAATAATACAGAAGGAAATTGGTTATTCATATCAAAAAATCAACTATTGACCGCAAAGATAAACAGAAATCTGTATTCCGAATGGGTATTCGCAAAATAAGTGTTACCTTTGCAGCGGTAAAAAAATATGATGTTTCATAACGAACGTCAACATTTCCTAAAAAAAAACAAGACAATGGAGATAACAAGCGCCGAATTCGTTATTAGTAACACCGATGTGAAAAAATGTCCCGCCGGTAATTTTCCTGAGTATGCATTTATTGGTCGATCTAATGTAGGTAAGTCAAGCTTAATAAATATGCTTACAGGACGTAAAGCTTTAGCTATGACTTCATCCACTCCGGGTAAAACAATGCTTATCAATCATTTCTTCATTAATCAAAACTGGTATATAGTCGACCTTCCAGGTTATGGATATGCTCAAAGAGGTCAAAAAGGTTTAGCTCAGATAAAACGCATCATCGAGGATTATATTCTTAATCGTGAACAAATGACTAACCTCTTTTTATTGATAGATTCCAGATTATCCCCGCAGCTTATAGATATTGAATTTATGGAATGGCTAGGAGAAAATGATATTCCATTTTCTATTGTTTTCACTAAAACAGATAAGCTAAAAGGAGGACAATTAGGCAATAAAATTAAAGGGTATTTGGCGAAACTCCAAGAGCAATGGGAAGAACTTCCGCCATATTTTATCACATCGGCTGATAATAGATTGGGAAGAAAAGAAATATTAGATTATATTGAACACATCAATAGAGAAATAAAATAGATATTTATTAGTATAAAATGAAGAAAAACATTTTTTCAATGGCTACTTTGGCCATTTTATTTTCTGTGTCAACCCATTGTAATGCACAAGCATTAAATAATTTATTGGGAGGAGTTGAAAAGATTGTTAACAATGCCACCGGAAAAAGTAATGTGGATTTGAAAGGAAGCTGGTCTTATACAGGTTCCGCTGTAGAATTTGAAACAGAGAACCTGCTAATGAAAGCTGGTGGAAGTGTTGCAGCAAGCGCAACAGAAGCAAAAATGGATGCTCAATTGAAAAAAATGGGCATACAACCGGGGCAAATGAGCTTTACGTTCAATGCTGATAGCACTTTTAATACAAAAGTTGGTACAAAGACTTATACAGGAACATATTCATATAATAAATCGCAGAAAAAAGTAACACTTACTTTTTTGAAGATATTTGAATTTGGAGCAAAAGTAAATTATTCATCTAATAATATGGACTTACTCTTCGATTCAAACAAATTACTGAAGTTACTGGTTTTCTTAGGTAGTAAAAGCAGTAATACGAGTATTAAAACCGTCAGTTCTTTAGCAAGCAGCTACGATGGAATGATGCTTGGCTTTTCGTTAAAAAAGAAATAAAAGATGTTTTGGCATAGGCAGATCTAATTGCCACTAATAAATATGAACTGCACTCCTAAAGTTTTGTGCTCAACTTTTGGAGTGCAGTTCAATATATGAATAAGGGGCTTTTATTTGAGGATAGAATCTCACTTCATACTACCACCAATAATATCCAGCAATTCATTTGTAATAGCTTGTTGTCTACTCTTATTATACTGTATAGTCAGATCTTGTATTAAATCATTGGCATTATCCGTAGCAGTCTGCATAGCAAGCATGCGAGCTGCATGCTCAGACGTATTGGAATCCAATAACACTGTATAGATCTTCTGACATAAAACTTTTGGCAATAAAGCGGCTATTAAAGAATCAACGGAAGGTTCAACCAAATAATCATTAAGATAACGGCTTTTTGAATTTTCCTCTTTTGCAACCTGTTCTTTTTCTATCTTAGCTAGATCAATAGGAAGATAGTCTTCCTTAATAAGTATTTGCGATCCCATTGATTTAAAGTGATGATATATAATCTCCACTTTATCCACTTTTTTATCAGCGAAATCCTTCAAAAGTTTTTCGGCAAGCTCATAAGCTTCTTGATAAGTGGGCTTGTCAGCAATTACTTGATAGCTACCCTGAATAGAGTAACCCATTTTACGAACAGCTGACTCCACTTTTTTCCCAACTGGATAAATCAGTATATTTTCTTTACCTAAAGAGCGATATTCCTCTATGGCACGGTCAAGCAATTTTATAACATTTGCATTGAAAGCACCACATAGCGAACTATTGGAAGAGAACGCCACAATAGCTACACGCCCCACCGGTCGTACTTCCGTATAAGGAGATTCTAACTCAGAACCTGTCTGCAAGAAATTGGTCAAAATCTCATTCAGCTTCCTTTGATAAGGTAACATATGAGTAATTCGAATCTGCGCTTTATGTAACTTCGCAGATGCTACCATCTTCATCGCCGAAGTAATCTGACGGGTACTTTTGACGGAATTTATTCTACTTTTTACTTCCTTTAAAGAACTCACAGCAATATTTTTTTTAAGTGATGGATACCAATGACATCAACATAATTATTTAGTTGAAAATCATAAAAAAAAACCTCTCTTTCACTATTTAAGACAAAAATTGTCTAGCCACTTTGTTAGCAACATCTTCTATTTTTCCTGATATTTCATCATCTATAATACCTTTTTTCAGAATATCAAGAATATCTTCACGATGATTCATCTCAAGCGTTTCAAGAAAACTGTGCTCAAAATCTGCAACTTTATCTAACGGCACATTATGCAACAAACCATGAGTACCACAATATAATATGGCTACTTGCTTTTCTACAGGCACAGGTTTGTATTGAGGTTGTACTAGCAAACGGGTATTTTTTTGTCCTTTGTCGATAGTCAATGCTGTTACAGGATCCATATCACCACTAAATTTGGTAAATGCTTCCAACTCACGATACTGGGCCTGATCAATTTTCAATGTTCCGGCAACTTTCTTCATCGCTTTGATTTGGGCATTTCCACCAACACGACTTACAGAAATACCCACATTGATTGCAGGGCGATTACCTTGATTAAATAAATCGGTATCGAGGAATATCTGACCATCGGTAATAGAAATCACATTAGTCGGAATATAAGCCGATACGTCACCAGCCTGCGTTTCAATGATTGGCAATGCTGTTAATGAGCCCCCACCTTTAACTTTCCCCTTAAGGCTTTCTGGCAAGTCATTCATCTGAGCCGCAACTTCTTGCTGATTGATTATGCGGGCAGCACGTTCCAAAAGCCTAGAATGTAAATAAAAGATATCACCAGGATATGCTTCACGACCTGATGGACGACGTAAGATCAGTGAAACCTCACGATACGCTACAGCTTGTTTTGACAAGTCATCATAAACCACTAAAGCATTACGACCGGTGTCGCGAAAATATTCGCCGATAGCAGCACCAGCAAACGGAGCATAATATTGCAAAGCCGCAGGATCACCAGCTGTCGCAGCCACGATAATTGTATAATCCATTGCGCCATTTTCACGTAAGGTATTTACAATAGATGCTACTGTCGAGCCTTTTTGTCCTATAGCAACATAGATACAATAAACAGGATCACCTGCTTCATAATTAGCCCGCTGATTTATTATTGTGTCAATGGCAATAGCTGTCTTTCCAGTCTGACGGTCACCAATAATTAACTCACGCTGACCACGACCAATAGGAATCATAGCATCCACTGCTTTCAAACCTGTTTGTAAAGGCTGATTTACAGGTTGGCGATAGATAACACCCGGAGCTTTACGCTCAAGAGGCATTTCATGGAGATCACCACCAATCAATCCCTTACCATCCAAAGGGACACCAAGTGGATCTATTACACGGCCCAACATACTTTCGCCTACTCTTATAGAAGCTATACGTTTAGTACGTTTCACCGTATAACCCTCTTTAATTTTGTCTGTAGGTCCAAGCAGTACGGCTCCCACATTATCTTCCTCCAAGTTCATAACAATCGCCATAATACCATTGTCAAACTCTAATAATTCGTTTGCTTCGGCATTACGCAATCCATAAATACGAACCACTCCATCACTGACTTGCAGCACCGTACCTATTTCGTCCAGCTGCACATTGGCTTCAATGCCCTCCAGTTGTTGGCGGAGGATATCAGAGACTTCGCTTACTTTTATATTTTCAGACATGTTTGTAATTTTATAAATGTTATATGATAAAAACAGACTTTCGAATAACTCAATAAATATAATGAGTTATCTATGCGCATATTTATCACACTATTCTTCTGTTCTTATCAATGAACTGTTTTTTCACTCTTCTAAGTTGCGTAGCAATGCTGGCATCAAGACGGAAATCATTAATATCAAAAATAAAGCCGCCTTCAATCGAAGGATCTACTTCAGTTTGCAATTCCATTTGAGCATGCAACATGGAGGAAGCACTTTCACGTATACGCTTACGTACATCTTCATTGACAGGAACAGCCGTAATTAACCGACCCACACCAATATTATTAGCTTTCCGATACAATTCAAGAAAGCCAATACATATATAGTGAAGAATATTCTCACGCCTTTTTTTAAGCACAAGCGAAATAAATCGCGAAAATTCTTGGCTTGGTTCATCGTTTCCTACAGAAGCAGTGGAAATCAGTGAACACTTTTCTTTCACAGAAAGAACAGGGTTCTCCAAGGCCAAACGCAATTCAGCATGTAGCCGAAAGCTACGTTCCAAAGAACGGATCTCATTATAGAGCTTTTCTTCCGTCCCTGTGTCTTTAGCATACTGAATCAGCGCTTTTGCATAACGCATCGAAACTATTCCTATATCCATAATCTTTTTTCATTGATAAATAATTGGAAGTTGATATTACATCACCAACCAATTATTTATGATCAATTAGATTTTGAAGTCGAGAGTACTTCATCCACCATACGATCAATCATATCCATCTGTTCACGGTCTTCATCAAGATTCTTACGGATTATTTTCTCCGCAATATCAACAGATAAAACAGCTACCTGACGACGTATGTCACGGATGGCTTCTTCTTTTTCTTGCTGTATTTGTTTTCTCACATCCTCAAGCTCTTTTAAAGCAGCTATTTCAGCTTGTTTACGAGCATCGGATATAATTTTTTCACGCTCATGCATTGCATCCCGCAAGATTCGTCCTTGCTCTTTGTTAGCTTCAGCTATCAAAGCGTCGCTTTCTGATTTTAATTTAGAAAGTTGATCGTTCGCTTCTTTGGCCACTTTCAATGACTGGTCAATATACGCTTTTCGCTCATCTACCATCTTTGTAATGATAGGGAAACCGTACTTAGCAAGTATTGCAAAGACTACTCCAAAAGAAAGCAGCATCCAGAACAACAATCCACTATCGGGTAATAACAATGACATAGTTACACAATTTTATTATAAGAAGAATACTAACAGACAAACAACTACTGCTAATAGAGCAACACCTTCAATCAAAGCGGCAGCAATAATCATGTTCATACGAATATCACCAGACGCTTCGGGTTGACGGCCAATCGCTTCCATAGCTGAACCACCAATTTTACCGATACCGAGACCTGCGCCGATAACAGCTAATCCGGCACCTAAAGCTGCTCCTAATTTACTAACTCCGGCGGCTGCCGCAGTGGCTTGTAATAATACAGTTAATAACATAGCTCTTTCTAATTAAATGTTATAAATAAATTTATTAAATTATCTTTCGATTTCCGCCTCACTCTCTTGAGGAAGTGGAATTGTATGAGATTCTTGATGATGTTCTTCTTGTGCCAATCCTATAAATACAGCAGAAAGCATAGTAAATACATAAGCCTGAATGAAAGCAACTAATAATTCCAATGCATTCATAAAGATATTAAAAAGAACTGATGCCACAGATAAGCTTCCATTTAGAATAGGTCCCATGCTAGCTGAAATAAATATTAGACATGTTAAGACCAACATAGCCATGTGCCCAGCCAACATATTGGCAAAAAGACGGATCATCAATGCAAATGGTTTAGTAAATATTCCAAAAAACTCAATAAATGGCATCATCGGTATCGGAACTTTCAACCACCAAGGTACATCAGGCCAAAATATCTCTTTCCAATATGTCTTTGTCCCAAAAATATTCACTATAACAAAAGTGAATAAGGCCAAAACCATAGTTATAGCAATATTTCCAGTCACATTCGCACCACCGGGAAAAAATGGAATGAGCCCCATTAGATTATTTATGAATATAAAGAAAAAGGCTGTCAATAAATACGGTGCAAACTTTTTGTATTTGGGTCCAACACAACTTTTGATAATATCATCATTAACCATCATGATAAACATTTCCATAAACCCCACGAAACCACCAGGTGCTTTTGAAGTTTTACCGTTTTTACGATACCAACGAGCAACCCCTAATACAATAAACAACAACAAGGCACTATTGAAAAGTAAAGCAAACGTAACTTTTGTAATGGAAATATCCCACGGACGGATTTCATTACCCAATTGATCATGCTCTATTAATTTTCCTTCGTATTTACTTCCTGCAGGAGCAATGGAAAGGCCTTCATAAACGCCTTCATTTTCTTCAAGTCTAGAAGAAAGGAATGTATGCCAGCCGGTACGACTGCTATACACGATAATAGGCAAAGGAATAGTTATATGTACTTTTCCCCATGTCGTAATGTGCCATTCATAAGAATCACCAATATGACCGAAGACAATTTCTTTTACATTTACCGATTCATTCTTATGCGCTAAAGAAGCTATTGGGGTTATACTGTCCGATACAGAAACACCACCATTCAAAGCCACAGCTGAAGAATCGGCTTTTCCCGATAGCACAGAGGTTGTATCATTCTGAGCCAGCACAGGATTGAAAGCCAATAAACTCAGCAATGCTCCTATCATCAAATTACGCAGTTGTCTCATTTTCATTTTTTTCTTTTTTGAACTTTTTCTTGACCTCATACGAAAGGAAGAAAACTGTCTCATCTACCAAATAGATTATATAATATACAATGAACGTCAATATAAACTCAATCTTATCTTCACCCACCACTACACAATATGCAACAAGAAAGAAAAAAGCAAATAGCATTTTCAAAATCTTTATTGCTAAATAGAGTTGCAACAGCCTTTTTGGAGCATACTTCCGGCATGCGTCAAACATTGCTATTTCAAACACGCCGAATAAAAAGAAATACCCCGGTATAAAAGGATACCCTTCAAAATAATGTTCCGGCAAAACATAAAACAAAAATCCTGCACCTCCCCAGCCTACGAGTAAAGTCAATACAGCTAGTTGAACGAGGAAATTGCGTTTTGTCAAACTGATGCTCATAGTATTATAAAAAGTGAAGATTAAGATATAAAATAGAGATTAATTTCTCTACTTACCATTAACCTTCGAATGTTCAATCAACGCAAGCGGAAATTACTCCGTTGCTAAGCTCTACAAAACCTCCTTTTATATCGAGGCTATGTTCACTTCCATCTTTAGACACATACACTAACGAGCCCTCACGTAATGAAGACACGATAGGTGCATGTTGAGGTAAAATAGTGAACAGCCCCACGGTACCAGGGAATGTAACACTCCTTACCTCTCCATCAAAAATTTTGCTTTCGGGTGATAATATTGTCAGATGTAAATCATTCATGTTTTCCCAATCTATTTATTTCTTATTGGCTTGTTCCAACAAAGCTTTACCCTTTTCAATAGCTTCCTCTATAGTGCCAACATTCATAAATGCAGATTCCGGAAGATAGTCTACTTCACCGTTCAATATCATTTTGAATCCTTTGATAGTGTCTTCAATCGATACCATTATTCCCTGTAATCCGGTAAATTGCTCGGCTACGGTAAATGGTTGAGATAAGAAACGCTGTACGCGACGAGCACGGTTTACAATCTGTTTGTCCGTATCGGAAAGCTCTTCCATACCAAGAATTGAAATAATATCCTGCAATTCTTTGTTTCGCTGAAGTATCTGTTTTACGCGTTGAGCCGTTTCATAATGTTCCTGACCGACAATATTTGGATCGAGAATACGTGAAGTAGATTCCAAAGGATCAACAGCCGGATAAATACCAAGCTCTGTAATTTTTCTGCTCAATACTGTTGTAGCATCCAAGTGAGTAAATGTCGTAGCAGGAGCTGGGTCAGTCAAGTCATCAGCCGGCACATAAACAGCCTGCACGGAAGTGATTGAGCCATTACGTGTGGAAGTAATACGCTCCTGCATAACCCCCATTTCAGTTGCGAGTGTTGGTTGGTAACCTACTGCTGAAGGCATACGACCCAACAATGCAGAAACCTCTGAACCTGCTTGGGTAAAACGGAATATGTTATCGATAAAGAATAAAATATCACGAGGACCATTGTTCTGCGAACCCATGTCACGGAAAGACTCAGCAACAGTCAAACCGGATAATGCTACAGATTGACGTGCCCCGGGAGGTTCATTCATTTGTCCGAATATCAATGTAACTTGTGATTTCTCAACTTCATTGTAGTCAACTTTGGATAAGTCCCAATTGCCTTCTTCCATGCTCTTTTTAAACTCATCCCCATATCGAATGACACCGGATTCAATCATTTCACGCAATAAGTCATTACCCTCACGTGTACGCTCGCCTACTCCGGCAAATACTGAAAAGCCATGTTGTTTCTTGGCAATATTATTGATTAACTCCTGAATAAGCACGGTCTTTCCTACACCAGCTCCACCGAATAAACCAATTTTACCTCCTTTACTATATGGTTCAAGCAAATCAATAACTTTAATACCAGTGTAAAGAACCTCCTGTACAGTCGTTAAATCTTCGAACTTTGGGGGCTCGCGATGAATAGGATATGCACCGGACTGATCCAATTCTTTCATACCGTCAATGGACTCTCCCACTACATTCATAAGACGCCCTTTGATCTGCTCGCCGATCGGCATTGTGATAGGCGTACCCGTCGGATAGACCTTCATCCCTCTCTGCAAACCATCGGTACTATCCATAGCAACGGTTCTGACTGTATTTTCACCAATGTGCTGTTGTACTTCGATAATTAATTTCTTACCGTTCGCCCTTTTAATCTCCAATGCATCATGGATACTGGGAAGGATTAACTCCGCATCTGTACTTTCAAAATAGACGTCCACCACCGGTCCGATGACCTGAGAGATATGTCCGATAATCTGTGACATAAGCAATCTTTTATATAAGTTGGTTCAATTTTTATAATGCAAATCACTTGCAGTTGTTGTTTTTGTAAAATCCTAAACATCCGTAAACAGCTCTTTGTTCATCGAATATTTAGTTACCTAGACAACTTTCCTTGCAAATGTAAAAACAAAAAAGAATAGATAGTATTCTCCTCCTCGTTTTTTTTAGTTTATTATACCCTTTTGAACGATTATTGTTACAAATAGAACAATAATCAATTTCAAAATTAACGTCTGTTATATATTTAGAGGATCATCAGACTACTTTAACGTGAGCTGCAAGCCTCTTTACTTTATCTCTAAGAGCATCAAGGTCACTTCCCGCAGGGGCATAACACAACACAACTCCCATTCGTCTGTTTACTCTGGTAAATGGTTTTCCAAATAAACGAATATAGGTATCCTCTTCTTTTATAGCCTCAGCAACTCCTTCGTATCTCGGACGTTCTGTACTGGCAATTGATGAGAGTATAACCGCACTTGCACCAATTCGTTCCAATTTTATTGAAGGAATTGGTAATCCTAAAACCGCACGCAAATGAAGTTCAAATTCATTAAGGTTTTGTGTACCGGCCAGTGTGACCATACCTGTATCATGAGGACGCGGAGAAAGCTCGGAAAAGTAAACGCCATTTTCATGGCTAAGGAAGAACTCCACTCCCCAAAGCCCGGCACCGGTTAATGCACGGGTGACTTTTTCAGCCATATCCTGTGCTTCTTGAAGATGTTTTGGATCAATATGAGCAGGTTGGAAACTCTCACGGTAATCCCCTCCTTTTTGCACATGACCAATGGGAGGACAAAACAAAGTAGGACCATCCTTTTGAGTCACAGTGAGCAGTGTAATCTCACTATCAAAACGAATAAACTCTTCTACGATTAGTTCCTTTATGTCCCCGCGGCTACCGTGACAGCCATATTCCCATGCATGCTCCAGTTCATCTGCATTTTTCACCAACGATTGTCCCTTACCCGAGGAAGACATTAAAGGCTTCACTACACACGGAAATCCGATTTTCTCAGCTGCCGATTTCAATTCTTCAAATGATGTGGCATAAAAATATTTAGCCGTTTTAAGCCCCAACTCTTTTGCCGCCAAATCGCGAATCGCTTTACGGTTCATGGTAAAGTTTACAGCACGGGCGCTGGGGACAACTTGAATGCCCTCTTTTTCAAACTCATACAAGCGCTCTGTTCTAATAGCTTCTATTTCAGGTACAATTATGTCAGGGTTATGTTTGCGAACAACTCGCTCCAATTCCTCTCCATCAAGCATATTGAACACTTCACACTCATCTGCAACCTGCATAGCCGGAGCCCCAGAGTACGAGTCACAAGCTATAATATGCTGACCTTTCCGTTGAGCGGAAATCACAAATTCTTTTCCTAATTCACCGGAACCTAATAACAATATTTTCTTCATCGCCTTTACCTTAATCAATTACATAAATATAAAAAGAAAAACTACAACGTCATCTTATTGGTGTTCTTCACGCAATAAATCATTTATTGTCTTCACCGGATTAAATGTACTCAAAGGTACTTCCACAAAAATAGTATTCCAGTCGCTCATTGCTCCATTCCATAAGCCCGGAAGTTCCAAAGCTTTTAGTTCCTTACCGCTTTTCGACTTATAAGAGATAAAACCTGTAGCTTTATCCACATATTTGGTCAAATCAAATTTATGGCCTTTATAATCACGCACAGCACAAACCAAATCAACTGGATTAAAATGTGTTCCCTTTTCAAACATAGCTCTCATTTGAGGGTTATTCATGTCAATCTGTGAACTCTCCAATATTTGTAATGAGATTGTTCCATCGCTATTATAGGCCAAAAATGGTCCACCTCCGGGTTCTCCTATATTTTTCACCATGCCGCATACCCTCATAGGACGGTTTAGTTTATTCTTCAAATAAATCACTAATTCGGAATCTTCCAGATCTTTTGTCTCAAGGTTCTTACATAACAATTTTTTTTGAAGAAATTGCAGCATTTCTATTACTTGATCATGCGTATATTTACCACTATCGAGTAGTTCCAAATAAGAAAAAGCTTGTTGTTGCAACGAAACCAGAACACCTGCAATAAGTTTTTTATAAAGTACGGTATCTCCTTTCAAACGATCGGGTACCACATTATCTATATTCTTAATAAAAATCACATCAGCATCCAAATCATTGAGGTTTTCAATTAATGCACCATGACCTCCGGGGCGAAACAAGAGTTTATCGTTATCGCGGAAAGGTTGATTATCCATATCCACAGCAATAGTATCGGTACTCGACTTCTGCTCGGAAAAAGAGACGTTATAGTCTACCCCATATTTGCGTGCGAACAAACCGGCTTTTTCTTCAACCAACTTTTCGAACAGTAGCCGATGTTCCGGCGATACCGTGAAATGCACATTGACTTTGCCGTTTTTATTGGAAGCATATAGAGCACCTTCCACCAAGTGTTCTTCCAACGGCGTACGATTACCGGCTTCGTAAGAATGAAATTTTATCAAACCTTTAGGTAGTGAACCATAGTTTAGGCCGGAAATCCTAAGTAAAGATGCCACAACCGATTTATAGTCATCAGCATCAAGTAGAGAAGAAACAGGTTTTCCATATTCCTCCACACAAGCACTATCCAAATCTTTAAAGAAAGCAAACTCACGAATTTTTGTGAAAAACTTCTTTTCAAAATCAGTTTGTGGGGTATTATAATCCGCATCTATAAACTCAAACAGATTCTTAAACATACGACTTGCTGCTCCTGAAGCCGGAACAAACTTAACTATCGTTTTATCGGTTTTAGTGTAAGCCTCCCAAGCATTTAAGTAGTTTTTCTGTTCATCGGTGTCGGGTGCAAAAATGCCTTTTTCCACAGATGCGGCATCAGCCAGTTTTAAATAGGGAAAACCTTTTCTAAAGTAGTCCAATTGCTCTGCAATCTGTTCTTCGGAGATACCTTTTTGGTCGAGTAACTCACGATCCTGCGAAGTGATCATCATATTTATAACTATTAATTGATGCCCAAAATTACAAAAAAACTGCAACGCCCATCAAGAAAAAGAAGAAAAAAACTACCTTTACAGCACAAAAACCAGACGATTATGGAACGAGATGAATTTTTCACAACGGATGAGAAGAAGCAACTCTTCTCGCTCTACAAGAAGCTTTTGCAACTGACAGGCGAGACATTGCTTAAAGGTGATTGCAAAAAGCTGAAGACCCATCTTATCAATTCAATAAAGAATAATCAGGTGCAGCGGGATACTTTCGGGTTAAATCCGCTGATTAAAGATATGCAGACAGCCGTTATCGTTGCCGAGGAGATTGGAATGAAACGTGCTTCTATATTGGGTATTATGCTTCATGAAAGTGTGCGTAGCGGTACTTATGCTGTAGATGAGATACATTCTGTGTATGGGGAAGATGTTGCCGGTATCATTAAAGGCTTGATACGGGTAAATGATTTATATTCCAAGAGCCCTACTATTGAATCGGAAAACTTCCGCAATCTGCTACTTTCGTTTGCAGAAGACATGCGCGTCATTCTCATCATGATTGCAGACAGGGTGAATATCATGCGTCAAATTAAGCACAGCGATAATGATGAAGCCCGTAGACAAGTAGCTAATGAAGCGGCATATCTATATGCTCCTCTTGCCCATAAGTTAGGGTTATACAAGTTAAAATCGGAATTGGAAGACCTGTCTTTGAAATATTCCGAGAGAGATATTTATTATCATATCAAAGACAAGCTTAATGAAACAAAAGCTTCGCGTGACAAATACATTGCTTCGTTCATAGCTCCTATTCAAAAGAAACTGGAAGAAGCCGGCTTACAATTTCATATTAAAGGGCGTACAAAATCGATCCATTCCATCTATCAGAAGATGAGAAAACAAAAATGTCCGTTCGAAAGTGTATATGACTTATTTGCCATCCGTGTTATACTTGAATCTCCTTTAGAAAAAGAGAAACAAGAATGTTGGCAAGTATATTCCATCGTCACAGACATGTATCAACCTAATCCCAAGAGACTTCGTGACTGGCTATCTGTACCGAAAAGCAATGGATATGAATCTTTGCACATCACCGTAATGGGACCGGAAGGTAGATGGGTTGAAGTACAGATACGTACCGAACGTATGGATGAAATAGCCGAACGGGGACTTGCCGCGCATTGGAGATATAAAGGAGTAAAAGGCGAAACAGGGCTTGACGAATGGTTAACTTCTATCCGAGAAGCATTGGAAAACTCGGATACCGGCTTAGAAGCAATGGATCAGTTCAAACTTGATCTATATGAAGATGAAGTTTTTGTATTCACACCGAAAGGCGATTTATTTAAATTGGGAAAAGGTGCAACCGTATTGGATTTTGCATTTCATATTCACAGCAAGGTAGGCTGCCGATGCATAGGAGCCAAAGTAAATGGAAAAAATGCCCAATTGCGCCAAGTATTACAAAGTGGTGATCAGGTTGAAATCATGACCTCGAACGCTCAAACACCCAAGCAAGACTGGCTGAATGTGGTAACCACTTCAAAAGCACGTACAAAGATACGTCAAGCTCTTAAAGAAATGGTGGCCAAACAACATGCCTTTGCCAAAGAAACGCTGGAAAGAAAGTTTAAGAACCGCAAATTAGATTATGATGAAGCGGTGATGATGAGACTGATCAAGCGTTTGGGATTTAAGACTGTAACAGATTTCTATCAAAGCATTTCTGATGGTGCATCGGATGTGAATGATATTATTGATAAGTATCTGGAACAGCAAAAGCGTGAAACAGAAGTCCGTGATGACCCCACTTATCGTAGTGCGGAGAGTTATAATTTGCAACCTATTCAGGAAGAGGAAACAAAAGCTAAAGAAGACGTTTTGGTCATCGATCAGAACCTGAAAGGGCTTGATTTCAAATTGGCACGTTGCTGCAATCCTATTTATGGAGATGATGTATTCGGCTTTGTCACGGTATCCGGCGGTATCAAAATACATCGTACGGACTGTCCCAACGCCAGTGAATTGCGTGAGCGTTTCGGCTATCGTATTGTAAAGGCACGTTGGGCAGGAAAGTCACAAGGTACGCAATATCCGATTAATTTACGTGTTGTTGGTCATGATGACATAGGTATTGTTACAAACATTACTTCG
The DNA here is from genome assembly GCA_007896885.1 of Bacteroidaceae bacterium HV4-6-C5C. Taxonomy (GTDB): domain Bacteria; phylum Bacteroidota; class Bacteroidia; order Bacteroidales; family Bacteroidaceae; genus Bacteroides. The sequence goes on from VOIU01000002.1 coordinate 277,516, forward strand.
GTCATTTCCAAAGAGAATAATATCACGCTGCGAGCCATAGGAATTGATTCGCATGACGGACTATTCTCAGGAACACTGACCATCATGGTCGGTGACACGGCCAGATTGGAAGCCTTGATTAAAAAGTTGAGAACTATAAAAGGAGTGAAACAGGTTTCAAGGAACTGACGAAACACACCTCAAACAATATTCATGTAGGAAGTTTAATGAATTACAATGGCAAGAAACAATTACGAAGCTTCGGATATGCATGGAAAGGCATCCGGAGTTGCGTCGGCAAAGAACAGAATCTTAGCTTTCACTTGATTGTGTCTACCCTTGTCATAGTAGCAGGACTGGTATTCGGCATCACCCAAATGGAATGGATCGCTGTCATACTATGCATTGCAATAGTTATTACTGCAGAGCTATTCAACTCCTCTATTGAACGTTTAGTTGATTTGGTTTCACCTGTTAAAAATCCCGCGGCGGGGCAGATAAAAGATATTGCTGCAGGTGCAGTATTGGTCTGTGCTATTGGGTCAGCAATAATCGGACTTATTATTTTTATACCTTATATATTAGCGGTTCTTTAGTGATCATACTCGTAGATAAGGTATCCAAATTATATTTCAAAAGTCAAACTTCTGTATATCTAAAATGAAAGAGACTGCCCCGGAATATTGTTGAGACAGTCTCTATTAAATAAATCATTTATAATTTAATGTATAAATGCCATTATAGAAAAATAACGAGCATTAATACTGTTCTTTTTCATTGGGGAAATCAAGGTTCTTTACGTCCGAAACATAATGACTGATAGCATCTGTCATAACAGTATGCAAATCGGCATAGCGTCTTAAAAAGCGAGGGCGAAAGCCATTATTCATACCCAACATATCCTGTACCACCAATACCTGACCGTCCGTTCCACCACCTGCTCCGATGCCAATAACCGGAATTGTAAGTTCACGCGCAACCCTCTCGGCTAATGCTGCCGGTATTTTTTCCAAAACCAATGCGAAACAACCGGCTTCCTCCAACAGATGGGCATCGTGTACCAGCTTCTCGGCCTCAGTATCATCTTTGGCGCGTACGGTATAAGTGCCATATTTATTAATAGATTGAGGCATAAGCCCAAGATGTCCCATCAATGGGATACCTGCACTCAATATACGCTTTACCGTGCCTATTATTTCTTCGCCTCCTTCAAGTTTCAATGCGTCAGCATTACTCTCTTTCATAATTCGGATAGCGGAAGCCAGACCTTCCAATTCATTCCCTTGGTATGAGCCAAACGGCATATCGACTACTACCATAGCGCGTTTCACTGCACGAACCACCGATGTGCCATGATAAATCATTTGATCGAGAGTAATGGGTAAAGTTGTTACGTTGCCCGCCATTACATTAGAAGCCGAATCTCCAACCAAAATAACATCTATTCCTGCACCATCCACAATCTGTGCCATGGTGTAATCGTAAGCTGTCAACATTGATATTTTCTCACCTCGCTGTTTCATTTCAACCAGACGGTGAGTCGTTACTTTACGTACGTCATCAGATATATAACCTGCCATGATCTTTTGTTTTTAAGTTCGGGGGACAAAGGTATAGTTTTTCAGTAACTTCTCGCAAGTCATTCCGGTGAAATCATCGAGAACGTAATGAGCCAAGCCGCTAATGTCTTCACGGGAATTAGTCGTAGTTAGACCTATAACTGTGGCTCCCGATGCCATACCGGCCTTTAGTCCGTTAAAAGAATCTTCAAAAACGTATGTTGTTTGAGGTGTGGTACCAAACACTTTCATACCGAGCAAGAAACAATCCGGATCGGGCTTAGAATGGGCAAACATATCGGCCGTCAGAATATGATCGAACATATTTTTCACTTCAGGATGCCTGCGATAAACGGCTGCCATCTTCACTTCATTAGAGCTTGTGACCACAGCCATCTTTACTCCACTACGTCGTAAATCAGCTACAAATTCTTCTGCGCCGGGAACATAATCATAGCTCATTTCCTGTTCAAAATGGTTTAACGCCTCGGTTATCTCCTTCTGCTTTTCCACCATTTCAGCGAAAAACGTATTATAAATATAGTTTAGTGTCTGTCCCTTCACACGGGTTTCCAAATCGGGCATAGACAAATAGTCAACGCCCACCTGATGCCAAAAAATAGAGTACTGAGTTTCAGTATCCATTATCACTCCATCAAAGTCAAACAAAACCGCTATTTCTTTCGTATTATACATAAACAATCCAAATTCACTTAATATATTAACACCTGTTTGATTGCAACAAAGGTCAGAATAATACTTGAACCATGCAAATATTTCATACCTTTGCGCCAAATTAGACGAAAACACCATTTATGGACAATAATCCGCATATATTAAGTACAGAGCGAATAGGAAAATTATTGCTGCAATATTCCATTCCGGCTATCATAGCTATGACCATTACCTCATTATATAATATTATCGACAGTGTTTTTATTGGACATGGAGTTGGAGCCATGGCTATTGCAGGTCTAGCTGTAACTTTCCCGCTAATGAATCTTGTTGTTGCTTTTTGTACACTTGTTGCGGCAGGAGGATCTACCATCTCGTCTATCCGGTTAGGACAAAAAGACATGGAAGGTGCTACCAAGATAGTAGAACATACTTTAATGTTATGCATTATCAATGCTGTCGTATTTGGTGGCATTTCATTTATCTTTCTAGATCAAATATTGATATTCTTCGGAGCAAGTGCACATACTCTACCTTATGCACGTGATTTCATGCAAGTCATTTTATTGGGAACGCCTATTACCTATGTAATGATAGGGCTGAATAACGTAATGCGTGCTACCGGGAATCCGAAGAAAGCAATGCTTACCTCTATGGTTACCGTACTTTGTAACATAATTCTTGCTCCACTGTTTATTTTTCATTTCAACTGGGGCATACGGGGAGCGGCAACTGCAACTGTCATCTCGCAGTTCATCGGCATGGTATGGGTCCTGAAACATTTCTTAGATAAGTCGACAATAGTACGTTTCGGATCGGGTTTCTGGAAGATGAAAAGACGTTTTATCGGTAGTATCTTTTCTATCGGAATGTCTCCATTTCTCATGAATGTATGCGCATGCGCTATTGTAATCATTATCAATAACAGTCTGCAAAAATATGGCGGAGATATGGCTGTAGGTGCATACGGCATTATCAACCGACTGCTTACTCTGTCGGTGATGATCGTAATGGGAGTAACCATGGGTATGCAACCGATTATTGGATATAATTATGGAGCTCAAAAATATGATCGCGTAAAACAGACTCTAAAATTGAGTATTGTAGCGGGAGCAGGTATTACTACCGCAGGATTCTTGCTTTGTGAACTCTTCCCCAAAGCAGTATCGATAGCATTCACTACCGACAAAGACTTGATTGATATGGCATCGCGAGGCATTCGCATTTGTATCGCCATGTTTCCTGTTGTCGGGATACAAATTGTAATCGGTAATTTCTTCCAAAGCATTGGCAAAGCTAAAATCAGTGTATTCTTATCACTTACACGCCAATTGCTTTATCTACTTCCGGGATTAATTATTTTCCCTCATCATTTCGGCTTGGATGGGATATGGATGAGTATGCCAGTATCCGACCTGCTTGCTGTAATAACGGCGGTTGTTATTTTATGGTTCTATATCCGTAAGATAATCAATACGACTCATGTAGTCGAAAGAGAGTTGCAGCCTTAAAATTCGGCTGCAACTACATTAGCGACAATACTTCCATCAAATAGATGTATGGTTCGATGAGCAAAGCTGGCATCATGCTTTGAATGAGTTACCATGATAATGGTAGTACCTTCACGATTTAATTCGGTCAGTAACGTCATTACTTCCGCGCCATTCTTTGAATCAAGATTACCAGTTGGTTCATCTGCAAGAATAAGTTTAGGATTTGTCACCACAGCACGGGCTATAGCTACACGTTGCTGCTGTCCCCCCGACAATTGTTGTGGAAAATGCTTGGCACGGTGACTGATATTCATTCGTTTCAATATTTCATCCACGCGGCGTTTCCGCTCACTGCTCCCCACCCCCAAGTATGTCAACGGAAGTTCCACATTCTCATAGACGCTCAATTCGTCTATCAAGTTAAAGCTTTGAAATACAAAACCCAACTTTCCTTTGCGTACACGTGTACGTTCCTTTTCTTTCAACTTTGCCACTTCTTCACCTAACAGCTTATATGAACCTTCGGTTGGGTTATCAAGCAGCCCCAATATATTCAGCAACGTTGACTTTCCACAACCGGATGGCCCCATTATAGCAACAAACTCGCCTTCTTTGACTTCAATATCTACATGATTTAGTGCTACCGTCTCCACTTCAGAGGTAGAAAACACTTTACTGACATTGTTTAATTCTATCATATTTTCCATTTTATACTTGTTTTTAGGTTTAAATGCTTACTTTCATTCTTTATTCTTTTCACTCAAAAGACCTTCTTCGCTGTCATTTCCATATACGAAAACGATGATTTCCTTATTGAGTCACAATCGTTTCCATATAAAGAAACTGAAATTTCTATGTGCAGAAACTCTTCTATCTCTGTATAGAAACGCCGTTTGTGACAATGTTACTCACTCTTAATACTATTCACCGGATTCTCATTTGCAATACGCCAGGACTTCCAGATAACACACCCCACGATAATCAATAAGATGACAATACCCAATAATGGATATACAACCGGACTCAACGGAATCTTCTCCGAAAAGCTATCCATCCAGGCAGCATTGACATACCACGCTCCCACAAGCCCAATGACAATGGCAGGCAAAGCTACATAGAGGATGTCGCGCGAAAGGATATGCAACACATCCGACACTTCTGCACCGTTCACCTTACGAATAGCAATCTCCTTTGAACGGCGGCGCACCTCATCGGTAGTATAGCCTATTAAGCCCATCAGCATGATGAACACCATGACTACTGTAGACATGATGGTGGCATTGCGGAACACACGGGTGGCATTGTAATTATCATGGATGATCTGTTCCAAAGAACGAAAATCAATGACTTTGTCGGGAAGTGCATCCGATGATTCCCTATTCAACTTTGCTAGATTTTCAGCAAACGGTTCCCTCAAACGGATATGAAGTTGCCCACTGATATAATTCACCCAATACACCACAAGCGGTTGTTGATCATAATAGAAGCTGTTCATGCGGTAATCTTTCAACAAACCCACTACCTTATAATTCCTGCCTAAATTCAATGTACGTCCCACCACGCGACTCCCCCAATGCATCCATTCAGCAAAAGTCTCGTTCACCACCACTTCGGAACTATCCCTTGCCATACGTCCTACCTTGAAAGTCATTCCCATCATCTTTGGGTAGTTTTCCATTTCTCCCTCAATACGGGTGGAAAATAAGGTTTTTCCAGCCTCATTCCTCACCATCTCACCGCTGAAGCCGTAAGCGGGATAATCCCATGCCGATGAAACATCCTCCACATAGGACAGTCCTTTGAAATAAGTCAATATATAGTCCGACTTATTCTTCTCCGAAGTATTGAAACTCATACTCGACACCACCACTCTATCGGCATTGTATCCCATACTTTTATGGGTGACGTAGTGATATTGGGCAAGCACCACACACATCAATCCGGCAATGAACGTCACTCCAGCAAACTGAACGAACAGTAGCGGGCGCTTCCAGTCTTTCTTACCTTCGGAATAACGCCGAAACACCTGTGACACCGGTATGGAGGAGAAGAGACGCCCCGGCAACACTCCTCCTATCAAGAACAGGAACAACACCGTCAACCCGGGTACCCACAGACGGCCAGCTGCAAATAGCGAGGAGAGTTTGGCAACGGTGGTATCTTCCACAAAGTCACGGAAATTAAACAGCAACAATAGCATTACCCCTATCGCCAATAAAATAATGATACCTGTCTCCATCAGAAACATTCCAAACACTGTGCCACCTGATGCACCACTGCATTTGTGCACTCCGATAGCTTTAGCACGATAACTCAACGAAGAGATGGAAATGAGAACGTAATTCAACGCTGCTATGAATAGAATGGAAAAAGCGAGTATGCTCATAATCCAGACCATCCGCTTCACATCCTTATATTCACGATAAACATCACAGATAGGCTTCAGAAAGACAGTATAGTCCAATTGCATCTTCGCCATATCCGCCGGTTTATACTTGGCAATCATAGCATCCAGACGTTTCATTACCGACTCTTTGTCGACACCTTTTTTAAAGCGGATATACTCTGGATAGCTATCTCCTCCATTCCACGAATAATTTCCCCAACCACGGCTCCACATGGTAGGCATCGAAATCACTCCGTCACAAGGACGAGTAGTATTCTCCGGCAAAGCAGCATAGATGCCCTTTACAGTCAGAGTGAGCTCCTTATTATACATCAGCGTCTTGCCTATAGGATCGTCTCCACCAAAGATTTTCTTTGCCAAGCGGTCGGAAAGGAATATCACATCCCTGTTCATCAGTTCATGAGGGTCACCGCGAAGCACCTCCATACCCATTGTCTGAAAAAAAAGCGAATCCGCCATCACCTTTTTATCGTCAAAACGTACACTCCCATAATACAGCGGACCACTGACCGTATATTCACAAATACTCGTAGCCGACTCCACTTCTTTCGGGAAGTTCTGCAAGATAGTTCCAGCTACCGGTCCCATATTCTGCTCGCTTGGATCACGCTTTTCACCATTTGTAGTCCAGACCGAAAATATCTGGTACAAATCACCATTATTTTTAAAGCAGGTATCAAAACTTAACTCAAAAGCGATGCGGGCAAAAAGCAAGATACTCATGGTCAGTCCCAAACTAAGAGAAATTATTTTGATGAGATTTGAACCACGCCCCCGTAACAATGTCTTAATGACATAATACAATTGTTTCATTAGGTATAATTAATTTGAATTCATTTATCATTCATTTCCAATGTCATGCAAACATTAAAAGACAGAAAGTATGCCAAATATATTATATATACATTTTCAGGTACTTACATAATTATCTTTTCTCCAACATTGTCTAATAATTAGACAACAATGTCCAATTATTAGACAACAATACGTTTCAAAACAAAATGAAACGAATGAACTAATTATCAGTAATCATTTCATATCACAGATAAAAACTATATCTTTGCAAATAGTTTTCAACGAGATATTATATTACTAACACTATTCTTTACTTATATGAGATCATTTTATATTGTTCTATCTCTCAGCACATTGTTATGCAGCTGCAATATGATAGACTACCACCCCTACGATGTAAAAATCAGCGGCGAAACAAATATTAATGCCAAGAACATCATTAAGATTGAAAATAATTGCAAAGGAAAGGATACTATTCGATTCATAACAATGGGAGATTCACAACGTTGGTATGATGAAACGGTCGATTTTGTAAATAATGTAAATAAACGGAATGATATCGATTTCGTGATTCACGGAGGTGATTTAAGCGATTTCGGAGTGACGGATGAATTTCTGTGGCAAAGAGATATCATGAATAAGCTTAAAATACCGTATGTCGCACTGATAGGCAATCATGATTGCATAGGCACAGGAAAAGAAACATTCCAAGTTGTTTTTGGTGAACCGAATTTCTCATTCATCGCGGGTCGTATCAAATTCGTTTGTTTAAATACCAATGCAATCGAATACGATTATTCGCACCCCATTCCGGATATGGAATATATAGAAAATCAGACAGCGGACCGTCGTTCGGAATACGATAAAACTGTCGTATCCATGCATGTTCGTCCTTATGCCTACGAATTCAACAACAATGCAGCGAAGGCGTTTCAATACTACATCACGCAGTTTCCCGGCTTACAATTCTGTACAGCAGCTCATGAACATCGTTTATTTGAAGAAAATTTATTTGGAGATGGCATTATGTATTATATGAGTGACTGCATGAAAAGTCGTAGCTATTATATTTTCACCATAACACCTAGCGGATACAAACATGAAGTGGTTTATTATTAATAAAAAAACATATATAGGCATTCTCTTATGCCTATTCAATCTTGATTCTCCAGTGACACATGGTCAAAACGTTATAAAAGAAAATACTGGTCAGGTTATAGAAGCTAATCAAGCACAACTATCTCTTAAAGATACCGTCTATATTGTAAAACAAGACACGGTATGGTTGGAAAGAGAAAAAGCAAATCAAGTCTATGAGAGTGAAGTGCAGCCTAACAGTTATGACAAGAGGATTCACCGCTATCGCAAAAGGTGGGAAAGTCTGATACCTACTCATATCAAGTTACAATATGCAGGAAATATGGGTTTCTTATCTATGGGCATGGGATGGGATTATGGGAAGCATAATCAATGGGAGACCGATGTTTTTTTCGGTATGATTCCGAAGTACCAATCCAAGCGTACTAAACTGACCTTTACTGTGAAGCAAAATTACATGCCGTGGAGCTTACCTTTAGGTAAAGATTTATATGTTGAACCATTAACATGTGGGATATACTTTAATACAGTATTCGGAAATGAATTCTGGGTAAAAGAACCTGAACGTTATCCAAAAGGATACTACGGCTTCTCTTCTAAAATACGCACACATATATTTTTAGGACAGCGACTGACGTGTAATGTCAATCCTGAAAAAAGATTTTTAGCAAAAGCTGTCACCGTATTCTATGAAATCAGCACTTGCGACCTCTATATGGTAAGTGCATTCACTAATAAATATCTTAAGCCAACGGACTATCTAAGCCTTTCATTCGGCTTGAAAGTGCAATTGCTATAAAAAAGGGGAAGTCATATTTGCTTCACGCAGACATGACTTCCGAGAATTTATGGAATAAATTTAGTAAAAAAGGATGAGTTTGTCTACAATACAATGGCATTTAGACAAATTCCTCTACCATATAAGTGCCGTTATAAACGTCATTTATATAATCTTCAGCAATATTCGCTAAGTTTTCACAGGCTTCATCAGCGCTCTCCCCATAAGCAAAACATACGGAGTTATTTTTCAGATAGGCATAAAATTCGCCGTTGAGTGTTGATTCAATAATATAATCATCTTTGCCAAGTTCCATATTGACTCCTTTCTTTATTTTTTCTTATGCAAAGATGGGTAAGCTTTATTACGTCACGATGTAAGCGATATGACAAAATGGTAAAACAATAGCTGAACAGAAAAAATATCCATAGATAGAATCGGCTTATACTGCAGTTTTCATGATAGATATAAATGTCGCTAAAATATAAGTATATCGAACAAAGTATCTCCTCTCATTCCGAAAAGGAACTATGCAACGGAATATCTATAAAAGATCTGTGGCATATTGGGAATCGTGAATGATGATAGGTTAATAAAGAAAGAGCACCCCAATTACAATACATTGTAATCAGGGTGCCTAGCGAATACTAACTCTAAGAAAATGTCATGAAACTTTTGAGCTGGTATTCTATGCTAATTGAGCTTTAATTATTAATAAGAGCGTGCAAATAATGCGCGACACGCCGATGGCTTACCGGTTACCATACATCTACCTGGTTCTTTGTCATCACCAAAGAATGTTTCAAAAGGTATACAACGTATTGTAGCTTTGGTATCTTCTTTTATTCGCTCTTCCGTCTCAGTAGTTCCATCCCAATGAGCCAATATAAATCCACCTTCTTCTATCTTTTCCTTAAATTCATCATAGCTGTCAACCTTAGTAATATGAGCATTACGAAAATTAAGGGCTTTCTGATAAATATTATTTTGAATTTCTTCCAATAATTCCTTTACGTATTCTTCTATACCATCACATGTACGGGTTTCTTTCTCCAAAGTATCACGACGCATCACTTCCATGGTATTATTTTCAAGGTCCCGTCCTCCCATTACAAGGCGTACCGGTACTCCTTTGAGTTCATAATCGGCAAATTTGAAGCCAGGACGTTTGTTATCGGCATTATCATATTTCACCGATATACCAAAAGCTTTAAGCTTTGCAACTATTCCTGCCACCTTTTCATCTATTTTTTGAAGTTGTTCGGCATTTTTATAAATAGGTACAATAACGACTTGTATAGGAGCTAAGTGTGGAGGCAAAACCAATCCGTTATCATCAGAATGAGTCATGATCAAAGCACCCATCAAACGAGTAGATACTCCCCATGAAGTTGCCCAAACATACTCCAGTTTATTTTCCTTATTAACAAATTGAACATCAAACGCCTTAGCAAAATTCTGACCAAGAAAATGAGAAGTTCCGCTTTGTAGTGCCTTACCGTCCTGCATCATTGCTTCAATAGTATAAGTTTCTAAAGCACCCGCAAAACGTTCATTAGCCGACTTTACCCCCTTAATTACAGGAACAGCCATAGATTTTTCAGCAAACTCAGAATAGACATTTAACATACGTATAGCTTCCTCCTCTGCCTCTTCACGCGTAGCATGTGCCGTGTGTCCTTCCTGCCACAAGAACTCTGCAGTACGCAAGAATAGACGAGTTCGCATTTCCCAACGAAAAACGTTAGCCCATTGATTGCACAATATAGGTAGATCGCGATACGAATTAATCCAATTTTTATAAGTATTCCAGATTATTGTTTCAGATGTAGGACGAATAATAAGCTCCTCTTCCAACTTGGCAGCAGGATCAACAACTACTCCCGAACCGTCTTCAGCATTCTTCAAACGATAATGTGTAACTACAGCACACTCTTTTGCAAAACCTTCTACATGCTCGGCTTCCCGACTAAGAAAAGATTTAGGTATTAATAATGGAAAATAAGCGTTGACATGTCCGGTTTCTTTAAACATGTCATCAAGTTGTCGTTGTATTTTCTCCCAAATAGCATAGCCATAAGGTTTAATCACCATACAACCCCTCACAGCCGATTGTTCGGCAAGATCAGCCTTAACTACCAATTCATTATACCATTGCGAATAATTTTCGCTGCGTTTGGTCAGGTTTTTTAATTCTACCGCCATTTTATTCGTATTTATAGTTTCCGATACTCAATTAAACAGTCGGCAAAATTACTATTTTTTGTTTAAACAGCGTAGTTAAAGTCTAAAATAGTAATGAAATAACATTCAAAAGCAATCGAATTTCAACTTCTATCATATATACTCAAAGCTATATCACAAAGAAAAAAACTATATACTTGCTCAATTGATACTTCCATCATATATACTTAGTCGATAACGTTTCTATTTCTTTAATCCGAACTTCTGTTACATATACTCAATTTTATATCCTCGACCATTACGTTCAAGAGCAATTATATCTCAACACTATTTGCATAAAGCTGCAACTATGTGCGGATGTTTCAAATGCTGTAAGAAAGGAACTTTACAATCCATCGACTAAGAGTGATGTGATCTTGATATTATAAATCGATACCTTTCTGAAAATAGACATATTTGCATACGCACTGCCTATTCAATCAGGATATTCAATACGTTCACCAAAATTGTAGCTTGCAAAGCGACCTGCATTTTTTTCATTTACAGGATCAGAGTGGTCCCATGGCCATCCGCCAAATTGAGTACTTCTATAATCAGAGAAAGCCTGACGGAGTTCACTCTCAGTATTCATAACAAAAGGTCCGCGCGCTGCTATAGGCTCCTTAATAGGTTCACCCTCAAGAAGCAACAATTGAGCCGCTTTATCCCCGTTATTAACATGTATATCAACATCGCCAAGTAGTTCCGCATAATAATGATCCTTAATCTGGTGACCGTCAATCATTACTGAAGAATCACCAAAATTATAAAGCGTCCTATTCAAAGTTCGTGAAATACCAGGAATTATAAAATCAGCATTAGCTTCTAATGTGACCAGCCATATACCAACGTGATTATCTCGATCATATGCCCATGATGCTAGAACTGGATCCAATGATCTAATTCCCTTATATTCCCCTGCAATCAGTTTCACTTCAATCATACGTTGCAAATTATCATATTCTACAACTACAGGAATGTCTTCATTCCAAAACATCTTATAATCAGGGGATGCAAATTTATTCTTTTTGGGGAGGTTAAGCCAAATCTGGAACAGCTCCATCGGATTCACATCATTATCATTAAGCAAAGGAAACATTTCTGAATGCTGTGTTCCAGCGCCTGCCGTCATCCATTGTACATCCCCCTTACCATATCGCCCTTTTGCACCTTTAGCATCAAAATGATCTGCAAAACCGTCAAGCATTACTGTCACGGTTTCAAAACCACGATGAGGATGTACAGGAAAGCCTGGAATTCTGTCACCATAATACATTCTCCAAGATGATCTCATATCGAAATCTTCACCTACATTTTTGCTTGGATTAATTGATTCCGGAGCCATATTTCCATTGCCTTTAGGAAATAAATCCTTATGATGAAAAGCAACGATAAATGGATTTTGCACAGAAAGTTGAAAATCCATTTTTGCTATATTTTTTACTTCCATATTAATTTATAAATAATAAAATAATTATTGAAAAGTTATTGAAGTTGCCGTATACGGACATCAATATTAGGTTCAGTTTTAAGTTTTTCTTTTAATAATTCTATTTTAGTCTCGCCATAGTGATATGGGTACAAGATATGAGATTTGATCAATTTAGCAGCATTTACAGCTTGATCAACAGTCATTGTATAAGGTTGATTCACTGGTATAAATGCAATATCCACTTTGCCTAAATGAGACATTTCCGGAATATCTTCAGTATCTCCCGCTATATATATTCTAAATTTATCTATGGTTAGTAAATATCCATTATCACGCCCCTTAGGATGATATACAAATCTTTCCGGAGTTGTATTATATGCGGGAATGGCTTTTATATGCAATCCAAACTGCAAATTTAGCCCCTCCCCATTTCGCAAAATCTGTCCTTTAGCAAGTTTTTTCTGACAAGATTCATTCGATATCAATTTCGTAGTTTTCTTTTCTATAGCAGAAATAGCTTTAGTATCAAAATGATCACTATGTTCATGAGTTATTAGAATAACATCAGCTTTAGGCAATTTTGAAAAATCTGCATACATTGATACAGGATCTACATACAAGATGTGATTATCATAATCTAAAATTAGACTCGCATGCTTTATGAAAGTAATCTTAAGCGTTTTACCATTTTCCAATCGGAAAGAATCAGTTTCAAAGTCACTAACAAAAGCAACTTCTTGAACGGGGGGAGTAGCATTTGCAGGAGGTGGTATCATATCGTATCTTTTAATTAATGTGTTTATATAACAAGGAGCAATATAAAAAAGATTTATAAGATTCCAATCATTATAATAATTTTGAATATCAAAACGTTTAAGGGGATAAAAAGGGCATATCTTTTGTAAGCAGCACATTTTCTCTCAAGCAATCCATTGCAATCTCGGAATATAGCATAGACATAAAGGGGGCAGGTATAGAATGTATGCTTTTTTACCCCTGTCTTAATATTTTGGAGTTTTAGGGTGTATAAAAAAAGAGAGAGGCTCTTTCCCTAAGGAAGAACCTCTCTCTG
>VOIU01000030.1 GCA_007896885.1 Bacteroidaceae bacterium HV4-6-C5C
CTTTACTTAAAAATTCTTTGGGAATGTCCATAATAAAGCTTTTATCAAAGTTATACATAAATAAAAAAACTGCAAGTAATATAACCTGCAGTTTTACATTTACACAATATTAGGGACAGTGCCTAATATTTATTTTCCGCTCTAACATTTGTTTATGTCATAAGAATATTAGGGACAGTGTCATATTAAATTGTGATGTTAATTTAATTTCTAGGTATATTCTGAGGTGTTTTTTGAAATATGTTTATTAAGAATTAAAGTCAGCTTTTAGTACTGGCTTTAATTCTTTTAAAGAAATTTCTTTGAGCTTTAAGATTTTGAGCAAATCTTACTTAACGATAAGTTCTTCGAAATAAGTTTAGTATGCAACTTTATCCTCTTTTTTTGCCCATTCTTCAAATCCTTTTATTGCTTCTTCGGGGAGCATTACCGCTAAAGGTAGTTTACGATCGGCAGGATTCAACGACAATTCGTCATAGATAAACGAATCGTCAAAGCCTATCCTTTTTGCATCTGTTTTATTATTGCCGTAGTATACTTTGTCAAGTCGAGCCCAATAGATGGCGCCTAAACACATCGGACAGGGTTCACAGGAAGTGTAGATCTCATATCCATGCAGATTGAATGTTCCCAATTTTACAGCCGCTTCACGGATAGCACTTACTTCGGCATGTGCAGTCGGGTCACACGAGGCAGTTACGCGGTTTACCCCCGTAGCTACTATTTCTCCATCTTTAGCAATGACGGCTCCAAAAGGACCACCACCATTGGCTATGTTCTCTATGGAAAGCTCTATCGCTTTTCTCATCAATTCTTCTTTAGTCATGTGAGCTTGCTTTTATTAGTTTACCTCAAATACAAATGTACGTTATTTTTGGAGTTGTGATATTGGCTTTGACACTTTTTACTCTTTCTCTTATATCTTGTGCTTTAAATAAGTTTGGCTTTTATCTGAAACATCTATGATCTGAAACGAGAATCATACTATACCATTCTATGAATCTTATTATATGATTGTATGAATCATACTATACTATTCCATATATAGAATAGTGCTTGTGGTGAGGGGGCGTTTAGCGCTATAAGCTGCTATTATATAGCAAATTGCCGCCTTCGAAGAGTTTTCGAGGCGGCAATATTATATGATTAATGACTGGTTGCCGATAAATAAAAACGGCATATTTATATTTTGAAATCTCAGCTTTGGCAGGTAAGGTCAATACTAATTTACCAATACCAGGCAAGACCAATAGAAGAGGGATACATTTCGGGACCTTTATTCTTCTCGAAGAAGGAAGTCAGTGCAAAGCGCGCGTTAAAACCTATCTTACGGTATCCGGCTTGTATCAGCATGTTCAGTCCGAGTGGATTGGTATTCAGCTTATTGCTTAGCGTGTGTTTATCTCCATCATATTTTGCTCTTGATACTATTCCGGTACGCCATTCCGCTTCAACACCGGTAGCGATGAATGCACGATCGCTTCCCAATCGGGTTTGCCATTCAAGACTGATGGGTAGGCGGAATGCCCAGTAACGAAGCCAACTGCTTTGGTATTCAATACCACTTTTTGCAGGTTTACAAACAGTGATACCATCTACTTTCTCTAATCCATAGTTGTTGTCGAATTTGTATACAATACGAGCAACACCTAAAGCGGAAGTAACTCCCCAATGATTATCCGGACTAATGGCTATACCCCCATAGAACAGATTGATACCCCATTCCCATGACTTGGAATTGATTTGTGGTAGTGAAGATGAATAACGGAAGGTTTTGTCTGCTGATTTGTTAAACCCGAAGTAAATGCCGGCATAATGCGGGTCAAACCGATAATTATCTTTTTTCCGTTTTACAAAAGGGAGGGATACAATTGTGGTTCGCTCTATGCTGCGTCCATCCAAATAAACGCCTTCGAATACCTGTACGTCTTCAACGCTATCTTTAAGGGCGTTAGTATTAAACATCTTGACCTTTATTTTCCCATTCTGCTCATTGATGTTAATTTTCCGTCCGTTGATGTATACGGTGGTGTCTTGCGGAATGCTTTCTTGTGCCATTGCAGTCATGCTGAGCATGAGAGATAGTAAAAATAATATCCGTTTCATAATTGATAGTATTTATGTATGATTAATAGATTATCGATTAGTCTTTGTTGAACATGAGTGACAGGAGGTCGTCACTGTCAATCTCTCCTTCGATGTAGATCAAGGTCGCTTCTCCTTTTTTCCCCAAGCGGAAAAGTATATAGCGATTGATACCTTTTTGTATAGGCGGCAGCTGATAGTATCCCGATTGTATGTTGCCGTCAGCTACCACTTCTTTGATTTTCTTGGCATGTTCGCGGTCTGCTTCCAAACTACGGTAGATTTCGGACAAAGCCCCTTCCGGCCTTTGCATCTTCAAACTCTGATAATGGGTGATATCCCACGTTTTGGAAAGATTCTTAGACAGTTCGACGTATGTGGAACCTTTTCGGTTGCCATATTTTTGGAATACGTCAGCTATTTGTAGTCCCTTTTGGGCGTATATGCCTGCGCTGCACAGAAGTAGCAGACTACATAGCAGGGTACGAATAAGCTTGTTCATGACTTTGTTTTTTATTTTGATTTATCTAAATTATTCAAACATCAGTTCGCGCATATCCTCTTTGCTCATCTTCATGTCGTTGAAAGCATCAAGAGCTTGTTCGCGTACAATTTTGGCATCGGTATATTTCTTTCCATTAATAATGACGTAATCTTGTTGTACCGATTGATTATTCTGAAAAATCTGACTTACACCAATAATGAGTAGCAATCCCGCAGCTATTCCGACCATACTGTACATCACTCTCTGCTTGAAATTACTCTTCGTGCGGGGTTGCTTTCTATGGAATTCTTTTGATTCCATATCCAGTGAAACAAAGAAAGAGCTGTATATCTCCAGATGTTCCGGCACGTTTTTCCCACTGAAGAAGCGCCTAAGCTCCTTTTCTTCTTCACAAGAAGTTGTCCCTTCGAAATAACGTTCCAATAAATCTTCTATCTTCATGCCTGTTTCCTCCTTTTCTTTTCTTGTATAGCCTGCAGGTAAATGTCCCTCACTTTCTTGCGCGCTCTCGACAGATTGCTGCGTATGGCTTCGGCACTGCATCCGGTGATTTCTGCAATCTCTTCCGTTTCATATTCTTCGAGATCCTTCATCTGCATAATTGTGCGTTGCAAAGTTGGCAGCGAAGCTATGATTTCGTGCATCAGCCGCATCTCATCATGAGTTTCCATTAGCCGCTCAGGAGTGCTATTCACTGTTGTGTTGCTGACCTGTTCCAGAGAAGTGTCAGTAGTATGCTTGCTTCTGAGTACATCCATACAGAGATTTCGTGTCACAATCATGGCAAAAGCTTCGATGCTTTTGTATTGCTCCATTTCCTCCCTTTTATTCCACAATTTAAGCATTGCTTCCTGCACGGCATCTTCCGCATCTTCCGGGTTGCCGATAATCTTCCGCGCATAATTCAACAATTTGCAGCGGAGTGGTAGTACGCTTATTTTAAACTCTTGGAGTTCCATTTACATGATTAAGACGAATGAGAAAAGTAAACGTGACATGCAAAACTTACTTTTTTAAAAAAAGGACCATCTGATCAGTACAGATGGTCCTTTTATGATTTCAGCATGATTATTGTATCTTTATATCAGCCCGATATATTGAAACAGGCAATCATTGCCGATTTATTTTTTGAAATAGCGGTTGTATAAACCTTCAAAAGCTTTCCCGTGACGAGCTTCATCTTTACACATTTCGTGTACGGTGTCATGAATAGCATCAAGATTTAAAGATTTTGCACGGGTAGCGATTCGCTTCTTATCTTCGCAGGCGCCACATTCTGCATTCATTCTTTTCTCAAGGTTGGTTTTAGTGTCCCAAACACAGTCGCCCAACAACTCTGCAAATTTAGCAGCGTGTTCCGCTTCTTCCCAAGCTATTCTTTTGTAGGCTTCCGCTACTTCGGGATATCCTTCGCGGTCGGCTTGGCGACTCATTGCTAAATACATTCCGACTTCTGTACATTCACCCATGAAATGATTGTTCAGATCTTTAATCATTTCTTCGTCACATCCTTTTGCTACACCGATTACGTGCTCATCGGCAAAAGTTAATGCACCACCTTGCTCTTCTGTAATTTCAACAAATTTGCTAGCCGGTGCCTTGCATAGAGGGCATTTTTCAGGCGCAGCATCACCTTCGTATACGTAACCGCATACGGTACATCTAAATTTTTTCATTTTCCGATTTTAATTGAATTAGTTATTTATCAGTTTCAGACGCTATGCGTCATTGCGTTTGCAGTATTTGCAGATACCTTTATAATAATAGTGTTCTTCCTGCACATAATGCCCTCCTATTTCCAGTGCTTCCACTTTTTTAATATCTTTACTTAAAGGAAGGTCATAAACCCTGCCACAACATTTACACAGAAAATGCGCATGTGGCGAGGTATCGGCATCATAGCAGGTATTTCGTTCGTCTATAGTCAGTGTTTGTGCTGCCCCATTTTCACTCAAAAGCTTAAGGGTATTGTATACCGTAGTTTTTGACAACGTAGGCATAGAAGGCGATAAAGATTCATAGATTTGTTCCACAGTAGGATGTGTACGGTGTTCTACAAGATATTGCATAATGGCAATACGTTGCATTGATGGTTTAATGTTATGCAGTTCTAGTAATTTAATGGCGTCCATCTCTTATGAATTTTACAAAGTTGTAATAATTACACTCGGTTTGTCGGCAAAGGTATATAGATTTTTATTTTTCCAAAAGTTTTTCGAAGCTTTTTTTAGTAAGGTCATATTAATACCGTATTTTTGCAGAAAATAGAATAGATATTCAATTATGAACCACGGATTTGTTAAAGTTGCTGCTGCGGTGCCGCATGTTAAAGTTGCGGATTGCAAATTCAATGCCGGAGAAATAGAGCAAAATATCATTAATGCCGACAATGCCGGTGTGCAAATAGTTGTGTTCCCCGAACTTTGTATTACGGGATACACATGCGGTGATTTATTCGGTCAGCTTTTGTTGTTGGAAGAAGCTGAGATGGGTTTAATGCAAATACTCAACAGTACACGGCAGTTGGATATTGTTTCTATCATTGGGGCTCCTGTGCC
The DNA here is from genome assembly GCA_007896885.1 of Bacteroidaceae bacterium HV4-6-C5C. Taxonomy (GTDB): domain Bacteria; phylum Bacteroidota; class Bacteroidia; order Bacteroidales; family Bacteroidaceae; genus Bacteroides. The sequence goes on from VOIU01000030.1 coordinate 5,149, forward strand.
TGTTGGCGGCTCGTTATTAAATACTGCAATTGTCATTCAGAAAGGAAGAGTATTGGGAGTTGTTCCTAAAAAATATCTCTGTAATTATAAAGAATTCTACGAAAAGCGCTGGTTTGCCTCTGCTTCGGAAGTTACAGAAACATCAGTTCGTTTGTGCGGACAAAATATTCCTTTAGGAGAAAATCTGCTCTTTGAAACATCCGATGCTACTTTTGGGGTTGAAATATGTGAGGATATGTGGGCTACCATTCCTCCAAGTTCATATCTTGCTTTGCAGGGCGCTGAAATATTATTCAATATGTCGGCAAGCAATGAAAGTATTGGTAAACATAATTATCTATGTTCGTTGATAGCTCAGCAGTCTGCAAGGTGTATTGCAGGGTATGTGTTTAGCTCTTGTGGCTTTGGCGAATCTTCTACTGATCTCGTATTTGCGGGCAATGGTTTAGTTTATGAAAACGGTACCCTGCTTGCACGGTCAAAGCGCTTCTCGTTTGATAGCCAAATGACTATTAGCGAAATAGATGTGGAACGTATACGGGCGGAGCGGAGGATGAATACCACTTTTGCGACATGCAAAGGTCAATGTACTTCTGATAAACCGGTTCAACGTATAACAGCCGATATATTTAAGCCGCGATTGATCACCGTAACACGTCGCTTCGATAAACATCCTTTTGTCCCGCAAGGGCCTGAATTGAATGAACGTTGTGAGGAGATATTTGCCATACAGGTGGCCGGATTGGCGAAGCGTTTAGTTCATACTTCTGCTAAAACAGTTGTCGTTGGAATATCGGGTGGCTTGGATTCTACTTTAGCCTTATTGGTCTGTGTAAGGACATTCGATAAGTTAGGGTGGGAGAGAAAAGGTATAGTAGGAGTTACAATGCCTGGCTTTGGGACTACCGATCGTACTTATACCAATGCATTATCTTTGATGAGCTCGCTTGGAGTCACCATTCGGGAGGTAAATATAAAAGATGCTTGTATACAGCATTTCGAAGATATAGATCATGATATGAATGTGCATGACGTGGTGTATGAGAATTCTCAGGCACGCGAACGTACACAGATTCTTATGGATATTGCCAATCAAACCTGTGGATTGGTCATTGGTACGGGTGACCTCTCGGAGTTGGCATTGGGGTGGGCAACTTATAATGGCGACCACATGTCAATGTATGGAGTGAACAATAGCATACCCAAGACTTTGGTGAAACATCTAGTTCAATGGGTGGCCGATCACGACGTTGATGAAGCTTCGCGCATTACTTTATTAGATATAGTAGATACACCGATTAGCCCGGAACTCATTCCGGCAGATGAAGATGGCAATATCTCTCAGATAACAGAAGACTTGGTTGGTCCCTATGAGCTACATGATTTCTTCCTCTATTACTTTATGCGGTTTGGTTTTCGACCGGCTAAAATCTATGCTATTGCAGTTTCTACTTTTGAAGGCGATTATGATGAGCAAACAATAAAGAAATGGCTGGGTGTGTTTTTCAGACGCTTCTTTAATCAACAATTTAAACGTTCGTGTCTACCTGACGGTCCTAAAGTAGGAAGTATCTCTATTAGTCCCCGAGGAGATTGGCGTATGCCTAGTGATGCCTCTTCCGCATTATGGCTTAGTGAGATTGAAGCATTGTAAAGAAACTGTTGTTGATAGAATAAGATGGGAGAAAGTCATTTCTTTTTCCCATAGTATTTGTTGTATATTTGTTTGAATTCATTTCCTTTTCTGAATCCTTCCAACCAAGAGTTGAGTGTCTTGAGCAAAATGGGAGCTTGCTTACTGATCCCCCAGGAGTAAAATTGCGTAAAGCTGATGGCAGTATTGATATCTATTTGAGGCATGCTGTCGGCAGCGGCACGAGCTATTTCCTGATCACATACGGCATAATCAATATCGCCGTGGGCAACCAATGAAATAAGTTGTTCCGAACCGTATTTTTCGATTTCTTTGACATAGATAGTATCTCCGATTTCGTTACCTAAATTTTTGATACGCAATAAGGATGGAGAATTCTTTACTACATATAGAGTTTTTTTAGCCAAATCCAATTGACTTTTAATGAAGGTACTATCTTTCGCCGGCTTCTTTCGCTGTATTAAAACTTGTTTGCTAAGAATAATCGGATTGGTAAGTAGCAAAGAATCTTTGAGGTCGCTTGTTGCTAAAAGACTGTTAGCTATAATATCATACTTACCTTCAGCCAGCCCCTCAAGTTGCTTGTCAAAACTCATTTCCGGAGCAATGGTAACTTTCAAACCATGATCCCGAGCAAAAGCTTGTATAAGCTCATAATGAAATCCGGACAGCGTATCGCCATTCACATGGAAGCTGATGGAATTATATTCAGTGGTGACACGAAGTTCTTTACTTGCCATTATGGCTGGATAGTCACGTGGATGACCATGCTTTTCTTTGTTGAAAATAAAATGAGCCAAGGCAACAGCTATAACGCCTATAACTATATATCTCAATAACTTTGTTTTGGCTATATTCATAATAGATTGATTTAATCAAACATATTCCAAGAAAGACCTAGCTTAAGTAGACGAGGATTGATGGGGTAATGCGGAACTAAAAAAGAATTGCGATTACCCATTCCTTGATTGACATGGTACATCATTACGAAGAAGCGTGTCCGTTTTAAATGAAGATTCGCATAAACATTTACAATGGGATATCCTCCTATTTCTACTTGATCTGTGGCTGATTGCACATGATACTGCTGTATGGCGGGCATATATGCCGGTGCATGATATTTAGAAAAATAACTAACATCAGCACCTAATTGTATGCTTAATACTTTTTTCGCGACTTTTGCTTGTAGATAGAAGTTATGGTAGAATGACAAATCCGGCAAAGGTATGATATCTTTCTGGCTACTCTTTTGCCATGTCACCTCATTATCCAAATGGAAAATGCCAAGGCGGAAGTTTTGCTTAAAGGTAGCAGATACTATCTGTATATTTTGACTATATTGCTCCGGTAAAGCATTTTGGTTGAAATAAGTGTAATTTTTTATATTTTCCACACCAATCCTTAAGTTACTTCCCCATCTTTCAAAATTCAATTCTCCTTCAATATGGCTTCGGAATTCTTTGTCCATATTGTCGTTGTCCCAAAAGAAATGATTGGAATGGTAATGACGCATATAGAACGACGGAAGAGTGTTTGTTATAAAAGCGCGTCCTATCAGATTGACAGTATCTTTACCAAATGAAAAGTTCATATCCATATTACCGTTGACACGGAACTGCCCCAAGGCTTTATCTAAAAGACCTATTTCTCCATTGATATTGTAATGTAAAAATCGTCCCTGTTTTTTTGCTAATTCGCCACCTATATAAACTTCTTGTTCGGTATAGCGAGTTGTTTTCACACTATCCAGGTCAGTGCGTACTTGCAGCGTATCCATCAGGTCATATCTGCTGTATTTATGTGAAATATATGCCGTCAATCCGGCTTTAGCGTATTTGTTAAATCCTTCCAATAAAGCAACGCCAAATACGTTTTTTATACTGAAAGCTTCCGTGGAGTCTTTTGAAGCGAGCTTTTTACTAAAATACGAATTGGCATATAACTTTTCGGCTTCAGTCTTGGCTCCATAGCTGTGCTTCGCTCCCTCAAGTTTGAAAGTATGTATAAAGCTTGTGACCGGAACAAATTGCTCCAAATCAACCGTATCTTTCTTCTGTTCGTCTATCTTGGTAGTATTTCGCTTGAAACCGAGTCGATATCGATGAGTGAGATACAAGTAATAATCATTATTACGGTTTGTAGCGGGTTGGTCAAAATTGACAGGAATAGTAGTCGATTCATATTCTTTTTTCCCCTCGGCCATATTTTCGGGGCGGGTGATATATTGATCATTTTGAATACCGCCATTCTCATTCATTTTCAGGTTATAGGTGTTGAAAACACCTTGAATCTGGTAGCGATCGCCAATATAGCTACCAAACAATCTACCGTTAAAATGAGCTGTGGACTGGTTGGAATACAATCCGCGTCCGTATAAATAGTCTATATTAAATCCAAAAGCAGCCCTTTTATTGACATTAACCGAGAAATATGATTTGAAGCGTTCTTCTCCGTTCACTTTATCCCCGGCTTTATAATAAGTCAGGTTGGTATAAGGGACATTACTATTGGTGAAATTGATTTGATCCGGATTCTGAAAGAAGCTTGAATACGGTTCCATAAAGATGGAAAGGTAGTCGTAATTGCTACGCTCGAAAAATGAACGTGATAAACGTGGTGAACCTAGGTTACCGATATAATTATAATGACCTGTTATGCCTTCTACCAAATTGGTATTTTGAAAATGATGGTAAACTGTATCCACGGGTATAATAATACGATTACCCAATGTTTCACTTAGTCTCCACATATACAGTTTGGGTGGGAGACTTTGTATCTCGGTACTATCGTTATTCAAATTGGCTGGTCGTGTGGACGGATCTACCTGATTACCGAATTGGTCACGGTTATTTCGATTGAGAGTTTGTTGGGCATATATGCTCAATACTCCAAGAATAGACAATATGATGTATGTAAGAAGAAAGCGTCTCATAATTAGTCGCAAAGATACAATAAAAAATTATTCACCTGCTGAATTCTATGTTTTTTGCCTATTTTTACAAACGTACGATTGTCTTCTTGATCTTGATATATTTAGAGACTTTTCTGTTGCGAAAATATCTGTGATAATTTAGTTGGATACTGAAAATTAGCTCATTAAAAAGGGGCTCCGTCGCATTAACGAAGCCCCTCATTAAATCTTTAATTTCGGTGATATCCAATAAAAGAATAATTCGGATTATACTTTTTGAATCAATTCCATACCTTTTTTTATGGCTGCTTCATTCATTGGTATCAAATGGTGGTGACGTTCTGGCAAAGTCTTTTTCAGACCTTTTATAACGCTCTCTAGAGTAACCATTGGTTTAAGCTTTAATAAACCTCCGAGTACGATCATATTAAATGCTTTTGCATTATTCATTTCATTGGCTGCGTCCATTGCATCGATTCGATATACATTGATGTCTTTTCGTGTGGGCGGATGGATTATACCATATCCGTCATATATTAAGACACCACCTGGTTTCACACGGTTTTCAAATTTCTCGAGCGATGGCTGATTTAATATGATAGCTGCATCGTATTTGCTCAATATCGGTGACGAGATCTTATTGTCACTGACAATAACTGTTACGTTTGCAGTACCACCACGTTGTTCGGGGCCGTATGCCGGCATCCAGGTTACTTCCTTTCCTTCCATTAATCCCGAGTATGCCAATATCTTACCCATAGACAAGACACCCTGTCCACCGAAGCCTGCTATAATTATTTCTTCTTTCATAGTTCCTAATCTTTATTCACTCATTATTTGTCTTTTAAATCTCCAAGTGGATAATATGGGAACATGTGTTCCTGCATCCATTTGTTTGATTTATCTGCTGACATTTTCCAACCTGAGTTACAGGTTGATACAATCTCGACTAAATTAGAACCTTTGCCGGCCATTGAGTTTTCAAAAGCTTTACGAATAGCTTTCTTTGCTTTCTTAATTGCAGGAACTGTTTCCACACTCTGTCTGGTGACGTATGCCGTACCTTCCAATTGAGCTGCAATATCTGCCATCTTAAGGGGATATCCATGCAATTGGACATCACGCCCATAAGGACTTGTAGACGTTTTCATACCCACTAAAGTAGTGGGAGCCATCTGTCCTCCTGTCATACCATAAATGGCATTGTTGATGAATATAATAGTGATATTATCGCCACGATTCAAAGCATGAATAGTTTCGGCTGTACCAATACAAGCTAGGTCACCGTCTCCTTGATATGTAAATACCAATCGGTCAGGCCACAATCTTTTGATGGCGGTGGCAAGTGCAGGTGCACGTCCGTGAGCCGCTTCTTGCCAGTCAATATCAATATAATTATATATGAACACAGCACATCCTACCGGAGAAATACCGACGGCTTTTTCCGCCATTCCCATTTCTTCGATGACCTCGGCAATCAGTTTATGCACAACACCATGGCTACAACCTGGGCAATAGTGCATGGGATTATCGTTCATCAGGGTTGGTTTCTTGTAAACCAAGGCTCCTGCGTTTATGATATCTTCTCTTGTCATAATCTTAATTTTAGGTGGGTAACTTTATTGTTTACCCGAACGTTTGATAGATCGTAGAAACAATTCAAGGAACTTAATAACGATAGCGCTTCCACACAAGTAAACGAATAATGAGTTACCGTTTTTTCCTGTAAAATAGAGGATAACCGCTACCAATACAAGTATCATAAAAATGATGTTTAAAATACTTCTTATTTTATCAGAGTTCATATTCATATTGTTTATCTAAATTCTGATTTTAAAAAAGCTTTTCTTTTAATGCGTGCACTATTTCATCCGGGTCGGGTACAATACCGCCTAAGCGTCCGAAATGTTCAACGCGTATTTTACCGTTTACTGCCAAACGAACATCTTCGATCATCTGACCGGCGTTTAGTTCTGTAACCAACATTCCTTTTACTCTGTCGGCATACGAAGCAATGACTTTTGTAGGGAAAGGCCATAATGTGATAGGGCGCAGCATGCCAACTTTTATACCTTCTTCACGTGCCATTTCCAATGCTTTTTGTCCAATGCGGGCCATAGAACCGAAAGCTACAATAAGATATTCGGCATCTTCACATTGAATTTCTTCATAGCGAACTTCATTCTCTTCTATTAGCTTGTACTTAGCTTGAAAGCGTAGATTATTCTTTTCCATTTCCTCAGGTTTCAACTCAAGTGAGGTAATGATATTAGGCTTACGCATATTTGTTCTTCCGGTGGTTGCCCATGGACATTCTGCTATGATTTCTTCTTCGGTACGACGGGCCCTTTGAGCAGGAAGCACTACCTTTTCCATCATTTGACCAATAACACCATCAGCTAAAATAATAGCCGGATTACGGTATTTGAAAGCTAACTTGAAGCCTAAATCTACAAAATCAGCCATCTCTTGCACGGATGCCGGTGCAAGCGCTATTAGACGATAATCGCCGTGGCCTCCACCTTTTACAGTCTGAAAATAATCAGCCTGACTTGGTTGGATAGTTCCCAACCCCGGACCACCACGCATTACATTTACAATTAAACAAGGGAGTTCGGCACCTGCAATATATGAAATGCCTTCTTGTTTCAAGCTGATGCCGGGACTGGATGAAGAGGTCATAACCATCTTTCCGCTTCCGGCGCCGCCATATACCATATTAATAGCTGCTACTTCACTTTCTGCCTGAAGCACTACCATTCCGGTAGTTTCCCAGGGTCTTAAGTCTGCAAGAGTTTCCAGTACTTCCGATTGGGGAGTAATAGGATATCCGAAGTATCCATCTACGCCGCAGCGGATTGCTGCATAAGAGATCGCTTCGTTCCCTTTCATTAATACAACTTCTTCTGCCATATTATACAGATTTACATGTTTATTCTACTTTGATTTTATATACGGAGATGCACCCGTCCGGACATACGTTTGCACATGCAGCGCAGCCGATACAGTCATCTTCCAATACGGGGTGGGCAAAATTGTACCCTTTCATATTTACTTCTTTGGCGAGGGATATTACATCCACAGGACAAGCGACCACGCATAAGTTGCATCCTTTGCAACGTTCGGTGTTCACTACAATCGCTCCTTTTATCTTTGCCATAATTTACGTTTACTTTTATATTTAATGATTGTACATGTCTTTATTAAAGAAATTCAATATGTTCATAGCCATTTCTTCTGCCTGGGCGGCAGGGCTGTTTGGATTGATTTCGATGGCTAGTCGATAATTATTTAACGCTTCTTGCCAGTTTCCCAGCTTTCTGTAAGCGTTTCCTTTAAGATAATATGCTTCGTCATGGGAAGAAGGTGAGGTTTGGAGATAATGATCAAGCATCCGGATTGCCTGTTCCACATTCCCCTGATTGATAAGCTCTTTGATTGTTTTCAGTTGCTCCATATCCATATCAATTTCCGGTTATTAGTGGGCAAATATAGTCTTTATTTGTAGACGGAAAGCAACAATTTCGTGAAAAATAAGAAAATGCCATGTGAAAACTTAAAAACCCGGAATCAAGACATTTTATCAAAATGTCAATGATCCGGGTTTTGACCTATTGAAAACTGATCTTTTATTTAACTAATTTCTTGTTGATATACAGATTTTTAAGTGTAACATCTTTTGCACCGGTTATGCTATTTCCATTCTTGGATACATTGTTGAAATGAGAATCTTCAACGCTAATATTGTAAACATGATCATTGTCACCAAGACCAACGATACTTACTCCATATTCACTTTTCTCACTGGTGATATTTTTGAGATGAACGTTTCTTACGATAGGAGTAAACCCACGGTTACATTTTTCTCTATTCTCATATTGAAGATTGATATGTAATATGGCTTCCCTGCATTGCCCTACAGTAATGTTCCGTACAAATACATTTTCAATAAGCCCTCCACGGCATGTGCTGGTCTTAATACGGATGACTCTATCTAATTCAGGGCTATCCATTTTGCAGTCTTCGACAAATAAATTGCGATACCCACCGGATATCTCACTTCCTACTACTACGCCGCCATGACCATTTTTCATAAAGCATTTGCGCACAATGATATTCTCACTTGGAATATTCCACTTTCGCCCATCGGCATTACGCCCCGATTTAATGGCTATGCAATCGTCACCGGTATCGAAAATACAATTTTCAATCAGTACATTTTTGCAAGATTCCGGGTCACATCCGTCACCATTAGGTCCCCGGTTGAAAACATGGACACCACGGACAATAAGGCTTTCACAAAATAATGGATGGATTACCCAGAATGGTGAATTAAGTAAAGTGACATCTTCTATCAAAACTGTATTGCAAGAATAGAAATTAATGAGTTGCGGGCGCATACCATCTTCTGGAGTCATGATACGCTTATAGATAGGGGTTGATGTTTCACCATACATTAGAAGTCGTTCGCGTCCTCCATTGCGTTGAGCTACCATACCTTCTTTCCAACCATATTTGGGTGCGCCACACATTGCCCACCAATTTTCGTTTGCTCCTTGTCCATCAATAACTCCTTTACCTGTAATTGCAATATTTGTTTCGCCGTAGGCATAAATGAGAGGATGTGCATTGTAGCAATCTATACCTTCCCAACGTGTAAGAACAGCAGGGAAATATAGACTTTGATCGGTCGAAAACTTCAGTATAGCTCCTTCTGATACGTGAAGATTCACATTACTCTTTAGAGTGATAGGACCTGTATAAAAAGTTCCTTTTGGAATAACGACTGTTCCACCTCCATCCAAACTGCATTTCACTATGGCTTGGTTAATTGCTTCATGGCAAGGATCATTTGGGGTATCGGGTTTTGCTCCGAAATCTGTAATATTGTAAGTTCGATCGGGGAAAGAAGTCTTTTTAATCTGACTCTCGATCATCGCGCTTTCTCTGAAAGCTTTGTCAAAATCAATCGGGTTAGCGTAAGTTATTACGGCCGAAAGAACTAGGCAAAGTATTCCGAATAATTTCTTCATGCGTCCTCTTTTTATTGATTATTAGATATTTTGATGCAAAAATAAGGAAAGCTTTCTATTCCATTGGATGAGATTTTGACTGAAAAGGTGCAATAATTGATAGTATATAAGCCTTATTCATATAATTATTGGATACTATATTTTTTTTAAGTATCAATATTACTATAGTTTGAAACAAAATTGTTTTTTTTGACATAATAAAAAGGCTTCTTTTGCAACATCTTTTCCGTCGAAGAAGTTTTTTACGGATTCGACCCTGATTATTAGAACTATGGATCATGCCTTAATTCGTTTGTATAATTATAAGATTAATGTATATATATGAAAAGCACTAAAAACACTTCGTTGACGAAGTTAATCCCTGTAATGATTTGCTTTTTTGCGATGGGATTTGTTGATCTGGTTGGCATTGCGTCCAACTATGTAAAAGCTGATTTGGGACTGACAGACTCCCAAGCCAATATCTTCCCTTCCTTAGTATTCTTTTGGTTCTTGATTTTCTCTGTACCTACCGGAATGTTGATGAATCGTATAGGGCGGAAAAGAACGGTACTTTTTAGCCTTGTGATTACATTCTTTTCTTTATTATTACCCGTATTCGGTGATAGTTATGCATTGATGTTAATCTCTTTCTCTCTTTTAGGTATTGGCAATGCATTGATGCAAACGTCACTTAATCCACTACTCTCAACGATTGTGAGTAAGCATAAGTTGGCTAGTAGCCTCACTTTTGGTCAGTTCGTGAAAGCAATTGCCTCTTTTTTAGCCCCATACATTGCTATGTGGGGAGCAACAGCTATTCTTCCTTCATTTGGGCTTAGCTGGCGTATATTATTTCCTGTTTATGCCTTGATTTCTGTCGTTGCAGTGGTGTGGCTGAATGCGACCTCTATTAAAGAAGAAATCGAAAAAGGGACGCCTTCTACATTTATACAATGTCTTGCTCTCTTGGGTAAGCCATTCATTCTTCTTTCATTTATCGGAATTATGTGCCATGTGGGTATTGATGTAGGAACTAACACTACTGCTCCGAAAATCTTAATGGAACGTGTTGGCATGAGTCTTGCCGAAGCCGGTTTCGCAACGAGTCTTTATTTTATATTCCGTACTGCCGGTTGTTTGCTGGGCTCCTTTATTTTGAGACGTATCTCGTCTAAATTATTTTTTGTTATTAGTGTCTGCATGATGCTTCTGGCAATGGCTGGACTTTTTGCATCTCGTGATATTAGGGTGATATACCTATGTATAGCTTTGATTGGCTTTGGGAATTCCAATGTATTTCCGATTATTTTTTCACAAGCTTTGCTATGGATGCCCGAAAAGAAGAATGAAATTTCCGGGCTAATGATTATGGGATTATTTGGAGGAACAATATTTCCGCTTGCAATGGGATTAGCTAGTGATGCTGTGGGGCAAGGAGGTGCGGTGTTGGTAATGACAGTCGGAGTTGTTTTTTTGCTATTTTATATGTTTTCTATTAAAAAAGAAGCTTAATTCGCTTTTTATAAATAATAAGAAAGAGTTATGAATAAAATTATAGTCGGAATGGGGGAAGCATTATGGGATGTACTTCCTCAAGGTAAGAAAATAGGAGGGGCTCCGGCCAACTTTGCTTATCATGTTTCTCAATTCGGTTTTGATAGCCGTGTAGTTAGTGCGGTAGGAAGTGATGCTAATGGAAAAGAGCTATTGGATATATTTGCGGAGAAGAGGTTGCAAGGATTAATAGAACAAGTGAATTATCCAACAGGTACGGTACAGGTAACTCTTGATGCGGAAGGTGTACCTTGTTATGAAATTCATGAAGACGTAGCTTGGGATAATATTCCGTATTCCGATAAATTGAATAGGTTGGCTTTATCAACACGTGCGGTTTGCTTTGGGTCATTAGCCCAGCGTAGTGCAGTGAGTCGCGCTACCATTCAGCATTTTCTTGATGTGATGCCTGATGGAGAAGGGCAATTGAAGATATTTGATATCAATCTCCGTCAGAATTTTTATACTAAAGAGATCCTTTGTGATTCAATGTCTCGTTGCAATATCTTGAAAATAAACGATGAAGAACTGATCATTATCAGTCGCCTTTTTGGTTATCCGGGCATTGATTTACAGGACAAGTGTTGGATATTAATAGCTAAATACAATCTTAAAATGCTTATTCTGACTTGTGGTACAAACGGCAGCTATGTGTTTACTCCGGGTAGTGTTTCTTTCCAAGAAACGCCGAAAGTTCCGGTTGCTGATACGGTTGGGGCAGGTGACTCCTTTACGGCTGCTTTTTGTGCTTCCCTCTTATCGGGGAAACCCATTCGGGAGGCTCATCAACTTGCGGTCCAAACGTCTGCTTATGTGTGCACGCAAAGTGGAGCGATGTCCGAATTGCCTGATAGTTTGAAAAATAAGATAAAGGATGTTTGATTTATCGAATTTTTAATGTATAAATATCTAAGCTTTGCATTCTTACATAGAAAAGGTTGTGCTTTCATTCTTATATGATGACAAAAAAGATCTTTCCATTTCTGTTTGCTTTGTTAACCTTGGTGTTGCTAACTTCGTGTACTGATTACGAGCCACGCTATCGAATCGGTGTATCTCAATGCAGTGATGATGCATGGCGTCATCAAATGAATAAAGAGATCATTCGGGAAGCTCTTTTTTATGATAAAGTGGAAGTTGAAATTTGCACGGCTCATGATAGCAATGAGCAGCAAAAAGAAGATATTCACCATTTTATCAATGAAGGCGTTGACTTATTAGTGGTTGCGCCTAACGAGGCAGCTCCTATTACTCCTGTCGTAGAAGAAGCTTATAATCGTGGAATTCCGGTAATTGTAGTCGATCGTAAGATCCTTTCCGATAAATATACGGCTTATGTTGGTGCAGATAATTACGAAATAGGCAAAGCTATAGGCAATTATATTGCCGTCATGTTGCATGGCAAAGGTAATATTGCTGAGCTTACCGGTTTATCGGGCTCCACGCCTGCTATGGATCGTCATCAGGGTTTTGTTTCTGCAATCGCTGGTCATCCCGGCCTTCATCTCCTTGCCCATGAGGATGCCGGGTGGCGCAGGCCATTGGCTGAAGGAAAGATGGATACCATGCTTAGCCGCTTCTCTCATATTGATGTGGTTTATGCTCAAAATGATCCGATGGCTGCGGGAGCATATACTGCAGCTTTGCAGAGGGGAAGAGAACGTGATATCCGCTTTATCGGTACGGATGCGTTACCGGGAAAAGATTTGGGAGTGGAGCTGGTATTGTCCGGTAAGCTGGACGCTACTTTTATTTATCCTACCGGGGGGGATAAAGTCATGCAGATTGCGATGAAGATATTGAAGAAACAGCAATTCCCCCGGGAAACATTACTGAATACTTCTGTAGTGGATAAGACCAATGCTTTGATTATGCAGATGCAGACAGCACATATCTTTACTTTAGATGAAAAAATAGAGATGCTGAATGGCAAAATTAATCAATATCTTGACCGCTACACTACCCAAAAGATAATGCTTTATGGTAGTCTGTTGATGCTTTTGTTGGTAATAGGGCTCCTTATTGCTGTGTACTTTTCGCTGCGCGCTAAGAACAAGTTAAATAATAAACTCTCTCTCCAAAAACAAAAATTAGAGTTACAACGGGATAAACTGGAGCAGCAAAAACTATTGTTGGAAGGACAGAAGAGTCAGTTGGAACGGCTTTCTCGTGAATTAGAGGAAGCGACGCATGCCAAGTTAGTGTTCTTTACCAATGTATCGCACGATTTTCGCACCCCCCTGACTTTAATATCAGATCCTGTTAATCAGCTATTAGAAGATTCTTTGCTTAGTGAACGTACCCATCATTTTTTGGAGTTAATCAAGAAGAACGTCAATATTCTGCTGCGGCTGGTTAATCAGATTCTTGATTTTCGTAAAGTAGAGAATGGACGGATGGAGTTTCATTCCGAACCTTTCGATATGTTGGAGAATTTTCGGAATTGGAATGATTCTTTTCGGCTGGCTTTTCTAAAAAAACATATTTCTTTCCATTTTGAAATATCTTCCGAATTGAATTTTAATATTATGGCAGATGGAGAGAAGATGGAATGTATTTATTTTAATCTACTTTCCAATGCAGTGAAGTATACTCCGGAAAACGGGTCGGTTGTCGTAAAATTGGATACGATTCATGAAGACGGAGCGGAAAGAAAAAAAGAAATTTGTTTTTCTGTATTTAACTCCGGTAGTTATATCTCTCCGCAGGAAGTTGAAGCTGTGTTCGAACGTTTTTATCAGGTTAGTGGGCATCAAGCGGGTACTGGAATTGGACTTGCATTAGTGCATGCTTTTGTTGAAATGCATAGTGGTCATATTTCTGTGAATAGTGACAGGAAAGGGACTACCTTTTACGTTACTTTCCCTATTCAGCACATTGCGCTCCAGACTCCTATTGCGAGTGTAACATTACCCGACGAGAGTATACCTTACAGTGTATTGGAACAAGAAGCTCTTGACGATGATAAAATACCATCTTCAGATCTTCCCTCGATTTTAATCATTGATGATAATCCCGATATCCGCCAATATGTAAAGATGCTCCTTACGACGGAATATAATGTTCTTGAAGCCCAAGATGCGAACAAGGGAATCCGTCTGGCGATGAAATATGTCCCTGATGTTATTGTTTCAGATGTAATGATGCCCGGGATGGATGGCATTGAGTGTTGCCGTCATTTGAAGAGTGAAGTACAGACCTGTCATATTCCTGTGATTCTTCTTACAGCTTGCTCTCTTGATGAACAACGCATGCAAGGCTATGATGGTGGTGCTGATTCTTATATTTCAAAACCTTTTAGTTCGCAATTGTTGTTATCGCGTATCCGCAACCTGATTGCTTCCCGGCGGCAGCTTCGGCAATTTTTAGGTGATGAGCAGATGCTTGTAAAGGAGGATATCTCGGATATGGATAAAAATTTCGTATCTCGTTTCAGAGTACTGATAGAGAAAAAAATGAAAGAGTCCGGATTAAACGTGGAAGATTTGGGACGGGATATGGGCATGAGCCGTGTGCAACTTTATCGGAAACTAAAGTTCTTAACAAATTATTCACCCAATGAGCTTCTGCGTCAGATGCGTCTGAAAAAAGCGGCATCTCTGCTTGCCTCTTCCGATCTGACAGTTGCAGAGATTGCTTATGAAGTAGGTTTCTCTTCTCCTTCCTATTTTACTAAATGCTATAAAGAAGAGTTTGGAGAAAGTCCGACGGATTTTTTGAAGCGGAAAGAGGGAAACCGGAAAGCTTAAAATTGCAAGAGGCAGATGAATCAGAAATTGAATTTTTCTATTATTCTAATCATATCAAACTATTATTAAATTGAAGTGCAAAAACAACAAATAAATCAAAGGATAACTATATATTTATAAAACAGGGGATGCGCTCAAAGCAACATCCCCTGTTCTATAAAAAGATTTCCTAAGGTTTATCCAAGCGGATCATCGTCTTTACCATCTCCACCGGTACCACTGCCACTTCCAGAGCCATTACCGCCATCTGTATTGCTTCCGGACAGATATAAACTATTGGCTGGATACAACCCGTTATCACTCACCAAACCCAGATAAAACTCCAGATGATCGGCACTCCAAGTGGTAGGTATAGTCACATCTACTTTTCCTTCGGCACGTGTAGCCCCATGAGTGGCATATACGGCTTCTTTCTTAGTAACGTTGTATACCAATGGCATCGTCAAATCTGTAGCTTGTGCATTACCTTGCCCGGTATTATTCGTCCATGCAAAAGCAATCTTCCCATCACTTTTAGTAGCCGAAGCCTCTGTTAGCGGGGTTAAATTGCCATGTGAGACCAATACCTTGCTATAGGTAATGCTCTCATTGGTCATGGCTTGTTTAATCACATAAGACACTGCCGAATTAAAAGCGGACTGATGTTCTTTAACTCCATTATAACCTACACGTAAATAAGCCGTTATCGGTTGTAGAAAACCAATCACACGAGCAAAACGTTCTTTTTGTGCTGACTGTGCAGCCGAACGGGTTTGAGTTACATTTTGAGGCATTGAACGCATATAACTGATACCTTTCCACGAACTGCCTATCACATTACCAACTTTTCCTGAGAATCCGCCGAGGATTCCTTTTTTTATAGTTCCCATTTTTTTAAATTTTTAAAATTAATACTCTTGTTATCGGACTTGGCACGAGCTCTTTTGCCTTGTCACGACACAAAGATAGGGAGGGTTTAGGCAGTCTTTTTAAACGGCGTTCGGCTTGCGTTACTTTGCGCTATTTTGCTGTATTATATAAACCAAAGATTCTTTTTTCCAAAAGCAGGAAGTACTTTACTATCGAAGAACGGAATAATCTGTGCCATCATTTCGGGATACTTCACCGTGACAGGCAAATTCTGCTGACTGACCGATTTCCAATACATCCGCGAAAACTGATAAACCTGAGCTACCAATTGATGCGCAACTTCTTCACCGACTATCTTTCTGCTTCCTCCGGCATCCGGAGCAATGGCAATCTTAATCTTTAATGGCAAATGATACTTACCTTTAAATTCATTATCCATCGAATACCGTGTATTGTTGAATAAAAGAAACTGTTCCTTTCCAAGTTCCACATAAGTGCCGCTAACAGGCATCAATCCTTCAAAGTCCGTGTCGAATGCTAGCACTTCACTTTCTTCCGTTTTATTGATAGTCACTACATACACCGGTATATCCAGCCCTTGTGAATACAGCATGCTTACAATCGGTTTAGCTTCCTTTCCGCTCATCGTCTTATAATAATGGATAACGATTCTTTTTGGTAATTTACGCTCATTGCTCACATACATACGCATCGCTTTGCGCAATTGTACGGCTATACTTTCCAAATCATCATTACAGAAACAGTCACAATTACAGAAAGTACCTTTTTGGTTAAAATAGAATGCGCTGCCGATGTAACGTTTTCCTATTGCCAACGATTTAAACGCGCCTACTCCGATGATGAGATCATTTTGCAGATCCGGTGTTTTCAGCACCCAGGGTATTCCATCTATTTTTGCCAGCAGGGCAATTTCAATATTAGGCAGATGATATGAGAAAGCCTGGCTTCCCGGATGTTCCTTATAAATCACTTGCGACGTGATTCCTTTATCAAGCAAAATCTCTTTTATTTTATAATAAAGTGAATGATATGGACTTTCGCTATTATCCTTGTAGATGGGGCTGATATAAATGCCAACGTAAGTAAATTCGGGTGAAATATCTTTTTGATTCAATTTATCTGTAATTTCCTTTTCGGCAGTATCAATGCTATTGAAAAAAATACTTCCGTTATGATCGGTCACAAACGGCTGTTTGATATGGCTGGAAAGTGATCCAAAGCGCTTATCCGGTATTCCATTCTGCTCATTTTTCTCCTTGCCGATAAAAACATCATATAAATATTGGCATACTCTTTGATCTCGTAACTGTGCAATGAAGAAGAACTTTATTTTATTATTGGCTGACGGTCTGTACGGACCATTGTTTAAAAATCCTTTATATGGATCTACTTCCGTTTTATCTTCTCCAAAGCGTAACAGACTTGCCGTGTGAGGCACTTTACGGATACACTCGGTAGGGACAATAATAAAAGAAGGATCGCTAAAATGAAGCGTTCCTTCCCATTCTTTTCCGCTAATTTCCTGCTCTATGAATTCCCGGATTAGATTTCTTGTCCTTATATATTTGTTTAGAGTGTGGTATCGGTTCTCTATGATTCCCAATTCAGCTGCCAGTTCCCTGTTAATTACAGGATAAATATGCTCCAAATCAGCTTTATCTTCAGGGGTTAGCTTCCCTACATCCACAATCCGGTTTCCAGCTATTACATGATAATGTTCCGTTTGGATATCAAGCGTCCCGATATTCTCCGTACCCACCAAAGAGATTCCGTTAAAAGCAATCTGTAATTCATGCCCTTTGGTAAACCTTTTATATTGCGGTGCCAGTGAGAACTTCCGGTATTGTACGGCACGTTCATACGGCTGTTCGCGATCCTTTATCCAGACTTCCACGTTACCCACAAAATCCCATCCTACGATAGCGTTTTTCCTGAAATGTTCATAGAAGAGCTGTCTAAGGCATATTTTTTCAAGTCGTGGTATTTTACAAAGATCAATAGTTGCCGTATAAATTTTCTTTGCTGCATCTATCTTCTTTTTTGAATCAAAAGTAAAGAACAACCGGTCCACCGTTTCCAATGCTTTTTCATTGCTCCACACCTCTGGCAATTCATCCCGAAAGACACACTGCCTATATTCATCCGACTTTTCTACGCATAGATCCAACTCCATAACAAGGGAGTCCACCTTAAACCTAATGGAATTTGTTTCCATAATTTTGTTAACTAAAAGATTTATCTACAAAGTTATAAAACATCATACAACTTTTAAAAGGATAAATGGAAAAGTTGCGTTAATAATTAAGCGCTAACGATGTATGAATAGAGCTGAAAAAATGTAATGGCGATGAAAAAAATCAAGAAATATAATATATCTTTGTAACAGATAAAAACGAAGCGGTTGCTTTTATCTGCTTTTATTTAATATAGCGGAAGCGTTTAAGATATTATCCTGTGGGAACCTAGACAGTTTCAGAGTTGGAGGATAGTAGGCAAGAACGCTCACGTCAATGTTGTATATATACCTAAGAGGTACATTATATATCGTATGGCGTGGGCTATTGTTTATTACTCAACTCGGGCAGTCTAGGGCCTCAACACGGTAATATTCAATAGTTCCCACGCTTCTTTATTTAACATTTCATTGGAGGGGACAAATGAGCTAATTTTAGATCTGAAAATGAAAAAGTTTATATTCGGAATGTTGTTTGTTCCGGTCCTCATGGGATGTGATAAAGGTGAGGAAGACTTTGCGAAACCTGTTCATGCACCTAGAGAATACGCCGTCTCGGTTGGCTTTCAAGAAAAGACAACCGATATTGACGAATCCCCTTTTACCCGTATCGGTAGCGATAGTGACCTTTATGGTATCCGCGTTTACTCCGCCCCACTTAGCAGTACCGAAGAAGACGATTACAAAGCTTATGCCTACGGTTTATTTGATACTAAAGTAGGTATCACACTCAGGCTATTGGATGGCTGTAAATATAAGTTTGTTTCTACCATGATAGTGGATGGAAAGAGCAAGATATATTACGATAGTTACAACAAGTGCTACTATTATCCTTTTGCATTGTATACCGAGAGTGCTGAATCTTGCAGCATTGAGATCACAAATAGGTTTATCGTCTCAACTCACAAGTTACATCCACTGGGATGTGGTTTTGCTGATATTATAAATAGTGATTGTTCTACAAAATCTTTGAATCTTTCTGATACTGATTATTATGATGGGGAGACGGTGGAATATATTCCGTCTGAGAATGGTGTGTTTTTGTTAATAGAAATAATTTAAAGTTCTGATTTTCATTTTTATGCGTGCACTGAGCTTGTACCTCACATAATTATTTTGCAGTACCTATTCCACATCATTTTTAGGGTAATCGAGAATACATAAAGACTGCTCCGATCCGCTTGCTGATTTTTGAAAATCGTGTTAAGTTTATCAGCCCGGCTGTTGCTGGACGGCCTGACGAAGAGATGAAATTAGGAATTTTTAATCAACGTAACCAATTAATTGGCAATTTTTGTGCCAAAATAATGCTATATAGAGGGTTAGACTCAGGTATTATTTGGGCTATGAACGAAGGTGCTAAGATTGAGTTTATTAATAACGAATCTGGTAATCACTTTACCGCAATCATTTACAGGGAAGAGAAAAATAAGCGTCCCAAGCTGAAAAGAATTTGTCTCAAGTTTCAGAGGCACCTGTTCCCAACTTGCAGAAACTGATATGGAAAGAGCTTTATTTGTACTCCAAATGCTACCAATCAGCCCAATTAATGAAAGAATTAATGATTGTAAAGGGCAGTACAAATAGGATGTGTTTCCGACAAAATATTTTAAAAGCATTATTAGGGTGCAAGTATCGGTTTGTTGAACTTGTGACACCCAACGTTGTTTTTTATAAGAAAAATATGGGATAGAATTGTACTAAGGGTATCAATATGAGTCAGATTAAGAGTGCTTTAGTCAGCCGCTCGCTCTCTTCTATTCTATCTACAAATTCCATACTGATTATGATTATGTTATGCGAAGATAATGTTTGTAGGGCATAATAACAAGCATTGTACCCTATTTTTTAGTGCAAGGCTTTATGGAATGATTACACTTACAAAAATATAAGCATATATTCTACTACAAGTATGCCTGACAGTGGATGATGAAAACTTTAATATAGAATACGATGGTCTGCTGCTAGCTTTTTATTTCTTAATGATGAATTTTGTCATCTTTTTTGCAGCGCATTTCTCTGTCAATTCTTCGATTACCTGAGTCGTATGCTGCTTTGATAACCCAACTTCAGTTGCCACCGCAATAATATCTGCAAGTGTAGGCTCTCCTTTGCCGTTTATGGTCGTAGTATGATAGCCGTTAAACCCACTACTTGGCAAGAGGTCATAGGCAGGCGAAAGCTTCCATGCTCCATCAATCCATTGGAAAGAGAAGTTTTTGGCATGATCGTCCCGGTTTGAAATCAGGACATTGAATACCATTAAACGGAACATTTCCGCCACTTGCTCCATATCTTTGGTAAGATTCAATGTCAATTTTAACAATATGGAGTAATCAAGGCTTGGAATCCGATAATTAGCATGTAGTAATCCTGCCGCACTTGCTGTGTGAATCTTACCTTGAGGTGTTCTGTCGAATCGTTCGACTCCAAAATAATGATTGCCAAATAAGCGAGTTTCCGCCATTCGTATTCCACACTCTTTGGCAAGTATTGAGTAGTTATATTCTATTTCTCCTACATTGGAAGGATCGCTCGTTGCCTTAAACTTCACTAACCATTCTCGTTCATCTATTTTGGTAAACACTTTTGGCCGTGCTCCACCGGAGGAACCTCCATATTTGTAAAACAAGTCTACGGAACCCGTACTTTCTTTGCTTTTGAGTATATTTTCCGCTTCCTTTGCCAAATGGTCAAAATCAAGGAATTCTTCATCTGTGGCGACACTTTTGTCCGGTCGATACTCCAGTGCACCACGTCCGGTAGAGCCAATGAGCGACAGCCGTTCTAAAACATTCAGCTTGTATGGATCTATCCCTTTTTCTTGCAAATAGCGATCAAGCAAAAGATTACCCCAACCATCAGGCAGACTGTCATCGAAAACGCCGAAATTCCCACCAAACGGATCTTGCTTGGCCATTACCAATCCCGGTTTCAACGGCAAATAAAAAGGAGATATTGAAAAGCCGTTTCGTATCCAATCCGCATCATATTCAAAGCCACATAGTCCTTCGGGAGTGAGAGCCATTCGTCCAACGCGCCTATCAGACATGAAAACCTCTATTATTGAAATATTATTCATTCTTATTTCCTCTCTTTCTTTGCTTCGATTGTTCTGTTTTTATTATATCATCAATACTTTGATAGGTCTTGTTATTAAAAAGACTTTCAAACTCTTCCGTCATATCCAATGCAAAAGCAAGCATCACTAATGAGCGCAGGGAAATCTCGCCTGTCGACTCAAAACGTCTATAAGAGGGTAAAGAGACTCCCGCCTTCGTTGCAAGTGCTTTTTGCGTCCATCTTTTTTCCAATCGTCTTTGCTTAACACGCCAAGCAATACCTGTCATCAACATGTCAGGCGTCTTGTTTATAAGAGATAATATATTATCATTTACATTTATTTTCATCTATATATTAATATTATATGATCACTTACAAAGTTAATCAAAGTTTCGCATTTATCAAACTGATAAATATATAAAAACGTTATTACTAACAACTTTATTATTAATCAGTTTGCAAACTCTGCATGTTCAGGTTTTGCACCATCTTTTAACTTTTGCCATGTGCGCTCAGTTTATACATCACATAATTGTTTCGTAAAATCTGTTCAACGTCACTTTTAATATAATAGATTTTATTGCGAATGCGTGTGTATGCCAATGTACCATTGCTGCGGAGTGTCTGAAGAGTACGCGGACTGATACGAAGCATCTGCATCACATCTTGATTGTCGAGCAAACAGGCTCCTTCCATTTTGTTTTCCATTAATGTATCGTGTTTCCGGTCATTTTCTACTCCGGAAACATTTTTTGAAGGAGTGTATTGTGATTTCTGGCCGGCATTTCCTTCATTTCTTAACGAGCATTCCATTAGCTCCACTTTGTTTAATATTTTTTTCAGCATTTCATACAACAATTCGTTTGTGACAACAACAGATTCTTTCCGTTTCATTTTTTTATCCTCATTCACCGAAAGTCTTTTGCCTTATGGCGGTTTTCCGTTCGGCGGCGATTCCTGATGAGAAAACCACGACTTCGTTCAATGAAATCGCGGTACAAATGAATCGGATGAAAAAATGCTGAATCAGTGTTGATTTTGAATCAGTAAAATCAGTACTGAATACTTATTTAAATCATTAGAATTTATATTTAATAAACAATTTGTATATTGATTTTCAATCACTTATATTCTAATATATAGCCTACTGTATATCAATATAAAATGCTGATTTTAATTGTAATAAACTAAAATCAGCACTATATCAGCAATTATCCGCTCTTATTTTTTATCCTGGCAACTTTTTACATCTTGAGCATACGATTTTGGAGCTTTTGAAAAGACCTTTGTTGTAGTGCTCTTTTCGGTATTGGCAAATTGGGAAAATACGGCATGGAGAAAGTTAACGAAACACTCCCGCGGAATAGACCGGGAACAATCTTCTTTATAAAGTAAATAATAGGTGTAGCGTAAATGCTCGATGGAGGTTGCGGTGCTGATGGAGTGTAGATCGGCAGGCATTTCGCCCCCGGTCTGTAAAAAGGAATCGGTGTAGAGTAACAATCGATTATAATCTGCATCGGAAATGATTTTTTTGTTTTGCGGATTGTAACCGCTTAGAAAATCGAGTCGCTTATGTGCCAAGCGGATAGATTTGGAGATTTCCGCTTTCGTCCTTTTAGCTTTCAGGTTGTTTTGCCGGGCAGCCGGTTCAACCGCTAGAAAAGACTGTGCGATATTCTTCCGGCATAACTCTATTTGCGCTTCCAGCCAACGGTTTAGCTGACGTGGAATGGTAAGCAGTAAAGCTTTACAGGGTGGTATCCAGATAAGCTTTTCCTGCTCTTTTTCGAGAATACCGATAATTTCCCGGGGATTGGTTCGGGACAGAATATTGTCATTTATTGTTTGCTGAATTTTTTTTGAAATCCGGATTGTTTCCGTTTCATCTCCTAACTGTTGCAGCGAAACTTCCTGTTCCAGGGACACTTCTTCACTTAGTGCGTTGCTACTCTGTTGCAAAAAAATGGCGTTCTCCAGCATCCTGGCAACAGCAAGCAGTGATGTATCTTCGGGGCACGTATCCAATAGTCCGGTTACTTCCCGAAGTATAGGATGCAAATCGGCTACAGGTTTGCCGGTCATGATAGCTCTTTGTACTTTTCCTGTATAGATAGCACACTGATAGGCTTCTGTCTGTTCTTTCGAAGGATAACAATCGAAAGCATCGTAGAAGAAATCGTCAAAAGGACGATAATCCGTTGTTTTTAAGATCTCTTCAAACTGAATAACCACTTCATAATAGAGTTTGAAGAGATACCGGGTAAGTATGCAAAAAATATCGGATTCACATTCCATGTGGCGGTTGATGTAACGGATATATTCACAGAGGTAGGAGAGTACCTCACGTACTTCATTACGAGTTTCAATGTCGGAATGGAAGTTCCGGGCATGTTCCAAGAGGGTAAGTTTGGTCAGCCTTATTTCCGCTCGCATTGCGGCATCATAAAATCGTGCTTGCGGAGTATCTTCATCTGCCAAATGTTTCATGTTGATTTCCGGACTGATATAATAGGTGGAAATAGGAGTATGTATATCCGAAATAAGGAGAGTGATGTCGGGTATCTCTTCCTCAAATTGAAAATTGATATACTTGCCTAATGCTGCACGTAGCGTTTTTCTCAATTCCGGTAGCGTTGCGGGCAGGGAAGATAATTTTCGGTACAGTTCGGGGAAAGGAAGATCCGTTGCATGCCCGGGATGCAGCATGCCATGTACAATACCATCTGTTAATTGAAGATTCATACGAACGTAATCAAAATAAACTGTTCTAATTTATCATAGAATTTACGAATTTACAAAAGATTTCCATTCGGGTGATGAAATATGAAAAAAAACGAGACCATCTCCATACCAAGTCCATACCATCTCCACTCCATCCTTACTCTGGTTCGCCTCAGCTAGAGCGCAAAAAAGTGGAGAAAGTACGAAGATGGTATTAAGAAAGTATTACTAAAATATACAGAAAATGAATCCATATATTGTATGGAACAGCCGTTTCTTATAAATAAAAAAAGAGCTACCTTGAATTTTCGAGGCAACTCTTTTTTATCTGTTTGGAACAGTCTTCCTTTTTGGTGTTCTGTAAT
>VOIU01000031.1 GCA_007896885.1 Bacteroidaceae bacterium HV4-6-C5C
TTTTTTAGGCCCGTTTTAATCCGTTTTTAGGGATATTTAAAATCGGTTTTATGGGTGGGAATACTCCGATTTATCCAGTATCTTTGAACCATTGGAAACAGCTCTATTTAACGAGTTTAAGTCAGGCTTACAGTTGTGATTAGCTTTCATTTTAGTATCTTTGAACCATTGGAAACAGCCACTTATCACCAGGAACTACTTCCTCATTGTTGTGATTAGCTTTCATTTTAGTATCTTTGAACCATTGGAAACAGCAGAAGCTTTAATATTAACCATGTGGGATTTGTTGTGATTAGCTTTCATTTTAGTATCTTTGAACCATTGGAAACAGCCCGTTGCAGAATCGCATGCCTTGACCGTTGGTTGTGATTAGCTTTCATTTTAGTATCTTTGAACCATTGGAAACAGCAACCGGAAAGGTTGAGTTGTATTTGTTCCAGTTGTGATTAGCTTTCATTTTAGTATCTTTGAACCATTGGAAACAGCGGTGTTTAAATTCTAATAATTAAGTAATAAGTTGTGATTAGCTTTCATTTTAGTATCTTTGAACCATTGGAAACAGCTATTTTGGCGGAGGTTCGGCAACGTCCGGCGTTGTGATTAGCTTTCATTTTAGTATCTTTGAACCATTGGAAACAGCAAAATACTTGAGCTTAAGAAAGAAGCCGAAGTTGTGATTAGCTTTCATTTTAGTATCTTTGAACCATTGGAAACAGCGATGCTGACGTTCTTATCACCTATTATAAGTTGTGATTAGCTTTCATTTTAGTATCTTTGAACCATTGGAAACAGCTCCAGGCTTGGCGATAAATGCTGTACGTATGTTGTGATTAGCTTTCATTTTAGTATCTTTGAACCATTGGAAACAGCTCGTAGAGGGACGCAGCAACCGTAAGATAAGTTGTGATTAGCTTTCATTTTAGTATCTTTGAACCATTGGAAACAGCAGTTTTGGAATTCATTGACTATAAGCTAGCGTTGTGATTAGCTTTCATTTTAGTATCTTTGAACCATTGGAAACAGCCTACGTCATTTCTTTATTGAAGTAATTTCAGTTGTGATTAGCTTTCATTTTAGTATCTTTGAACCATTGGAAACAGCAATCTATTTATGATTTACACAAAAATATGCGTTGTGATTAGCTTTCATTTTAGTATCTTTGAACCATTGGAAACAGCTGGTTTCGTATTCTTTGGCTCCGAAAATCTGTTGTGATTAGCTTTCATTTTAGTATCTTTGAACCATTGGAAACAGCGGAAATTCGCCGGGTTGAAATGCCAAAGCGGTTGTGATTAGCTTTCATTTTAGTATCTTTGAACCATTGGAAACAGCTACTGGTTTTGCTGGAATATCAATAAAGCAGTTGTGATTAGCTTTCATTTTAGTATCTTTGAACCATTGGAAACAGCGCTACAAAATACATCAACCGAAGAAGTTGTTGTGATTAGCTTTCATTTTAGTATCTTTGAACCATTGGAAACAGCGGTATAGCTTTAGGCGACCTTACCGCATCTGTTGTGATTAGCTTTCATTTTAGTATCTTTGAACCATTGGAAACAGCAAGATATTGGATAGTGCCAAAGCATAGTTGTTGTGATTAGCTTTCATTTTAGTATCTTTGAACCATTGGAAACAGCATCCTACTTCCATTAAATCAAACAGCGTCAGTTGTGATTAGCTTTCATTTTAGTATCTTTGAACCATTGGAAACAGCTTTCAATTCAACCGCTTGTTTTTCTGGTGTGTTGTGATTAGCTTTCATTTTAGTATCTTTGAACCATTGGAAACAGCCTTTTGTGCAGGTTAATGTGCAGACGTTAGTTGTGATTAGCTTTCATTTTAGTATCTTTGAACCATTGGAAACAGCATTAATAAATACAACGGCAACAATACTATGTTGTGATTAGCTTTCATTTTAGTATCTTTGAACCATTGGAAACAGCAGTCAGAGAAGATATATTGTACAAAAAAGAGTTGTGATTAGCTTTCATTTTAGTATCTTTGAACCATTGGAAACAGCAAAAAGGATATTTTATGGAAGAGCAAGTAAGTTGTGATTAGCTTTCATTTTAGTATCTTTGAACCATTGGAAACAGCTGCGGAAGCTAAGCGGGTCGCCTGTTTCGCGTTGTGATTAGCTTTCATTTTAGTATCTTTGAACCATTGGAAACAGCAGTTAGACATACTGAAGAGGATTATATATCGTTGTGATTAGCTTTCATTTTAGTATCTTTGAACCATTGGAAACAGCTGTTTAATCATTTTGTTTTCAAGAAACCCGTTGTGATTAGCTTTCATTTTAGTATCTTTGAACCATTGGAAACAGCATCTTTGAGAACTTTGATATTGCCCTACAGTTGTGATTAGCTTTCATTTTAGTATCTTTGAACCATTGGAAACAGCACGCTCACCATGATGGAGTATTTCGGGGATGTTGTGATTAGCTTTCATTTTAGTATCTTTGAACCATTGGAAACAGCATTATTTCGTTTGTGTAATGTGGTACTCTTGTTGTGATTAGCTTTCATTTTAGTATCTTTGAACCATTGGAAACAGCATGTATATGGATAAGTTCTACTATTTGGTGTTGTGATTAGCTTTCATTTTAGTATCTTTGAACCATTGGAAACAGCTTTCTTTTCATTCCATCCTCTAATAGCTGGGTTGTGATTAGCTTTCATTTTAGTATCTTTGAACCATTGGAAACAGCTTCTTGCGAAGTCAAAGAATCAACCCCTGTGTTGTGATTAGCTTTCATTTTAGTATCTTTGAACCATTGGAAACAGCTTTACTTATGACTTTGGAATAGCCATTGCGGTTGTGATTAGCTTTCATTTTAGTATCTTTGAACCATTGGAAACAGCGATACCAAATTCGTTAAGGATGACGGGAAGGTTGTGATTAGCTTTCATTTTAGTATCTTTGAACCATTGGAAACAGCTGATTCGCTGCTATTTGTTGATAATCAATGTTTTATGTGCTGTTTTAGAATTGAAAAAGAAACTGTTTTTAAAGAGTAAATCCGGTTTAGAAGCCGGATTTACTCTTTAAAATAATTCTAATTGTTGTCCCGGAGTATTTACCTCCAAAGACTTCCTGCCATAGAAAAGTTCGATGTTTCCGAATTGTTTATCCGTAATGCATAATATTCCTACTTGCCCAAACTCTGGCAAAAAAGATTTAACTCTTTTTATATGTACGTCTGCATTCTCGCTACTAGCACAATGACGGACATAGATAGAAAACTGAAACATAGTGAACCCATCCTTCTGTAAATTCTTTCTGAAATCTGTATATGCCTTCTTATCCTTTTTTGTATCGGTAGGCAAATCAAACAATACAAGTACCCACATAATACGATATTCACTAAATCGATCCATTTTACATTTGCGGATATGATATTTTACGCAGTTCACCACAAAAGCATTTATACAAAGATGCTGTCGTTTGTCCCACAGCAACCATCAAAGGGCTGCGTTTCCCGGATATGTTAACTTCCAGTGTAGGAATGCTAAGCAATCGAGCTTTTAAATCTTTTGTCAATTCATTGCAATTTAAACCTTCCTGCAATATCTTGCATACTAACTCATCAATATAGGGGCGATATGGTTCCATGATATCGTCAGCCAAGCAGTAAGCATTGTATCTATTATGATGATGTATGCCTAATGTCGGTAAAAGTCCACTTGTGACTAAACCACGTGCAACAACGGCTCTGAGGATAGCATATCCATAGTTCAGTAGATTATTGGGTGGCATTCCTTCTCTGTCTCTTGTGAATCCTTCAATCTTAAATAGGTTCCTCCAATAATAGGCGGCTGCACGAGCTTCCATATTATCTAGGTCACCGCTTTTTACATCTGCGGCCCATATAGTCATGCATTTTACTTCTTCATCTGCATATTTCTTCAATACAGCTGCCTGATTCTCGATCTTTATTCTCACAGTCTGTTGCCATAACTGCTTTGTTAGGGGAAGAGAAGCATCCAACTGTTGACGGAATCGTTCATTTTGTGTAGTATTTCCATATAAAGGAAGCATTAACCCCACAGGCATACTTTTGCTGTCACAAGTTATGATAGCGCAATTATTTTCAAGCAACGCTTCTAATGCTCCTGAAGTAATAGTTATCTGCTTATTGTCCAGTACTATCACGCCAATATCTTCTATGGGTTTAGTCACTTCTGCCTGTTGTTTAAAACTACTGGGCAAAGTTTCATTCTTCACAATATCCGGTAATTTGATTATCAATTGTGCATTTTTCAAAGATAAATAAACCGGATTTCCGAAATAAAGTGTCTTTCTAATCATAGTATTCCGACTTAAAGTTATGGCTATTCACTGTTCGTATCAAAAGACAATTGAGGTGGTTCTTCTTTTTCTGCCACTTTCTGTTATCATTTCTATTTGGGGACAATTTGTCCCTAGGTAAGTTGCTAATGCATCATCCCGTTTTCGCATTTTCTTCAGATAATCTGTAGGGTTTACGCTATCTGTTAATGCACCGATTACATCAACAACAGAGAAATACCATTGCTGTTCTTCTTCGTTCCATACAGAACGGATCTTTTTCTCTTGAAATAATTTAATATTAGTCATTGACCTATTTTTAATACTCACCTACCGATACTATTTGCCCAATATGATTGACTCTAACTTTCACTATTTTATCTAATTCCTTTGAACTGCGAAAATCAGTCCATGTTATGCCTTTCAAAGCAGCACTTGTATCTTTAATGGAGGTTTCTAGATGATGTCTAAAGACATAGTTTTTATAAGAAAACTTCTGTACCCTAAACAGATTAGGGCTTATCATTGCATAATTCTCAGGGTTCAATAAATCTTCTTCTTTTGGGTTAAATCCTGCCTTTTCATTGGGGAATACGAAATACTCGTTCTGCTTCATGCTGAATAGGAATTTCCACCCTTCGCTCCTTTTATAATCCTTGTCTATAATAGGCTGACCGAGATTAGCCCGTGTCACTGCATCAAAGAAAGAGACCACCACTTCATCAAGTTCATACTTCGGATTACCTTCTTCGTCAAATACCGTTTGTCCTGTTTTAGATAAAACAGGCTTTCTATAGATAGCTACATGATGATTATTGCCGGTATTCACGAAATCTACAGGAACCTTTTTCCCGTCTGTGTCCAAAGCTAAATTACCGTCTTTGTCCTTCTTCTCATGTAAAGATTGAGCATTGCTGATTCCACGGATACTGACTCGCTTAATGGATATTCCTTTAGCTTCATTCATCCATATTGGATTCTCATCCAAATTGACAAATGCCTTTTTTGCATCTCCACCATACTTCTTCAGCCTTTCTTCCAAAATTCTACGGATTTTCGCATCTATTACCTTATCTATACTTAGATTAGGCTCAATGGGTTTGCGTATGGTATATATTGTTTCAAAGTCCACAATCTGTACTTTTTCCGGAACCATTTTAGTGTGGTTCTCATTGAGATAAACGGGATTCTTCTCCAATGTGTTTTTACCTGCAAATGCCTTTTCCGGATCATTATCAAAGATCTTTATACGTTTGAGCAAAGCATTCCGGTAAGCAAGCTTACTTACAGTGGATATCTTGGCAATGTCGAAAGAGGCATTCACTTTTTCCATTTTCGTGGCATATTTCCGATGGCTACCGTAAACAGTCTCCAAATGCAATTGTCCTCGCGGTGTTTGTTGCAGCTTTTTGTTTTCTCCATTGACTTTCTTGGTATAGTTCACATTTGTAGTGATGATTTTATTCTTTGCTTTAATGGATACCAATACGCCTTCCAAATGGCGTTTAGCCTCTGCGCGGAACTGAGCCAAAGGAATAGGGGATATGGCCTTACCACTCTCGAAATATTTGCTTTTTATGCCTGTTATGTTAGTCTGTTCCTTGGCCCCAGGCATCGAAGCATTTTTATTGTTAAAATATTGAATAAACACATCTTTGGTAAATGCTACAGTCAGTGCATCCATGGCATGGTGGCGGTGGTCATTTCTTTTGGTCCAATCCTTAATCCTTTTAATTCTTCTCCCATCTTTATCCTCAAACGTTTCTACTAAACCCAGCGTTTCGTATTTAGGAAGATTCATCTCTTTCATCAAATCTACCAGTTGCCAGTCTTCACGCAATTCGTCCGTAATGGAACCCGTTGTAGCCACTACCCGACGACAGATTTCGTTCAGCATGGAAAGAGCCTTCTTTGCGATATATTGCGTATTCCGTAAATCCCGGTCAATAAAGCCTTCTGGGATATCTTTTTCCTCTATCTTTAGTTTATTGAGTTTGGTCCTTTTCTCTTTGAACAGGGCTTCGCAGCGATTGAGATATTGCAGCAAACCGTCATCACCATACTTCTCTTTCACAAAGTCGTAGGCTGTTTTATTTCCCTTCTCTATATTGACGGCCTTATACTCTAATGTTTTGTTGGATAGCGAATCATCAAAGAGGCGGGATTGCGGAATAATATGTTCTATGTCAATCTCTTTACTGAATATCTTTTCTTTCGGAATGTACTGATTAGAATACAAAGTCCTATATCCATTATCTTTCAATTCCTCGTAAAGTTTGTAGCGGATAATGTCATTACGACTAACATTAATCATGCCGAATTCGCTCTGTAATAACTTGCGGATTTCTTCGTGTTCACGGGTGTTTTGGGCTATGGATTTAGTTAGCTCTTCCCTTTCTTTAGCATTTTTCTTCAACTCGCGAGCTAGTTCCACACGTATTTCGTCTGGTTTACCATAATCATCAATGATTGCATTGATTACATTGACCATCTGGTTCAATATCTTTTCAACTACCGGATTGCGCAAGCTATTCTTTGACAAAATATCCAATTTGTCTTTCAACTTCTTGTTATCTATTTCCTCTTTGGTTAACGAAGATTTGGAATGGCGGTAACCTGCATATTCGCAAGCTACGTCATACTGGTTACCTTCCTTCAGGTAAGGCAAAATCTTTTTGATGGCTTTTGCACTCAGGCTTCCATAATCATCCTGAAACGAAACATTTGCGAGTACGGTGGCATATTCTTTCTCCGTACCGCACAGTTCCATAAGCCTTTCAATTAATTTACCATTTCCCGTAGGTGTGTTGTCTCCTTCGAACGAATATAGCAAGTGCCAAAGTCTGAAATAAGGTTGTTTTTCCAATTCTTTATTGTCTTGTCCTAAATCTATGGAAAGAAGCCCTGTACTCCAACCTAAATCAGAAAATATTGCTTCCAGCTGTTTCTTAATCTCATCCGCGCTCTTCTTAAAGTCTATCGGTTCATATCCATATCTTTCGATCATCCTGCTAAAGGAGGAGAAAAGCGAAAAACCTGTATGATTACCGTCAATCTGCTTGAAGTTCATATCCAATTCCTGTGGGTTTGAAAATAATAGTTTTAGCACTTCTACTTTTTTCATGTTCTCTCTGACTGAAAGTTCTTTTGCCAAAATCTCTTTTTCTTCCTGATACAAATAACGGCTTCCTTTTATGGATAGGGCGTCTTCCATATCATTAAATAGGTTGGACTTTTTACTCGGATTCTTGCGTATATTCTTTTTGTCTCCGGCAAATACTTCAATGTCATTTAGCGTTTGCCAGATTTTGAACTCCTGAAACAGTGGATGCGAGCGGGGGATTACTTTGCATCCCACTACTTTGGCTCGTTTCTTTCCCTCTTTTTCTATTGTCACCTCGTGTCTCTCAAACTCGCAGAAATTAATCAATCCCTTTTGGCTCTTGAGGCGGCGTTGATAAAAGATAATAATGTCCCTAATCTCTTTTTTCAATTCCACGGTAAGTTCCCTGTGAAATTCCGCTTGCTTTTCCCATATCCTATTAAATTCGTCTAAATAGTCTTGTCGGTAGAATACCATATTGCGCAAACTTGCATTAGGGTTTTTAGTCAGTATTGCCATTTGGTACTGTCCTACCGTTTGTCGATTGAAATACAGTTCCTTACTACGATCGCTGATTGCACCTAAGTATCCGCTTGAAGCACTTATCTGCCCGTTGATTTCTTGTAATACAATGGCTGCCATTTCGGGATTTAGTTGTTCTGAGAGAGCTTGCACGCGCCAACGATAGTTTTCCAATTTTTGTTCATTTCCTTTGGTGTTACGTTTGATGCCTGCAAGTCTACGTTCTTTCTTCAGTTCTTTAGTCTTTGCTTCTTCTTCATTCCAGATGGTTTCTTTCTCTTCCCAAATAAAATACTTTTGCAGAATGGCCCAAGTTTGACTTTTGTTTTTTCCTTTGATTTCTTCTTTGGCAGCATCACAATATGATTCTATATTAAACACCTTTTGGTGGTTCCATATTCTGTCAAACTCATCCTGTAAGTCGGAACGATAGAAATCAGGCAGTGCTTTTTTCCCGCTTTCAAGCAATTGCAAGCATAGTTGCCCAGGCGTCAGTTGTTCGTCATAAAGTCTTTTAGCTATATCCATTCCATCTATCAGAACTCCGTCTTCCTCTCCCTTGGTTTTGCGACTGCTTTTATATCCGCGTTTTTTATTTATCATCAGCAATACGCGTGCAAATTCCTCTAAAGATATTTCTTCTACTGCTGCTTTTGCTCTTAAACGATACGTTTCAAAAGTAGTCTTATTTCCCTGCTCTGAACGTAAAGTCCCATCTGTAATGAGACTGTGCTCTTTTAGCACTTCAATGAGCGTGTTGCGGCGTAATTTATAGCGTTGCAGATTTCGACGCATACTTCTTTTAAGTGTTCTGTCTGCATTAGTAGTGATGCTTTTCCCTCTTTCAAAGTTCTGTAATTCATCCACGGTTAATGGATTTACCCTTACACCAAGTTTAATTATAGATGATTTTTCCTCATCATTTTCAGCTTCATTTACCAGCGCCCAACCGATGCTGTTTGTGCCTAAATCCAATCCTAATATTGTTTTCATTCTATTTGTTATAAAGAATTCCCAAAAGTAATATTTTCTATTTTAAAAAAATATTGCGCATTTGATTTTTATTCTTATATTTGTCTCACTAAAATGAAGCAAATCACAATAAGGATTATTCCGTTGTGAAAACATTCAAGGCGGGGCGTTAGCCTCGCCTTTTGTTCTGATTCTGTGTGCTGTTCCGTTTCTATTTCTTAATCTTGTTTTTATCTCATGGTGATCTTTCTAGACATCGTGTCATAGCAAGTTATAGATTAAATTTTTATCTTTGTACATCTAATACTATTTTAATTCCGAAGCGAAATGAGAAAAATCCTATTATTATGCTTCTTTTTCTATGTTGGTACGTCTTATGCGACAACTACAAATGAGATAGATTCTTTATTATTGCAATTAGATCAAGTTATAAAAAAACGTCCTATGTATATAATACAAAAGGAACATAATATCAATGAACTAAAGAATCAGTTGAGGCAGAGTTCGTCTAATGAGAAACGATTTGCTATTTTAGGAAAACTCTTTGATGAATATCATTCTTATAATGCAGATTCTTCTCTTTTCATCGCTAAGACAAGATACCAGCTTGCAGTGAGCATGAGGGGACAAGAACATATAGATAATGCCCGTATGAATATGGCAGAAATAATGGGAATGGCCGGAATGTATAAAGAAGCTATTGACTTGATGAATACGATAAAAGTGTCGCACTTACCGGATTATCTGCATCCTTATTATTACCATATATATAGGATACTATATGGATTGATGGCTGACTATTCTATTACTAATCAAGAAAAAGAACTATATGCTAAAAGAACAGATCTTTATAGGGACTCATTATTGTTGGTTAATAAGAACAACCTCCTGATTCATACAATGATACAGTCTGATAAGTATAATGTAAAGAAGGAATATGGAAAAGCAATAGCTCTGCTATCCAATTATATGGAAGGAAAATTGAATGATGAGCATAATCTAGCAATCTTCGCTTATACTTTATCTGAATCTTACAGGTTGAAAGGAGATCAATTGAATGAGAAAAAATTCTTAATTATTTCTGCAATAGGTGATATGAAGTCGGCTGTTCGTGAATATGTCTCTTTGCGTAAATTGGCAGTATTACTCTATTATGAGGGGGATATCGACCGAGCCTATTCCTATCTGAAGCTTTGTATGAATGACGCGGTATTTTGTAATGCACGGCTACGTATACTTGAAATTTTGCAGATATTCCCCATTATTAATGATACTTATCAGAAGAAAATAGAGAAGCAACAGAATAATATGGAAGTTGCTCTGATTTCAATTAGTATACTTTCTATATTCTTGATTATTGCCATCTTTTATGTATATAAGCAAATGAAACGGGTCGCTGTTGCGCGTCGTGAAGTGTTAGACGCTAATAAGCGTTTGAAAGAATTAAATGATGAATTGAAGCATTTCAATGCACAATTGAAAGAAGCTAATCACAGCATTGCTGAAAATTCCTATCTGAAAGAGGAATATATAGGACGTTATATGGATCAATGCTCGGTTTATTTGGAAAAAATGGATAATTATCGCCGTTCATTAGGTAAACTTGCTTCTGCGGGTAAGGTGGAAGAATTATATCAGCGTATCAAGTCTACTCAATTTATGGAAGAAGAGCTTAGAGATTTTTATGAGGATTTTGACAATACTTTCTTGCAGTTATTTCCTTCATTTGTAGAAGATTTCAACTCATTATTAGGTGAGAATGAACATATCCACCTCAAGGGAAACGAACGAATGAATACCGAACTGCGTATTTTTGCCTTAATAAGATTGGGCATCACAGATAGTGTGAAAATAGCTCAATTTCTTCGTTATTCTGTAACTACTATTTATAATTATCGGACTAAAATAAGGAATAAAGCTAAAGGTGATCGGGAATTATTGGAAGATGAAGTTTTGAGAATTGGTAAACTAAAGAACCAATAGTGATGTGTAAATCTCCGCACTTATGACTTTATTGCGTTGTCCCTTTTTTACTCCATCCAAAGATATATTCGGGACCGGATGTTTGATATTTTAGTATAACTCCCCCGCCCATTCAGAATAGTCTCTGAACGGGGGAGAATCAGGTAACGACTGAATAGGATTCAAGTAACGAGTGAATGCCATTCAAGTAACGACTGAATTAGGCTCTTGTACCGACTGGCTATTTTATTCAGAAAAGTTATTTTTAAAAGCTTCTTTCACATAGAGTCGTTATTATAATAAAATGATGAATGTTCTGTGAAAAAATGCTCTGTTTTTCATTACCCCGATAAGTATGTAAAATACAGCTTTTCTCTTTTATGTTAATGGATAAAATCTGCTTATAAACGTAAGAAAGAAAGTGCGATTTATTTTAGTTAGAGTGAATTAATGCTTAATAATGTATTTTATTCTGTTACATTATTACTACTTATTCTTTCTACTTGATTGTTTTTATATTGTTGATAATAAGCTTTTTATTTCTTTGTAAAGGACTTAATTCACTACTTTTTCACTCTTCTATTTTATTTAGAGCATTCTTATCCGATACATTTGCATCGTTTCTGTTTCGCTTAAGAATTAGGAATATGCGAATTGGAATTCTAATTACTAATTTTAACTCTAATATTATGCAAAAGTACAAAAGAGTAATCAAGTTGCGTATGCTATTTCTTTTGTTAGGAGTATTACTCCCGGCATGCATGTTCGCACAACAAATTAAAGTACAAGGTGTGGTGAAGGATCAGGCTGGCGAAGCTGTTATAGGAGCCAGCGTGTTACAAAAAGGAACTTCTAATGGAACGATTACCGATCTCGACGGTAAGTATTCATTGAACGTGCCTTCTAATGCTGTTTTGACAGTATCTTATATCGGATACAAAAGTAAAGACGTGTCGGTCAACGGGCAGATTCAAGTTCAGGTGGTTTTGTCTGAAGACACCAAAATGTTGGATGAAGTGGTGGTCATAGGATATGGTACAATGGATAAGAAAGAGTTGACTTCGGCTATTTCCCATATTTCAGATAAGGATTTTCTTAGTGTCAGCAGTATTGATCCTTCAATGATGATTCAGGGTAAGGTGCCTGGCGTTTCAATTACAAATACAGGGGCCGGTGATCCTAATAATCAGGCAAGTATTCAGATTCGTGGAGTCTCGTCGCGGTCTGCCGGTCTTGGTCCGTTGATTGTTATTGACGGTGTTCCCGGTGGAAATCTGACTAACCTCAACCCCAATGACATTGCGAGCTTCGACATATTGAAGGATGGTGCCGCTTCGGCCATCTATGGTACCCGCGGTTCTAACGGTGTTGTTTTGATTACCACGAAGAAAGCTCAAAAAGACGGTACAACGCACACATCTTATAGCGGTGCATTTGCTTTTGATGTGATGAAGAAGGAACTAGATATGCTTAATGCCCAGCAATATCGCGATCTTCGTTCCGACTCAAGCGTAGGCTATGATTTAGGCGGAGACGAAGATTGGCTCGACGCAGTGAGCCGTACCGGCTTCACCATGCAGCATTCTCTTACCGTAAGCGGGGGAAATGACCGTAGCAATTATCGCGCCAGCTTTGATTATCGTGATGCAACAGGTCTCGACAGGCGTTCAGGGCGTGAAGAGTATGGTGCACGTGCTACGATAAATCATACAACTGCAAGTGGCTTGGTCACTTTTATAGCTAATATTGCTCCTCGTATTGCCTATCGTGATCAGGCGGCCTGGGATGTATTTCGTAATGCTATAGAAGCTAACCCCACAACTCCTCTTATGGATCCGAACGAGCCGTCGAAATATTATAATTTTCAAGGGCAGTCGGCAGGTTATAATCCGGTTGAAATGATTAACCTTGAAAAGGATAAAGGCGAAACCAAGCTTCTTGATTGGGATGCTACTGCAAAATTGAATCTCTTTCCTTTGTTGTTGAAAAACAAGGAAAACAATCAATCATTGACTACTCAAATTATGTTTGCTGATCACCAATATGATAATTTTAACAGTTGGTTCCGTCCTTCTACCAGTACATTGGCTATTAATGCCGGTCGTGATGGTGAAGCTTCTCGCAGCTACTCTAAGGAACGTCAGTCTATCCTGGAATGGCTTGCTAATTACCAAGCGGGTTTCAAGGGACATAATATCAAGGCTATGCTTGGCTATTCTTATCAATACTCCCAATATTCGGGTTTGAATGCTTCTAATAAAGATTTTCCGAATGATGGATTGGGAGCGGACAATCTGGGTACCGGTGAATATGCCAAGGAAGAGGGGGAAGTAGGTATGGGAACCTATAAGAATGATGCTAAATTGATTGCATTCTTTGGTCGTCTGAGTTATGATTATAAGGGTAAATATTTGTTCACCGCTTCATTGCGGCATGAGGGTTCTTCAAAATTCGGCATTAATAATAAGTGGGGTAATTTTCCTGCGGTATCGGTCGGATGGCGGATTTCCGAAGAGTCGTTTATGAAAGACTTGAAATGGGTCAATGACTTGAAAATCCGTGGGGATTATGGTGTTACCGGTAATCAGGATTTCGGCAGTTATATTTCATTGAACACAATGACCGGATTCGGTTACTATTTTTATAATGGTAAATATTTTCAAGTTTGGGGACCTTCTAAGAATGTGAATCCCGACTTGAAATGGGAAAAGGGTAAGAACTGGAATATCGGTCTTGACTTCTCTTTATTTAATAATCGTGTTATGGGTTCGTTGAACTATTTTAATCGCCGTCAGCAAGACCTTCTTGGTGATTATAAAGTGTCTGTACCTCCTTATTTGTTTGATAATACTTTTGTCAATGTGGGTACAATGGAGAACTCCGGTTTTGAGCTTGATATCAATTGGAATGCCGTGAAGACCCGTGATTTCGATTATTCGGTAAGTGTGGTAGGGTCAACGATGAACAATAAATTTGTTGAGTTCAGTAATTCTCAATATGTCGGTCAAGATTATTATGATGTTTGTGGAACAGAAGATCCCTATCCATTCCATAACTTGCAACGTATTGAAAAGGGCAAACGCCTTGGAAATTTCTACCTGTTGAAGTACGCCGGTATTGACACTGATGGTAACTGGATTGTATACGATAAGGACGGTGATATGATTAAGGCCGATCAGGCCACCGATCAAGATCGCCAGGTTGTAGGTAACGGTCTTCCTAAATTCACCGGTTCAATGACGCACAACTTCCGCTATAAGAATTTTGACATGACATTGTTCTTCCGTGGTGCTTTTGGTTTTGATATCTTCAATATCCATGATTTCTATTATGGAACCAAGAGCTTTATTGGCAATGTACTTGAAAAAGCTTATGGCAAGAATGACAAAATTACGGCCAATCCGGCGGTTACCGATTATTTCCTCGAACGGGGCGATTACCTCAAGCTTGACATGCTGACCCTCGGTTACACATTGAACACAAAATGCAAATATTTGAATAAGGTTCGTCTCTATGGGACAGCCAAGAATATATTTACCATTACCAAATTCAGTGGTGTTGATCCGTCGACTTACCAAGTTAACGGTTTGACTCCCGGTGCTACAGGATCTCGTACTTATTATCCGTCAAGCCGTCAGTTTATTCTCGGCGTTCAATTGGATTTTTAATTGTCGAACATTAAATCGGAGGAAAACAATATGAAATTTTCAAAATATATATTAGGTATGGTTTTGGCAACTACCGTTTTAACCGGTTGCACAAATTTGGATGAAACACTCTATGACCAGGTGGGTACCCAAAACTATTACAATACTAAGATGGATGTTGTACGTGCAACATTCCGACCCTTTGAACATGCTTTTTGGAGCATTCAGTCCCGACACGTTCTGAATGAACTTTCGGCTGACCAGTTAATTACCCCTACCCGTGACGGTTGGTGGGACGACGGTGGACGTTGGCGTCGTTTGCATTATCACACCTGGACGGTTGAAGACGGAGATGCCCAGACAGAATGGAACGGCTGTTTCCAAGGAATTATGCAGGCCAACTATGTAATAGAAGATCTGAATACGCTTTCACCGGATAAATTCGGGTTCACCGAAGAAGAGTTCAATAACTTGAAGGCGCAGTGTCGCGCATTGCGTGCGTGGTTCTACATCCGCTTGCTCGATGCCTTCCGCAATGTTCCGTTGGCAGTCAGTTATAATGACGTTTCCCAGAACTCTGTAGGCCAAGTTGAACCTAAAAAGGTCTTTGACTTTATTGAATCGGAACTGAAAGAGAGCATTGAATTGTTGAGTGCTAAAGAATCACTTGGCGGTAATGGAGGAAATCAGGGTCAATGGACTAAGGCCGGAGCCGCTGCCCTTTTAGTGCGCCTTTACCTCAATGCCGAGAAATATGTGGGAGAAGATCACTATGCCGATTGTGAAGAGTATGCTCAGAAAATTGTTAATGGGGTATATGGTCCTTATCAATTGGCTGCGACATGGGATGCCCCCTTCGACTGGAACAATGAAACTTGCGATGAAGTTATTTTCGGATTCCCTGCATCCCAAGGTTATTCATTCTGGCACTATCAGGGCGATACATATTGGTGGACGGTTCCCGCACGTGCCCGTTATTATTTCGGTGATGCAAAAGCTAAAGCCGGTGATCACAATTGCAAATATGCCGCATCTCCCAGTTATGATCTCAACGGCAATCTTTATGATTATACCTTGGGTATGCCTATACAGAAATTCCGCAATTATTCTGAAGATGTCCGCCTGAAACTTTATAAAAATCTGGGTAATAGCAAGCGTGAAGGTTTGTTCCTTTATGGTTCTCTTGAATATAAAGATGATAATGGGAAAACACTTAAAGTGAAATCACCGAATAATGATTACGACCTTTACATCCGTGATGCTGTGGGACAGTTTAAAGGATTGCCTGAAGGACAGTATCCGGAAAATAAGAAAAGTGACCTTACCACAGGCGATCATAACTCGGGATGGCACTTCTGCAAGTATCCTTTCTACAGTGATGAAGATGAGGGGCAAATGGAATCGGACTACGTTGAAATCCGTCTTGCCGAAGTTATTTACTCACTAGCCGAATGCAAATTCCGTAAAGGTCAGGTTGATGAGGCTGCCGAGTTGCTGAATAGTGTCCGCAAGCGTAATTATCCGCAAGAAAGTTGGTCGCGTAATCTTTATGCTCCCGAGGGACAGGTTCAACTTACCGAAAAGGAGTTACTCGACGAATGGGGACGTGAATTTTTTGCAGAGAGTCGCCGTCGTATAGACTTGGTTCGCTTTGGTAAATTCAATACCGGTAGTTGGTGGGATAAGTCTGCTGATGCTGACAATCATACCGAAATCTTCGCAATTACACGCGAGGTATTGAATGCTAATCACAATCTGGTACAAAATCCCGGCTATGGCAAATAATTCATTTTGATTTTTTAATTTTTAAATAAAGAACGGTATGAAACCAATATATAAGTTTTTGAGCATGGCAGTGCTATTTGTTGCCATGATCTTGATCAGTTGTGATGGGGAAAAAGACTTGGTTGTTATTGAAGGAAACCTTCCTATAAAGACCGAAACCCTATATATGGTAGGGGATGCCACTCCCACTGGATGGAATATTGATGCGCCCACTGCATTTACTCCTTCGACAGAAGATGCTTTGATATTCTCTTATGAAGGACATCTGAATACGGGCGAACTGAAATGCCCGTTAAAAACCGGAAATTGGGGAGGCGTGTTTGTGATGCCGGTAAATAACGGGTGCAAGATATCCAAATCAGGAATTGAAGAAAGCACTATCAGCCTGATGCCTACCGGTCAGCCCGACAATAAATGGAGAGTTGAAGATGCAGGTACTTATAAACTGACTTTTGATCTTCGTAACTGGGTTGTTTCCGCTACTTACATCAGTGAATAATTTGTGTTTTTGAATAAGAGTTTATTTATGGAGTTTAGAAAAATAGCAGTCTTGGGTCTGTTACTGGCAAGTTTCTTGCCGGTAACGGCTCGTGACAGCCAATTTACTCGTAAGGCAACCGGCCCGATGTATTGGATGGCATATGAATATTGCTATACCCACGACAAGCCGCTACCCGAAGAGCGTTATAAAAAGAATATCGATTGGGTTGATGAAAATCTTAAGGAGTACGGTTACAATATGATATGTACCGACGGATGGATTGAACAGGCGCAAACGATTGACCGAAACGGATATATTACCAAATACAACAATGAGTGGACTCATGGCTTTAACTATTGGAGTAATTATATTCGCCAAAAAGGAATGAAGTTTGGCGTTTATTACAATCCGATGTGGTTGACTCGCACTGCCTGGGAGAAGAACTGTCCGGTTAAGGGAACAAATGTCACGACAAAACAGATTGTTGGGGAAAACGGGTTTAATGGAGATCTCCATTGGGTGGATGCCGCACGTCCGGGTGCCGAACAATGGATAAAAGGCTATGTACGCCACTTTATAAATCTCGGTGCCACTTATTTGCGTATTGATTTTCTTGAGAATTATGAACGTAATTACGGTTCCGATAAATATGCCCAGGCACTTAAATGGATTATGGAAGAGGCCGGTGATGAAATCTTTATAAGTTTAGTGATGCCCAACTGTTTTAGTCACGGGAAAAACGAACGGATCTATGGCGATATGATTCGCATAAGCAACGATTGTTTTAGTGGCGGATGGGACTTTGCCAGTGCCCGGAAACGGGGTAAACGTCAGGAACAATGGCCGCAATATGACAATGCTTTTGACGGCTTTATCGGTTTCTCGGACATTGCATCACCCGGACAGCTCATTATGGACGGTGATTTTATGCGTATGAATACAATGGGAAATCAGGATGAGCGTCGCTTCCTTTTCTCATTGATGGTAATGACTGGTTCTGCACTTGCTATTTCCGATCAATATGATACTATAGGCGACTGCATACAGATTTATCAAAATAAGGAACTGATTGAATTAAATAATTTGGGATTCTGTGCTAAGCCATTGTCAATGGATATTAATGATAGAAACAGCTCACGATGGATTGGTCGGCTGCCTGATGGAGATTGGGTAGTGGGGCTTTTTAACCGTGAGGAATCATTTCTTGATTATAGTATTGATTTCAAGAAAGAGCTTGGTATTGAGACTGGATGCGTAGTAAATGTGCGTGATTTGTGGGAACATAAAGATTTAGGTGGTATGAA
The DNA here is from genome assembly GCA_007896885.1 of Bacteroidaceae bacterium HV4-6-C5C. GTDB lineage: Bacteria > Bacteroidota > Bacteroidia > Bacteroidales > Bacteroidaceae > Bacteroides. The sequence goes on from VOIU01000031.1 coordinate 18,067, forward strand.
TGGGGAATATTCGGTTTTGCTAAAGCCTCATAGTTGTAAGATCATTCGCCTTAAAGCGGATGGAAAGACTGCGGTATTCTAGAAAAATAAATAGAAATAAGTAGGTATTATTGAATATAATGATTGATGCCGCAGTCTTCAATCCGTGTGAATCAAGTTCCGGTTGAATGTGAAGGAAAACTTTCTGATCTGAGAAAAAAAGAGAATATGAATATAAATAAAAAAAATCAATGCATGAATATTCTGGTGATAGTTTTGGCATTTCTCTTGGGAGGATGTCAAAAGGGTGATACGAATGATGCGGAAGAACCGGATATAGAAAAGCCGGGTGAAAACATACATATATATAAGGCACCGCTATACTGGAGTGTGTACGAATATTGCTGGACACAGGAAAAGCAAGGAGTATCCAATGAAAATATGGATATCACCGAAGCGGAGTGGGACAAAATCATCGATTGGGTGGCAAGGGATTTGAAACCTTATGGCTATGATATGATTTGTACCGATGGATTTATCCCTATGATAGCCGACGATGCCTCCGGATATATGACCCGGTATGGCAGTATGGATTTAAAGAAGCTCGTTGCAAAATGCAAGGCCAAAGGATTGAAACTCGGTATCTACGACAATCCTCTTTGGTTGCACGGACCCGATAATACCGTGGTGAAAGGAACAAATGTCACTTTCGGTGATTTGCGATACAAGAATGGGGACAAAGTGGCTCATCCCGGCAAGAACGATCTTTGGTTCGGTTGGGCGGTGGCATCACATGAAGGAGCAAAGGAATATATCGACGGTTTCTTCAAACATTTCTCGGAAATGGGAGTGAACTATATCCGCATGGACTTTCTTAGCTGGTACGAAAACGGTGAAGATCGCGGTATGGGTATTGTGGGAAGAGGCTATGGACGTGACGTGTACAAGCAAGCCTTGCAATATATTTGTGAGTCGGCTAAAAAATATGGTGTGTTTACCTCTTTGGTTATGCCGCATCTATTTGAGAGTGCTGCGTTGGAAAAGGAATACGGAAATATGGTGCGTATCGTTGCCGACACGGGTGATGGTGGCTGGGGACAATTCTCGGAGAATAGCAGAGGAAAGATCTATGGCACCTGGCCCAATAGTATGAATATGTTCGACGGTTTCATTCATTGGTCTAAAATATCCGGACGTGAGAAAGTGATATTGGACGGTGACTTCATCCGCCTGAACACATTCAGTACCGATGAAGAGAAAGAGTCGGTCATCTCGTTGCAACTGATGGCTGGAGGTCCCGTTACGGTAGCGGATCAATACAATACAATTGGAACCAATCTGAAGTTCTATCAGAATAAAGAACTCTTAGCCTTGAATACGGACAAGTTTGCAGGAAAGCCATTATCGTCGAGTATTATAGATACTAAAAACCAAGTCTGGTACGGGCAGATGTCAAACGGTGACTGGGTTATTGGATTTTTCAATAGGGAAAGTTCTGCACAAAGCCGTTCTGTGAACTTTGCAGACTTGGGCATCAAAGGAAAAATGAAGGTGCGTGACTTATGGAAACATGCCGATGAAGGAGAAGCCGAACGGCTGAATGTGAGCTTGAAAGCTCATGCCTGCAAAATGGTCAGGCTGACAAAACCTGTCAACTGAGTTTATTTATTAATTGAAGTAAAAAAGAGATGTTTATGAGGAAATTAATTTTAAGTATATTGTTTATAGTCGGAGCCATGGCTGTAAGGGCCGATCGTATCTCATCCCCGACGGGTAAGGTGACTCTGAATTTCGAAGTAGCGGAGAACGGAGTGCCTACCTATGAAGTGAGTTATAAGAATCAGGCTGTTATAAAGCCCAGCAAAATGGGATTGGAGCTAAAGAATGAACGTAACTTGCAGGACGGTTTCAAACTAGTAAAAGCATCGAGTTCCGAATTTGATGAAATCTGGCAACCGGTATGGGGTGAAACCAAAAATATACGGAATCATTATAACGAGTTACTGGTGGAGTTGGAACAGGCCGATACACAGCGTTTCATGAATATCCGTTTCAGAGTATATGATGATGGAGTAGGTTTCCGCTATGAATTTCCACAACAGAAGAATTTAGTTTATTTTGTAGTGAAAGAGGAACATACGCAGTTTGCCATGACAGGCAACCACACCGCTTGGTGGATTCCGGGCGATTATGATACGCAGGAATATGACTATACTGAGTCTAAACTGTCCGAAATACGCGGACTGATGGAGGGAGCCATTACCGGAAATGCTTCGCAGACTACATTTTCTCCTACGGGGGTGCAGACATCCCTTCAGATGAAAACTGCTGACGGGCTTTACATCAACCTGCACGAAGCGGCATTGGTGAACTATTCGTGCATGCATCTGAATCTGGACGACAAAAACTTCATTTTTGAGTCATGGCTGACTCCCGATGCAAAAGGTGATAAGGGCTATCTGCAATCTCCTTGCCACTCTCCTTGGCGTACAGTAATGGTCAGTGGTGATGCTCGTGAAATTTTGGCTTCAAACTTGGTATTGAATCTAAACGAACCGTGTAAATATGTTGATACTTCATGGATCAAGCCAGTGAAATATATTGGAGTATGGTGGGAGATGATTGCAGGAGGAAAACCTTGGGCCTATACATTTGACCTTCCTTCTGTGAAATTGGGGGAGACGGATTATACCAAGGTGAAGCCAAACGGCATTCATCCGGCCAATAATGCCAATGTGAAGAAATACATAGACTTTGCCGCCAAAAATGGATTTGATCAGGTATTGGTGGAAGGCTGGAATATCGGCTGGGAAGATTGGTTCGGTCACAGCAAAGATTATGTTTTTGATTTTGTTACTCCTTATCCGGATTTTGATATTAAAGCTCTCAACGAATATGCACATTCAAAAGGTATTCGTTTGCTTATGCATCATGAAACTTCGTCTTCCGTGCGCAATTATGAACGTCACATGGAAGTAGCTTATCAATTGATGAATAAATACGGATATAATGCTGTAAAAAGTGGATACGTTGGCAATATAATCCCTCGGGGTGAGCACCATTACGGGCAATGGATGAATAATCATTATTTGTATGCCGTTACCGAAGCTGCCAAACATAAAATTATGGTTAATGCTCATGAAGCGGTGCGTCCTACAGGTTTGTGTCGTACTTATCCTAATCTCATCGGTAATGAGTCAGCCCGTGGAACGGAGTACGAAGCGTTTGGCGGAAGTAAACCTTTCCATACGACAATCCTTCCCTTTACCCGTTTGCAGGGAGGTCCTATGGACTATACTCCGGGGATATTCGAAATGGATATGCACAAATTGAATTCTAACAGTAATGCACATGTCAACTCTACTCTGGCGCGGCAGTTGGCACTTTATGTGACAATGTATAGTCCTTTACAGATGGCTGCCGATTTGCCGGAAAATTATGAACGATTTCCGGATGCGTTCCAATTTATTAAGGATGTTGCCATAGATTGGGATGAGAGTAAATACCTCGAAGCTGAACCTGGACGTTATATTACTGTAGCTCGCAAGGCTAAGGGTAGAAATAACTGGTTTGTAGGTTGTACGAGTGGTGAAGAAGGGCATACTTCGGCTTTGAAACTGGAGTTCCTCGACCCTGACAAAAAATATGTTGCTACAGTTTATGCAGATGCTAAGGATGCACATTACAAAACCAATCCGCAAGCATATACTATTCGTAAAGAGATGGTAACAGTTAAGACGCTTTTAAAGTTGAAAGCTGCTCCTGGGGGAGGATATGCTATCAGTATTGTAGCTTTAGAAGATAAAACAGAATTGAAAAGATTTAGTAAGTTTAAACTTGCTAATTAGATATAAGCAAAAAAAAAGGAGTACCGCTGTACTCCAACCTTTGTTAACCTTAAATCTAATACTATGAAAAACACACTGCAAATGTACTGTTTTTCTGGCTATTGACAAATTCTTCAATGGAAATCATCTCTGTTCTAACATTTTTTTTGTAATAATTTCATTTTTCTACTTTTTTTAATGCATTATATTGAGCGTTTACATTTATTGTTTTGCAAAAACTCTTCTAAGACAACTTCATAATCACCCTGAATCATAATATGGTGATTCCCTAAAGGATTTTTTAAAAAGTACTCTACCGGAGTGTTCATCTGGATTTTTACTTGCGTCCGACAAAGATTGATATAATTCGTATTTTCTATTAATCTACCGGTGCTTAGGTAATATTCGTCGAGACATTCTCCTCCACATTTTACGATTGTGACATCACTGGATGGCAGAATTCCTTGAATAGCAACTCCACTCTCAGTTTCATAGTGGTTTCTTATGATATATTTTTCCGCTTGCGTAGTTCCTATGGTGCAATGTCCCAAAATAATTTCATTTTTGTTTGTGTCTATAATTGATGGATTTGCCATAAAAGATGGTTTTCCTGTTATAATTTTGGTAGCGACTTGAGTAAATATGGACTGTAAATCGCCTTCGCATCCTGCAACGATTCCTTCATCGTTTAATAGCGAAAGGGCTAGACAGCCCGTTGTATCTATATCTTCTATAATTTTGAAACAACTTAAAGTGAGAGCGTCCAATTTTTCAGCTATTGAGACTTTTTTAATTGCTTTATAGAGGCGCATTGCCTTAATTAAATCTTCGGATGTAGCTTCACGGCATGCCAAGGCTTTATTCGCGAAACTTATCGAATCTTGCTTTGCTTCGTCGTCGGTCGTGTTATTAAACTCCTCAATTATTCTTTCGAGTGGAATATCTGTATAGGTTACTCCCCAACGACGTTTAGCTAATAAATAATCTACGTGGCTGGCGACTAACCAAGGTGCTGAATTTCCCATCACTCCGATACGAATGCGGGATAATTGTCTTTGCGCTTTGAATGTATTGTATAATACAAATATACGTTTAATTATATACTGAAAATCTCCATGAAGTATTTCGCTCTTTATTCCACGATTGCGTATCCATGCAGATATTTCAAATGCGGCTGCAAGGGAGTTTTGCAATCCGTCGGCTAAAAGAACTATAGGACGCGGAAACGATTCAAAATGCTGGATAACTGAGCGCTCCACACCTCCTGTCAGGATGAAAAGCAGGCAAAAATCATCGTCAGTCAGCTTATTAAGCTCTTTATAATCAATAATGCTTACTGTAAAATATTTCTCCAACTCTATCAAGAGCGCTTCGTGAGAGTGAAGAATATTCGATTGTTTCTGAAGTGTTGATGCAAAAGTAATTAGATTTAAAACCATATTTCAGCTATAATGATTTAATTTGTATTTTGTATGCTAAATTTTCGATGTTCTGTTAAACTTCAAATGAGATGTGTTGAACATTTATTCAAATATACGAGTTTCTTTTTACTTACTGCCATCTTTTTAGGGTAGATAAGGTTTTTAAAGTTTTTATGTCATTACACTCCGACTGTATCAAATAAAGTATTACATTTGCAACTTTAATTAATGATTGGAAGTAATATCATTCATAAACGATTAAACTGTCAACGTAAATCACAAAAAATGCCAACGATATCTATTCGCGGGGTGGAGATGCCCGCATCTCCTATCAGAAAGCTTGCTCCTCTAGCTGATGCTGCAAAACAAAGAGGTACACATGTATTCCATTTAAACATTGGGCAACCCGATCTTCCTACACCTCAAGTCGCGATTGAGGCGATACGGAATATTGATAGAAAAGTTTTGGAATATAGTCCAAGCGCCGGATACCGTAGCTATCGCGAGAAACTTGTCGGTTATTACGGGAAGTTTAATATAAAACTTTCAGCAGATGATATTATAATCACTTCGGGTGGTTCGGAAGCTGTATTATTCGCTTTTATGGCTTGCTTAAATCCTGGTGATGAAATAATTGTTCCTGAACCCGCTTACGCTAACTACATGGCTTTTGCCATTTCCGCAGGTGCTAAAATTCGCACTATAGCCACCACTATTGAGGAAGGTTTTTCCTTGCCCAAAGTAGAGAAGTTTGAAGAGCTAATTAATGAACGCACTAAAGGAATTCTGATTTGTAATCCTAATAACCCCACAGGGTATCTTTATACTCGCCGTGAAATGAACCAGATTCGGGATTTGGTGAAGAAATATGATTTGTTTCTTTTCTCAGATGAGGTATACCGGGAATTTATTTATACGGGATCTCCTTATATTTCAGCCTGTCATTTGAGCGGAATAGAAAACAATGTGGTTTTAATAGACTCTGTATCAAAACGCTACTCTGAATGTGGCATACGTATTGGTGCTCTTATTACAAAAAACAAAGAGATCAGGAGTGCCGTTATGAAATTTTGCCAGGCACGTCTTAGCCCGCCGCTTATAGGGCAGATTGCAGCAGAAGCTTCTCTTGATGCAGGCGAAGACTATCTTCGTGATATTTACGATGAATATGTAGAACGCCGTAAATGTTTGATTGATGGATTGAACCGCATACCAGGGGTATATTCCCCTATTCCTATGGGAGCTTTTTATACAGTAGCCAAGTTGCCTGTTGACGATTCCGATAAATTTTGTGCATGGTGTCTTTCTGATTTCGAATATGAAGGACAGACTGTTTTTATGGCACCTGCTTCCGGCTTTTACACCACTCCGGGATCCGGATATAATGAAGTGCGTATTGCATACGTATTAAAGAAGGATGATTTAAATCGTGCTTTGTTTATTTTAGAAAAAGCTCTTGAAGCATACCCTGGGAGGACAGAATAAAATTTCATTCATAATGAATGGATAGATATTTCTTAACTAGATTTTTAAAGAATGTCTTTATCTCTTTTTATAGCTCGTCGTATATATCGCGATAATGATATGGGGAAGCGTGTCTCCAAGCCTGCTGTTCTTATTGCTCTGATCGGTGTGGCAATAGGGTTGGCTGTAATGATTATTACGGTTTCTGTGATTGCTGGATTTAAGTCGGAAGTACGTGACAAAGTGGTCGGCTTTGGGTCTCATATACAAATTACAAATGCTGATGCAGCGCGTTCGTATGAGACTCGCCCTATCGTTGTGAACGACAGTATGGTTGCAGCTATTTCCGATTATTCTCAAGTAAAACACGTCCAACGTTATTCCACTAAACCGGGAATGATAAAAACGGCTGATAACTTTCAAGGAATGGTTCTGAAAGGTCTTGGACCTGAATTTGATGCAACTTTTTTTCGTAAAAGCTTGTTGGAAGGGGAAATTCCTCAATTTAGCGATTCCGCATCGTCCAATCATGTTGTTATATCGAAAGAGCTTGCTCGAAAGCTACAATTGAAACTTGGAGATAAAATAGATACCTATTATATTCAGGACAATATACGTGCAAGACGTTTGAAAATTGTGGGAATATATCAAACTAATTTTACAGAGTTTGATAATCTCTTTTTGCTGACCGACCTCTGTCTTGTAAATCGCCTTAATAATTGGGATAAGGGGCAGGTGAGTGGTGTAGAGATTGAGATTAAAGATTATAAAAAGCTAGAGGAAACGACTTACCAGATTGCTGCTGATACCGATGGGCAAATGGATGGATATGCCCAAAAATATTGTGTCCGGAATGTAGAACAAATTAATCCGCAAATCTTTGCTTGGCTTGATATTTTGGACGTAAATATATGGGTTATTTTATTTTTAATGATCGGTGTGGCTGGATTTACGGTGGTATCTGGTTTATTGATTATTATAATAGAACGCACTTCAATGATCGGAATATTAAAGTCTTTGGGCGCTTCTAATACTACTATTCGCAAAACTTTCTTATGGCTCGCTGTTTTCTTGATAGGAAGAGGAATGCTATGGGGAAACATAATAGGTCTCGTCTTCTATTTCACGCAGAAGTGGTTAGGGATTTTTAAACTTGATCCGGAAACTTATTATATGGATAAAGTACCGGTATCTTTTAGTATACTCTTATTTGTTCTGCTTAATGTCGGGACGTTATTAATTTCTGTCTTGATGTTAATAGGCCCTTCATTTTTAATAACCCGAATTCATCCGGCTAACTCAATGAGGTACGAATGAGAGCTTCTAACATTTTTATCTTAGAAATTCCTATTTTCTCATGAAGTTTCTTTTCTTTCTAAAAAGATAAAAAAGTTTCCACCTAAATGATTGTAGAGGCTGCATAAGATCGTATAGCGGCAGAGTTATGTAATATCTGCGTTGTTCTGCTAAGTCTCTTGCTGTTCTATTTATGATAATAGCTTGTGTAGTGTATCTGATTCCGAATGCAACGAAAGCGGCTCCGGCTACTACCCAATGTTGATTTACGATACCTATTGTCAGAGTTGCTATCCACGCAACATAAAATAATAGTCGGGTTGTTGTCTCCATTCCGCTTAAATATCTTTGTGTCCCTTTATAGTAGCGCGAAGTAGATACATAACCGATCTTTTCTTCTTGCCAATCTCTAAAGCCAGAAACCGGCTCCATACGCACGATCGAATTTGAATCCGTTTCAACTCTTGTGTTTTCCCTAGTGGTTACTTTATTAATAAATAAATCATCGTCTCCACGTTGCAGGTTTAAATAAGCTGAGAATCCCTTTTGTTCATAAAATAACTCCTTGCGGTATGCCATATTCCGTCCGATGCCAATGTAGGGCTTCCCGGCAAGTGCATAACCTAAATAACGCATGGAATGAAACAAATTATCGAATGCCACTTTCTTATGTAACATTTTCTTTCCGCGCTCATAACCACTATATCCCAAAACTATTTGTGTTGATGGGGTGAAATTACGAGCTATTGTTCGGAGCCATTGATCACTATCCGGTTTACAATTGGCTTCCGTAAAAACTAACCAATCATATTTGCTGGCTTTTATACCAAGGGTTATTGCTAGCTTTTTACGACTTATATATCGTGATGATTCCGGTACAAAACTATGATATAAATTAGGATATTTTTCACTCAGGAGTACTAGATAATCTTCACTCTCATCTGTATTTCCATCATTAATAACAATTACTTCAAATTCAGGATAGTCTTGCTCTAGTACTGATAAGAGATTGTGGCGGAGATTTTCCACTTCTTCCCGCGCACATATTATAACGGTGATGGGAGGAAGTTCCTCTGAAAAATTAATGTTTTCGTGTTCTACCGCGCGGCTACGAACATGTATTCGATTGTATATCCCTAGATAGTATATTGTCTGAATGATTAAGAGAATAGCTGTAGCAATAAGTAGCAGTTGCTCTATAGTATTGAATGTGAGTATATCTTCCATATATTTATAAATACGGCATTAATTTGGTGGTGCAAAATTACATATTTTTATTTCATTTTGCGTAGAATGGTGTATTTGCTTTTTATAAAATTAATACAAAGCTCATTACTCTGATTTTAAGGAGGGGGTGTTTTTAAAGGCGCTTCTAAAAAAGTTTCTAGCAGATATGTGTTACAGAGATCATTAGTATATTCAGCGTCAACTTCTTTCGATCTGGAAATACATGAAGGGCATTCTCCGCATATATCTATGCCTATTATTTCTTGCTTTGTTGCTATAATCTGGAAAAGCTCTTTAATTTTTTTCAGGCTTAAGGAGCCTTGATCCCAATTTGTCACTGCAAATTTTGGGGACAAGACATCTTTATCTATTGAGATGTAAATGGGCGTTCTTATAATTGCATTAGCCAACATTTTTTTCTTCTCTTCTCCTTTTAAGTCTCTTTCGCTTATATATATTAATTTATTTCTATTTCGAATTCCTTCTATCTTTTGCATGAGCTCATCTGCAACTCCGATCAGATATATTTTTTTGCAAAACGGATCATTTTCCAAAACATCTCTTGCCCAACATCCGCAAGAAAGCACGCCATTATATAATGTGGGTTGCATATCTGGATGGTGATCGAATATTATTAGTGAATAAGGGGATTTAATTTTATCAACCCATAGTTTAGTTATATAGTGATAATTTCCGGAGTCTATAAAATGTATGCCTTGAGGCTTATAGGGTGCTATCATTTTCTTTAGTCTTTTTTCGGCCTTTATACTGCAATAGCAGTTTGTTTCGAGAATTTTTGTGCAGTCCAACCATTGAATTTCTCTCTTTTCCATAAAAGATTCTTGCTCATATACATGAGTAAAGTTCATAATATATATTTGTTCTCTTTTCATCATATTACAAAAATAACCATTTCTCTTATGAATAGTTCTTTTTTTTATTACTCTTTATCCCTCGCTCATATATTTAGAACTCGTATTTTTTTCGAGTGTTTTTTCTAATACTTTGTGGTGCTTTTTTGTCTTCTCTAGTTTTTGTCTGGATTGTTTTTTTGTTTTCGGCTATTGTTTGATCCATGCCATGTCCATACGATGTCTATATCTTGTCCGTGTTTGCTCCGTAGTTTCTCCGTGTTTTTGCTTTATAATGGGGTGTCATACGGTTAATCTACGGAGCAAACACGGTTTTGGTATGGCTTTGCTTTGTAGAGATGGTTTGCTTATACTATATAATAATGTGT
>VOIU01000032.1 GCA_007896885.1 Bacteroidaceae bacterium HV4-6-C5C
TACTCTTTAACGGCATTGGAGTTGTTCTTAAAGTCCATGCTTGCAGACAGACTGACACTTGATCCGGTATCTTCCGCCTTGACCAGTTGGTTGCCTGCATAGGTCATTGTCAGTACGTCAATGTCTCCGTATGTGGCTGTCCCCGTATTACCCCTGCGTGCTAGCGAAGTCATGTTCCCCTGTTTGTCATAGGCATAAGCCGTATTGAAATGGTCATTTGCGCTTCCGTTCTCCAGATAGTTTGCAGCGGTCAGCCTGGAAAGATTGTCATAAGAGAACTTATATCCTCGTGTCGGGATCTCATTTGACATCTTCCAGCTCATGGCAGAGATATTACCGTTATACCGGGCTGTGCTTCCTGCGTAGGTATCATTGTAATACAACGTCTGGTTGAACAGCGGGGAAGAGGATGATTTCAGCCACGAACGCACATTATAATTGTACGTGGTTGCAAGGTTAGCCTGTCCATTGTGTGTACTGGTCTTTAACCTGCCCAGTTCATCATATGTGTTTGAAGCCAATGTTACCGCTGCTCCCTTGTTAAGACTGTACTGTGTGGTTTTCAGCCTTAACGCATCATCATAAGTATAAGTGTACAGTTCTGTCTGGGTATCTTTACCTGTGGCTGCGTGGATGTGCTTCTTTTGCAGGGGTTGTCCGGTAAAGTTATAGGCGATGTATGCCTTCTCCGTTCCTCCGCTAAGGGGATTGTTCCCTTTGGTCTGTATCACCCGTCCCTTGTAATCGTAATACATCACCGAATAAAGGTAAGTGGGAGATACCGTACCATTGGGTAGCAGTTGCGCCGTAAGTGTCCCGGTAAGGAAAGTCTTGGCACTCACAGTATAGCGGGTATCAAAGCCCGTCTGGGCATCATAGGCGGCAATGCCGGAGTCAATTCCGTTGGAACCGATAAAGGCATAGTCGTCGTAATAGTTCACGGAGAGTACCGTAGGGCTGGTAAGTGTGATTCCAAACGATGAAGCATATCCCTTGTAAGTATCTGTGGTATTGCTTCGGGTAGCCTTCACCACAGTACCGTTTAGCGGAGAAGTGAGGGCAAGTGCATCATAGCTCCCCGTACAGGTTCCCGTAATGCAAGCACGTCCGAAGATATCGGGAATGCTGAATGACCATATACCCGCTGCACGTTGCCTGCCGTCCTGAGAGAAGATCAGGCGGTCGGCCGTATCGTAGACATAGTAAGTCCATGCACATCCGGGCAGACGTTTGGCCTTGCAGCGGTTACGACCATCGTACATGTACAGGTAGGCATAATTGCGCAGGGCAGCGGAATTGGCATTGCTCCATGAAGTGCCGCTATTCATGTTGTCCGAGGCCAGCGGAGGAAGCACGGCAGTAAGATTGCCGTAATCGTCATAGACATAATAAGTGTCATGAAGAATCTTTGTACTGCCGCTGCAGACGAGCTGACGGGTAAGTACCACCTGTCCCAGCTTGTCCTTGAACTCGAAGGAAGTGTTGCCGTCTTCATCCGCAGTGCGGGTGACGTAAAGCTCCGCCGTGGCGTAATTCCCGGCAAGGGTTACGGTAACCACTGAATCGGCGGAAGCTGAAGTATCGGATACTTTGTAATACATGCAGTTCAGGGTATCGTTGCCCGAGACATTGGTCAGATAAGCGGTCTTGGCACTCCGGGAGTTGCTTTGCCATGCGGTTCCCGGACCGTACTGTTCCAATATCCTGTCTAAGGGTGAGGCTTCATAGAGAGGAAGGGAGTAAGGATTCTGATCGCCGTTAAGTCCCTTTGCAGCGGTTTTCACTGTTTCGGGGGTGACATATGCTCCATTGGCAGATGAAGTGCCGGGAAGCCAGCGATTGGATTCCCGTCCTACGGCATCATACTCCTGCAGGGTTACCAGATCAACTCCCGAGGGAGTGACTTTCCGCTGTACGTTCTGCACCGGGCGTCCCAGTCCGTCATAATACTGGATGGCATCCAGGTATTTGGTTCCATCTTCACTGGTAAAGGTACGCGTCAGGATGTAATTCTGATCAGAAGACTGAGAATATGCTTTGAAAACTGTACCGATAACGAAACAAAATCCAAAAAATAATCCGATGATATAATTAGTTGATCTCATAACTTGGTTCTTGTTAATTAAAGATTAATGGATAATTATTCCGAAACGTTTGAATCAGAATTCGGCACAGCAATACCATCCGAAACAACCGGCGGATGCCCATTGTATTCCGAAATACTTAAGCAAGAGTTTGCGCCTATAGTATAATTTCCAGCAGAAGTGATGCAAAGGTTCACACTAAATATACCGACAGAATGCATTTTATCTATTCTAACCAGTGTGGAACCAGCAGGGAGTGTCTTCGTTATTTTCTGTTCTGCATCTCTGCTAAAAGAATAAGAAGTATCTCCTATAAAAACTGTGAATTTTTCTCTTGTTTCACATTCCAGGCCAAAATCTATGCTAACCGGCTCTGTGCAGTTAATGTAACCTTGCATTGTGTAGTTTCCGAGAGACTCTTTCTTAGTTTCCGTAATATCAGTGAATTCAATTGGTGCAGCTAACACTGTATATGGTTTTGCATAATTATATTTATATGCTTCAATCACATCTTTCTCTTTTATATTCTTTTCGAACAAAACTGTATCTAACCTACCAAAGCTGTCGTAATTGTAGTATGTTGTTTTTCCTGATGGTTCGGTAGATGATGCCATACCCATTAATGGATTATAGGTGTAGGTAATAATGAGGGCATCCTTGAGAAGAACATGACACCTTAACTTTTCCAACTGTGCAAATGTCACTGTCGACAGACTAGATAAAGCGCTTATAGAGGAAACTCCAAATGCGGATTTAGCAGCTGTCTCTACATCAGAGTAGGAAGCATTTCTTATTTCAGCAATCGGATATTGTCCATTATAGCTCCATAGATATAAAACTTGCTCTATTTCATTTCTGCTGATATGGGTGGGGTTTCCGTAAGAATCATATTCCATATATTCGATATTCGCTGTTGGGAAAAGAGTTGGATTTACTCCCGAACAGCCAAATCCAACAGGACTGACTACTTTAGCTGTAAGTTCTGAAAAATATTTTTTAGAAGGCTTTATATTTTTGCCATCTTTTGTCCAACTATATGTCGTTATGTTCCCTCCAATATATCTTCCATCTCGATATGTCTGTGTTTCTATAATAGGAGAAATCATATGTTTATCTACCATATCCTTGTAAATACCACATGAATAATCATTTGGATATGAATATTTGTTTTCAAGAGATTGCTTTCCGTTCAAAATATTCCGAGCAGATTTTAGCTGAAGAGTTTGTGGATTATAAGTGTATTCTTTTCGAGTAGTGATGCCATCAATTATAGTTTCCTCACTATCCAAAGTTGTGTCATAACATGGCACATCATATTTGTACATATTTACTAGATCACCCTGAAAGTGCCTTAGCCTTATTTCTACGTCTCCATATCCAGGTAGAAATTTTTTATATAATAATTTACCAAGAGATAAGCTATAAAAATACTTTTCGTCTTCCATTTCTAAGATATTGTTAGAAAAATTTGCATATTTCCAATTAATTCCCCATAATGTAACATTCGGACGTCGATTTGAACTAAAGTTATATTTTTCTTGTTTCTGTATATAACCATCTGCATTGTATATCAATTTCTCATATAATTTACCATTCAATAAGGCATCTTGCTTTATTCCTCCTTGCCTGAATTTATAAGTTCCTTTTTCATTCTTAAATTTGTATTCTACATACTGTCTTCCAGATTCTCCTTCTCGTCTCTCTCTAACCCATGGATAACCTACTCCAAAGCTATATCCATAGGGGTTAGAAACAAGATTATAACTGCTAATTGTAATTTTATCTGTAAAATAACATACATTGGGCCTTTTACTTGGATTATGCAATATATTAGTTATACTTGCATAATCTATAATTGAATGCAACATTCCAGCCGGATATTCATAGCTGGTTTGGGTTAGTGGATCCAATGACTTAGATTCGATGTTTTTATACAATTTTATACTTTTGACCCTGAATCCACATCCTTTGAAACTTGTTGGGATGTCAGTAATTGAAACTCCTCCAACATAAGATAGACTCGCGTCTATAAATCCTTCAATTTTATCCGTTAATATCGTAGGATATTTAACAGATAGTAAGTATTCTCCTTGCTCCAAAACAATATCTCTGACATTAAGAGACTTTATATAATAATCTTCATCTTTCATGTTTTCGTACTGGTACCACCCAAGGTAATGTTTATATTGTCCGGTATTATCCTTCTTTTGGATTTCCACATTATATGGGCATTGAATCATATTTATCCAATCCACATACGGATTTCGCATTATTCGAATATTTAATTCTCCAAATGTTTTGAAGACACTTACAGAAAATTGTTTGGAAACACCTTTTTCATCATATTTTGTAGGCTTATAGGATAATGAAATAGTCTTGTTTAGACTGAATTCTGGAGAATCCTCTGTAGAAAAAATGATAGGATTACGAGATTGAATACGGAGAGGAGCAATTAAATGAGGGGTTCCAGCATTATAGCCCACTTCCCATTGATCAACACCAAGGTCCTTAAACTCATTGGGTTCATAGGTATATTCCAAATATCCTCCAGTAGGGTATTCAATACCTTTTAGCATAAATAATGAGGCAAACATTGGAGAAAAACGTCTGTCAGCAGAATAACTGTAGCTATTTGAACGATAGCTAGGGTTTTGTGAGTATGAATAAAATATTTGTTCATTATCGTAAGTATCATACATGAATAAATGCCCAACATCTGGAATAAGCATCGAATTACTTATTTGATTATTGTAATATCCCCAATAATCAACGCCGTAGGAATCCTTTCGGGGAATTATACCATAAATATCATTGTAATGAAATTTATGCAAGTTGTACTTATTGTTATCTTTGACCTCAGAAATTTCCAAAAGTTTCAGTCTTTTATTTACCCAATTAGATACTTTAGGAATTTCTTTTTCTAGATTTTGTGCCCAAACATTCTTACTACTTGATGCAATTGGAGCCGCTCGCCAATAATCGTACTTGAACTCAAATTTATGTATAGACTCCTTTTGGCATTTAATTTCAATAGCATCAAGTTTTTTGTCTATATCTTCTCTTTCGCTCATGCTAAAAACAATTTCGTAATTATCTGTTTTAATTGATTTTATATATACATCTTTTTGAGGATATCCAATACTACCACCAGAGCCCCAATCAAGATATATATCTTGATCTGCTTCAGATTTATCAATTACTCCTCGATTTGAATAATAGTGAAGGGTTTGCCTTGGAGGAATGTATGTGTCAGTGTCTATTAACTCATAATCATACACCACCTTTTGCCCATTGGGATAGAGACTCTCTCTCAATGTATACAATACAGAAGATGCATCTCTATAATTTTCACCTGAAAGCCTGACTTCGAAGCTATGTATTATACCCTCCGGAGTAGTTATATTGAATCCATCTTTGACAAGGTCTATTCGTAGATCCTGTTCCTTTTTTAATAATACAGCTTTGTAATTACCTTTTTCTTGGTAATCTATCACGAACTTTCCTGAATTTCCGGGATATGCAAAATAGAAAACATCAGGTTCCAATTGACCAAGACCTATTGTATATTGATTACCTCCAGTGAGTCCTCCTCTAATATAGTCTAAATATAAATTCCAATTGCAAGCAAGATAAGCAAATCCTTTTTCTGTTTTTGTAGTACTAAACATTTTAGCATCGTTCTTATTGAGAAGCTGGTGAAAGAAGTCAGTGTATATAGTATTCTGGAAATTATCAAGATATCCTACAGCTTGCTGATTTATTTGTCCTCCAACATTCAGATTCCATCCCAATCCTACCCAACTGGCATCTTCAGAGAGCTTAATTCCGGATGTGTTATACCGAAGAACAATAGGTAGTTCTATTACTCCGTCTTTCAACGTATAGATAGGAATGTTAATATCGGGTTGTCCGTTATATAGTGAAATAGGATTGTCTATAAACTTGTTGAATGATGCAACATTTGGACTAGCTATATTTAAGAATTCGGAGTCTCTTTGATTGAGACTTTGTGCTGCTATCTTTTCTGTAGTAAAAAACGAGAAGATTAGCAATATTGAGAACAAGTATGCTGTCTTTTTCATAATAGAACTATTTACTAAGTTTTACATCATATGAGAGGAAATATTTTCAATCCCAATAACCCACCGGTTATAATCATTATTTAATTTATTTAGCACATTGTGCGAATAATAAAATCCTATACCGCAACTTGGATTGTAACAATCAACCCTACCTGCCAAACTATTATTCTCATCAGGAATATATTTTATTGTTCTGGAAATAACACCTCCTGCATTCAAATTCCAGCCTAAACCTACCCATGAAGGATGATTATCCGCCTTAAACCCCGAAGAATGATAAGTCAGATTTATATCAAGATTTACATAATCCGTCTTTATCTCGTATAAAGGAATTTTTATTTGTGGGACACCTGTATATAGAGATACAGGAATATCTCCATATACTTTATAACTTTCAGTATTAGGACTCAATACTGTGATTTTTTTCCCTATAGACTCTTGAGAATACAAGAATAAAGGAATAATGGCAAGAACCATTAATGAGAAAAGGTTCTTTTTTACGAGATTTGTATTTAAAACATCTTTCAGAAGAGAAAAAGGGTGTGAAAGAAAAATGATAAAAGAAAAATATTTCATAACATTGGCTATTTTAAAGTATTATTTTATTTTTCAATATTTATAAATGACACTGTCATCATCAGTTTCTTCTCTTCTCGTCCAGGCTTGGTTGTTTCAAAGCAAACGGATGAGATATGTAGAGGAAGTTGTTGTTTTTCTATTTGAGAGACCAACCGTACCAAATTGACAAATCTTCCGGTTAGTGCCCAAGTCCCGAGATAAAGGCTATAACCACCTTCTGAGTCAATTACCTCCGGATTATAATTCACGGTTTTAATATTTTCCGTAGTCAGATTCGCGGCAAATGATTGGAGGAGAATCCCATTACTCAGTAGAGGAGTGGTTTGTGGCGGCGAACGTTCATGGAATGATCTATCCACATTTTCCGGAACAGTATTGGTGAGCTGTACGTTCTCTTGATACAGCCCTACAGTCTGTGCTAATCCTAACTTCCAAATAACTATTGGAGCCAGCACCAACAAAATTGCTAGTTTAATAACGCCATTGTACTTTTTCATATTCATTTTTTTGATAAGGTTAATTGTAGTTCAAAATCGAATAAGTTTTCATCTTTCCGTCTGGATAATGATATGACCTCTACTTTATCGAACATATTGTCTTTACTAAGGAATTGAGTGAAAAGAGTAATGCTACCTGGTATATCCGACCACCCTTTTATTATAATGACTTTGTTAACCAGTTCCACGTCTTTCTTCCGTCTGTTCGAATGGTTTGAACCGGAGACGAGAGGAAAAATGGAAAGTGTGGTCAGGGTTAAGTTCTGAGGTACATACGAAGCTATCCTGTCGGCAACAGATGCCAATGAATAATCTGGAGCTTGGCGATAGAGCTTTAACAAACGGCTAAACTTTTCATCTTCTTTCTGTCGAATATTATCACTTTTCTGCTTTATATTTATGCTAGTGTTCATCGCTGCATTTTCTTGCCTGAAATGGGAGTTAACAAAATAATTTCCTAATAGTAAGAGGAAAAACATAATAAGTACAGGAAGTTGCAACCTATGGTAAAGCGACTTGCAGAGCATATTGAATTTTTCCGGAGATTTGCGTACTATACGAAATCCCATCTCCTTTTTCCAAAATAGTTCTATCCGTTCTTTTATGGAATAGTTATCCTTTTTCCCTATGAATAAGGTTATCAACGGAATCTGATTTTTTTTCAATTGTCCCAACAGTTCATCCGGAATTTCCCGCCTTACAAAAGAAATAGTTTGTCGACTTTCCTCATTTGTAGTTGTGATATCACAATATAAATCTTTATTTTCCAAAATTCTTTTGATGGAAAGATCGTCATGAGTATAAGGTTTGGTTACGACTTGATTGCCTGTAATGAATAGAAACGCAAGTGAGTACTTCCATTTTTCCAATGAGTTCGTTCCGGTATACTCTTTTTGTACAAATGAAGCCTTCCCTTTAGAGATAGCAACCTTATATAGTTTCGTTTCATTTCCTTTATCCGTGGTGCTGACCTCGAATAATAATATTTTTCCTATAATTGGCATAAGTACTTAGATAATAGTCGGTTTTATGAAAACATTCAACTTTTGTACTTTCTTTGTTCTCGATGAAGTGCCGAATATCCATTTTAGAATCGGGATACGCGCAATGAAGGGTAATCCGGAACTTATTTTACTTGTCAGGTTTCGTTCTATACCTCCTAATAGTACCATATCTTGGTTCCTTACCTTGATAATGGAATTGAAACTACGGTTTGTCGTACCCGGAGGTGAGTCTTTCAACTCACGTTCGGTAAATTCACTTTGCGATAGATCGACTTTTAACGTGATGCAACTGTCCAAGCTGACATAAGGAAGGATATCCAGTGTTAGATTAGCTTCCACATTCTTCCATTGGTAAGATTCCGACTGCAACGGATTTTGTGTACCAATAATGTTGGTCTGGCTTTCTTTATAATATTTTGTTTCTCCACTCTTCAAGGTAGCTTTATACCCGTTCAATGTAGAAAGCTTCGGAGTGGAACGAAGCGTTACAATATTATTTTCTTCCAACAGTTTCAGACCGGCGTAAAAGTTAGGCCCAACTTTTCCCAAATTGATAGAACCGAAACCATTGAAAGAGTTAATTAACCTATTTATGGTATTGGCGTTTAGCGTGAGATCAATCCCCGGACTAAAAGTGCCAATGGAAGTGGCAGCTTCTTTTCCTTTTCCGAAAGAAATACCTGCTTCACGAGTATTTGTATCGCTGGCATCTACAATGATGACATCAATAGATATAAGTGGAACGCTTTTATCTATATCAGTAATAAACGATACCAATTGCATCATTCTGCGCTGATCTCCACTGATGACAAGGCTGTTCAGATCGGGAAAGGTGAGAATTTCAACTCCTTTTTTCAAATCAGCGGGAATGACATCTGAAACTTTGTCTACCGTTCGATATCTCATCGGTAGCACTTTTACCGAACCAAACGGGTTATTGTCATTAGCTTTTGCAAACAGATAAATACCATTCTCAATCCGCCAAGTGAATTCAGTACCCGTAAATAATACTTTCAGGAAGGTATTTATATCTACTTTTTCTACATAAATACCGGTTATACGATCCAAATTGTCGGTAAAAAAGTAGTTTTTCTTAAGCCGTCTACAAATGTCCGTAACAATCACATTGATATTGCTATTAGTAATATGTGCACTAATAAGCCCTAAAGAGTCAATCTTTAGCTCATCAGTGTTAAAACTGAACTTATTTTGCAAAGGCATATTACTTTTACCCTCTTCCGCTTGGAAGAGGGCCCAGGTAGTTTCGTTTTTCTTCTGCGCTATCAATGAATTGACAGCAGCTATGCATTGCACAGCATTCTCTACCGTCATGGCTTTTCCAAAAGAAGAGACTCTGTGTTCAAATAGTTGATTGGGTATAATTATATTAATTCCGGTTTTTTCGGAGAATGTTTTGGCTACGTTAATCAGTTTAGCTCTCGAAAAGTCGAAAGATATTTCTTTCTTTTCCGAATCATAGCTCATTCCAATTTCAGGTTCTATAATGGGAGGTAGGTACGGAACAATTGACAATATGTTGCCAACCAATTCTGTTTCTAAGGCATATTCCTTGCAAATGAAGTATAGAATATCTATAATTCGAATTTGCTTAAAATTGCATGTAATCAGTTTCTCTTCTCCAATCCGGGGATTAATGTTTAGTCCGCTTGCTTTTGCTATGCTCTTGATAAGTTGGGAAACAGGCATATTACTGATTGAAAAATCCATCTTTTCGGCATACAATGAATCTTGTTTCATTGCCCGATTAAGGTTTTCTTTAAGTATTGACAAGCGCAAAGAATCCGATACTTGAGCTTGTAATCCCTCAATATTCATTAAAAAGAAGAAAACAATGAGTATGATAAATCGTCTTTTCATTCTGTTGAAATTTTAAATAGTGTCATTCATAATGGGCAATACTTCTTCCAAAGAGGTTTGCCCTTGTGCCAATAAAGAAAGAGCTGAATCTTTAAGTGTTGTGATATGCTGTTTCTTGAGATATTCTTCTATATCCAGTTGTTTTTTTCGAATAGCTTCTGCCAGTATGCGGTCTATTCGGATCACTTCATAAATCGCTTTTCGACCAGAATAACCAGTGTAATAACATTGTTTACATCCCACTGCTCCATAGTAATGATGATGCGTTTCAAATCCCAAAATGTTTGCGGTTCCTTCATCTATTTGGTATTCTTGTTTACAATGGGGACATAATATCCGGACTAATCTTTGGGCAACGCAAGCTATTAACGTATCTGATATAAGATAAGGATGGATACCCATATCAATAAGACGGGTGATACTTCCCCAAGCGCTATTGGTATGGATGGTGGATAATAATAAATGTCCTGTCAATGAACTACGAATAGCCATTTCTGCAGTATCTTGATCACGTATCTCTCCTAACATGATAATATCCGGATCTTGACGTAGGAAAGTGCGGAGTGCGTTTCCAAAAGTCAAACCTATCTCTTCTTTTAATTGCACTTGATTGATACCTTCTAATGTGTATTCCACCGGATCTTCAATAGTCAAAATATTGTTGTCTTCCCTGTTTAGGGTACGTAATGTAGCATAAAGTGTTGTACTTTTACCCGATCCTGTAGGCCCTGTGATCAACACTAATCCATTAGGGTTGGCTATAGACTTACTATAATCATCGTATTGCTTCGCGTTAAATCCAAGATTTTTTAAATCCAACAATTTCCGGTCACGGGTTAAGAGGCGTAAAACAATTTTTTCTCCATAGATGGTAGGTAGTACGGAAGTACGTACATCAAATTTTTTATTGCCTTTCTCAAATAGAATACGCCCATCTTGCGGAAGACGTTTCTCCGAGATATCAAGGTTCGAAATAATTTTTATCCGGTTTACCAATGCCGGGTAATTACTCTTTTCTATAACATACCTTTCAATCAGCTTACCGTCAATACGCATACGTACTCTACATCGGTCTTCGTACGATTCAATATGAATATCACTGGAATGAATGGAATCCGCTTCTTCAATAAGCGAATTAATGAAATCAGAATCGCCGATGCTGGATATGTTAATCCCCGCGGTTTGTTTGCCTGAATCTCTATAGTATTTGTTATATGTTTTTTCAAAGTCAAGTGGTGGGATGGAAAATACCGATACATTAAATCCAAACAGCACTTTAATTTCTTGTACGATATCCGTATAATTTTGTCCTTCTTTCCCATAGCATTGAAGCTGATCCTCTGAATATTGGTAAGGAATCAGCCCGTAATCTCTTGCTTCCGACGCCGAAAACGATTGAATTACTTCTGTAGATATGTGTTCGTCTATCGTCATAAAGTCATTAGTCTCTGATAAATTAATAATATGAAATAGCAAATACCAAACGCTGATATGAGAGGTATCTCATTGTTTTTTTCTTCAATATGTATGTATCGGCATATCATCCATACTATGAGCGTTAATAATGAAGATATAATTAGAAAATACATGAATTCACGGCAACTAAAATAAGGTGAGAGCAAGAAAATGAAAATAATATCTCCCATGCCTATCACTGTTTTCCGACCAAAACGAATGCGAATATAAAGCCATAAGGCTATACCTATGACGGATAAAGCAAGGACATTGATTATCAAATTTTGGGATACAACTGCCCAGCCTAGTCGATAGGTGCTTAATACAAGTTGCAATACTCCAAATAAGAGCAAATGCCAAAGTAGTACTCTCCGACACCGGAAGTCCCAAACAATCATCGGGAATAAAGAAAAAAGTATGAGTAGTTCCATCGCTTTAATCTTTTGTAACTTCAACTAGTTTTTTATTCTCATCTATTTCCCATACATCATATACTCCGTCTCGATCGAAATCGACAACCGAAGTAGCCGTTGCGCGAAAACCATCCTCACCGGCTTGCACGATTTCTATTAAGTAATTTGCATTACCTCCATCTGTTGTCAGCTTTTGCTGTTCAAAACCGATTTCATCTAATGATGAAGAATATTGGGAATAAGTGTAGAAATAAGTTTTTTCCAGAGAGTGCAGAAATATGAGTTGCTGTTGGGCTTCCACACTTTTTGCTCTCGATATTAGGGGCATAAGATTAGGAAGGGCTATGAGTACCAAAATTCCGATAATTACTATAACAACTAATAATTCTGCTAAAGAAAAGGCTCTTAGCTTGTAATGTGAGTGTTGCTTTCGTTTCATATATTTCAATTTGAAGATGTTTTTACAGAACCCTCAAATTTAAATAGTAGAAATTAGAAATCACGTTAATTCAACGTTACATTTTCGCTATATAATGTTACATTTTACGATCGGAACAATGTTTAATAATTTAATAAATAATTGATTATCTATTGATTAATAATTCTAATGTTAACTCAATGTTACAATTTCCAATTTAATGTTACATTTACGTTAATGCATTGATTTTATTTCTTTACGCTTATATGGACTTGATTTGAATAAAGAAGGGAAAGCCCCCTGTTCGTTTCTATCAATTCTTGCATTAAACAAGACTCCCGCATAGCTGCCATTAACCGGAAGATAATAGCATTCCTTTATATAGGTGGCTCCAGAGACAATTCCGCTAAGTGTTGCTATGCCATCTACATAGAGTAGACCTCCAAAAAATGATTTTCTTTCTTGCCTATAATTGGGTGAGATACGAAGAATATCTTTCTTATCGACAGATCCTTTTATAATTGCATATCCGTTTAATGTGCTACCTGAATTGATTTCAAGGTAAGTGTTTCCACTATTGCCATTTAATAAAACACCTGAAGGATAGCATAATCTGACGTTTTCTTTCAAGATAACTGTGTCACTGGCCATTATTTGCATGGAACCGGTAAATCCCTTTTCTATAGTAACCTTTCTAGCTACAAGGATTACATCAGTCAAGCTAGTCGTTGATGAAATCGTTATTTCATCTGCATAAAGAATTACGTTACCACGCATGGTTAGCTCACCTGTTTTTTCAGCGAGTTTAAAGCATGCTGGATCTTTCATGAAACTATAATAAGTTTGCTGATCATTTATAGAGATAGGCTGTATATTTGCCCTCATCTTATTGCACCAAGCATCTAGCCGACTGGCATAAGCCGAGTCTACTGCAGGGAGCTCGCGATCAGACAGATGCATTCGATGCTCTGCGACTGCTTCTCCGGTAAATGGTTTATTCTCTATTTGAATATAATTTATACCATTAAGCGGAGCAAATACAGTGCCATCTATTTTAGTGTTCCCGGCTAACGACAAAGGCATGTCACGACTACTTACCCATAATGCCGCTTTTTGCAAACACTCTAGTTTTCTACCCATTAAGCGTGTAGTATGATACTTTAAATCGATAGAACTTACATTCACAACTTCATAAAATCCCCAAGGATTTATTTGAAAACGAACTTTTGAAGCATCTTCTTCTTTATATAATTGATATTCACCATTCCCATCCAATCCTTTTGTAAAAGTACTGTCGCAAGAGTAAAGTATAATTGCAGAATTTAAATATTCTTTTCGTTGGCGCTCAGAATAATATCCTGCATACAATAAAGCATTCATATCAAATAACATGAATGTAAAAAGAACCAATAAACAAATTAAAATAGTAACGACCATAACAGTTGGTAATGCCGACCCCTTTATGCATTTCATGCCCAATCTTTATTAATGTGAATAAGCAAATGTAAAGCTTCTACCTAATATAGTGTGATATCCCATAAAATATTAACATTAATGTAACATTAGCACAAAAGAAGTAACGTAATATTAATATTATAATCAAAAAATAGTAAGTATTTTTATCCGATTATAAAAATATAAAATATGAAAAAAAACAAGTATACAATATTTTTTTTATTATTACTTTCTGTTGGCATATGGTGCACGGTTGCGTATCGTATATATGTAACGCTTAAAGATGATGATAATGCAAGCACACCTATAGCTAAAATCGTGAAGAAAGTAAAGAAAGACACTGTTTCACTTTTGCTGAATTATAGAGATCCTTTTCTTGGGGGATATATGCCAGAGAAAGTAAACAAAGTAGAGAGGAAAGTCATTAAGACGCCTAAAAAAGAAACGACAACTACCCCGACTGCAGATATTTCTCCTGATTTTCAATATAAAGGCATTATCCGAATGGGCAAAAGTATTCAGATTTTGCTAAATCGCAACGGTGAAAGTGCGATGTTGAAGCCAAAAGAAAAAGTCGGAGAATTTGTTGTTGCTGAAGTTACAGAAGAAAAGTTGGTTGTAACGCGCAATGGAAAAAAATATAATTTATTACGGCAATAACATCAAATAATAGATGAAGAACAAGCATTTACTACATACGCTTTCCGGCTCCACACTATTAGAGACCATTACTGCATCGGTAATCTTTATGATTATTTTTGTTTTGGCAATGGATACACTTACCCGCCTCATGGTGTATGACAATGAAGATGCAGACTACTTACTGATTGAAACGGATTTAAATAAATGCCGCAGACAGATTTGTATGAATGATGTTACTCCCGATGAAGACATCCATGAATATGAATGGGGGAGAATAGACGTAAAGATTTCCACATACAAAGAAAATATTTATCAAATAGAAATGATTGCAACGACTAATAAGCAGCATCGGCAAATTCGCTTTCACTTTCTCAAAGCCAATGAATAAAAAGAAACTATCGATATATGTAAAAAGCGTTAACCTCTTTCGCAAGCCATTGTCAGGGGTGACTCTAACCGAAATATTGGTCGTAATGATCCTGTCGGGTATCCTATTTCTTTTCTTATTTGATGGACTAAATATTATTAATACATACGGACAGCTCACTCGCGGAAAATTAGAGGGCAAAATAGAATTATTGAATGGACATCATACACTCAATCTTCTTTTAGAGAAGACTGATAGTATAAAAAAGGAGGGGAATGATCTTTTATTGTTCAATTCTGAAATGAAAATAACCCGTATTCTCACAGACAGTAATTTATTAATATTATATAGAGATGCTGACCATATGGATACACTCTTCACCCACCTTAAATCCATAAAATCTCATATCTTATCGGATAATACACAGTCCGTTGATTCTATCTATGTGTCATTACTGATCGGAAGAGATACTCTGCTGTTGAGTTATGGGTTACCTCCTAATAACGGTTTTAATTTGAACAATAAACCCTTGGATTATGACACTGAATACTAAAAATCGTGTGATAAACGACACAAAAAAACACCTTCTTTTTTCACAACTTCATTCGCTCTTGAAAGCCGGGTTAAGTTTTAGCCGTTCATTTGAGTTATTGATACAAGGAGAAAAGAATCAAAAAGGAAAAGACCTTTTGAAGTCAATCTATCAACATGTTCTCATTGGAAATGAATTTTGGAAAAGTATGGAGTTGACAGACGCATTTACCGAACTGGACTGTGGCGTAATTCGTATAGGCGAGGAAACCGGAAAGTTAGATCAGTCACTGATTTTTCTTTGCGATTATTACCATAAAAAGAATGAGCAACGTCGTATGCTTATAAGTGCTTTAAGTTATCCTGTCATCATTGTAGTGGTAGCCATGCTAGTACTTTTCTTCATGATAACGGTGGTAGTGCCCATGTTTGAGCAAATTTATGCCCGTATGGGAGGACAATTACCCGAAATAACGGCGTTCATGCTGAAGATCTCAGCTCATTTCCCAATCACATTCTTATTATTCTTTATACTTGTTTCTTCCTTTTTTATAATAAAACAAATGTATGGCAAAACGGATAGATACAGGCAAATTACTTCCTCTTTGCTTCTGCATATTCCTTTAATTGGTAGTCTTATCAAAATACACTATCAGGCACAATTCTGCAAGCTCCTTTATTTACTCGTTTGTTCCGGCGTTCCACTTATACGTTCACTTTCCATGCTGGAGTCTATTATAAGATTTTATCCTTATAGTATCTCTTTTGCGGAAATTATTGGAGGGCTAAAGAAAGGCGAAGCTTTTGCAAGCAAGATGGATGAATATAAAGATATTTACGGCGCCAAGCTGATCACCTTGATACGGGTTGGTGAAGAGACGAACTGTCTTGATAAGATGCTGTTAAATCAAGCTAACGATTTAACCTCTGAGCTTGAACATGACTTGAAGCAACTAGGGAATATTATTGAACCTGTCTTGATTCTTTGTATAGGTGGAATCGTGGCTTTTGTTCTGATAGCAATGTATATGCCTATGTTCCAACTGGGGCAAACAATTCAATAATATCAAAGGTGTTTGTAATACACAATATTAAATATACTAAAAATGTAATATTTATAAACTTTAAAAAGGCTTGGTTATGAAAGAAAATGCATTAATCTTATTTTTATGTATAACATCTATATGCTTGTATGCACAAGATAACACGCTAGATTATCAAATTTCCTCTCGCCAACTATCGCCTCAAGCTTACGAGCTCGTGAGGCATGGGAGTATTCCAGTAAAACATTTTGTGGGTGAATTAGATTTTTCTATCCCGCTATATACTTATCAAGACCGGGACTTTACAATACCTATTGTTTTACAATATAACGGAAATGGATTTAAGCCTAACAAGAATGAAGGAATGATTGGTTTGGATTGGTCTTTAAATCTGGGAGGTGCGATAATTCGGAATGTTCAAGGATTGCCAGATGAGGGTTCGGATGCAACTACACTAGGAGTGCTAGCTGCTACGAGGATTGGTCTTTATAAGTATGATATCCCTTTTAACGACAAGGTTACAAAGACTTCAGTTCCAGATCTGGCAAATGCTATACCTGCAAATTATATTGCTCATTGGAATACAAATATTTCCAATTTGAGTTTCGGGGATTTATCTCCTGATGAGTTTAGTTTTTGTATGCCCGGACATTCTGGAAAATTTTACATTGGATGGGATGGAAATATTCAGATAGTGGGTAATAAACCATACCAAGTTACATTCAGTGATCTTTTTACAGCATCATCAACCGCAAGTTCTAGATATATTACTATTATTTCTCCTGACGGATATCGGTATGTCTTTGGAGGGCAAGATGAGGCAGAAGAAACATCAACCTATTTCCCCGATCAAGCAAACCTATCGAATCAGAAAACAATAAGGACAGCTTGGTTTCTTCGTAAAATAATTGCTCCAAACCAAAGAAAAGTAGAGTTTGTATATAGACCGTCAACCATACCCAGTGTAGGATATAATTATGACTACGTATATACTAGTGGAGACCCGTCCTTGGTTCTAATCCAAGACATGATAGGTATAACTCAAGGATCGCCTGAGCTAAGTGAAAGAGGCATGGAGACCGGTCCCTTTTTATCTTTACAAGATAAAAATGATTTTACATATGAACTGGTCAGGCAAAGTTCTCTGGATAAAATTATCGTAGATGGAAAGACAGTCATTCAATTCTATTATAAAGAAAAAGAAAGAACGTTTTACGCTGATAATGAAATCGTCCAATCCTTATATAAGGCCTTTAATAAAAAAAATATGCAAATGATTGGCATTGATGTAAGTTACGATAACACTGTAATCAAAAAAATATCTCTCCAACAAGAATATTTAGGAACCTCAAGTAATAGTCGATTATTTTTAACAAGCTTAGTGTGCGGAGAGAATAAATATTCTTTTGATTATTATAATCTAGATAAAATACCCAGACCGTGTTTGACCGAAATAGACCATTGGGGGTATTATAATGGCAAACCCTATTTGATACCACATCTAAAAGTGTCGATGGATGGAATGAATATTATTATTGATGATGATAAACAACGCGTGGCAGATGAAGAATTGTGTAAAGTCGGTATGCTCCGCAAGGTATTATATCCTACCGGAGGGGAAAGTCTTTTTTATTACGGATTACATTCTTGGAATTATATGGTGCGTAGAGGATATAGTACTCAGGAAGAGGTCTCCGATAATTTCCCGGGAGAAGCATTTCCAAGAGAAATTGGAGGGGCCCGAATTAATAAAATAGAAGATGTTGATATGAATGGCAATGTCGTAAATACACGAGAGTTCATATATAATAAAGGTATACTGCTAGGCTATCCAAATTATCTTAAAGAGATATTCCCCATAAGGCCTAATGCAATATTTGCGGATTTCTATACAAACATTATGGGAAAAAGCACTTATCCTAATGAGAAATATATACAATATGCAGAAGTAACAGAGAAAAACTCAACTAATGGTTCTACGACTTTTCGATTTACGTCCTATTTGGACGTTGATAACAGGGATCAATTTGATATCACTCCCGCTACATATAGCAAGATATTAGTTGATTCGTATGACCAATGGCCTCCACTTCTTGGATTCAGAGGCGATAATCGCTCCTATCGTAGAGGGCTTCTAACAGAAAAAATACATTATGATAATAACTCAAATATTGTTTCGAGGGACAAAATCCAATACGCTATGCAAAACTCATCGGAGCAAAACTATATCATGGCTCTATATAAAGAGAATTTCTTAACTAATAAGTATAAAATAGAAAACTATGCTTATCTCCCCGTCAAAGTTGAACACTATGACATTCGTAATGGCATGTCTACAATTACAACAAAGCAAGTGGAGTACAATGATAAGTATTTAATTAAAAAAGAAACCGAAATTGAGAATTCATTAACTACTGAATATAAATATCCATACGACTTAAGGGAGATAACACCTTACAATGAAATGGTGAATAAGAACATATTAAGTCCTGTCTTAGAAAAGAGGGTAAGCAAGTCAGGAGTGATGCTTCGCCAAGAAACAACTAATTATTCGGCCAAGAACTATGACGGCAATGTTCTTTATTTACCGTCGGCAATCTATTCACAAAATGGAAGCGGAACCGAAAGGATATTGAATGCCAGATTTGATGTTTATGATAACTATGGAAATGTGATTGCTGTCACGGGTAAAGATAATGTGAGTAAAGTTTATGTTTGGGGATATAAAGGAAAATATCCGGTAGTCGAGATTAAAAATGCGACATACACCCAAGTGAAATCAGCATTAAGTAATATAACTCCGGAGTCTTTATCCCAGATTGATACTCCGGATATAAGTACTCTCGATAGATTAAGGGATAATAATGACTTAAAGGATTCCTATATTACGACTTATACCTATAAACCATTAGTCGGGATACTGACGAATACGACACCGGACAAGAACACGATATATTATGGATATGATAACTTTAACCGGTTAATTTCAAGTCAGGACTATTCAAACCATCTATTAACTTCAATCATATATAATTTAGTTTATACTATACCAATGACTATAAAGCTTAATATAAATGAGACATATTCATTTGGTAGTACTGCAAACTTTCTCGTTGATGTAGAAGGGGGATCAGGAGAGTTTCTGTATGATTGGTATGTGAAAAATGCAACAAGCCAGAGTGTTATAGCGCAACAATTGAATAGTTCATCACGATCTTTCAATGCAATACTAACTCAGGAAGGGACAATGAATCTAACATGCAGAGTAAAGGATAATAGGACCGGTCAAATAGTTGAAAAAACTATTCTATTTACAGTGCTTGCTCCTCCCCTTCAAATCGCTTTCACGAATATTGTAACCTCAGATAATCCCCCTTATACTAAAATAATGACAGCTGAAATAAATTGTGATGAAATAACCAGTCTAAAGTTTTTAATAGGTATTAGTGCTTCTTCCGGATCGGCGAATTATCGCATAGGCACATCTTCTTACCAGATTAGTTCCAGCGGATCGCAATCGGTAAATGTTACATTGCCAAAAGGAAAGAATACTGTAGAACTAAGGCTTTATAAGCCATCAAGTGGAAGCTCTAGTGCATGGATTGTCATAGATGCTGTAAATAGCGGGAACAATACAATCGGCATAGATAGGACTTTGAGAATTAATATGTAGTATTATTTCTCATAGAATATATATATACGTTATTAAGGTGTTTTTTGTAGAAAAAGGAAATTATTTATGAAACAGAATGGATTTTTCAAAAGAGATTCTTTACTGCTGGTCTCATTCATTTTTATTGCTATAAACATTATAGCTTTTGGTAGGGCTTACGCCCAGTCCTCGGATCAGAACTATATTCTGACGCGTACCTTTACCAGTGAGGATGGGACCAAATACCTGGATGCCATCCAGTACTACGACGGACTGGGACGCCCGGTACAAACTGTTCAACGGAAAATCACTCCTTCGGGAGTTGATCTGGTAACCCTGCAGGAGTATGATGCCGTAGGACGGGAGTCCAATCGCTGGCTTCCCGCTACCTCTTCGGGCAACGGAGCTTATGTCACACCCGAAACACTGAAAACCTCGGCAAAGGGACTTAACGGCGATCAGAATCCTTACTCTCTTCCCGTCTACGAAGCCTCCCCTCTGAACCGGGTATTGGAACAATACGGCCCGGGAGCCGCCTGGCAAAGCAACTCCCACAGTGCCAAGACCGCCTATCTGGCCAATGTATCGGGTAACGATACCCTGAACTGCGTGTATTACAAAGTCTCCGACACTTCAGCCTCTACCGACTCTTTGGTTACCATAACCCTTGCAGAGAATTACGCCACGACGGAGCTTTATGTCACCCGGGCTTCGGATGAAGACGGCAACACTTCTTTCGAGTTCAAGGACAAGCTCGGACAGGTGGTGCTTACCCGCCAGGTGGTCCGTAGCGGAAGTACCAAATTGCTTCATGACACCTACTATGTGTATGACGACTATGGCAATCTGACCGCCGTGCTTCCGCCTCTGGCTTCCGACAATATGAAGAGCGGCAGTTCATGGACGAATGCCAATTCAGCTATCCTGCGTAATTATGCCTACCTGTACATGTACGACGGCCGTAACCGCTGCAAAGCCAAACGTCTTCCGGGATGTGCATGGACTTACTATGTCTACGACACGGCGGACCGCCTGATCTTCTCGCAGGACGGTGAACAACGTAAAAAGTCCCCGCAGGAATGGATCTTCACCATCCCCGACGTCTTCGGACGGACCTGCATCACGGGAACCTGTAGGGGAAGTTACAATGCACTTGCTACTACTCCCGCAATCAGTGCAGTGGTGAAAGCCACCCGCAGCAACACTACGGATACCTATAAGGGATATACCCTCTCGGGAGTAACATTGACCACTCCGCTTACGGTACTCTCCGTGAACTATTACGATGATTATGCTTTCATAGGTTCCAACGGGATTGATTCCGGTATTGCCGCCTATGATACCCAGACGGGCTTTGACACCCGCTATACCGTCAGTGCCAAGACATTTCTTACCGGCACACTGACGGCACAGCTGCTTCCCAATGGTACGGTGTCTTCCACTTACCTTTACTCGGTGATGTATTACGATTACAAGGGACGGGTGATACAGGCCAAAGGGAACAATCCCCTGAGCGGAGGAACGGAGAAGGAATACATCGCCTATAACTTTACCGGACAACCCCTGCAAAAGAAGCATATCCACGCAGCCACAGGCAAGAGTACACAGACGGAACTGTACACGTACGCTTACGATGATGCATTAAGGCTAAAAACCACACAGTACAGTTTGAATGGAGGAACAGCGGTAACATTGGCTTCAAACACCTATGATGAGCTGGGCAGACTGCTGACTACCCAGCGGAACGGGCAATCCTCACTCAAGACCAATTATGACTATAATGTGCGCTCGTGGTTGAAATCATCCTCTTCCCCGCTGTTCAACCAGACGCTGTATTACAACGATACCTACGCAGGAAGCACAGCCCGGTATAACGGCAATATCTCCGCCATGAGCTGGAAGATGTCAAATGAAACCCCGACACGGGGTTATGTCTTCGCTTACGACAACCTTGATAGACTAACAACTGCAAACTACCTGGAGAATGGAAGCGCCAATGACCATTTCAATACTTCGTATGTTTATGACAAGCAGGGGAATATGACTTCCCTCAACCGTAGAGGTAATACGGGAACAAACACCTACGGGAACATTGATGTGCTGGCAATGACTTATGCGGGCAATCAACTGGTCAAGGCGGAGGACAGCGGGGCAAGTGTCAGCCTGTCTGCAAGCATGGACTTTAAGAACAACTCCAATACCGCCAAAGAATACAGTTACGATGCCAATGGAAATTTAACACAAGATTTAAACAAGGGAATAAGCGGTATTACATATAATTTACTACATTTGCCACAGACGTTGACCATCAGCAATTCTCTGGGCTCGGCTACGAACAATTATACCTATGCTGCTGACGGAAGGAAGTTGAAAGCGGAAATCGGTGGTAAGACAACGGATTACTGCGGAAATGTGATCTATGAAAACGGTACGTTGAAAAGGATCCTCGTTGATGGAGGGTACATTGAAGGTGGAGCATACTACTTCTACCTGACGGATCATCTGGGTAACAATAGAGTGGTAGCCAATGCAAGCGGAAGTATAGTACAGACGAATCATTTCTATCCTTTCGGAATGTCCTTTGCAGAAGGTATAGTCACTTCTTCACAGCCTTATAAGTATAACAGTAAGGAGCTGGATACGGAACGGGGACTCAATATGTATGATTACTCGGCAAGGTATATGGATCCGGCACTGGGGAGATTCAATACAGTGGATCCGATGGCGGAGAAATATTATTTGATAAACCCTTATGCGTACTGTTCAAACAACCCAATAAATCGCATAGACCCAGACGGAATGGACGATTATTCAGTTAATCAAAAAGGTCAAATTGAGTTAATCAAAAAGACAGAAGACGAAAGGGATAAATTGATTGCGTTGGGAGAAAACGGTAAAATTGAATATGATGATGATGGCAATATGACCAATGCCTCTTTTGATTTAGATAAGGGTATTTTAGATAATCAAAAAAAATCGGGGGAAACAACATATATGTCTGTGAAAGGGAATGAACAGGCAGAAGGAATGTTTAAATTTCTATCTGAAAATACAGAAGTTGAATGGGGGCGATTATCATATAGTAAATCTTCAAATTATTTATCAACTAATAATGATGCCTATGATAACGGAATAGAAACCGTTGCTTATGAGATTTTTTTTAAGACAGGAAAAACAGATTTAATAAAGTCAATCGACCATAGCCACCCAGATGCTTCATTACCGTCAGGATTTGGTGCGGTAAATGGTTTTTTACCAAAAGGACAAGGCGATAAAGCGTTTGCAGAATACTTATACAAGTATTTTCCTGCAGTAGCACCGTCAATCAAATTAAGAGTTTATAATCCTGTCCAAAAAGCTTATACTCAATTTAATAATAAAATAATTTTAGCAAAATGATTATGAAAGCAATAGCAACTAAATTATTTTTAATGTCTTTATTATTATGTACCAATGAATTTTCACTTTTTGCAAAGAACAAATATGTATCAATGGAACTGTCTAAAATAAATATAACTGACAATATAGTTGATTCTTTGATAAACAAAGTGATATGTGATAATAAAGAGATGTTGAAAGAAAACGAATGTTTTTTGCTTACAGGAATGACAAAGGCAGAAAATGGCACAAACTATGTCAATATTATTATTTATGAAAAAACCAAATTTATTATTGATGAATTTAAGATTTTAGGTTATTCCGAAATAGAAGGACAAATTATTTTGGTTTTGGGAAAATTACTTGGGGATAAGGTTCAGATATTAAAAGACAAAAGAAAATTTGCTTTTAGGCGGAAGGAACTTTGGAAAAAGAAATCTGTTCCTCCTCCCCCGCCGTCAATGTACAATCCTCCAAATTACATTTTTCTGTACGAATAAATCAAACGCCCCGCGAAAGCGGGGTTTTCTTTTTTCCTTTTTTTTTGGAATTTTTTATATCCTCAAAATTATGCCCAGGCAGATACTCAAGCGCAGAAAGACATTCTCTCCACAATGTTAGATATTATTGGATTATTCGTGGGATGTTGTTCCGGTATCGGTACACTCCCCGGAGCTTACGCCCAGTCTTCAGATCAGAATTACATCCTGACGCGTACTTTTACCAATGAGGATGGGACCCAATATCTAGTACTACGACGGACTGGGACGTCCGGTACAGAACGTGAACTATTACGACGACTATGCCTTTATCGGCTCCAACGGAATTGACTCCGGCATTGCCGCCTATGATGCCCAGACGGGCTTTGATACCCGCTATACCGTCAGTGCCAAGACTTTCCTTACCGGGACACTTACAGCGCAACTGCTACCGGGGGGTACGGTATCTCCCACCTACCTTTATTCGGTGATGTACTATGATTACAAGGGACGGGTGATACAGACCAAAGGGAATAATCCCCTGAGCGGAGGAACGGAGAAGGCATACATCGCCTATAACTTTACCGGACAACCCTTGCAAAAGAAGCACATCCATGCAGCCACAGGTAAAGATACCCAGACAGAACTGTACACCTATACTTATGATGATGCGTTAAGGCTGAAAACCACACAGTACAGTCTGAACAAGGGAACAGCGGTAACATTGGCTTCAAACACATATGATGAACTGGGCAGGTTAAAGACCAGTACCCGTAACGGACAGGTTAACCTTGCAACCACGTACAATTATAATGTGCGTTCGTGGCTGATATCTTCCTCTTCCCCGCTGTTCAACCAGACCCTGTATTACAATGATACCTACGCAGGAAGCACAGCCCGGTATAACGGTAATATCTCCGCCATGAGCTGGAAGATGTCAAATGAGATCCCGACACGCGGCTATAAGTTCAGTTATGACAACCTTTCCAGACTGACCGCTGCAAATTATCTGGAGAACGGAAGCGCGAATGACCATTTCAATACGGCTTATGCCTATGACAAACAGGGGAACATGACTTCGCTAGCACGCAAGGGTAATACGGGAACAGCCACATACGGAGACATTGACGTACTGACAATGACTTATGCAGGCAACCAACTGGTCAAGGCGGAAGATGCCGGATCAAGCGTCAGTCTGTCTGCAAGCATGGACTTTAAAAACAACTCCGATGCCGTTAAAGAGTACAGTTACGATGCCAATGGAAATTTAATACAAGATTTAAATAAGGGAATAAACAGTATTACATATAATTTACTAAATTTGCCACAGACGCTTACCATCAGCAATCCTCTGGGTTCAGCTACGAATAGCTATACCTATGCGGCTGACGGAAGGAAGCTGAAAACAATGATCGGTGGTAAGACAACGGATTACTGCGGAAGTGTGATCTATGAAAACGGTGTATTGAAGCGAATCCTTGTTGAGGGAGGATATATCGAAGGCGGAGCATACTACTTCTACCTGACGGATCACCTGGGTAACAACCGGGTGGTAGCCAATGCAAGCGGAGGTATAGTACAGACAAACCACTATTATCCGTTTGGGATGTCCTTTGCAGAAGGAATGCAAAACTCTTCACAGCCTTACAAGTATAACGGGAAGGAGCTGGATACGGACAGGGGGCTCAATCTTTATGATTACTCGGCAAGGTATATGGATCCCGCACTGGGAAGATTTAGTACAGTGGATCCATTGGCGGAAAAGTATCCGAATGTTTCGCCATATGTATACTGTGGCGACAACCCCGTAAACAGGATCGATCCAAACGGAATGGAGTGGAAGACCAAGGAAGATGAAGAATATGCTCAATCCCTTTCGCGATCGATGACTGACCGAATGAATTCTGAACAAAAAAGCCTTGATAAACTAAACGCCAAAATAGCAAAGAATCAAGAAAAAGGGAAAGATGTTTCGAAAGACCAGGCTAAAGCAGTAGGAATGCAAGAAAATATAAACAATTTATCTTCTGGAATTTCCGAATTAGCAGCTATGGGGGATACAAAAGACCAAGTATTTACCTACAGTAAAATAGATGGAAATGTTGGGGGAACTGATACCAAAGATGGAGTTATTGTAATGGAGATTGCGGGTAATGGATCTAAGGCTAATGGAATACATGAATCATCCCATGGCTATGATTTGTGGCAAAATGGGAGTTATACTAGACAGAATTATTTGTCTGGTGAAGTTAAAGCATACGGTCGTCAATTTTCATTTGATAAAAATTCGGTTCCCTTTTCTGATTTTGGTCGAGCAAATTCCCTAAATAATATTGATGGTCGTTGGGTTCTAGGCATAAATGCTAATGGAAGTTATATATACATAGAAAAATTATTTCCAGAGAGAAATTCAAAAGATGTTTTGAAATCCATAAAATAGAGATTATGAAAAATTATTGCATTGTATTGATTTCCATTCTCTTCATCCTATTGAGTAGTTGTAAGCAAACAATAATTATAAGTGGTACTTATAGCGACAAAAACTCTCATGTATTTGTTTTTTCGAAAGATTCTATGTTTCGATATGAATATCAGGGCTATTGTTACAGTAAATCATCTGGCATTTGGAATAAGAAAGGTGATTTTCTTTACTTAAATAGTTTTATCCAAATTGAAAGAACGCCTCTTGAGTATGTTAAAATTAAGAATAATACTGACAGTGCTATTATCGTTCGCATAGAAGTAAATTCTCAAGACAAGCCACAAACCGATTATATTTGTTGGCCATTTATAAATGGGAAACCGTGTCTTTTTGATCCAGAAAGAGGGTCATATTCTTTTAAATCAGAGATTCCCATTAATAATATTTGTTTTAGAATACGGAAAAGCCCTTTCATCATTAGAGGAACAGGAAGTAAAATGTGTTATGATGATATTGAAACCGAAACAATATACCCTCATTTGTCAGTTGGAGAAAATCTTGATGTAATAGTTAATGTTGTTGATTCTCTATTTGGTTACACAGTATTTAAAGATGAGAAAATAGAATTAAAAAATGGAAAAATAATTTTTAAAAACAGAGAGAAAAAAAATAAATTGTATTTGAAGAAATAATTTTCATCAGCAAGGTTATGTTTTCGTCTTACGGAAACCCTTGAAATATAGTAATACTCCCGGTGATCAAGTAAAGAAGGTCATCGGGATTTTACTATTATAGAGCCGCAATATTTTTCTGGAAGAAGTCTTTGAACTTTTTTTGAGTGAGAAAAGTATCTACTATTTTGAACACCATATTCTTTTCTTCCGGGTCGAGGTTCTGTATCATTTTCACCTGTTCGAGCAAGTGAACAATCCCCTGAGCGGAGGAACGGAGAAGGCATACATCGCCTATAACTTTACCGGACAACCCTTGCAAAAGAAGCACATCCACGCAGCCACAGGTAAAGATACCCAGACAGAACTGTACACCTATACTTATGATGATGCGTTAAGGCTGAAAACCACACAGTACAGTCTGAATGGAGCAGCAGCGGTAACATTGGCTTCAAACACGTATGATGAACTGGGCAGGTTAAAGACCAGTACCCGTAACGGACAGGCTAACCTTGCAACCACGTACAATTATAATGTGCGTTCGTGGCTGATATCATCCTCTTCCCCGCTGTTCAACCAGACCCTGTATTACAACGATACCTACGCAGGAAGCACAGCCCGGTATAACGGTAATATCTCCGCCATGAGCTGGAAGATGTCAAATGAGATCCC
>VOIU01000033.1 GCA_007896885.1 Bacteroidaceae bacterium HV4-6-C5C
AAAAAAGAAACAGCATGGACTAACTCTCAAAGCAAACGTGCGGCTATTTTGTTTAGAGAATACCCGGATATCAAAAAAGCATATTATTTAAGTATGCGCTTAGGACTTATTTATCATCACTCCATACATGCTGATGTGGCATTGACCAAACTGGCTCGTTGGTACGAGGAGGTGGACAAATCAGGATTTCTATCCTTTGGCACAGTGGGAAGAACCATACAAACACATTACCTGAGAATCGTAGCCTTCTTCAAGAATCGTGCAACGAATGCGGCCAGCGAATCTTTTAATGCAAAAATTAAGCAATTCAGAGCACTACTCAGAGGAGTCAGGGATGTGTCCTTCTTCTTATTCAGATTATCGAAAATTTATGCTTAAAATCGTAATCCCTCAGAATTTCGGTATGATCCATGTACCTTTCTTCTTATTCAGATTATCTAAAATTTATGCTTAAAATCGTAATCCCTCAGAATTTCGGTATGATCCAGAATAATCCTGGCAGAAAAGGAGCCATAACAAAAATCCCCGGAAGCATTGCTACCGGGGATTTTCGTTGTTGGACTACCAAGATTCGAACTTGGGCAAACAGAACCAAAACCTGTTGTGCTACCATTACACCATAGTCCAAACATATATGCTTTCTGTTAAAAAGCGGTGCAAAGATAAGTGGAACAAGCGAAACTTGCAAATATTTCAAAAAGTATTTTTTATTCCAATTTCATTCACACTGCCATGTTAGCACGCTAGAGGCACCTCTCACGTTCATAACCAACAGATTAATACAAGGGTTGAAAAATGCTACTTGACTATTACCAAATAGTAGTTTTTCTTTCCACGCTGAATCAGCAAGTACTTTCCATCAAGTAAATCGGAAGTTGTAACGAGGCGATCAAAAGCTTCCAGTTTCTCTTTATTCAATGAAACGCCTCCTCCTTGAACCATCTTACGCATTTCTCCTTTCGAAGGGAATATGGCAGCATTCTCGGTAAACAAATCTACAGCTTTTGCACCACTTTCCAAAAGGTCTTTAGAAACTTCAAACTGAGGAACACCTTCGAATACAGCAAGCAAAGTATCTTCATCAAGCTTTCTCAAAGCTTCCGAAGTGGCATTGCCAAACAGGATGCCTGATGCTTCAACAGCAGCGTTATAATCCTCTTCAGAATGAACCATAATCGTAACTTCTTTAGCAAGACGCTTTTGCAAGACACGGAGATGAGGAGCAGCTTCATGTTCTGCTGTCAATGCTTCAACCTCTTCCTTAGTCAGAGATGTGAATATCTTAATATAACGGGCTGCATCATTATCACTTACATTCAGCCAGAATTGATAGAATTTGTATGGAGAAGTATAACGGGCATCAAGCCATACATTACCAGACTCAGTCTTTCCAAACTTACCGCCATCGGCTTTTGTGATTAACGGACAAGTCAAAGCATACGCTTCACCGCCATTCGTACGACGAATCAGTTCCGTGCCGGTAGTGATATTACCCCACTGATCGGAACCACCCATCTGCAACTTACAACCTTTTGTCTGATTCAAATAAAGAAAATCATAACCTTGAAGCAACTGATAGGTAAACTCCGTAAATGAAAGTCCGTCACGTGTCTCACCACTCAAACGTTTCTTTACCGAGTCTTTTGCCATCATATAATTCACGGTAATATGTTTACCAACTTCACGGGCAAAATCCAGAAAGGTAAAGTTTTTCATCCAATCGTAATTGTTCACCAACTCAGCACGGTTGGGAGCATCCGACTCAAAGTCCAAAAATTTAGCCAACTGTCTCTTTATAGCCTCCTGATTATGATGTAAGGTCTCTTCATCTAGCAAATTGCGTTCCAATGACTTGCCTGAAGGATCACCAATCATTCCGGTAGCACCACCGATAAGTGCCAGCGGTTTATGGCCACAGCGTTGAAGATGACGCAACATCATCACACCGCAGAGGTGTCCAATATGCAAAGAATCCGCAGTAGGATCAATGCCGAGGTAAGCAGAGACTTGCTCTTTTTCCAAAAGTTCTTCAGTACCAGGCATCATATCGTGGAGCATGCCACGCCATCTCAATTCTTCTACAAAATTCATCGAATGATAATTTATTTAAATACTTGATATACTTTGTGATCGCAAAAATACGACACTTTATCTGAACAAGCAACTCTTAACTCTTAAAAAAGACTCGTGAAACATTATATGCAATAACCTCCCGTAGCATATCCACTGAAAGATTTCGATCGTCAGCCACCTGCTCATATAGAAGTTCTATAGGAAGCGGACTTTCATCTGTTTCAAGAAATAAGCGATCAAGCGGAATTCTATTCAATGCCGCCTTTTGGTATCTTTCACCAAGAGAAAGGTAAAAACCATGGTTAAGGTATTCTTCCGCCAACTCGGGCTTCCCACGAAAGCCGTGAATAATCCACGCTTCTGAAGGGCTCAGTTCCCGTTTCAATCTCAACAAGCTATCGGAACTACGGACGGCATGAATAATCAAAGGTTTTTTAAGATCGTCAGCCAGTCGCGCCTGGTACTTAAAAAACTCTTCTTGCAAAGATATTTCAGCTTTTGCCAATTTGTCCACCCCCGCTTCGCCTATCGCAAGTACTCTGGGATGCTGTGCATGCTCTGCAAATAACACCGACAAAGGATGCGTTTCCACTCTACCCGTATAGCCCGAATCAATGATCCAGGGGTGAATACCAACAGAGTACCACCCATTGGCATCGGGGTGAAAGTCATCGGGATAACAGTTAAGAATTACTTCACCCGGATGTGTGGGATAGCGATGAGTATGGATATCAAAAGAAATGTTCATGGCACAGGATCGTAACCGGAGCCACCCCATGGATGACATTTCAATATGCGGCGGATAGCTAAATATAAACCCTTAAACGGGCCATGTTTCTTAATCGCTTCAACGGCATATTGAGAACATGTCGGAGTAAACCTGCACGAAGGAGGAGTCAGAGGAGAAATAAACTTCTGATAAAAATAAATGGGAAGCAACAGTATATATGAAAAAACTTTTTTCATTATCTGCACACTCTAACGTATTGTTAATTTAGTTGAGCAGGAGCACTCGGTGCTTCCGAAACAAGTAAGATCTCCTCGGATGAGATCTTTTCTTCTATTCGCATCAAGGCTATCCGCATCTTTTCTTCAATTTCAAATGACTCCGACAAACGATCGGCAAGATAGATAAATCCGATAACCAGTTTTTCATTCCTCTCCTTCATTAAAGTCGCAAGAGGATGCTTATTTTTACGAAAAGCTTCACGTAGTTGACGCTTCACGCGGTTACGTTTGACAGCACGTTTAAATCGGCGTTTCGATACACTTATTAATATCGCAACAGATGCATCAAGGTCTTCCACACGAAGATACACAACGCGCAAAGGAAATATAGAGAACGAATGGGCTCCGCCCGCAAACATTCTCTCTATTATTTTCTTTTTATTAAGCCTTTCAGCCTTATGCAATGTGTCCGCCATATACAAAAAAACTACGAATTATCTTTGCCGGTTTTCATTAAAAAGATTCCCCCACAGTTCAACCTAAAGGCAAAAGCCAAAGCAAACCAAGCAAGAAACAATCTCTCTGACGATAATCGCAACCGATAATTCGTAGTCAGTATTAATTCTATTATTTACCCTTGTTATTCTCTTTAATAAAGAGATCGAGCGCCGCTGTCATTGAAGGAGCCTGGACACTCGGAGCTTCAAGATCTAAACGAAGACCGGCATCTTTTACAGCCTGAGCAGTAGTAGAGCCGAATGTCCCGATTTTAATATCCTTCTGATCAAATTCAGGGAAGTTTTTCTTCAATGAACTAACTCCTGCCGGAC
The DNA here is from genome assembly GCA_007896885.1 of Bacteroidaceae bacterium HV4-6-C5C. Classification (GTDB taxonomy): domain Bacteria; phylum Bacteroidota; class Bacteroidia; order Bacteroidales; family Bacteroidaceae; genus Bacteroides. Next base: position 3,852 of record VOIU01000033.1, read on the forward strand.
TAAAGAAAACGAGCATATCATAATCGAACTTCTCATCCGAAGCAAAATCATTGCTTACCGTACGATACATCACAACTTCCGTATGCTGAATTTTATTCTTCTCAAGAAGATTCCCAATCTCATCTGTATGCACATCAGACATCGGAACCAGATATTTCTCTGTCTTATGCTTCAGAATGGAAGGTATCAAATCCTCAAACTTTCCAGTATTCCCGAAAAAGATCTTACGTTTACGATATTGCACATACTTCTGTATGTACAAAGCGATTGTCTCAGTAACGCAAAAATATTTCATTGTTTCCGGAATCGAAACCCGGAGTTCTGTGCATAAGTTGAAGAAGTGATCAATAGCATGACGTGAAGTGAAAATAACGGCAGTATGATCTAAAATTGAGACTTTCTGCTGTCTGAACTCTTTAGCGGACAGGCATTCAACTTTAATAAATGGGCGGAAATCAATTTTCACGCCATACTTCTGGGCGATGTCGTAGTAAGGAGATTTCTCTGATGCCGGTTTCGGCTGCGACACTAGTACTTTCTTAATTTTCAACGTCCTAGATTTTTATTGTCAAACAATCATTAAACTGCTCTAATACGCGATATAATATCAGAAAAGGCAGCATTTCAAGGGCACAAAAGTACAAAATTAAAAGAAAACTACCATATAAATTGTTACAAAAAAGCTTTAGCCACTTATAAAACATTGATATTTTAACTAGAACAAACAGAAAAAGGCCAATAATTAGAGCTAATTGTACATTTAAATCAAAATAGATCAGAAGCAGGACATACGGAAAAAGAGCAAAGCCTAAATAGTATAATAGCGTGGAATATGACTCCAACCACTGTGAGACACGGGAGCCGTCAAAAAAGATCCAGCCTAAAAAAGAGTAGATCAGCCACTTCAGAAAAAGATAAACAAGACAAATGCCAATATATGCCCCAACCAAGATATAGGGTGAAGCGAACGAGGTAAGCCCAGGAAAAATATCAATAGAACATCTGAAGATGCAGATGCCTAGCAAAACGCAAGTTTGTAGTATTAGCAACAGCAAATATCGCATATCAGAAGCAGTTGAAGTTGCAAAGATACTGGTACGCTCACGATTAAACAGGAAGTCCTTGACCAGCTGAAACAGGAACTTGCGGCTGCGCGAGAGTACATATGCAGATAAAAAGAAACAGCACAGTAAGAGTATGGTGATGCCATCATCCGCTTTCGGCGAATATGGAATAGGAATTCCGTTTATGCCCATAATGGTCATCAAAATTAAGCTCATATTGCGGCAAACTTACGAATGGAACCATCCCAAACAGGAATGGTATTAATCAGCTCAACGGCTTCCTCAGGAGTACGCGCTTCATGCCATATATTTCCATGCTGAGGACGCATAAAATTCTCATCCATAGCATGCTGAAGCATAATTAGCAAAGGATCAAAGTAGCCTTTAACATTGAGTATAACGATAGGATTCAGGTATAGCCCCAATTGCTTCCAAGTGATAATTTCGAGCAATTCTTCCAAAGTTCCGCACCCACCGGGTAATGCAATAACAGCATCGCTCAGGTCAGCCATTTTCTTTTTCCGCTCGTGCATGCTATCCACCTCGATGAGTTCGGTTAAACCTCTATGCTGCCATCCTTGTTCTACCATGAAATGAGGGATGACACCTGTAACCTCCCCCCCGGCAGCTAATACAGCATCAGCCGTCTCGTTCATTAAGCCGATGCCTCCCGCCCCGTTAATGAGACGAATACGGTGTTTTCCCAAAAGACTTCCCAATTCACGGGCCGCTTCAAAGTAGGCCGGATCAATCTTGGTACTGGAAGCGCTGTACACACATACGGACTTTATCTTATTCATGAATATCTTATTATAAATATAAAATGTTTCGGCAAAGGTAGATATTTTTAAGAACATCTTAAAAATATCATTAATTTTGTGACGAATACTCCTATTGAATAATATTATATAAAGGAAAATGATTAAAGAAGATTATTTAGTGCGAATGATTTTAGAAATCATCTCTCTAATTGCCAACGCTCTACTTACAAAAAAGAAGTATCGCTACAGCGAATGGGTGGAATATGACTGCCTTACAAGACAGCTCCTCGGATTCCCCTCGGAAGACATTATAGGAATGAGTACAGAGGAATTAATTGACAAGTACGAAGGAGACCCTAACAAGATGGGCAAAATAGAGTTGGCTGGCATGACCATGCTAAAATTATCGGACGATATGGAAGCAACGCAGCTCTTGCAAAAATCAAAGCTTCGTCAGGATGGACTTAAATTACTCCACTATGTTCAGAATAACAGTGGAAGCTTCTCCATTCAACGGGTTCAATTGATCGGTTTATTGGAGTCAAACGGCTAAGCCCGGCATTCGGAACAAAAAATAAGAAAACTGCCTTTCCTCTTTTGTATGGAGGAAATGCAGTTTCTATATAAATAGCCGTAAAGCTATGCTGATTACAAATAAAAAGACAAGAATTATAGATTAAAAGCAGCCTTTATCTTGTCTACATAATCCAATTTTTCCCAAGTAAAGAGTTCTACAGTTACCTCTTTATCACCTTCATAGCGGGAATGATAGTGTTTAGTCACAATTTGTGGTTCACGTCCCATATGACCATAAGCTGCTGTCTCCAGATAAATAGGATTACGCAGTTTTAAACGATCTTCTATCGCCTTCGGACGCAAATCGAATAACTCACCTATAATACGGGCTATCTCTCCATCACTTTGGCTTACCCGGCTACGGCCGTAAGTATTTACATAGATATTAATAGGTTTTGCTACACCAATGGCATAAGAGACTTGTACCAGCACTTCGTCCGAAATGCCTGCTGCAACTAGATTCTTAGCTATGTGACGGGCAGCATAGGCTGCGCTACGGTCCACTTTGCTGGGATCTTTTCCCGAAAACGCACCACCACCATGAGCTCCTTTACCACCGTAAGTGTCTACAATAATCTTTCTTCCTGTCAAGCCGGTATCTCCATGAGGTCCGCCAATCACAAATTTACCCGTAGGATTGACATGATAAATGATGTTATCATTAAACAAAGCCAATACTTTTTCAGTACGTATAGATGCAATAACACGAGGCATTAAAATATGAATCACATCGTTACGGATTATAGATAACATTTCTTCATCCGCCTTAAGCTGCGCTGCTTCGCTATCATTGTCCGGCTTAATAAAGTCATCATGCTGCGTGGATACCACAATAGTATCAATACGTACCGGATTTCCATTATCATCATATTCTATGGTAACCTGGCTTTTTGCATCGGGACGAAGATAAGTCATATGCTGTCCCTCACGACGAATATCAGCCAATATCTGAAGAATGCGATGCGCCAAATCAAGAGACAGAGGCATAAAATTTTCAGTCTCATTTGTAGCATAGCCAAACATCATTCCTTGGTCTCCTGCTCCTTGGTCCATCGGATCCAATCTTTCGACTCCGCGATTAATATCGGGACTTTGCTCATGAATAGCTGAAAGCACACCGCAAGAGTTACTTTCAAACATATATTCGCCTTTAGTATAGCCTATCTGTTGAATAACCTCACGCGCGATGAGCTGAAGATCAACATAGGCTTTAGTTTTCACCTCTCCAGCCAGTACCACCTGTCCGGTAGTAACCAGGGTTTCGCAAGCTACTTTCGAACTGGGGTCGTAAGCCAACAGTTTGTCAAGCACAGCGTCCGATATTTGATCGGCCACTTTGTCGGGGTGTCCTTCAGACACCGATTCGGATGTGAATAAATATCCCATACTCCAATTTAAAATTAAATTAATGACATCTATGAGAAGAGGAAACTAGATATGAGTAGAATACATTACGCATAAAGCAGAAAAGGATGTGTTTTAGCATTTTTTTCTGTGGTCGCAAGCTACTCAAATCTTTCCACATTTCATTTTCGGCACAAAGATATGAAATAAAAATAAAAGTGAAAGTGAAAGATAGGAATAAAGTTCTAAAAGGATTATTTACAAAATTTAAAAACAAGTTTACCCAATCCTTCTTTTCCTAATGAAACGCACGTCTACGCTTCAACAATTCCGAAGCATACACATTCAATAGAAAGCAATCAAATAAATAATAGCGATCAAAACGGCATAGTCTTTAAGTATATATTTTTCATTAAGAAAACAAAAGAGATAAAGCTTAAACATACAATTGGGAGAATACAGATTAAGACATGGTCAAATATCATTAAATTGTAGTTTTAAAACAAAATTGCAATAATGATACACGCATAGCCCTGAGAAATCAGTGAAATTGTTAATATGAAACATCAAATTATGTAATAATGAACCGCGCCGTATGATTTCAGCTATTAACTTCATAAAAGAAAATAAAACACGAAAATTAGGTAATTATAAAACTCTATAACTCAAAAGAAATGAAAAAGAAAACCCTCACTTTGCTCGTTTCAATAGTGGCTATCATCAACTTGATGCAAGCACAACAAACGGGCAAAAGCACAACGGAAAAAGAGCTCATATTCCGTTTTTATGCCGGAAATGATATGTTTTTCTTTCCTGGAAAAGGCAATGAAAAAGCTTTCCGCAAAGCGTGTGATTACATAGAAGCACACCGAAAGTTAATAGAAAGCGGTCAAATGCCAATTTACATAAACGGCTATTGTGGAACAAAAGGCACGCCTGAAGAGCGGCTTGAACGGGTAAGGATAATGAGTAACCGGGTGAAAAGCAAGTTTATTCGTGCAAAAATAGCTATAGAGGGAAATTTTGTCACTTGCAACTCTAAGGATTCCTATAACAAGAAGATGCATAACGTCGTAATAATGAGACTCATGCTTCCACAAGATATCCAACAGAATAAAGCATCTTCCGGAGAGCCCCAAATAGAAGCAACAGAGACAAAACAAGAGAATTTAAATCAAGCGACCCAGCAACCAGAAACAGAAGAGCCGCAAACAAATCCAATAAGCAGCACTGAGCAACCTGCCACACGCTTAATGCTACAAGAAAAACCTTCCCGCTGGTATATTGGCATGGGAGGGGGATTTTCATTCGGGCGAAGCACATTCGCTTCATTTGCTATGGATAAAACTCATCCGGGCATTAACGTTGGATTAGTTGGTGGCTATGCAATCAATAGCACCATTTCCACTGAACTGTCTATTAACTATAGCCACATGACCCTAGGATCCTATGACTGTTGCCAAAATCTTTGGCTTGATGCAGACGGAAATCGTTATTTCGCTCCGGTAGCAGGCATGAAGAATTATAAATATAGTGATTTGACATCAATAACCAACCTCATAGACCTAGGTGCACATTTTAATATTGATCTCATACATCTCTGGCATACGGATTCAAAATGGTCGGCATTGGTTGCTCCTGCAATATACGGAGTATACAGTAATGCGAGTATAAAGCAATCAAATACTAAAATATTTGAAAATCAATCCAGGTTCCATTTCAGCACAGGTATCGACATAGGTGCAGGCTATATAATTACCCCAAAAATAGGGATGCGCTTTATGACAGGAGTCAACTATCTGACAGGAGCTATAGATGCTCTTCCCCGTGAAGAACATAAGACAAGCTACATATGGAATAGCAGCCTACTACTAATCTTTAAACTTTGAATATAATGAAGAACAAGATAATCTGTTTTTTTGCACTGCTGATCATACTGACAAGTTGCGACAAGGAACTGCATGAAATCCCCACAGACAAACCTTCTGAAGAAGCTGTAGTAACAATGAGCCTCAACACTGAGCACATACAGAGTAGTCCTTTGAATGATGTGCACCTTTATTGGTTTAGCGAGACAGACAAACTTTACAAACAAGATTACTACTCCTCAATGGAAGAACTTGCGCGGGCACGTATCACAATTCCCGAAGGTAATTACACCATAGTTGCCGTACTCAATGTGGGAACTGATTTTGCCCTTCCTTCATCCCGTGCAACGGTAACCGGCATCGATTTAAACGAATTTTCAAAGTATATTCGGGAACAAGAAGTAAATTATGCCAATATGCTCACAGGAACGCTACGCAAAATGGTAAAGAATGGTGTTCAGCTATTTTACATTGGGCTCGAGCCAAAATCAAGCGGCATTGAAGATTCAAGTGTTGAATTAAGACTTACAATCCCTTCACCGTATTTACCGAACTTTGGATCAACCAAAGCAGCAGTCAATCCCTCCCTGAGAGCTACAGCATTTATTTTTAAGAAAGGAAGTAAAGAGTTATTTACTGTAAAAAGAGCAATGCTTACACCTGTTGACGCCACAAATGGAATATATAGCATGGGCTTATCACTATTTAAAGGCGAATACGATGTCAATTTATGGTGCGACTACACATTTAATGAAAGCACAGATAATCATTACATCACGACAGACCCAGATATAATCAGCATCCAGCCAAAAGAAAAGTATACGGCTAATACTGATACACGCGACGGCCTTTCAAGGCGTATTTCATTGACGGTAGCCGAAGGAATCAAGACTCCTCAAAACATAGAAATGTATCGCCCATTGGCAAAGTATCGTCTTGTAGCAACGGACATCGCAAAATACGAAGCAAAACGAGTCCAGAAAGGGCTTCCAGAGCTCAAAGATCTGCGGGTATTTATCGGCTATGAAGGATTTCTACCCACCGCATACAGCATTACCGAGTCGAAACTCACCGACGCGCAAGAAGGATATTTCTACTATTCCACACTGTCCGATATAGGTAAGGCAAAAGCCGATATCGCGAAAGACTATATATTAGTCAGCGGTGAGCAATCTTCCATCACAGTGACAATCCTCTTTAAAGATGCCGAGGGAAAGACTGTCAGTGGAATAAGCGGCGTAAAAATCGCCTATCGACCCGGGCAACTCACCACTGTGAGCGGTGACTTTCTTACGGCGAATCCAATAAGCGGAGTGACTATTGACACGGATTGGAGTGGTGATTATGACGTCGATTTTTAATACAATACAAAAGAATAAATTATAACATTAATTTAAAAACAATGAAAAGTAAAATTTTACTAATACTTGCAAGTTTCGCAGTTATTCTGGCAAGTTGTAACAAAGAAGAAGTTGGCATGCAAAATGAAGGCTTGACAACAAAGAGCTTTACGTTGAACGTAGGTGACGGTATACAAACCCGTGGGCACGCTGAATTGTCCCGCTATGTGATGGAAATTTACGAAGGAACAACGGCAGCAGGCACCCCTGCTGTACACAAAGAGCAAGCAACAGGCACATTCACCAACGTGGTATTGAAAGATAAACAGGCATACACCGTACTCTTTTGGGCTGATTACGGCACTCCAACAGTGAGTGGCGAAACACCTTCAGTCTCCAACGAATACGATGCGACTGACCTCAAAGCAGCGCGCATAGTGGCAGGAAAACAACCGAACTTCGAAGCCTATGCAGGAGCCAGCAAGTTCACTGTGGGCACCGATGACGAAGCAGCCTATACACAAGTTGCATTAACGCATGCTGTAGCACAGGTTCAATTCAAGCAGACCGAAGCACTTGTCTCCAATGACAATACGCTCGTGGTAAAGTATCCCGAGAGCTATTCGCTTAATGTAGACGGCATGGGAACAACGAAAATCGGCGGAGAGGTGAGCCATTCGTTTATCTATGGCAACACAGCCTCCGGTGTACTCGGAACAGACTATCTCATAGCCTCCACAACTACAAGCACCGTGATGAGCATCAGCACCGAAATGACTTCGGGCGGCGTGATAACCACCAAAGAGAGCTCTAACATACCCTTCAGGCGTAATTGGCGTACAACTCTTTGGAGTGCATACTCCGATCTGTATAGCTCCACACTCACTGTGACCAATGACAGCGCATGGGAAACGCCCGACAACAATGTGAGCTTCGGGAAATGGACTATAGGGAGTCTCTATCCCAATGCCACCAATCCGATCGGTATAGTATTCTGGCTCGACAGCACCGATTCTTCCTATGAAGGCGGCGCAACCCCCAAAGGCTTAAAAGGCAAAATCGTATCGCTGGACGAGGCTGATGCTCAATGGTGCAACGACGGTAATATAGTTGTTGGGGGGGCAACAAGCGAGACAGACGGTGCGGCCAATACAACAGATGTACAGAATAGCGGTTACTCTGTCACAACAGTATTTCCGGCAGTGGCATGGTGTGTAGCGAAAAACGCAACGGCACCGAAAGGCATTTACTGGTATCTTCCTGCCATAGATGAGATGACAACTCTATTTAAATGGTGGACTGCAGACAGTAATGGCAACAATTCTATCATCGCAAGCAGCGGAGTACCTTTAGCAACACCATTCAATTATAATCTCAGATACTGGTCGTCAACCACAGATTTTTTTCTCACTTCGTTGACTTTCCTCTTTATAAATCCTGAGGGTATAAGAAATGAATCCCCCATAACCCTCACTTATCGTGTACGTGCCATCTCTACTTTTTAGTCTTGAGAATATAAACAAATAAAAAAACAGAAGAACAATGAAACGAACAGTATATATAATGTATGCAATGCTCATAAGTGTATTTGCTTCATGCAGCCAAAACGAAATGGTAGAAATAAGCCCGGCGAAGGCTGTCACGCTAAAAGTGAGCACAGATGAAAGTGCGCTGACACGTACGCCGGTGTACCGCTATGTCATCGAAGTCTACTCAGACAATACCTACACCACCGCCGCCAATGTTTTCGGTAGCGGAGCCACAGCTACCAACCGAACGACCAACGCTATAGGGGAGTTTTCGATGACTCTCGACCGCACAAAGGCATACTACTGTCTGATTTGGGCCGACAAAGCAGGCTCGGATATTTACGATGTCAGGAGCCTAAAAGCCGTCACTTTAGAGTCGGGCGAGACTCCCACCGAAGCATGGCATGGAACATTTACAATAGCTGCCGGAACATCTGCCACACTCAGCGCTACACTGAAACGCGCAGTATCTAAAATCACGCTGCTTGAAACTGGAACTATTTTAGCGAACTCCTCGCTTGCCATAGAGTTCAAGCAGCCTTCCAAGTTTGATGTGTCCACCGCTACGGCTTCAGAACTAAGCCCCCGCAACGAGACCATAGATCTGACAGGAGGAATCGCCGCAACATCGAGCAGTCCGGCAACGCTAAAGACTCTCTATGTACTGTCGAGTAAAGCGACTGCCGACGTAACTGACCTGACCTTTACCATGAGTACTAGTGGTGTTGCAGAGGCTTCATTCGCCATAACCAACGTGCCTCTGCAAGCTAATTATAACACGAACATCAAGGGACACTATACCTCCCTTAGAAGTTCTACTTTCGTTGTCACTTATAACAATACTTGGGCCGATACGGACTATTAACCTAAAATGCCTAATAAAAGAAATGATGCTCTCCAAAAGACAAAACTACTAATCTAATTTTTCAATAAGTCTAGCAAAATTAATTCCGGAAAGTACTACAACTTTCCGGAATTTTTGCATAAACATTTACTAGAATACTTGAGATCCATTATCTCAGATTTATCTCCAATTGTATTCACTTTGCCTATGTACTTAATAAGAAAACCATTTATCATTTATCTCATTGGAATCCCGCTAAATCAATCTCAAATCAATTCTCTAAAAATTCATAAAAGCTATAACACCTTAATTTCGTTATCAAATTCATAATGAACAAAATCATTTTGATTAGTCTGTTGTTTTCAAAAAATCATTTTATTTACAATAAATATCACGTGTTATAACAACACCTTAAATCAAACAAGATGAACAGGTTTATTTCATCATTCACAATCGCTTTTTTATTAGGCTTGACAGCATGTGCGCCGTCTAAGCAAGTTAAGGTAGAAAATCTATCCTTGGAATCAAAAGAGACCCCTTTGGGTATAAACGAAGTGCAGCCTCGCTTCTCTTGGCAACTAAATTCTCCAAAAGCTAATTTGAAGCAAACATCTTACAGAATCCAAGTTGCTTCGTCTCTCGATGAATTAAAAGAGAAAAAAAAGTTATATTGGGATTCTGGAAAAATCAATTCAGAAGAGTCCGTACTCATTCCCTATTCCGGAAAAAAATTACAATCGGAAAGCCCGTACTATTGGCGTGTAAAGATCAATAGTAACCACGGGAAAAGTAAATGGAGTAAAGTGCAAAGTTGGTCAATGGCTATTTTAAATTCTTCCGAATGGCAAGCAAAATGGATTGGCGAAAACATGCTTTCAAATTCAGGAGAAATAGTAAAAGGAAAAGATGATGATAATAGAACGCGACTGGCTGCCCGCTATTTTAGAAAAGAATTTAGTACAGATAAGAAGGTCAGCAGAGCAATGCTTTATATTTCAGGGCTAGGAAGTTTTGAAGCCTACTTAAATGGAGATAAAGTAAGCGAAGACATCTTTGCCCCGGTACCTTCGATGTATGACAAATGTATATATTACAATACTTATGACATAACACCACTTATACAAAAGGGTAAAAACACTATTGGAGTAGCAATCGGGAACGGCCGTTATTTTTCAATGCGCAACCCCGGTATGGTTACATTTGGATTACCCAGCTTGTTAGCTCAAGTAAAACTTGAATATGAAGATGGTTCAACAACCATATTATCAACAGATAACACTTGGAAAGTCACATCAAAAGGTCCGATTATTGCAAACAATGAGTTTGATGGTGAAGAATATGATGCTCGTATGGAGATAAACGGGTGGAACAAGAATGGCTATGATGATAGCCTGTGGAAGTATGCTGAGTTAATGAAAGTTCCCGCAGGTGAACTAAAAGCACAGCAAACTCCCAACATCCGAATACAAGACACATTAAAACCTATAAGCATAAATGCACGCCCGGAAGGAAAATACATTCTGGATATGGGACAAAATATGGTGGGATGGCTTAAAGTACATTTAAAGGGCGTAAAAGGAAGACCCATCAGCATGAAATTCGCAGAGTCCCTTAAAAATGATGGTTCACTCTATACAGACAACCTTCGATCGGCAAAGGTTATGGATATCTATACGCCGGCTGAAGATGGAGAATTTGAATGGCATCCCAGCTTTGCTTACCATGGCTTCCGTTTTGTCGAAATTTCAGGAACAGATTATCAGCCTTCACTGAACGATTTCGCAGGCGAAGTCTTCTATGATAAAATGGCAACTACAGGTACTTTTAGAAGCTCTGATCAATTACTTAATCAAATTTACAAAAATGCATATTGGGGTGTTAGGGGCAATTATCGTGGTATGCCTACTGATTGCCCGCAACGAGATGAGCGGCTCGGATGGCTTGGTGACCGTACTACAGGAGCTTACGGAGAGGCTTTTCTATTCAATAACGCCCAATTGTACAATAAATGGGTACAAGATATTGAAGATTCCATGACACCCGAAGGCAGCATTTCGGATGTATCTCCGGCTTATTGGCAACTTTATTCCGATGACGTGACCTGGCCTGCCGCATTCTTCTATGTCACAGATATGCTTTATAAACACTATGGAGATTCTAAAGCCATCTTCACCCACTACCCCGCAATGAAGCGTTGGATAGAGCATATAAAGCAAGTTTCCATGAAAGATTATATACTCACAAAAGATGCCTATGGAGATTGGTGCATGCCTCCCGAGCAACAACAGCTTATTCATTCTCAAGAACCATCCCGAAAGACAGATGGAGCAATCTTAAGTACGACAGTATTTTACGATTTGCTGAAAAAGATGGCTGCATTTGCACGAATATGTAATCAAGAAGCAGACATAGCCGAATATGAAACACTTGCGAGTAAAATAAAGGAAGCATATAATGAACGTTTTTTTAATAAGGAAACCGCACAATATGGCAATAACACCGTCACTGCAAATATTCTTTCGCTCCGTTTGGGACTAGTCCCTAATGGGTATGAAAAAAGGGTATTTGATAATATAGTCAAGAAGACGGAGAGTGATTTCAGTGGGCATGTCAGCACAGGAGTACTGGGTGTTCAACATTTAATGCGCGGACTGACCGAATATGGAAATGCTGACTTAGCCTTCAAAATTGCAACCAACAAGAGTTATCCCAGTTGGGGATATATGATAGAAAAAGGAGCTACGACAATATGGGAGTTATGGAATGGAGATACGGCAGATCCAGCTATGAATTCAGCAAATCATGTCATGTTATTAGGCGACCTTATTATTTGGTATTATGAAGATTTAGCAGGTATAAAATGTGCTCCCAAGAGCATCGGATTTAAAAAAATATTGATGGCCCCAGCTTTCCCTCAAGGGCTTGATTCTATAGATGCCTCTTATCAATCGGTATATGGAACAATAGAGAGTGCATGGAGCAAGAAAGACGGTAAATTAGACTGGAAGGTTTCTATACCTGCGAATACATCGGCTATCGCTCGCATTCCAAGACAATTCAACACACGCAATGCAACGAAGCAATATGGAATTCACAAATTAACTGAGACAAATGAGTACGATGAGTATGAAATCGGTTCTGGTTCCTACCGATTTAAAAGTTCGGAATAATAAATATCCTTCATTGTCCTCTTAAGAATAGGATGTATTATTTCGGGTGCAATTTCAACCAATGGCTCCATCACAAACTTACGTTGATGCAATAAAGGATGGGGCAGTTTTAAAGTAGGGGTATCTAAGATAAGATCATTATAAAGTAAGAGATCAATATCTATAACTCTATCGGAATAAACACCATTCTCGGATTTGTGAATACGTCCCATTTTGTATTCAATACGTTTCAAATTTTCAAGTATCTCAAAAGGAGAAAATGAGGAATTCACTAGAATAGCAGCATTCAGAAAAGTGTTATTCGAGGTAAATCCCCATGGTGGTGTAGAATAAAAGGCAGATTGGGAAATAACTTTCCCAATCTGCTTTTGAATATGATTAATTGCCTGACATAGATTCTGTTCCTTATCGCCAAGATTTGTACCTAAGCTAAAATAGATATCCGCCATGATTAATACAAGTAAAGTAATGAGAGTTGAAGCTTATTCCCTGTCAGTAATTAACATGGCATCACCATAAGTGCCAAAACGATAATCTTCTTTCAACGCAATATGATAGGCCTCCATCACTTGGTCATAGCCACCAAAAGCAGCCACAATCATAAGTAAAGTGGATAGCGGCATGTGGAAATTAGATACCATGGCATTAGCGACCGTAAACTCATAAGGTGGAAAAATAAATTTATTTGTCCAGCCTTCATATGGTTTTAAATGCCCGTCTGTGCTCACTGTGCTCTCAATAGCCCGCATTACGGTAGTGCCAACAGCGCAAACCTGCTTACGTAGGTCTTTTGCACGATTCACTATTCGAACCGCCTCTTCAGCAACAACCATTTGTTCAGAATCGGTTTTGTGCTTAGTCAAGTCCTCTACGTCAATATCGCGGAAATTACCGAGCCCGGCGTGTAGAGTAATAAAAGAAAAATCAATCCCTTTAATCTCCATCCGTTTCATCAACTCACGGCTAAAATGCAAGTTAGCAGTAGGAGCAGTTACAGCTCCTTCACTACGTGCAAATATAGATTGAAAACGATCGGAATCTTCAGGCTCTACAGGACGGTTAATGATACTATGAGGAAGAGGCGTTTCGCCTAAGGCATACAGAGCTTTTTTAAACTCATCATGAGGCCCATCATATAGAAAACGAAGAGTCCTACCGCGTGAAGTCGTATTATCAATAACCTCAGCTACCATAGAATCATCATCTCCAAAATATAACTTATTTCCAATACGTATTTTACGGGCAGGATCAACCAATACATCCCATAAACGTAATTCTTCATTCAATTCGCGCAACAGAAAAACTTCGATGCGCGCCCCTGTCTTTTCTTTATTACCATATAAACGTGCAGGAAAGACCTTAGTATCATTGAAGATGAATACATCTTCATTATCAAAATATTCTAGGATGTCTTTAAACATTCTATGTTCTATCTTGCCCGTTTTTCTATGCAAAACCATCAGACGCGATTCATCTCTATACTTTGCTGGATGCAAAGCGATTTTTTCTTCCGGAAGTTTAAACTTAAATTGCGACAGTTTCATATTTCTCTTTTTTCTTTGATTATTCTTCTGTTTCTATTTCTTGGAGATCTATCCACGACTTAAAATCACGTGGATCAAGACAATCCGATATATTAATATCACCAACTCGGGTACGTTGAAGTGCGGTAAGATGAGCACCGCTTCCCAATGACTCTCCTATGTCGCGAGCCAACGCTCTGATATAAGTCCCTTTGCTACAAACAACCCTTATCTTAATTTCCGGCAAAGCGCATTCCAATAGCTCTATCTCATCTATAACCAATAACTTAGGCTTTAGTTCAACATCTTCTCCTTTGCGAGCCAAATCATAAGCACGTTTGCCATCCACTTTACAAGCAGAGAAAGACGGAGGTATCTGATTTATTTCACCAACAAAATTTTTCAAAGCATCTTCAACCATCTCTCGAGTAATATGTTCCGTTGGAAAAACGGCATCTACTTCATGCTCTAAATCATAAGAAGGAGTGGTAGCACCCAATTTTACAGTGGCAATGTATTCCTTTGTATGATATTGATATTCTTCTATACGTTTGGTTGCTTTCCCTGTACATACAATCATTACCCCTGTTGCCAATGGATCAAGAGTTCCTGCATGTCCCACTTTGAGTTTTTTGACATTCATCCGACGACAAATGTGATAACGTATATGCCCGACAACCTTAAAGGAAGTCCATCCTAGTGGCTTATCAAAATATAAAACCTCACCCTTTTTAAAATTCACAAGCTTTTCTTAATTTAAATAAGCAATCATCCAACTTCCAGATTGTGCCCCGTAATTAATAATAAAAGTATTATTACTCCAACTATAATACGATACCAACCAAACGCTTTGAAACCATATTTAGTCACAAAACTTATAAAGAACTTTATTGCAAGTAAGGCCACAATAAATGCCACAATATTGCCAAGAATGAGAGTGGGCATATTTGCCATAAGCACTTCCTTCCCTCCATGCATCAATAGTTTCAACACTTTATAGGCTGTAGCAGCAAACATGGTTGGAACGGCAAGAAAAAAAGAAAACTCAGCAGCATCCTTACGTGTCATTTTTTGAGCCATTCCTCCCACAATAGTCGCCATTGAACGGGATACTCCCGGAATCATGGCAATACACTGGAAAAGCCCGATATTAAAAGCTTTCTTTTCCGTGATTTCCAGACTTTCGTTTCCTTTATTAAAAATCTTATCACAAAAAAGCATAAAAACCCCTCCAATCACAAGCATTATAGCAACAACCTCCACGCTCTCGAGCATTTCATCAATCTTATCGCTAAAAAGAAAACCTATTAATGCAGCAGGGATAAAAGCAACCAGCAACTTCCAATAGAAATCATACTTTCTCAAGAATCGTTTTAGTATGATACAACAAGAAGTCGTAAAATCTTTGCCATCAGTTGCCGCCGGATCAAATATTTTAATGGGTTGAAGGCGAAAAAAACGTTTCCAATATAGCCAAACAACAGAAAGAATTGCCCCAAACTGAATTATAACGGTAAAAGCTTTCACAAACTCTGTACTTTGAACTCCAAGTATACTTTGAGCGATAATCATATGTCCCGTAGACGAGACCGGTAAAAATTCCGTTAATCCCTCAACTATTGCAATTATGATTGTCTGTAATACGGTTAAATCTCCTCCCATAACTATTATTTATCTGTTTTTGGCCTACGTAAAACACCATATATCATAAATAAAAAACCGGCAAGTGAAACAAGTGGAGCTACTTTTATTCGGCGAACACTAAAAATGTCCGATTCGAAATGAGTAGCCGTTGAAGACGGACCAGTCATGAGGATAAAGCCAAGAATTACTACACCCATTCCAATAGCAAGCAAGATAAAGTTTGTTTTATCAAATGCAAATTTTTGTTTATCAGCCATTTGTCTTAGTACAATTAATAGTTACTACTCTTTAAACAATTTGATCAATATGATCTTCTGATATATTATTATATGTAATATAATGCTCCGGCTTTCATTTTTAAATATTTATTAATAGAAAGATAGGCACAAAAACATGTAATACAGACTCCAAATATGAGAACAGCTCCGGATACGGTAAGCATAACGTTGAATGTTACCAACTTAATTAAATCAGGCTCATAAGAAACTAGCCAATAAGCAGCGCACCATAAAATACTATCAGCTATAAGACCTGCCAAAACTCCAATCCAAAAATTTCGCCACATAAAAGGACGCCGTATAAAACCCCAGCTTGCACCCACTAATTTCATCGTGTGGATAAGGAAACGCTTGGAATATATGGTTAGTCGGATAGTATTATTTATCAAAGCAAAAGAGACAAAAGTAAGCAACACGGCAAGCCCTAGCAGCACCATGCTAATATTTCTGATATTCTCATTCACCGTATCAATAAGCTCCTTCTGATAAAGAATTTCCTGAATATTAGTATTCCTTTTTATCAATCTTTCTATCTTCGCTATACTATCAGCATTCGTATAATTTGAATGTAATTTTATCTCTATGGATGCTTTAAAAGGATTGTATCCCAAAAACTCTTCCGGATTAGTCCCCATAGCCTCCCTCTGTTCTTGAAGAGCCCGTTCTTTAGATATATATTCGGTCTCCTTAACAAAAGGTTCCAAGTTCAAATGCTTTTGCATTTTCAAGATATCGCTTTCCTTCATGTCATCGCTAACAATAACAGAAAAGTTAATATTTTCTCTCACATATACAGAAAGGTTATGGGCTGTAAGAACAAAGAAAACAACAAGACCTAATAATAGCAAAACCAAGGTCGTACTTATGCTAGAAGTAATAAACTGCATATCAAAATAAGATACAGAATTGTTTTTGTACTTTGTCTTCATAACTATTGCTTATCTCTTTCTGAATATATAAATCATTGAACTGCTACGCTCTTTTTTCGCTAAAGAACTAAACCACGCTAATGCACCAGTCAACATGCCTCTTATAAAATATAAAGAATGGTTCATATTCTTCTCACTTAGCATGGACACATAAAATGCATCGAAAGGCATAGGGTATCGACCGGTAAGGATAAAACCGTGTTTAACACCAAACCGCTGAATTGAATCCGGTGTAAAGTGCCAAAGATGGCGTGGAACATCGTATGCCGCCCAATGTTCTTGATACTTCCGGGCATCAAACGATGAACTATTAGGGACGGCTATGATCAATATGCCTTTATCTTTCAATAAGCCATGCAGATGCTCCCATACACCATTCAAATCTTCCAAGTGTTCCAAAACATGCCATAGCGTGATCACATCAAAACTGCCAGCTTTGAATTCTCTCAATTGATTGTCTGGAAGCACATCAAGCCCAAATTGCTTTTTTGCAAAGTCCCGTGCTTTTTCATTTTTTTCCACAGCTGAAACTTGCCAGCCTTTACGCTGCATAGCATTCGGGAAATAGCCGGTGCCTGTCCCAATGTCAAGCAAAGAACCTTTTCTCTTGTGCGATTCGCGAATAACCAAGCTGACTTTACACCCCAGCATATATTTCCGTACCCAGTGATATACGAAATTAACCAGCCCTTTTCTCGTATCGGAATGAGAAATATAGTTCGGAGTCGCATAATAACGTCCGATTTCTCCTTCAACAGGAAAATTCTGAGTAAATAAAAAACCACAACCATGGCAACGACACAACTCAAAAGCTTCACCTGAAGCATAATAATCCTTACATGCCATCACCTGATCTATCTGCACTCCATTGCACAAGGGGCAGTTTTTTATAGTAAGTTTATTCATCGAATATTTCCAATAATGAAATGCAGCCGTAACAAATAGACTGCACGATACCCAAATTTGGTGCAAAATAACAAATAAAATGCGATGTATAGCTTTTTCCTTAAGGAGTTTTAATACAAAAGAAAATAAGAGAACATTTGACAATAGTAAAAATAATAATATATTTGCATTTAAAAAAAGAACATATATATAATAATAAAATGAAAAATACGCTATTACTAATTCTGTTATTTATTGCTAGAATAGATCTTTTTGCAGATCAACAAGTAAGTATTCCAAATCTAAAATTCGGAAAGCCTACTCAGGAAGAAATGCTAATGAAAAATTATGCACCTGACTCAACAGCCAATGCAGTTGTGCTTTGCAAACTTAATGATGTAGAATATAGATGGGGAGCGGAAGACTTCCAGCTTTATTATACTCATAAAGTCAGAATCAAGATTTTGAAACCAACAGGAAATTCCTATGCAAATATTACCATACCGTATTATGATAATAAAGATAGTCATTTAAGAAAAGAAAGCATCACTCAGCTGGAAGCCAATGCTTATAATATGGTAGACGGAAAAATAGAGAGAACGAAGATGACTAAAGATTTAATCTTTAAAGAACGGGTTAACGATGATTATATGCAATTGAAATTTACAATTCCACAAGCTAAAGTCGGCACTGTTTTAGAATACGAATATACCCTCATTTCCGATTTCTATTATCTCATAAACAGCTGGAAAGGTCAGCAAGAAATTCCAATTGCCTACGAAGAATATAATGTAAGTATTCCTGAATACTTTAAATTCAATGTAGATATGAGAGGAACTCAAAAGTTGATTAATGAACAGAAGTTAGAGTCATTAAAATTTTTCATCAAAGGAGAGCAATATACGTGTAACGGAAAAACATTGATCTTTAAAGGAATACAAGTTCCTTCTTTAAAAAACGACAACTATGTCTGGTGTTCGGATGATTATTGTACTCAAGTCAATCTGGAATTACAAGGAATTGAATTCCCCGGAAGCCTTTATAAATCATTCACGCAAACATGGGAGGATATAGACAAAATATTACTCGACGACAGTGATTTTGGAGGCAGATTGAAAATGAGTAATCCTTTGAAAAATGAGATGGCTGCACTCCACCTCGAAAACAAACCTGAATTTGAAGAAAAAGTCACTTCAATCTATACTCTGCTAAAGAGTAAAATCCGTTGGAATGGCAAATATGATTTATACGGAAATAGATCTAAGCGCTTATTAACAGAGGGGACAGGAAGCAATGCCGATATTAATTTTGTTCTGATGAGTATGTTAAGAGACGCCGGAATAAAAGCTTATCCGATAGTAATGAGCCAAAGAAGTAATGGCATTTTGCCTTACGCTCACCCCAGCATAAAAAAATTAAATACATTTATAGTAGGTATTGCCGAATCAGACACTTCAATGGCTTACCTTGACGGATCAGTAGAAAAAGGATATATTAATATACTTCCTCCTTCACTGCTCGTCAACAGAGCCCGAATTATAACTCCTCAAGGCAATGGAAATTGGATTAATCTAGAATCCATTGGAAAGAATCAATTAAAATCACTTGTAAATGCTTCTATTAATGAGAATGGAGAAATCACAGGGGCAAGGCAAACAGTATATATCGGGCAGTATGCTTCCAGTTTCCGCAGCAAAATATATACCCCGAAAGATAGCACAGAGTATATTGCGAAATTAGCAGATGAAGAACATATCACTGTTAAAGGCGTAAATTTTAAATATGCTCACAGTTTTGCTCCCCAAATACAGGAAACTATCAGTTTTGAGAAGCAGTCGACAAAAAACGATAACCTTATATATGTTAATCCTCTAATATTTTTACATGTTTCGGAATCTCCTTTTAAGCAATCAGAGCGGAAATTACCAATCGAATTTCCATATCCCGAACAATATTCACTAAATGTAAACTTAATGCTACCCAACGGATACGTTATAGATGAGATGCCCAAAAACGAAGTCATACGGACTAATGACCAAAAGGTTGTTTGCAGATATTATGCCACACAAGACAACAACAAAGTTACTATACGTTATATATTCAGTCTTAATAAATTGCTTTTCCTGCCAGAAGAATACCCGGAACTACAAAATGTATGGCAACTTATTGCAGAAAAAAACACCAATATGATCGTTTTAAAAAAGATATAAAATGGCACACAAATACATTATCTATTTCCTGTTATTTATAGGCAACAACCTTTATGCGCAAATCGATTCATCGGAAAACATTTACAGCATCATACAAAATGCCGAAACGAATATAATTTGCAATAATCCTAACAATGCGACTTGTAGTGAAAAGCGTATTATCACAATTTTAAGCGAAAAAGGAAGAAGTGAAGCCAATTTTGCTTGTTATTGCGATAAGTATAATTCACTACAAAGCTTTCATGGTGAAATTCGTGATGCAAATGGAAATACAATAAAGAAAATAAAAAAAGGAGATATTCAAATGAGTGAATATTCCGAAGAACTAGGTAGTGATGCCTATTTTTATTATTACGAATATATACCGGCAAGATACCCTGTAACAATAGTCTATGAATGGGAAACAAAATATAAAGACGGGCTCATCGGATTTCCCAGCTTTATTCCCCAAAAAACATACAACCAAAAGGTTATACAGGCATCATATAAAATTCAGACTTTGGGAAATAATCCATGTCGATATAAACAGGTCAATATACAGACTAATGTAGACCAACACAAGACAAACGAAGGAAACTGGATAACCGAAGTGCATGTGCCATCTCTCCCTCCAATTAAAGAAGAGGCTTTTGCCCCCGAACTTGCCGAATTAATTCCACGTATTTACTTTGCTCCTACAAATTTTGCATTTGAAAACACACAAGGGTGCCTTGACAGTTGGAAGACATATGGGCAATGGCAAAGCCAACTGCTTCAAGAAAGAGACTTATTGCCGGAAGAGCTTAAACAAAATTTACAACAGCGAACTGCAAACCTTAAGACACCCTATGAAAAGATCGCTGCCGTTTATGAATATTTAAGTACCAATACACGATATGTCAGCATTCAATTAGGACTGGGAGGCCTGCAACCTGCAAAAGCATTCGATGTCTATAAAAATGGATTTAGCGATTGTAAAGGGCTATCCAATTACGCCAAAGCAATGCTTAAAGAATTGGGTATACCATCCTTTTACACCGTAATCAGCACAGAAAAAAAACATTTATTATCTGATTTTGCAAGCGCAAATCAAATGAATCATGTCATACTCCAAGTCCCACTAGAAAAAGATACTATTTGGATGGAGTGCACAAACCCCAAATTACCATTAGGCTATATTCATTACGGAATTGCCGGACATGATGCACTCCAAATTACTCCGGAAGGAGGATTTATAAGACAACTGCCAACCTACTCGGACTCACTAAACAAGCAAGCCAACAATGCAATCGTAATATTGAATCCCGAAGGAGACGCAAAGATAAATATCAAGCGCTCTTCTTATTTATTCCAATATGAAAGTGACACCCCTCTACTCTACTTGGAGCCTTCCAAACAAAAAGATATGCTTAGAGAAACAATAAATCTTCCTCAAGCCCAACTGAGTAATATCAATATAAGAGAGGTTAAAGAAAGAATACCTGTCATTCAAAGCTTATATAGTATTCAAAGCGGACAATATGGGAATAAAACAGGAAAACGGCTGTTCATCCCCGCTAACATATTCCATAAAGAGTTTCGTATACCTGATAATCAATCGCAGCGAACTCAGAAAATAGAAATCAATTATGGGCATTTTGACGTAGATACCGTTAACATACAAATTCCAAATGGATATGAAATAGAAACTCTCCCGCAAAATATAGAAATAAAAGAAAAATACGGGGCATTTAAAGCCATCGTTCAATTAAAAGATCAAACGATATCAATAATACACCAGTTCTTATTCCATCATGGTAGCTACCCCAGAAAAGATTATCTGGATTTTATTAACTTTCGAAAGAAAGTTTCCACGCAATATAACACGAAAATTATTCTAAAAAGAACTGATAACAATAATGGTTAAAAATAATGAGGGTGTGTCAAAACAGACATATCCTCTTTTTTTATGCGCAAAGCCCAGACTTTCACAAGCCTGGGTTTTGTTAT
>VOIU01000034.1 GCA_007896885.1 Bacteroidaceae bacterium HV4-6-C5C
AAAAAAGAAACAGCATGGACTAACTCTCAAAGCAAACGTGCGGCTATTTTGTTTAGAGAATACCCGGATATCAAAAAAGCATATTATTTAAGTATGCGCTTAGGACTTATTTATCATCACTCCATACATGCTGATGTGGCATTGACCAAACTGGCTCGTTGGTACGAGGAGGTGGACAAATCAGGATTTCTATCCTTTGGCACAGTGGGAAGAACCATACAAACACATTACCTGAGAATCGTAGCCTTCTTCAAGAATCGTGCAACGAATGCGGCCAGCGAATCTTTTAATGCAAAAATTAAGCAATTCAGAGCACTACTCAGAGGAGTCAGGGATGTGTCCTTCTTCTTATTCAGATTATCGAAAATTTATGCTTAAAATCGTAATCCCTCAGAATTTCGGTATGATCCTATGATCCCTTGTTCCATGATTCGGGATAGTACTGATTAGAGAAGCAAAAAAAAGCCTTACAATGTATTTGTAAGACTCTTTTGAGTGGGCGTTGACGGATTCGAACCGCCGACCCTCTGCTTGTAAGGCAGATGCTCTGAACCAGCTGAGCTAAACGCCCAAACACTTTCGTTTCAAAAGCGTTGCAAAGGTACACCTTATTTTGAATCTGCCAAAACTTTTACGAACATTTTTCAAAAGAATATATCTCACAAAGGCTCCTTGTATTGTATATCAATAATTTATCTTTATCACATTTATTTAAACTTCATTTATACGGAAGATCTTAACCCAGCACCTTGTGATAGTAAGGTTAGGCTTTATACAATATTAGAGACTTCTTAATATCCGTCGATTAAAAATAATTCGGTATCTTTGCGCTACTTTATATAAATACAAGCCTTTATAGAAGCATGGGAAAAGAAAAAATAATACTAACGGGCGACCGTCCAACCGGTCGTTTGCACATCGGCCATTACGTAGGTTCGCTGCGGAGAAGAGTGGAATTACAAAACTCCGGATTATATTCGAAGATATTCATATTTATAGCAGACGCACAAGCTTTAACCGATAATATGGATAATCCGGAAAAAGTTCGTCAAAACGTTATTGAAGTTGCGCTCGACTATTTAGCCTGTGGAATAGATCCAAATAAATCGATTATCTTTATTCAATCTCAGATTCCGGAACTTTGCGAGCTGAGTTTTTACTATATGGATTTGGTTACAGTCTCACGCTTACAGCGAAATCCAACTGTAAAGACAGAAATACAGATGCGTAATTTTGAAACAAGCATCCCCGTAGGGTTTTTCACTTACCCTATTAGTCAAGCGGCAGATATCACAGCTTTTAAGGCCACAACTGTTCCGGTTGGGGAAGATCAAGAGCCTATGATTGAACAAGCTCGCGAGATAGTCCGTCGTTTCAATTATATCTATGGCGAGACTCTAGTGGAGCCTGAAATTTTATTACCAGATAATGCAGCATGCTTACGCTTACCGGGAACCGATGGAAAAGCCAAGATGAGTAAATCGCTTGGCAATTGTATTTACTTGTCGGATAGCGCAGAGGAAGTCGAAAAGAAGATACGCGGAATGTATACCGATCCTGACCATTTACGTGTTCAAGATCCGGGTAGAATCGAAGGCAATCCTGTATTTACATACCTGGATGCATTCTGCCGTCCTGAGCATTTTGGACTATACTTACCAGATTATCTCAATCTCGATGAACTCAAAGCCCATTACCAAAGAGGTGGATTAGGAGATGTTAAAGTGAAAAAATTTCTCAACGCCATAATGCAAGAAGAACTGGAACCTATCCGCAATCGCCGTAAAGAATTTGAAAAGGATATTCCAGCTATTTATGAAATGTTGAAGAAGGGCTGTGAGACTGCACGTGAAGCTGCTGCTGCGACATTAGGTGAAGTACGTAAAGCCATGAAAATAAATTATTTTGATGATGCCGAATTAATAGCGGAACAGGTGAAAAAATTTAGTGCTAAATAACAGACAGCCTGTATCTATAATAGTGGTCTTAAGTATTATTTTAGGTATGCATGAAATATGAAAGTGCCCCTAAAGGTTTAGATTCAAACTTTTAGGGGCACTTCAGTCTCTTATAAATTATTCGTGTTCACTAAACAAGCGAAAGTACTTAGATAAAGATTCGACCTCGTTAGACTATCTGGAAAACAGTTTTTCAAGGTCTTCTTCTTTTATTGTTGCAAGCACCGTCTTTCCATCCGGAGTATAGTTCGGGGTAGGACATGCAAACAAGCTGTCTACAAGATTGGACATTTCTTCACTGCTTAATACTTGGCCATAGACAATAGCCGCAGCTTTAGACAAAGTCAGCGCAAGAATAGTCTGTATCTCTTCTTTCACATCACTTCCTTTCTCAATAGCCGTGTGCA
This sequence comes from Bacteroidaceae bacterium HV4-6-C5C, assembly GCA_007896885.1. Lineage (GTDB taxonomy): Bacteria > Bacteroidota > Bacteroidia > Bacteroidales > Bacteroidaceae > Bacteroides. The sequence continues at coordinate 2,366 of VOIU01000034.1, forward strand.
CCATACTTCGTACAAGTTCCACCGGATTCAAACCTTCTATCCCTGAAGGAATACCATTAATAGCATAACTCCCTCCCCCAAGATAAGTCAACTCAAAGCCAACTGCAGAAAAGTCATCCATAATATCTTCCAAAATAGTAGCTTCTGAAGGTGGAAATTGAACTATTTCAGGGAAAAGAACTCCTTGAGCCATACCTTGCTTTTGATGAATCTGGGTCATATAACGTTCGAACAAAACTCTAACGTGGGCTCGATGCTGGTCAATAAGCATTAATCCCGATTTGACGGAAGTAAGAATATACCGCCCCTTAAACTGGAGATGTTGAGTTCCTTTCTCCATACTCCCGTGTTCCGAATAAAGCTGACCAGACGGCAATGCCGAAGATGCTTGAACTTCATCACCAAGCTTGAAATCAACTTCTTCCTCAGAAGGCTCATCAGGAGGCACTGGAATACCTGTCTTTGTAGCTTTTTCCAATCCATCATAAAGGCCTTCCCAATCAACTTTCTGCCGGGAGTAAGTATCTCCCCCGTACGAGGACGAAGGCGTCTTAAACGGATTAAAACTCGTATCATAATGTACTTTAGGAGGTTCTATAGACCGTTGCTGGTTAAAAGCCGGGATCTCTGGCATCCCTTCGGTATCAAAATCTATAGACGGAACAGCATTGAATTTTCCAAGTGCCTCTTTTACTGCAGCGGATAAAATCTGCCAAATAGGCTGCTCATTTTCAAATTTAATCTCGGTCTTTGTAGGATGAATATTCACATCAATATTAGCAGGGTCAACATCTAGATAAATGAAATACGATATTTGATCTCCTACAGGAATTAGTTGTTCATAAGCATCCATTACAGCTTTATGAAAATACGGATGGCGCATATAGCGACCATTAACAAAGAAGTATTGATGAGCCCCTTTCTTGCGTGCAGTATCCGGTTTAGAAACATAACCGGAAATTTTAATCATTGTAGTATCAACATCCACTGAGAGAAGTTGTTGATTCATTTTTTTTCCAAACACGGCAAGAATACGCTGGCGAAGGGATCCGGCAGGAAGATTAAACAACTCCGTATCATTGCTATATAAATAAAAAGAAACATCCGGATGTACCAACGCTATACGCTCAAATTCTGCTAAAATATTACTTAATTCAGTAGAATTAGCTTTTAAGAACTTACGCCGAGCGGGTATATTGAAAAAGAGATTTTTAATTGAAAAGTTACTTCCTTGAGGGCAAGAAATCACGTCTTGGCTTTCCAATTTGGAACCGGCTATTACGATACGTGTGCCCAATTCTTCATCAGCCATTCTAGTTTTAAGCTCAACTTCAGCAACAGCAGCTATTGATGCCAAGGCTTCACCACGGAATCCCATTGTGCGTAGAGCAAACAAATCAGAGGCCTCACGTATTTTTGATGTGGCATGCCGTTCAAAAGAAAGACGAGCATCCGTTTCGGACATGCCCTTACCATTGTCTATGACCTGTATACAAGTTTTCCCTGCATCAGTGACTAAAACATGTACTTCTCCAGCCCCTGCATCAACCGCATTCTCTACCAGTTCCTTTACAACGGAAGCCGGACGCTGAATGACTTCTCCGGCAGCGATCTGATTCGCCACCGAGTCAGGCAATAAATGGATAATATCACTCATATTTAAAGATAATTGTTTAGGTTATGGGATATCAAATTTACCATTTTTTCCCAATGAAAGAAATGGCCATCCTTAGAAATTAAAAACAGCATCCTGTTTTTTTATTTACCGGTTCTTTTAATATGCAGATTTCTAGGTGAAACAGGAGGCTGACGATCGGTATTTTTTAAGTTCTCGCCAGCTTTCTTCCCACGCCACTCAAAGAGATCGTTTTTATCGCGGGGACGAATATAATCGAACCAGGCAAAAGATGGTAATCTAAGCTTATCAACAGGTATTTGGTTCATTGGATACAAAATGCCATTAGATTTTCCAATCATTGTGGCCCGTTCCATCTTGCGGTCTTTCAAGAACATCCTTAAAAAACTACCTTCGGCATTATTTAGCCCAATCATTGTAGTGTCTTTCTCCTCGGGATAGAAGTTTATTAACACATTACCATTCACATCAACCTGCCGCATCTCCCCTTTTACAAAAAAGGCCTTCATCTCTTTACCCGCCACCTGATTATAATGAATGGTATCTTTTTGTTCCACTGCAAGCGCTTGATTTATAATGTGAGCCCAATCAATAGTACTGTCATTCATGTAAGCCTTAATCTGCTCGCCCAATAGCTGCTGTTTATCATGCCACAGGATGGGATTATCGTACATTGTGATACAAGAATCCTTTGTATTATACAGTAGTGAATCGCAAACACCTTGAAAATCCTTACGATAGATACGAACCTTGTGGTATGCTCTCATCTCACGAAACATTGAATCTGTATTTAGATTGAATGTAGCCATTCTTAATGTGTCAGCATGCATATAAAGGCTATCCCCTTGAGAGTAATCAACAGCCAAGGCTTTTTTTGTCGCAAAAGCGCTTCCATTCAATTCATTGTAATAACAATAATCACCGATGAGAATATTTTTATTAATCGTATCTGTCATGACCACATTGTCGAAAGCTTCGCCATAACCCGACTTACGGTCATAATACAAGCTATCTCCTATTAATTTCTTTCCTTCATTTGTTAATACAGAACGATCCAATAATTGGGCTTGCCCTTTGGTCGTATTGTATACGCCTCTTTCGGAATAAATATGGTTTTTATCGCTTACAATATTCGACGGTCCCAGAATTGTAGCGTCTTTAGTCAATGTACTATACTTCAATGTATCGGAAGTCAAAGTAAATTTAGGGTTCACCAATTTCACATCATGGTTGAATACTGCAATCTTGGTTGCAGGACTGTACTCACCCCACTCAGAAGTGAGTATATTATCCTGATCAGTCAATGTTCCACCCTCGAAATAATATCCTAAATTGTACAAACGATCATAATTAAGACTGTCTGTAGTCAAGACGGTTTTACGATTAATCATGCGAACATTGCCACGCAACATTGCCAACTGATTAATGCCATCATAATATAAATAATCACCATAAATAAACAATGTATCGCCCTGTTCCATTCTGACATTATCAAATGCTTCTACGGAGTTAGTGTTTTCATAAATCAAAGCACTATCGCAATACATATACATATGTTCATGACGAAGCTTGACAGACCCTGTCAATATCTGCACACCCGGACGTAAAAACTTGTCAGCGTGCGCTTCGTCTGCATAAAGCAAATCCACCCTCGTTCTTTTCTTTTCGGGATGCCTTTTCTTATTCTGGGCACTACTTAAGAGGCAAACGCCAAGCAGGCATAGAGTACCTACAAGGAGGAATCTATGCCTGCTCAATATATGAGTAAATATTTTATTCTTATACATATAAGCTTATATCATTCTGATCCATCAATCTTTAATCCAACCTGGATATTTGAACGTACAGTTTTTCCACTTATCATCAATGCGAACGTATGTATGCTTTTGTTTTTCTCTGATCCACTTATCAAGTATTTCCTCACGACGTTTCTCCACCACAATATTTTTCAAACTCTGATAATCTTCAGTTATAGCAGCCTTATGACCATCAATGCGGCTCTTCAGCTTCACAATCACACACTCTTCTTTCCCTGTTTTCTGTGGAATCATAGTAAAAGCATCTGATATTTCACCCACTTTCATCTTATCAACAACCTTTGCTATTTCTGGAGGTAGATCCTGCATTTCAAATTTTGAAGTATTATCATTTGGATTAGGCAATAAACCATGGTTATTGCGAGTATCTTTATCCTGAGACAACATCGAAGCACCATCTTCAAAGGTAAACTTATTATTACGTATGTCATTAGCTATCGAGTCAAGTCTGGACTCAGAACTTCTTAATGCAGTATCAGGAATACGAGGTTTCAACAAAATGTGACGAACCTTAATACGATCTCCACGCTTTTCTATCAACTGTATAATGTGAAACCCAAATTCAGATTCTACTATCTTGGAAACTTTTGCCGGGTCTTGCAAATTGAAAGCTACATTGGAAAAAGCCGGATCCAACTGACCGCGTCCATAAAAAGGCATTTCGCCACCATTCACAGCAGAACCCTTATCCTCAGAATAAAGACGAGCTAACACTGAAAAAGGAGTCTTACCCGAATTCACCTGATCCGTATAATCACGTAAACGACGTTTTACATCTTCTATTTCTTCCAACGGAATCTTAGGTTGCTGCGTAATAATTTGAACCTCCACTTGAGTTGGAATATAAGGAATACTATCAGGAGGTAAATTTTGGAAATATCGACGCACTTCCGCAGGCGTTATCTTAATATCACCGACCAGTTTTTGTTGCATTTTTTGCACAGTTAAACCCTCACGCGCATTATCACGCAAGGTTTCACGTATTTGACTGGATGTCTTATTAAAATACTCCTCCATCTTTTCTCTTGAGCCAATATTGTTTATGTACATATTGGTCATGTAATCAACACGCTGAATGACTTCATTCTCTGACACTGTTATACTGTCGAGCGCTGCTTGATGAAGATATAGTTTCTGTACGGCAATTTCTTCCGGTATTACGCAATATGGATCACGATCAAACTTACGTCCTTCGTACAGAGCACTTAAACGTGCCTCTTCCACTTCGGATTTCAATATAGCCTCGTCGCCTACTACCCAGACTACTTCGTCAATTACATTATCCTGTCCATAGACGGATGAGCCTGTTAACAGCGCCAAGGCGCATAAAACAACAAACTTAAAGTTCATAAACTGTTTCATTCTTTGGTATCTGTACTAATTATATTTTATATCTTTTCGTTTTATCGCATTCTGGTACAATTCTTCTTTTACCTGGCTTATGAAGCTCACCTCCTTTTCATTCAGCAGCAAATCTTTAACTTTAAGATATGCCGATTCATAGGGTTCTTCATCGCCTGCAGCCCGATAGGCTGTAATATTCAGAAAATAGTAAAAAGCCGCATCTTTAATTTCAATGTGCCTATTTCTATTAAAATATTCGCCGATATCATTTACTTTTAATGGTAACAAATTTGATATTTCCGGCACCGGAATCCACTTGTCGCAAAAGTACTGATATTTCACTGCATTCTGGAAGCTGTACTTTTCCAAATGCTCCACTCCATCATGGGTTGTCATTTTATACCAACGACGCACATTAGCAACTTGGGGAGCCGTCAAAGGAAGTTTAATAAACAGGCCTTTCACGTTTGGAACATCTAACTTGAATAACTCTTTATGCGCCTCATAATATTTTTTTACATCGCTATCCGATATCTCACGGGAAAACTTCTGATGAATCAGCTCTTGCTGATAAGCATGCACTAGGAGCGTTCTTCGATAACTCTCAACCATCTTTTCAATCTCGTCATTATCACGAACATTGCTTTTAGCTTTTTCAAACAGCAACATATCTTTAACCCAATTACGAATATATTCCGTAGCGAAGGATATGCTATCCTTTCCAGATATATCGGGAGGAAGAGCTTCCTGCAAATCTTCAAGGTAAAGAAAGTTGCTATTAACTTCTACCAGAGGAGTTTTCTCTTTAGAATCCTTTTGGTCCTGACAGGAGGTGCACAAAAGAATAAATAATAGCCCCAGACAGAATGTTCGCATTAGCAAGAGTTATCAAATTAATTTAAAGTACGAAGATAACGGTTTAATTCGTTTCTCTGTGATTATTAACGGTTTTTAAAACCTCTTGGTTAATTTCAACCTTGCTATTTCCCCTTAACTGCAATAGCCAACGGGATTCCAGTTCTTTTTGATAATCAGAAATTAACTGATCCCGAACATCCCTATAGCTTTGGGGGCCCTTGACCTTCTGACCGCTGACTAAAGTAAAAGGAAAAGATGGAAAAGGAATTGCTTTAGCTTTATTAAAGATCTCATCATCAATATATTGATTATCTCCAGGTTTAAATAGCCCTTGTTCAATATGCACCTGTTTTTGCGAGCCATTAACCATCAGCCGTAAAGCATTTTGCCATTCTGATTCTGGCAATGATTTAAGAATTTTACGAGCTTTCTTACGTATTTTTTTTGTAGCACAATTTAATACAATTCCCCGATAACAAGGAACATGCCAATTATAATTGGAACGATGTGCTTTAAAATACCCTGAAAGTTCTTTGTCATCGGAAGAGATATTCCATATTTTTCGAGAAGAAATTTCATTTACTAACATTCCTTCACGATACTCTCGTAACAATAATTTAAGATCCGGATATTTTGCTTCAAGACGACTATTCTCACAAGCAAGTATCATCTTAGTTATATAACGATCTAATTGATAACGTAATCCCCCCGGGAAAACTGCAGCAAAACGTGCAAATGATTTCCCCGTAAAGTTCTTTCCTGCTAATTGGAAAAGAGGTTTATCCGTTTCTCCCTTCGCAAACAATTCATCAGTCCCTTCCTTATTCAAAGCATAATTATACTGCTGCTTAAGCAAATCGATCATCGAGCTCGAGCCTTGATCAACAGCACTTCGCTGCAGCAAGCGAAAAGCAATATCTTTCTTAGCATCTTCAAAGGAAGGAATTGGTTTACGTTGAATAACTTTTGCTATATGAATGCCTTGAGGAGTAAAAAATGGAGTAGAAAACTCCCCCGGATTCAAATCAAATACAACGCTTTCAAATTCCGTAGGCATTTGGAGCCAACTAACCCAAAAAGTATTTTTCTCATCAGAAAAGTTTTTTACGCAAACATTAAATTCAATCGTACCATTTTTCAATGAATTGTAAATAGAATCCATCTCACGCTCTTTTTCCCGCAACGCATAGCTAGATATATTTTGAGATAAACGTTTGAAAATATGACAAACCAAGACTTGACCAGACCTATAATCCGACTTCATTTTATCATAAGTCTTGCGAATTATTTCTTCAGATGAAACTTCACCTGCCAGATATGACTTTGAAATTTGACGACGATACCCATCGAACTCTTCACGAAACACTTTCGTTGTATCAATGCCCGTAGCTTCTGCTTCCAAAGCCTTTAATTTAAAATCAATAAATAGGTTTAAAGATTCATTTAAATTTATCTTCTCCGAACCAGGCATTAATCGCAGCTTATTATATTGATATTCAAACTCTGAACGCAAAACATCTTTTCCGTTTATTCGCACCAGAACAGGGTCTTGCCCAGCAAACAAATTAAAGCTTCCTAGCAATAGCAAAAGTATATTTCCAATCCTTTTTTTCATTTTAATACCAAAATATAACATAAATAATACCCTATGGAGACTCACTCAACTACAAAAATAAAAAATGCCCGAAAGCAATAACCGTTTTCGGACATTTTTTATATATTATTTCCTTTATCCCTTATTCTGGACGACTATAGTTAGGAGCTTCACTCGTAATAGAGACATCATGCGGATGACTTTCGAGTACGCCAGCATTGGTTATTCGAGTAAACTTTGCATCGTGCAATTGATTAATACTTGCTGCACCACAATATCCCATTCCGGCACGTAAGCCACCAACTAGCTGAAATATAACCTCGTATAACGTGCCCTTATAAGGAACACGTGCAGCAATTCCTTCCGGAACCAATTTTTTCACGTCGCTTGTACCACTTTGAAAATACCGATCTTTAGAACCATTTTCCATAGCTTCTAAAGAGCCCATTCCGCGATATGATTTAAATTTACGCCCGTTAAAGATGATCGTATCTCCCGGAGATTCCTCAGTACCGGCAACCAGTGATCCAATCATTACACTATAACCACCCGCAGCCAAAGCCTTTACCACATCACCAGAATAGCGTAATCCACCATCTGCAATAAGTGGTACATCAGTCCCTTGCAAAGCTTTGGCAACTTCATATACTGCAGATAATTGAGGAACACCTACACCAGCAACAACTCGCGTAGTACATATTGAGCCCGGACCTATACCAACTTTAACAGCATCAGCACCCGCATCTGCCAAGGCTTTAGCAGCTTCACCCGTAGCAATGTTTCCCACCACAATATCAATATTTGGGAAACGCTGCTTGGCTTCTTTAAGTTTATCTATTACAGATTTCGAATGTCCATGGGCAGTATCAATAACAATGGCATCCGCACCGGCATCAACCAATGCCTGCATACGTTGAAGTGTATCAGTAGTGACTCCAACACCAGCTGCTACACGTAAGCGTCCTTTGGAATCTTTACAAGCCATGGGCTTGTCCTTGGCCTTAGTTATATCTTTATAAGTAATCAGACCAACCAATTTTCCATCTTTATCAACTACCGGAAGTTTCTCTATCTTATATTTCTGTAAGATTTCAGAAACCGCTTCCATATCAGTAGTTTGATTGGTTGTGATTATATTCTCCTTCGTCATTACTTCGTCAATACGTCTATTCGTGTCTTTTTCGAAACGAAGGTCACGGTTAGTTACTATCCCGACAAGATATCTTTCATCATCAACAACCGGTATACCACCAATTTTGTACTCCGCCATTAAATCTAAAGCATCTCCGACAGTAGAGCCTCTTTTTATAGTCACGGGATCGTAAATCATACCGTTTTCGGCACGCTTCACAATAGCAACTTGGCGTGCCTGTTCGTCTATAGACATGTTTTTATGGATAACTCCAATACCTCCTTCGCGTGCAATAGCAATAGCCATCTTAGCTTCGGTAACAGTATCCATAGCGGCAGTTACAAAAGGAATTTTTAACTCAATGTGTCTGGAAAATTTCGTCGATAATTCGACTGTACGTGGCAATACTTCTGAATAGGCAGGGATCAACAAAACATCATCGTAAGTCAATCCATCCATTACAATTTTATCAGCAATAAATGACATAGGGCTATGCGTTTAAAATTTATTGCGCGCAAATATACGGTTTTTATTCCACCCCATATACCTGCACGCAACATTTTTTTCTTTTTTATATTAAATCCCTGATATCAGTTAGCCATTTCTGAGATAAACTTAATACGAACCAAACGAACTTCTTCTTCAGTGAAATCATCGCCCAGCTCTTCAAGAGCATCATCTATCTTATCTGTTGTAGATTCTTTAAAATAATCATAGATGTCGAGTAAATGATCTTCATCCATAATTTCATCAAGGAAATAATCAATATTGAGTTTAGTTCCGGAATAAACAATAGCCTCTATCTCATCCAGTAACTCATTAAATTCGATACCTTTTGACATTGCTATATCATCCAAAGCAACCTTACGATCGATAGATTGAATTATTGAGACTTTCAATTTGGATTTATTGGCAACGGTACGAACACGCAAGTCTTCCGGTCGTTCTATCTCATTTTCCTCACAATGCCGCTTAATCAGCTTACAAAATTCCTCACCATATCGTTTGGCCTTACCAGCACCAACCCCCGGAATATTTTGTAACTCATCCAATGTTACCGGATAAATAGTCGCCATCGCTTCAAGCGAAGGATCCTGAAAGATTACATAAGGAGGTACTTCCAATTTCTTAGAAAGCTTCTTTCTGAGATCTTTCAGCATCGAATACAAAGCAGGATCGACAGCGCATGCACCTCCACCTCTTGCAGGTGCTTCTTCTTCTACTTCTTCAAAATCGTTATCCTCTGTAATCTTGAAAGATTTAGGACTTTTCAGAAATTTCTTACCTGCTTCCGTTACTTTCAACAAACCATAATTTTCGACATCTTTATTGAGATATCCGCCAATCAGTGCTTGGCGGATCACAGCATTCCACGTTTTGTCTTCCTCACCCATTCCCGATCCAAAAGCTTCGAGATCTTCATGTAAATGGGCCTGAACTTCAGACGTCTCACGTCCCTGTATAATATCTATAATATAATCTGCTTTAAAATTTTCTTTTACCGCAAGAATTGCTTCTATCACGGTACACAATAAATCTTGAGCTTCCACTTGTTTTTTCGGATTTAAACAGTTGTCACAATTACCACAATTATCTTCCGTATATTCTTCACCAAAATAGTGTAATAATGTTTTTCGGCGACATACGGAAGATTCGGCATAAGCAGCAGTCTCCAATAATAGTTGTTTACCTATTTCTTGTTCGGCCACCGGTTTGCCTTGCATAAACTTCTCCAGTTTCTGCAGATCTTTATTCGTATAAAAAGTAATGCATTGACCTTCTCCCCCATCACGTCCTGCACGTCCTGTCTCTTGATAATAACCTTCCAAGCTTTTCGGAATATCATAATGAATTACATAACGCACATCAGGTTTATCAATACCCATTCCGAATGCTATAGTCGCCACAATCACGTCGATTTTCTCCATTAAGAAATCATCTTGATTCTGCGTACGAGTTGAAGAATCCATACCAGCATGATATGCACGAGCATTGATACCATTAGCTTGCAATATCTCTGCCAGTTCTTCAACTTTTTTACGACTAAGGCAATAAATAATACCCGATTTCTCTATATTATTTTTGATAAACTTAATAATATCCTTATCTACGTTAGTAGTCTTGGGACGTACTTCATAATAAAGATTTGGACGATTAAAAGAAGACTTAAACACCTGTGCATCAATCATTCCTAAGTTTTTCTGAATATCATGTTGAACTTTAGGGGTGGCTGTCGCCGTAAGTGCTATTAATGGTGCTTTGCCTATTTCACTAATAATGGGACGAATACGGCGATATTCCGGACGAAAATCATGCCCCCACTCGGAGATGCAATGAGCTTCATCCACCGCATAAAAAGATATTTTAACTGTCCTCAGAAAATCAACATTTTCGTCTTTCGTCAATGACTCTGGAGCTACATATAGAAGCTTAGTGCGACCATTGGTAATATCTGATTTTACCTGATCAATTGCACCTTTATTTAATGAAGAATTTATGAAATGGGCAATGCCATCTTCTTCACTAAAATTACGCATTGCATCAACTTGATTCTTCATTAAGGCGATCAAAGGAGAAATCACAATAGCCGTTCCATCCATCAATAAAGATGGTAGCTGATAACACAAAGACTTTCCACCTCCCGTAGGCATAAGCACGAAAGTATCATTTCCAGCCAATAAGTTTTTTATGATTGCTTCTTGATTTCCTTTGAATTTATCAAATCCGAAATACTTTTTCAGTTGTTCTGTTAAAATTATCTTCTTCCCTGCCATAAATCATTAGGTTGTTTATTGAAGATCTTTCTCATGTCATATAATTCCTAAATAAGAACTCAAACAAAGTTATAAACAACTTCTTAATATTCAAGCATAATCTTTCCACATTTTTTTATCTGAAATAAAAAAATGCCCATTATTAATTTTCTTCCATTCTTTTCAGACTGATTGAAGTCTACCGGGATTTGCTTTAGCTATCTGTTGCTGCGCATAATCCAAGGTTACTACAAAACTATCTTGATGTGTAGACGGGATTTCAAACATAGAATCAATCATGATTGTCTCTACAATGGAACGTAAGCCACGAGCTCCTAATTTGAATTCAATCGCTTTATCAACAATATATTCAAATACAGTGTCGTCAAAAGTCAATCGAACACCATCCATTTCAAAGAGTTTCACATATTGCTTGATTATAGAGTTCTTTGGTTCTGTCAGAATAGCTCGCAAAGCTTCACGATCTAACGGATTAAGATACGTAAGCACTGGCAAACGCCCTATTATCTCAGGAATGAGCCCGAATGCTTTCAAATCTTGCGGAGCAATATACTGCATCAAATTATTCTTATCAATATTCGCAGTATGTTTCACCGCACTATAACCCACAACATGAGTATTCAAACGTTGAGCTATTTTTTTTTCAATGCCATCAAAAGCTCCTCCACAAATAAACAGGATATTCTTTGTATTGACAGGAATCATTTTCTGGTCAGGATGTTTTCTTCCGCCTTGAGGTGGAACATTTACGATTGAACCTTCCAATAACTTAAGTAATCCTTGTTGAACCCCTTCGCCGCTAACATCTCTTGTTATTGAAGGATTATCTCCTTTACGAGCTATTTTATCAATTTCATCAATAAATACAATTCCTCGTTCGGCTTCAGGAACATTATAATCAGCAACTTGCAGTAAGCGTGTTAGAATGCTCTCAATATCTTCACCTACGTAACCTGCTTCTGTCAAGACAGTGGCATCTACGATAGTAAAAGGAACGTTCAACAACTTTGCAATAGTTCTGGCTAGCAAGGTTTTTCCCGTACCCGTACTACCTACCATAATAATGTTGGATTTTTCTATTTCAACATCATCACCCGCATCTTTCTGAAGTAAACGCTTATAATGATTATATACAGAAACAGAAAGAAAGCGCTTCGCGTCATCTTGACCAATGACATACTCATCAAGAAATTCTTTAATTCCTTTGGGTTTAGGTAAATCTTTTAAATTTAACTTTTTTGAGACATCCTCTTTTGCACTTCCCATAGCTTCTTGAGTAATCTCATAAGCTTGGGATGCACAACTATCACAAATAAAGCCGTTTAAACCTGTAATCAAGAATCCGACTTCATCTTCCGAACGCCCACAAAAGCTACATCTATTTTTAGTTCGTTTTGTTTCAGCCATATTTATTTTTTAATCAACACTTCATCAACCATACCATAATCTTTCGCTTCTTGTGCTGTCATCCAATAGTCCCGATCTGAATCAGCCCATACTTTATCAAAATCAGTATGAGAATGATCTGCAATGATCGAATACAATTCTTTCTTTAACTTTTGAATTTCACGGGCAGTAATTTCAATATCCGAAGCTTGCCCTTGAGCGCCCCCCATCGGCTGGTGGATCATCACGCGAGAATGTGTTAAAGCGGAACGCTTCTTCTCCGCTCCGGCAACCAACAATACCGCCGCCATACTTGCGGCCATACCGGTACATATTGTCGCAACATCACTCGAAATAAATTGCATAGTATCATAGATACCGAGCCCAGCATAAACTGATCCGCCAGGAGAATTGATATAAATAGAGATATCCTTTCCGGGATCAACGGAGTCCAAATAGAGCAATTGCGCCTGCAAAGTATTCGCAGTGTAATCATCTATCTGAGTCCCAAGAAATATGATGCGATCCATCATTAAACGAGAGAAAACATCGAGCTGGGTAACATTAAGCTGGCGCTCTTCCAAAATATAAGGATTCAAATACCCTGCTTGAGACTTGATAACATCATCCAGCGCTAAACCACTCATTCCCAAATGTTTGGTTGCATATTTTCTAAAATCATCCATAACGCTTTCTATTTTAATATTGATATAATGAGATGCAAATAAACGAAAAAGAACACAGAGACACAAAAAAACACAGAGTTATATACTACAAACCCTGTGTTTCTTTACAATATTAAACTATTATAAAATAAAAGTCTATTCAAACATTTTATTGAACTCCTGTATAGAAACAGTCTTATCGTTCAATGTTACTTGACTCTTCAAAGCTGAAGCTAATTTCGTTTCAATCGCACGATTCACCAAACCTTCAACACTTTCTTTCTTCTTCAGCATCTCCTTTGAATAGTTTTCAAGAATGTCTTCTGGGATGTTCAGCATACCATATTGAGCAAACTGAGCACGTGTAGCTTCCTTAGCCATATTCACAATATCATCTTGCTCAACTTTAATATCATTAGCCTTGACAAGCTGTTCCTTAATCAAGTGCCATGTAAGCTCTTCTATACTCTTATCATAGTTTTCTTCAACAAATGCTTCGTCTTTATCTGTATTATTTAGGCGCATTATACGTTTCAACAAGCTATCTGGGAATTCGATCTTACCAATTTTTTCCATTAATAGCTGACGAATATCTATTAAGAACTTATAATCACTATCAGCTACATATTGAGCAGCTATCAAATCTTTAACTTTCGCACGGAAGTCTTCTTCTGTAGTAACAACATCTTTGCCAAAAACTTGATCAAAAATCTCTTGATTAAGATCTCCGGCAACAAAACGAGTTATTTCTTGTACTTGGAAGCTAAAGTCTGATTTTACCTCAGCAGCCACCTCTTTGTCTATCTTCAATAGAGAAGCCAATTCCGCAGCATTACCACTCCAAGCCTTAAAAGGATTAAATGTAATTACATCATCAACTTTTGCATTAGCAAAAAGAAGTTTTTGATCTTCTTCTTTCATGTAAGCAGGCATCATAACAGCTCCTTCAATCTGAATGCCACCATCTTTCGTAGTGCCATCTCCGTTTAACTCAGCCAAAAGACCTTTTAACATGTCACTATCTTGATATGTGTCCACCACGTCATACTTTCCATTACGCTGAGTGTATGTCTTAATTTGGTTTTCAACCATCTCATCCGTAACTTCTATAGTATAAAAGTCAACCTTATCTTTACTTGTAACTTCAGCCTTAAATTCTGGAGCCAAAGCTATATCAAACAAAAATTCAAAATCATCCATAGATTCAAAATCAATCTCAGGTTGATTCTCCTCGTTTGGCAGAGGCTCTCCAAGTATGTTAATCTTATTATCTTGGATATATTTGTATACAGCATCAGATAGCAACTTATTTACTTCCTCGGCGATAACAGATTTACCATACATTTTCTTGACCAAACTTGCAGGAACCATTCCTTTACGGAAACCGGGGATTTGAGCTTTTTGGCGAAGATTTTTCAATGATTTATCAACTTTTTCCTGATAGTCGGCCTTCTCAAGCTTCACAGTAAGCGAAGCACTGACTTTGTCAATGTTTTGAAATGAAACGTTCATTTGACACCTATTTATTTGATTTATATTATCTTTCTTTTTTAAACGAGCGTGCAAAATTAGCGTTAATCTTTCAATTATCAAAAAAACCCGAAACTTTATTTTTTTATAACAATCTTCCCTCTGTAGTGAAAAAAGATTCGGAAAAAGATGAAAAATCCGAATTTAATTCTTTTCTTTGTTGCGGAATGACAACACATTAGTTTCTCGATTTCCATTACATGGTTTTTACTCCCGTTTTAAAAACGTTTTTGTAAACTCTCTGTCATCGTAATCCTTTTATTATCAGTTGCCGTTCCAAAGAGAGTTTTATTCATTTTATTTAATTTTTTATTATTTTCATCATGAACATTTACGTTGGAAACCTTAATTACCGTGTTAAGGAAGCAGACCTTCAAAAGGTTATGGAAGATTACGGAGCAGTTTCTTCTATCAAATTTATCAAAGATCGTGAAACAGGCCGTTTCAGAGGAATTGCATTTGTAGAAATGGAAGATCAAGCAGCGGCAAAAGCTATTGCAGAATTAGATGGCGCTGAATATTTTGGACGTAATATGGTTGTTAAAGAAGCTAGACCTCCAAAATACTAAAATATAAACTTAGTGTACAAAAAACGAAGCATATTTTATTTTAATATGCTTCGTTTTTTTTATTCTGATTAAGCTTATTATTTTAGCAAAAGTAAAACCATCGTACCTATTTTAATTGAAAATCTTTCCTCCTTAAAACAAAGCTGTTACTTAAGTATTTCTCTCTCACAATTTGGTTTTCAGCAAGTTCTTCAGGAGTACCTTGGAATAAGATTTTACCTTCAAATAGCAAATATGCACGATCGGTAATACTCAACGTTTCTTGTACATTGTGATCGGTTATTAAAATGCCGATATTCTTATCTTTCAGTTTCCAAACAATCTGCTGGATGTCTTCCACTGCAATAGGGTCAACGCCAGCAAACGGTTCATCAAGCATTATAAATTTGGGATCAATGGCTAAACAACGCGCTATTTCAGTACGTCGCCGTTCACCACCGGATAGTTGATTTCCTTTATTCTTACGTACTTTCTGCAAGCGGAACTCAGCAATCAAGCTCTCCAGCTTGTCTTTCTGATAGCTCACTGGCTCATTAGTCATCTCCAGCACAGATATAATGTTATCTTCCACACTCATTTGACGAAAAACAGAAGCTTCTTGGGCTAGATATCCAATACCGTTTTGGGCACGTTTATATACAGGATAATTTGTTATATCAAGGTCATTTAAAAAAATATGTCCCTCATTAGGCGTAATCAGACCAACCGTCATATAAAATGATGTTGTTTTTCCAGCTCCATTAGGTCCTAGCAAACCAACAATCTCGCCTTGCTTCACATCGATTGAAACATGACTAACCACTGTACGCTTTCCGTACTTCTTCACCAAGTTCTCGGTCCGAAGTACCATTCGAGTTTCTTCCATTCTAAACCTATTTTGGCGCAAATGTAGTAATAATCAGCCAAAATGGCCTATATTTGCAAACAAATTAGTTATAAGTCATGATTAAAGCATTAAGAACCGTAGGAAGATATGTCATGCTTATGGGACGCACATTCGGGCGACCAGAGCGATTGCGAATGTCTTTCAAACAATTCATCAATGAGATGGAGAAATTGGGAGTCAACTCAATTGGTATTGTTCTGCTAATCTCGTTTTTCATCGGTGCGGTTATCACTATACAGATCAAATTAAACATTGAAAGTCCTTTTATGCCTAGATGGACAGTGGGATATGTGACCCGAGAAATTATGTTATTGGAGTTTTCATCGGCTATCATGTGCTTGATTTTAGCAGGAAAAGTAGGATCAAATATCGCTTCCGAAATAGGCACTATGCGCGTGACTCAGCAAATTGATGCTCTCGAAATAATGGGTATCAACTCAGCCAACTATCTGATACTACCTAAAATAGCTGCAATGGTTACAGCCATACCGGTTTTGGTTACATTCAGTATATTTGCGGGGATTGTAGGAGCTTTCTGTTCATGCTGGTTTCTAGGTATAATGTCAGCGGTTGACTTAGAATACGGATTACAATATATGTTTGTAGAATGGTTTATCTGGTCCGGTATAATAAAATCCTTTTTCTTTGCATTCATTATCGCAAGCGTTTCTGCCTTTTTCGGCTACACCGTTGAAGGTGGCTCTATTGAAGTAGGAAAAGCATCAACCGATTCCGTAGTTACTAGTAGTGTATTGATTTTATTTGCTGATTTGGTACTAACTAAATTATTAATGGGATGATTGAACTAAAAGGACTTTGGAAATCATTTGAAAAAAAAGATGTTTTGAAAGATATCAATGCCATCTTTGAGAACGGAAAAACAAATCTTATCATCGGACAAAGTGGCTCAGGTAAAACGGTCTTAATGAAATGTATTGTCGGTTTATTAACTCCGGAAAAAGGAGAGCTACTTTATGATGACCGTAATTTTCTTACAATGGGTAAGAAAGAAAAAAAAATAATACGCAGAGAAATGGGTATGATTTTCCAGAGTGCAGCGCTCTTCGATTCAATGACTGTACTCGAAAATGTGATGTTCCCGCTAAATATGTTCAGTAACGACACACTCCGCAACCGTACTCGCCAAGCAATGTTTTGCCTGGATAGGGTTAATTTGACGGAAGCCCAATATAAATATCCCGGAGAAATCAGTGGAGGTATGCAAAAGCGTGTTGCAATAGCCCGCGCAATTGCTTTGAAGCCACAATATCTATTTTGTGACGAGCCTAATTCCGGGCTGGATCCAAAGACATCATTAGTAATCGATGAGCTTATTCACGATATTACTACAGAATACAATATGACCACCCTTATTAATACCCATGACATGAACTCGGTAATAGGAATAGGTGAAAAGATTATCTATATCTACGAAGGTTACAAGGAATGGGAAGGTAGTAAAGAAGATATTTTCACATCAAGCAACCAAAAATTAAACGACTTTATATTTGCGTCTGATTTATTCAGAAAAGTAAAGGAAGTAGAAGTACGCAATATAGAAGGATAGCTTCAAAGAAGAGTCCAGACCTCACGAAAATAATAAAAAAGGCTGCTTCGATAAAATCTATCAAAGCAGCCTTTTTTGTTTAGCCTTTTACCATTTTACTTCTGACGAATATAAATATTAATAGGAGTACCTGTTAAATTCCATTTATCTCTCATTTTATTCTCCAAAAAACGGCGATATGGTTCTTTCACATATTGCGGAAGATTGGCAAAATAAACGAAAGAAGGAACCTGAGTATTTGGTAATTGCGTGATATATTTAATTTTAATATACTTCCCTTTAATTGCCGGAGGGGGATATGCTTCAATCAGTGGTAACATTTCTTCGTTCAATCGAGCCGTAGGAATACGAGTCATCCTATTTTGATAAACACTTTGAGCTTCTTCCAGCACCTTTAAAATACGCTGTTTTGTGAGTGCTGACCCAAATATGATAGGGAAATCAACAAATGGTGCAAAACGAGAACGTATGGCATCTTCAAATGTTTTCATAACTTTCACCGTTTTATCTTCCACCAGATCCCACTTATTAACGACGACCACTAATCCTTTCGAATTCTTCTGAATAATAGAAAAGATGTTTAGATCCTGGCTCTCAACGCCTCGCGTTGCATCAATCATAAGAATACACACATCCGAAGCTTCGATAGATCGGATAGAACGGATAACCGAATAATACTCAAGATCTTCATTTACTTTATTTTTCTTTCTTATACCAGCCGTATCGACCAGATAAAAATCAAAGCCAAACTTATTATATCGGGTATAGATAGAATCACGGGTAGTACCAGCTATCTCTGTTACAATATTACGTTCTTCCCCAATAAAAGCATTCACAATCGAAGACTTTCCCGCATTAGGACGACCAACAACAGCAAAACGAGGAATATCTTCATCCAATAATTCTTCTGACTCTTTCTTAAAATTTGCCACAATAAGATCCATCATGTCTCCGGTGCCAGAACCTGTAATTGCAGAAACACAATAAGGGTCACCCAATCCTAAAGAATAAAACTCAGGAGCATTATATTGTAGCTCATTATTATCAGTCTTGTTAGCAATCAAAAGAATAGGTTTTTTAGCACGACGCAAAATAGTAGCGACCTGCATATCCAAATCAGTAACACCATTCATAACATCAACCACAAACAGAATAACATCAGCTTCGTCAACAGCCATCAAAACCTGTTTTCGAATTTCTTCTTCAAAAATATCATCAGAGTTTACAACCCACCCTCCAGTGTCCACGACTGAAAATTCTTTTCCAAGCCACTCACTTTTACCATATTGGCGGTCGCGAGTTGTCCCAGCCTCTTCATTCACAATGGCGTGACGGGTTTTTGTCAGACGATTAAACAATGTGGACTTACCAACATTAGGACGTCCCACTATAGCAACTAAATTTCCCATATATCTATATAATTATTAACGACTATCTCAGCCGCACAAATACTATTAATCCAATTGATAGCCAAACTGGCGCAGTTCCTTATCTGAATTTCGCCAATCTTTATCTACCTTTACAAAAGTCTCGAGAAAAACACTTTTCCCAAAAAAACGTTCTAAATCCCGCCTAGCTTCAGTCGAAACTTTTTTCAGAGCTTTACCCTGTTTACCTATAATAATACCCTTTTGGGAGTCCCGCTCCACAAAAATAACGGCATTGATATGAATATGTTTATTATCTTCTTTAAATTGCTCTACAACAATTTCTACAGAATAAGGGACCTCTTTATCGTAGTAAAGCAATATCTTCTCACGAATTATTTCAGTAGCAAAGAAGCGAGCCGGCTTGTCTGTCCATTGATCTTTATCAAAATAAGGTGGAGAATCAGGAAGTAACTCCTTTATCCGCCTCATTATATATTCTACATTGAATTTAGTCATGGCAGAAATAGGTATAATCTCTGCTTTAGGCAAAATCTCTTTCCATGATTCGACCAAACTTATAAGTTTACTTTGATCTGTCAAGTCAATCTTATTAATAAGCAATAACAAAGGCGTATCTATCCGAGCGACTTTCTCTATAAAATCACTATGCTTATCGGGAGTTTCAATTACATCAGTCACATAGAGCAAAATGTCTGCATCACTCAATGCGGAATTAGAGAAATTCAGCATCGATTCCTGCAATTTGTAAGCAGGCTTCAGTACCCCAGGGGTATCTGAAAAAACGATCTGCATGTCATCCGTATTATATATCCCCATAATACGATGACGAGTTGTCTGCGCTTTAAATGTGGCAATAGACACACGTTCTCCAACCAATGCATTCATCAACGTAGATTTCCCGACATTAGGATTACCGACAATATTTACAAAACCTGCTTTATGCATATTATTCCAGTTTTTCAATGAGACAAAAAAACGCATCAAATCGAAATAGGATGCGTTTTCAATATATTATAGCGATTATATAGCTTCCACTTTACTGTTTCTTGCCATCATATCCCCACTTAACATATACAGCTCCCCACGTAAATCCAGCGCCGAAAGCAGTAAATATAAGATTATCTCCCTTTTTGAGTTTATCTTCAAAGTCCCAAATACAAAGAGGAAGAGTACCAGCACTTGTATTGCCATATCGTTCGATGTTGATCATCACTTTTTCGTGAGGAAGTTCCAAACGATGGGCAACAGCGTCAATAATACGCAAATTAGCTTGATGTGGAATGACCCAAGCAATATTGTCTTTATTCAAGTTGTTTCGCTCCGCAATAGTAGCACAAGAATCAGACATATTAGACACTGCATATTTGAAAACAGTCCGACCTTCTTGATAAATATAATGCATGTGATTATCCACAGTAAAATAAGAAGATGGGCATACAGAACCACCTGCTTTCATATGTAAGAATGGTAATCCCTTGCCGTCAGTCCTCAAAACCGAGTCCATTACTCCAAAGTCTTCAGCAGTAGGCTCCATCATAAATGCAGCAGCACCATCACCAAAAATAGGACAAGTCGAACGATCTGTGTAATCCACAACCGAAGACATCTTGTCCGCACCAACAATGATAATCTTCTTATATCTACCTGAGCGTATAAAGTTTGCAGCAGTTTCTAACAAATATAAGAAGCCAGAGCATGCAGCTTGCAAATCAAAAGCAAATGCATTTTTTAATCCCAGCTTATCACACAAAATAGAGGCTGTAGACGGGAAATGATAATCAGGAGTAGTCGTTGCAACTATCACCAAGTCAATATCTTCCGGATTAGCTCCAGTCTTTTGCATGAGTTGTTTAGCTGCTTTACGAGCCATGTAAGAGGTTCCCAGCCCCTCTTCATTCAAGATATGTCTTTCTTTTACCCCGATACGGGTCATAATCCATTCGTCGTTAGTATCTACCATTTTTGACAGTTCATCATTAGTCAAAATATAGTCTGGTACATATCCACCAACTCCTGTAATTACTGCATTTATTTTTTCCATCAATTCTATGCTAGATAATACCCAAACAACGGAGGTCTAAAAAGTCCTGTAGAACAGTTCCCTCTCAGACAACCGATATTCAAGCAGTAAAGTCATTTTAAGCTGTACATTTAAACAGCAGCTTCTTTTTCTATAGCAAGCTTTCCTCTGTAGTATCCGCATGCTCCACAAACGGTATGATACACATGCCATTCACCACAGTTTGGGCAAATAGCCAATGTAGGAGCTACTGCTTTGTCATGAGTTCTTCTCTTTGCAGTCCTTGTTTTAGACTGTCTTCTTTTAGGATGTGCCATTTTTCTTAATCTTTAATTGTTATCTAATATTTTTTTTAATTCATTCCAGCGGGGATCAACTTGAGAATCATCTTTATCTACTACATCATTTGAAAAATCCTCATCCTCAGTCACAAAGACGTCATCATCTTCTTCATCAGAGGAAGAAGTTCGCATATGCTTACTTAACTTTCCACTCATTGACTTATTACACTTTCCAACCGGATGTACATGCTTCATCGGAATCGATAATGCTACAAATTCATACATGAACCATGCTACATTAATCTCACCTTCTTCTTCAGGAATTACAATAAGACTATCTCCTTCTTCAGCATATTCACGACCAAATTTTACAATAAGTTTATCTACAGAAGATACCGCTTGTTCCATATCATCCAAACAGCGATCACATGGTACCCAAACTATTCCTTCAGTATTGAAACTTAATTCAAAAGAATGTGATGTTCTCTTTACAACCAATTCGACTATTACCTTTCCCTTTTGAACTTCAGGGGCATCAATAATAGCAAAAAAATGGTTATCAAGCACAAATTCATATTTACATGAATCTGCAGTCATTCCTTTCAAGTCTATTTTATACTTATCAAACCGTCCCACAGCTTGTTATAATTTATTCGGGGCACAAAGATACAAATAAATATCCTCATAATTCAGAATTTAACCATGAATTATTTATTTTTTAAGATCAAAAATGTTATATTATCCGACTCAAACAAGTAAAATAGACATTAAATAGGGAATCATAGAGGACCTCTACAGCAATTCTCCCTGAAAATCAACAAAGAAATTATACAACAAAAAAGCCTAATTATGCCCCTTACATACGCTTCAATTTGGCTACAAATAATCTAAAGAATCCAATTGAAGAAGAATACAGCAGATGGAAAAAAGAATAAACCGTATCTATGTAATGCTCATCTCCAAGGTTGATTATTAGAGTTACAAGATGTAATATTGCAGGTTATACAAGTTCTATATATTGTGATAGCGGATAAAAGCTTATTCTATCTGACTGGTTAAATACTAAATAGCAACAGTAGTATTTTGCAGGTGTATTATTGGGATAGCGATTCTGAAGAGTGAGAAGACTTCTTTTTGGGGAATGTATGCTTTTTAACTCCTGTCTTAATATTTTGGAGTTTTAGGGTGTATAAAAAAAGAGAGAGGCTCTTTCCCTAAGGAAGAACCTCTCTCTG
>VOIU01000066.1 GCA_007896885.1 Bacteroidaceae bacterium HV4-6-C5C
AGAAAAGGGAGTATCATTGCCATGATTAAAGGCACCGATGTGAGAACCGTATCGGATGTATTACTCAGACTATCCCGTAAACGACGTTTTCAGGTACGTGAGATAACTTTGGACATGGCTTCTAACATGAATCGGATTGCCCGTGTATGTTTTCCGGCGGCGAAACAGGTTGTAGACCGATTTCATGTACAACAACTGGCTTTTGAAGCCGTACAGGAAATGCGTATTAAAGCACGATGGGAAGCCATAGACAAAGAAAATATAGAGATTAGCCACGCTAAGGCTTGCGGAGCGCAATACGAACCTTCTGTCTTTGAAAACGGGGA
>VOIU01000035.1 GCA_007896885.1 Bacteroidaceae bacterium HV4-6-C5C
ACAAAGAACGAGACGACTCTAATGAGCCAAGTTTATTTTAATTTTAATAACGTCCCAATTTTAATGGGACACTAGTGTCTTAATGTATAGTATTATGAGCTTCTCACAAACAACCGGTGACAATGTCACTCAAACAATCATTGCATTGGAAAAGAATGCATTGGAGAAATGGAATCAAGGCGATCCTGACGAATATCTAGCCCTTTCGGCAGATAATGTAACTTACTTTGATCCTTCTATCGAGCGGAGACTTGATGGCTTGGAAGCATTGAAGAAATATTATGAGCCGGTGAGAGGATTAGTACATGTATCAAAATATGAAATGCTCGATCCTCAAGTCTGCGCTTCCGAAGGAATGGCAGTACTGACGTATAATCTTCACTCTTACCTGGATTCGGGAGTTAGTAAATGGAACTGCACTGAAGTGTATAAATTGGAGAAAGACGGAAAGTGGAAAATCGTTCATACGCATTGGTCGTATATCAAACCCGAATTGAAATAGGTTTCTCTTAAAACTTAGGTGATTTGGAAATATATAAAGTTGTAGATGATCCGCTCTCATTTCGAGAAGCAACAGTTAAAAGTGCATTATTGTTTTGAGAGCCTGTAAAGTCAGGCCTTACTCTTGTTTCTGAATTCCAAGGGAGTAATGTTTTGTTGGTTACGAAAGAAACGGATAAAGTAAGAAGTATTCTCAAAATTTAGAGCTTCGGCGATTTCTGTAATAGAGTTCTGGGAGTATTGAAGCATTTTCTTAGCTTCCACGAGCAATCTGTCATTGATGGTTTGCTTTGCTGTAAATCCGGTCTCTTTCTTAATCAGTTCATTCAAATAGTTGGGAGTGATACATAGCTTGTCTGAATAATGGGCAACAGAATGCCACCCCCGACATTCGGCATTCACTAGCTCAAAAAAACGTTGTATATATTGGTTTTGACTTTTAAATCCTTGGGTGTTGTTTTTCTGGATAAAGATTCGATCCAAGTATTTTAGGGTCTGATATAATATTGCCCGGAGAATATGTTTGTCTTTTTCTTTATACAGCTGAATTTCTTCTTTTGCACTTTGAATTAATGATAGAATATGCTTGTATTCTTCATCCGAAAGAGTTAATTTATCAGGTATTTGCCCGTTATAACTGAAATAAGAAATGGCATTCAGAAAACCGGGGTCATTAAAGAAGGACAGTAAAAACTCTCCTTCAAAAATCAGAGCATATCCGTCTATTATATGTTGAATATCCCATTCTCTTGGCTGAGCGGGTGAAGTAAAGACAATATCGCCTTTTTGTACATGATGTACTTTGTCTCCAATTTTGAACTCACCTTCACCTTCTGTAATAAGTGTGATATCATAATAACTCAAGGAATGCAAGGGATTACCCAGAAGAAACTTTTTGATGTCTTTCAGTTGAACGACATCTATAAGAAGTTCTTTCCCGTATTTGGTTTTGTAGAATGGGATACAGTTCTTCATCACACTACATTTTTTGTACAAATATATACGAAATCTTTAATTATTATGTAGGTTTATAAAAAAACAGGTTCCTCTAACAAAGTTAAGTAAAGACGATTTAATAACTTGTTTTATAGAATATTGCGTTAGGTGGTGATTTCTCCGGCTATAGGTTGCCCCATACGTTTGCGCACTTCGGCGGCATCGTAGCCATGGCCGAGCAGAAACATCAGTTTGGTCACCGCTGATTCCGTGGTGCTGTCATATCCACAAACGACTCCCGCTTGCAACAATTGGTATCCGGTTTCATAGCGATCCATTTCTACAGTTCCTGCATTACATTGGGTAACATTTACGATAACAATGCCTTGATCGCAAGCCTCTCGTAACCTGCGTGCAAACCATTCTTTACGAGGAGCATTACCCGAACCATAAGTTTCCAGTACTACAGCTTTCAATCCTTTAATTTCCAGTATACTTGCAACTACACTTTCCTGTATGCCCGGGAAAAGCTTAAGAATGGCAATATTAGTATCTAACAAATAATGCGGGCAGAGTACTTCGTCTTTGGTCAACATCTTACGGATACCACTCCCGTATTTGATATGGATGCCTGCTGCAGCGAGTGCCGGGTAATTGAAAGAACGGAAGGCATTGAAGTTTTCAGCATTCATCTTTGTGGTACGGTTGCCACGCATCAAATGGTTTTCAAAGAAAATACAAACTTCCGGTACCATCGGTTGCCCCTCTTCATTTTTTGCTCCGGCTATTTCAATGCTGGTTAAAAGATTTTCTTTTCCGTCCGTCCTAAGCACTCCAATGGGTAATTGCGATCCGGTCAGAATAACGGGTTTACTCAGTCCTTCGAGCATGAAGCTTAATGCTGATGCTGTATAAGCCATTGTGTCCGTCCCATGCAGAATAATGAATCCACTATAGTTGTCATAATGTTCGCTAATAATATGTACCAACTTGCGCCAAATATCGGGATCAATATCCGAAGAGTCCATCGGAGGGTCAAATTGATAAGTGTCTATGTGGAAAGAGAACTTATGTAGCTCCGGTATTTGTTTTTGTAGTTGTTCCAAATTGAAATTTTCCAAAGCACCTGTCTCTGGATTCTCTATCATACCGATTGTTCCACCGGTGTAAATTAGCAAAACGGAAGTGTTGTCTAATATATTCTGCATATTTATACTTCATTATCGCTGCAAATATAATGAATAAAGTTTATTTGTATGGCAAAATGTCAGAAAACTCTTTATCTCTTTTAGTATAAAAGTTTTTTTCTTCTTATAAGAATCTTATTTGCATTGTTACGAAGAACTGATCTCTGTGCGAAACTCTTTTACCTCTTTGTTTTTCTTTGGTTGCGGCATTTAGAAGACCTTTTGGGTCGTAGTGTTACATTTCGTTGCAATATGACTTCTTACAGGTTCTTCTTTTAAATTTATTGCAAAAAACTTAGGAAAAGTGATAGATTGAATGTTTTTATTGTTACTTTTGCACACACTTATCAGAGAAACGATAGAAACAGAGATTAATGAACAACTACTATCTAAATACAGTCACATCCATGTGCATGACCACAACCCTTAGGGGTTAGGGATAGTATTTGTGTTTCTACGTGTTACACCATTTTTCAGCAGTTTTCTTTTTTATTCAACTCATGCAGGGCATAAATTCCTGTCCGTAGCATAATGTATCACCTTATAACTTTATAAAATGAAAGTAATGAAATTCGGCGGAACGTCCGTAGGTTCCGCGAAAAGCATTTTGAGTGTTAAGAAAATCGTAGAGTCAGTACAAGAACCGGTTATAGTGGTTGTTTCCGCTTTAGGTGGTATCACAGATAAATTGATTAGCACATCCAAAATGGCGGCTTCCGGCGACTCTGCTTACGAGAATGAATTTAGAGAGATCGTTTATCGCCATGTGGAGATGATAAAAGAAGTAATTCCTCCCGGAGAAGGACAAGTTGAGCTTCAACGTCAAATAGGTGGATTACTCAATCAGTTGAAGGATATTTTTCAGGGAATATACCTGATTAAGGATTTGTCTCAAAAAACATCCGACACGATCGTTAGCTATGGAGAACGTTTATCATCAATAATTGTAGCAAGACTTATTAATGCGGAGTGGTTTGATTCACGTAAGTTTATAAAGACTGAAACAAAACATTCCAAGCATGTACTCGATACTGATCTTACGAATGAACTTATTCGTGAAACATTTAAAGCTTTACCTCAACGGACTTTAATACCCGGATTTATATCAACAGACAAAACGAGTGGTGATGTTACTAATCTTGGTCGTGGGGGATCCGATTATACTGCTGCTATTATTGCTGCTGCGCTTGATGCTGATGTACTGGAGATCTGGACTGATGTAGATGGTTTTATGACTGCTGACCCACGAGTGATACAGAGTGCTTATACTATTACTGAATTGAGTTATGTTGAGGCCACTGAACTTTGCAACTTTGGGGCAAAGGTTGTTTATCCGCCTACCATTTATCCGGTATGCCATAAGAATATTCCCATTTTAATTAAGAATACATTCAATCCCGAGGGAGTGGGTACCATTATCAAGCAGACGGTAGCTAATCCCTTGTGCAAGGCTATTAAAGGTATTTCGTCTATTAACGATACCAGTCTTATCACGGTTCAGGGGCTTGGTATGGTAGGGGTTATCGGAGTAAATTACCGCATTTTTAAAGCCCTTGCTAAAAATGGAATCAGTGTATTCCTTGTTTCCCAAGCTTCATCGGAGAACTCAACTTCTATTGGGGTACGTAACGCTGATGCCGATCTGGCATGTCAAGTGTTGAATGAAGAATTTGCGAAAGAAATTGAAATGGGTGAGATATCTCCGATATTAGCCGAAAAGAATCTGGCTACTGTGGCTATTGTTGGAGAGAATATGAAACATACTCCGGGTATTGCCGGGAAGCTTTTCGGCACGCTTGGCCGCAATGGTATTAACGTAATTGCTTGTGCACAAGGAGCTTCAGAGACAAATATCTCCTTTGTGGTAGATAGTAAGTCGTTGCGTAAATCATTGAATGTGATTCATGATTCATTCTTCCTTTCCGAGTATCAAGTATTGAATCTCTTTATTTGCGGTATTGGTACAGTAGGGGGAAGTTTGATAGAGCAAATTCGTTGCCAGCAACAGAAATTAGTGGTGGAAAATGGTTTGAAACTTCATATTGTAGGTATTGCAGATGCTGAAAAAGCCATGTTTAACCGCGAAGGTTTTGACTTGCAGAATTTCCGTGAAGACTTGGAAAAGAAAGGTAAGAATAGTTCTATTGAGACTCTACGTGATGAGATAATCGGTATGAATATCTTTAACTCTGTTTTCGTTGATTGTACTGCAAGTGCCGGGGTGGCATCATTATATAAAGATCTGTTGCTTCATAATGTATCGGTTGTGGCTGCCAATAAAATAGCAGCTTCTTCGGAATATGAGAACTACCATGAGTTGAAACAGATAGCCCGTCAACGTGGAGTGAAATATTTATTCGAAACGAATGTAGGAGCAGGGCTTCCTATTATTAATACGATAAATGACTTGATACATAGCGGCGATAAAATATTAAAGATTGAAGCGGTATTGAGTGGAACATTAAACTATATCTTTAATAAATTAAGTGCAGACGTACCATTTAGTAAAACAATTCGGATGGCTCAGGAAGAACGTTATTCAGAGCCTGATCCTCGCATTGATTTGAGTGGTAAAGATGTTATTCGCAAGTTGGTTATTTTAGCACGTGAAGCTGGATACCACTTGGAACAGTCTGACGTAGAAAAGCGCTTGTTTGTACCGGATGATTTCTTTGAAGGTACATTGGATGACTTCTGGAAACGGGTGCCAAGCCTTGATGCTGACTTTGAAGCACGTCGTCAAGTGTTGGAACGTGAACATAAACATTGGCGTTTTGTTGCTAAATTAGTGAATGGTAAGGCTTCTGTCGGATTAATGGAGGTTGATTCCAATCACCCTTTTTATGGATTGGAAGGGAGCAATAATATTATTTTATTGACTACAGAACGTTATAGAGAATATCCTATGATGATTCAGGGATATGGTGCCGGAGCCGGCGTTACCGCTGCCGGTGTTTTTGCTGATATAATGAGCATTGCAAATGTTTAGAAGTTATTGCTGTTTTCTAATATCCGGTTTTATTTGGTATAATAATATCTAATAAAGAAAAAGCTTAATGGAAAAGAAAGTAGAAAATAAACTCGGTGCGACTCAGTGTCACGCTGTAGCGAAAATGAAACATATTATTATTTTGGGTGATGGTATGGCCGATTGGCCGGTAAAGTCACTTGGCGGCAAAACTTTGCTGCAATACGCCCATACTCCTTATATGGATATGCTTGCCCGGATGGGACGCTCCGGACGCTTAATGACAGTCCCCGATGGCTTTCATCCGGGAAGTGAAGTGGCTAATATGTCTGTCATGGGCTATGATTTGCCTAAGGTCTATGAAGGACGTGGAGCCTTGGAAGCTGCAAGTATCGGAGTTGAATTGCAACCCGGTGAAATGGCTATGCGTTGTAATTTAATCTGTGTAGAAGGCGATCTTCTTAAAAACCATTCCGCAGGGCATATTACCACTGCGGAATCGGATGTATTGATTAAGTATCTCGAAGAAAAACTTGGAAGTGACCGTGTACGCTTTTATACGGGGGTACAATACCGTCACTTATTGGTGATAAAGGGAGGAGACAAACGATTGGATTGCACTCCTCCGCACGATGTGCCACTGAAACCTTTCCAACCGTTGTTGGTAAAGCCTTTGTCCGGTACAGAAAACACGAATATACCCGAAGGTGATGCTGATCTTACTCCACGGCAAACCGCTGACTTGATTAACGACCTCATATTGCGTTCGCAAAAGCTTTTGAAAGATCATCCAATTAATCAAAAGAGAGTATCTGAGGGTAAAGATCCTGCGAATAGTATATGGCCTTGGAGCCCGGGATATCGCCCCCAAATGGAGCGCCTTTCCGATAAGTTCCCACAGGTCGAGCGTGGAGCAGTGATCTCTGCTGTAGATCTGATCAATGGTATCGGATTTTATGCCGGTCTACGTCGATTGGATGTCGAAGGAGCTACGGGACTGTATGACACTAATTATGAAAATAAAGTCGCAGCCGCCCTGGAGGCATTGAAAACAGATGACTTTGTATATCTACATATTGAGGCCAGCGATGAAGCAGGTCACGAGGGCGATGTGGACTTGAAGTTGTTGACTATAGAAAATTTGGACAAGCGTGCTGTCGGACCAATTTATGAAGCTTTGAAAGAGTGGAAAGAACCGGTCGCAATTGCTGTTTTACCCGATCACCCCACACCTTGTGAACTGCGTACCCATACAGCCGAACCAGTGCCTTTTCTGATTTGGTATCCGGGTATTGAACCCGATGAAGTGCAGACTTATGACGAGGTGGCAGCATGCAATGGTGCTTATGGGTTACTAAGGGCTGACGAGTTTATAAATTTGTTTCTGAAATGAATTAAGCAGCAAAAAATAGCAATTATGAAATATTATAGCACTAATAAACAAGCTCCGATTGCAACTTTGGAAGAAGCTGTAGTGAAAGGACTTGCTTCGGACAAAGGACTTTTTATGCCCGAGGTAATAAAAGTATTACCTCAAGATTTTTATGACAATATTGATCAACTTTCTTTCCAAGAAATAGCATACCGTGTAGCTGATGCTTTCTTTGGAGAAGATGTTCCGGCAGATACGTTGAAAGAAATTGTTTATGATACACTCAACTTCGACGTGCCTTTGGTGCCTGTCAATGCTGCTGCAAGAGGTAAAGATGTTCCAGCCCAAGCTAAACCCGGTATCTCTGAGAGCAGGCTTACCTCCGGTGATGAGGCTCCTATTTATTCATTGGAATTATTTCACGGACCGACATTGGCTTTTAAAGATGTGGGTGGCCGGTTTATGGCTCGCCTGTTAGGCTATTTTATCAAAAAAGAAAGAAAGGAGCAGGTAAACGTACTTGTCGCAACTTCCGGTGATACAGGAAGCGCTGTGGCCAATGGTTTTCTTGGTGTAGAAGGTATTCACGTTTATGTACTTTATCCAAAGGGTAAGGTGAGTGAAATACAAGAAAAGCAATTTACAACTTTGGGGCAGAATATTACAGCACTCGAAGTGGATGGAACGTTCGATGATTGCCAGGCTTTAGTGAAAGCGGCATTTATGGATAAGGAACTGAATGAACAATTGCAATTGACTAGCGCAAATTCAATCAATGTAGCTCGTTTCCTTCCACAGTCTTTTTACTATTTCTATGCTTATGCTCAGCTAAAAAGGTTGGGAAAATCTGAGAATGTGGTGTTCTGTGTGCCTAGTGGAAACTTTGGGAATATCACAGCCGGATTGTTTGCAAAGCGTATGGGGCTTCCGGTAAAGCGCTTTATTGCTGCTAATAACCGGAATGATATTTTCTATCAATATCTGCAGACGGGCATCTACTCTCCACGTTCTTCAGTCGCCACAATTGCAAATGCAATGGATGTGGGGGATCCGAGTAACTTTGCGCGTGTACTTGATTTATATGCCGGAAGTCATGCTGCAATATCTACTGAAATCAGTGGCACTACTTATACCAATGAACAAATAGCCGATTCTGTCCGGGAGGTTTGGAAATCAGATAAATACCTTCTTGACCCTCATGGAGCCTGTGGCTATCGTGCGCTTGATGAAGGCTTATCTCCCGATGAAGTAGGTGTATTCTTGGAAACTGCTCATCCGGCTAAATTCTTGGATACTGTTCAAAGTATTATTGGAGAGAATATTGAAATCCCTGAAAAATTACATGCATTTATGCAAGGGGAAAAGAAGAGTATACTCATTACGAAGCACTTTGAAGATTTTAAAGAGTATTTGCTTGAAGTTAAAAAATAATCATTATTTTGATTAATAGTATAAGTTAATTATTTTTGTTGTATAATAATTAACTTATACTATAATGAAGACTTATCGTTGTTGGATATTTGGTTTAGTTGCAATACTATTTATTGGATGTGAAAAAGACGATTCTTATTCATCGAAGGTGAAAAGCGTTGTTTCAAGCGATATACTGCCTTATTCTGTTAAGATCCAGACAAAATTGGATATGCCTTCTGTGAGTGAATCGGTTAAAGAAAGAGGGATATGTTGGAGTACATTGGAAAATCCGTCTTACCCTCAAGCAAGCAAGACCTATTTGTTGGATCAATCGGGTGAAAATGAATTTGTATCAACAATTACTACACTTCGTGCGAATACTCAATATTTTATACGGGCTTTTGCTGTTACAGAATCCGGAACAATGTATGGAAATCAGATTCAAGTAACCACTCCGGATTATTTACTTTTTAATGCCGGTGTAAAATATGGTTCTGTGACTGATAATGATGGGAATATTTATAAAACTGTCACTATTGGTGAGCAGACATGGATGGCCGAAAATTTGAAGACAACGCATTTTCAAAATGGAGAGCCAATACCGAACATCACGAATAGTACTGAGTGGAATCTAAATTATACTCGTCCTGCCTATATGTGGTACGGTAATGAAAAGTCAGATTCTATCTATGGGGCATATTATAATTGGATTGCAGCCTCTGATGAACGTAATATTGCTCCTAAAGGCTGGCGCGTTCCGACTAAAGCCGATTGGAAGAAACTCCTTGATTATACAAAACATAATTCTATTGTTTTACGTGAATCATCAACAGCTCACTGGTATGTTGAAGGATATTATCCAGGTTCGAATGATACCGGATTTACCTTGGTAAGCACAGGGATTGCTATGGGCGATTACTCTTCGGGGTTAAATATGAATTGGACTATATTATGGACACGCGAAGGAGATGTTAATGCTGCTAAAGCTTTCGGAGCTTTAATCCAGCTGCGCGATGCCGATTTTATTGAAGTACAGACCAACCATGGCTATCCAATCAGGTGTGTAAAGGAGTAATACTCCAAAAGGGGGTATGTTAATAGTTCATAAAGATTAGATATTCCCCTTTGGCATGAATTGTAAATTGATCCCCGGTGCATTCGTTTAAAGTACCTTGCCACCAATTTGTAAAGTCCCGAATAGGATATACTAATCCTTCGGCATGAAGTCCACTTGTCCCAAAATTGAAGATTGAAATTTGCTGGGTCGGAATACAACTGAATGTTTTTGTGTCACGACAAGGGATGAAAGTTCCATAATCAGTTAACATCCGGATGTTTGCTCCGTTACGCATGTAGTCAATTAATAAACTGATATTTCCTAATGCATGATCTTCTCGTTTGCCTGTGGCGCCAACGATTGCAATTTCATTTATACCTTGTTTCAATAGATAATTGACAGCTTTTGTTTGGTCGTTTGTCTCTTGATCCGGATCATAATGAAGGATTGATGCATAACGCGTGCGATTTTCCTCAGATAGTGAATCGCCGTCAC
Source organism: Bacteroidaceae bacterium HV4-6-C5C (assembly GCA_007896885.1). Lineage (GTDB taxonomy): Bacteria > Bacteroidota > Bacteroidia > Bacteroidales > Bacteroidaceae > Bacteroides. Next base: position 9,930 of record VOIU01000035.1, read on the forward strand.
CTATGATTGCGTCAGGCACATGTCCTTTTTTAATAAAGGCATCAGCTGCACCATCACAACATACTACGTATGATGCCTTATTCAATACGTCTAAGGGTTGCGTCTGCGTAGGATATTCTCCGTTGGCAAGAATTACGGCATCTATTTTATTAGTCATCTTTTTTTATTTAGTCAGTACACTAGATGTGCCCGTCAATTGGCCTATCAATTAGAGGCTATCTAATTATTCAAAGCCTTTTGGTTGGGTCTTGATTTAATCATCAGCTTCTTCCATTTGAAATAGCCAAAGATAGCGATTATCGTGTAAATGGCATATAAGCCTGCCGTAAATTCGAGGCCTTTATAAAGATAAAGGGCAGCGCTGATGGCATCAACTACAATCCATATCAACCACTGTTCTATATATTTACGGGCTAGCATCCACATTCCTATAATGCTGAGGGCTGTTATAAATGAATCCCACCATGGAACTGTGCTATCGGTATAATGAATCAGGAGTAAAGCTATGGAAATAAAGGCTAGACTGAAGGCGACTGTTAAGATCGGGAGCTTTCGTAAAGAGACTTTCGTGATTGGAAGCTCTTCATCAGACTTCTCTTCCGGGTTATTATCTATTGTTGCTGTCTCAACATCCATGCCCAACTTTTTCCTACGGAAATATTGCTTTAAATGATTACCATACCTCCATACTATCCAGCCATAAATAGCTGCTAATAAATAGTAGATATTTATTCCTACATCAGCATATAATCCGGCTTTATAATATACTACAAGATAAATAGCGGGCATTATTATGCCCGCTATCCAAAGATATATACTTGCCCGGTACTCCAACCAAAGGTAAATGAGTCCTACAAATGTTCCTATAATTTCAAGTGTTTGCTCCATTCTATTACAGAGTTAAACAATATATCATAATGATTTATCAGCTTATTTAAAAGCTTAATGATATATTAGCCAAAATGTTAGAGCCTGCTTGTGCTGCGTATCCGGTATGATTATTCCGGTTGCTTACATTATTGGTATAATCACTGGATGCCCAACCATTATTTTCATACTTCTCATTAAATAAGTTATATACTGTAAAACCTATTGTGACTGATTTGGTTCGAGGAAGCTTGAAAGTATATGCCATATTTAAATTGCTTACAAAATAAGAATCGAGTTTATGAGCTTCTATATCTGCATTGCTCATGTATTGTTTCCCTACATATTGTGACTGCAAAGCTACTTCTAATCCTTTGTATAAGTAAGCAAATCGATTGTTTAACATAATGTCAGGTGAAAATGCAATATGAGTAGTGCCATGGTTGACCTTTACTCCCGGTAGGCCGTTGTAATTATCGTCGTATCCATAGAGTGTTTCCACGAAATTCTTAATGCGGTTGCGACTGAGTGTTGCATTGGCATCCCATTGGAAACCACAAGGCAGTTTTATTCCTGCCATAATCTCAACTCCGGCCCGGTAGCTTTTAGGGGCATTGGCGGCTATAGCTTCTCCAATCTCATTTAGTTCTCCGGTTAATACCAATTGATCTTTATAATCCATATAATATAGATTTAGTCCTGCATTGAACCATGAATTGGCAAAAGCATATCCCAATTCATAATCGAATAAACGCTCTGCTTTAGGATGATCGGTCAATTTTCCATCCGTGTAGTTATTCCGGGTAGGTTCTTTATGAGCTACACTAAATGAACCATAGACTTTATTGTAATTGTTGATTTTCCATAATAATCCGGCTTTTGGATTAAAGAAGCTGAAGTTCTTGTTCAAATCCAGTTGCTGAAGAGCATTTGTGGCATCATTCCAATTATCATTCTGTCCATTCATTTTATAATTGATAAAGCGATATTGGAGATCTCCGTAGGCACTAACTCCGCTGCCTAACACGTAATTAGCCTTTAAATAAATATTCCCATCATTCTTTGTAGCATTATTACGGTAGTAATCTTTATCAGGATCTAAATTACCAATGTAGTTCTTTACCCAAAGAATTTTTCCAAAATGATCTCCATCGTAGCGATTCAAACCTCCGCCTAATGATGCAGCAAGGCGTTCTCCTGTATAATTAAAGGAGAATACACCTCCTCCGAACCAGTTATCCATTACTTTTTTGCGAATCAAGTCACTCTTGGATATTTGGTTTCCATCAACAGTGTAAGGTATAAGCCCGTATTCTTGCAGCTTGCGTTTACCTTTATACTCTTGATAAAAGCCATCACCTTTAGTGTAATGCAACCCCGCATTCAAATTCCATTTGGAGTTAAAATTGTGATTGATCAATAACTGGTAATGAGTCTGGGTATAGTTGTCGGTCTGGTCTTCATAGTAGTGAATCTTGCCTCCATCTTTCACGATATTATAGATATCTGCTGTATTATAGTCAAAATCGTATTCGCTTTGTGGATGTACTACGCCCTTTTTATCGGTAACATACATATAACCACATGAATTAAATGTCCGCCCAAACAAGTCCATTTGCTCCTGGCTAGCATAATTCCAAGCATGATAAGTACGTTCTTTACCTCCGAAAGTAATTAATTTAATAGAGGTATTATCCGTGAAGTAACCTCCTTGGAGGTAGTATGAATTTAAGTCTACTTTAGCACGATCAACATATCCGTCTGTTCCGATATTAGATAAACGGGCATCAAAAGACCAGTGTCCATCCATCAAGCCGGTGCCGACTTTTACCGTTTCCTTATGCGTATTGAATGAACCGTATGAACCGCTAAGTTCCGCATAGGGTTTTAATGAAAAATCTCCTGTTTGTATATTCACACTTCCACCAAAAGCACCTGCCCCGTTGGTTGATGTCCCTGCTCCACGCTGTATTTGCACGTCTTTCACTGATGAGGCAAAGTCGGGCATGTTCACCCAAAATACGGCATGACTCTCTGCATCGTTCAATGGAATGCCGTTTGTCGTAACATTAATACGGGTAGCATCTGTTCCACGAACTCTCAAACTGGTATAACCGACTCCTGCTCCTGCATCGCTTGTGGTAAGAGCGGATGGGGTCATGCTGAGTAAGTAAGGTAGGTCTAAACCGAAGTTCTGCTTTTTTAATTGTTCCTTATTCACGTTAGTAAATGCTACCGGCGTACTCGAGGTAGCACGTGTGGAGATAATTTCTACTTCCTGCAGATTAACGATCCGCAAGCTGTCTTTCTCATGCGTCTGTGCACAGACACCCAGCGCTGCCATTAGCAGACACGCTGTCATTGCATGTTTCTTCATTGCAAAATTTAACTATTAAAGATTAATACAGAAAAGGGGAACTTTTCTTCTCTTTTTCCTCCGCCGGTACTACCCGGATCAGGTCAATGGGTATGATCTCAGCCCGTTATGTTAGGGCACCCCTTAGTTGAAATCGGTACAAAAGTAAAGTGTTTACCTCAAAGATGCAAGCTTTTATATAAAAGAAGAACTTTTTTATCTGAAAGATGAGTAAAATAATTAGTTTTGCGAGGATAAGGTTACATATTTCGGATAATAATACCCGAAATATGTCTTATAGAATTCTAATTAATAAACCATTTTAAAACAAACGTTTATGTTTTCTTTACTGATAAATTATGCTGTATCTACAGATGTTACACAGGTTGAACTTACCAAATTGCAGCGTGTTTTGGAGCAGTTGGTCGATTTTGGTGTTACTGCCGGCGGGCGTTTACTGAGTGCATTACTTATTTTTATAATCGGGCGTTTTATCATTTCTTTTTTGAGAAAGATATTAGCTCGATTGATGGTGCGTCGTAAAGTTGATCTTAGTATACAAAGTTTTGTCAAGAGTTTGGTTAACATACTGTTGACAGTTCTGTTGATGATTGCCGTTATTGGAAAGTTGGGAGTCGAAACCACTTCGTTTGCAGCTTTGTTGGCTTCTGCCGGTGTTGCTATTGGTATGGCACTTTCTGGTAATCTACAGAATTTTGCTGGTGGGCTCATTGTCTTATTGCTTCGTCCTTATAAAGTAGGCGATGTGATAGAAAGTCAAGGTGTATCGGGTACAGTGAGGGAGATACAGATTTTTCACACGATTTTAGTTACAGCAGATAATAAATTAGTTTTTATACCAAATGGTTCTTTAAGTAGTGGTGTTATTACAAACTATAGTAGAGAGAATACCCGCCGGATTGAATGGGTGATTGGGGTAGAGTATGGGGTTGATTATAGCAAAGTTGAGGATACGGTGAATCGGATCGTCGGTTCGGAAAAACGTATTTTAGAAACCCCTGCTCCTTTTGTTGCCGTCAATGCTCTTGACGCCAGTAGCGTGAATTTAATTATAAGGGTTTGGGTGAAGAGCAGTGATTATTGGGATGTTTATTTTGATATGAACAAGACGATTTATTCGGTATTTAACGAAGAGGGTATTGAATTTCCATTTCCACAGCTTACTATTCATAATGCAAAAGCCTAATAATGTAAAAGATAAGGAACTGTGTCAATTTGCCTGCTCACCAATGGCAATAAAAAACATCGAAAGGGGATAAATTGAATTAGTCACAGCACTCTATGCTGATTTGGTTTATCTGGATTTTGACACAGCTCCTTATTTTTTCATAATTGGGCAATCTTTCTTTTGAGGATATGATTTTTACCAGGCCTCTTTCTCTTGCTTAATAGACTTGCCTATTGTAAGAGAAGAGGAGATAAGGAAGATAGCCGTTCAAGCTCTTCTTCTATCAATTGCTCATTTTTATCTTCAACTTTTAATAGCTTGTTTATCTCTTTTCTTTTTTCAATATCTGTAAAATATGCTTTTACCACGGCATATAAATCAAACCCTTTAGTTGACCCTGCTGCCAAGCCAAGTGTTTCGGTCATTTCTTTCACTGCCGAGTGGATTTTTTGCTTGTCAATGAGATGAAACTCATTGCTATGAATCAAATACTTTTCCATGGCTATTTCCGTTTTTTAGTTTTCAATTATAACGTTCGGGCTGGAATTATGGTTCACAAAAAAAATCGCTCTTGTTGCATGCCTGCATAAGCTGCGAAATGCGGAACATTTTGCTTGTGCTGTATGTTGAATAATATAGATGACCTTGATTTGAAAATACTAAAAAATATTCCCATGAAAATACATGAATATCAGGCCAAAGCTTTTTTTGCCGAGTATGGTATACCGATTAATGAAGGCTATGTCTGTGCAGATGTTGATGCTGCCCTAGAAGCTTATCATAAGCTAAATTCACCTTTAGTAGTAGTTAAAGCCCAAGTCCTGACCGGTGGAAGAGGTAAGGCTGGCGGAGTAAAACTGGCAAGGAATGAAAAGGAACTCCGTGAACTTACTGAGTCTATCTTGGGGATGACTATTAAAGGCTATAAAGTAGATCGGGTAATGGTGGCCCGAGCCGTTAATATTGCTTCGGAACACTATGTCAGTTATGTTGTCGATCGCACTTCAAAAACAGTTATTTTAATGATGAGCAATGCAGGAGGAGTAGATATTGAAGAGGTGGCTCATAAAACCCCCGAAAAAATACATAAGATTGCTATTGATCCGGCAATCGGAGTGCCGGATTACTTTGCTCGTAAGGCAGCATTCATTCTCTTTAAGGATTTGGAGAAGGTAAACCAAGCGGCTCGGATATTACAGAAACTTTATAAACTGTTCATTGATACGGATGCTTCATTGGCAGAAATTAACCCATTGGTACTGACCGACGAAGGTAAAGTCGTTGCTATTGATGCGAAAATGACTTTTGATGACAATGCACTTTATCGGCATCAGGATATCGCTGCTCTTTTTGAACCAACCGAGGATGAGCAAAAAGAAAAAACAGCCAAGGCTAAGGGATTTAGTTATGTAAAACTCGATGGTAATATTGGCTGCATGGTGAATGGAGCGGGCTTGGCTATGGCGACAATGGATTTAATAAAACTATATGGTGGTGATCCTGCCAATTTTTTGGATATCGGAGGTAGCTCCAACCCAACTAAGGTTGTTGAGGCTATGAAACTACTACTTGCCGATAGAAATGTGAAGGTCGTGCTCATTAATATTTTTGGAGGTATTACCCGCTGTAATGATGTGGCAACAGGGTTATTAGAAGCATTTGAAACTTTAAAAGAAAATGTCCCGATTGTCATTCGTCTAGCCGGAACAAATGAAAAAGAAGGGCGTGAAATACTTCAGGGAAAGCAGTTCTATGTGGCTAATACAATGAGTGAAGCAACGAAGATGGCTGTGGAATTAGTTGGAAAAATTAAATAAGATGTAGTTATGAGTATTCTGATTAATAAAAATACAAGACTTGTAGTTCAAGGCATTACCGGACGTGACGGGAGTTTTCATTCCATGAAGATGAAAGCTTATGGGACAAATGTTGTAGCCGGAGTTTCACCTGGTAAGGGTGGACTGCTTATTGAAGATACACCTGTGTTCAATACGGTTGAAGATGCAGTGAGGGAAACCGGCGCAAACACTTCGGTTATTTTTGTGCCGGCGGCATTTGCAAAAGATGCCATGATGGAAGCCGCTGATGCCGGTGTAAAATTGATTGTCTGTATAACAGAGGGGATACCGACGATTGATGTCGTATCTGCATATCAGTTTATCAAGCAAAAGGGCGCACAACTGATTGGTCCCAATTGTCCGGGTTTGATTTCACCTGAAGAGAGCCTTGTGGGCATCATGCCTACGCAGATCTTTAAAAGAGGTGGTACGGGGGTTATCAGTCGTAGTGGTACGCTTACTTATGAAGTGGTTTATAATTTGTCTGCGCAAGGAATGGGACAATCCACTGCTATTGGAGTAGGAGGAGATCCGGTGGTGGGGCTTTATTTTCAAGAACTCCTTGCCATGTTTGAAAATGATCCTGATACAGACTCGATTGCACTGATAGGAGAGATAGGAGGTGATGCCGAAGAACGGGCGGCAGAGTATATTAAAGCACACATTACTAAGCCGGTTGCTGCATTTATTGCCGGTAAGCAAGCTCCTTCCGGTAAACAAATGGGTCATGCGGGAGCTATCATTTCCAGTAGTGGTGGCACTGCTGCTGAAAAGATTGCTGCGTTCCAGGCTGCAGGAATACCGGTGGCAAACGAACCATCGCAGATCCCCGATTTATTAAAGAATAGACGATAGATACTTTTGCGTACACGAGTGAATTTTATTCGGTATACGACTGAATCTAATTCAAACAGAATATAGTTTTCTATCGTATTTGCCCTCATGCTCTCATAAATCTCTGTATCCCTTTATCTATGGGAGATATAGCCATGATAGTGTCAGTGGGAGTACTATGAGGGTAAGCCTTATACCATCATGGATGATTTAGATGGAATGCTCATAATCATTTCATTATAAAATGATTAAGCATATTTTCTTATTCAATTTATATCAGTCGTATTGCCATGCTTTTTATTAATAGTGCACCTATTGCCAATAACTGACCATCACTTTATGTCCGACACATGGTTGGTTTGGTTCAAACAAATGGTCTGTTGGAGGTCAACAGACTATCAGTTGGAAGAGAAGAAAGACAATTATTCGTGCCACTATGTTGGCAAAACAATGCCTGTATAGTGGCATAAGATTGCCAATATACAGGCACAGTTGTGCCAAGCGCTTGGCATAGCTGTAAATAAGGAGTGTTATTGCAAAAGTTTGTGTTACTTTTCAATATAACATTCTCTGTAAAGAGAGGCATGCCGAAGCAGAGTTCATATTTTATTGAGAACTCTTAGAGACCTTTTATGAGATTGTTTACCGCTATTTGGTAGGTATCCAACTTGTTCGCCTTATGGATTGCTTTCTTTGCTTTCCTGTCCCCGTCGGGGAGAAGGCATTCCCAAAAACTTTTTATTTTCATCAACAACTGTTTTTCTCCACCTTCCATGTGATTGTTATATAAGGAGAAAACTTCGGAATGAAATGCAAGGAGCTTTTCACGCATTTCATTTGTGGAGAACGGATACCCCTGCTGATATTCGGCAGCCAGGGCCGGGTTGGCAAGAAGCCCCCGTCCGATCATGAGGCCGGCCAAACGTGGAAAGCGTTCGGTTATGAGTTGTATGTCTTCTACAGTGCGCAGGTCGCCGTTGTAAACAAGCGGATGGCGGCATTCATTGTAGAATGCTTCGAAACCTTGCAAATCCACTTCACCTTTATATTGTTGCTGTCCCAGTCGTGGGTGCAGGATGAGGTGTGTCAGAGGCAATTCATTCAGTATGGGTATAAGGTCAAGGCACTCTTCCGACCGTTCCCAACCTAATCTCATCTTTACAGAAAAGGACAGATCCGGATGGGTCTCTATGGCGGTACTCAGCAGTTGGCGCACTTCATCGGGGTAGGGCAGGATGCCCGAGCCATTGTGTCGTTTGGCTAAAAAAGGATAAGGGCATCCCATATTGATATTTATCCGTCTATAGCCTTTCGCTGTAAACAGATTGATTAACTTTTCCATCTTCTCCACATTGGGGGCGATAAGTTGCGGAATGAAGTTTACTCCGTCATTATTTTCCGGTTCTATTTCCCGGAGGTCTTTTCGACGGATCTCACCGTGTTCCACCCGTACGAAAGGCGAGTAATAACTTGTTATACCACCGAATATCTGCGCGTGTGCGCGACGATAAAATGCTTCAGTATAGCCTTGTAGCGGAGCGAAATGTATGGGAAGAATGTTTTGCATAATCTGATGTAGCTGTTAGTAGTTTATAATTCAGGGCTCTTGCTCGTACTCTGATACCTTAATCTGCTTTTGCGGTATCCATAGAGAAAGTAGATAATAAGTCCGATCACCAGCCAAATAATGAACATCAACCAATTTGATAGTCCCAGTTCAGTCATTAAAAACAAGTTGATTAAAATTCCTATGACCGGAAGTAGAGAGTATTTAAATTTGAATGATGCTATTGTCAAATAGAGCCATACTAATCCGAAAACAATTAATAGGGGGCGTCCTTCGAGTATTGGCATATAGTCTGTTTTCGTGAAAAACAGAACCATAGTCGCTATAAATGAAACGGGTATAACATATTTCCCGCTGATGTATGGTACTTTGAATTTTGCCTTTTTACTATCTCCTGTTTTGTCCAGTATTAATATACCTGCGCAGACAACAATAAAGGCGAAGAACGTTCCGACACTCGTAAGGTCGACCACAAACTGCATGTCGAGAAAAAATGCAGGAATTGCTACGAACAACCACGCAATGACTGTGGCATAGGATGGTGTTTTGAATTTAGGATGTATATGTCCGAATCTGGGAGATAATAATCCGTCGCGGCTCATTGTCATCCAAATACGTGGTTGGGCTAATTGGAAAACTAATATTGCACCGGTAATGGCAATAACCGATCCGATAGATATTATTCCGGCCATAAAGTTCATATTTATTTTTTGGAACACATAGGCTAAAGGATCATCTACCCCTAATGATTTATAACTAACCATACCGGTCAAAGTAAGGGCAATTAGAACATATAGTATTGTGCAAATACCTAAGCAAATCAACATTGCTCTTGGCATATCCTTTTGTGGATTTTTGCATTCTTCGGCTGTCGTAGAAATGGAGTCAAACCCTATGAAAGAAAAAAATACGGCAGCAACTCCCCCTAAGATGCCGTTGAGTCCGTTTGGTGCAAAAGGAGACCAATTCTCTGGTTTTATGAAGAAGAATCCCCCGAGTATAACCAGTAAAATAATCCCTAATTTAAGATATACCAAGAAGTTATTGAGCTGTTTTGATTCTTTAATCCCAATGTAGGTTAATGCTGAAATGAGAGTGACAATAGTCCCGGCCGGGACATTGATCAAGCATTTAATTCCAAAGATTTCCGGTGCACTCTTGTATATTGCTGCGGCTTTAATAATATGTGAGTCTGGGCTAAATGCAGCACTGCCTTGCTGAGATACTTTTTCGAAAGCGCTGTGAGCTGTGTTATATCCAATTGCCAGCCAATCTGGCCAATTGATTCCGAATCCTTTTAGCATTGTAGTAAAATAGCCGGACCAGGATATGGCAACGACCATATTCGATACTGCATATTCCAAAATAAGTGCCCATCCAATAATCCATGCTATAACTTCTCCCAACGAAACGTAGGCGTATGTGTAAGCACTGCCGCTGATAGGAATCATTGATGCAAATTGCGCATAGCATACAGCAGTAAAGACGCAGGCAACAGCTACAAAAACAAAAAGTAAAGAAATAGCAGGTCCTCCCTCAAATGAAGCTCTTCCTATTGTGCTGAATATTCCGGCACCAATGATCGCAGCAATTCCAAATAAGGTAAGATCTCGTACGTTTAAAACTCGTTTAAGCGAGTTGGATGAAGTGTCTTCAGTGTTGAGAACGTCGTCCATTCTCTTTTTCTGAAATAATAATTTTAATTGCATACTTGCTGTGTAATAAATGCCTTCTTTTCTTTGTCGTTGCAAAAATATTTATGGCGTAAAGATAGTGATTTTGGTTGTACCATATTGCATGAGTAAGAAAAATACAGATATAATCGGATCATACCGAAATTCTGAGGGCTTACGATTTTAAGCATAAATTTTCGATAATCTGAATAAGAAGAAGGACACATCCCTGACTCCTCTGAGTAGTGCTCTGAATTGCTTAATTTTTGCATTAAAAGATTCGCTGGCCGCATTCGTTGCACGATTCTTGAAGAAGGCTACGATTCCCAGGTAATGTGTTTGTATGGTTCTTCCCACTGTGCCAAAGGATAGAAATCCTGATTTGTCCACCTCCTCGTACCAAC
>VOIU01000036.1 GCA_007896885.1 Bacteroidaceae bacterium HV4-6-C5C
ACCTCTTTACAAAAGAGCTTGTTGATGTGATTAATGATGGACAATTAAGTCTTAATTTTTTTAGTGGACACTAGTGATCTGTTTATAAAAATAAATGTCTAAAAAAAGATTGTATATAAATAATTACTATTTTTGAAAAAACAATCTATTATGAAAAAGTTTATTTATTTATTTAATCTTTTAGGAGTATGTGTATTGCTCTCTATTGCCTCATGTAATGATAACGCTATAAATGATGTGCTATCAGCTAAAGACAATGAAGTAGAAGTTAAGTCTGATCTTAGAATTATCTCCTCGTTGGGATTTGATACCACTAATGTGGTAATAACTAAGTCTTTTTATATCGTAGAAGGGGATATTGCATTTAGAAAAGATAAATTGAAGGAATATTTGGCAACTCGACAAGCTAGATCTGAGTTTATCGTTTCCGTTGGATACAGGTTTGATATTAAAGTGAAAATTTCACAGAATATTCCACCTTTGTGGCAAGATGCAACTAGAGCAGCTATTTCTAATTGGAATTCTTTAGGTGGCCTTTATATGCGTGAAGTTACAGATGGGGATGGGGATATTAATGTTACAGGAGAGTATCTTAATGGCGCTGTTGCTCAGTCTTCCGGTTTTCCTTCAGGTACGGGAAGACCTGCTGATGGGATAATGATTGATATTAATTCTTTTTATAACTATACTTCTAGTCAAGCTGTTTTAATTATGACTCATGAGTTTGGGCATTGTTTAGGCTTTAGACATACTAACTGGATCGTTAATGAAAGTTCGTTCCCTGCTATTGGGATACCTAATACTCCTACATCTGGAACGAACCCTGATCCTAATTCGATTATGAATTGGGATATTGCTATTCTAAACAGGTCCTGGTCAGGATTTAGTTTTTATGATGTTAATGCGCATAATTCATTATACCCTATAAATGTTGAGATTAATGGTACTGAGTTTTTTCCAAAGCAACTCCTATATAAACCATCAAGCGTTTACTCCTATTATACTACAAACACTCCTTCTGGCAAACATCAGTGGACAATAGGGCATAATGGAAGTACTATTATAAATGTTACAACAAACGATAACCATTTAAATTTGTATTTGGTTGCTACTCAAAACAGAGATGGTAAAGATGATGCTTTTGTGTTTAGTGTATATTCATATGACTATAAAATAATAGGAAATAAGACAATAACCGTGCCTGATGGATATGTTTTTACCACAGTACCTGGTTCACTGCCTATAGAGCCATAAGTTCTGTTGCAAGTCACAGCATAGTTTGAATTAGAAACGTTTTCAAAATATCCCAAAGTAGGATATATGCATGCTGGTGGTATTTTTGGGTAGAATAAATGAAGTATAACTGTTTTAGTATATAACTCGATTAACAAAGGTAAGCCGTTTTTCACTCTTAATATTAAATGAAGATTATATTAAAAAGAGGGCAATAATATACTGTCCTCTTTTTTTGTTATATTTGCCGATGTTTAAAAATGATTAGTGACGAATGAAAGAATTTGTAATCTCTGAAGTACAGGCAGAAACAGCAGTGTTGGTCGGAATTATAACCAAGACTCAGGATGAGCGTAAAACAAATGAATACCTTGATGAGCTGGAGTTTCTTGCTGAAACAGCCGGAGCTGTCGTTGTGAAGCACTTTACCCAAAAGCTCGATATGGCGCATTCTGTGACGTATGTGGGGAAAGGTAAATTGGAGGAGATTAAGGCTTATATAGAGAATGAGGCTGAGGAAGAGCGTGAAGTGGGGATGGTGATTTTTGATGATGAGCTTTCTCCAAAACAGCTTCGTAATATTGAAGCTGAATTGAAGATAAAGATACTGGATCGTACGTCGCTTATCCTTGATATCTTTGCCATGCGTGCACAAACGGCAAATGCAAAGACTCAAGTGGAGTTGGCGCAATATAAATATATGCTCCCGCGCCTTCAACGCTTATGGACTCACTTAGAGCGTCAAGGTGGTGGATCGGGTAGCGGTAAAGGTGGTTCAGTGGGACTCCGTGGTCCGGGTGAGACTCAGCTGGAAATGGACCGTCGTATCATTCTTAACCGTATGTCACTTTTGAAAGAGCGTTTATCTGAAATTGATAAACAGAAATCAACCCAACGTAAAAACAGAGGGCGTATGATTCGCGTGGCTTTAGTAGGATACACTAATGTTGGCAAGTCTACATTGATGAATTTGTTGGCCAAAAGTGAAGTCTTTGCTGAAAATAAACTTTTTGCGACTTTAGACACCACTGTACGAAAGGTGATCATTGAGAATTTACCTTTCTTGTTATCGGATACTGTGGGGTTCATTCGGAAGTTACCCACTGATCTGGTTGATTCTTTCAAGTCAACTCTTGATGAAGTTCGTGAAGCTGATTTGCTGTTACATGTAGTGGATATCTCCCATCCGGATTTTGAAGATCAAATTGAAGTAGTAAATAGAACATTGGCTGATATTGATGCTGCCGGTAAGCCAATAATACTTGTTTTTAATAAAATAGACGCTTACACTTATGTGGAAAAGGCGCCTGATGACCTTACCCCCCGAACAAAAGAGAACTTAACACTCGAGGAACTGATGAATACGTGGATGGCAAAGATGGAAGATAATTGCCTCTTTATTTCTGCGCGTGAGAAAATAAATGTAGAGGAACTGAGGAGTGTGGTTTATAAACATGTAAAAGAATTGCACGTGCAAAAGTACCCCTACAATGATTTCCTTTATCAGACCTACGACGAAGAGGATTGAATTTTTATCACGTGAAGTAGTGTGAGGTTGTGTGAACCTCTTGTGAAAGTACTTGGTTGACATTATTCCCCAGTTCGTTTTCTTAAGTACGACGTTTACAGTGTGACTTGTTGTATCTTGTCTCGAACTTGAAATAATTTTGATACAAAGTACTTCATGTAATTCCGTGGTGAATATATAAAACCGATAAAGAATATGAATTACAGACATCTGACTGAGGATGAAATTCTTCAGTTGAAAAGCCAATTTTGTTTGGCTGATGATTGGGGGAAAGTTATGGTAGCGAAAGATTTTGCTACAAGTTTTATTCATCACACTCGCTTCTCTGGGGAAGTGCGCTTAGGTGTTTTCCTTTCCGAGTTTATTTTGCCGGGAGGAATTAAGAAGCATTCGGGACTACGTCATGTTACCCTTCACAATGTAACGGTTGGCAATAACTGCTGTATCGAAAATATCCAGAACTACATTGCAAATTATGAAATTGGGCATGATACTTTTATAGAGAATGTGGATATTATTCTCGTAGAAGGATTAAGCAAATTTGGTAATGGGGTGGAGGTCTCCGTTTTGAATGAAACAGGCGGTAGAGAAGTACTTATTAGTGATAAGCTTTCCGCGCATCAAGCATATATTATGGCTCTATATCGGCATCGCCCCGAACTTATTAACAGAATGAAGGCCATTACCGACTTTTATTCTAGTAAGCATTCTTCTGATATCGGGACTATTGGCAATCATGCAATGATATTGAATACAGGATCTATCCGTAATGTACGGATTGGTGATTACTGCCGTATCTGTGGTACCTGCCGGTTGACTAATGGTAGCATTAATAGTAATGCGGAAGCACCGGTTCATGTCGGGCATGGTGTGATCTGTGATGATTTTATTATATCTTCCGGCTCACATATTGATGATGGAGCTATGTTGACTCGATGTTTCATTGGTCAGGCGTGTCGCTTAGGGCATAACTACTCTGCTTCTGACTCTTTATTCTTTAGTAATTGCCAAGGTGAAAATGGAGAAGCTTGTGCCATATTTGCGGGCCCTTTCACGGTTACTCACCATAAATCAACTTTACTTATTGCGGGAATGTTCTCCTTCATGAATGCAGGATCCGGGTCTAACCAAAGTAACCACATGTATAAGCTGGGACCTATTCATCAAGGAACTCTGGAACGTGGTGCCAAAACAACTTCCGATTCATATATTCTGTGGCCGGCAAGAGTTGGAGCTTTTTCATTGGTGATGGGAAGACATGTCAATCATTCCGATACGTCCAATTTACCTTTTTCTTATCTGATTGAGCAGAATAACACCACTTATTTGGTTCCCGGTGTCAATCTGCGCAGCGTGGGTACTATCCGTGATGCACAGAAATGGCCGAAACGTGATGGGCGGACTGATCAAAATAAGTTGGATTATATCAACTACAATTTATTAAGTCCTTACACTGTGCAAAAAATGCTGAAAGGTAGAGAGACTCTGTTGAATCTTCGTAAAGCTTCGGGAGAATTATCTGATATCTATTCTTTCCATAGTGCAAAGATCCGCAATTCAGCCTTAGTGAAAGGTATTCAGTTCTATGAAATCGCTATTCATAAGTTCTTGGGAAACTCTATCATTAAACGTCTTGAAGGAATACATTTCGAGAATGATGAGACCATACGTGCCCGCCTTCGTCCTAATACATCTATTGGGGGAGGTGAGTGGGTGGATATTTCAGGGCTGATAACCCCTAAAAGTGAAGTAGATATTTTAATCTTTGATATTGAGTCTGGAAAAATTAATCGCTTGAAGCACATTAATGCTGAATTCGAGCGGATGCATCAAAATTATTATACCTATGAATGGACGTGGGCTTATGACAAGATCGAAGAATTCTACGGTTATAAGCCAGAGGAGATAACTGCATCTCAGATTTGTTCTATTGTCGAAAAGTGGAAAGAAGCTGTTGTGGGATTGGATCGTATGGTGTATGAAGATGCAAAAAAAGAGTTTTCTTTAGCTTCTATGACTGGCTTTGGAGCAGATGGTTCCCGCGTAGAGAAAGAACTTGATTTTGAACAAGTTCGTGGTGACTTTGAAAGTAATCCTTTTGTTAAGGCTGTATTAAAGCATATTGAAGATAAGACGGCATTGGGTGATGAACTTATTTCCCGCTTGAAGAAACTCTCTTAAGTACTAAAGGGCTGGCTTTTCAAATAATGGATAGAATGACGTGTGTAGTTGAGCTTTTGCTTTTTCCACACGTCATTTGTTTCAGAATATAGCCTCTTGTCTCCTAAAAACATATATAAAGCAATATTCTGAAAATAAATAGAGTGCTCCTTTCACGGGAGCACTCTATTTACTCTATAAGTTATAATGGCTACTTATTTCTTTACAGCTTTATCAGGAGTCACTGTTGGTTTCGTAAACTTTACTCGAGGTGTGCCAGCAGTAGCTTTAGTAGCTTTTACAGCTTTGTCGCTTTTCTTAGCTTCTGTGCAAGCTTTTGTTTTAGCATCCTTAGCTTCTTTCTTAACAGCAGTTTGTTCCTTCTTAACTTCTTTCTTAACCGGAGTTTGTGCGTAAGCAGAAGTTCCCAATAACATGGCTGCAACAAGTGCAAAACCGAACATCATCTTTTTCATGATTGTAACGCTTTTAAAATTAATAATTTCATTTGTTATTGTCCTTTCTTTAATAGGACATCACAAAGATAAAGTGTTTTTTATCAGTGTTGTAGTTAGAAAACTGTTATAAAAATATTAGAAATTAATTAGAACAGAGGTCATGCTATGGTAAAGCTCTATAATAAGTTTTTTAATTGTACGGCAAATGCTGTGAATCCCGGGCTTGACTCCAATGCAATATTTCCATTGTGAATCTCAATAATTTTACGGGAAAGAGCAAGACCGATTCCATTTCCTGGTGCAAAGTTCCTATTATTTCCCCGATAAAATGGCGTAAAGATAAGTTGTTGATCTTCTGGAGTAATCCCTATGCCATGATCGATGATGCGTATGATGACAAACTCGTTTTCATACGAAATGTGGACTTCACAAGTCTTATCCGTAGAAAACTTACATCCGTTTTCTATTAGATTGCTAAAGGTGACTCCTAGTAAATATTCGTTTCCTAGTAGAGAAATTAGCCGTTCATCATCGAAGTTCTTATCAAAATGTAGCTGGACCGTATATTCGGAATTTGATTTCTGAACTTTATTGCACACTTCAATCAGTAATTCGTCCAAACGCACTTTATGCATGGCTATCTGTGCTGAATTGTAATTAGCTTTAGCAATGTCTAGGAGGTCAGTTGATAGCTTTGCCAATCGCTTGGCATCTTGTAACGTACGCTCTATTACTTGCCTATATTCCACTTTACTTAGGTCTTTTTGCCGCGAAAGTTCGAGCTCGGTGATAATAGCAGAAAGAGGTGTACGAAGTTCGTGGGAGATATTATATACAAACTGTTTCTGTGCTTCGAAAGAAGTCTCCAATTGTTCCAACATGCGATTAAAGGTTATGGCCAACTCCGCCAATTCATCCTTTTTATTGCCTTCGTCGATGCGTATATCCAAATGATTGGAGTCATTTATAGCTTGTACTTTGTCTATCATCTGTGACACCGGATTGAAAGCCTGTTTAATGAATAGGCGAAGGATGAAAATGATACATACCATTACAATGAGGTATGCTACTCCGAATACCAGTCGTAAGACTCGTAATTGGGCATAGCCTAATGCATCATAGCCTGTTGCAATGACAATGTAATCACCTTTAAGACCTTCAATTAAGAAACCGAATGTTTGGTTTTTACCGTACCACGCTTTATAGATTCCGTCGGTTTGTATTTCTTTAATCATTCTACGCTGTTCCGCTTCAGGTAGTGAATTTTGTCTATCGCGGTAAATCACCTCTCCGTTTTTATTGAAGATACTGACTTGAGGCTCGTACTTTTGAAGTGAGTTCTCATAGATTAAGTGCAATATTTCGGGCTCAATCGTCTCACCATCTATTAAGTTGACTTTAACTGCCCCACGAAGATGTAAGCGTTCAAAAAAATCATCGTGGTATTTGACGCTGTAAAAACGGTAGACTCCTACAATGAAAAGTAGAAGTACCATTCCGAAGACGATGGAGAATATGAGCGTAAGTTTTAATTTAATCTTCATGATCCTCTTTAAGGATGAACCCCATCCCCGATTTGGTGTGAATGAGTTTCTTATCGTAGCCTTTATCCACTTTGCGGCGGAGGTAGCTGATATATACTTCAATGAAGTTTGTTCCGGTATCAAAAGACATATCCCAGACTTTTTCGGCTATCTCGCTTTTTGATAATACTCTGCCTTTATTGGTCATCATATATGCCAACAGATTGAATTCTTTGGGAGTGAGATTTAACTCTTTACCCCCGCGCTTCACAGTTTTGGTGCGTTGGTCCAATTCCAGATCGGCAATGCGTATGATTTCTTCTGTGTTTTCCAATCGACTCCTTTTAATAAGCGCATTGATGCGTGCCGTTAATTCCCGCATTTCGAAAGGTTTTACCATATAGTCATCCGCACCTGCGTCAAATCCGTCTATCTTGTCATCGGTAGTGCCAAGAGCCGTAAGCATAATGATCGGATACTTCTCATTTGCTTTTTTTAGTTCTTTGCAAAGCTCCAGCCCGTTTTTAGTCGGCAGCAAGATATCCGTTACAACCACATCAAAATGATTTTCAAGAGCGATGGAAAGTCCTTCACCTCCGTCAGTTGCTAATGTTACGTTATAGCCATTTTCCTCCAGTCCCCGCCGGATAAGTTCAGCCATACGTTCGTCGTCTTCGATAATAAGAATTAAAGGTTGCATATTCTTCGGTTATATATTCGCAAATGTACATCTTTTCACAATAGAGTGAAACAGACTTTGCTGAAGAATTAGTACTTTTGCATCAAACTAACTAACATTAAATAATTAATTGATATGGCAACACCTCCGTTCAAGTATCAACCCATGTTTGAACATGGTGAAGATAAAACTGAGTACTATCTGCTTACAAAGGACTATGTATCTGTGAGCGAGTTTGAAGGAAAGCCCATACTGAAGATCGAGAAAGAAGGTCTTACGGCAATGGCGAATGCAGCTTTCCGTGATGTATCATTCTTGTTGCGTCGTTCGCACAACGAGCAGGTAGCCAAAATCTTGAGTGATCCTGAAGCAAGCGAAAATGACAAATATGTGGCATTGACTTTCTTACGTAATGCTGAAGTGGCTTCAAAAGGTATTCTTCCTTTCTGTCAAGACACCGGTACAGCTATTGTACACGGTGAAAAAGGTCAGCAGGTATGGACCGGTTATTGTGATGAAGAAGCTCTCTCCCTTGGTGTTTACAAAACATATACCGAAGAGAACTTGCGTTATTCGCAAAATGCTCCTTTGAATATGTATGATGAAGTCAACACTAAGTGTAACTTGCCCGCTCAAATTGATCTTGAAGCTACCGAAGGGATGGAATATAAGTTTCTTTGTGTAACAAAAGGTGGTGGTTCTGCTAACAAGACTTATTTATATCAGGAGACAAAGGCAATCTTGAATCCCGGAACATTGGTTCCTTTCTTGGTTGAAAAAATGAAGACTTTGGGCACTGCTGCTTGCCCTCCTTATCATATCGCATTCGTTATCGGTGGTACTTCTGCTGAGAAAAACTTGCTGACAGTGAAGTTGGCTTCCACTCATTATTATGACGAATTGCCTACTACAGGTAATGAGTACGGACGCGCTTTTCGTGATGTGGAATTAGAAAAGCAGGTTTTGGAAGAAGCATATAAGATTGGTCTTGGTGCCCAGTTTGGTGGGAAATATTTGGCACACGACGTACGCATTATCCGTTTGCCCCGTCATGGTGCTTCTTGTCCTGTAGGACTTGGTGTTTCCTGCTCTGCTGACCGTAACATCAAATGTAAAATCAATAAAGACGGAGTTTGGATTGAGAAGCTTGATTCCAATCCCGGTGAGTTGATCCCTGCAGAATTGCGTCATGCAGGTGAAGGAAATGTAGTAAAAATAAATTTGAACCAGCCGATGGTAGATATCCTTAAAGAGCTGACTAAATATCCTGTATCTACCCGTTTATCATTGAATGGTACGATTATCGTAGGTCGTGATATTGCTCATGCTAAATTGAAGGAACGTCTGGATCGTGGCGAAGACTTACCTCAATATATAAAAGACCATCCTATTTACTATGCCGGTCCGGCCAAGACTCCTGAAGGCATGGCCTGTGGCTCCATGGGCCCGACTACTGCCGGTCGTATGGATTCATACGTAGAACTGTTCCAAAAACATGGCGGTAGCATGGTGATGCTTGCAAAAGGCAATCGTAGCCAGCAAGTGACTGATGCTTGTAAACAGTACGGAGGTTTCTATCTTGGTTCCATCGGAGGGCCTGCTGCAATCTTAGCACAGAATAATATTAAGAGCATTGAGTGTGTGGAATATCCTGAATTGGGAATGGAAGCTATTTGGAAAATTGAAGTAGAAGATTTCCCTGCATTTATTCTTGTGGATGACAAAGGCAATGACTTCTTCAAACAACTTAAGCCACGCTGCTAAGCTTTAAGAACTTATTTTGAGCCTGTTGAGGCTTTAAATTATAGAGATAAGAGCTGCTTTGGAATATACCGAAGCAGCTCTTTTTTGATTTATCTTCCTGTAGTTTATCGTTTGAGTTAGAAGCAATGTTTAAATACTAAAAGACTCTACTATACCTTTTGGGGTGATCTATATAGTCGCTATACTTTTCACATTCTTCTCAGTAGAATATCTGGCGCTAGCGTGTCAATAGGAAATATAGTCTGCTACACTTCTTATATTCCTTGTTTATAATCTATCCTTTTTAAGCCTATAATCTGGAATTCTCGTTTTCAATTTACTTTTTCATTTGTTCAGTTGAACTGCTTTTTTATTCAGTTGGGTGTGAAAGGCCTTTCGGGCTCTTGAAGCTCATTCTATTTTTGTATAAAAATTATAATCAAAGAGAAAATGAAAAGATTAGTTTGTATGTTTTGGGGATTGTTTATGTTTATCACCTTTAATGCTTTTGCTCTCAATGCTAATCATGAGATCTTGGGCATGTGGAGAAATGAGGAAGGTAGCAGGATTATTGAATTTGTTCAAAATGGGGCTGTTTTCGATGCCATAATCAGAAAAGCGGAGAATCCTTCTTTAGTAGGTAAAAGACAAATTAGCGGATTAAAATTAACCGGAAAAGATCAGTACGATGAAGGTATGTTACATCTTTTCAAAAGAGATAAGACTGCGAAATGTAGCATAAAAATGGTCGGTGCCGATAAGATTGAAATAAAAGCCAGTATCGGGCTAATGGCGAAATCCCAAATTTGGGTAAAGTCAAAATAAACGGAGGTTTATATGAATAAATGTATTTTAGTCATACTGATGCTATGTGGCGCACAGGCACAAGGCCAAGTCGTGTTTAAGTCATTGAAAGAAGTGCTCCTTTATGCCGATGATCATGTCTATAACATTAAGGCTTCGGTGGCACAGCAGGAGGTAGATCGTTCTAAACAGGTACAAGCCAGGTCCTTTTTATATCCTAATGTTGCTGCATCTTCCGGTTATACTGATAATCTGACGATACAACCCACATTGGTTCCTACCAAATTATTTAATCCCAATGCACCGGATGATACGTATGAAGAGATGACTTTTGGTAAAGAACATCTTTATAATGCCGGGGTTCAGGCACAATGGGATATTTTGAATTTCCAAAAGATTTTTGCGATGCGTACGTCTGAAATGCAAGCTGAGGCTGGTCGGCTCAATATAGCGAAAGTGAAATATAATACTTACAATCAGTTAGCTTCGACTTATTACTCTATTTTGTTGATGCAAAAAACGTTGGGTATTTATACGGACAATGTTGAAGTTACGGCGGCTTTACTGAAAAGCGCCAAGGATAAATACGCAAAAGGAGTTATCAGTGAAGGCGATTTGAATCGGGCATCCATACAACATCTTCAGAACTTGAAGAATAGGGAAGCTGCCGAGAATAATCTGCAACAGCTTTACAAACAGTTTCAGAGTCAACTGAATACGGATCAAGAAATTTGTGCGACGGGTGATTTGGAACCCTATCTTGTCGAAAATACTGAGTTCAATACGGTAAATCCAGAAATACGTTGGCAAGAGTCACAGGTTAGAGTTTCAAAATCTGTTCTGCGGCAGACCAAAGCTTTATATTATCCCGCACTGAGTTTTCAGTACCAGTATAATTATAATTGGGCTACAAATGATTTTATGCATCTCTCTACCGCCAATAAAATGCCTTCACAATATTTGGGCGTAAAGCTAAGTATTCCTGTATTTACAGGGTTTTCAACAAAAGGTAAAGTGAGGCAATCTCGGTCGGAACTACAAATACAGCAAATGCAACTCGACAATTTGCGCCTGACCAAGTCATTGGAAGATGAAACGTTACGCTTACAGTATCAACAGTCTGATAATAATCTGAATAGAACAAAAGAGATATTGACTTTGCAAAGCCAAAATGATACTTATACCGAGAATAAGTATGAAGCCGGTATTATCAGCTTGGACGAAAGATTGGATCGGTATAATGACTTATTGGCAGCTCAATACAATTACCTGCAAAGTCTGGGCGATTTTTCACTGGCTCAATACAAAGTCTATATTCGTCAAATCAATTATTAACTAAACAATAAAGTATGAATAAGTTTTTCAGGTATCTGTTAATGATGCTGTCGGCATTGGTGATGTTTACCTCTTGCCAGCGCAATGAGAAAGTATCACCTGTCAGGAAAAATATAGAGGATGCAGTATTTGGGAGTGGTCATTTGGAGCAAGATGATGAATATATTGTTTCTGCTACAGTGAGTGGGGTAATAAAGTCTTTGCCTGTAAAAGAGGGGGATGAAGTGAAGCCCAATGACTTGATAGCCACTATTAGGAGTGATGTGCAACATAGCCAATTGGAAGATGCGCGTGTAACTTATCATGATGCCCTTAGGAATGCGGCAACTGATTCTCCTCAATTGAAACAGATTGAAGCTCAAATTGCTCAAGCTCAGCATCAACTCGATTTGGATAAGGTAAATTATTTACGATATAAGGATTTGAGAAGGAAGAATTCCGTCTCTCAGCTGGACTTTGATAAAGCTGAATTACAATATAATAACTCTCGTGAGAATATGGAACTTCTGCAAAAAAAATATAGTGAAATTCGTAATTCACTTGAATTAACTGTGGATAGGAGCCGTATACAAATCAGTGCACAGCAGGCACTTCTGAATGATTATGCAATATCCTCGGGCAGTGCGGGCAGTGTTATCGATGTGTATAAGAAGAAAGGAGAGGTGGTTCGTCCGGGAGATGCTCTTGCCAAAATAGGGAGTGGATCTTATATTATTAAGTTGTATATATCCGAGGATGACATTTCGAAGGTAAAAGTGGGGCAGAAAGTAGCCGTACATCTTAATACTTATCCCAATGACATTTTTCCGGCCAAAGTGACCCGGATATTGCCTGGATTTAATGAGGAGGAACAGTCTTATGTAATCGAAGCTTCCTTTGATTTGTTACCACCAACGATTTTCTCCGATACACAGCTTCAGGCAAATATTGAAACCGGTAAACGCAAAGGGGTATTGGTCATACCCTCAGCTTATTTGGTGAAAGGTAGATATGTGATACTCAAGGATGGTACACAGAAGGAAGTCAGAACGGGAAGTCGGAGCAGTGACTGGGTTGAAATAGTATCCGGAGTAACGGAAAAAGATATTCTTATTAAAAGTCGTTAGAAGAATATGAGTATTAATAAAAAAATAGCATGGACGCATCTTACGGCAAAAGTCCGTCAGTTGCTTGTCGCGGCATTAAGCGTGACTTTTGGTATATCGATGTATGTATTTCTCAATAGTTTTGTGTCCGGTGTGAATACAGCACAATCCGAAATCACTTTTTCAAGTATGGGACATATTAAAATTTATAATGATTTGCCCACCGAAGTGCCGGTATTATTGCCTAAGCCAGCCGATTCGAATACGATTGCTATGGTCAGTAATGCCCGCAATATCCGTTATACGGAAGGTATAAAAAATAGTACGCCTATAATTGAAGCCCTTAACACATTTAAGGAAGTGACCGGGGTTACGCAACAGGTTAACGAAAATGTATTTTTGCGCAATGGAGTAACAAAATATAGTGCCAACCTGTCGGGGGTGGATGTGGAGAATGAAGATCATTTGTTTAAGACTTCCCAATATATGGTTGAGGGTAATTACTTTGATCTTGAGAAACGTTCCGATGGTATCATTTTGGGCAGCCGATTGGCACAAAACCTTGGAGTAGGTATGGATGATAATGTAACAGTGCTCACTTCGGATGGAACCTCAAAGATATTTAAGATTATTGGAGTTTTTGAGACCGGATCCGCAACAACTGATAAGGCAAAAGCTATGGTATCTATTCACGCAGCCCGCCAGTTGTTCTCTGAGAATAAGAGCTTTGCTACTGATATTCTAATAAATATTAAGGACTTTGAGAAAGCGGTTAAAGTCGCCCAGAAAATATCGGGTGTCACACAGTACAAAGTAGAACCATGGCAGGAAGGAAACAGCCAGCTTGATTCAGCTAATGTCATCCGAGATTTGCTTGCCGTGACCATCTCATTGACCATTCTTGTAGTTGCCGGTTTTGGTATTTACAATATTATGAATATGACGGTGAATGAGAAGATCAGGGAGATAGCAATTCTCAAGGCTATGGGCTTTAACGGCAATGATATTGTGGAGATATTCCTGACTCAATCTGTAATTATCGGTATAATAGGGGGAATAGCGGGGCTCATAATAGGAAATGTGATTTCACGGATTATTGATGAAATACCTTTCAAAATTGCAGCTTTTACCACATTCCCCATTGATTATAAGCCATTTGATTATATACTGGCCTTTCTCTTTGGTATCATTATAACCATTATTGCCGGATATCTGCCCGCAAAGAAAGCTGCTAAACTTGATCCTGTGTCCATCCTGCGAGGTTGAATATAAATGATTGATTAAATACTATTTATCTATGAGTGCTTTATCTGCAAAACATATTAATAAATATTTTTACGACCCACAAAAGTTTCAGGTTCTGAAAGATGTTTCATTTGAGGTGAATAAAGGAGAATTTGTGGCTGTTGTAGGCAAGTCCGGATCGGGGAAGTCGACTTTACTCTATCTATTATCGACAATGGATACCGATTATGAAGGTGAAATTTTGATTAACGATGCTAAAGTCACCGGGCTCTCTCAAAACGAGTTGGCTAGATTTCGTAATGAGCATATCGGCTTTGTCTTTCAGTTTCATTATTTATTGCCGGAATTTACAGTCTTGGATAATGTTATGCTGCCTGCATTGAAACTGAATAAGAAACCAAAAGAAGAAATTGAAGCTAAGGCCATGGAGTTGCTCACTCTGCTCGATATTAAGGGTCATGAACATAAACAAGCTTCGAAACTATCCGGAGGACAACAGCAACGTGTCGCGATTGTACGGGCTTTGATTAATGATCCGGCCATTATAATGGGTGATGAACCTACCGGCAATCTGGATTCGAAAAATACAAAGGTGGTTTTCGATATCTTCAGGCAATTGGCAAAAGAACAGGGGCAAACAATTATAGCTGTTACACATGACGATGAGTTCGCAGCCAATTGTGATCGTATCATTGAGTTTTCCGATGGAAGTATCATCTTATAATTTTGTGCAAATGAAGTCAAAGTTATTAATAGGTGTCTTTCTTTTCTTTTACCAACCGGATATGTTGGTGGCACAAGACCGAACTAAAGATTTTGCGGGGGTTGTATTTACCAGTACGGCTGTTCACGATGGAAATGAAATCAAGGGTCATAATGAGCGACTTGAAGCTTTTCTCAATTTCCCGATATGGGTGGGAGGGAGCCAGGCCCTCGGAGGAAATATAACTTATGTCCGCAATGATTATGGCGGAATAAATGAATACTTCAATCATTCATTGTCGAACATAGAAATGAAAATTACTTGGCAGAAAAAGATTAGTGAGAGGTCAAAAATTCAGCTCACAAGTAGAGTGGGAATCTTTTCTGATTTTAATGATTTATCTGCTAAGGATTTCGTTTACTTTATAGGAAGCAACTATAGCGTAAAATATTCCGACCGTTTGAATATGGGATTTGGTTTTGCTTATGCCCGTCAATTTACGGGATATCAAATAAATCCTTTTCTTACAGTGGAATATCGGATAAGCGATAAGTTGACCTTATCAGGTCTGTTGCCCATTAAGCCACGACTGGTGTACAGAATCAGTCGGTACTTTACTTGGAATAATGAGATATCCGGAGCTGTTGAAAACTATCGTCTGAATGCAAAGTCATTCAATAACGCGGTTATTCAGCTATCCGGTTGGAATGCGATGAGCCGTTTTGAGTATTTGCTGAAGCGGCGCCATCGTTTTTATATTGGTATTGGATACAATTTTAAATCGAAAATGGGCTATTATGATGATACTAATGAGCATAACTGGACTATTTTTACATTCAACCTTACGCATAAGGCCAAACCTGTGTCCGAGATAAAAGTATCCGGTGCGAAATGTATGATCGGATATAATTTTGTATTTTAGTCGCGATAAATTATAATGATTAACTGCCGTGAAGATAAAAATTAACACCATATTACCTGCTGCTCTGGCTCTTATTCTTCCGTGGTTGAACTTATTTTCCACTGCGGATAGTATCAATGGATATACTCTTGAATTCTATTGGAAATGGGGGTGTGCTTCGTTAGTGCTATATACTTTGTGGTATGTACTATTGGCATCCTCTCAAATAGAAGGCAAGTATAAGACCATTTCTCGAATAGCTGTAGTATCGGTTTTTTTATTCCTGATCTACTTATTTTTCTCATTGATGGTTTTTAAGGATAACACCCATATCAAATGGGTTTTCTTCGGAAAATTTGCTTCTGCTGCTATACTTTTCTCAATTATTCAATACGCGCTGAAAGCGAGTAGGGATATTGCCCGTTTAAAGCTTGAAAAAGAACAGATTCAAACAGAAAACTATCGGGCACAATTGCAGGAGTTACGGTTAAAAATTGATCCGCATTTCTTGTTCAACTCTATGAATACTTTGCGTACGATGGTCAGGAGTGGTAATTTGCATTCGGAAGAATTTATCATTAATCTTTCAAATTTCTATAGACAGACGTTAAGGCTGAATCATTCTTCGGCAGTCAGTCTGCTGGAAGAGGTTGAAGTGTTGAAGTCATTCCTTTTCCTAATGCAAATGCGTAATGAGGGTAAGCTAAAAGTAGATCTATCAATTGATGAAAAGTGGAGTTTGCATCTTATTCCCACCCTCTGTCTACAGATTGTGGTGGAGAACTGCTTCAAGCATAATCAGGCATCAGCTGCCCATCCCTTGGAAATCAGCATTCGCACTGAAGACGGGTTTATTTCGATAAAGAACAACTTGCAACCTAAGCTCTCGAAGAGTGAAACATCCGGGTATGGGTTGGAGAATATAAAACGACGTTATGAACTTTTGGGCATAACGGACGGGATAATAGTGGAGCAGAGTGCCGAATATTTTGAAGTCAAATTAAAATTGATGTAACTCATGAATATATTGGTTGTTGAAGATGAACCTCATACCGCTCAGTTATTGAAAGAGATAATTGAACAGGACAAAGACTTTATGGTCATTAATATGCTCGATTCTATTGCGGAGACAGTCGGCTATTTAAGTAAATATCATCAAAACATTGATTTA
Source organism: Bacteroidaceae bacterium HV4-6-C5C (assembly GCA_007896885.1). Classification (GTDB taxonomy): domain Bacteria; phylum Bacteroidota; class Bacteroidia; order Bacteroidales; family Bacteroidaceae; genus Bacteroides. The sequence goes on from VOIU01000036.1 coordinate 16,569, forward strand.
CTCTTCCTTGATATTAACTTATCCGACGGACACAGTTTTGAAATATTCAAGCACATTGATATTGACATTCCCGTGGTGTTTTGCACCGCTTACGATGAATATACCCTCCAAGCCATAAAACAGAATGGCATTGATTATATCCTTAAACCTTTTATGGATGAGGAGATTCACAAGTCTTTGCAAAAGTATAAGAAGTTGGTTGGCAAAATCCAGCGTAAAATTTTGCCCGACTTTCAGTCTGCCATTCATAAAACGACCTCAAGGCCTGCTTATCAGGAAAGTTTCCTGACCCAGCATAAAGAAAAGTCGACCGTTGTATATATGAAAGATATTGCTTTGTTCGCCATAGAATATGAGACGGTTTATATCTATACATTCGATGGTAGACGAATGCCGGTTTTTAAAAACCTGGATTATATTGCTTCGGTTTGTGACCCGGATCTCTTCTACAGGATTAACCGTCAGATGTTTGTGAATCGCAATAATATTCTATCTTTCGAGCCCTATTTTAACAGGAAAGCTGTATTGCACCTTAAAGTAGAGTCCGAAGAAAAACCTATTGTAAGCCGACTGAAGGTTGCCCCCTTTAAAGATTGGGTGGAAAAGTAAGTGATTCCATAGTCTTGCCTCTATGTTGGCAAAGCAGTGCCATGCTATTGGCACAAAGTTGCCAATAAGGAGGCAAAGTTGTGCCAATAGCATGGCATTGTTCTTTTAATTACTATGGAAAGTCTCTTTATAGGCGACAGCAATCTATTTACTTAGTGCTTTTTTCCATTTATCGTAGTACTTCAATACTTTGAGTCCGCTATTGTTGTACCAACTATAGCCATTGCGGCG
>VOIU01000037.1 GCA_007896885.1 Bacteroidaceae bacterium HV4-6-C5C
CATATTCTTCAGAAAGAGTATTTTTCTCCTCAAAATAGATTTCAACCTTATCCGAAAGCTCATTGAAACCAACCATCTCGAAGTAATCAAACATGCCATCAGGAAAGATAAAACGAAGGAAGTTATCGTAATTCATATCTTCTTTTTAATGCAAAGATAGAACTTTAACATCAATACCCCTCAGGATTTCAGTATGATCCATATAATCCGGTATTCAACTAAAGTGAATTAAGAATCAAATGGAATAGAAGTAAATGAACAAAGCTTCCTAAATCAACTGTTTAGGAAGCTTTGTTTTGCCGTGGCGATGAACTTTCGTTCTCCTCTTTAGTGATCCGCTTGGGGCTCGAACCCAAGACCCCAACATTAAAAGTGTTGTGCTCTACCTGCTGAGCTAGCGAATCATTTTCTTTTGTTAAGCGGGTGCAAAGATAAGTACTTTTGTATTAAATAACAAAGGTCTTTGCCGAAAAGTTTTAGTATTATTGCTGCTCCTACTTTGTTTTATCTGTCTATCAGTGTGTTATATCCGTAATTATTTTTAAAGTATAAGGTGCCGATGATATTTGATGCGTATTTATTTCCAGTTATCTTCTTTTGTTGCTTTAATGTAGCACTCTCTGCATAAAGGTTCGTATTCGGCAGTTTCGCCCAATAAGACTTGCTTATCATTCTTTACTGTTCTGTGGGAAAAAGAGGCTAACTGTCCACATTTAACGCAAATAGCATGTACTTTTGATACCTCGTCAGCTATTGCACATAATCCGGGCATTGGGCCAAAAGGTATACCACGAAAATCCATGTCCAGTCCTGCCACGATGACGCGTATCCCTGTATTCGCCAATTGATTACATACATCTATTAATCCATTGTCGAAGAATTGGGCTTCATCAATGCCTACTACGTCAATTTCGGATGTGAAAAGGAGTATGCTAGCTGAAGTATCGAGAGGAGTCGATGGTATGGAATTGCTATCATGTGAAACTACATTTTCCTCAGAATACCTATTATCAATAGCTGGCTTGAATATCTCGACACGCTGCTTTGCAAATTTAGCACGCTTTAATCGGCGGATAAGCTCTTCTGTTTTGCCTGAAAACATGGAGCCGCAAATGACTTCTATTCTTCCTCTACGATTAGTTTCTTGTATGTGGTCTTCTGAAAATAATACCATGAGTCTTAATCTTTATTTTTTCGCAAAAATAGCACTTTTGTTTGCTTTAAGGGGTTATTTAATTATTTATTTCTACTTTTGTTCCGTATATATAATTCTATTAAAGTTGAGTCGATAGACAGTGTTATGGGAAAACTTTATGTAGTTCCTACTCCTGTAGGTAATTTGGATGATATGACCTTTCGTGCCATTCGTGTCTTGAAGGATGCTGATTTGGTTTTGGCCGAGGATACGCGCACTTCTGGTATTTTGATGAAGCATTTCGACATTAAAAACTTGATGCAATCCCATCATAAGTTTAATGAACATAAAACGGTAGAGAGCGTTATTAATAGAATAAAAGCTGGCGAGATTGTTGCCTTGATTTCGGATGCGGGGACGCCTGGGATTTCTGATCCAGGCTTTTTGGTAGTTCGTGAATGCGTCCGAAATGATATAGATGTGGAATGTCTGCCTGGCGCCACTGCTTTTGTGCCTGCACTGGTTGCTTCAGGGTTGCCATGTGATCGTTTCTGTTTCGAAGGCTTTCTACCTCAAAAAAAAGGGCGCATGACTCGATTGAAAGGTTTGGCTGAAGAAACCCGTACAATGATATTCTATGAGTCGCCCCGCCGGCTCTTAAAAGCTTTGATGCAATTTGCGGAATATTTTGGGGATACTCGACGAGCTTCGGTATCGAGGGAAATATCAAAAGTCCACGAAGAAACAGTGCGAGGAACTTTGGCTGAGTTAGTTCAACATTTCAGCGCAAATGAACCTCGTGGAGAAATTGTGATAATAATAGCAGGAATAGACGATTAAATAACTTCATTAACAAACGTAAAACGAAAGCGTATGAAAAAGTTTGCTGTTTTAATTGTATGCGCAGCTGCCTTGGCGTCGTGTAACAACACAGGTGGTGGTAATAAAGACCAACTAAAGGCTGAAAATGATTCTCTTTTGACAGTATTGTCTCAAAGAAATCAGGAATTAGATGAGATGATGGGTACATTTAATGAAATATCCGAAGGCTTCCGTCAAATAAATGCTGCTGAGAGTCGTGTTGATTTGCAGCGTGGAACTGTAACAGAAGGTGCTGCTTCTGCTAAACAGCAGATAGCCTCTGATATTGAATTCATTAAAAAACAGATGGACTCAAATAAAGAACAGATTGCAAAACTTCAATCTTTGCTGAAGAATAGCAAATATAATTCTGCACAGTTGAAAAAAGCTGTGGAATCTTTGCAAGCAGAATTGGCAGAGAAAGCTCAACGTATAGAAGAATTGCAAGCAGAATTAGCTGCCAAGAATATCCGTATCCAAGAATTGGATGACGCTGTCACAGGATTGAAGTCCGATAAGGAGGTTCTTACAGCAGAGAATGAGTCCAAAGCAAAGACTGTGGCTGAACAAGATAAGGCTATGAATGCTGGTTGGTTTGTTTTTGGCACCAAGAAAGAATTGAAGGCTCAGAAAATATTGACTGATACCGGGTTGTTCAAGAAAGGAAAAGTTCTGAAAGATGGTGATGTGAATAAAGATTATTTTACTCAAGTTGATATCCGTACTACAAAAGAAATAAAACTTTATGCTAAAGATGCAGAGTTGCTGACAACTCATCCGGCTAGTTCTTATTCGCTTGAAAAGGATGATAAAGGGCAGCTTGTTCTTAAAATCACTAATCCAAAGGATTTTTGGAATGTATCGAAATACTTGGTTATTCAAGTGAAATAATGGCAATATCAAATGTATAATATAAATAGAGCTGTGGGGTTTTCTCACAGCTCTGTTTTTAATATTTATGGCACGTAAGTATAAAAATCTTTTTTTTGATCTTGATGATACCCTTTGGGCTTTTTCTTTAAATGCACGTGACACCTTTGAGGAGATGTATCACAAGTTTAATTATGAACGTTATTTTGATTCGTTTTCTCACTTTTATGATTTATATGAAGCACGAAATGTGGAACTTTGGGCTGAATATGGCAATGGAAAGGTGACCAAGGAGGAGCTGAATAAGCAACGCTTTTCGTATCCTTTAGAAGCTGTAGAGTCGAAGAATGAAGAACTTTCAAAGGCTTTTGCGGATAGTTTTTTCTCTGCTATTCCGACCAAAGAGAAGTTGATGCCTCATGCCCGTGAAGTGCTTGAGCATCTTTCTTTAGATTACAATATGTATATTCTGTCTAATGGGTTTAAAGAACTGCAATGTCAGAAAATGCGTTCTTCCGGTATTGATGGCTATTTTAAAAAAATAGTGCTCTCCGATGATATCGGCGTTTTGAAGCCTTGGCCTGAGATATTTTATTTTGCATTGTCTGCTACTCAATCAACGATGAGTGATTCGCTGATGATTGGCGATAGCTGGAAAAATGATATTGAAGGCGCAAGAGGTGTGGGTATGCATCAAGTTTTTTATGATATTAAAGGCTCGGACGCACTACCATTTCAACCGACTTATCATATTCATGATTTGAGAGAACTTCTTTCGTTGTTGTAATATTCCGGTTTAATTGTATTTTTGCAAATAATAATATTTTCTTATAACCAATAAAGATACATCAATGGAAACCCTTCTACCTTTTGCCTTGCTGTGTTTCACGTCATTCTTTACTTTGACCAATCCTCTGGGTACGATGCCTGTCTTCTTGACAATGACTCATGGCCTGAGTGAAAAAGAACGTAAAAATATTATAGCTCGTGCTACATTAGTCGCTTTTATCACTTTAATGGTTTTTGTTTTCACGGGACAATTCCTTTTTAAATTCTTTGGTCTTTCTGCAAATGGATTTAGAATAGCCGGCGGAGTTATTATTTTTAAAATAGGTTATGATATGTTACAAGCTCGCTATACATCAATAAAGTTGAAGGACGAAGAAATAAAAACGTATGCAGACGATATCTCTGTTTCACCATTAGGTATACCTATATTGTGTGGTCCGGGTGCTATCGCCAATGCTATTGTATTGATGCAAGATGCTAATAGTTTTGAAATGAAAGGGGTTCTGGTTGTTGTGATTGCAGTTGTTTATCTTATTTCATTCTTTGTATTACGTGCTTCCACTCGTTTGGTGAAGATTATAGGTGAAACGGGGAATAATGTAATGATGCGTCTTATGGGCTTAATACTCATGGTTATTGCCGTAGAGTGTTTTGTTAGTGGCGCCAAACCAATCCTAATAGCTATATTAAAACAAAGTTTGTAGGCTTGTTTGATTTTGTTTGCATTGTAAATGCTGATAAGTAATGAAATAAAGCAATGTTAAAAGCGCATTCTAGATGCTGTTCCTTCGTTTAGATAGAAGTAGAGTTCATCTTTTATTTTTCTTGAATTAGAATCGAAACGGATATCAAAAGCTGCTTTCTGATTCTGCTTGTCTGTTGCCAATGTCTTACTTCTTAAGCAATTTTGTGACAAATATGCAAGGTAGACTTTTTAGTGATGCTTGTGTATTTAAAAATTTGCCTAAGAATACGCTATGCTTCGTAGACTTAGGCAAATTTAGAGTTTATTTCAAAGAAGAGTCAAACTCAATTTCAGTTAGCGTTCACTCTTCTTATCTATTTTAATACAGCATTTTATTTAATGTCTGTATTGTAGTTGGTTTCTGATTCTGGAATACTCCAAGTCCAATTCGAACTATTTGCAGCAACTTCAGTTGCAGTCGCAGGATGGCAGTTTCCACCATTGGCAAAACTAAGACGATTAAAGCCCCTGTTCCAACGTTTGAGATCATACCAATTGAACCCCTCACCCCACAACTCAAGTTCACGGTAATCTACAATTTCTTGGAAAAGTGCATCTCCTGTTTTAGTGCAAGTATATGCAGGATTACGTCCAGAAGTTGCATTCAGTTCTACTAAAGAAGCTTGAGCGTCTTCTTCATTTTTCAAGAAATAATTGGCTTCTGCTTCAATCAACACCATTTCAGAAGAACGAATGAAACAAAGAGGTTCGACACCTGGCGTCCCAATGGCCCAAAACTTAAGTTGGGCTCCAAGATGATAGTAACCGGATTGGTATGCTTTAGCTAAGCCAGAAGGTGTTCTTGAATTTATATATGCATCTGCAATACTCCAAGCTTCATCAGACTCCATATATCCATAAGTCAGATTCATGTGAGGGACATCTTTTTTAATAGTACCGTCCGAATTCTGAACTGTACCTTTTCCCTTATATAAGTCTAGGCCCGCAAATTTGTCTATAGTAAGGAAGCACTTCATACGTACATCATTTATAGGCATACGATCAGTCAACTCTTTTTCAATGGCGCCAGCACCGTATTCAGTAGCTTGACTATAATAACCATTGCAAGCAAATTGGGTACCAAAAGTCCAATACCAATTATTTTCGGTATCACCATCGTAGCTTCCAAACAACCATTCGCTTGTTTTCTTACTGAATCCGGTCTCATATTCAGCATTACTCATCAGAGGGTATCCTTCACGAGCACTTTTTGCCATAGATAATGCCGTGCTATAATCTTGACGATTAAGAGCTGTACGAGCATATATAGCATAAGCTACATTAATATTTGTGAGCCAATACTCAGCAGCATTGCGATCTTTTCCGGAAGCTTTGAAATTATTGATTGCATCATCTAAATCTTTGTAGACCTGTGCATAGCATTGAGCTACTGTAGAAAGGGGCATTGGACCAGTGGATTCATCCAAGCGGAGCACTATACCACTAGCAGAACCATTGTTTGTGTCTTGCCAGCGGGGAGTATAAAGTTCAAGCAACTTAGAATAGCAATAAGCGCGGAATGTTAGAGCTTGGGCTTTTAAAAACTGTCTTTCACTTTCTTCTCCAGCCGCAGCGTCAACATTAGCTACAATTGAGTTGGCATTTGCAATAATTTCATAATAGTAAGCCCAAGGATATTTGGTATAATTTGTTGTTGTCCTGGTATAATAATCACCATTCATAATAGATGCCCATCCTGATGCTATCGCATTATAACGGAACTCTTGTGAAGCATACTCGTAGAAAACACTACGAATGCGGTTTTCCCCACAGTAGCCTTGTGAAAAAGCAGCATGTTGACTCTTCATCAAATAAGCCAACCCATTAACAGCCATCTTTACATTACTTGTAGTCGCAAAGACGGTTGGTGTTGCGGTGGAACTTGTAGGAGTTGTTTCCAAAAAATCACTGGAACAAGCAGACAAAGCTATTGCTGTGCAAACACCCATAAAAAACTTGCTTATATATTTGTTCATAATTCCTATATTTATATACTGTGATAATTAGAATTTCAGAGTGGCCCCGATATTAAATATACGTGGAGTTGTATAGGTTGCATCTTGCGCACCATTAAATCCATACTGTGGATTTAAACCCTGCCGACTTGTCAGAGTAAAAGCATTTTCCATACCGGCATTAACAGAGACATTTTGCAATCCCCACTCTTTTACCAATCTTTGTGGCAATTGATAGGAAAGCGTAATATTTTTCATTACCAGATAAGAGCCACTCGTTAGCCAACGGTCTGAAGCTGCATTGTTGAACTCAGACAAGTTATTATCCAATATAGGAGTTCCACTAGGATTGATACGATTCGCAGAGGTATCAGTCATACCGGCAGGAATGCCGCTCCATGATTTAAGAAGATCCTTATGTAAAGCGCTAGCGTCATTAGCAGCTGTTGACATTAATGAAGCATATCCTGAATCATAGATTTTACCGCCTAGAGAGTAAGTCATCAACACATTCAATGAAAGACCCTTCCATTCGGCTCCGGTGCGAATAGAACCATAAACATCTGGAAGAGCAGAACCCGCCCAGTCTTTTTTCCCGTAAGTGATATCTGTTGTGTAATCCTTACCATTGATAGTAACTAGAGCTCCTGCAGATTTAGCTTTATCACTTGTTGTTTCGTCGAGTGTATAAAGCGATCTACCTGTCATTTGATCAACACCCTCAAAATGATAAGTGTAATATTCATAGATGGAGTGACCTTCTGAATATCGGCGTAACGTGCCATTGATAATATCCTGCCCATTAGGTAAATTTTGAATCTTATTGGTCATAAATGTAGCATCTAAGCCAAAGTTCCATTTCCAGTCCTTAGACTTGATAATGTCTACATTCGCTGACAATTCCCAACCACGATTAACTACCGACCCAATATTCTGCAATTGAGTCAGATTAATGTTATCACTCCAAATGTAAGCTCCGGCCGAAGACGGTAAAGGTACTGCAAAAAGTAAGTCTTTCGACCTTTTATTGAAATATCCAAATTGCAGGTCTAGGCGATTAAATAAGTTCGCTTCCAATGCGACATCAATAGTTTGAGTCGTTTCCCATTTAAGCTTTTTAGCAGAAAGAGATTGCTTGATTAATGAACCGTTACCGGCATTTTTATCTAAAAAATAGAGTGCTTGGTAAGCATAATAATTAACATTACCAGTTCCATCGTCTACGTAATTATTCCCGACTTCACCATAAGAGGCTCTTAGTTTCAAGAAATTCACCCAATCAATATCTTTCATGAAATTCTCTCTAGTAATGTCCCATGCACCTCCAAAAGAGAAGAAATTCCCCCAACGGTTGTCTTTATCAAACCGAGAAGATCCATCTGTACGGAAAGATGTTTCAAAGAAATACTTGTTGTCATAGTTGTAACGCGCACGTCCAAGATATGACTCAGTAGCATCTTCATCATCTCCACCACCAAAAAAGGAGTTTGTAGTAAAATTACCCATCGTAATATTTCCGGAAACAGACATTCCCGTATTCATTCCATCTACCAAGCTGTATTTGTATTCGTAGCTTTCATGAGCTAGCATAGCATCCACGTGATGCAAACCATAATCTTGTCCCCAATTCAGTTGCTGCTGAAAATTGGTTGTTGTATAGCGATAATCATAGTTTGTCAAACGACCGTTATTAGCTGCACCATCACCGATTTTTGGATTGTCATATTTTGAGCGTCTACGTGATAAGTAATTTTTTGATCCTTTTACTGTGAAATCAAAATTATATGGCAATGTAAAGGTCGCGAATGCAGTTGCTTCTGCTGTCAGTCTCTCATTCTTTTCTATATCATTTAAGCGTTCGAAAATAATATGCCGATTGCTTAAGTAGGAAGAAGTAGTATCGTACACCTTTTCTCCATTTTGATCCAAAATAATACTCCCATCGGCATTATGCAAATAGATGGGGTATACAGGTGCCATAGTGCGACTTATATAGAATGGATTAGAATAATAAGTGCCATTTGCACTGGAATTATAATTTTGTTCTTGAGAAGTCAATGAGATATTCAATCCCCCTTTGAACCATTTTGTTGGCGTAAAAGATGAATTGACACGTCCGGAATAACGTTCAAAATCGGTGTTGATAATATATCCATCTTCTTTTAGATAGCCTAAAGAAGCATATAAATTATATTTATCTGTGCCACTTGAAAACGAAATACCATATTCTTGACGGTAGCCCGTACGCTCTAGTTTGTCAGCCCAATCCAAGTCTGTATAACCCGGAAGTTGCTTGGCAATCAACTTACCGTTTGAATCAAACAGCTTGTCATTAGCAGCATCGTAGATATTACGTTTCACCAAATCACCGATTAGGTGTGATGTAGCATAAGTTGCTGCATCAGCCTCATTCATGTGCAATGATTTGAGTGACATTGCATAATTCTTCATGCCGGTCCATTGTGCTTCCATCCATGAGTCAGCTCCCAAACGATCATACTCTTTGATACCACGTGAGTAGCCACCATGATTGGTCGTAAGAGTAACTGTTGTTTTTTCATTGTTATTAGCTCGTTTGGTGGTAATTAAGATGACTCCATTGGCAGCACGATTGCCATATAAGGCTGCTGATGCGGCATCTTTCAGTATTGTCAACGACTCAACGTCACTCGCATTTAAATCACTGATATTCCCATTGAAAGGAACCCCATCCACTACATATAAAGGGGCGTTGCTACCATTTACAGAACCGAAACCACGGATACGAATGGTAGGTGAAGATCCAGGTTCTCCATAGGTATTATTCACTTGCACTCCCGGTGCAGAACCTTCAAGCGCTCCAGTAACACTTGTACTGATTGTCTTTTCAATTGTTTTCGAATTAACAGATGAGACAGCGCCTGTCAATGAAGACTTTTTTGCAGTACCATAAGCCACTACCATTACTTCATCAAGCACTTTCGCGTCATTTTTTAGTATAATCCTCAGATTCGGCTTAATTGTCACATCTTGTGTCTGCATACCAATATAGGAAATCTGCAAAGTCTTCGCAGAACTATGGCAAAATTCAAAAAATTGATCTTTCCAAATCATGTATAATGGTCGTATCCATAACACTGGCATATATTTGAGTTGTTCTTACACTTTTGTGCCCCAGTAACTTCTGTACAGTAGTAATATTTATGCCTTTATATATTAGTAGAGTGGCATTGGTATGCCTTGCGGTATGAAAAGAAACCCGCTTTAATATGCCAGCCAATCGGGATAATTCAATTAATTCTTTATTTACATTAGAGTTGTCTTGCAAACAAAAAAGAGAACTGCTATCTCCTTTATATTTATTTAGGATATCGAGTCCTTTCTTTTCAAAGAGTAGAAAAAGAGGTAAACGTACTTCTGTACCAGTTTTAATGGATTTATAGATAAGCCAAGTATTATTTTGCATTACTACTATATTTTTGCTAGATAACCGAACAAAATCTGAATATCGTATACCTGTATAGCAGCAAAACAAAAAAGCATCCAGCGTCTTTTGATGATTTTTATATCTTCCAGTTAATGTCAAATTTTCCAATCTCTCTAATTCTTCAAATGATAAATAAGTGTGCTTCCCTTCTATTGTTTTAATTCTATATTTCCTAAATGGATAGTTTTGTATTTCAATATATTCTTTGTTAATAGCAGTATTGATATATCTTTTTAAGTGCTTCATATGTTTTGCTATTGTATTTATATGATGCCCTCTCGCTAGAAGGAATGATTCAAATGAGGCTATAAACTCAAATGTTAAATCTGGAAAGTAAATTTCTTTTTTAAACTCCTGCAATATTGTCAAAGTAGAAAGATGATTTCGTTTAGTGCTGTCCCTCAAAGACGAAGAATTCATTTCTTGTCTGTAAAAATCGATAAATGAGCCTATATTTTCTTTTATATAAATTGCATTCTTCAACATTTCTAAGTTTATTAACTTTCCTTGTTTCCAGAGCTCAAGTTCTTTTTTTTCTACCATAGCCATAAAACTGTGAATTAATTGATTTAAGGCATCTGCATTAGGATGTCTCTTTACCAATAGCTTTTTATTGCCCCATTGCTCTGGCTTTAAGTAGATTTTAGTGGAAAAATATTTTTTCTTTCTATTCAAATACGCTTCAACCTGAACCAATGCCATACCATTTTTATTAAAGGTTTTTCTTCTGTTGTACACTAAATTGTAAGTTACTTTATTCATTTCCAGATATTGTTATTTAATAAACGTTAATTAAACTAAGTTTCATATTATAATAAAATCAAAGAGATATATGTCAGATATATCATCAATAAATGTTAATGAAGAAAAGCGGTCGAATTTTGCGGTTTTGGATTTCTTGTTGATTTATCATTATACCAAGGTTACATTAGGGTCTACTACATAGTGAGTTATCTTTTTTGTTTGGTACTTATGCACTCAAAATGTTATATATGCACATAACCAGATTTACATATAGGCAGATAAACCATTCCTTGTCATTAATATGGAATTTAACAAAAATAAAGTTCGATTATTGCTAAGATCACTTTTTCCGCATTCAGAATCATTCTTAAATGTCTAAATGCTACTACTCAAGGCCTTCTATTTAACCTTTTGAGCTCATTTTATCTGATATCTATCTGTTATGATATAATTAATATACCTCAAAATGGTAGTTTTTATAGTAGTTTTTAAATCTAATGGTGGTTTATATTCTGTTATTTAACATATAAAAGAATCCTTTTTTGACAATTTGGTATAATAATAGGCTTTTTTCAATAATTTGGTTGTTTATTTCATGTTTATTAATATATTTGCAATTTGTTAGAGTAAAGAAACAATTAATGTAAAGTTAAACTTTAAGAGAGAATTTATGAAAAGAAAATTGATGCTGTTATTGGCCTTCCTTTTTGTGGGGATAGGCTTGGTGACTGCCCAAACACAGAGAATTACAGGTGTTGTAATTTCTGAAGAGGATGGGCAACCCATTATTGGGGCTTCTGTATTGGTAAAGGGAACAAAGGTTGGTGCCGTAACCGGTATAGATGGAGATTTTACAATTCCGAATGTACCAAGTTCTGCGAAGACTTTGCAGATTTCCTATATTGGTATGCAGACACAAGATGTGACAATTAAGCCTAATCTGAGGATTATTCTGAAGTCAGATACGCAACAGATAGATGAAGTAATGGTCGTGGCTTTCGGAACTGCTAAAAAATCAGCGTTTACAGGATCTGCTGCAGTTGTCAATTCTGAGGCTTTATCTAAGCATATAACTACAAATGTTGCAGACGCTTTGGTTGGTTCTGTGCCGGGCTTGCAGATGCGTGGTAGTTCAGGAGCTCCTGGCTCAAATAGTGGCTCAATTAATATCCGAGGCATTGCGTCTATGTATGCTAAAACGGATCCACTGATCATTGTTGATGGTGCTCCTTATACGGCCAGTTTATCTAATATCCCACAGGGCGATATTGAATCAGTATCTATCTTGAAAGATGCTGCTTCTGCTGCTCTTTATGGTGCACGTGGTGCAGCTGGTGTTATTATTATTACAACTAAAAAGGGCAGAACCCAAAATGCCATTGTTAATGTAGATATGAAGTGGGGGGTTAATACACGTGCCGTTCAGGATTATGATGTTATAAGAAATCCAGGTGATTATTATGAAGCTTATTATGCTCAGTTGTATAATAATTATTATTATGGTCAAGGCTACAATGCAGTAAATGCAAATGCAAAAGCTAATACTCAAATGATCAGTGATTTAGGGTATAATGTGTATACTTTGCCTAATGGGGAATCATTAATTGGGGAAAATGGTAAGTTGAATCCCAATGCTACTTTGGGAAGAAAGTATACATATAATGGAACAGAATATTACATGCAACCTGATGACTGGACTGACATGGCTTATAAAAGTGCACTCCGGCAAGAATATAATGTGAGCGTTAATGGTGGTACTGATCGCTCGTCTTTTTACGCCAGTCTTGGGTATTTGAATGAAGATGGTGTTATTGATTATTCAAGTTATGATCGTGTTAGCGCTCGTGTGAAGGCTGACTTTCAAGCAAAAAAATGGTTGAAAATTGGTGCTAATGCTGGATATGTACACTCAAATCAGAAGTCTAACCCTAATATGAGTACTGATTTAGGCTCCACTAATTTAATGTATTACACAAGTATGATCGCACCAATCTACCCTGTATTTGTCCGTATTGTAGATCAAACTGGAAAGGTTGTAATAAAAAAGGATGCGAATGGACGAGAAGCCTATGATTATGGAGTTGCTGCGACTAACTACGGCGTAGGACGTGCTTTTTTGCAGACTGGTAACCCACTTGGTTCAAATCGTTATAATGAAGTTAACAATTTGGGAAACCAATTAAATGCGACCTTTACTGCCGATGTTAATCTCACAAGTTTCTTAAAGTTTAATGCTACAAGTACTGTTATTTGGGGACAAACTAATTTCTCTGATTATGAAAATCCATTTTATGGTCCTAAGGTCGGCGTTAATGGTGAAATAACCAAAAGTTCCACGTCGTCACTTAGAACGAATAATATACAAACATTGAACTATTTTCAAGATTTCAATAAGCATAGTTTAAGTGTTTTGGCAGGTCATGAATACTATAAAACCGAAACAAAATATCTTGAAGCTATAGCTCAAGGAGGATTCTCCCCTGATATTCCCGAAATAAATGCATTTGCTACCAAAACTGATTCAAAATCTTACACTTCAAAGTATAACGTGGAAGGGTACTTTGGTAAGATAGAGTATAATTATGCAGATAAATATTATGCATCTGCTTCGTATCGCCTTGATGCATCTTCTCGCTTTGCAAAACAGAACCGATGGGGTAACTTTTGGTCGGTTGGTGGGGCTTGGCTCATTTCTAAAGAGAATTTTATGGCAGACTATAGATGGTTAGATATGTTGAAAATTAAAGCGTCAATAGGTCAACAAGGTAATGATAATATTAACGATTGGGCGTATACAGACTTGTATTCATTATCAAAAGCAACAGATACTTCAATGTCTCCGTCATTCTATAGAATGGGTAATCCTGATATTACATGGGAAACAACTACAAATTTCAATTTTGGAATTGAGTTTAGTTTATGGAAAGGACGCGTGACGGGTAATGTGGATCTTTATACAAAAAAAACCAGTGACCTCTTATTTTGGCTGTCTGTTCCCGAATCAGCAGGCTCTCGTGGATATTATGGAAATATAGGAGATATTCGAAATTTGGGCGTTGAGTTAGCACTCACTGGTTCAATCGTACGCACACGAGATGTTGATTGGGATATTACAATGAATCTATCTCATAACAAAACCAAAATACTATCTTTGCCGCAATCTAAAACTGCAGATAATGGAGGTTTTTATGAATCGTATTATTGGTATGAAAAGGGGGGGCCACTGTATAATTATATGACATATGCTTATGCTGGCGTTAATGAAAAAGGAGAGGCTTTATATTACTATGATGCAAATCTTCATCAGAATGGTGTAAACAACATTAGCAAACCCGGTAAACAACATTCAGGGACTACGACGTTAATAGGCGAAGCATCACGTTATGCTACGGGTTCAACTTTACCAAAAGTGTTTGGTGGTTTCAGTAGTTTAGTACGGATCGGCCATTTCGATGCTTCAGCGACTTTTGACTATCAAATTGGCGGTAAAATGTATGATGTCCGTTATGCAAGCTTGATGTCTCCAGGAGTTAGTGCAGCTGGCGCTGGTTCTACATTTCACAAGGATTGGACAAAGGCTTGGAGCCCCAATAATACATCAAGTAATATTCCACGTTGGCAATTTGGGGATCAATATGCAGCCTATGGATCAGATCGTTTTTTGACTAATGCTAGTTATTTGAATTTTCAGTCGTTTACAGTAGGATATACTATTCCGAATAAATTGACTAAAAATATATCTAAGATCCGTGTATACGCAGCGGGTGAGAATCTAGGCTTTTGGTCTGCTCGCAAGGGAATGGATCCTCGTTACTCTTACGGTAGAAATGAGCAGGTATCTGTATATTCTCCTATGCGTAATATTTCAGGTGGTGTCCAGTTGACATTCTAAATTAAAAGAAGAAATATAAAATATGAAAAAGATATTATTGATGCTGCTCACAGCTACAGCTAGTTTAGTTGCTGTGACAGGTTGTATCGAAGAAATTAACCCTCAAAGCACAACTGCTACAGGTGAACAAGTTAGCAATGCACCCAATGCTTTCAAAAACTACGTGGCTGCTATTACTTCAACTTTGGCGGGACAATTCACATATGCCCCCGATGATACGCGAGCTTATGATTTCGGTTATCCGGCATTTTATTTGATGCGTGATATTATGGGGCAAGATGTTGTATATCCATATCAAAATTGGTTTTCTGCATGGTATGGGAGTAGTAATTTAGGCCCATCTTATGCCTATTCACAACTTCCTTGGACTTATTATTACGGGTGGATTAAAAGCTGTAACACTGTTATTTCTCTTGCAGGAGAGAAGCCATCAGAAGAGCATACTAGTGGGGCAGGCATTGCTTATGCTATGCGGGCGTTATTTTATATGGATTTAGCTCGAATGTATGCGCCAAAGACTTATAGTTCTGATAAGAAGGCTGAAACTGTACCGATAGTAACAGAAGCAACCTCGTTGGGAACCTTGGCCAATAATCCACGTGCTACAAATGAACAAATGTGGGCTTTTATTCTTTCAGATCTTGACAAGGCAGAGCAATACCTCGCTAATTATGACCGCTCGGATGTCTATACTCCCAATTTATCCGTCGTTTATGGGTTAAAAGCTCGTGCTTATTTGGTTATGGAAGATTGGAGCAATGCGCAGAAATATGCTAAAATGGCTCAAAATGGCTATAACATTATGTCAGAAGCTGATTATACAAGTCGAGAGACGGGGTTCAATACACCGAATTCTTCTTGGATGTTTGGTCTTACTTATAAAGCAGATGATCCCAACATTTTGAAAAATGATGGAGATTCAAGCTGGGGGTCCATGATGTGTATTGAGGTCAACCCTACAGTTTCAGGTTGCGGTTATGCAGCAAATTATGGCCAACCATTCCTGATTGACCGTCATTTATATGAAACAATTCCTTCAACTGATTTTCGTAAGAAATGTTATGTAGATTTTGCTATTGATGAACTAAGCGAAACAGAGGCAGTCAAAAAATTGGCAGCATATTCAGATCACCCTGATTGGATATATAATAGCGGACATGCTATACAAGGTTATAGTAAAGTAGGGGGGCTCCCTTTAAAATTTCGTACAGCTGGTGGTGAAGTTGGGCGAAATAATCAGCATGTTGGGTTTATTGTTGCTGTTCCAATGATGCGTGTAGAGGAAATGTACCTCATAGAAGCGGAAGCTGCTGGCATGCAAAATGAAGCTGAAGGTATTGCTTTACTTACTGCTTTTGCAAAGAAGCGTGACTCCAATTATACTTATGGGACTCACACTGATTCTTATGGCAATTCGAAGACTTCTACTTTCCAAAATGAAATATGGTGGCAACGCCGTGTTGAATTCTGGGGTGAAGGTTTTGCAACTTATGATATCAAGCGCTTAAACAAAGGAATTATTCGGAGTTATTCTAATACAAACCATACAGATGGATACAGATGGAATACCCCAAGTGTACCTGACTGGATGAATTTTTGTATTGTACAGACAGAAACTAACTATAATAAAGCTTGTACTAATAATCCAGACCCTATAGCACCAAAAAGTAATTCTTCTGAATATGTATGGTAATGTTATGTAATGTTAAAATATAATCAAAATGAAAGTATATTTTTATAAATTATTCTTTGCTCTTTTCTCTGTAACGACATTTTTTGCTTGTTCAGAGAGTGAGGGTGCGGACCCAGGTAGTGATTCTGCTCCTATGGTTACAATTTATCAATATAAACCTAATCGTCCGTATAACCCAGACAATGATATTACTATCAGATTTGCCACAAATGATAAAGCAATAAATGTTTATTACTTTACAGAGAAAACGTCTGAAAAGAACGCACGTATAACCTCCATTGGTGAGGAAGGCTACAAGGAATATGTGGTTTCTAACGGGAAAAAACTAGAAGGAATATCCGGGGCTTCTACTGTTGATGTTACAATAACTGACTTGTATGGAGATTACTCTATTACAGCTGTTGCTGTGGGGGAAAAACAGAAGAGTTTGGCTAATACGACTTTCAAAGGATTAGAATGGAATGATGTTGCTACAGGTACGTATCATTTTTTTAATTACAAGGCATTGGGTATATCATCTACTAGCTCTACTGTTTTGCAAGTTTGTACTACTAATGACAATTTATACCGCTTTAAAGATTTATTAGGTAAAGGTTATCACCTAAAAATTAATTTGATGGGACAAAAAGGTAAAGATGATGATGGCGAATTTCAGTTTCTTAGAATTGCCCCAACTGAAACTTCGTTTGTCAGCAATGGTAGTCCTGTAAGCGTTCGTGATATTGCTTACTGGCAAGGTAATGATTCTTTTGCTACGAACCTAAAATATGCAAGTGGTATGTATTCAGGCTATAGTTGTTTCCTTTGTCTCCAATATTATATTTCGGGAAAAAGTTTAGGTTATAACTTTGATAAATTTATCGTAAATTGATTTATAATCTATATGTAATAATTAGGCGGGAGTAAAGCTGTTTGGTTTTACTCTCGCTTTTTTTGATTATCTTTCTCCCATATAAACATCATTAGATATACAGAACTTTTGAATCTGTTCTTTATTATTCTATTATAGCGAAAAATATTCAAGTAAAGATTGATAATTTACTTATTTCATAATATTTTTGAACTAACTGTTATTTATTTTATATCTGTTTACACTAGTGTCTACTTAAAATTATTAACATTGAATATATACATTTGAAAACATGGAGTTTACGAGCAAAATATTATGT
>VOIU01000038.1 GCA_007896885.1 Bacteroidaceae bacterium HV4-6-C5C
GAAAAGTCTCCATGGTTAAGTCCGTATATATACGTTGACAATAACCCGCTGAAGTTTATTGATCCGAATGGAAAAGAAAAGGTGATTGTGTTAAATCCGAATGATCCTAAGGATGCTTCATTAATAAAAGCTGCCAATAATTACAAAGATGATGGTGCCATACATGTATGGGCGCATGGAAATCCTAATGCTATTTTCGTATATGATAAACAAGAGAAAATGGAGAAAATAATAGATACGGGAGAAAAATTCAATACTTTTTTGAATGACAATAGTAATACTTGGAGAGAACGAAGCGCAGATACAAAAATACCAATAATTCTTCACTCTTGTGAAACAGGCAAGGAGACTTCCGATAATATGCTTCCTATTGCAGGCAAAATATCCAAAGCATTAGACAATGCCATAGTAATAGCTCCGACTGAAAAGGTTGTTGTTGACGGCAATACCCAAAAAGAGGTCGGTACTTATTCCACTAAGGCAGTGAAAATAGGTGGAGTGGACAAGACGGTTAAGGATAAGGAGGGTACATGGAGTGAATATTCCAACGGTAAAAAGACAGACAGCTATCCGGGCAATCAGCTTCCTAGCGAGAATATGACTAAATCCTTTATGGACAGAATTCGTGATTACATGCTTAATTTGTTTAATAACAATAATTAATCTACAACTAATGAAACATTTACTAATGTATTTTATAGGAGTTGCAATAATGATAAGTTTGTACTCCTGCAAACAAAAACCAGTAGAGGTTATAACCATGAATAATACTCGTCCCATTGGAGAATTAAGGCAACTGGTTCTTAAAGGGGATACTGCAGCCTATAATGAATTGAGATACGCTGATATAGAAAGTGGGCATGACGAAGAAAAATTGGTTTATGCTATCTTTATGGCACACTGGTATAATTATCCTCCAGCTTATTATGATGTATATTTTTACTTAAAATTAGTTGCTGAGTCTTGTGGAAGGGCGATGGATGATAAAACAAAAGAGATGGCAATAAGATACTTAAAAAAGGCTGTCGAGCTAAAAGATTGTTCTGCACTCGAGTCATTAAGTGAATTATGTAAAAAAGGAGAATATGTTCCTAAAGATACAACTATGAGCAATAAATTAGAAGAGGAAAGTAAAAAACGCTGTAGATTCTAAATCCAATTAACGGATAATGGTTTGTTTACCCTGATAGCAATTGAATATAATTGTTATCAGGGTATTTTCTTCTACACCGGCTGATCTTCTCACACGACGGCAGACAACGTGCAGCGGGTATATGGTCATTCAGCATTCCCGATATCTTCGGACGTACTTGCATTACGGGAACATGTACGGGTAGCTATGATGCACTTGCCCTCACTTCTGCGCTAAACGGTACTGTGGTGAAGGCTACCCGAAGCAACACCACAGATACTTATAAGGGATATGCTTCATCGTTTGGAATCACACTTACCAGCCCTACGGTACTTTCCGTGAACTATTACGACGACTATGCCTTTATCGGTTCCAACGGAATTGACTCCGGCATTGCCGCCTATGACGCCCTGACAGGCTTTGATACCCGCTATACCGTCAGTGCCAAGACTTTCCTTACCGGCACACTTACGGCGCAACTGCTACCCAATGGTACGGTATCTCCCACTTACCTTTATTCGGTGATGTACTATGATTACAAGGGACGGGTGATACAGACCAAAGGGAATAATCCCCTGAGCGGAGGAACGGAGAAGGCATACATCGCCTATAACTTTACCGGACAACCCTTGCAAAAGAAGCACATCCACGCAGCCACAGGTAAAGATACCCAGACAGAACTGTACACCTATACTTATGATGATGCGTTAAGGCTGAAAACCACACAGTATAGTCTTAACAAGGGAGCAGCGGTAACATTGGCTTCAAACACGTATGATGAACTGGGCAGGTTAAAGACCAGTACCCGTAACGGACAGGTTAACCTTGCAACCACGTACAATTATAATGTGCGTTCGTGGCTGATATCATCCTCTTCCCCGCTGTTCAACCAGACCCTGTATTACAACGATACCTACGCAGGAAGCACAGCCCGGTATAACGGTAATATCTCCGCCATGAGCTGGAAGATGTCAAATGAGATCCCGACACGCGGCTATAAGTTCAGTTATGACAACCTTTCCAGACTGACCGCTGCGAACTATCTGGAGAACGGAAGCGCGAATGACCATTTCAATACGGCTTATGCCTATGACAAACAGGGGAACATGACTTCGCTAGCACGCAGGGGTAATACGGGAACAGCCACATACGGAGACATTGACGTACTGACAATGACTTATGCAGGCAACCAACTGGTCAAGGCGGAAGATGCCGGATCAAGTGTCAGTCTGTCTGCAAGCATGGACTTTAAGAACAACTCCAATGCCGTTAAAGAGTACAGTTACGATGCCAATGGAAATTTAATACAAGATTTAAATAAGGGAATAAGCAGTATTACATATAATTTACTAAATTTGCCACAGACGCTTACCATCAGCAATCCTCTGGGTTCAGCTACGAATAGCTATACCTATGCGGCTGACGGAAGGAAGCTGAAAACGGTGATCGGCAGCAAGACAACGGATTACTGCGGAAGTGTGATCTATGAAAACGGTGTATTGAAGCGAATCCTTGTTGAGGGAGGATACATTGAAGGTGGAGCATACTACTTCTATCTGACAGACCATCTGGGTAATAACCGGGTGGTAGCCAATGCAAGCGGAGCGGTAGTACAGACGAACCACTATTACCCTTTCGGGATGTCCTTCCCCGAAGGTGCGGTTAGCTCTTCACAGCCTTACAAGTATAACGGTAAGGAGCTGGATACGGACAGAGGACTCAATATGTATGATTACTCGGCAAGGTATATGGATCCGGTACTGGGGAGATTCAGCACAGTGGATCCAAATGTCGAAAGTTACTATTCAGATTCCCCTTATTCATACTGTTTAAACAACCCTGTTAACTTTACCGATCCATATGGTACCGATACTATTGCTGTTAATGATTTAAATTGGGAGAAATTTAATTCAGAAAATGATGTAATCTCATTGAATGAAGTTACTGCGGTAGCGTCCAATAATCTAATTGGTACAAGAGCATCAGAACCTATCTCTGGTTTTTGGGGATATATTGGTTATTATTTACTGGATGAAGGTTCTAGATATTATAGTCCATCAACTAATTTTACATATAAAGTTGGAACCGACGGAGTAATAACGGGAGTAGCACCAATGGGAGGAACTCCGCCATTGCCAATGGTGGGTAAAGGGGATTTTATAAGAAGTATTGAAACTTTATGGAATAAAACTTCAAAGATAAGTGCTGTAAGAAATGCTTTCAATCATTTCTTAAAACATTCTAAAGAATTCCCACAATATAAAAATGCGAAACAATATGTTGAAGGAACTAAAGATTTTTTACAGAATCCTCCAGTAGGTACATTGACGAAAGTTAGGTCTAATGGTGATATTATGAGATACAATTCTAGTACTAATACTTTTGCCGTTATGGGTTCAAATGGCTTACCTAAAACAATGTTTAAACCTACTGATGGAATGAAATATTGGTTAAAACAATAAAAATATGAAAATGAAGAATCATAATTGTAGAGTGTGTGGTTTATACATAACAACTAAACCTTGGGGAAATGATGGGCAAAACCCTACGTTTGAAATCTGCCCATGTTGTGGTGTAGAGTTTGGTAATGAAGACTATAGCCTTGACTCGATACGAAATTTCAGAAAAGAATGGCTTGGTAAGGGAGCTCCTTGGTTTGATCCAAAACAGAAGCCCTTGAATTGGAAATTGGAGGATCAATTGCAAAGTATACCAGATGATTATTTCTAATTAATTATGGAAAGTGCCTAAAAATTGCAATTCATGTGTTTCCTAAGCATTATTTAATTTGATATTTCTCAAAGTTAGAGAAAATCCTTCAGAAATATATTTTCCGAAGGATTTCCTTTTTAATTTCGGTAAGCAAGCTTCCGTTTATCCTAACGGATCATCATCTTTACCACCATCACCGTTCCCAGAATTACCACCTTGCGAATCGTCATCCACAGGAGTATCTTGCAGACATAGACTGTTGGCCGTATTTGTAGCATCTACATTACAAAAGCCCAAATAAATAGCTAAGGCATCATTGCTCCAACTGGTCGGAAGTACCAGTTCCGCTTTTCCAGTGCTCCTTGTAGCTATTACCATCGTATAAACAGACATTCGTTTTATCTTATTATATGCCAACAGCATGGCGCTATCGGTAGCCACAGCATCACCCATCCCACTGTTGTCAGTCCAACTGAAAGAAGCTTTACTCTGATTTACCGTTACAGTTGCGTCAAGTACCGGCATCAAGCTACCGCGAGTCACCAAAGCTTTGCTATAGTCAATAGAGATATTCGTTCCACTACCTTTCAGTGCGTGTTTCATGATATAAGATACAGCTGCATTGAATGGAGACTGATGCGTGGAATATCCCTTATACCCAAATCGCAGGAAAGGAGTCATTGATTTTACGAAATCCACTGCCTTTGCAAATTTGACGCGCTGGCTCTGTTGCTTTTGTGTCCGCGGATTATTAATGCTCACTGCCAATGCACGCATATAGTGTACCGATTTCCAAGTACTTCCTACTACTGTTCCTACTTTCCCGGAGAATCCTCCCAGAATTCCTTGCTTAATTGTTCCCATAATTTTTTCTTTTTTGTAAATTAATTAATGAATTAATTGTGTGAACTTGCTAGAAGATTTCTGCAGCAATCTTTATCGTATTGTCCATCGCACAACGTTGTTTTCTTTTCGTTGCGTGAACAAAGGTATAGGAAGATTTCGGTTCAGACCTATTGTTTTTAGAAAAGGAGTTAACATTAGGTTTGCATTGCAATGTATGAGCCTGAAAATAAATCACTTACTCTGCGTTAATTAACTTTTATAAGCTGAGTATAATTTTACATTACTTTTTTATACTTGACTTATTATTGTTCTTGCTCCAAACCAAAATTGTGTTTTTTTCGCTCTTAAGCAGGTGAGTGAATAGTGGAGCAGATACGGAGCGGGTGTGGAGCAGGTGGAGCTAAACCATACATTCGTACGTTAACGTAAATGTAACATAAGAATTAAAATGTAACATTATATTAGTATTAAATATCATAACTGTATGGTTATTAGTCGGATATCAAAATATACAACTTTTTGGTTTGCATAAAATGTAACATTAAACACTCAAAATGTAACGTAAAAACAACTTAATTTCTGAAAACAAATGCATATTTTTGAAATTATGATTGTAATAACACATTAACCTTTGAGAGGAGTAAATTCTAGAAGAAAGAAAATGAAATACATATCTTTTAAAAGATACAATTGGGCTTATATTTTTATTATTATGCTCCTGCAATCAATACCTTTAATAGCGAAAGACGCTTTTTGTAAGAAAGTTATAATTCAATAGGTTGATTTTTGTATTTTAACAATTGCATATATTAGTTGTTCGTATTTTAATATTGCATTTGATAAAGAAATTCAAACTTCTACAATTACAAATAATCGAAAAATAGAAGAATTAATCGAACTTTTAAATAAACTTGAAATTGACCCAGAAACAACATCAGTAGATGTCAGAATGAAAGTAAAGCTATTGTATAAAAATACTACTGAGGAAATTTGTTTCGATAAGTTCAATGTTATAAGAAGCAAAAATATCTATAAAATGAACACTAATCTTTTGCAGTTCATAAAAAACATGTGAAACTGTGATTTCGTAAAAAAACATATTGTGCTAATGTGTGGAATGGCGGTGCATCAATAGAGGGGCTATAGGTAAATGGTATGAAAAAGCCTCAGGCACAAAGGATTTTGGGAAGAAAATTGGGTTTATACTTTGGTGGATGGTAAATTAGTGGTTACACAGTTGATAAATTGTAGCTTAAAATTCAACTTTGTTATTGATATGTTTATGATGAAGTCTTTTTATTTTCAAGTGCAAGAAATATTAAAAGGCTATCCTATCATAGGGAATATCACATCACTTTCATGTCTTTGTCACTTTTTGCATATCTGGTTATCTCATCCAGTAAACGAATGGATTAATTTGGAGAGTTATATAGAGCCATTTATACTGCCAATTGATCATAAATTAAAAGAAGGACACTATGAGAAAATTAAAAGCACTAGTAGCAATATTGACTATTGCAACATTTGTCTTCGGGCAAAACAATGCTCCGGTTAATCCGTACATCTTTCCATTGGAAAATCCATATTGGATGCCTCCAACTCCTGAAGTTATGTCATTTATGAGGTATGGAAAATATTCTGTTAACCATAGCACTGGGGTACCGGATATATCCATTCCCATTTATACAATTCAATCCGGAGATCTGACTTTTCCTATTACACTTTCCTATTATGCCGGCGGAATCAAGGTAGATGATATATCCAGCACAGTTGGGCTGGGTTGGACATTGAATGCCGGAGGAGCGATAAATAGAACTATAATGGATCAGCCTGATAATCTCCGTCATGACTATATCTTATCCGCCGAAATTCTTCAAACACAGGAAACCATTTCGGGAAAGAAAGCTTGGGAGCATTTACTTAGAGCTATTACTTACGAAGTTGGTTCGGAAGCGACAAACGCTGTAACTTGCTGGAAATCGGTAGATAAAGAAAAGGACCGCTATGACTATACCGTAAATTCCTGTGGAATTGGCGGGTCGTTTATAATTGATAATGGGATCATTGAATTTCCGTGTAGTGATAATCAAATAAAACTACTGTCTAACAACAACACCATAGATGAAGGTTTCAGGATAACATCTCCTGAGGGAACTTCATACCATTTTACGGCAACTGAATCGTCCAGAGTCTGGCTTTCAAATGAGACAGAGGTAGATCGTGTTGGATTAAGTTATAATCAGATCATGCCTTATGAGGGAACAACGGCTTGGTTTTTGACTAAAATAGTTTCTTACAATAAAACCGACTCAATTTCGTTTCTATATGAAGATAATATATCAAGGGGATTAGACTTTCAGTTGTCACAGAGTTATACAGATATTGAGCCACATGGAGATGAATCAAGAGAAAGATATATGAAAACCAATAGTGTAACTAAAAGAGAATATGATATACGCGTATTGAAAGAAATACGATTCAATAATGGCAAAATTGTTTTTAACTATAATATCAACAGATCCGATAAGCAGGTATATCGTTTATCCCGTATGGACATATACAATGGAACAGATATAATCAGAAGTGTACTTTTGAATAACGATAACTATTTTAGCGGCAGGAGATTAAAGCTGAACTCAGTCTCTTTTGTAGATAATAATCAAGTATTATATGATTCATATTCATTTGATTATCATACTGAATATAATATGCCGGAGTATTTTGATGCAGACCATCATTCTACCTACTATTATTCTCAAGATTTATGTGGTTATTACAATGGCAAGGCAAATGAAAGCTTGACTCATTATTTACCTTTAGAACATCCTTTTGCATCGCTAGCAGATAGGAGTTTTTCTTTTTTACATGCGCGGACAAATACATTGAAGAAAATATCATATATTACGGGAGGCGAAACTGAGTTTATATATGACAACTATCTGGGAGACACATGCAGAACGCCTGCCCTACGGATAAAAGAGATTATTTCAAGAGATAGAAAATATGGAAATATCCCCCAAGATCATAAGATATATCGTTATAAAGACATGATGTATAGAAATACATTTGGGGTCGATGAGGCATATAGGAGAATTAGTTACAGCGGAAGTTATGAATCTTATGAATTTAATAATTTTTTTAATCCTCAAGAAAAACTGCATGCAGCTTATTCTTCATCTTCCGATATTCCTAATTTCTCGTTAAGCATGCAATGCCGTTATAATGTGGTAGAGGAACTGACTATTGGAGCCTCTATAGAAGATACAATAAAAACAGTTTACGAATATGAAAACCCAGCTCTAAAATATGAAATTGCGCATTTGCAGCCTACCAATAACCCTTTTCCTTATGAGTGGGGAGGGGGGCAGACCGGTCCGAAGGTAAGTCCTGCATTCAGTTTGATTTTCTCAAGAGAGAAATTTAGGCAGGGAAATATTATATCTTATTTGACCGATACAAGTTGGAAAAACTCAAGTCTTAAAAGACAAACATCATATAAATTCAAAAATGGAAGCTACATACCTGTATCAGAAGCTATTTATAATTATGCCTATTATAAAGTGAACGATAGGTTGCGTATCGGAACGTATGTAAAAGGGATATTACCTATGTACTCACCTAGAATGAAGATAGAGGCTAGTGATCGCTATGTTATAAAAGAATGGTTATATATGAGAGCGCCTTCCATCGCTGATTATTATTTTTTTGATAAATATGTGTCTACAGGATGGAAGAAACTTATATCGATTCAAAAAAGGATATATGCGGAGAACATACCGACATGTATGAGAACAAAGGAAGAATATGAATATAGGGCAATAACCAATACAGCAAACCCACATTCTTTTATGACAAAAAAAACAGAAGACCTTTTAACCGGAGGAAGTGCTACCTATTATTATGAATATCCTATGGACCGGATAAACGAATCTGTATATCGAACTATGGTCGATAATAACAAAATTAGTGCTGTATTATTCGAAAAGGAAGTCAGGTACACTTCCGAGAAAGAAACTAAAACAGATTATAGCAGGCGTTTAATTGCAGGAAAAGAGCTGACGCTTCCGGTTTCTGTCACTCAGATAATGACAAAGACATATGCTGATATAACAGATAACCAGACAAAGAAAACTGAATTTATAGAATATGATAAAAGAGGTAAAGTATTGTATCTGACTAATCAAGCTGGCTGCTCATCCGTTTATATGTGGGGATACAATGGACAGTATCCAATTGCCGAAATAAAAAATGCGACATATCAGCAGCTATGTACTTTTATATCCTCAACGATGCAGGAAAATATATCCGGAAAGGAGAAGCCTTCAACTTCCGACTTTGAATTGGTCAACAGTCTAAGAGAAAAATTGCCGTTATCTCAGATAACCACATTTACTTATGAGCCTTTGGTGGGAATTCTGTCGATTACCAATCCGAAAGGGCAATCTGTCCATTATTCGTATGATACGGCTGGGCGGTTACAAAGTATTAAAGACCATGAAGGAAGAATGCTCTCCAAACATGAATATAATTTCAGGATTGTTAATCCTTAAAATAAATAACAATGAAAAATATACGTTACATATTATCCTTGCTGATTTTACATTTCTGTTTTTATATTAATCAGATCATTGCAAGCAATGTGGATACAACGGGTATAAAATCTGATAATTATATCAGATCAATGACATATATGAATGAAAGCGGAAGTCTGTTTACGGACCAAATTACCTACTCTGATGGACTAGGACGTCTATTTCAGACAATTCAAAGTCGAATTACCCCTACGTTTCATGATTTAGTTACTCTTTATACTTATGATGGGTATGGTCGTGAATCGGAAGTATGGCTTCCATTCATATCATCAGAAAATGGAAAAACCATAGCTCCTGATTATTTAATGGCTCAATTAAAACTTCAATATAATGATACCCATCCTTATTCCCGCACTGAGTACGAATTATCGCCATTGGAAAGAATAGTGAGGGTGGTCAATCCCGGGCAAGAATGGTCAATTAATGACAAATCATTGAAAACAGAGTATTTACTCGCTGACGCTACATCAAATGAATTAAAAGTCGCTAGTTTCGAGTTGACTACTAACGCCAAAGGAAATCCTAAATTATCGGCTTCATTCATTGTGCCTTTCTATCATGGGATGCATCGTGTTTTACGCGTTATCGATGAAGATAATAATGTGTCGTATGAATTTAAAGATGCGAAAAATCAAACAATTCTTGTTAGGAATATAGTTAACGGAAATAATGTGGATACCTATTTTGTCTACGATTATTCAGGCAATCTCTGTTATGTTCTTCCTCCTGCATTGACCGACCATTTGTTAACTAAAATAATGACTGCTGTTGATGCCTCAGATGCGCAATGGACAAGTGATGATCCGTTCATATATAAATATGCCTATATATATGAATATGACGCCTTGAATCGTTGCATCGCTAAAAAACTCCCTGGATGTGAATGGATTTATTATGTTTATGACAAAGCCGATCATTTGATTTTCTCGCAAGATGGCGAACAGCGTAAACGTGGAGAATGGGAATTTAATATTCCTGACGTGTTCGGGCGGATGGTACTGAATGGATTAGTGAAGACCATAAACGGCGGAGATATCACAGTTGGGTTGTTTGATAGTCATTTAATAGAAGCAGAGTTTTCTACATCGGGTACATACTATGGCTACAATTTGAAATTAGATGGTAATGTACTTGCATTGAGCGTATATAAAATTCTGAAGGCTGCTTATTACGACAATTATGCATTTCGTGGATTAGTTGGCTTCTCCAACAGTAACCTCGCTTATAAAACAGCAGGAGTCGATGATTTTTATCTGAAACGTTATGGTGATGACAATCCGGCTACTGGCTACAAACATAAGAATTTGCTTACTGGTACATTCACTGCTTTGTTAGATGAATCCAACACACTGCTGTATTCGTGTATGTACTATGATAACGAGCAACGTTTGATACAGACGCGTTCTATCAATCACTTGCCGGGAGGATTGGAAGAGGAATACATTGCATATAATTTCAAGGGGCAGCCTACCCGGCGGCAGCATATCCATTCGGCTACGGGGAAAGCTACTCAAACGGAAACTTATGCCTATGAATACGATCATGCCGGCCGGTTGCTGACTACCAAACACCGGCTGAATGCCGGGACTGAGGTTACCCTTGCAGACAATGAATACGACGAGTTGGGCCGTCTGAAGTCCAACAAGCGAAATGGGCTGTCCAATTTGGCATCGAGTTATACTTACAACATTCGTTCGTGGCTGAAATCATCCTCTTCCCCGCTGTTCAACCAGACCCTGTATTACAATGACACCTACGCAGGAAGCACAGCCCGGTATAATGGTAATATCTCCGCCATGAGCTGGAAGATGTCAAATGAGATCCCGACACGCGGCTATAAGTTCAGTTATGACAACCT
>VOIU01000039.1 GCA_007896885.1 Bacteroidaceae bacterium HV4-6-C5C
GAAAAGTCTCCATGGTTAAGTCCGTATATATACGTTGACAATAACCCGCTGAAGTTTATTGATCCGA
The DNA here is from genome assembly GCA_007896885.1 of Bacteroidaceae bacterium HV4-6-C5C. GTDB lineage: Bacteria > Bacteroidota > Bacteroidia > Bacteroidales > Bacteroidaceae > Bacteroides. The sequence continues at coordinate 68 of VOIU01000039.1, forward strand.
ATGGAAAAGAGAAAGTAATTGCACTGAATTCTAAAGATCCCAAGGATGCTTTGTTGATTGCAGGGGCAAATAACTACAAAGAGGATGATGGAGTATTCCATGTATGGGCGCATGGAGAACCTAATGTAATTCGTGTTTATGATAAGAGCAAAGGGGAAAATATACCAATTAGGACAGGAGAAAAGTTTAATACTTTTATGAATGAAAATAGTGAGGAATGGAGAAACAGGGACAGAAATGCGCCTGCAATCGTTATTCTCCATTCTTGTGAAACGGGCAAGGAAACTCCAAACAATATGCTCCCTATTGCAAGTAAGATATCCAAAGCATTAGGTAATGCCATAGTTATAGCCCCGACGGAAAAGGTTGTAGTTGACGACAATACCAAAAAAGAAATCGGCACTTATTCCACTAAGACAGTGAAAATAGGTGGAGTGGACAAGACGGTTAAGGATAAGGAGGGTACATGGAGTGAATATTCCAACGGTAAAAAGACAGACAGCTATCCGGGCAACAAACTTCCAGATAGAGATATGACTAAATCAACATGGAATGAGATATTGGATTTTATTTCGAATTTGTTTTAAATTTAATACTTGACAGTTATGAAACAGTTTCTAATGTATTTTATAGGAGTTATAATAACAATAAGTTTATTCTCCTGCAAACAGAAATCGGTTGAAGTTACACCAATGAACAACACCCGTCCCATTGAAGAACTAAGGCAACTGGTTCTTAAAGGGGATACGGTAGCTTATAATGAACTAGAAATCGCTTATATAGAAAGTGGACATTCCGAGGAAAAATTGGTTTATGCTATCTTTATGGCAAACCGGTATAATTATCCTCCGGCTTATTTTGATGTATATCATTATCTAAGGATAGTTTCGGAATCTTATGGCAGGACGATGGATGAAAAAACGAAAGAGATGGCTATAAGATACCTGAAAAAGGCAGTGGAGTTAAAAAATTGTGGTGCACTTGGGGAACTGAGTATACTGTACGAAAAAGGGGAATATGTGGCCAAGGACACTGTTATGAGTAAGAAGTTGGCAGAAGAAAGCAAGAAACTCTGTGGATTCTAATACCAATTAACAAATAGTGGTATGTTATACCCTGATAGCAGTTGAATATAATTGTTATCAGGGTTTTTCTTCTACACCGCCTGATCTTCTCTCAGGACGGCAGGCAACGTGCAGCGGGTATATGGTCATTTACCATTCCCGATATCTTCGACCGTGTCTGCATCACGGGAATTTGTACGGGTAGCTACAGTGCACTTGCTCTTACTCCTCCGTTGGATGATGTCGTGGTGAGAGCTACCCGCAGCAATACCACAGATACTTACAAGGGATATGCTTCATCGTTTGGAATCACACTTACCAGCCCTACGGTTCTGAGCGTGAACTATTACGACGACTATGCCTTTATCGGCTCCAACGGAATTGACTCCGGCATTGCCGCCTATGATGCCCAGGCGGGCTTTGATGCCCGCTATACCGTCAGTGCCAAGACTTTCCTTACCGGTACACTTACGGCGCAACTGCTTCCCAATGGTACGGTGTCTTCCACTTACCTTTATTCGGTGATGTATTACGATTACAAGGGACGGGTGATACAGACCAAAGGGAACAATCCCCTGAGCGGAGGAACGGAGAAGGAATACATCGCCTATAACTTTACCGGACAACCCTTGCAAAAGAAGCACATCCACGCAGCTACAGGTAAAGATACCCAGACAGAACTGTACACTTATACTTATGATGATGCGTTAAGGCTGAAAACCACACAGTACAGTCTGAATGGAGCAGCTAGATTGATGCTGGCTTCAAACACGTTCAATATAGCTTATGCCTATGACAAGCAGGGTAACATGATTTCCCTCAATCGCAATGGAACTTTAACGAAAGATTTAAATAAGGGAATAAACAGTATTACATATAATTTACTAAATTTGCCACAGACGCTTACCATCAGCAATCCTCTGGGTTCAGCTACGAATAGCTATACCTATGCTGCTGACGGAAGGAAATTGAAAACGGTAATCGGCAGCAAGACAAAGGATTACTGCGGAAATGTGATCTATGAAAACGGTGTATTTAAGAGAATCTTGATTGAGGGAGGGTACATTGAAGGCGGTACATACTACTTCTACCTGACGGATCACCTGGGTAATAACCGGGTGGTAGCCGATGTAAGTGGTAATATCAAACAGACGAACCACTATTACCCTTTCGGGATGTCCTTTGCAGAAGGAATACAGACTTCTCCACAGCCTTACAAGTATAACGGTAAGGAATTGGATACGGACAGGGGGCTCAATCTTTATGATTACTCGGCAAGGTATATGGATCCCGCACTGGGAAGATTTAGTACAGTGGATTCATTGGTGGAAAAGTATTACAGTATCAGTCCGTATGCTTATGTATGAAATAATCCGATACGAAGAATAGACCCAACAGGAATGATATGGGAGGATCCAAAACGAGCCGAAAGGTTAAATAAATCTATAAACAACAGGATTGAAAGCATAGAAAAGAGCAGTGCGAAAATCCAAGCTCAAATTGACAAAGGTGGTTTGAGTGAAAAAAATAGTAAAACTAGAAGGTAAACTTGCCGAAAATACTCAGAAAACGGAATTATTAAATCAGTCTCTTTCTGATATTAAATCTATTGGAGATGCAGATGAAACATATAAACTTGCAGGGCCAAGCAGTAGTGATGGTATCCACGGAGTTGTTAAAGGTGATGGTATTATAAAAATAGAAGGAAGTAACACAGGACTTCATATTCACGAAATCCGGCATGTTGGACAGGCTATTAAGCGGGAGGGGTGAAATTTAACAAAGATGGTAAATTACTAAATGCAGCAACTATAAAAGAAGGTGTACGGAATAATGAAGTTAATGCTTGCTGTGTTAAATATTATTATGTCGGTTCATGCCGAGCGGGGGCAAGTTGCCTAAAGGATATAAATGATACAACATTGATGCAAATTAAAACAGAAGATGGCAGAATCGTTTATGAAAAACTAAAAGATTAAAAGTAATGAGAAAACTATTATTTATTTTACCATTGATTTTTCAGCTAATTGGCTGCGCCACAATGAAAAGTCAGAAAATTGAAAGTCGAAATGTAGCAGGGCTATATGAGAGGCAAAAAAGCACAGAGAGATTAGAACTAAAAACCGATGGTACTTATATGTTGATGAGACCTGAAGTCTTATTTACTCCGATTATTGAGCAATGCGACTATGCTTCAAAAGGCAAATGGTCACTTGTTGCAGACAATGTGCTTGAAATTACAAGTGAAAACTACTACTTACAGCAAAAAGGATTTGAATATAAATTAAAAAAAGAAAATAAATTTTCACAGGATAGTTTGTATGTCATAGTGGTTTTTCCCACTGACTTTCATCCTGTAAAGGTGGGCCTTATATTTAATAATAACAACAGTAAGTCCATTATAACTGAAAAAACATCGATTTCATTACTTAAATCAAAACACTTGTGGGATAGAAAAACGAGTACTAACCTAATTAGTCTTAATATCAATGCTGATGTGTCGGGTACAGTACTGTATAAAAGCAGGGTATTGTTTAGAATCTTTAAAGAGTATATTGATACCGAAAAATATAATCATTTTACCATTACTTTGCCAAACTTTGACCAATGTTTTTTTGAATTTGAACCTTATTATCAGAATTTAATCTACATTAAAGGTGAGAATCAAATATTGTGGCAGGGAGATATTTGGAAAAAATAGAAATAGCAAATGATTGATTCAGACAATTTACGTCATTAAATCCGAGATTATATCTGACTTCCACTAGTTGCTATCACTATATTGAATTGAAGGCGTTCTTGTATCCATTTCATTTTGTAATGAAGTAGCATAAATTCCCATATTTTACCCTGTTTACCATAAAAAGATGTGATTTATAAGCGGGATCAGTAAATAACTAGCTTTTTTGTAGAAGAAATTATGTGACATCATTTATTTCTTTATTAACTCTTTCATTAAATTTCCGTTGGCATCGTAACTGTACTCTTTAACGGCTTTGCCGCCTATGATGCCCTGACAGGCCTTGATACCCGCTATACCGTCAGTACCAAGGCTTTCCTTACCGGCATACTTACGGCGCAACTGCTTCCCAATGGTACGGTATCTCCCACCTACCTTTATTCGGTGATGTATTACGATTACACAGGGCGGGTGATACAGACCAAAGGAAACAATCCCCTGAGCGGAAGAACGGAGAAGGCATACATCGCCTATAACTTTACGGGACAACTCTTGCAAAAGAAGCACATCCACGCAGCCACAGGTAAGAGTACACAGACAGAATTGTATAGCTATACTTATGATGATGCGTTAAGGCTGAAAACGGCACAGTACAGCCTGAATGGAGCACCTAGATTGATGCTGGCTTCAAACACGTTCAATATAGCTTATACCTATGACAAGCAGGGTAACATGACTTCCCTCAATCGCAAGGGTAATTTAATGCAAGATTTAAATAAGGGAATAAACAGTATTACATATAATTTACTAAATTTGCCACAGACGCTTACCATCAGCAATCCTCTGGGTTCAGCTACGAATAGCTATACCTATGCGGCTGACGGGAGGAAGCTGAAAACAATGATCGGCAGCAAGACAAAGGATTACTGCGGAAGTGTGATCTATGAAAACGGTACGTTGAAAAGGATCCTCGTTGATGGAGAGTACATTGAAGGTGGACATACTACTTCTACCTGACGGATCACCTGGGTAATAACTGGGCGGTGGTGAATGCAAGCAGAGGTATAGTACAGACGAATCACTATTACCCGTTTGGGATGTCCTTTGCAGAAGGGATGCAAGACTCTTCGCCGCCTTATAAATACAACGGTAAGGAGCTGGATACAGACAGGGGACTGAATCTGTATGATTTTCGGCAAGGAGCTGGATACGGACAGGGGGCTCAATCTTTATGATTACTCGGCAAGGTATATGGATCCGGCACTGGGAAGATTCAATACCACATGGATCCAAAGGCGGAGAAATGTCCGTGGTTAAGCCCTTATATCTATGTTGGCAATAACCCGCTAAAGTTTATTGATCCGAATGGAAAAGAGAAAGTAATTGCACTGAATTCTAAAGATCCCATCATCCTCTTTGTTGATTGCAGGGGCAAATAACGACAAAGAGGATGATGGAGTATTTCATGTATGGGCGCATGGGGCACCTAATACAATTCGTACGTATGACGATAATAAGGGAAAAGAAATACGTATTGAAACAGGAGAAAGATTTAACGCTTTTATGAATGAGAATAGTGAGGAATGGAGAAACAGGGACAGAAGTGCGCCTGCAATCATTATTCTCCATTCGTGCGATACGGGTAAAGAGACTTCCAATAACATGCTTCCTATTGCAGCTAAAATATCCAAAGCATTAGGTAATGCCATAGTTATAGCCCCGACGGAAAAGGTTGTAGTTGACGACAATACCAAAAAAGAAATCGGCACTTATTCCACTAAGACAGTGAAAATAGGTGGAGTGGACAAGACGGTTAAGGATAAGGAGGGTACATGGAGTGAATATTCCAACGGTAAAAAGACAGACAGCTATCCGGGCAACAAACTTCCGGATAGAGATATGACCAGATCAACATGGAATGAAATCTTAGATTTTATTTCGAATTTATTTTAAATTAAACAATCAATAGTTATGAAGCAGTTACTAATGTCATTTGTAGGAGTTATAATAACAATAAGTTTATTCTCCTGCAAACAGAAACCGGTTGAAGTCACATCAATGAACAACACCAGACCCATTGAGGAATTGAGGACGTTGGTTTTCAAAGGGGATACAGCTGCTTACGAAGAATTAGGATATGCTGATATAGAAAGTGGACATCACGAAGAAAAATTGGTTTATGCTATTTTTATGGCACATCGGTATAATTACCCTCCGGCTTATTTTGATGTTTATAGTTGTTTAAAGTTAGTTTCGGAATCTTATGGAAGAAAAATGGATGAAAAAACGAAAGAGATGGCAATAAAATACTTGAAGAAAGCAGCAGAGCTAAAGGATTGTTCTGCACTTGGGGAACTGAGTGTACTGTACGAAAAAGGGGAATATGTGCCCAAGGATACTGTTATGAGTAAGAAGTTGGCAGAAGAAAGCAAGAAACTCTGTGGATTCTAATTCCAATTTAACAAATAGTGGTTTGTTATACCCTGATAGCAGTTGAATATAATTGTTATCAGGGTTTTTTCTTCTACACCGGCTGATCTTCTCTCAGGACGGCAGGCAACGTGCAGCAGGTATATGGTCATTCACCATTCCCGATATCTTCGGACGTGCTTGCATTACGGGAACCTGTACGGGGAGCTATGATGCACTAGCCCTCACTTCTCCGCTAAACGGTATTGTGGTGAAGGCTACCCGAAGCAATACCACAGATACTTACAAGGGATATGCTTCATCGTTTGGAATCACACTTACCAGCCCTACGGTATTCTCCGTGAACTATTACGACGACTATGCCTTTATCGGTTCCAACGGAATTGACTCCGGCATTGCCGCCTATGATGCCCTGACAGGCTTTGATACCCGCTATACCGTCAGTGCCAAAACTTTTCTTACCGGCACACTTACGGCGCAACTGCTTCCCAATGGTACGGTGTCTTCCACTTACCTTTATTCGGTGATGTATTACGATTACAAGGGACGGGTGATACAGACCAAAGGGAACAATCCCCTGAGCGGAGGAACGGAGAAGGCATACATCGCCTATAACTTTAGCGGACAACCCTTGCAAAAGAAGCACATCCACGCAGCCACAGGCAAAGATACCCAGACAGAACTGTACACTTATACTTATGATGATGCGTTAAGGCTGAAAACCACACAGTACAGTCTTAACAAGGGAGCAGCGGTAACATTGGCTTCAAACACATATGATGAACTGGGCAGGTTAAAGACCAGTACCCGTAACGGACAGGCTAACCTTGCAACCACGTACAATTATAATGTGCGTTCGTGGCTGATATCTTCCTCTTCCCCGCTGTTCAACCAGACCCTGTATTACAATGATACCTACGCAGGAAGCACAGCCCGGTATAACGGCAATATCTCCGCTATGAGCTGGAAGATGTCAAATGAGATCCCGACACGGGGATATAAGTTCTCTTATGACAACCTTTCCAGACTGACCGCTGCAAATTATCTGGAGAACGGAAGCGCGAATGACCATTTCAATACGGCTTATGCTTATGACAAGCAAGGGAACATGACTTCCCTAGCACGCAAGGGTAATACGGGAACAGCCACATACGGAGACATTGACGTACTGACAATGACCTATGCAGGCAACCAACTGGTCAAAGCGGAAGATACCGGATCAAGTGTCAGTCTGTCTGCAAGCATGGACTTTAAGAACAACTCCAATGCCGTTAAAGAGTACAGTTACGATGCCAATGGAAATTTAATACAAGATTTAAATAAGGGAATAAACGGTATTACATATAATTTACTAAATTTGCCACAGACGCTTACCATCAGCAATCCTCTGGGTTCGGCTACGAATAGCTATACCTATGCGGCTGACGGAAGGAAGCTGAAAACAATGATCGGCAGCAAGACAACGGATTACTGCGGAAGTGTGATCTATGAAAACGGTGTATTGAAGCGAATCCTTGTTGAGGGAGAGTACATTGAAGGCGGTACATACTACTTCTACCTGACGGATCATCTGGGGAATAATCGGGTGGTAGCCAATGCAAGCGGAACGGTATTACAGACAAACCACTATTATCCGTTTGGGATGTCCTTCCCCGAAGGTGCGCTTAGCTCTTCACAGCCTTACAAGTATAACGGGAAGGAGCTGGATACGGACAGGGGGCTCAATCTTTATGATTACTCGGCAAGGTATATGGATCCCGCACTGGGGAGATTCAGCACAGTGGATTCTAAGGCGGAGAAATGTCCGTGGTTAAGCCCTTATATCTATGTTGGCAATAACCCGCTAAAGTTTATTGATCCGAATGGAAAAGAAAAGGTGATTGTGTTAAATCCGAATGATCCTAAGGATGCTTCATTAATAAAAGCTGCCAATAATTATAAAGATGATGGTGCCATACATGTATGGGCGCATGGAAATCCTAGGGAAATTATTGCGTATGATGAAAGTAAAGGAACAGATATAAGAATGCAAACAGGTAATGATTTTAAATCTTTTTTAAATGAAAACAGTGATACCTGGAGAGGAAGAAGTGGAGACACAAAGGTAGTAATAGTGCTCCATTCGTGTGAAACGGGTAAGGAGACTTCCAACAGTATGCTTCCTATTGCAGGCAAAATATCCAAAGCGTTAGACAATGCCATAGTAATAGCTCCGACGGAAAAGGTTGTTGTTGACGACAATACCAAAAAAGAAATCGGTACTTATTCCACTAAGACAGTGAAAATAGGAGGAGTGGACAAGACGGTTAAGGATAAGGAGGGTACATGGAGTGAATATTCCAACGGTAAAAAGACAGACAGCTATCCGGGCAACAAACTTCCGGATAGAGATATGACCAGATCAACCTGGAATGAAATCTTAGATTTTATTTCGAATTTATTTTAAATTAAACAATCAATAGTTATGAAGCAGTTATTAATGTCTTTTATAGGAGTTATAATAACAATAAGTTTATTCTCCTGCAAACAGAAACCAGTGGAAGTAATAACAATGAATAACAGCCGTCCTATTGAGGAATTGAAGCAGTTAGTTCTTAAAGGGGATACAGCAGCTTTCGATGATTTGGTGGTCGCCTTTATGGATAAAGGACATGAAGAAGAGAATCTGGTTTATGCTATTTTTATGGCACATAGATATAATTATCCCCCAGCTTATTTTGATGTATATAGTTGTTTAAAGATTGTTTCGGAATCTTATGGAAGAAAAATGGATGAAAAAACGAAAGAGCTAGCAATAGAGTATTTGAAAAAGGCAGCGGAACTAAAAAATTGTTCTGCAATGATAGCACTAAGGTCAATGTATAGGGAGGGAGAATATGTACCCAAAGATACCATTATGAGTAAAAAATTAGAAGAAGAAAGTAAAAAACTCTGTGGATTCTAAATCCAATTAGCGGATAATGGTTTGTTTACCCTGATAGTAATTGAATATAATTGTTATTAGGGTATTTTCTTCTACCCGCCTGATCTTCTCACAGGACGGCAGGCAACGTGCAGCGGGTATATGGTCATTCACCATTCCCGATATCTTCGGACGTGCTTGCATTACGGGAACCTGTACGGGTAGCTATGATGCACTTGCCCTCACTTCTCCGCTAAACGGTATTGTGGTGAAGGCTACCCGAAGCAATACCACAGATATTTATAAGGGATATGCTTTATCGTTTGGAATCACACTTACCAGCCCTACGGTTCTGAGCGTGAACTATTACGACGACTATGCCTTTATCGGCTCCAACGGAATTGACTCCGGCATTACAGCCTATGATGCCCTGACAGGCTTTGATACCCGCTATACCGTCAGTGCCAAGACTTTCCTTACCGGCACACTGACGGCGCAACTGCTTCCCAATGGTACGGTGTCTTCCACTTACCTCTATTCGGTGATGTATTACGATTACAAGGGACGGGTGATACAGGCCAAAGGGAACAATCCCCTGAGCGGAGGAACGGAGAAGGCATACATCGCCTATAACTTTACCGGACAACCCTTGCAAAAGAAGCACATCCACGCAGCCACAGGTAAGAGTACACAGACAGAACTGTACACGTACGCTTATGATGATGCGTTAAGGCTGAAAACCACACAGTACAGTCTGAATGGAGCAGCAGCGGTAACATTGGCTTCAAACACCTATGATGAACTGGGCAGGTTAAAGACCAGTGCCCGTAACGGACAGGTTAACCTTGCAACCACGTACAATTATAATGTGCGCTCGTGGTTGAAATCATCCTCTTCCCCGCTGTTCAACCAGACGTTGTATTACAATGATACCTACGCAGGAAGCACAGCCCGGTATAACGGAAATATCTCCGCCATGAGCTGGAAGATGTCAAATGAGATCCCGACACGGGGATATAAGTTCTCTTATGACAACCTTTCCAGGCTGACCGCTGCAAATTATCTGGAGAACGGAAGCGCGAATGACCATTTCAATACGGCTTATGCCTATGACAAGCAGGGGAACATGACTTCGCTAGCACGCAAGGGTAATACGGGGACAGCCACATACGGAGACATTGACGTACTGACAATGACCTATGCAGGCAACCAACTGGTCAAAGCGGAAGATACCGGATCAAGTGTCAGTCTGTCTGCAAGCATGGACTTTAAGAACAACTCCAATGCCGTTAAAGAGTACAGTTACGATGCCAATGGAAATTTAATACAAGATTTAAATAAGGGAATAAACAGTATTACATATAATTTACTAAATTTGCCACAGACGCTTACCATCAGCAATCCTCTGGGTTCAGCTACGAATAGCTATACCTATGCGGCTGACGGAAGGAAGCTGAAAACAATGATCGGCAGCAAGACAACGGATTACTGCGGAAATGTGATCTATGAAAATGGTGTATTGAAGCGAATTCTCGTTGAGGGAGGGTATAT
>VOIU01000003.1 GCA_007896885.1 Bacteroidaceae bacterium HV4-6-C5C
TTGCAGAAGGAATGCAAGACTCTTCACAGCCTTACAAGTATAACGGTAAGGAGTTGGATACGGACAGGGGACTCAATATGTATGATTACTCGGCAAGGTATATGGATCCCGCATTGGGAAGATTCAATACCATGGATCCGATGGCGGAAAAGTATTACTCGATAAGTCCCTATGCTTATTGTGCTGGGAATCCGGTAAGGTTCTTTGATCCTAACGGAAAAGAAATTTGGATTTATTATGACGATGAAGATGGAAAGCGACAACAAATGCTTTATAATGCAAATATGAAATACGAAGGTGATAATACTTTTGTCTCAGCATCTGTTAATTATTTAAATTCAATGTATAGCAATGGTGGAGCAGATATTATGGATGTTCTAATCGGTTCAAATAACAGTTTTAACATGATAAATAAGACTCCTACGGATAATAATGGAAATACGCTTGATGCTTTACAGTTTAATGAAACTGCTGGGGGCGGTGGTGATATCTATGCAGGTATGCTTATGAACTCAAGCTATAGTGATTATGTCAAAGTAGAAGGTGTTTCTCATGAATTATTTCATGGCTTCCAATATGAAAAAGGGCAAGGAGGTGCTTCCGTTTTCAATGAAGTAGAAGCGATGGTTTACAGTTCGGTTATTGCTAATAATTGGCTAAGTAACAATCCTGATTATATTGGAGCTCTTTCTTCTAATGGACTAGGAAATGGTTCAGCATCTGGAAATTTATATGAACAATCGTTTAAAAGTCTCGTTAAAGATGGCTATTCCAAAGAACTTTTTGTTAATACCATTAAAACATTTAAAACTGGATCAAATAGTAATGCTTCAGGAGGTTATACAAAAATCCCTCTTATGAGAAATAATACCCAAGTACCTCTATTAAAAAAATATAATCCAAAATTAAGGAAATGAAAAGAATCATTATCATTCTACTTTTAGCCACTGCGCACAGTAGCTTTGCTCAAAACAGAGGAATAGGGCCCGATACAATATATATAAATGAAGTAGGGCCTGATTCCATATATGAGGAATATTTGAAATTAGTAAGAAAGCAAGGATTATTATCTGATTGCGAGTTCGGAATGAAAAATGCAAATGATGATTTTAATAAGCAAAATTATATTTATTATTCGAAAGAACTCGTTGGGGCATGCGTATATTGTAATGTATTGCAACGTGATTATGGTGTGAAGTGGCGATTTTTTTCTGATTTATTTTCAGATGAATACTATAATTGCTATAATAAAGAAATATCACATCTATTAATTCGAAAATATGGTTTTGATATTTTTAAAAAAACAGCTGAAAAGGTGGATAGTTTATTTGAAATAAGGTCAACTTTTGCTCCTTATTATGTTGATTCTTGTATTCCTAATTTTATTAAAAAAAATGAATCCGTTTATATACATGATCCTTACATTCAAGACACATTAAAAGTCCGATTTCGTGTAGAAATAGATCTCAAATATCCGCTGTCAGATAAAAGATCCACAACTCTCGCAAAATCTGTACGTCTAATTGATCTGGATATTCACTCTATAAATTCAAAAAATAGAAAATTACTATCAAGAGTAATTCCGATCGATTCACCTTATGACAAATATATATGGGATTTATGTTCCGCAAAAATAGTGTATTGGTATATGTATCAACCCTATGATCAACTACCCGAAAAAGAGAAAATAAAGTATAAAGATATGTTGTATATGACAGCTATCTTATATCTTATTCCGGAGAAATATAACCCTCAATAATTTAAAAAATAGGTTTATTCTTGCCCTGATATAGATTCTTTTATAATTTCTATATTAGGGCTTGTACTTTCTAGTAAATATGACTTGGATAATAAAAGAGAATATCTCTAGTAGCAAGCAGCAGAGATTTTACTAGAATAATTCGCGCAGTGTCAGAACTGTTTGCCTAGCCAATGTCTCGGGTAGCGCTACCCTGAACTTCGTGGATTAAGCGGGAGTGCGGCTACGATACTAATGGAAATTTAATTAAGGGAATAAACGATATTACATATAATTTACTAAATTTCTTCTACATGAAAGTAAGTTTATTTGTTGAATCCGCTTATAAATCACATCTTTTTATGTAGATTCGCCATAAACACTAACAATCAGTAATCGGTTGTTTTACCGTCGATCACCGTTTTCAATGTTTTTCCGTCAACTGTATAAGAGTTTGTTACCAAATCCGAAACAGGACAAAGCGTGGAATCTTATGCTACTTCATTACAAAATGAAATGAATACAAGAACGCCTTCAATTCAATATAGTGATAGCAACTGGTAGAAGTCGGATATGATTTCGGATTTAATGACATAAATTGTCTGAATCATTTCTTCAGAAAGCAAAAAAATAAGTTCGGTAGCATATTAGAGAAGAAATAGTACTAGAGAATTGTAATGATCTCTTTAAGATGTAATTTATACTTTTTACTAAGAACTTTCAGCAATATCTTCTAAATATAATTGACGGAAAGCTTTGAAATCGCTTCCAAATCTATTATCTTTGTTCTTATAATCCTGATTTCTGTTTGGGATAAAAGCATTTAAAGGGAAGAACTATTCATTTCTTCCCTTTTTTTATATCAACTATTGTAAATGAAATAATATTTAATGGTATTGGGTAAAACATACCATCTTTTGAAGCAAAACGAACCTTGTTTACGTAGATAACTAACCGTCTATTTGGGCTAAACTGACCATCTTTTACCATAATTCAAGGTACTTGGAAGAGAGTTTCTAGCAAGAAGATTGAAAACGTTCTTTCATCTGTTAATCTTTTGTAAAACTGCTCTTGACAAAATCTAACTACTGAAACGTCTTTATTATACCGTTACACTTTCGAGGGAGCGAAGATATTCGTCGTCCATCTTGGCACCAAGACCAGGTGCTTCGGGTACGGTAATTTCACCATGGGGACCGTATGTTATGCCTCCAACGACGGGATCTTCGACAAACATTAACGGAGTATCGAAATCATAGTATTGTATCATCTCACTGGCTAACGCCAAATGGGCGGATGCAGTAAAGGCTAGGCGTGATTCGAGAAAACCACCGATTTGGGTAACGATGTTGTTTTCCTCTGCGATATTGATTATTTTGAGCGCATCGTAGATGCCTCCTGATTTGCCAAGTTTTATATTAAACATGTCACATGCTTCCAATTGCAATAATCTGGTGGCATCATGGTGATTGCAGCATGATTCGTCTGCCATAATAGGAATTGGACTTCCCTTGCGTATATGAGCTAATTCCATGAATGCCCATTTGGCTATAGGTTCTTCACAGAGCTGTATATTGTAGGGTTGCACTGCGTGTAAGATCTCTATAGCACTGTCTGCACTCCAACCTTGATTCGCATCAATGCGAAGAGGAATATCCATGCCGATGGCTTCACGGATGAGACGGATACGCTCAACGTCAGCTTCTCTTGATTCTCCCAATTTCACTTTAATAATTTGGAAGCCCTTTTGCACGATGGACAGTGCATCTCTTGCCATCTTCTGTGGATCACCAATACTTACGGTATAGTCTATTTGTAACTTTTTGCCTTTCCTTCCTCCTAAATAACGGTAAAGAGGGACTCCGGCATGTTGTGCTACAATGTCATATAATGCCATGTCAAAAGCACTTTTTATACTGGTATTTCCGAATATAGTCTTTTCCATTGCTTCGGTGCATCCTTCAATATCAAGTGCATTTTTCCCTTTCAATGCTTTTGCCAAATATTGACCTACAATAAAACAAGTGTCCATACTTTCGCCATTGATGGACATGAATGGGCTACACTCACCGGAGCCTGTGATGCCTTCATTGGTGTGAATTACAATAACTACGTTTTGGGCGTGGGTGAATGGACCTAATGAAATGACAAATGGTTCTTTGAGCTTAATGGGTGACTTGTAAATTTCAATTTCATTGATGATGATTCCTGTTTTCTTCATTTTTCTATGCTTATTTGTATGAATTGTATTCTGCAAAATATGCAACTCTAATTCGCATACATCTCTATCCGTTTCGGTATACAACAGTTCTTATGGTTAGGATAGGAACTGCTATGCTATCTATTTGATTTGTATTTTCGCAAATATATATCATTTGTTTTATTTGAGCGACTGCAAGCTGTCTTTTTATCGCATTGTTCAAAACTCTTTTGATATAATAAAGAACCTTCGCTTGAAATGCTAGTGATGAAAACATTTCAAGCGAAGGAGTATAGAGGTAAATATCAATAACGAAATTGACTTCTGGGACTATTATTTTTTAGATCGTTCTATTAACAGAATGCTTATTGCTTCTTTTATAATAGGCTCCATCAATGTATAACCATCCGGGGTAGGGTGGACTCCGTCTTTAGAATATTTCTCAGGTAATCCGTTTTCTTTGTTTTTCATTACGGAGTGAAAATCAACATAGGTAATGTGATGCTTATCAGCATATTTCTTTAATAGCTTATTCAGTCGGATAATTTGTTTGGCAGGATCTTTGATTGCCGGCCGCCATGAATAGTGGGATGCAGGTAAGGTTGAACAAATGATTACCTTGATTCCGTTAGCTTGGGCTAGTTCAGACATCGAAAAGATGTTTCCGGCTATATTCTCTACAGACATATATTGGCAATTTTGAGCGATGTCATTCGTCCCGGCAAGTATGCTTACTACTTTGGGCTTTAAATCCAGAACATCTCTACGAAAACGTGCCAACATCTGTGCGGTAACTTGTCCCGATATGCCTCTGCCTATGTAATTGTTGGATTTGAAGAAATCGGGATGATTGCGGAACCAGCCTTCCGTAATGGAATTCCCCATGAATACGGCAATAGGTTGTTTTACAGTCTTGTTTTCCAACTCATACTTATTGTAATTAGCCCATGTATTATTGTCGGATAAATCATATCCACTCATTGAAATGGGCATTAGAGTGGGGAATACCCATGCGAAATGATGAGTTGGGAAAATATGAGGACGGTCTTTTTCGGTAAAGTGTATGAATGGGGTGTCATTGTATACCCCGTTCATAGCTTCTATAAGATTACCCGGCCAAGCTTGATGGGACTCTGTTGCATCCTTATCTTCACTTGCATACGATTGGAAAGAATAGAGAAGATAATCGAGGCTTTCCTTTATGGATGCTCCATCGTGTTCCCATACAAATAAGTTTTCACCGGTCAAGTGATAAATCATCCAGCACGAAGCAGTAAGAGGAGCCAACGAGAAATAGCTATCCCATATATCGCCGATTCCTTTAAGGGTTTCATCAGGTTGATTGTCCGTGCGGATTATCTTAGTGAATAGATCGGATTTTATGAGATTGACATTTTGTCTGATTTGCTCTTTCTCATTAAAAAATGATGCTGCAAGGAGTGAACCGAATCGTCCCCAATCTCCCCAGTAATCTTTACGAGTTCTTATTCCATTGGCGGCTTTCTGATAAATATCCGATGTCCATCTGGAAAATGTGTCTTTTTGTTTCATATCCCATATCGGAGCATCTGACAATAGTTCTGCAGCCAATAGCAGACCCGATCCAGAATAAGTCATTACCAATGCACCGTCATGACCGGAATATCCTTTGTTCGTTGTAGCCCACGCGTTTAAGAAGTAACAAGCTTTTTCACCGTACTCACTCTTTCCTGATAATTGATAGGCTAGCGCACAACAATAGGCACCGAAGGCATCTTGTTGCAAAGTTTGTGAATTCTTTTGATGTACCTCAGGCTGGTCGGAAAGTTCGGGTATGGAGAAATCTGCTACGGCATGATGGCTTAGGTTTACTATGGAATCAGCATAATGCAATAGCTGCTTGTAGGCAGTGTAATAAGGTTCTTGCTGTTCGGATACTTTCTTTTTTACGTAAGCAATTTGAGGGAGAGGGTGCATACTGTGGGCTGCATTCAACCCCATGATCGGTAAGATGAGTAATACCGGTAAAATAAACTTTAAAAGAGTTCGTTTCATTGTATTTCTGAATTAATATAAGGCTTTTTTTGTGTTGAATAGTGCTACTAGAAAAAAGTTTTAAAGATATACTATATTTTGATGAAAATGTGCTTTTTATATAAAATATATGCTATTCCTCCATTCATAGAAATGTAAAGCAGAGCGTAGATAAGTGATGCTATCTTGGGTATTCCAATTAAATGATATAATGCAGTATAAATGCTTGCAGTGATGGCTACACCCAAAATCGGCGTTTCAAATATACAGGCAAGGAGACTCGCTATTATATAGATGAAAAGTGGATTTGTCCCAAATGCTTGGAACGGAAGACTCCACTTGCTTACTTTATTGATATCTACTATCCAAATTAATAATACGAGAAATAGATAAGCTAGTCCGCATGTGACTAATACATAGCTGGGACTCCATATTTTTTTAATAATAGGGCATCCGTAGCTTAGAAGGTAGCCCGAGAATAGTAGTAGAATGCCTGTGACTGTCAACGAAATCAATCGTTTACCCAGTGCTTTTTTTTGTCGAATAATTTCTCCGCAAAAGAAACCTATAATAACATGTGTAATGCCTGGTAATGTACTTAATAGTCCCTCTGGATCAAAATAAATATGTCCGCCATTAGGCAGCCACTCCTTATACATGTGGTTGTCTCCCCATAGTTTTTTGTCGATTATTGCAATGATGTTATGTTCTGATAATTCAAAGCCGTTTCCTACTTTTAAAATTATGTAATAGAGGGCTAGAATACCGATTGATATTGCAATAAGACAATTGCGTTTTGGTATTAAGACTATCAATAGCGAACCGGCGAAATAAGTCAAAGCCAATCGTTGAAGTACTCCTAATATTCTGATATTTTCTAGTGGGAAGAAAAGATTTGCTAGTGTGATATCTGGATTATTATTTACTAAATTGTTTATTACTAAAGAGAACCAAGATAAAAATATTCCAAGCAAAAAAAGGATAAGAGTACGTCTCACTAATTTCTTTCCGAATGCTTTCGTAAAAGTAGAATTATATTTAGATAAAGAAAAGCTCATTGACACACCCATTACAAACATAAAAAAGGGGAACACTAAATCTGTTGGAGTTAGTCCATCCCATTCGGCATGTCTGAGTGGTGTGTATATTTCTCCCCAATTTCCAGGGTTGTTAACTAGGATCATACCAGCTACAGTAATTCCTCGTAAAATATCCAATGATAGCAGTCGTTCTGATTTCATAATAAATGTGTTATTTAATAAACCCGGGAGTCCGTGAATGAATTCCGTTTTGTGTGAGCCATTGTAAGTGCCATGGCAGGCGTTCGGTAAAATTACTCCAATTGCGATCGCTACCCCATGCCAATTCCGCAAATGCTTGCAGAGAAGGGAATGTATGTTGCCCGAATTTCCGTTCGTTTGGTATCATTTCTGTCCAGACACAGGCCTGATACCCAAGAAACTTGTTTTTTAAAATACCTTGGAATTTTGGTTCCAGATTAAATTGATAGAGGGATTTTAGTAGGTCATCAGAGGGTGTGGCACTTAGATAGAAATGCCCCCATTCCATAAATATTAACGGATAACCTTTCTGAGTAATTTCTCCAGGTTCATCGGGTAGCCAGTCTCGCCAGTAAGTATAAAGCAAGTCTTGAGGATTGTTTCCTATATAAGCGTCATCCCATGCCATAACTGTTTTTCCTTTACTTTTGGCATAGGTTGCTATTTGTTCTACAAAATAGTTTTTTAGTCCATTTACATCTTTTAGGTTCTTTTCTTGGATAAGTCCTTGGCAACGTTCACATTTCTTCCAGTTATCCATTTCCACTTCATCTGCTCCTATATGGATGTATTCACTTGGAAAAAGTGCGCTAATCTCATCTAAAATATTCTTTATAAAAGCATAGCTTTCCATTCTTCCTGCACAAATGGGATAGGAGAATTCTTTTCCCCATCCGGCTTGTCCGGTACAGGATAGTTCGGGAAATACCTTGATGGCAGCGGAGAAATGTCCCGGCATATCAATTTCGGGGATAACATCTATTCCCCGTTTTGTAGCGTAAGTTATAAAATCTTTCATTTCTTCCTGAGTGTAATAACCTCCGTATTCACTATTGTTTCTTATAAAACGGGAATCAATGGTGAAGTCGATATCTGAATTTGAAAGCTCAATGCATCGTTTGTCATATTCATCAAATTCCCGCCAACCTCCTTGCATTGTTAGCATTGGGTATTTCTTTACTTCTATTCTCCAGCCTTGATCGTCGGTAAGATGCAATTGCAGCTTATTGATCTTATAAAAGGAAAGGACGTCTGCTATTTTCTTGAGATAGCTGAGATTGAACATGTGACGCGCAAGGTCAATATGAAATCCCCTCCACGTTTTTTTGGGAGTATCGGAGATTATTAGTTTGGGTATGTTTATCAGTGAATTTTGCGTTGTACTATGTTGCAATAGAATTTGCCTTAACGTCTGTATTCCCCACAATAATCCTTCGGTCGTCTTATAACTGAGATTGATGCTTTCGTCAATGTTGATACGGTAACCCTCATCTCCTAGCGTATTATCTTTGGAAATACGGATGAATGCTTCTTCATTTGCTGCATTACTTATGCTACTTGATCCCAGTACTTGCATAAGCGTAATTTTTAATAGTTCATGAGGAATGCCTTCGATATCCCGGCTGATTGTTGTTTCTTTAGTCAGTGAAAGGTTGCTGCTTCCATATTGGAGGGATTGTGGCAGAGGTATAAGTGAAACTTTGCTCAAAGGGGTACTTTGATTTTCTATGCTTCCGTTTTTGCTGCATGAATAACCGGTGCATATTTGCATTCCTATAAACAGGATAGCTAGTCTTTTCCTTATGAAATTATTATTCAACGTCCCATTCATGATTTTTATGTGTTTAATCGGCTAATAATACACTTGTTACGCTCTCTTTCCCTAAATAAAAAGCTCGAGCTTTAATTGTTTTTTCTTTGCATGGGACAGGAGTATCCCAAATAGGAGAATGGGAATTGGGTTCTGAACCATCCAAAGTGTATCGTATACAAGCTTTTTTTATGGAAGAATTAACATATAAAAAACCGTTTACGACTAAAATACCCGGGGAAGGCAATCTAAAGTTAATTTCCGATTGCGACAGATATGGAAGTTCTTTACTGTAAATGATAGCGTAAAAGCGAGATAAATCTTCATTGAACATTTCAGACTCCTTTTTCCCTTTCATCATTTCCCACGAAGGATGGGCATTCCAACCTCTCTCAACCAATCCCAGTACTTTAGGAAATAGATAATAACAAACCCAATCAAAACTACGGAGTGTTTCGGTAAATAGTTGTGCTTGTATTCCTATAATATTTTTTTTATTTTCCGAAATTAATTGCTCTTTTCTATTTCCGGCCTCATCTAAATTTATCGGATTGTCAGAAAGGTCTGTTCGAGTAGATTTATAGTTCGAGAAAGGCAATATCGAGAAGGATTTAGCTTCGTCTACATATCCTGCCCATGAATGTCCTCTTTCATAATAATTGGGACAATACGCCAGATCCATATAGAGATTGTTGACATTACACAATATAACAGGATATCCTTTATTGGCAAGGTGATAGGGTATTTCATCATCGCCCCATTCAGGAACTGTATTCCAGCAGTAAATAGCCTCTGCAGAACGGAGTAGCTTTTCGTCTGTTTTTATAGTATTATGAAGGGCTACTTCCTGCCATCCTCCAAATTTTAAGCATTTATGCTCCATCGATTCGGACAATTTGATAAAGAAATTCTGAGATATATCATGAGTTGTTTTAAATCCTTCCTCTTTCATAAGCTCTTTAGAACAGGTAGAACCCATCCATGCTCCTGTAGGAACTTCATCTCCACCAATGTGGATGGCAGTTAAGTCTATTCCGGCGTCTTTATACATAGATTTAACTTCCGTTATGACTTTTTCTATAAACCGGTAGGTAGAAGGTAATGCCACATTCATTACATTGTCTGTATATGATTGGGCTGACTTATATTGGGATGTATCTTGCAGATCATTTAAAAGATATTCCGTTGCTTTTGACGCATTGTTTTCTTTATACTTATTGAAACGGGCTCTCATAGATACAATGGCTGCACGTGCGTGTCCAGGACAATCTATTTCAGGTATGATACGTATATGTCTTCGGGATGCATATTTTAAAAGATCTACAAATTCATTACGATTATAAAAACCGTTTCCCGGTGTATCGGCTTTTCGATCATATCCTCCATCATAACAAGGATATAGATGTGTTGATTCGTCATAGGTGTGCCCCCTATATGCTCCTACTTCTGTTAATTCTTCAAGCCCTGGTATCTCAAGCCTCCATCCTTCATCATCTGTAAGATGAAGATGCAGTACATTAAGTTTATAAGAAGCCATAGCATCGATTAGCTTTTTAACGTTTTGAATCTTTGTGAAATTACGTGCTACATCTAGCAATAATCCACGATAAGAGAGATCTGGATAGTCTATGATGATTTGATTGGCTAATACCTTTCGCGAACTTTCACCTTTTAATGCGGCTAATAATGTTTGTATACCGTTGAAAATGCCGTGAGAAGTAGCAGCCTCAATAAGTATTTGTCCCGGAGATATATCCAGCTTGTATTTTTCTTTATTTTTGGCTGTTATTTCTTCTTTTATTAACTTTAGTCTGACTTTTAAAGTAGCGATCTCGACTGCTTTTATCTTATACCGCTCTTCTAACAGTTCCCGTAGCACGTTGGCTTCATTGCTAAGTTCACTACTGTATTCCAATGATACTTGATGAGGTATGGTAATTTTCCCATTTCCAAATATTCTATTCTTAACGGTCGGTAATATGTCTGTTTCAGATTGAGCAATATCTGTCTTTAGTTGAGTATTTTTGTTGTAAATACGTTGGGGGGTCGATAATGCTGCTAATATGGAATCTGGGGGGGAGGAGTTACGATAACTCAAAGGGATCGGTTGTGATTCTTTTGTCAAGTGTGTTGATACCCAATAGAAGCCTTCCGGCGTTTGTGATATATTTGGAGTTTTCGCTGATACCGAAAATCGAACCAAAAGAGAATCGCCAAATTCGAGACTTTTGTAATGTTTTGTCGGACGTATCCGATAGAAGTTCCCGTTAAGAACTTCTATCTGTACGTCTTTCGAATGCACTTGCTTGATCTCTCTCGGTAGTTGTGAATAGTAAATCATCCACCTATTATCTATTCTCTTCTGAGAAACATTTTTTAAAACGAACTCATTATCATAGAATTTTGTTTCTGTATTGTAGCCTTTATCTGTCCACGTCAATGAGATGGGGGATTCTCTTTTTGGAGTAGAACAAGCTGATAAAAACCAGATAAGCAAGTAGCCGAAATATATTAATTTTCTCATGCAACAGTTTTAATATGATTTGGTGATTAAATTGTGACCAAGTCTAATATTCAGTTACTTATTCTTTTTATGGTTACAGTCTCTTTTCCTACTCCAGCCGAAGTATCAAAGGTTAGACAGTAATAACCAGGAATGAAACTCTCTGTGTTGGTCAATCCGTTAGAGCCTGAGATTGCAAAGCCTTCCGAGTCACCACTGATTGAGCCTTCCTGAAGTAGCATACCGCTATTTTTATTCCATCCAAGATCACTGTAAATCTCGAATTCAAACGATCCCCACTCATGAGTGTTACTTATGTACATACTGGCTTGATATTTATGATCACCGACTTTTACGGCATATGCCATTCTCGAGATATTGTCGATACTCCAACCATCATGGTCATAGTCTGTGTTCCAAACTGGGGCACAAGTAAATCCATGACCGATAATCCAGAAAGCATTAGGAGCAACATCATTTAGATGTTCGACCCACATATAGTTATATGTTGCGGAATAATATACTTCCCAGTTTCCAGTTTCACGTAAAAAGGTTAGTGTCTTTTTTTTCGGATCATAATCAAAGAAATCTCTGTTGTATGTATTTATCAAATCATCCAATCCAGTTACTTCAACGCTTTGTCCTTTTTTGAAGTTAATGGAGGCTCGAAAGTAGCCTCCACTTGCCTCAAGTTTAGTTCCATTTATCGTTATATTCTTTTGATAGCCAATTGCGCCAAGCTTAAATGTGAATATATTAAATGTAATCTGTTTGATTTGCCAATCTTGAAAGTCGAATGAAAAGCCCGGGTCTGTTTTTGATATGAGTGTTGCCTCATTAGTACTATCAGAATTTCCCCAAATTAAATCGGAATTATCCAAAGCTTCGTTTGTTGAAATTCTTCCAGTTAGTTGCATTGGATAATTTCCTTCGTCAGTCACATATAGATAGGGGTTATCTTCTTGTTGTTTCATAGGAATAATAAGATCATTATAGTGAAGATAGATTGTACTGGAAATACGGGGTCTTTGGATAGTCAAAGTTTTAGTTATTATCTGTTTACTTCCTTCTACATTTATGGCAGTGAGGGTAAGAGTTGCTTCTTTGTCATTCTCTAGTCCGGAGGTAAAAGGAATATATATGCCATGTTGCTTGATATTGCTTTCATATCCTTTTGTTCGGATCGATTCTGAATATATTACTTTGCCGGCAGTTGCAAAAGAAACGTCCAATGTGGATAATGGAGTCTCTTCATCACTAATATTGACTGAGAAAAAAAGAGAGTCTGTAGCCTTTACCTGATTTTCTACTGAAAGTCGAAGATTGGACATTTTGGGCTGTGAGTATGGATAAATGGCTCTGCCTCGTTCTTTTTCGCAAGATGATAGCAACATTAATGCGATACTTGCCATGAGAAGTAGCTTGACTATTTTGTTATTTATTTTCATAGGTTCAATAGTTTAAATGAGATTTTAATTAATATCCTTCATTTTGTACGAGATTAGTGTTCTTATCCATTTCACCCTGTGGAATAGGCCATTTTATTCTAAATCCCTGAATCTTTTTGAAAATCAAATTTCCTTTTTGATCTTTATGCTTTCTCATTACATCTATAGTGCGATCGTTCCGGGTAAGATCAAACCATCGCTGTCCTTCCATATAGAGTTCCAGTTGCCGTTCGTTTTCAACAGCAATTCGGGCTTCACTTTGCGCCATATTTTTGTTTAAAGATGAGTTACCCAAACCTGCGCGTTGACGGATTGTATTGACAATATCGATGGCTTTTCCGGTTTCTCCTGTCTCTACTAAAGCCTCCGCTTTTAGTAACATAATATCAGCCAATCGCATTAAAATAATGTCAGAATTCTTCTCGCGTATCTTATAAGACAACGGGTATTTATCTGCGGGCCAATAAGCACTGTATGGTACACTTCTCCAAAGTATGCTAGATGCATATCTCGTATCTTTTTCTTTATCGAATTTAGCTACTAAGTCGTGAGTAGGCGTGCAATATCGTCTCCAAGTTACTGAACCGTCTCCTTCTTTTAAGAATACCCAATATGCCCAGTTGGGGGAATCAGCCGAATAGTAAACCTCAAAAATGCTCTCAGTAGTGAATTTATGGTCTGGATTCCAGAGGTCATCAAAGTTGTCTACCAGTTTGTATCCTTCGTTAATTACTTTATTGCAATAATCAATCACTTTTGTGTAATTTCGACTATTTTTATCACCTCTTGTCGCTAAAACCTTCGCTAACAGACCGTACGCAGCTCCTTTGGTTGCTTGGAAGGCTCCTGTATTTTTACTGGGAAGATAGCTTATAGTATTTGTTTCGTCCAAATCTACTAAGATTTGCTCATATACTTTTTCTTCGGAGGTGCGCTTAGGATACATTACTGGGTACCAAGTATCTAAATTTTCAGATGTAATAGTAGGAATGAGTTGCAATACCAAAGGGATACCTCCAAAAATACGAACCAGATCAAAACAAGCCCATGCTCGGATAAATTTTGCTTCAGCTATTACAGCATTTTTTTCTATATCAGTAGCGGCTGATGCTTTCATGAGTTTGGTGTTTTCTATAACGTTGGTGGCTGTTCCAATCATAGTTAACCATTCCGACCAGACAAGACTTGCATGAGAGTTGGTCGATGTCATAGTTAGCAAGTCTACTGCTTCTTCATTGGTTCCATCTCCTCCGACGTAACAGTTATCTGACTGGACATCATTAAGCATGAAAATCTCCATTTGGAAATTATTCAGTTTATAAGTATTGTATGCTCCCTGCAGTTCTGTTTGAGCATCCGAAATGCTGAGGTACTTTGAAGTGAGATCTTCGCTTCCTGTTCCTTCTTGAGTGAAGTCTGATTTAGGCTTTTCATCGAGAAAATCATTGCATCCACTTAGAATGATAGCTGATAAAATATAAAAGCTTACTTTATATACGTATTTTTTTATCATAGTGTTATTCTTAAAATTCTACATTTAGACCGAATATGATAGATTTTGACTGAGGATATGTACCGTAATCTACTCCTTGTGCTACAGCACTTGTTCCGTAAGCGTTGACTTCGGGATCATAGCCTGAATATTTGGTCATAGTCAACAAATTTTGTCCAGTTATATAAGCTTGTAGTTTTGAGAGATGAGCTTTTTTTAACCATTTCTTATTGACATCATAAGACAAAGTCACCGATTTTATGCGGATATACGATCCGTCTTCTATGAAACGGGTGGAGTTATGAATGTTTTCACTATTTCCTACTCGTGGGATATCTGTGATCATTCCCGGGCGCTTCCAACGTGCAAGTACGGTCTTTGCCTGATTGCGGAAGTCAATCATTCCTTCGGTATCAATGCGGGTTGCATTAAAAATATCATTGCCCTGACTACCTTCAACAAATAAGTTCAGACTCCATCCTTTGTATGAGAATGTATTTGTTAGGCCAAAGATAAAATTAGGTTGTGCACAACCGATAGTAGTACGATCCCCTGGATCGAGGATTCCGTTATGATTTAAATCTGAGTAAGTGATATTCCCTGTCTCTGGATCTACTCCTTTAGAAATATATCCGAAAAATGTGCCAAGCGGCAATCCTTCTTTCAAGATCACAGCATTTTCTTTAGTTTCATACATTCCGGCATAGTAATAAATTTTATTTAGACCAAGTTTGGTTAGTTTGTTTCTATTGAATGAAATGTTAAAGTCTGTATTCCACTTGAATTTATTTTTAAAGTTTTGTGAAGAAACTGAAACTTCCAACCCTTTATTACTCATCTCACCGTCATTTCGAGTAATTCCTCCCGGTAAGTTCACGTTATCCGGTAAGTTAACCGTTAGGAGCAAGTCAGTTGTTTTTTTATAATACAGATCAAAAGCAAAGATTAATCTTGAATCGAAAAGAGTAAGATCCAATCCGGCATTCCATTGGGTTGTTTTTTCCCAAGTAAGTTCTTTATTGGCTGCTGAATAGGGGCTGATAGCTAATCCTGGATATAAATTAGTAGTAGTAGGCGATACTTTGCTGGATTTCATTGATGCTAAATACGAATAGTTTCCGATGCCATTTTGGTTACCGTTCATACCCCAGCCGACGCGAAGTTTCATGTCGGTAACAATTTTTTCTAGGGACTTCATGAACTTTTCGCTTGAAACCCGCCATCCGGCTGATACCGAAGGAAAATATCCCCAACGGTGCCCCGGAGCAAATCGGGAAGAACCGTCCGCACGGAAATTAGCTGTTAGAAGATATTTGCTATCGTAGTTGTATGCTACTCTTCCGAGAAAAGAGGCCAAGCTCCATGCTGAAGCTGAAGAACCGGTTCCATCTTTATCTATCTGATTAGCAGCTGAAATAGAATGGATGTCTGGATAAGAGTCTGATAAATCGAACCCTGCGATCCATGAACTATTGCTTTGGGCGTGCTGCTGTGTAGCTCCTCCCATTAACGATAAACTGTGCTTGTTAAAGGAATGATCATAAGTGAGTATGTTTTCAAATAACCATTCAAGGTTTCTGGAGAAACTTTCTTCCACTCTTCCTTTTGACGAGCGCCCGTCCGAAGTAGAGATAGGGTCTAAATAATAATTCCAGTGTGAATTGTTCAAATTGAGACCGAATGTACTTTTCAGTTTTAATCCTTTATACAAATCAAAAGTAAGTCCTAGTGATCCCTTCAGGTAATCGTTAGAAGTTACATTATCAGCTGCATTAGCTGCTAAAGGGTTTGCGATACGTGAACCATATGCATCTTCGTCATATTCTTTCTGGTTATTCTGATTCCACTTTTGCATAAATGGAGGGGTATTAAGTACTGAAAGGATAGAGCCTGATCGCATGGAACTTCCGTTCTCATTAATCCACGTTCCTTTTGTATTTGCATATGATAAATTTAATCCTATCTTTAACCATTTTGTTTGCTGGCTGTCTATATTACTGCGAAAATTGTAACGCTTGAAGTTCGCTTTTTTTACAATTCCCTGCTCATTGGTGTATCCTGTAGATATGTAATATTGAATTTTATCTGTTCCGCTGCTTACAGATAATTGATAGTTTTGATTACTTCCTGTTCCAAAAAATAAATTAGTCCAATCCACATATCTGTGTTCATCATCCGGTATAGTTGGTGCTACATTAGAAACTTGTTTTAAGTCTTTCATTAAATCTTTGTACTCTTCCGTATTTAAAGCTTCTAATTTTCTTCCTAATTGAGAAAATCCTGCATATGCGCTTAATTTTACTTGTGGAATTCCTTCTCGTCCTTTTTTAGTCGAGATGAGTACTACTCCGTTGGCTGCACGTGCACCGTAGATAGCTGCTGAAGATGCATCTTTGAGTACTTGCATATTCTCGATATCGTTCGGGCTTAAGTTTGAAATATCATCAACTGGAATCCCATCTACTACGTAGAGAGGATCATTGGAAGCTTGTACGGAAGTTGCACCCCGGACACGCACTGACATCCCTGTTCCTGGAGCTCCGGAAGGTTGTATGACCTGAATGCCGGCAGCTTTGCCTTGTAGTGCTTGTGCGGCTGAAATTATGGGACGTTCGTCGATATCTTGAGTTGATACACTAGATACAGCTGTTGTTATGTCCTTACGTTTCATAGAACCATAACCGATAATTACTACTTCATCCAATAGTTGAGCGTCTTCTTTTAGAGAAATATTGTAAATATTTCGGGAGTCTATTTTTACAAATTCTGTTTGGTAGCCTATATAGCTTATTTTTAAGGTGTTTCCTGCGTTTGTACTTAAAATATATTTTCCGTCTATATCAGTTATAGTACCATTTCCCCCTTCTTTATCAATAATGATTGAAACACCAATTAATGCCTCTCCTTTTTGATCAGTAATTCTCCCTTCTATATTTTTTGTCTTTATGAGAGTCGTTTTGATGGGGATGCTTTTTGCACTTAATATAATTTGTTTGCCAGACTCGATTTTAAAATTAATATTTGTATCTTTAAAAAGTTTGTTCAAGACAAATTCCACTTTTTCATTTTGGATATTGAGGTTTACAATATGGTCTAGTCCTGGCAATTTATCTGTGTAGAAGAAGCTATAGTCTTCTTGTTTTTCAATTAATTGAATTACTTGCAATACTGTTTTATTCGATGCTTTTAAAGAAATCTGCGCATTGATTTCTTGCACGAAAAATATAAAAAACACGCATGAGAGATATAGTCTCCATAGACTTTGATTCTGTGTGGTAATCATATAAATTTAAATGTAAGATTAATTATACTGTCGTTCTCATAATCAAAATATAGAACATCTTTAGTGTATATACTTATGAACGCTTCCTTTTTAGGATGAATTATTTTCTATTTTACTCATAGCTTTTATTATTCTTTACTGATAATGACAGTGTCTTTATTTGTTTTGTAAGATAGGGGATAAGTCAAGCTGATAATATGGAATACATTTGCTAGACTGTTATTACGTATGCTTCCAGAGAAAGTTATATTTTTTAGCTCTTTAGATTCAAATTTTATCGTGATACCGTATGTTCGTTCAAGTGTCTTGGATATACTTTCTAAAGTTGCAGAACGAAAGTAAAGCATATTCCTTCTCCAGAAATCAATTTCACGCATGTCGGCTATTTTCTGCTTAGTGAAGTTCCCAGACAATTTATTATACTCTAATGCTTCATTGGGTATGAGTATTGTTTCTTGATTATTCCTATAAACTTTAATACGACCTTCTAATAAAGCAGCTGTAACATAATGGTCTTCTTGATATCCCTTAACATTGAAAATCGTACCTAATGCCTCTACTTTTAATCCGTTGCAGGATACTATAAATTTCCTATTTGGATTTTTTGCGACTTCGAAATAGGCTTCTCCATTTAGACAAATGGCCCTTTCCTTTTTATTGTATGCGTTATCATAGCTTAATTTACTTCCAGAGTTTAACCAAACTTTTGTTCCATCAGGAAGAGTCAAGTTCGCTTTTTGCCCATAATCTACGACTGCTTCAAACGGAACGTTTGTCGAATCTTCATACATATTAATTATGATATAAGATGACAAGCCAATGCATATTGGAATTAAAATACTTATTGCTATTTTGTATAAGCTAATTGGCAAACGATAATGGAGCTTTTGTTTTTCCTCTTTTTTAATTGTATCTTTTAAATTACTCCATATTTCTTTTTCTATAATTTGATTGGGCTCCTTTATACAATTTTCCCACGCCTTTTCACAATAAGAATCAAATTCCTTATGATTATCATAGGAGGCTATCCAATGGCTTAACGCTCTTATTTCATCAATAGTTGCTCTTTTAGTAAATAGCTTTTCTATTAGTATGTTATATTTATCTGAATTATCTTTCATTTCTTAGCCTTTTTATATTATAGTAATAGAATTCAAAAATGGATTACAGATGTCAGTCTTTAGATTGCATATTTGTGCTTTATTAACAACAACTGTACAATAAAGCCCAACATCCTATAAAAGCAATTTTTCCCATTCTTGCCCTCAAAAAGTGAATAGAGCGTTGGACTTGGGTTGATACCGTTTTTTCAGATATAGATAGTCTTGTTGCAATCTCTCTATAACTCATGTCCGCTTTCCAGTACAGAATAAATATTCTTCTTCTAGCTTCTGGTAGCTCATTGATTAATTTCATGATATAATCTTCAAAGAATTTAGTATCTAGGTCATTCTCAATATAAGAAATATTACCATCTTCTATTTCTTCTCTCTTCCCAAGATAATTTTGTAAAAGCAATTCTCTTTTTATATAATGATAGACCATATTCTTTGAAATTTTGAAAAGATAACCTTCAAAATTTTCATCACAGTTTATATTTTCTCGCTTATCCCAAATTAATAGAAAGACGTCTTGCGTGAGATCTTTTGCAATATTTGAATTTTTTATTATAGCACATATAAAATGATATACCCACCCGTTATAAAGTCGATATATCTTCTCAAATTCTTTTATTTGCCCTTTTTTGAGAGCTTTTAGCGTGCTTTTTTCAACGCTGGTCATAGTTTACTTTATTATAAAGTTAGAGATTTAAGCTTATATTTATAGTTATAGGATCTAAAGAGTAAAAAGGACTACAAAAATATTATAAATAACATATTTTAATAATATGTTTTTCGATTACTTGTTATGAATTTCTAATCTAATAAAATGGTGCTGAAATAAAAAGCTCTTTTCCTGAAAACACTCATTCATCGCAGTTTTTTCGTATGTTTGTGTCAATAGAAAGTTATCCTAGATGTTTATTCAATTGACTCTTGTAAGTATGATCCACATCAATAAAAAGTATCTTTTTTCTCTGCTTTTATTACTGTACGTTTTTGTTTGTAAAAGCCACGCTATTGATGACAAAAAGTATGGTTATGGTTTGACTTTTTGGGCTCACTCTACTAATCAGGATCAAAGAACGTCTTTAGAACTCGCTCCTGATGCTCCACTTCATCTTCCTTGCGATGGCTTTTCGTTAGAATTCGATATAAAGTTAAGGAAAGAAGTCTATACTTATGGGTATGTGACACGGATTATTTCCAATGATTCTTCGTGCTTGGACTTGATTTCTTATTTGGTTTCTGCTAAAGTAAATGTGGTGTTTACAGATGATGGAGGAGTGGTTGAAAATAAGGAGTTTATAAATCCTTCTTGCGTCATGGCAAACAAGTGGATGCATGTGAACATCCGGTTTACTCCCAACTCCGTTTATGTTCAAATGGGCAAATTAAAGACGGTACTTCCCCATACCTTTAAAAGTTTTAAGAATATCAAGATATATTTTGGGGGTAGTAAGCATTCTCATTTTTTCTCTACCGATGTGGCACCTATGACCATTCGCAACATTGTTATTTCCGATAATAAAGGCAAAGAGTTAAGAAAATGGCGACTGGCTCAACATGACAGAAATTCCACATTAGATAGTATTGAAGGAGCAAAAGCATTAGTGAAGAATGGTATATGGGAAATAGACAAGCATACCAAGTGGGCTTTAATTGAAAGTATTGAAATCGATAATATTAATCCGCAAAGTGCTTATGACGATGTAGGGGGGCGTATTTTTATTGCTTCAAGTCATCGTCTGTATATCTATAGTGTATATTCCAATAGATTGGATTCTGTGTCTTTTGCCGGGCATCCCTATATGGGAGTTTCCAGTCAGCTGGTGTATGATCGCGAATCTGACAGGCTGATATCATATAGCCCTACTGTGGCGAAGTTGAATTTCTATGATTTTAAGCGAAGGGCTTGGAGTTCTACTGCCAACATTGTTGTCACCATGCGTCAACACCATAACCGTTTTATTGATTTTACTCGAAAGGAATTGGTTTTATTTGGTGGCTATGGTCAGCACCATTATAATGCTTTGCTTAGTCGGGTCCCTTTGGATGGTTCAAAGCAATGGCATACTGTTTCATTAGCTCCAATGATTTGTCCTCGCTATCTGAGTGCATTATGTGTGGAAGATAAGAATAATGTGCTTATAATGGGCGGACATGGAAGTAAATCGGGCAAGCAGGAGGAGTCGCCGACTAATTTTTATGATTTGTATCGGCTTAATTTTCATACAGGTGTGTGTCGTAAACTCTGGGATTTTCAGAATGATAAAGATCATTTTGCTTTCGGCAATTCTATGGTTCTTGATTCGGCTACTAATAGTGTATATGCTTTGACTTATAATAATGATAGATATAATACATTTCTTTATCTAAGCCGTTTTAAGATAAACACTAAATCGCCTGCACAGCAGATTATGGGAGATTCAATCATCTATAATTTTCTGGATATTCATTCATATTGCGATTTATTCTTGTGTAAATCTACTTCTTCCCTCTATGCTATCGTAATTCAAGGATACGGCGATAATAATTCGAAGATATCTTTTTATCGCTTGGCTTTCCCTCCTATTTTAGAAAAGGATGTTTTGCCTCATTACTCAGGGGGATATTCATTCTATCTTGTTGTTTCATCATTAATCATAACTTTTATGATTGTGTTCTTGATTATTGTGCTTCGGACAATGAAAGAGAAAAAAAAGACTGGCATGGCATCTCTAACCGACGCTGAGGAGAAGCTGTATGGAAGCTTGGATGATACCCAACCAGTAACTATATATGAAGAAAAAGGCTATTCGAAGATACTCTTGGTAGGAGGCTTTTTAGTCACCGACAAGAGAGGCCAAAACATAACGGGGGAATTCACTCCAACGCTAAAGCATCTATTCTTATTCTTACTTTTAAATTCAATGAAAGATGAGAGAGGTACCACTTCACAATGCCTTGATGAGACTTTTTGGTTTGACATGAGTAAGTCTAATGCTTCCAATAACCGAAATGTTAATATCAGGAAGTTAAGATTAATAGTCGACCGAATTGGTGGTGTGAGCATATCGAGTCGAAATGGATATTGGAATTTGTCTCTTGATGGTGAGGTGGTGTGTGATTATAGGGATATTATGCAGATATTGGGTGAGTTTAGAAAGAGAGAATCTTCACTGACCCGGGAAAAGTTGGAGTTACTTGTCTCTAGGGCTAGCGGAGGGGATTTACTACCAAATATTTCTTCGGAGTGGCTTGATGAATATAAATCGGAATATGGGGTTGCTGTTACGGAAACATTATTATCGATTATAGATCATCCTGCTTTTAGAAGCGATATGCGTTTGTTGCTCAAAATAGCTGATGTAGTATTGGCTATTGATAGCATTGATGAAGATGCAATTCGCTTAAAATGCCGCATACTCAATCAAATGGGGCAGAAAGGCCTTTCTAAACAAAGCTTTGATAAGTTTTGCAATGAATATGAACGCTTGTTGAATACCCATCCCGATTTTTCTTATAAAGACATCGCCGGATTTTCTTGAAGGAATATACAAAAGCAGTAGATCACTCTGAAGAGATATATCTACTGCTTTCTGCTTTATTTATTGTAACCTATTGATAACTTCTATTTTGCACTGTAAGGGCGATCTTCAATTTTACTGCCAAATAATTTATTAGGCGTATTACCCATAATAAATTTTAATGTACCGCCATTCATTATATCTTGATACGTTATATAAGACTTTTCATAGGCATTACCATTTAGCATAACCGATTGTATGTAAACGTTTTCTTCATTATTGTTTTCGGCAATGACACTGAACGTTTTTGAATGTGGTAATCGGATTGTCGCTTTATCGAAGAGAGGGCTGCCAAATACAAAGATTCCATTAGATGGGTTTACCTGGTAGAATCCTAATGCAGACATGATATACCATGCTGACATTTGTCCGCAATCTTCATTACCGATAATACCGTCCGGCTGATTAGTGTAGAAATCTTTTTCTATAAACCTGACTTTTTCAGCGGTCTTCCATTGCTCACCTGCATAGGGATAGTAATAGCAGAAGGGATGACTTGGCTCGTTTCCATGCGCATATTGACCGATTAGTCCACTGATATCTGGGGGAGCAGCCTCACCCATATCCCCTTTTACGGTGAATAATGAATCCAGTTTAGAGGTGAAAGGTGCATCGCCTCCCATAATATCTATTATTTTTTCGGGACATTGAGGGTTGAAGAAAGTATATTGCCATCCTGTTCCTTCAGTATAATCTCTCGATTTGAAAGGACTGTACGGAGCTCGCCAACTGCCATCATCCATCTTTGGGCGTATAAATTTAATATTGTTATCAAAATACTTTTTATATGATTTACCTCTTTCGAGATAGGTCTCATATTCTTTGGATTTATTCATTTTCTTTGCCATTAGAGCTATTCCCCAATCATCGGCAGCATACTCAAGGGCGATTGAAGTTGCTTCATTTACTTTGTCGCAAGGTATATATCCTTTCTCCATTAAATAGGTCACACCTTTTTGCTTTGGATATGTTGCGGAAGCAGTCATATATTTAAAAGCCCTTTCGGCATCGAAGCCGTGAAATCCCTTCAAATAGGCATCTGCAATAATCGGCACGGCACTGTAACCTGGCATGCACTCGGTTTCTCCACCATTTAGTGGCCAAATAGGAAGCTTACCCTGCTGATCATAGATGCTTAAGAAAGAGTTGACGATATCATCTACCATATAAGGTTTGGTGATACTGAATAAAGGATTTAAAGTGCGATAAGTATCCCATAACGAGAAGCAGGAATAGTTAGTCCATGTTCCTTTATACACCTTGTCGTCATGTCCTCTGAACTCTCCGTTCACGTCACAATATAATTGTGGAGCCATACAAATATGATACATTGCTGTATAAAATACTTCTTTCTTGCTACTGTCTGATGTACTGATTTGTATTTCAGATAGC
The DNA here is from genome assembly GCA_007896885.1 of Bacteroidaceae bacterium HV4-6-C5C. Classification (GTDB taxonomy): domain Bacteria; phylum Bacteroidota; class Bacteroidia; order Bacteroidales; family Bacteroidaceae; genus Bacteroides. The sequence continues at coordinate 23,610 of VOIU01000003.1, forward strand.
TGTTTGTTCCATTTCTCTACAGCCTGCTGGTGGACTTCTTCAAAGTTCCAGCCTTTTATTTCTGTATTCATATTTATTTCAGCATTCTTGCATGATACAGATGAAAGTGCGATTTTGAGCATTGCTTCGTTGTCTACACCTTTGAGCGTTATCACACATTTTGCTCCGGCAGTTTTGGAGGCCTTTTTCTGCACATCTCCTGTTTTGATTTCATCTTTGCCGACATAAGTATCATTATTATATACAAGCATTGATTCAATGGGATGGTTGAATTTTAGGATGAAGAAGACTTTACGTGTAGGACTCCATCCATGTGTGAATCTATAACCCTCAATAGTGTAATCATCTATTTTTTTAGCATAAGTAGCAAATGCTTTAGAGTCGATTCCTTCAACCAGATTGAGTAGTATATGTTTTTCACTGTTTTTCGGAAATCTGTAGCGATGTATGGCTGTTCGCTCCGAAGCTGTCATCTCGGCTTTGACGCCATTGCTCATATTGATGGAGTAATATCCCGGAGACACTTTTTCTTGGTTGTGATTGTAATATATGGAACAGGAATTACTAATATCATTCTGTTCACCTCTGTGTGTCCTTACTTTTCCAATATAAGGCATAATCAGCACATCACCCAAATCGGCACATCCGGTTCCACTTAAATGCGTATGGCTGAAACCAATCAATATACTGTCGGAATAATGATAACCTGAGCACCAATCCCAGCCTTTAAATATATTTTGAGGACCGACTTGTACCATACCAAAAGGAACGTTTGCTCCTACAAATACATGTCCGTGACCACTGGAACCTATATATGGTCTTACGTAAGCTGTGTAATTGCTTTTTTCAATAGTACGGCTACTTTGGCACAGGAGTTTCGAGGGTATTATTGACAGTGCACATAATAAAATGAATTGATAGAATTTCATAATTTTGCTTTTTTCAAAGAGAGGGTATTACGGGTAATACCCTCTCCGGTTTATTTCTAATTATTTGCTCGCGTATCCTTCATTCTGAACTAAGTTGGTATTTCTTTGCAGCTCGCTTAGAGATATCGGGAACACAAGATCTGTATTCTTGAATGTTGCTCCTGCTGCATTTTGCGTTCCAATTAAATCAACATAGCTTACTTTTCCCTTTTCGGATGCAGAAATTACGGGGAATTTCATTGTACGGACGCAATCATCCCATATCTTAAATTCCAGTGGGAATTCCCGTATTCTTTCAGTCCAACAAGCTTCTATAAAATCTTGTTTGGATAAAGTCAATAAGCTGGCTTTTATCTCGCTTAGCGTTTTTCCTTCGGTATTAGCTCTTGCTTGTATCTGAGCCAAATATCCTGCAGCTTCATCTGTCACTCCATCTGTTTGGGCTATTGATTCTGCATAATCTAAGTAGGCTTCTGCCAATCGATATAAATTCCAGTCTTTTGTTCCTTTTCCTGTGCTAAGTACTGCAGATTCGTCATAATAATACCAGCATCCGGCCTGTCCCGTTGGTGCCGTCCATGTTTTATTATTATTTGGATTGGTATAATTCCAATGGAAGAATTGATTGGGCTGAATACGTAGGTCCTTGGAATTGTAAACATTCAGGAATCGATCGATTGGGCCGTATACTCTCTCAAATATTGAGAATGTACCAAATACAGCTGTTGCTGAAGATGAGAAAGCATAAGTCGGCCACCAACTGCTATTGTTTATTGAGGCATCAAACTCTTGGCAATAAATAACTTCATCCAAATCATCAGTGGAACGTAATTTATTGTAAGCGCTATTGGCTGAAAGATCTGTATTTGTCGTCAGAGTGTGAGGCGATTCTACAACGATTTTTGCATAAGTTTTGGCATTTGCATAATCTCCTTGATGGAAATAGACATCGGTCAATACCATTGCAGCAACATACTTTGTGATGCGGTGACCGTTCGCAGCAAATGTTTTAGCTGGTAAAACATTGATAGCATCTTTTAAGTCTGTTTCTATTTGCGCATATACTTTAGCTGCAGTTTCTCTTTTCGGGAAAAGGTTATTTAATGTTGTCGGTTCCAAAAGTAAAGGTACATCACCGAATGTCTTTACTAAATAGAAGTAATTGAAAGCACGAAAGAATTTAGCTTCAGCCATTAGTTGATTGGCCGTGTTGCTGTCCATGCTTATACCTGGAATACTTGCTATGGCATTGTTTGTTACATTTATTGCGGCGTAGCAATTATCCCAAATGTCATCGGAAGTATCAGAAATTTCATTGGTATGGTCTTGACGGTTTAGAAGTCTTGAATATTTACAAACAACTTCTTGTCCTTCATAACTATTGCTGAAGTAGCCGGTCAGCATTCCCGTTATGGATGCTTTAGGACCCACATATGCGCTGGATGCATTGGATATACGTCCGGGGGCTCCGTTGCGATATAAATAGTTGATGTTTGCAGTAGCTTGAGCCTCCGTCTTATAGTAATCGACACCTGTCAAGTCCGACTTTGGATTCTCATCTAGGAAATTGTTACATGAAGTCATTCCTAATAGACATGCGGATAGTATTAATAATATTTTTTTCATAACAATCTTGTTTTAGTATTCATTAAAATGTTACATTCACTCCTAAAGTCCATGTCCTTGCTCTTGGGTATGCAAAGAATGTCATGTTTTGTCCGAACTTATTGGAATCGCCTTGTGAAGTGGATTCCGGGTCGTAACCGTTGAATTTATTTGAACAGAGAAGGAATGCATTGTTTACACTGGCATATACGCGTAGATTAGATAAACCGATAGACTTGCACATATCATTGGTGAAGGTATATCCTAATTGGATTAGGTTTCCACGTAGATATGAACCATCGGATATCCAGGATGAGTCGACAGTAGTGTTTTGCCCTGCATGTCCTGAGTTGCACAAATATATAGCTTGCTGCATCGTGTTAGGATTACTTCCATCATAAGCTCCGTATAAGATGCTCTTCAGTCCATTGGTAATACCAAAACGGTCATGAGTTGAATGGTAGAATTGTTGCATCGTTTCTACACCCCATACAAACTGTAGGTCGACTGTCAAATCGAAGTTTTTATATGAAAAGTTATTGATGAAGCTTCCGGTCCAGTCAGGCATTCCCTTTCCTAAAATTTCTTTTTCATTAGTGCGTTTAGCGCGACCAATTTGGTTCTTATCACATTTTCCTGCTGTATAATCTTCTTCTGTATACACTCCTAATCGTCTATATCCATAGAAACTACTCAAATTTTCTCCTACACGAAGAATACTTTCTGATCCACCTACCCAACCGTTTAGTTCAATATCTTCATCGTTCTCTCCTAGATGGAGGATCTTATTTTTATTATAGTTCAAGTTTAATGTGGCATTCCAATTGAATCCTGTCTTTGTGGATATTGGAATAGCATTTACCATTAAATCCATTCCTTGATTTTGTACGGAACCAATATTCTTATAAATTGAGCTATAACCAGAGGAGGTTGGCAGAGGACAGTCAAGTAATAAATTAGTAGTCTTTTTATGATAGTAAGAAACATCAAAATTCAATCTATCTTCGAAAACTCCAAAGCTCATTCCCAGATCCCATTGTGCGGTTTTCTCCCATTTTAGGTCTGGGTTTGCAATAGAACTGATATAAGAATATGGAGAACGCGATCCATTCAGAAGTAATGTGCCTGAACTCACAGAAGCCAATGATTTATATGGATCTATTTCGGAATTACCGGTCAATCCATAGCTTGTGTGAAGCTTCAGATTGCTTATTGTTTCACTATCTTTTAAGAAATCTTCTTGAGATACATTCCATGCTAATCCGGCAGAAGGGAAAAAGGCATATTTGTTGTTCTTTCCGAATTTGGAAGAACCATCATAACGACCGGTGATTGTAGCTGAATACTTATTATTATAAGTATATGCAAGACGCAGGAAATAAGAATTCATGGCCCAGCGGCTATAACTTGATGAAGGTGAAGATGGTATAGTACCTGCACCCATATTATTCCATTCAAAAAAGTCGTCGCTGAATCCTTCAGTATACGAATCATCGTAGTTGTATGTACGTTCTTGCCATGATAACCCGGCCATGGCATTTATGCGGTGTACACCAAATTCTTTATTGTATGTCAAGTAGGTTTCTTCTTGCCAGTATAGTTTATTCCTATGGGATATCTCAGCCCAACCATTTGGCATTGAAATATTGTTTAGTGATACGGATGAATATCCCTTGTAAGTAATATTATGGTTATCAACACCAATTTGGGTCTTCAAATCCATTCCCGGCAATAAGTGAAATGTCAAAGCTGCATTACCAAATACTTGCGTATTATAATTCATCCTTTTCTGCAAATTTAAGATCATTACAGGGTCTGACATACCTTCAAATCCAAAGGTATCGGACATTGTAGAGCTTGCAGAAGTTGTGTACTTTCCGTTGCTATCTTTGACCGGTAGCCATGGTAACATTTCAATCATGGTACGACGGGCATCTTGGCCACCACCGGTTTCAGGCGTATAGCGTCCCCACGTATGATTAACCATTAAGTTGATGGAGGTAGATAACCATTTTGTAGGATTTGCATCATGTGCTATTTTTGCATTTAGTCGTTTACTAAATGTATTGATTACCACACCTTGTTGGTCTGTATAGTTCAAAAAAGCTCCCATTGATGAGTTCTTTCCAGCTTGCTGTATGTTAAGCTGGTGATTGTGAGAGAAGGCATCTCTGGTAGATTCTTTTTGCCAGTTTGTATCATATAAAGGATTCCCGTTTGCATCAAAATAGTTCCGGTCTGTAAACCAGTCGCTTCTCTTCAGTGACCAATTATATCCCATATTCTTATTTTCGTTTTCGAGTCCTTGCATGAAAGCATCACACCATTCCTGGGCATTTAATACGTCCATGTAGCGGGCAACTGTACTTACGCTCATAGATCCTGAGTAGCTTACTTTTACACCTTCTCCATCTTTATTACCTCGTTTGGTAGTAACCAGTATAACACCATTTGCACCCCGAGCACCGTATATTGCTGCGGCGGAAGCATCTTTTAAGACTTCTATACTTTCAATATCATTTGGATTTACCAAATCGAAGTTCTCCATCACAACCCCATCTACAACATATAATGGGTCAGATGATGCATTAATTGTTGATAATCCGCGGATTACCACACGGCTCTTATATGCGCCCGGTTGACTTGAATTGGAATATATATTCACGCCGGATGCTTTGCCTCTCAAATTATCCAATGGGCTAAAGTTCTGACTCTTTATCATGTCTGTGCCTTTGGCTTGTGATATGGATCCAGTGACATCCCTTTTACGCATAGTACCGTAGCCGACTACCACAACTTCTTCTAGTAACTGTGAATTGTCTTCCATGGTTATAATCATTTCTTTCTGGAAGTCCGGACTAACTTCTTTGGTATTATAACCGACAAAAGAAATTTGTATAATCGCATTAGCAGGGACTTTAAGAGCAAAACGACCTTCCATGTCGGTAATGGTTCCGTTTGTGGTTCCTTTTACTACGACATTGGCTCCTATGACGGGTTCTCCTTTGGTATCTATTACTTTACCGGTAATCCCCTTTTGCTGTAAAGTATTACCTACTTCATTAGCTCCGTTCCTGTATTCTCTGCCGGCTTTTGCATAAGGTGCAAAGAGGAACAAACAGATCACTAATCCTGCTATATTTCTAATAATAGTTGAAAAGTGTAAATTAACAAAGTCTTTATTTTTCATAATTTTATTTTAATGTTTAACATAATGCGAATAATGAATAATTTGATAGGTCATTTATGTGTTATTTCATAGGCGTTTGCTTTTAATCGTTATTTTAGTATATGAATAATTTTAACCAGCTTTTATGGATGCTGGTGTCAAATCAAGAGATATGCCGGATGGCAAATGTAAATTCCCTAAGGGAGGACTTTAATGGATTGTTTTAGCCTGTCACCGACAAGGGCTCAACAAGAAATTAAGAAGAGTCTTTATTTCTCATAAGTAACATTAGTTTAAGGTAATAGTAAATTCTGTTAGCCATCAATGACTTTTTGAATTTCGATATCAAAAATAAGAGTGGGGTCTTAATGCTACATTAATTCTGCATTAATAACAGGCTTTTACTCCAGCTTTTTTGCTTTTTTGTTTTTGTAAGTGATGAATGCTTCCGCTATTTATATTGTGATGGATAACCACTTTCTTTTCAATAAGTTGAAGTATTGTTGCAATATTTCTATGGTTGAGTTGCGATGTACATGCCGCATAGAAAATGTAACTTAGTTTATATACTTTTTGATTTAAAAATCAGTTTCTTATGAGTGGTAAAGAGATAAATATAAAAGCGTGCGCCTTTATATTTATTTTGTCTCTATTGTCTGAAAAAAATAAATATAAAATTTTGTTTATTAGATAGATAAATGTATATTTGTCGCATACACTTGTTATAATTAAGGTCTTTAGATATCAGAAACAATGAAAAGACAGCTTTTTGATAAGTATTCAATGCAAGCGTTGTCGGAGTTACATCGCTATAGAGCTGTCATGTTCAGTCCCACCCTATGATGTATTTGTCAGAGCGAATTTAAATTTAGTACAAATACTTTAATCTTTTTCTTTTATGGATAAACCAACTGTTGCTGAAGTGCTGGATTGGGTACTGAAGCTGTATAACACATGTGAAGAAACAATAACAAGTGAAGAACGTCGTGAACAACGCAAATATGCGTTGATGGTGCAACGACCTCAAGATAAAAAATTCCTAGTAAAAATGCTCGATGAATCTTCTCAGATTCATGATCGAAAGAAGTTGGCAAAACGCATCAAAACTCTGATTGATCGATATGGTATTCCTGAATTTCTCAATAAACGTGATGCCTTGCTCTTCAAAATATATCGCTCGTTTGGACACTATTTTGATTTTATTGCTATTCCTATTATAAAGAAACGTTTACGTACTGATACTTCTAAAGTAATTATTGATGAGGCACGCCCTGAGTTGACTGATCATTTGGCTACACGTTACAAAGAGAAAATAGGTCAGAATGTGAATTTGCTGGGAGAAGTCGTATTGGGTAATGGAGAAGCGGATAAGCGTTATTATCATTATTTGGATGCTTTGGAATATCCCGATATCAATTATATTTCTGTAAAGATATCGGGCATATATGCTCAGACCCATGCGCTGAATTATGAAGAAAGTTTCCCGGAATTGGTAAGGCGCATGAGTACTCTTTACCAAAAAGCGATGGATAACCCATATATTGATGAATATGGAGTGAAGCGTTCTAAGTTTGTCAATTTGGATATGGAGGAATACAAAGATGCACACTTTACCATGCGATTGTTCAAGGAAGTTCTGTCAATGCCGCAATTTAAGGATTATTCGGGCGGTATAGTTGTGCAAGCTTACCTACCTGATGCTTATGGATTCCAAACTGAATTATTGGAGTTTGCAAAGGCTCGTGTAGCAGCTGGTGGTGCACCTATAAAAATGCGTATTGTGAAAGGTTGTAATTTAGAGATGGAGACGGTAGTATCATCTTTACGCGGATGGGCTAATCCTGTCCGATCTTCGAAGACAGAAGTGGATGCAAACTATTTGCATTTGTTGGAACGGGGACTCTTACCCGAGAATGCAGAAGTCCTTCATCTGGGCGTTGCTTCACATAACTTATTTACAATAGCTTATGCTTATCTTTTAGCAAAGAAGTACAATACTACCGAATACATGTCTTTTGAAATGTTGGAAGGCATGGCTAATCATGTTTGGCGTGCTCAATCCATTCTTGGCAATCATGTTATTTTATATACCCCTGTGGTAAAAGACGAGCACTTCTTAAATGCCGTTTCTTATTTGGTAAGACGTATGGATGAAAACACTGCTCCCGATAATTTTCTTACACACTCTTTCAATCTAAAGCCGGATACCGAAGCTTGGGGCTTTTTGCAGAGGCAATTTGAAGATGCTTATGCGTTGAAAGATAAAATAACTCATATTCCAACACGTATTCAAGATCGAAATAAACCTTATCTGTCTATTTCTGCGGGTGATGAGATGATCAATGAACCGGATACTGACTTTGATTTAGAGCAAAATCAGAAGTGGGTAAGAAATATTTTTGCAAAATGGAAAAAGACAATAAATGATAGTCCTGAAATCATACCTTTACAAATAGGCGCTGACATGGTAGTTACTGATAAACGCCATAAATATATGGACCGTTGCCAAAATGATGAAGCCTGTGTCTGTGAGATGTCTATTGCCGGTAAGGAAGATGTGGAGAGAATATTAGAGATTGCTCAAAATGATCCGGCTGAATGGCGAAAGACGACTTTAGAGCAAAGGCATATTATCATGTATAAAGCTGCTGATAACCTAGCTGACTTACGTGGAGATTTGATAGGCTGTATGTGTGCTGTCACCGGAAAAACGGTGGTGGAAGGTGATGTGGAAGTGTCCGAAGGTATAGATTATGCCCGTTTTTATACGACTACGATGAAGAAATTTGCAGCACTTGATAATGTGGAAATTACCCCCAAAGGCACGGTTTTAGTGATTTCTCCATGGAACTTTCCTTGTGCTATTCCCATAGGAGGAATTGTTGCTGCTTTGTCCGGTGGTAATACTGTAATACTGAAACCGGCAACGGTCGCAGCTCCTGTAGCGTGGTTATTTGCCAAAGCTTTTTGGAATGCAGGTGTCCCCAAAGAAGCGTTGCAGGTTGTGATAACCGAACGCGAATCACTTCGTTTATTAACAACTTCTCCGGTAGTGAAGCACATTATTCTGACTGGTGGTACCGAGACTGCTCAAAATATTACTAAAGTGAATCCCGTGACTCCTCTTTCTGCTGAAACAGGAGGGAAAAACGCTATTATTTTAACGGCATCGGGTGATCGGGATCATGCTATAATGAATGTGGTTACATCTGCTTTTGGTAATGCCGGACAAAAATGTTCCGCTTGTTCATTGTTATTGGTTGAACGCTCTGTTTATGAAGATCGGGAATTTCGAGAAAAACTAATGGATGCAGCTATTAGTATGAAGACGGGAAGTGTTTGGAACTCCGGTAATGTTGTAGGTCCGATGATTACAAACAATAATGAAAAACTTCTTCGTGCATTGAACTTAGAACCCGGAGAATCTTGGTTGGTGCCGCCACGTTTCCTAGATGAGAAAGAGTATGTACTTGCACCGACTGTAAAATGGGGAGTAAAGCCGGGTAGTTATTCCTTCCGTACGGAATTGTTTGGCCCGATGTTAAGTGTGGTTTGCATTGAAAATTTGCAGGAAGGCATTGGTTTGGTAAATGGGTTGGATTATGGTTTGACATCTGGTCTTCAAAGTTTGGATGAATCAGAGCAGAAATTATGGAAAGATTCTATAGTCGCAGGTAATTTGTATATCAATCGTGGTATAACGGGTGCGATTGTCAACAGACAGCCTTTTGGAGGCATGAAACTTTCCGCTTTTGGTGGAGGTGTTAAGGCTGGTGGTCCTAATTATTGTTCTTGTTTCGTTTCAATCGCCGATAAACTTAGCAGTACGACCGACTATAAAATAAGCTATGCCAAAGCTTTCGAAAATGAATTTTCTCATCCGAGGGATATAAATAATTTATATGGCGAACAAAATATTTTCCGTTATTTGGCCTTGAAGAGTATGGTACTTCGCCTTTTCCCGAATGATGCCAATGAACATGCGCAGATGATAGCATTGGCTGCTAAATTATGTGGTACTCCTTTGACAATCAGTTTTGACCTCGACGATGATCGTACTTCTGCACTAAGTTCCATCGGCTGTATTCTGAAGAAGGAGAGCTTGGAAGAATTCCTTTCTTCAATAAAAAAATATGAACGTATTCGTACTTGTTCGCCTAATATTCCCTTGAAAGTATATGAAGTTGCTGCTCAAAATAACAAGTATGTTGCAACTGCCACACCGGTAAAAGAAGGGCGCATTGAATTGATTCATTACATAAAGGAACAAAGTATAGCTTTTGAATATCATCGTTATGGAAGCATTTCGGATATTCCGGCTTGTGAATAATAGAATTCTTTTATAAATTATTGCGTGATGTAGGCAGATATTTCTCTGTTTTTGCGGCGGAAACATTTTAGAGGTTTCCGCCTTTTTATTTACTATCCGCATATTTTAAGTCAAAAATGGTATTCATTTAAACATTATTTATTTTCTTTGTCTTCACTAGTACGAAAACTAACAAAAGATTTTATGAAGAAGTATCACAGAATATACCATTGTTTCGTTATAGCACTTATTGCTGTGCTTTCGAGTAATTTGAACGTATTGTATGCCCAGACGTTTGATCAGTTGTGGAAACAAGTTGGACAAGCTCAAAAAAAAGATTTGCCTCAGACTACGATAAAGTTGACTGATCAAATTTATCGTAAAGGAGAACGTGAAAAGAATGTCCCTCAAATGTTGAAAGCATATATTACCCGCTCTTATTTTCAAAATAGTCAAACTCCAGATAGCTTCTATGTGAATTTAAAATCTTTGGAAGATTGGGCATTACGTGAGCAGAATGTGGTGAATCGGGCTGTTTTGAACTCTTTAATAGCGGGTATTTATGCAGATTATGCTTCAGATAACAGTTGGGAGTTACGGCAAAGAACGCCTTTGCAACTTAATGAGAAAGAACTGCCGAATGATATTCGAGAATGGAGTGCCAACTTGTTTGCAAAGCAAGTAATGAAATACACGAGTGAATCGTTAAAGGATTTCTCTGAACTACAAAAAACTTCTACACGTATTTATTCCCCATTTGTAATTCAAGGTAACGCTAGTAGATATTATCATCATGATATGTATCATCTATTGGCTTCACGTGCTGTCAGTGCATTGAAACAAGTATCTTCCCTTAGTGTAGAAACAGATGCTGTATGCAAAAAAGAAATAGAGCAAGTATTTGGAAAGACTATTGATTTGTATAAGAAGACGGCAGACGGCAGTGAGGCTATTATTCTGACTACGTTAGATTGGCTGGATTGGCAGAAAGATCAGAATAAACCTGTCTTTCGACATTTTGCTGAAAATCGTGATATAGAGAAGGAGGCTTATCTACATGATATTAATGTATTGATTGATACATATAGTGGACGAGACGTTTGTGCCGAAGCATATATGGCAAAAGCCACTTATTATCGTGAACTAAATAAGAATGTGGAAGCTTTGGCCGTTTGTGATGAGGCTATAATGCATTATCCAAAGTATGCTCGTATTGGACTCTTGAAGGGAATCCGTAAAGAAATATTGCAACCTATGCTGTCAATGAGTGCCTCAAAAGTTACATATCCGGGTGATTCCTTGAGAATAGATATAAACCACCGGAACCTTGAGGGTTTTGCCGTGAGTTTTTATAAAATGACCGGGCTTACTCGTGCTCAACTTGAAGAAGGAGCTGATATGTCATTGTCAAGCTTGATAAAGAAAAAAGGAAAGGAAGTGTCGAAGCAACACTTTCAACTACTTCGCTCTAATGATTATCAGTCGGCTGATACTGTTTTCCGTGTACCGACTCCCAATATACCTGGTGTATATGCTTTGCAACTCATACCGGATGAAAAGACGGGAGGTACCTCGGAAAATTTAATAACCCTTACCCGTTTCAAGGTTCTTACCTTAGGACTTCCTAATAATAATTCAGAGATTGTTGCTCTTGATGCTGCTACCGGATATCCCATTGATAATGCCCAAATTTCTATTTATTCCACAAAAGGTGCCGTTGTAAAGCAACTAACTACAGGAAAAGATGGTAAAGTGTCGGTAGAATGGAATAGTGATTATCGCACTTTGGCTGCTACTAAGGGTGAAGACAATGCTATGCCTCCACAATACGGTCAAAACTATAGAAATTGGGAAATTGGACGCAATAAGGTGGAACAAGTGAAATTAATCACTGATCGCGCATTGTATCGTCCTGCTCAAACAGTATATGTAAAGGGCGTTGCTTATGTACAAGAGAATGATAGCGCCAATATTGCACCAGGCAGAAAATATACACTGGTATTGCGTGATGTGAATAATCGGGAATTGTCTAAAAAGGAAGTGACAACCAATGAGTTTGGTTCATTCACTACAGACTTTTCTCTTCCATCTGCTTGTCTGAATGGAACGTATATGCTTGAGGTGATGAATATTCAGGGAGCTACGAGGAATATTCAAGTGGAAGAGTATAAGCGCCCGACTTTTGAAATAACATTTGATGCTCCCAAAGAATCTTATCAAATCGGCGATTCTGTTTTAGTGAAGGGACTTGTAAAGACATTTAGCGGAGTACCGGTTCAAAATGTGGAAATCAATTATACAGTTACTAGAAATTATAATCCATGGCTAATGGGGAGTTACATTGAAAGAGTTGGAAATGCAACCCCATTGAAATCAGGCAAAAAGAGTATTGATTCGGATGGACATTTTTCGATTCCGGTCTATTTGGAAGGAGTTGAAGGCCTTTCGGAAAGTATATTTAATTATGTAATTGAAGCTAATGTGACCTCCGTGGCTGGTGAAACTCAACGCGCATCCACATCGTTGGCAGCGGGTAATCGTTCTTTGTTCTTGTCTACTGATTTTGCGGATCGGGTATGTAAAGATGATACCGTTCGTGCAACGTTCTTTGCCCGGAACTTGAGTGAAAAGCCTATAGATATAAGAGGCGAATATCGTCTGGTACGTCTTGAGAATGGAAAGAAGCAAACGATATTACACAACTCTTTTACTTCAAATAAAGAAACCTTGTTGACGGAATGGCAAAAACTACCATCCGGCTCTTATGAACTTCAACTTTCTGCCCGTGATAAGGATGGGCGTACTGTGGATTATAAACAGTCCATCATACTTTTCTCGTATTGGGATAATCGTCCGGTTTCCAAGTCGGATATTTGGTTGTATACTCGTAATACAGACTTTGATGATGCACATCCTGCACAATTCTGCTTTGGAACTTCTTTTAAGGACGCGTACGTCATGGTGGATATGTTCAGTGGAAATAAACGTTTGAAAAGTTCAATATTACAGATATCAGATTCAATTGTCCGTTATGAGGTTCCTTTTTTACCCGAATATGGAAGACAGGCTGAATTTCTGTTTACCTTTATTAAAGACAATGTGATTTATTCAAAGAATGTATCATTAAATAAACGCTTACCTTCAAAAGAGTTGACGATGAAGTGGGAGGTGTTCCGTGATAAACTTCTTCCCGGGCAGCAGGAAGAATGGAAATTGACTATAAAGACTCCAAAAGGGAATGCTGCTAACGCGGAAATGCTGGCTACAATGTATGATGCATCTTTGGATAAGATTTATCCAAACCGGCAATTATTCAAAATTGATTATCCATTTCCTTATTACTATTATAATTGGTCGAGGAGTTATTCTGGTGGTGTTTATTATAACTGTGTCTTTCCGATGTCATATCCTTTCTATCAAGAACTGGTTTATGACAGATTTTTCCTACCATCAAATGATCTACAAGAGTCCGGAACCTTACGCTTTACCGCACCAGTTGTAAAACTGGATTATGCTGTAGCAGAAGGAAATATAGTAAAGTCTCAGGAAAAACTTTCCCGAACCAAAGTTGCAGTTTCTATTGCTGATGTGAAAGGAAATGATGAAGCCTATGGGCAAGACCTTGTAGATCTCAAAGAAGTTATTGTTGGATCGGGAACCCAGAAAAAAGTTTCAAATGCCATTCATGATAACGACCAGATTGACAATTCAGCTCTTCGGTCCAATTTTTCGGAAACAGCCTTTTTCTATCCTCAGTTGCGTACCAATGAAAAGGGGGAGATTGCGTTCTCGTTTACTATGCCCGAGAGCCTTACCCGTTGGAACTTCCGTGGATATGCGCATACAAAAGATATGCTGACCGGTACCCTTGAAGGTAGCACAGTGACTGCAAAAGAATTTATGCTTTCACCAAATCTTCCCCGTTTTGTACGCGTGGGTGATCATACATCCATTGCTGCTTCAATTAGCAACCTTACCGGTAAGGAGATAAGGGGAATTACGCGGTTTGAATTGTTTGATCCAATGTCCGATAAGATCATTTCTACACAAAAGCAATCCTTCATTGTCGATGCCGGAAAAACCGTTCCGGTGAAGTTTGATTTCGACATTACAGATCGCTATACTTTATTGGGAGTTCGTCTTATTGCAGATGGCGGATCGTTCAGCGACGGTGAGCAACATATATTGCCGGTGCTTAGTGATAAGGAATACATAACGGAGAGCATAACTTTGCCTATAAGAGGAGAGGAAACACGTACTTTTGCTTTAGACAGTCTCTTTAACCGGAATAGCAAAACGGCTACTAATCGGAGGCTGACTATAGAGTTTACTTCGAATCCCGCTTGGTATGCCGTTCAAGCCTTACCTGCAATGAATTTGCCTAAAAATGATAATGCCATATCTTGGGCGACGGCTTATTATGCAAATTCAGTCGCTTCTTTTATCGTTAATAGTCAACCTCGAATAAAAACGCTATTCGATAGTTGGAGAGCTACAGGAGGTAATAAAGATACATTCATGAGCAGGTTACAGAAAAATCAAGATGTAAAGAATATCTTGATCGAAGAGACTCCATGGTTAAGTCAAGCAACCTCCGAGGCAGAACAGATGGCTCGTATTGCCACTTTATTTGATTTAAATAATCTGTCGAATAATAATATTGCCGCACTTACGAAGCTTAAAGACCTCCAAAATGCGAATGGATCTTGGAGCTGGTGTAAAGGGATGAATGGAGGCTTTTCAATGACTGCCTATATTGCGGAATTGTTGATTCGTCTTCCTTTACTTACCGGCAGTGCTAATTCCAATGAGGCACAGCAGATGTTACAATCGGCATGGACATATCTTCACAGTGAAGCTAATCGGGAATATAAAGCGATATTAAGAGCTAAAGATAAAGGTGAAAAGAATGACTTAATTTCTTCTTCTGCTCTGACCTACATGTATCTTCTTGCCGTATCAGGAGAAAAGGTACCGAGTACGAATGAAGAAGCTTGTCGGTATTACTTGTCGCTTGTCGCTAAGAATTTAATGGGCTCTTCTATCTGTTTCAAATCTTATGCTGCTGTAATCTTACATAAGAATGGTCGTACAGCCGAAGCAAAAGATTTTGTAAATTCGATCAAAGAACATTTGATAAAGACATCTGAGAGAGGTGCTTATTTTGCATTTTCAGAGAGGCCATATTTATGGGGCATGTTACCTGTTTCTATTCATGTGGGAGCAATGGACGCTTTACGTTATGTTGAAGGAAATACTTCTTTGCTCGAAGAGATGAAGCTTTGGTTGCTTAAGCAAAAACAAACGACTAATTGGAATTCGCCGGTGACTGATGCCGATGCCGTATATGCTTTGCTCTGTCAAGGTACTAATCTGTTGGCTGAATCAGGAAACGTTTCTATTAAGCTAGGTAATAAAGTAATAGATACCACTTCACCGAGCGTTCAATCTACCGCAGGATTTGGCTATGTAAAAGAAGTTTTTGATGGAGATAGTCCTGTCGTTCGAGCAAAGTCTGTAACAGTTACTAAACGTGATGAAGGGGCAGCTTGGGGAGCTGTCTACGCCCAATATCTCGAAGATATCTCTGCTGTGAAGCAATTGGGAAGTGAGCTGAATGTAGAAAAGAAGCTCTATGTGCAACATTCTTTAGCAAATGGAAAAAGTGAACTCCAGCCGATCTCTCCTTCCACAATACTCAATGTAGGAGATAAAGTTGTGTCCCGTCTAACGATTCGACTTGATCGTGCAATGGACTTTGTTCAACTGAAAGATCAGCGTGCAGCATGTTTTGAACCGGAGTTTACGTTGTCCGGTTATCAATGGAATGGGGGTGTTGGTTATTACACAGAAGTCAAAGATGCTTCTACCAATTTCTTCTTCGATCATTTGGATAAAGGGGTTTGGGTACTGGAATATAGTTACCGGGCTGCCCGTGGTGGTCAATATGAAAGCGGACTGGCAACTTTGCAATGTGCATACGCACCCGAATATGCTACACATTCAACTTCGAGTAAAGTATCGGTAAAATAAGCAATATTAGGAATTGGCAGTTAGGAACTTTCGATGAAAAGCCCTACTTTTGCCTATTCTTAATAGATAAACCAAGTGAGAATGAAACGATTCTTTATAACCTACATATTCGTTGCGTTAGGTGTTGCAATAATGGCTCAGCCCCGATTCTCGTCGAATAAAGAGACTTTCAGTTTTGGACAGATCGAGTGGAAACATCCTGTCACAGTGCAATATATCGTAACTAATACGGGGAATAAACCATTGGTACTTACCGAAGTGGAGCCATCATGTGCTTGCGCTCTTGTACAGTGGACGAAAGAACCGATAGCATCCGGCGAGAAAGGAATGATTTCGGTGGAGTTTGATGCTAAAGCTTTAGGGCATTTTGATAAGTCCATTGCAGTGTATTCCAATGCATCTCCTCACTTGACTTATCTTCATTTTACCGGAGAGGTTGTGACAGAAATAAAAGACTACACTCAAGGTTACCCTTACCTCATTGGACAGATACGTGTGGATAAAAATACGCTCGACTTTCCTAATGTATATCGTGGTGAACATGATGTAGTGAAAATAGGTGTGGTAAATCTCTCTGATAAACCTTACGAACCGGTATTGATGCATTTACCTCCTTACTTGGAAATGGCGGTTCAACCGGAAACTTTGCAGAAAGGTGAGAAGGGGGTGATTTCACTTACACTTAAAGCTGAAAAGCTACCGGACTTCGGATTGACTCAAGCTTCTGTATACCTTGCCCGCTTTAGTGGAGATAAAGTGAGTGAAGAGAACGAAATTCCATTTTCTGCTGTATTATTACCTGATTTCTCAGGGCTAACAGACACTGAAAAAGCAAATGCACCTGTTGTTCATTTATCAAAGACAGAGGTTGATTTGTCTTCTATGCTGTTTAAGAAAAATAAAGCGAAAGAAGATATTTTAATAACCAATACCGGTAAGTCACCTTTACATGTAAATAAACTGCAGGTGTTTAATCCGGCTGTAGGAGTAAACTTGAAGAAAAGTATTCTTCAACCGGGAGAGACAGCCGCCTTGCGGGTGATGGTTGACAAAAAGAACATAGCTCGTAAACGTGGTTATCTGCGTATCTTAATGATTACTAATGATCCTGCTCAACCAAAAATTGAGATTAATATAAAAGCCAAATAAGATCATGGAACATCCTGAAAACTGTGAAGACTATAAAGGACTTACTGTAAATGCAGGCATTGAACAGCCTTCTTCTGTTAATCCATATCTGAAAGAAAGACGTAAAATACGCAAAAGAGAACTTACGGTCTGTGAATTCGTAGATGGAATTGTAAAAGGTGATATTACTATACTCAGTCAGGCTGTAACTTTGATTGAGAGTGTAAAGCCGGAGCATCACGCTATTGCCCAACAAGTAATAGAGAAGTGTCTTCCTTATTCCGGTAATTCCATTCGTGTAGGAATTAGTGGTGTACCTGGTGCGGGTAAAAGTACTTCTATTGATGTTTTTGGATTGCATGTACTGGAAAAGTATGAAGGTAAACTAGCTGTTCTCGCTATAGACCCTAGCAGTGAACGTAGCAAGGGAAGCATACTCGGCGATAAAACGCGTATGGAAAAACTTTCAGTGCACCCAAAGTCTTTTATACGTCCTAGCCCATCTGCCGGTTCTTTAGGTGGGGTGGCTCGAAAAACTCGTGAAACTATAATCCTATGTGAGGCAGCAGGCTTTGATAAAATTTTTGTGGAGACCGTCGGAGTAGGGCAGAGTGAAACTGCCGTACATTCTATGGTGGACTTCTTCTTGTTGATACAGTTAGCGGGGACAGGGGATGAACTCCAGGGAATAAAACGTGGAATAATGGAGATGGCTGATGGTATCGTTATAAATAAAGCCGATGGAGATAATCTGGATCGTGCAAAGCTTGCAGCTTCGCAATTCCGTAATGCACTACACCTTTTCCCAACTCCCGATTCTGGTTGGGAACCTCAAGTCTTGACTTATTCAGGTTTCTATAATTTGGGTGTAAAAGAAATCTGGGATATGATTTATAAATACATCGATTTTGTGAAAGATAACGGCTACTTTGAATATCGCCGTAATGAGCAGAGCAAATACTGGATGTACGAAAGTATAAACGAATGGCTTCGTAACAGCTTTTATCAGAACCCTAAAATAGAGTCTTTAATGGCAGAGAAAGAACAAATGGTCTTGCAAGGAAAGCTGACCTCTTTTGCTGCTGCCAAAGATTTGTTGGATATATACTTCAAGGGATTGTCCGATAATTCTTATACGTGATATAGGGAGAACTATTGCTGTGACTCTTATTTCGTTAACTCTTCCTTTATTTCCTCGTTTAATTCTGTTACGGATAGGATAATGGATGACAGCATTTTCTCCTTTACCCTCGCATTGGACTCAAGTTCGAAATTTACTACCATATTATAGATTTCTTTGATTTGCATATTACCAATCACTCCTTTTAGTGAATGGATTTTTATTTTGGCATCATCTGAATTAATATTAATGTTTTTCCAATCATCCTTAATGCTGCCATACAGATCAATGAAAGAAGATAATAGTTCTTTGGTAAATTCTCTGTTGTTGAATGTATCATTGAGGTATGCTAAATCAAGATATTTATAACCTTCTAATTCCGATATATTCTTTTTGTTTTGGGTTTCTTGTTTGAGCTTGAAATAGTTGCTAATTATGCCATATAACTCTTTGAGAATAATAGGCTTTCCCAGATGATGGTTAAAACCTGCTTCATTTGAGTTTTGGATATCTTCATCCGATGCACTGGCGCTCATTCCGACAATGGGAGTATAGGTATTGAATTCTCTTATTTTTTTTGCGGCTTCATGCCCATCCATTACGGGCATTTGGATATCCATGAATATAATATCATAGTTGTTTTTCATCACTTTGTTGACTGCTTCAAAGCCATTAATTGCCACATCAACTTGAAAACCTATTTTCTCGAGCAAGTGAATAGCAATGAGTAAATTTGTCTCATTGTCCTCTACCAACAATGCTAATTTGGGCTCTCCCAATATAAATTTATTGGTTTGTGGAGGTTCTTTTTTAGATGATGCTTGGGCTTTATCGCCAGTCAAGATAGAATATAGCTGATTTGGTATAAGTGGTTTGGGTAGATATTGAATGTTTGATAGAGAGGAGAACATGCTAATAAATTGTGTTCTCTCATATTCGGATATTAAAATACTGATATCATTATCCTGACTATAGCCTTGAATTATTTGGTAAATGAATTGACAATTATCAGCATAACTCTCCCAATCAATTAATACTAAGTTTTCTTTTTTTATATCTGGAAGTTGCTCCACATGTGAATAGCAGATAGCTTCTTTATAGCCGATTTTCTGCAATATATCCAAAATGGAGTCCGACTCGTTTTTGAATCGATTAAAGATAATGACATTTGTGTATTTTAAGGATTCATTATCCTTTCTCTCTTTCACACCTTGCTTGAAATCAATAAGTACATCAAAATAGAACTCAGTACCAAATCCTTCTTGGCTTTTGAAAGATATGTGTCCACCCATCATCTCTATTAATTTTTTGGAGATAGTGAGTCCTAATCCTGTGCCTCCAAATCTTTTGCTCGTGCTGGTATCTCCTTGCTCAAATTCGGTGAAGAGTTTAGCTTGCTTAGATTCGCTAATACCAATTCCTGTATCTGCTATTTTGAATTCCAATTTAACCTTATTATCAATGATTTCAGATTGGGTATATATACTGACACTTCCCTTCTCTGTGAACTTGAAAGCGTTACCTACTAAGTTGATTAATATCTGAGATAAGCGGAGTTCATCTCCAATAAGTATTTCGGGAATATCGGGATTAATGAAGAAAGTGTATCGTAGCTTTTTTACATGAGCCATATATCCAAATACGTCGGATAATTTTTCAAAGATATGAGTCATTTCAAATTCCTCATCTGCCAGAGTCAGTTTTTTGGCTTCTATTTTTGAGAAATCTAGAATGTCATTGACTATCTGTAGTAATAATTCTGAAGAAGATATGATTTTGTGGATATACTCATCTTGAATATTATCTAATTCTGTTTCAGATAGCATGTTGGATAATCCGATGATACCATGCAAGGGAGTCCGGATTTCATGTGACATATTGGCTAGAAATTCAGATTTAGCTTCACTGGCAATTAAAGCACGCTCTTTTGCATCTTGTATTTCTTTTTCTATTCTTTTATATTCTGTTATATCTATATTTACTCCGATAACAATAATATCATTACTTTTTCCGTCTTCTACTTTTATGCCTCGTGCGTTTATATATTTTTTAGTTCCTTTATTCCCGGTAATTTCGAATTGAACATTAAAAGTCTCATTTGTTTGGATACTTGTCATAAAATTATTGTGAACTATTTCTCTTTCTTCTGATTTAAGAAATTTATTCCATTTTTCTATATCGATAGGCTCTTGTATGTTATCAAGCTCATATATTTGATACATTGATGGATCCCATTCTACAATTGACTGGTTAATGTTAAATTTCCAAATGCCTAAATTTGCAGATTCTGTTGCTAGCTTTAGCTTATATTCATTGTCCTTTATCTTTGCAAAACTCATATTATATTTATTAACTAATGGTAAGATTATGAAAATCGTTTCCAGTGCAAATATAAATAGTGTAGCTACTACGAAAATTAGGAGCAAAAGAAGAATTCTACTATTATAATCTTTAGACTCTTTTACTAATTTATTGACAATAGAATCAAGACTAGGCAATAAATCGTATGCACTATTTCTTATGATAGATGCGTTTTCGCGACTCGGGATTGTGAGATAATTTTCTACAAAGTGAAGATATCTAATAGTTTTGTCATGTGCATTAATATATTGAATCCTAATAGATGCTGAAGATTTGCTACTCTGAATTATTCTCGATACAAGCTTTGTGTTTTTTTGCATTTCAACAAAGTCTGATTCGAGATTTTCCCAACTAACCTTATCTTTATTGGTAGTATGCATTATTACATCAAGTGCTATTCTTTGGGAATGCATTCTTTGTCGTCCTGCATAATTTATAATTTCCTCATTATACATCTTTGTGTTCATGAAGAATAATATCATGCAGAGGTATATTATAGCAAAGGCAAAAAGAGTTGCATATATAATAATCATTGATTTTGTCACATTTTTTTCAGAGCTCTTGATGTCGTATATTGCCTGTTGTATTTTTTTCATATAGCTGTATATTTATCTTTTAGACAAGTTTTTTGTTAGAAGATTTTTCTTTTTATATATATATTCAAAGTTTAGAATATAACAATTCTATGTTCTATTTGTTTTGTTTATTTTGTTATAAATCAGTTGATTGATCATGCTAAAGAGTATTTGGGGGCATAATGATTATTATTCACAAGTCTAATACTTTATAATAGCAGTTCTTTTTCTATGTAATTTCGTTGCTGATATTCTCTTGTTGAAAATAACGTTTGTTGTATAGAGAAATCTGCTAGTATATTCATCTCTTATGTTCAATCTTATATTCTCCATTTTATCAATTGGAGGATGCGAGTTCTTTCATTGGTCATAGGCAATACCTTTCTATTCTCACTACATATTTTCAACCTTTGTAGCGAACATTAGATACTGTAACTATGTTTGCAGATTAAAAAATGATAGTTTAATATTAAAGAATGAAGTTATGAGTTTTTTGGATTTGGCAAAAAGTAGGTATACTACTAAGAAGTTTGATTCGGAGAAGAAGATTTCCGAGGATAAGATAGCGCAACTAAAAGAAATATTAAGATTAAGTCCTTCGTCTATTGACAGCCAACCTTGGAAATTTGTGTTTGTGTCTGATGTCAAAATGAAGAAAGAACTGGCTGGTGCTTCCTTTTTTAATGAGCATAAAGTAAATGATGCAAGCCATCTAGTTATATTTTATACATTGGATGACCTGCAAGCGTTTGAAGACCGGATTGTACAAAATTACCCTGAGGGAGCTGTTGCTTATTATAATAATAATATAAAGTCCCGTCCTGAATCGGATGTTAAAAATTGGATGGCTCATCAGGTGTATCTTTCTTTAGGTTTCTTCCTGAGTGCTTGTGCAAGTATAGGGATTGATTCCACTCCAATGGAAGGCATTAATATTTTGGAATATGGTAGAATATTGCCTCTAAAAGGCTACAAACCTTTATTTGCAGTAGCAATAGGATATCGTTCCGGCGAAGATGTCAATCAGCCTTCAATAACTCCTAAGAGTCGCCTGGAGCCTGAAGATGTTATTCTGTCTATCTAAAAATTAAAGCCGGTTGAGCTGTTAAACTTCTCTTCCGGCTTTTTCAAAATCAGCTTTCGATTTACTTTTTGTGACGATGTATACTCCGGCAAAGACTAAAAGAATTGCGATTCCTTTCTGCCATCCGAATACACCGATTCCTAATATGATAGATACGATAGAAGCTACAATAGGCTGCATATAGTTATACATGCTCACTACAGTAGGACGCAGGAGCTTTTGGGCTGTCATGATGCAGATATATGCAAAGAAAGTTCCTCCCAAAACAATATAAGCTACATCGAGCAATGCCGTTCCCGGTATAATATCCCAATGTATTGCCGTGATATCACTATACGAGAAGGGAATATAGCAGATAGACGCATATACAAACATCCATTTATTGAGTGTGACGGGGGAGTACTGCTGTGTTAATCCTTTAAAAGCAGTCAGATAGATGGAGAAGCTCAATTGCGCAACCATGCAAAGAAGGTCTCCCCAGATATTTCCGGCTCCCGATGCACCTGACTGACTACTCATAATGAGAATTAGCGCACCCATGGCACCGACAAAGATGCCGAGTACTTTTAGATTAGTGACTGGTTCTTTGAGATATATTGCAGCCACAATCATGGTAATAATAGGAAGTGTTGTAGTGACAATAGATGCATCAATAGGGGATGTCAGGGAAAGGCCGAAAATAAAAACGCCTTGATTGAAGACCAAGGCGAACAAGGCTGCAAAGAAAAGTTTAAGCATATCTTTATGGTTAACATGCTCTCTCTTCACAAATATAGAAAGTAACCAGAACGCAGCAGCAGCTCCCACCATACGGAAGGTAGTCACAGACAGTGCGGAAAATTCTTGTAAGGCGGATTTACCGATGGGGGACATCAGTCCCCACATGATATTCGCACTAAGGGCGAGAATATGCCCTTTCATATTTTTATCGCTCATCTTCTTTTCTTAAAATCGCTGCAAAAGTAATGAATTTATAATTCGGAATGTTTATATTTGCTTTTGATATAAAGCAATAAATTATGGAACAGCAGGCTAATTACATTAAGCGGATTGAAATTCACAAGCTGTGGGACAGATACAACATTGTTTGGGATTTACGCCCCGATGTTAATATTCTTTCTGGTATAAACGGAGTGGGAAAGACGACTATCCTCAACCGTTCCGTTACTTATCTCGAAAAACTCTCCGGTGAAATTAAAAAAGGTGAAATGGATGGAGTGCTTGTAGAGTTTGACCCTCCCGAAGCTACTTATATCCCTTATGACGTCATACGCAGTTATGACCGACCTTTGATTATGGGAGATTTTACTGCTCACATGGCTGATCCGCATGTGAAATCGGAAATGGATTGGCAACTATATCTCCTGCAGCGCCGTTACCTTGATTATCAGGTAAATATCGGGAATAAGATGATCGATCTCCTATCCGGTGATGAGGCTCAGCGTGAACAAGCTGCTTTATTGTCAAAGCCGAAAAGGACTTTCCAAAATCTGATTGATCGTTTATTTGGCTACACCCGTAAAACGATAGACCGAAAGAGCAATGAGATTGTTTTTTATCAGGATGGTGAACGACTACTGCCTTATAAGCTTTCGTCCGGTGAGAAACAGATGCTAATTATATTACTCACCGCATTGGTTCAAGATAATCGGCATCATGTTCTTTTTATGGATGAGCCGGAGGCTTCGCTTCATATCGAATGGCAACAAAAGCTTATCAGTATGATAAAAGAACTTAATCCTAATGTACAGTTGATCTTGACTACGCATTCTCCTGCTGTGATAATGGAAGGCTGGTTGGATGCGGTGACTGAAGTCAGTGATATTGCTGTTTCCGTGAAAGAATAACTCCTGCCTCTTTCGCCCGATTTGTGGTAATATGTTGAATTAAAAATAAATGGATCAGCTCTTTGGTCTGTAAACGGTAAATATGGCAATATCCTTACAACATAATCTTACTTCTTCATATTTTGACGCTGCGAACAAGCTGTACTCAAAGAAAGTCCGGAGGCGCATTGTTGCTTATGTGGAGAGTTTTGATGATATAGCTTTCTGGCGTGCGTTATTAGCAGAATTTGAAAATGATGAATTTTATTTTCAGGTAATGCTTCCTTCTTCTACTTCACTGAGCAAAGGTAAGAAGATGGTATTGATGAATACGCTTGATACCGATGCGTTGGGCAGAAGCATGATTGCTTGCGTGGATAGCGATTATGACCTGTTGTTACAAGGCGCTACAAATGTTTCGCGTAAAATCAACAGTAATCCATATATTTTTCAGACCTACGGTTATGCTATAGAAAGCTTCTTATGTTATGCCGAAAGTTTGCATGAGGTTTGTGTACAGGCTACCTTAAACGATCGTAAGTTAATGGATTTTCCTGCTTTCATGAAAGAATACTCTCAAATAGCTTATCCGCTTTTTCTTTGGAACATCTGGTTTTACCGCCAAAGAGATACAAATACATTTCCAATGTATGATTTCAACACTTGTGTGCGGATACAAGATATCAGTACTCGATATCCGGAGCGTGCTTTAAGTGAGATGCAACAATGTGTATCTAAGAAAGTTGCCGAATTGGAAAGAAGCTTTCCTAAAAATGTTACTGAAGTCAAAGGTTTGGCAGAAGAATTAAGTAAATTGGGTTTGACTCCCGATACGACTTACCTTTATATCCAGGGACATCATATCATGGACAATGTGGTGATGAAATTGCTCATTCCTGTGTGTACGGTTTTACGCCGTGAGCGGGAAGCCGAAATCAAGAAACTGGCGGAACATAATGAGCAGTTCCGTAATGAGTTAACTAGTTATGAGCACAGTCAGACTAATGTGGAGTTGATGCTAAAGAAAAATACGGGCTATAAGAGCCTCTATCTTTACAAATGGCTCAAAGAAGATATTGCAGAATTTATGAAGAAGACGAAAGGAAAGATATCTTGATAAAGCTGAAAAACCGTATTACGAAAAGATTAATAAGATTGGCTTAATTTTTTGAAAACGGTGATGAATAGAGTTGTAAAGGGAGTTAAGAATAATATATAATATAGGAATGAGAGGATGAATATTGTTGAGCAAATTAAAGAGGGATTGGTTTCACTAGGTTTCGGACAGTCATTAGCCGATCAGTTGGATCAGTTTGTGGCTTTTGCGGGAGTGCTTGTCATTGCATTCTTTGCAGATGCCATTTGCCGTAAGATCTTACTTCGGATTGTATCCCATCTTGTTAAACGGACTAAAGCGACATGGGATGATATAATTTTCGATCGTAAGGTTATGGTACATTTAAGTCGGATGGTGGCTCCTGTTATTATTTATATTCTTATACCAGTTGCTTTTTCGCAAACCGATACACCAACATTGGATTTTATTCTGAGGATGTGTTTGGTTTACATTATTATATCTTTTATCAGCTTTGTCAGCTCTTTCATGTCTGCAGTCTATACGGTGTATAGCGAGAAAGACCAGTTTCGTGATCGACCGTTGAAGGGATTATTGCAGACGGCTCAAGTTGTTCTGTTCTTTATTGGTGGCATCATAGCTATAAGTGTGCTTGTTGATAAATCGCCCATGTTTTTGCTGACGGGATTGGGAGCATCTGCAGCTATCCTGATGCTAGTATTCAAAGACAGCATTATGGGGTTTGTCTCCGGGATACAACTTTCAGCAAACAAAATGTTGAAGGTTGGCGACTGGATTGCCATGCCCAAATATAATGCCGACGGTACAGTGATTGAAGTCACACTTAATACGGTTAAAGTACGGAATTGGGATAATACAATCATCACAATTCCGCCTTATGCATTGGTTAGCGACTCTTTTCAGAACTGGCGTGGAATGCAAGAGAGTGGGGGAAGACGGGTGAAACGGTCGGTTAATATAGACATGAACAGTGTGAAGTTCTGCACTCCGGAGATGTTGGAAAAATATCGTAAGATACACTTGCTGAGAGATTATATCAATATCACCGAAGACGTTGTCAAAAAATATAATGAAGATAACTCCATTGATAATTCAGTTTTGGTAAATGGCCGCCGCCAAACCAATCTCGGCGTATTTAGAGCATATCTGACTCAATATCTCAAGAACCTTCCTGAAGTAAACCAGGAACTGACTTGTATGGTTCGCCAATTGCAACCCACCGATCATGGTATACCTGTTGAATTATACTTTTTCTCTGCTATTAAAGAATGGGTAATCTATGAAGGTGTGCAGGCCGATGTATTTGATCATGTTCTGGCAATTATCCCCGAATTTGACTTGAGTGTCTTTCAATCTCCGTCAGGGGCTGACTTTGCAAGAGTACTGCATTAAGCTAAGTTTCTCCTTTTTATACTTGTCGAATAAGAATTATGGCATATTGAACTAGAGAGATACTCAATCCATTTAGTGACTACTATATTTTTAGGGAGGCTTTCTTCAGTAAGATTGCCTCCTTTTTTATTCTACAGAGATCAATATCAGTATATTTATGGTTCTAATGATCTTTTATAATAGTAAAAACAAAAGCGAACCCGTATGAGTATTCGGTAGGTATACCTATCATTTTAGTCTTTTATAATGACGAAATATTTTTTGGAGAGAGCCCTGGCTCAGCTCTCTTTAAGGAAAGATAAATATCAAATCGTGATGTGAGTATGGATCACTTCTATAGTGATGGTAGATCAGTCGTATTCTCATCCTACTTCAGTCATATACTGATTAGTCCCTCTTTCAGAGACTGCACTTAATAGCTTCTAGGCTTTATAATTCTCTTTTCGAATAAAATGGAATATACGAAAGGAAGTAGCTGTACAAAGCGTAGACGTTATAAGATTTTCAGCTTGCATCTCATCTTATTTGATTAGAATCATGAAAAAGCCCCACTCTCGGATATAACCGGGAATGAGGCATATAAATCCAAATAAAAGTATGCGGAAACGGCTTAATTAATAAGCTGTATTTTGTGGATCAAAGTTTGTCCAACCATCCATCCAAGTATCGCTTGCACCGCTGAATGCACCGGCATAAGTTACTGTGGTGAAACCTGTCAGACTTGTGAAGCTTGCACCGTTAAGAAGCGGGCTACCTGCAGCAGGACAGTAGTTTTGACCTACGCTCTTAGGATCTGTCAGGTTCAAGTTAGCTTCAGTAAGAGTTGCATTATTAGTGAATCCACTGGTTTTGAAGAATGTAGTGGAGAATGATGGTTGGTTAGCATCGTATGAAGGTGTATTTTTACCATCTACTACATTCCATGTAGCAAGCTGATCTTCATATTTCTTATTGTAATCACTGCCTGTAACACCCATACCAGCAAAGAACAAGTTCTGTAATTTGATGAGCCCATTGGTTGCGTAAGTACGGCAGCTACCTAATTCATTGTCTATAATCAAGCCGATAGGCCAACCCACTGCAACAGAGTTATAGCAGTTCAACTTGCTGTCGCGACGGATATGCATTGCTGATTGGAACTTACCAAGTGCAGCAGTATTATCAGGTTTCATGCTTCCTGCTGTAATATAGGTTGCATCATTCTTGAAGCCGGCAGTAAGATTTTTGCTGGTCATCGGACCTATAAGAGTGACATTACTGAATGCAGCAGTAGTATGTGGATCAGTATTTGCTCCGGTAGCGTTGTTATCTGACTCAAAGCTATTGGATTGAGAAGTATCGGCAATGCGTGGATCGCGTACAGAAAGGCAGAATTGTACTTTTCCGGCGAATCCGTTGTCGGTGTCGAAGTCATCATCCCATCCTTTGTAAGCCACTAGATACTTACAGTTTACAGAGCCTCCGAACCATTCGAAAGAGTCGTCATTGGAGTAGGAAACTTGAATATGGTCTACAGTAGTACCGCTGCCAACCGAACCGAAAGTAACTCCATTGATTTCTTTGTCGGTTTGGAATGGGTAACCTGCGAATTCTACACGGATATATCGGAAAACGCCTGAATTATCATCCGCTATTTGACCCTTACCATGTACTGTCTTAGGGCCACCTTCAATCTGTTGTCCAGCTGAACCATTGTTGTTTAATCCGTTACCACAGATAATTAAGCCTCCCCAGTCACCTGGACGGCGACTACCGGCAGCTTGTGCGGAAGTAAATACGATTGGAGAAGTGGCAGTACCCTCGGCATAGACTTTAGCTCCCGGTTCTATAATAAGGGCAGCTCTTGTTAGTTTATCACCTTTAATAATGGTACCTGCTTCTATGGTTAATTCTGCTCCTGAGCGTACGTAAACCCAACCTTTCAGACTGTAAGTTCCTTTTTTAATAGTTTGTTTTCCGGTAAAGCAGAATTCTTGTCCACCATTACCTATCTGAGTTCCATTATTAAACAGAATACCATCACTGGTTGCTATTCCTGCATATCCTTTTCCGTCTACTGTTGGATAAGTGATCACAGGCTCTGTACCAGTAGTCGGTGGTTCGTTGTTGTCGTCATTGCTGTCGCTACATGCGCTCATTGCAGTGAAGGCTACAGCCATAAAGAAAAGACTGCTCCATTTCATAACGTTCATTTTTAATTGTTTCATAATTATTTTTGTTTTTTACGGGGAACTTCCCCAGTTAATATTCTATTTTAAAATGAGTATGTCACGGACATATTGAAATTACGTCCAGGCTTATAACTCTTTGTTACTTCTTCGTATTTGATATTATCTCCTGCACTGTTTGTTGCATTTCCGAATTGTTTGAAGTTAACGCGTTGTGCTAGTAGATCACGTACGCCTGCTTTTATCTCAAATCCTCCTATTTTTTTGCTGACAGAGAGGTCTATGGCATCATGAGGCATCTCATAAGAGTTGGGAATAGTACTTGTTTGATCACCACTGGTTCCTACTGTACGTCCTACACCAATAATTCGTTTTCCAATGCGGTTATATAGTGCCGCTATGTTTAGGTTCCATTTTGGATGTTGATAGAATACACCCGTATTGATGAGATAAGGAGATTGCCCTTGCATGGGGCGGTCTTCTTCTTTGCTGCCTTTTTCAAATTTCACTTTACTCTTAATCAATGAGCCATTGAATGACCAACTGAAGTTTGGCAGACCTATAAAATCCAGGTTCTTGCGTAGATCCACTTCAACTCCGTAGTTATTGGCTGCTTTTGCGTTTTTATTGGAGTAAACGAGATCTGTTCCACCGGCTACTGTATATGTCCATTCAATAGGGGAATCAAAATGTTTATAGAATAAAGCGACTGAAACAGATTCTCCGTTTGATGGATACCATTCATAGCGAAAATCTATATTGTGAATATAAGACGGTTTTAATGATGGATCACCTTCTACGTTTGAACCCAAATCGAAATCATAATAAACGGAAGTGGATAATTCGCGGAACTCGGGGCGATTTACCGATTTGCCATAGGCAAGGCGGAATTGTTGTTTGTCGGTTAGCTTATAAGTTGCATTTACCGATGGAAACAGGTCATTATATTTATAGAACATGCTTCGGTGGCTTTCTACGTCATCCCTTGTATTCCCGATCATTTCCAATTTGGTATATTCGTAGCGAATTCCTGCATAAAGATCAATTCGTGAGCTTATTGGAAGATTGGCACTGATATATCCGGCTCCTAACAAGTTGTTCCCGGAATAGTCATTTCTTTTCTGTACCTGTTCATACATGAATAGTTTGTCTTCTCCGTAATTATTGTCAATCATAAGTTGGGTGGGCAGATCAAAATTCTTAAAGCCGTTCGGCATACTATTTCCCCAACTGTAAAGGAATAGACGGGTGTTGTAAGTACGTGTACGGTATTCTCCGTAAGCGCCGGCTTTCAGAGTAGGTGTAAAATCTCCAAACTGCAAGTCACGTTGATAATTGACATTTGCCGAACCAACATGTTCATCAAGACGGGTAAATTCGCGACTGATGTCATTACCGGCGGTTAAGGCAATGGTTCCCGGTTCATCATTATCATTCAGTATATAACGACGGCGATCGGGAAGAAGTCGGTTGGCGTAAGAATATCCGGCACTCCAGTCAAGTTTGCTATCCTCGAAAGTATGTTTACCCGTGAATTGTCCGTTATAAGTGCTACGGCTGGAGTAATAATATTCGTATGTCTTTTCGTTATTACTTTGAGCATCTTTTCCATAACGGCTGGTGTAGCGGTTCTTTCCAATCTGATTGAAGATATTCTTGAATTCGTAGTGATTATGGCTATTCTTGGGCTGGTACATGAAGTTGAGTAAAGCTCCTACACGTACATCATTATTATATTGGTTGTCTGTGCTTCTGCGCAGATATACAGAGTGATCATTTACGGCATCATAAGATCCGAACAGTGAATTCTCCATATTCAAATAAGTCTTATAAGTATTGCTGTAATTGAGAGATGCAAGTACTCCGAATTGACGACCACTTTCTGTTTCCCAACGGTGGGCATAGTTCACATTAAGTTTCAAGTCTCCAACAGGCTTCTTTGTTTTAACTGTCCAGTCATTGTTCAGTCCGTTATTAAGCAAATCAATACGGTTGGAGTTATTCGGGAATGTATTCATGGTACTTTTTATACCTCCGTCAAGTGACCTTAGTCCATTATCGAAACCGAGGAAATCAGTAGAACTACCTTGGTTATAAATGAAATCTTTGAAATGGGTTTGATCGTTAATGCTTGTTCCCAAAGAGATGTTAAATGAATTTTCACTGGGCATATCCTTTGTATTCACCATGATGAATCCTCCGGTAAAGTCTGCCGGATATTCAGGTGCAGGACTTTTTACGATGACCATATTGTCCAATTGTGAACTGGGGATGATATCAAATGAGAATGCACGTGAATCCGGTTCGGAACTGGGAACGGCACTGCCATTGATCCATACATTGTTATAGCGCTGTGATAAACCGCGAACCATGACAAATTTCTCATCTATAATGCTGACTCCAGGAACACGTTTAATAACTTCCGAAGCATCTTTATCCTGAGTTTTAGTGATTTGCTGGGCTGATACACCACTCTGAACAACAAGGCTTTGGCGTTGTTCGCTAATCAAAGCATTCTCTGTATTTCTCTTTTTCTGTCCAACGACGGATACTTCGCCAAGTACTTGTGTGTCGTTTTCCATTTCAAAATCCAACGTAAGTTCCGTCCCATCTACTTTCACATTAGCTTGGCGGATATTCTTATAACCAACATATCTGATTTCAAGGGTATAGATCCCTTGTTTTACAGGGAGGTTATAGTTGCCGTCAACGTCTGCGATGGCTCCTAATGTTGTTCCAGCGATTTGAATTGTAGTTCCAGTCAAAGGCTCCTTTGTTAGTTTATCAATGACTTTTCCTTTAATTGTAGCTGCCATTCCTGCCGTGGTGAGAAGGAGTGCAAAAATGAAAATAAGGCTTTTCTTAATGTTTTTAGTGATACTCATCTTTTATACTTTTATTTATCCGGTGCAAAGATGGAGTGTTGGGATTACAGCTGTAATACACATGTCATACATTTCTTTTTCTATTAGATTTCAAATATGTGACAAGTGGTTTTTTACTAGAAAATATGCTTATTCTAAAATCAAAAAAAATGGATTTATGAAATCTCATTTTTTTCATTATCTTTGCACAATGATATTAATAAAGAATATCTTATGGACGGTCATTTTACTGACTCTGAATATTTACGCCGGCTCTCTACTCTTGAAAAAACAGGGTGGTGGGAATTGGATCTGACTAAGAATGAAATATTATTCTCTGAATATATTTGTGAATATTTAGGTCTTTTGAATCCTCTGAAGTTAGATCAGTTCATCGAATTAATTGATGAAGAATACCGAAAAGAAATAGAATGCTTCTTATCTTCTACAAACTTCTCTTCTATCTTTGAAAAAATATTTCTAATAAAAACACCTACCCTTTCTTCATGGGTAAGGTTTTATTATGATTTTAATATCGGTCAGCCTGATAATGGGCAAAAAATATTTGGTTCATTAAAAATTCTGAGTGAGACTATTCAGAGCCGTGAACGCTCGTTCCAGCGGAATTTATATAAATATATGCCGTTAGGTTATGTCCGTCTTACTGCTATGTACAATGCAGATGGAAAAGCTAATGACTTCTGCATAATGGAGATAAATAAATTTGCTGCGGATTTGTGTGGAAAGCAAGAAACTGATCTCGTTGGCTGTTCTATGGCTGAACTCCTTGGTAATGAATATAATCCCATTACATCCAACGTATTGCAGAATGCTTTGAATAAAGTATCTCATAGAGAATTTGATCGTTATTTCTCTCCTTCTGGAAAAAGTTGTCGTTGTTTAGTTTATTCTCCTGAACCAGATGAGGTTGTAATGCTTTGTATGGATGTTACAGAAGTGAAGCAAACCTCATTGGAACTAGAAAAAAGCAGTTACCTGTTGCAGAATATATTTGCTATCATGCCTGTGGGCATTGAAGTATATGATAAAGATGCAAAACTGGTTGATCTTAACATTCGGGATATGGAACTTTTTGGGATTAAAGATAAAAGTGAAGTTCTTGGAAATGACTTTTTTAAAAGTAGAGAAGTCCCGAAAGACTTTTATGAATGGATAAAATTGAATGGTAATTTTGTTTTTTCCTATGATTATAAGCTTAAAAGACCCGAAGAGGCATCACTCCCTGTCCGTGAACGAATTTTTGATATTAGTGCAAAAGTCTTTAAGATATATGATGCTGATGGTGAGTATCAGGGCTTTCTGCTTATGAACAATGATAATACAGGTAAATTATTATCAGCCAATCGCATAACCGAGTTTGAACAATTATTTTCATTGATTTCAGGATATGCAAAAGTAGGTTATTCAAAACTTAACGCAATGACGAGTGATGGGTATGCTATAAAGCAATGGTATAAAAATAATGGTGAAAATGAAAATACTCCTATAAGTACTATTGTCGGAAAATACCCCAAGATGCATCCTGATGACAGAGAATATGTTCTAGAGTTCTATGAAAAAGCAAAGCGCCGTGAGGCTACTTATTTTCAAAGGGAGGTGCGTGTGCGCAGACCTGGAACCGAAAATGAGTGGAACTGGATTAGGATGCATATCATATTAAATGCGTATGAGCCTGAAAATAATTTAGTGGAATTGATCGGAATTAATTATGATGTGACTGAAGTCAAAGAAACTGAATTTAAGTTGATTGAGGCAAAAGAAAGGGCTGAAGCTGCGAATCAACTAAAAACAGCATTTCTTGCGAATATCAGCCATGAAATACGTACTCCTTTGAATGCGATTGTCGGTTTTTCGACTTTATTGGTTGAATCAAATAATCCGGTTGAGAAAAAGGAATTCCAGCAAATAATTGAGGATAATAATGGGCACTTGCTGAAAATAGTGTCTAATTTATTAGATCTGTCTAAGATTGAAGCGAATAAATTAGACATATTTTATACTCAATTTGATTTTAATGTATTGTGTCATAATGTGATACAATCTATCTCTTCTCTGATGAACTCTTCCGTTTCATTATTTTTTGAGCCAGAGTTCTCTCAATGCGATGTTATTTCTGATTATAGCTGCTTACATCAAGTCTTGACTAATCTTTTGGATAATGCTATTAAATTTACTCCTAAGGGTACAATACATTTGGGCTATAAAGTAGAAGGTGAGTTGTTACGTGTTTATGTGCGTGATTCAGGCATTGGAGTTGCTTCCGAAAAAACAAAGAATGTATTTGATCGCTTTATTAAGTTGAACACTTATACCCAAGGAGTTGGGCTTGGCCTTTCTATTTGTAAAAGTATAATAGAGCAATTGGGAGGAGAGATTGGAGTTGAAAGTGAAGTAGGAAAAGGGTCGTGCTTTTGGTTTACTATACCTTTATCTGAATCTATTAAGTGATTTTGCAGTTGCCTTTTTATTAAAAAACTCTTATTCAAAGGGAAAAGGGTATTTACTAAATGTTATAGCAGTGTTCCTTTCTGATTATTTTTTGTGAGTAAGATTTTATAGTATAATACGAAAAAGGAGAGAGTTTTTATAGTAAAGACTCTCTCCTTTTCCTTTTCATTCATTTTATTTATAGTCCGAAAGAGAATTTATCGATGTATTGGTAAATTACGCTGGCAATACTTAAAATGATAATGCCGGCTGTACAAATCAGTAAACTTGTACGGGTATAATTATCACTGCGGAAACCAACGATTGGCTCTTCATTCTTATTAATATACATTGATTTCACTACTTTTAAATAATAGTAAAGTGAAATCACCGTATTTACTAATGCAATAAAGACAAGCATGTGGAAACCACTGCGGAATGCTGCTGCAAAAATGAAGAACTTAGAGAAGAATCCTGCAAAAGGAGGAATACCTGCCAACGAGAACAAGCTTAAGGTCATTAGGAACGATAGCTTGGGGTTTGTGGTATATAGACCATCATATTCTTCAAGTGTGTAGCGTTGCGTGCGTAAACCGATTATATTGATTATGGTGAATGCACCTAAGTTGGCGAACAAGTAAATCAATACGTAATATACCAGTGAAGTCATTCCCTGGGGAGTTCCACTTATTACTCCAAGCATGATGTATCCTGCTTGTGAAATACTGGAGAATGCCATCAATCGCATGATGTTTTGCTGGCGTAAGGCGAACAAGTTGGCTAGTGTAATAGAAGCTATGATAATCCAATATAATACTTCCTGCCATTGCGCAACCATTGGAGCAAATACCTTTACCAATATTGCCATGAGAACAAATGCAGCTGAACCTTTAGAGATGACACTCAGATAGGCTGTCACTGTGCTTGGAGAACCTTCGTATACGTCAGCTGTCCAAAGATGGAAAGGCACAAGAGATAATTTAAAGCCCATTCCTGAAAAGAAAAAGACAAAAGCAACAATCTGCAATGCACTTCCGTTAATGTGTGCAGGTATATCAGTGAAATACATTGTTCCTACAGTTCCATATATCAATGATATTCCAAATAGAAGTAAGCCGCTGGAAAAAAGAGCGGTCAATATATATTTGGCACCTGCTTCTGCCGAATGGTGGCGATACTTGTCGAATGCAACAAGCGCAGCCATCGGAATACTTGCTGTCTCAAGTCCGATAAAGAACATGAGGAAATGTCCTGCAGAGATCATAAAGTACATTCCCAGCAGTGTTGATAATGTCAACACGTAAAATTCTCCTTGTTTTATCAAATTGTCCGGTTGACGGAGCCATTCATGAGCCATCAGAAAGACAACAATGGTACCTATGCTCAATACCGATTTGATAATACAGTGTATGGGAGTGCTGTAGTACATTCCGCCGAAAGCTTCTGTAGCCGGAGTTGGAATGATATTAATTAAGGTATGTATCGTAAGTAATACAACCGGTAATAATGTATTAAGGCGTGGCTTGCCATCTTTCTTATGCCCGTCCGGACAGAAAAAGAGGTCGGCAATGAAGAGTATCATGATAACAGCTATCAGTGATAACTCTCCTTTCATAGCGAGAAATTGGGAATAATCCATATTTTTACGATTTGACGATTTACGATTTAATGAGTGAAGTTCATATCACTTTCATCTCCGAATCATTGACAATGGTTTTATCTAAAAACTTGTACTAACGGCAATACGCTGTCACTGATCATATTACTCATCCACAATGGCGCAAGTCCCAGACCTGCTACACATACTATAAGTATGATAACTGCCGTGCGTTCATCCCAAGTAGCATCCGTCAATTCGAGATGATGCTTGTTGGTACAATTTCCATATAGGATTTTGCCGACAAGACGCAGGATATACACAGCAGTAATCACGATACTGGTACATGCTATAATTGTCCAAGTGCGGTGGAATACATCAGGATGTTGGAATGCTCCGTTGAATATTGTCATTTCAGCAATAAATCCGCTAAGTCCCGGTAAACCAAGATTGGCCAAACCCGCAATAACGTAACATACTGAAAGGAAAGGCATGATTTTCATTAATCCGTTTAGCTCACGAACATCACGAGTATGGGTGCGGCCATAGATCATACCGATAAGAGCGAAGAACAATGCCGTCATCAATCCGTGAGAAAGCATTTGCAATACAGCTCCGGTACATGCTGTCTGATTCATCATTAGAATTGCGAACAATACAAGTCCACAGTGACTTACTGATGAATAAGCGTTGATGTATTTCAAGTCTGTTTGTACACAGGCCGAGAAAGCTCCGTAAACGACTGATATACCTGTAAGTATGAGGAATATCCATCCCAATTCTTGAGCAGCTTCAGGCATTAGGTACATTGCAATACGAAAACATCCATAACCTCCCAACTTCATTAAAACTCCTGCATGAAGCATTGACACCGCTGTCGGTGCAGATGCGTGACCGTCAGGACTCCATGTATGGAATGGGAATAGGGCCCCCAAAACACCGAAACCAAGGAATGTTAAAGGGAACCATATGCGTTGTTGCTCAATGGGGATATTATGTAACTTGGCTATTTCAAGTAAGTTCATTGTTGTACCACCCGAGCCATAATAGATGCCTAAAATACCAATCAGCAAGAATGCCGAACCTCCCATCAACATTAATGTAAGTTTCATGGCAGAGTATTCTTTGCGTCCGCTACCCCATACACCAATCAGTAAGTACATCGGAATAAGAGCTACTTCATAGAACATGAACATCGTGAACAAATCCGTAGAGATGAAGAAGCCGAATACGCCCATCGAAAGCAATGTAAACCAAAGGAAGTATTCTTTCGTCAATGGTTGTAACTTCCATGAAGCGAAAGTTCCTGTGAATACAATGACGGCCGATAATAATAACATGGCAACAGAGATACCGTCTACTCCTACGGAATATTGAATATTAAGTGCAGGATACCAAGGTATGTCTGCACGGAAAAGCATTTCCTCTGTTGCTCCGGCATGGCGGGCGTTAAGATATGCCACTGTTAGTGCAACGGCAGCTACGACCAGTGCCGATGCGCCTACAACCATCACCGCACGTATCTGCCGTATGTTGCGGCTTAACCAAAGCCCCAATAACATCAACATCGGGATGAGGACAAAGATTGATAACAAGTTCATCTTTATAGTTATATTATTTTATGTTTTACATTATACTCTTTTCGTATTGTAGTAGCATCTGTTTTCCTCAGTATCAGAATGCAGGGCTACTTCTTATACTAATTAAAGCAGCAGAATTAATATCAAACCTAAAGCACCAAGTAGGAATACGTAAGCGTACTGTTGAATTTGTCCGCTTTGCAAACCTCGTATCTCATCACTGGTCGTATTCGTACCCCATGCAAGGAAGTTGAAGAAACCATCCACCACATTATGGTCAAACCAAGCTATAGGGCGACTGATACAGCCGAATATGATGCGGTGAGTGATGAATTGGTATATTTCGTCGATATAGAAACGGTGATATGCTGCTGTCCATAATTTGCTGAAACGTTTTCCCAATGAATCGGCAATCGGCTGCTTGCTACCTTTATACATATAAGTAGCAATACCTATGGATATAACTGCTATAACAACGCTGGTTATCGCAACGATCAAGTCAATGTGTATTTCGTATGCGTGTCCATTTGAAGAGACAAACTTTCCGAATGGAATAAAACCACTAACACATGTGATTACTGCAAGAAACATAAGAGGGAAAGTCATAGCCAAAGGACTTTCGTGCGGAGTGTGTTTCGCATGAAGTTCTTTGTTTTCCTTACCCCAGAAAATGCCATAATATAAGCGGAACATATAGAATGCTGTCATACCTGCAATAACTGCCATTATCCATCCCATAACAGGATTAAATTCGAAGCAAGCTGCCAAAATTTCATCTTTTGAGAAGAAACCGGAGAATGGGGGAATACCTGCAATAGCCAAACATGCTATTAAGAATGTGATATGGGTAATAGGCATATATTTTCTTAAACCACCCATCGCTGACATTTCGTTGCTGTGTACGGCATGAATGATACTACCTGCTCCAAGGAACAATAAAGCTTTGAACATGGCGTGAGTGAACAAGTGGAACATTCCGGCCATGTATCCAAGACCACCTTCGTGAGGATCTGCGGAGGTACATACTCCCAAAGCTACCATCATAAAACCTATTTGAGAGATAGTGGAGAATGCTAAAACACGTTTGATATCGCTTTGTACACAAGCTATGGATGCTGCAAAGAATGCAGTGAACGCACCCACGTATGCTACAATGTGGAGTGTATCCGGTGCATAATCTATAAATAAAGGGAACATTCTGGCAACAAGGTATACTCCGGCCACAACCATCGTTGCTGCATGGATTAATGCAGATACCGGAGTAGGACCTTCCATTGCATCAGGCAACCAGATATGCAGAGGGAACATTGCGCTTTTACCGGCACCTCCGATAAACATTAGTCCTAATGCCAATGGTACCATAGCTGCTCCACCTGTAAGTAACGAGACTTCATCCGGATGGAATGTATATGTACCGGTATAATATCCGTAAATCAAAATACCGATGAGGAAGCCTAAGTCAGCAAAACGAGTGACAATGAATGCTTTCTTTGACGCTGCAACGGCAGAAGGTTTAGTGTAATAGAAGCCGATCAAGAGATACGAGCTAACACCTACCAACTCCCAGAAGAGGTACATTTGGAATATGTTCGTTGCAACAACCAAACCCAGCATTGACATGGTGAATAAGCTGAGG
Source organism: Bacteroidaceae bacterium HV4-6-C5C (assembly GCA_007896885.1). Classification (GTDB taxonomy): domain Bacteria; phylum Bacteroidota; class Bacteroidia; order Bacteroidales; family Bacteroidaceae; genus Bacteroides. The sequence goes on from VOIU01000003.1 coordinate 62,530, forward strand.
AATGCGTAGTAACGTTGGAAACCTTGTTCCCCTTTCATATAACTGAAAGAGTAAATGTGTACCATCAATGAGACAGTGGAGATCACGATTAGCATCATCACTGAAATGGGATCTAATAGAATGCCTAAATCAATGCTTAGCGTTGATGTGAAGGACAACCATTTCATATTGTAGGGCATAAGCGTAGCAAATGTCCCGTCTGCCAAACGTGGTGCAGTGAAGTATTGGAGGGCTGTAAAGTAGCTTAATACCGCCACTGTGCCTAATACTACAGTGCCTATCAATCCAGCCGTACGATGTGTCATCCATTTACCGCCTATTCCCAAGGTAAGAAATGATAAAAGGGGTAAAAGGAGAATCAAAATAGTCAGTTCCATATTGTCAATTATCTTTTTTTATTCTTATGTTTATCGATACTGCCACACTTTTTAGACTACCATTTCATCTCATCAAGATGTTTCACTTGGATGCTACGGATGTTGCGGTAGATATTGATCATAATGGCAATAGCTATTGCTGTTTCCGCTGCCGAAATAGCAATGGAGAATAGGGCAAAGAAGTGTCCTTCCAATCCGTTAGGGAATAGGAAGCGATTAAATACTGCAAAGTTGATATCTGTAGCATTCAGTATCAATTCTATTGAAATAAGCATTGTCAGTGTATTCCGGCGAGTGAAGAATCCGAAAATCCCGGCAAAAAGCATGATAGTTGAAACTATCAGGTAATATTCCATGTGAATCATGAGAATAAAATTTATAGATTAATGAATTTAACGTTTTCTGGCGATCAGCAGCCCACCTACGATACATGCCAATAATAAGATACTGACAGCTTCGAAAGGTAAGAGGTAACCGTATTTATCACTACTCATCATCAAATGTCCGATGGTCTTGATATCTGTTTCTACAGGAGTTGTCTCAGATATCGCCGGCATAAATTTATGTTTGAGTATCACGAACAAGAGTATAGCAGCCCCTGCGACTACTGCTCCTAGAGCAGCAATGAGCTTACTCCGTTTGAATTTCTCTGCGCGATCGTTCTCGCCACTGGTCAGCAGAATGGAGAAGACATAAAGTACAACGATACCTCCTGCGTAAACCATGATTTGGACAGAACCTAAAAATGTATATCCCAAGTAGAAATAAATACCTGCCGTACCAAATAAGGTAAACAGTAAATAAGTCGCCGAGCGGACAATACTGCGGGTGGTCACGGTGAAAATGGAGAATACAACGGTGAATGCCGCAAGAAAGAAGAATACTATAGTTTCAAAGGTTATTTCCATGATTTTGCTTATTTTTCTTTAACCATTAATTTACTGCCGGGATGATTCAGCGTCAATATCAATTTGGAGCGATCGAACACCGCGTGTTCAAACTCTTGATCGAACGTTATCGCATCATGAGGGCAGGCATTCACACAAAGTTGACAGAAAATACATGAGCCCAAATTATATTCATATTTGCTCAATATTTTCTTTTTCTTGCCATCTTCAGTTTCTATTGTCTCTGTTGTAATGTGAATGGTGTCATTTGGACAAGCCATTTGGCAAAGACCGCAGGCAACGCATTTATGCTCATTATGTTCGTTGTGCGGCATGATTAAATCTCCGCGAAAACGGTCGAACATCTTTAATGTTGCTCGATTTTCGGGATATTGCTCAGTTACCTTTTTACGGAAGAAAACTGTAATAGTGGTTTTCATTCCTATAAGTAGGGTTTTGATGCCGTTAAGCAAACCACCTAAATAACTATCTTTTTTATTTTGATCCATATCTTAATCTTATTTATTTGCTTCTCACGTGGATTTGATAGGAGTAACTACTATTAGAAATGCAATTTAAATGCTACAATCAAGACCATTAATATGAGGTTGATCATTGAGATTGGCACCAAATATTTCCATTCTAAGCTTAGTATTTGGTCAATACGCAAACGAGGGAATGTCCACTTAATCCACATCAGCAAGAATACCACAAAGAAAGCTTTTCCAAAGAACCAGATGAATCCGGGAATATAATCCATAATAGCGTTAAAACCATCTAAACCTACAATATGGAAAGGCATCCAGCCGCCGAGAAAGATTGTTGCAGCTATTCCGGCTACGATGAACATGTTAAGGTATTCGGCCAAATAGAAGAATCCGAAGTGCATACCCGAATATTCGGTGTGATAACCCGCAGTCAACTCACTTTCCGCTTCGGGTAAGTCGAAAGGACCACGATTGGTCTCAGCATTTCCGGCGATTAAGTAAACGATGAACGCAATGATTGCGGGAATATGACCTTTGAAGATGAACCATCCGTCGGCTTGTTGCTCTACTATTTCGGAGAACTGCATCGTGCCGGTCAGTACAATCATTGTCAAAATGCTCAATCCGATAGACAACTCATAACTGATAATCTGAGCTCCACTTCGCATTGCACCGATTAATGAGAATTTATTGTTCGAACTCCAGCCTGCAAGTAGTATACCTACTACACCAATGCTGGAAGCAGCCAACATGAAGAAAACTCCTACATTGAAGTTCAGAATTTCCATCCCTTTATTTACGGGCAGACAGGCAAAGGTAAGGAAAGAGGCGATAAGCACCATGAATGGAGCGAGATTGTAAAGGAAGCGATCGACATTTTTCATCTCGATAATTTCCTTGGTCAACATTTTCAATACGTCTCCGATAACTTGTAAGATACCCCATTTACCTACGCGATTCGGGCCTAAGCGGCACTGGAAGAAAGCGCATATCTTGCGCTCCATGTAAATAAGGATAATGGCAAGCAGTGCATACATAAGAATGATGCACACGCCTATTACCAAACACTCGATGAATATTGCCAGTCCCTCCGGCATAAGAGATGTCAAAGTCTGGTGTATCCAGTTGGTTACTATACTAAAGTCAAACACGTTATTTAGTTATTTAGTTGTTATTGATTGGTGATTAATAGAAGTAATACAACCTTTAATCACTAGTCGTTAATCGTTAATCGCTAATTGTTTATCATTATCTGTCAATATCGGGAACAACGTAATCCAAACTTCCTCCTATGGCGATAAGATCGGCAATCTTTGCTCCACGGCAGATCGTATCTATTGCGCTGACCAATGGAACTCCGCTGGCACGGAAATGAACGCGATAAGGAGTTTTGTCCCCGTGACTTTCGAGGAATACACCAAATTCACCACGACTTCCTTCAACTGCAGCATAGTAGCTTCCTTCAGGAACGCGGATGATAGGTTTCATCTTTTCCTGATAAGGGCCTTCCGGAATATTGTCGATCAGTTGCTCAATAATATGTAAGCTTTCCATGATCTCATCCATACGTACTAAATAACGTGCCCATGAATCGCCTTCCGTACGGACAATTTCTTTGAATTCCACTTTATCATAGACTCCGTATGGCATTCTTTTACGGACGTCACATGCCCATCCCGACGCACGTCCTGTACCACCGGTTGCTCCAAAATTGATGGCATCTTCGCGACTCAATACACCTACATCTTTTAAACGGTTTTGAGTTATGATATTGCCGGTAAAAACCTCGTGATATTCGTGGATAATATTGCGTAAGTAAGGAATAAATTCTTTAACCCGTTTTACAAAGTTGGGATGCAAGTCAGCTTGTACTCCACCAATTGTATTGTAATTCATAATTAAACGTCCGCCGCATGTTTCTTCAAAAATATCGAGTATTTTTTCACGGTCACGGAAACCATAGAAAAAGGCTGTCAAAGCACCCAAGTCCATTGCAAGACAAGAGTAGAACAATAAGTGGGAATCAATACGTTGGAGTTCATCCATGATTGTACGGATATACTTTACACGATCGCTCACCTCAATACCCATTGCCTTTTCAATACACATACACAATGCGTGGCGGTTTTGATGTGCACCTAGATAATCCAATCGGTCGGTAAGGGCCAATGTTTGAGGATAGGTAAGGCTTTCGCACATTTTTTCTATACCACGGTGGATATAGCCACAGTTTGCGTCGATTTTTTTGATGATCTCACCTTCCAGTGAAACGCGGAAACGCATTACACCATGTGTTGCAGGATGCTGAGGACCAATATTAACAACATATTCTTCGTCTCCAAAAAGTTGGAGTTCTTTATTCTGTAAAGTACCGTCGGGGTTTAACTGAAGTTCAGTCGTCGAATCGACTGTCTCTTCGTTGTCCATGCGTAAAGGATTGTCCTTCTCAGGATCATTGTCTTTGCGCAAAGGATAACCTACCCAATCGTTACGAAGGTAGAGGCGACGCATATCGGGATGCCCGATAAACACAATGCCGAAATAATCATAAACTTCACGCTCGTTGAAGTCTGCCGCTTTCCATATATCGCAAACAGACGGAATCTCCGGACGTTCACGGTTGGAGGTTGCAGTACGGATTACGATTTTTTCACCTGTAGCTGTTGATTCCAGATGATATACCACGCCAAGTCCACGAATCGTCCCCTCTTCGTCTTTCTCATCGGGAGCGCCCCAGTCCATGCCGGTTAGACATTCCAGAAAGTCCATTTGGCGCTCATTGCGCAAGCGGAGCATTTCATCGTGTAAAATCGCAGGTTCTATAAATTGTATATTTTCCATATTCTGAATGTTTCACTCGTCACAGAGTGCATACAAAGTATTGTTATTTATTCGGATAATATTGGGTCAGTTTGTGTTATTCTGCTGCATCATCTTCCGGCTCTTTTTCTTTCCGGTTCACGCCACCAAAGAATTTTTCCACTTTCACTTTCCGTTGCAATTGCATCATTCCATAGTAAAATGCCTCCGGACGTGGAGGGCAACCGGGAATATATACATCTACCGGAAGAATAGTGTCAACTCCATTGACCACGTGGTATGACTTGGTAAAAGGACCACCACTAACAGCGCATCCACCCACCGCTACAACATATTTAGGGTCGGGCATCTGGTCGTATAAGCGTTTCAATACCGGTGCCATTTTGTTGGTAATCGTACCGCAAACCATAATCATATCTGCCTGACGCGGACTGGCACGGGCTACTTCGAATCCGAAACGCGCCATGTCATAACGGGCTGCGCCCAATGCCATGAATTCGATACCGCAACAACTTGTTGCGAATGTAAGCGGCCACAGCGAATTGCTGCGTCCCCAATTGACAAAATCGTCCAGAATGCCGAGCGCCACATTGACACCACCTGCATTAAGTTCTTGAACGAGTTTTTCAAGGGTTTCATTGTCCTTGAACTCTCCATAAGGGATAGACTTTATTTTTGGTTCTTTCTTTATTTCCATTCCAATGCTCCTTTCCGCCAAGCGTAGGCTAGTCCTAATACTAAGATGAATAAGAAAAATAAAATGCTGATAAGTCCCGATACGCCCAAATCGCGTGTGATCACTGCCCAAGGGAACAGAAATACCGTTTCCACGTCGAACATCAGAAACAAGATGGCAAACAGGTAATAACCCACTCTGAATTGCATCCACGATTTACCACGGGTAGGGACTCCACATTCATAGGTTTCCATTTTCTGTGGGTTGTACGAACGCGGTGAGATCGCTTTTGATAAAGCGATAACAATACCCACGAAAGCGATTGCCGTCAACAGGACGGTCACTAGCAAAGTAAAGTTCATAAATCTAATTATCTTTTAGATGTATATTAAACTGATATGCTGGATAAAAACTTTACAGAATATCACCCGGCATAACTATCAGCAAGTTTATGACTCTTGCTAATTTGATTTTGATTTATTAATGATACCTTTTCTCTTTCCAAGCATGTGCTTTTGCTGCGGTAGGCTAGAGAAAGGAATAATACCCCGAATGTGGGGCAAGAATAAGAAAACTGTCCATGCGTTGAAAATGTGTATGAAGCTGACTCTTTCATACTACGTTTTTTATATTGTAGCATGGTAAATAAGGCTAACATACAATGTTCAATGTACTGTCTCATACGACCATTTTTCTCTTTCGGTGGGCAAATATATAATTTATCTTCCTTATTTTGGCATATCGAGTTGACAAAAATACAATTTTAGCACTTTTTATCCTAAATCAAATTCGTTTCCAGAATTCCGGAGTGAAAAGCAGAAGTACGGTGAAGAGCTCCAAACGACCTAACAGCATTAAGAAAGATAGCAACCATTTAGCGGCATCAGGAAGTGCATTCCATGAGTAAGCCGGACCGAAGTCGCTTAGTCCGGGACCGATATTTCCCAAGCTGGATATTGTACATCCTATGGATTCTTCAAAGCCTATTCCCATGCTTACCAAAAGTAGCGTGGCAATAATAATGATGGCAATATACAGAAAGCAAAAGGCGAGTACTGTCGACTGTATCGGTGAGGATATCACCTGTTTGTTTATCCGTACCGGCAAAACGGCGTTCGGATGTAAAATCCGTTTGAATTGATTACGTGAGATCTTCGCCAATATAATGAGACGAATACACTTGATACCTCCGCTCGTACTTCCTGCCGAACCTCCTATTAACATCAATATGGTCAATATACCTCCGGTAATGGGCAACCATGATGTGTAATCTTCTGTAGAAAAACCGGTTGAAGTAAGTAGCGAAATTACTTGAAACAACGATTTACGAAATGATTCCTCTAGGTTGGAAGGATTGTTGTAATACAAAACTGCTGCAATAATGACAGTGCTGATGATGATTAATAATATGTAAAAGCGTAATTCTAAATCGTGAATGAATTTTTTGAATTTCCGGTTGACAAAGAGTAATAGTAGCGTGAAGTTAATACCGGAAATCAGCATGAAAATACAAAGTACATATTCTATATAGGCTGAGTGATAGTAAGCAATGCTTGTTGATTTGGTGGAAAAACCTCCTGTACCGCTTGTGGCAAAGGCATGGCAAATACTGTCGAACCAGTTCATACCTCCAAACATGAGTAAAATGAAGAGTAGTCCTGTAATTCCGGTATAGAGGCACCATATCCATCGTGCAGTGACACCTGCACGTGGATGGATTTTATCATGTATCGGTCCGTTGGCTTCTGCTGCAAAGACCAAGAGTCCGCTAATCCCAAACAATGGCAGGATTGCTATTGTGAACATGATTATTCCCAATCCCCCTATCCACAATGTCATTGATCTCCAAAAGAGGAGTCCGTGAGGCAGTGCTTCTATGTTGTCGATAATGGTGGCTCCGGTACTTGTAAAACCGGATATTGACTCGAAAAAAGCATTTGTGATATTCGGTATGTATCCGCTTATATAAAACGGAAGCATCCCGAATAGGGAGAATACAATCCAAGCAAAGGTTACCAATACATATCCGTCACGTCTGTCTAACTGACGGCTTCCACCTTTACCAAGGATTAATAATAAGATGCTTACTATTTCGGTGATGCCGGCTGAAAACAGAAACGCTGTGAGATCATTTTCACCGAAATGAAAAGAGACAAGCGAGCAGAGTAATAGCATTACAGTCTCAAATTGCAATAGAATGCCTATAATCCGAGTTATGGTTTTGATATTAATCATTTCAACTGCTAATTGAAATATTTCTCAATCTTCTTGATCATCATGTTTAGGCAGAAGACAACGACGTGATCTCCCGCCTTTATCTGAGTGTTTCCGGTTACGACAATACCTTCGCCATTTCTTACCAATCCTCCAATAGTTGTTCCTTTGGGTAATCCGAGGTCTTTCACCATGTGTCTGGTGATGAATGATTTCTCTTTCACAGTGAATTCCGCTACGTCAGCATTGGCAAAGGTCAGGCATTTTACGTTACTTACATCAGCATCCAGCATCATCTGGTAGATATGGCTGGCGGTAATCATCTTTTTATTGATCACCGTACCAATATCAAGACTCTCCGCCATTCCTATATAATCAATATTTTCCACTTCCGCTACGGTTTTCCTTACTCCCATACGCTTGGCTGCAAGGCAGGCTAGAATGTTGGTTTCCGAGTTTCCGGTGAGGGCGACAAATCCTTCCGTTCTTTTCAGTCCTTCCTGTAATAGCAGATCAGAGTCACGCCCATCTCCATTGATGATCATTGTTTTGTCATCCAAAAGCTCGGTGAGGCGGTTGCAGCGGTTGAGATCTTGTTCCACCACTTTAATCTGCATATAGTCGGGAGCATATTCGGCTGTGCGAACAGCAATGCGGCTTCCTCCCATTATCATTACATTGCGTACATCAGCATAATCCTCTTTACCTACAATCTTTTGAATATATGGAATGTACTCGTGTGTGGTGGTGAAATATACGATGTCATAGAGTTTGAGTATATCATTTCCTCTGGGGATGAGTGTTTCATTACCACGTTTAATGGCAACGACATGATATGGCTTATCGGAATTGCTGATCTGATATAAAGGCATATCCAGTATTTCCGCTTTCTCGCGCATCTTGACCCCTATTAATATAAGTGAACCGTTACAGAACTCCCACCATTGGCGAACCCAACTTCTTTTTATGGAAGATACGATTTCTTTAGCTGCAAGCATCTCCGGATAAATCAGAGAGTCCACACCCAGGTTTTTGAAAAAGACGCTGTTTTTAGGTTCCAGGTATTCGTAGTTATCAATGCGGGCGACCGTTTTGTGTGCACCTAGATTATGAGCTAAAATGCAGGAGGTAATATTACGACTCTCGTCGGGTGTTACGGCTATGAATAAGTCCACTTCGTCAGCACTGACTTCCTTAAGTCCTTTAATCGAAGTAGGAGAGGCTACTACCGTCATCAAATCGAAATTGGAACTTAATGTACTCAATTTCTCTTCGTTCTCATCCATCAGGATGATGTCATGCTTTTCACGGGACAGTAATTTCGCGAGATGCGTTCCGACTGCCCCGGCTCCGGCAACGATAATTTTCACGTCATGATTACTTTTAATATACCGTCTTCATCCATTCCGCATAAGTGATGCAGCTCAGGTATGGTACCATGTTCTATGAACTTATCCGGTACACCAATGCGTGTAATTTGCGGGGTGTAACCGTGATCAGCCATGAACTCCAGCACTGCACTTCCCATGCCTCCTTTTATCACACCGTCTTCTACGGTGATAATACGAGAGTATGTCTTGCCGATTTCTGTTAGCATGTCTTCGTCTATGGGTTTTAAAAACCGCAAATCGTAATGGGCGATCGACATGCCTTTTTCGGCTTCGGCGCGTTCAATAGCTTTGGATGCAGCATTTCCTATTGGTCCGATGGACACAACAGCCATATCTTTTCCATCTTTCAGTTTTCTTCCTTTACCTACAGGAACTTCCTCGAATGGGCATATCCATTCTCTCAATTGTCCTCTTCCCCGAGGATATCTTATGACGAATGGTCCTTTATCCGGTAACTGCGCGGTATACATCAACCGGCGCAACTCATGCTCGTCCATAGGAGAGGAGATGGTCAGGTTGGGTATTGGTCGGAGGTAAGCCAAGTCGAACACACCATGATGTGTAGGCCCGTCTTCGCCCACCAAACCTGCGCGGTCGAGGCATAACACAACGGGAAGTCCCAAAATAGCTATATCGTGAATAACATTATCATAAGCCCGCTGTAAAAATGAAGAGTAAATATTGCAGAAAGGTTGCATACCTTCTTTTGCCATTCCTCCGGAGAAAGTTGCAGCATGACCTTCGGCTATACCCACATCAAAAGCTCTGTCCGGCATCTCTTTCATTAAGATGTTCATCGAACAGCCTGTAGGCATGGCTGGAGTAACACCGACTATCCGTGGATTTTTCTGTGCAAGTTCCACTAATGTCTTTCCGAACACATCCTGATAAAGTGGTGGTTGGTCGTGGGTATCCGGTGTATAACGTTCGCCGGTGCAAGGGTCGAATTTTCCGGGAGCATGCCAGATTGCGGCATTCTTCTCGGCAGGTTCAAAGCCTTTTCCTTTTGTGGTATGCAGATGAAGGATCTTGGGACCTTTCATGTCTTTTATACCTTTCAGAATGCGGGCGAGGTTCTTTACGTCGTGTCCGTCTATCGGCCCGAAGTAACGAATATTCATTCCTTCAAAGATATTCTGCTGCTGGGCGGCGATCGATTTCAAGCTATTGGCAAAGCGGATTAAAGCTTTGCGCCGATCTTCGTTTAACAGTCCCATTTTGAAAAGCAGTCTGGAAGCTTTAAAACGAAGAATATTATAGCGGTTCGACGTGGTGAGATTGAGTAGATATTGCTGCATTCCACCTACACTACGATCTATCGACATGTCGTTGTCATTCAAGATGATGAGCATATTATTCGGAGTGGATGAAGCATTGTTCAATCCTTCAAAAGCCAGTCCGCCGCTCATTGATCCGTCACCGATGATCGCTATAACGTGTCGGTCGGTTTCACCTTTTTGCGCAGCGGCAACCGCCATACCCAGAGCTACGGAAATGGAGTTGGAAGCATGTCCACAAGTGAAAGTATCATATTCACTTTCTTCGGGTGAAGGAAAAGGACGGATACCTTTGAATTTACGGTTGGTCGAAAAGATTTCCCGCCTTCCCGTGAGTATTTTATGCCCATAAGCCTGATGCCCGACATCCCATACAATTCTGTCGTATGGAGTGTTGAACACGTAATGCAAAGCAACAGTCAATTCTACTGTACCCAAGCTGGCACCGAAATGCCCGGGGTTGCACGAAAGTTCTTTTATAATGTCTTGCCTTAATTCATTGCACACTTCCGGAAGTTGTTCCACATTAAGCTGGCGCAGGTCTTCAGGATAGGAAATGGAATTTAGCAAGTTATATGTACTTAATTCTTTATTCATTCCCGTAATAGAGATTACAAACTGCAAAAATAGCAAAAGAAAAGAGATGCTTATGTTATTTTATATGTTTTTTGGCATGTTTGGATGGATTCCCAATCCATTTCACTTTGTCTCTCTCCCAGAGTTTTTTTGCGTATTTTAATTGCACCAATTGCACTAATCGACTTAAGGTATTGATATGATGGATGTTACAACGGTGCAATTAAGCGAAACAGCAGGGTGCAATTAAATTTAATTGCACCCTGCTGTTTTATACCTATTTTAGCCGGTTGTTTTTACTAAATATCTCTTTGTTATTAGTCTATTTTTATAACTGTATGATCTTACATCTAAACGTGTATCAGATATACTTGTTATCCCTTATAATGCTGCTTCCTTTTCGTATTATACCCATTCTGCTTTTTATCAATAGCGCATCTATACTGTTTACCCACAACTGTGACTCACGTGCTTCACAACTGTGGTTCATGTTACCCACAACCGTGGGTAACATGAACCACAGTTGTGGGTAAGCAATATGTAAGGAATTAAGTGTGAATAAAGCAGTAAGATAAAAGGGCAAAAGCAGAGTGCTTTTAGAGATAAAGTAGCCCTAAAAAAGCCTTAAAAGAGTCGTAAAAAAGAGCTGAATATTGACCTAAATAACTACTTTTATCCGTTTACTTTCTTATAATCGGCAAGAAAAGTAGCCAATCCGCTATCTGTAAGTGGGTGTTTTAATAGTCCTTTGATGGCGGAAAGCGGGCAAGTTGCCACGTCCGCACCGACTTCTATACATTGAATGATATGTTGCGTGCTACGAATTGAAGCAGCCAATACCTGTGTTTTCATGCCGTATGTGGCATACATGTCTACTATTTTTCGAACCAACTCTATCCCGTCACTGGAAATGTCATCAAGGCGTCCTACAAATGGAGAAACGTATGTCGCGCCGGCTTTTGCTGCCAGTAAGGCCTGACCGACTGAGAACACCAGCGTGCAGTTTGTACGAATACCTTTCTTGGCAAAGTACCTGATCGCTTTGATACCATTCTCAATGCAGGGAACTTTCACCACAATGTTTTTATGCAGATCGGCGAGTTCTTCCCCCTCGCGAATCATGCCTTCATAGTCCGTTGCAATGACTTCGGCACTGACATCTCCCTCCACTATGCTGCAGATCTTTAAATAGTGCTTTTGCTGATTTTCTACGCCTTTAATACCTTCTTTTGCCATTAGTGAAGGATTTGTAGTTACTCCGTCCAATACACCCAAATCGTTCGCTTCACGAATTTGGTCCAGGTTGGCTGTGTCAATAAAGAATTTCATGATATATTATTTTTTGAGGTGATTTATCTTTTTATTGCAGGCATTGACATTTATACTAACAACTGGATTTATATAATGTTTCCCATTTATTTTTATCATTTTATTATGCTGAAATAAAGGAGAATATATCAAATGGAAGGACGTGAATCTATTCTAGCAAATTTTTTGGATATTTATAATCATCAATAACCGCTTTGTGAACTTATTTCTTTGTATAAACGTTCAATTTATGAGTTTAAGATGATTCGCTTATTGAGTATTTATGAAAACTCTTTTAGTAGGATTTATATTGCTTTTTGGTATCAGTGCTTTTGCCCAGCAGAAGCATTCATTAAAAGGAATGGTCATAGATAAAGGAGACCGGACCCCAATCTCGTATGCCAATGTGGTAATAAAGGGTACTACCAGCGGTACGGAAACAGACGAACAGGGACGATTCGCTATCAATAACCTACCGCCGGGCGCATATACCCTTGAGGTGTCATTTGTCGGATATAAGACCGAGGAGACTTCTGAATATTTATTGACGGTAAAGGACTTGCAGATCATCGTCGAATTGGATGAGGATATCAATCAATTAGCTGACGTAAATGTTTATTCTTTACCTTTCAGACGTTCGATCGAAAGTCCTGTGGGATTACATATCATAAATACGCAAGAAATAGAAAAAAGTCCCGGCGCAAACCGTGATATATCGCGTATAGTACAATCTTATCCGGGAGTGGCTTTTTCTCCCGTAGGTTATCGGAACGATTTGATTGTAAGAGGCGGCGGACCGTCCGAAAACTCTTTCTTTCTAGATGGAATAGAAATACCCAATATTAATCACTTTAGCACGCAAGGTGCTTCGGGAGGGCCTGTGAGTATTATAAACGCAGATTTGATAAAAGAAGTAAATTTTTACACAGCGGCCTTCCCTTCCTATAGCAGTGATGCACTAAGTTCTGTTGTAAGCTTTAAATTAGCCGATGGAAACCCCGAGAAGTATTCTTTCAAAGGAACTTTAGGCGCATCCGAAGCATCTGTAAGTTCTGATGGTCCTTTGGGTAAAAAAACGACTTATGCAGTATCGGTGAGGCGGTCTTATCTCCAATTTCTTTTCGACCTGATAGGGCTTCCTTTCCTGCCCACATACAACGATGCGTTGTTTAAAGTAAAAACTCAATTGTCATCTACCAACGAGCTGACATTTATAGGTGTTGGTGCAATAGATGATATGAAGCTAAATAATAAAGCTACGACCGAAGATGCTGAATATATACTGGGTTATCTACCGACTATAAAGCAGGAAACATTCACTCTGGGAACAGTTTATAAGCATTACAACAAACGCCATAGACAGACGCTTGCTCTCAGCCATAGTTACCTGAACAACCGCAATACCAAATATCAGGACAATCTTGATAATGATCCCGAGATGCTGAGGTTGAAGTATAGATCATCCGAACAGAAATCGGAACTGAGATTCGAGAACCTTACGCTCTTGGGTAACTGGAAAATCAATGCAGGAGTAAATGCGGATTATGTGCAATATAGCAATAATAGCTTTCAGGTATTATTTAGCGATGATAGCAAGACCTCTCTCCAATATAATACGCAACTCAATTTCTTAAAATGGGGTGTATTTTCTAATGTCGATTATATTTCAAAAAATGAGAGATTCAAATCGTCTTTGGGTATAAGGCTTGATGGGGCTTCCTATTCTCACCATATCAAGCAAATGCTCAATCAGCTTTCACCCCGTCTGTCTTTATCGTACAGGCTTATTGCTAATCTGAACATCAATGCAAACATAGGGCGTTACTTTCAGCTTCCTCCTCTTACGGCAATGGGGTTCAAAGATAAGGATGGAACTCTTGTAAACAATGGATTGGATTATATGCGGGTCGATCAGGTATCGGTAGGCTTTAATTATCAGTCGGTAAAGAATTTCGAGATATCTTTAGAGGGATTTTATAAATATTATTATAATATGCCCTTATCCGTACAAGACAATATTCCGCTAATGAGTAAGGGAGACGATTATGGAACGATTGGTAATGAGTTGCTGGTATCGGACGCCAAAGGTAAAAGTTATGGCATAGAGTTATTGGGCAGATGGGTTGTCGCACGTAAAGTGAATGTTCTATCCTCGTTTACCTTGTTCAAAAGTCTTTTTGCAAAAAAAGGAGGCAAATATATATCCTCGGCATGGGATAACGGGTATATATTTAATCTTACGGGAACTTATTATCTCTCTCGCAACTGGAGTATCGGAGCCAAGGTTAAGTCGATAGGTGGTGCTCCGTTTACACCTTACGATCAAAACAAATCATCGCTGGTGCTTGCATGGAATGCTTCCGGGAAGCCTTATTTCGACTATTCGCAATACAATACATTGCGTAATCCTTCTTACACCCAGCTCGACCTGAGAGTTGATAAAACTTTTTATCTCAAAAAGTATATGCTTGGTCTTTATCTCGATATGCAAAACGTGACACGCAGTTCGTTCAAAAACCAGGATGTAATTGTGAGTACCGGGAATATAATAAACCCACAGGATCCTGTAGACCAACAACATTATGAGATGAAAAGCTTGAAACGTTCGAGTGCATCTATAATACCAACTATTGGAGTTACTGTTGAATTTTAGGATTAACATATAGAGATTATGAAAATATTATTAACGGGTGCTACCGGTTACATAGCTCAACGTCTCCTTTATGTGCTTGTTGATCAAGGTCATAATATCGTTTGTTGTGTCAGGGATACTAAAAGATTCCATATTGCAGCGGAATGGCAAGAACAGGTAAATGCTATTCAAGTTGATTTTCTGAAGCCTGATACCTTATCACTTATACCCGATGACATTGATGCGGCTTATTACCTGATCCATTCCATGGCTTCCCCTTCGGGTGATTTTTTATCTATGGAAAAGCAGTCGGCTCATAACTTTGTCTGCGCCTTGGAAAAAACCAAAGCCCAACATATTATCTACTTAAGTGGCATTGTGAATGACGAACATTTATCAAAACATTTGCAATCGAGAAAAAACGTAGAAGAGATTTTATTTGCAGGTAAGATACCGTTGACTACATTAAGAGCTGGCATTATTATAGGTTCAGGGAGTGCATCTTTCGAAATAATGCGTGATCTGGTCGAGAAATTGCCTGTAATGATTGCTCCCCGTTGGCTCAAGACGAAGTGCCAGCCGATAGCAATACGCAATGTCATTCAAATACTGTCGCGCGTTCCTTTACTGAAAGAAACTTACCGTCAGAGTTTTGATATCGGAGGTCCTGATATACTAACATTCAAAGACATGCTGTTGCAGTTTGCCCAAGTCAGAGGACTTAAACGATCTATCTTTGTTGTCCCTGTCATGACACCCAAACTTTCGTCCTATTGGCTTTATTTTGTTACTTCCACTAATTTTTCACTGGCTCAGAATCTGGTAAAAAGTATGAAAGTGGAAGTCATCTGCAAACCAAATAAGTTAAATGAATTATTAGGCATACAGCTCGTCACTTACAAAGAAGCCATAAAGATGGCTTTTGATAAAATAGATCAAAACAGGGTTTTATCGAGTTGGACTGATGCACTATCAAGCCGTACGTTGAACGATGGGATAGATGCCCATATTACCGTGCCGACCATGGGTTGCCTGAGAAATATGCAAATCGTGAAATTGGAAAATCCGGAACTTACTCTTCAAAACATTTGGAAGATAGGAGGAAGACATGGTTGGTATTATGCCGATTGGCTTTGGAATTTGCGTGGGTTTGCCGATAAACTGGTAGGAGGTATCGGCATACGCCGCGGACGTAAAAATGAAACTGAAATAAGTGCGGGTGAGTCTCTTGATTTCTGGAGGGTTTTATTGGCAAGTAAAAAACAAAAGCGATTATTGCTCTATGCTGAAATGAAACTGCCCGGCGAAGCGTGGCTCGAATTCAAAATCACTTCGAATAATGAGCTCGTGCAGACAGCAACCTTTCGTCCACTAGGGCTATGGGGAAGACTATATTGGTATATGCTGTTTCCTTTTCACGCTTTTATATTTAGAGGAATGGTTCATAATATTGCGGTGTAAGAGGATTTAGCAAAGTATCAGCTCGTCCTTGTCGCTTTTATTGCCCCTTAACTGTAGAGAGCAAATAGACTTCTTAATCCTTCAATGCTTTTTGATATACTTCCAATGCTCGGTTTCTGGCAAATTCGTGGTCGACTATAGGTTTGGGGTACTCGTTGGTGTTGATTTCGGGAACCCATTTCTGTATATATTTTCGCTCTTTGTCAAATTTCAATGCTTGCAGTTCAGGATTGAAAATTCTGAAATAAGGAGCTGCGTCGCATCCGCTTCCCGCAGCCCATTGCCATCCTCCATTGTTTGCCGAGAAATCGAAATCAAGTAATTTATTCGCAAAGTAGTGCTCTCCCCATCGCCAATCTATTAATAAATGTTTTGCTAAAAACGATGCGGTAATCATTCTTGCCCTGTTGTGCATGAATCCGGTAGCATTGAGTTGGCGCATTCCGGCATCTACAAATGGATATCCGGTTTTACCCTCACACCATGCCTTGAACTCATCTTCATTGTTCCGCCAAGCTATATCATCATATTTTCTTTTGAACGAATATCCATCGGCAATGTGAGGAAAATGCCATGTGATGGCAAAATAGAATTCACGCCAGATCAGTTCGTTCAGAAATGTATCGTTAAGTTTGTATGCTTTGGAAACCAGTTTTCTGATACTGATTGTACCGAATCGAAGGTGCATGCTCAAACGAGATGTCGCTTCCAGGGCAGGATAGTCGCGATAAATGTGGTAATTCTGTATAAGCTGCTCATTGATTTCACCACCAGGAAAAGCTATACGACTACTTTCGTACCCCAATTCAGATAATGAGGGACAGGCCGGGTATTCAAAGTGTACAAAATTGTTGAAGTATACTTCACAACCGTATGGTATGATATGCTCGGGTTTGAAGCAACTTTTCCATTTTTTGCTATAGGGAGTAAATACGGTATATGCTGCACCTTCGTCTTTTAAAATATCGTTCTTGCTAAATATTACCTGATCCTTACAGGTATGAAATTGAATTTCCTTTGTATTCAAGAGTCTTTCTATTTCAGCATCTCTTTTACGTGCTGAAAGCTCATAATCTTCATTTGCATATACAGCTTTTACAGGATAATTATCTGTGATTTGTTTAAAGAATTCGCAGGGTGTGCTATGTGTTACAATTATAGAGCTATTCAAACGTTGTAGTTTTGCTTTTAGCGAAATTAATTGCTTATGGATAAATTCTACCTGAGCATTTTTCCCTTTCTCAAATTGATTGAGAATATTTTTATCAAAAATAAATATTGGTAATACTTGGTATCCGCTTGTCAGAGCTCTAAAAAGAGCAGCATTATCCTCTAATCTCAGATCCCGGCGGAACCAAAAAATGCAAATTTCTCTTTCTGTATCAAACATGGTAGGGATTTAATATTTTACTAAAATAAGTATAGGCAATTTATATGCAGATGTATAATTACTTTGTTGCAGTTTCAAATACACTATTTTGCAATAGTAGCTCTTTTAGGTGATAAATACAATAAATAAAACAACAAAATCGCTTGCTTCACGAATTTGGTCCGGGTTGGCTGTGTCAATAAAGAATTTAATCTGCTGCCAGTTAAAAAAAAGAATGAATTGTTTTTTTCTTAAAAAGAGAAGGTGGGAAATATTATAAATTATCGATATATTTCTTATCTTCATCTAAAATATTCATTTATAGGCACGATGAAACATTATCTTGTATTTTTTATTTTACTTATAACTGTTTGTTGTTCATCCAACAACAGTCATGACAAAGACAAAGGACAAAGCAAAACAGTTCAAAATCCTACAAAATTGTTTAAGCTTCCGGTAATACCGTCAACCCTTCAAACTCCCGAAGCGCGTGGTAACTATCTATCGGAGCATTATTGGGATAACTTTAACTTTGCAGATACCAGTTCTATTCACCGACCGGAAATCGGAGAGCAGGCATGGGTGGATTATATCGATTTTCTTAAAACCGCACCTGTGCCTACTGCACAAAAATCAATATCCAAGTTCTTTAAAAAAGCGGAGGCAAATAAAAAAGTCTATGACTATTTCACGAAAATGGCTGATAAGTATCTTTACGATCCCAATTCACCCATGCGGAATGAAGAATTATACATTTCTGTTTTAGATGCAATGTTAAATTCACCGTTGTTAAGTGATATTGAAAAGATCAGACCGCAAGAGCGCCGGAAAATGGCGGAAAAAAACAGGATAGGTAAACCGGCGACTAATTTCCGTTATACCTTAACTTCAGGTAAAAATAAAGCACTTTATGAGATTAAATCGGAGTATACTATATTATTCATCAATAATCCCGGTTGTCATGCCTGTGAAGAGACTATTGAAGCTTTAAAAGGTTCAGCTGTTATTACCCGGAATATTAATATGGGAAAACTCATCATCCTTTCAGTCTACCCGGACGAAGATCTTGCAGAATGGCAAAGACATTTGGACGCTTTCCCCAAAGAATGGATATGTGGCTATGATAAAAAACTCTCCATTCGAAATAAGAATTTATATGATTTGAAAGCAATACCTACGCTGTATCTGTTAGATCAAAATAAAACAGTATTATTGAAAGATGCTACTGTGAACGAAATAGAAATGGTTTTAGCACAAGGGCATTAATGACTCAGCTTTGTGGTAGTAATTATTTGCTTGCGAGTAAAGAATATATGGTAAAGTAGGAAAACTCCGAATGAAAAACGTATTTTTGTCTCGACCTGAGTGTAAGGTCTTTATTATGGCGTAGCAGGTAAATATTAGGATATTTTATTTGACTGCTTTTGCCTTATAGAGTGAGCTTAACTTGATCTAATAACACAAAAATACAGATATATGAAGTGTAACTATTTAATGACCGGTCTGTTGCTTCTTGGGGTGGCGGCTTTTGTCCATGCGCAGCACACAGATGGGGTGAAAACCACTTTCCAAACTTCACGGGAGTGGAGGCCTACCATTGACAATCGCGCGGAAGCGGTAATGGTATATGGTGTGGGAGGTAATCCTTCGGATAAATCAAAGAGAGCTTCTTTTGAAGAACGGGTTGAATCTTGGAAAGAGAAAGGATATATCGTTCATTTTATGACGGGTATCGCTTGGGGCGAATATCAGGATTACTTTACGGGTAAGTGGGATGGCAAGTGGCATTTGGATGAAGGCCAGGTCACTCAAAAAGGTGATACGATCTGGCATGGACGCATGGTGCCTTACATTGTTCCGTCGGAAAACTTTTTGAATTATCTGAAAGAAAAGCATATTAAGAGAGTGATTGATGCAGGCGTTCATAGCATTTTTATGGAAGAGCCTGAATTTTGGGCAAGAGCCGGATATAGCGAAGCATTTAAGAAAGAATGGGAGAAATATTATGGCTTTCCGTGGCGACCTCAACATGAATCTCCCGAGAATACTTATTTGTCGAGTAAACTGAAATATCATTTATATTACAATGCTTTAAAGGAGATTTTCACTTTTGCTAAAGAGTATGGCAAGACAAAAGGAGTGGATGTGAAATGTTATGTTCCGACACATTCTTTAGTGAATTATTCTCAGTGGATGATTGTCAGCCCTGAAGCAAGTTTGGCGTCGCTACCTTGTGTCGACGGATACATCGCGCAAGTATGGACCGGAACCTCGCGTGAACCCAATTACTATAATGGGAAGATGCAGGAAAGAGTTTTTGAAACGGCTTATTTGGAATATGGCTCTATGGAATCGATGACAGCGCCTACGGGAAGAAAGATGTTCTTCTTGACTGATCCGATAGAAGACTGGCCTCGCGACTGGAGTGATTATAAGAAGAATTATGAGGCTACTTTCACGGCTCAGTTGCTTTATCCAAATATAGCCAATTATGAAGTAATGCCATGGCCCGAAAGAATATATGAAGGACTATACCGCACCAGTGCCAATAGTAATCAGAAAGAGCGTATTCCACGTTTTTACTCTACGCAGATGCAGGTGATGATTAATGCGCTGGGTAAAATGCCTTTATCGAATAATAAACTGACGGGTAGCAGTGGAGTCAGCGTATTAATGGCGAACTCATTAATGTTTCAGCGGTTTCCTGTTCATAAAGGATATGACGATCCCCAATTGTCCAATTTCTATGGTCAGGCTTTACCTCTTCTGAAAAAAGGAGTGCCTGTTAAGACGGTTCATATCGAAAACTTGGAGTATAAGGAATCATTGGCTGATACCAAAGTATTGCTGATGTCTTATTCAAATATGAAGCCACTGGCTGCAAAGGCTCACCAATATATGGCTGAATGGGTGAAAAAAGGTGGGGTGCTGATTTTTAGTGGAACCGATAAAGATCCTTTCCAGACTGTCAGAGAATGGTGGAATACCGAAGGTAACAACTATGAAACGCCATCTGCCCATTTATTTCAACTGATGGGACTTTCCGGCACACCTCAGGAAGGGGAATATAAATACGGTAAAGGTACTATATATATTGTACGCACCGATCCTAAAGATTATGTGCTAAAAGAAGGGGGTGACCAGATGTTTGTAGGTTTGGTAAAACGTATGTACGAGCAAAATGCTAAAGCCGGTAAGCTGGTGTTTAAAAACAATTTCTATTTGCAAAGAGGCGTATACGATTTAGCTGCGGTTCTGAAAGAAAGCGTGAGTAAAACCCCGTATGAAGTGAAAGGTTGCTTAATTGATTTGTTTGATCCCAAGCTACCTGTATACGATTCAAAAAAGGTCGATCCGGGAGAACAAGCATTATTGTTAAATGTGGAACGTGTGAAAAATAAGAGCCAGGCTCAGGTATTGGCATCGGCCAGTAAAGAATATAATGAACAAAGAGCTAAAAATAGTTATAGCTATGTAGCTAAGAGTCCGGCTGAAACAACTAATATTTCAAGAGTCCTTCTTCCTGAATGCCCGAAGAGTGTCAAGATTAACGGGCAGGAAACTTTCAGTGTTGAGAACTGGAATGTGCGGAGTCACACTTACTTGATAGAATTTGAAAACTCTCCGGAAGGAATTTCCGTAGAGTTTCACTGGTAAAAGTTAAAACATGGGGCTATTTGCCCCATGTTTTGTTAGGTATATCACCGAGCCATAATTCCAGTTTTCCGCCATTGGCAAAAGCAGAATGGGGTAATTGATAAGAATTATACGGATTTCCGTTCAGTGCAGCTTTCTGAATGTAGCAATTCTCTTTGGAATTGTTGTATGTCACGATTTTAAAGGTTTTTCCTTTATAATAATTGTTGTCCAAATGAATAGTCACTTCATCGAAAAGGGGAGAAGTGATGTCATAACAGGGAAGGCTCGAAGAACCACCGTCCAGACTGAATAATCCAAGAGCCATTAAAGCGCTGACACCTCCCATCTGTCCCTGATCTTCATCATTTTCGGTATAGCCTCTTTCGGGAGTGATATAACTATAAGTTTGATCGTATACGCGACGTACCCAATATTGTGTTAGCCAAGGTTTACCTACATGGGCAAATACGTGGGCCGAAGAACAACCGGGTTGGTTGGCATAGCTGATACGTCCGAATAAGAAGTTTTTTCCGGTCGATTGTTCGAAAGCATAATTAAGTTTAGATGCCAGGCTATCGCTTCCACCCATCATTTGAGCTAATTTCGGGATGTCATGTGACAATCCGAATGTGGCTTGCCAAGCATTGGCTTGCACAAATCCTTCTTCGGACATTGGGTTGGTATGCAACCACTCACCATTTGCCTTTTTTGGCATTATTAATCCTATACCCGGGTGGAAAGAAGCCGGCCATCCGGTGGCTCGTTTGGTATAATATTTTTCATCTTTATACTTTTTCAAAGTCTTGGCCATCTGTCCCAAAGTCCAGTCTTCAAAACTCCATTGTATGGTAAGTCCTGCTTCATTAGGACAATAACCGTGCTTGATGTAGAAATCCAGCTCATCATTCATATCGAAAGCTTGCATACCTCCTTTTTCATGGTTTCTTTTCATAGCCTTATATCCTTCGGCGGGTTGCCACTTTTTATATAGTCCCCGTTGAAAGGCACTTGTGATAAGCGGAGTGGCAGGGCATCCTGTCATGATATAGGTATAAGAACCTAAGGAAGGTCCGCGAGGCAATAATCCTCCATTTTTGTCATATTGGAGAAAGGAAGCTGAAAACTCATCGAGTACAGCAGGATAAGCTAGTCCCCAAAGTATGTTCAAATTCCATTGAGTCAGCCATAAGGCATCGGAGTTGTACATGTGGAACTTTACATTACCTTTTGAGTCTTTAGGAAGCATCCGGGCTTGGTAGCGTGGACCTATTGTATGGATACGGGTCTTCGTCCCAATACGCTTGCCTCCTGTCAGATAATCGGGATAGGCACCGTTATAATCGTCTATCTTGTGACGGCCCAGTAGTACATGCCATAAGTCTGTATAGAATTTAATTCGTTGTTGGGGGCTACCGCCTTTTACCTCAATTTTGCCTAACCAATCGTTCCAAGTATCGAATGTATTCTTTTTTACTTCGTCGAAACTCCATTGAGCACATTCCTTATCGATATTTTCACGCGCATTGTCCACACTTACAAAAGAAACTGAAGTCTTCATCAATAATTGTCCGCCGGCCTCCATTTGTCCGAAGTCGGCTTCCATTCCTGCTGTTAGTGATTGCTTGAAAGAAGAACCGGGTATTTCGATCAAGTCAGGAGAACCTTGCATCTGCTTAATGTTATGCTCTTTTTTGTTTCCAAGCCAGCTGTTTAAATTCTGGAAAGGATGGTTGAAGCGTACCACAAAATAGACTCTTCCCACGTCTACTCCTCCCCATACACGCCCTGCTGTATCAAAATAGCCTGCTATTTCAGTGTCATTTACTTTATATGCGTGTGCATTAATCATCGTAGAAGTAGAGATATGCCCTCCCAGGCCTAGCAAAACTTTGGCTGATGTGTCATGAGAATAAGTCAAACGATAAAACCCTACTCTTTCTGTTACTGTTTGTTCTACCCAAAGCTGATATCTGTCCAGATAGAGGCGATGATAGCCCGATTGTACTATCTCTCCATCGTGTGAGAACGGAGAACTCCAACCTTTTTCGCCATCTCCCGTTTCAACTTCTCCACTTACCGGCATCACGTTCAGACCCGAAATCATCCAGTCGTGTATCTGTGGAAAACCCAAGATGCGGGTTGAATTGTAATTATATCCACCACCGCCCTGGTTAATATTCCGGGTTAGAGGAGCGGCGCTAATCATGCCGAAAGGCAGGCTACCGGTCACAAAGAAGAAGTAGCGGCCCTTAGCTGTCTCTATGTAAGGGTTCACCCACGAAACATAATTTTGATATGACTCAGGTGAAGGATAAACCTCTACTTCGGATAATCCCAGATTGGTACCTTCTCCATCAGTTGCTTGAAAACGAATCCAGTGGACTTTTTTCGGGGCAAATTCAACCACCTTGGGGGCGCCGTTGTCTGCAATCTGATTGACGGTGATACTGCTACCATCGCTAAAGATCAGTGTACCGGCTGCTGTATGGCTTTCCTCGCTAACTCTATCGTATAGAATAACTTTATTTACGTATACCGCGCTATCCCAGTCCAATTGGAACCATGGGAATGGACGGACTCTTCCGCGTGTGTCGAGCTGGCTGTTAGAGCGCCATTCACTTTTGTTTAAAACTCGGGATACGCCGTCAATAAGATGCGCTACCTCGTATTCCGGGGAGATTGCCGACGAACAGGTAACTTTGGCACACGGAGCAATGTTTTGCGGCGTGGCAAAGGCTGTTAGGGGAGAGAGTAATAGAAGGAAAAGCAATAGTGGTTTCATCTTGATTTATTAATAAGATTAATTATTTGCTATTTCGAGTGCAGGTATTGATGAAAAGTAGATGTTTCCCAAACCTTTATTAAGGTGAAATTTGCGAAGTCCTTTCAATATGTAAAGGGTTGAGAGTATTTGTAGTTGGACATTATGCAAGTTTCCATGATGTGATAAACCTGTAATCTTTTTTGAGTACTTGTCTCTCCATACGTTGATAAAAATATTTACACTATTTTGCGTAAAGAGTGTGAATATTAGAATAAAGATTCTGGTTAAAGAAAATATCTTTTTCATATTACAAAAAGTCTTCTGCAAAAGTAATTAATAACAAGGATTTTGAAACAAGTCTTTTCTGTTTAATTTCCATTTATATAAAGCATTGGGCAATGTAAGTTTTAAAAGAACTACTTTTAAAAACTTATATTACATTTCGATCTATTCTACGGCTTATTGCTATTGCAGTTAATATATTGTTGGGAAGTGAATGGATTTTGCTATATTCGCATGATATAAAATCATTCTGTATTATAGAAAATACAAGTTGCCTATGAACCTGACTACTCCAGTGGAATTTCCCGTCGCCTTTTCCCGTATGACCCATGCTGATGAACTCTTGTTGATGGGCTCTTGTTTTGCAACGCACATCGGGCGCTTGCTTAATGATGCTAAATTCCGTTGTGATGTAAATCCTTACGGAGTACTTTATAATCCGGCTTCCATTTCCACAGCTTTGCGTGAGATAATGGCAGGTAAGACATATAGCAAAGATGATTTGTTCTTCTATGGGGACTGCTGGCACAGTGCCATGCATCATGGAGATTTTTCTTCATCCGGCATTGAAGAAACTTTGTTCCGTATTAATGATCGTATAAACCAGGCACACCAAAGAGTGGATTCGTTGCACTATTTGTTGATTACTTTTGGCACGGCATGGGTGTATGAACAGAAAGATAATGGCAATATTGCCAGCAACTGCCATAAACAACCCGAAACTTTGTTTACCCGCCGTAAACTTTCGGTAGAAGAGATTGTGGAAGATTATACTTCACTAATAGCCGAATTGAAACTGATAAATCCATCTTTAAAGCTTCTTTTCACGGTAAGTCCCATTCGTCATGTGCGTGATGGAATGCATCAAAACCAACTCAGCAAATCGACTTTATTGTTAGCTATAGATACCCTTCAAGAAAAATTTTCCGAGAATATCAGCTATTTTCCAGCTTATGAAATAGTTCTTGATGAACTGCGCGATTATCGCTTTTATGCCGAAGACATGGTACATCCGTCGAACTTTGCTGTAAAGTATGTTTGGGAGAAGTTTATAGAATATTGTATAGCAACCGAATCGTTAGAAATTATGAATGAAAGTGAGAATATACGTAAGGCCTTGCAACATAAACCTTTCCATCCGGAGTCGTTCCAGTATAAAAGTTTTTTAGGACAAATTGTGTTAAAAATAGATCGACTTAACAAAAAATATCCGTACTTAGATTTTCAAAACGAGAGAGAAATATGTCTTATACGATTGAATCAATTTCCGAAAGGATAGGTGCACAACGTGTGGGGGACACGCTTGCAACTATTGACTGGCTATTGACAGATAGCCGTTCCTTGTGTTTTCCCGAAGAAACATTATTTTTTGCTTTGACCACAGTGCGTAGTGATGGTGCCCGATATATTGCGGATCTCTATTCGCGGGGTGTACGCAATTTTGTAATTAGTGAAGCGACTTCAATAGATACTCAACGGGATTCTTTTAGTTTTGATTATTATAAAGATGCTAATTTTCTGATAGTAGGCAATGTGCTAAAAGCTTTGCAAAAGCTCGCGGAATTACATCGTGAACAATTCCAAATTCCGGTAATTGGTATTACCGGAAGTAATGGTAAAACAATTGTAAAAGAGTGGTTGCATCAGTTACTTAGTCCTGATCATGTGATTAGTCGTTCTCCACGAAGTTACAACTCTCAAATCGGTGTTCCGTTATCCATTTGGCAAATGAATGAGAGTTCACAATTAGGCATTTTTGAAGCCGGTATATCCGAGCCTGGAGAAATGCGTGCATTGCAAACTATAATTCGTCCGACAATAGGGATATTAACGAACATAGGTGGAGCACATCAGGAAAATTTTTCTTCTTTGCAGGAAAAATGCATGGAAAAACTGAGTTTGTTCAAAGATTGTGATGTGATTATTTATAATGGCGACAATGATTTTATGAGTAACTGCGTGGCGCAAGCTATGCTTAGCGCTCGTGAAATAGCATGGAGCCGGAAAGATGCCGAACGCCCTTTATATATAAGCAAAGTTTTGAAGCAAGACGATTGTACTGTTATATCCTATCGCTATCTGGGCATGGAAAACACCTTTACTCTGCCTTTCATTGATCAAGCTTCTATTGAAAATGCACTCAACTGCCTCGGAGCGTGTGTTTATCTGATGCTTTCACCCGAGGATATTAGCAAACGGATGGCGAAGCTTGAGCCCGTAGCGATGCGCTTGGAAGTCAAAGAGGGGAAAAATGGATGTCTGTTGATTAATGATAGTTACAATTCCGATCTCGCTTCTTTGGATATTGCACTGGACTTTTTGTACCGTCGTTCTTTGTCAAAAGGACTGAAACGTACCTTGATCCTTTCCGATATATTGGAAACGGGACAGTTACCTCCTGATTTGTATAGACAGGTTTCGCAGCTGGTCAACAATCGTGGTATTGAACGAATTATCGGTGTTGGACATGAAATTGCGTCATGCGAAACATGCTTTAATATTGAAAAGATATTCTATCCGAATACTGAAGCCTTATTGATTGCTGTCAGTCATGGAGACTTACGTTTAGAAAATGAAATCATTCTTATAAAAGGGGCACGTCGTTTCGGGTTTGATGCTTTGACGGAACTTTTAGAGAAAAAAGTCCATGAAACGATCCTCGAGGTGAACCTCGGAGCCATGATTGCCAACTTGAACTATTATAGGAGTAAGTTGAAGAAGGAGACAAAGATGGTTTGCATGGTGAAAGCTTCTGCTTACGGAGCCGGGTCGTATGAAATAGCCAAGACTTTACAAGAACATCATGTCGATTATCTAGCCGTAGCTGTGGCGGATGAAGGTTCCGAATTACGTAAAGCGGGTATCACTGCCAGCATTATTATTATGAATCCTGAAATGACGGCATTCAAGACTATGTTCGATTATAGCCTTGAGCCCGAAGTTTATAGCTTTCATTTACTCGAGTCACTCATTCGTGAAGCGGAAAAGGAAGGTATTACGAATTTCCCTGTTCATATTAAATTGGATACCGGAATGCACCGTTTAGGCTTTTCTTCGGAAGACATGCCTCGCCTGATTGAACGGTTGAAAGGACAGAATGCTGTCATTGCACGTTCTGTTTTCTCTCACTTCGTGGGTAGTGATTCACCTAAGTTCGATGATTTTACCCGTCAGCAATTCGAAATGTTCGATCTCGCTTCTTTAACCTTGCAGGCTGCATTCCACCATAAAATCATACGGCATATTTGTAATTCGGCTGCCATAGAACGTTTTCCTGAGAAACAACTTGATATGGTGCGCTTGGGGATAGGTTTATATGGTGTTAGTCCTATTGATAATACGATAATAAACAATGTCAGTACTTTGCGTACGACTATTCTACAAGTACGTGATGTTCCTGCCGAAGACACGGTAGGTTATAGTCGCAAAGGGTTGTTAAAGCGTCCATCGCGTATAGCTGCCATACCTATAGGATATGCAGACGGGTTGAATCGCCATTTAGGGAACGGACATGCTTATTGTCTGGTGAATGGAATGCGTGCTCCCTATGTGGGTAATATATGTATGGATGTTTGTATGATTGATGTGACCGATATTAATTGCGCAGAGGGGGATTCTGTTGAAATCTTCGGTGATCATTTGCCGATAACAGTCCTCTCCGATGTGTTGGGTACTATTCCTTATGAAGTGTTGACAAGCATATCGACACGCGTGAAGAGAATCTATTTTCAGGATTAAAAAGAGAAGAGCTATACTTTTGTTGTTTTCTTTTGTGATTTGATTACTTTTAGTCTATCTTCTGTTGTCCATTCATAATAAAACTCTATTTTTGTAGCCAAATTAAAGAACAAGTACTATGACAAATTTACTTTTATTGGGCTTTTTGCCTAGCGGATCCGAATGGATCATTCTCGCTGCTCTCATTTTATTATTCTTCGGTGGAAAAAAGATTCCGGAATTGATGAAAGGACTTGGAAAAGGAGTGAAAAGCTTTAAAGAAGGTGTAAACGAAGCTAAAGACGAAATCAATAAGGCTAAGGAAGATTTGGATAAACCGGCTGATAACGCAGCTAAAAAAGAATAAGATTATCCGCGCTTCACGGATTTATTTTCTATGCATGATGTCAATTTGAGTATCCTTCTGTAGTATGGCTGAAAAAGAACTGACCTTTTGGGATCATTTGGATGAACTGCGATGGGTGCTTATGCGCATACTCGTGGTGTGGTTTGTGTTGGCGGTAGGCTATTTTATAGCCATGCCATGGCTTTTTGATAAAGTGATATTGGCGCCATGCCATAACGACTTTGTTTTTTACGATGTCTTGCGTTATGTAGGTCAGGTTTTTCACATGGATGATGATTTCTTTACGCAAGACTTTCATGTCAAGCTGATTAATATAAATCTGGCTGCTCCTTTCTTTATTCAGATATCCACAGCTTTTTGGATGTCGGTGGTTACTGCTGCTCCTTATCTGTTTTTCGAAATCTGGCGTTTTATCAGCCCGGCTTTATATCCAAATGAACGTAAAGGGGTTATGAAAGCATTGTGGATTGGTACGGTGATGTTTTACGTCGGGGTATTGCTGGGTTATTTTATGGTTTATCCTCTAACACTCCGTTTCTTGGCCACTTATCAGTTGAGTGTGGAAGTAGAGAACCAAATATCTCTGAATTCCTATATTGATAATTTCATGATGCTGGTTCTTTGTATGGGACTGGCTTTCGAATTACCTTTGGTCACTTGGCTACTTTCGTTGATGGGCATTGTGCATAAATCTTTTCTGCGCAAGTACCGTCGCCATGCTGTCATTATTATTGTTTTTGTGGCAGCGGTTATTACACCTACGGGTGATCCTTTTACATTGACTGTGGTTTCGGTTCCTCTTTACCTGCTCTATGAGTTGAGCATCCTGATGATAAAGGATAAGAAAACGGATATAAATGAGACAGCTGATTAATCATTTTACTGACGACGACTTGTACAAGTTCACAATGTGCTGTGCGGTTATCGACAATTTCCCCAGGGCACAGGTGAAATATTCCTTTACCGACAGGGACAATACGGTATATCCTGCCGGATTTGACTGTGAATTGATGAAACAGATTGCCTTGCTTGAGCGGGTTATTATCACCGATGAAGAGATTGACTTCATGATTCGGAAATGTTATTATATTCCTCATTGGTTTTACAAGTATCTGAAAGGATATCGTTTCAATCGTAAATGGGTAAAGGTTTCGCAAGATGAAGAAGGGCATTTGCACGTGGAGTTTGAAGGAAGTTGGGCTGATACGATATTATTGGAAGTAAAAGTCCTAGCCATTATCTCTGAACTTTATTATATTATGACCGGAGAATGTCGTCGTTTTGATTACGTTGATTATTATCAAAGATCATATACCAAGGCACAGCGTCTCCTTGAAACGGGTTGTATATACAGTGACTTCGGGACTCGGCGGCGGGCTTCTTTTGAAGCCGAAGACACAGTTGTCAGAGCTATGAGAGATTGCTACGATAGCCGCCAGTGGGAGGGGAAATTCGTAGGTACGAGCAATGTCTATTTTGCTATGAAGTATGATTTGTTGCCGGTAGGGACTATGGCACACGAATTTATCTGTGCAATAGGGGGTATGTATGGAGCTCCCATGGCCAATCATATTGCAATGAATTCATGGCGAAACACTTTTCGAGGTGCACTGGGAACGTATCTGTATGATAGTTTTGGCTGGGATATCTTCAGTCTCAATTTTTCGGAAGACTTTGCAAATCTCTTTAAAGGACTTAGAATAGATAGTGGCGACAATTATGAGCAATTGCAAAAGATTGTAGCAAAATACAAGTCGTTCGGGATAGACCCCAAGTCGAAACAAGTCACTTTTAGTAATGCTCTTAATACAGAGACAGCTATAGAAATACAGCAATATGCAAAAGATTATTGTCAGCCCTCATTTGGTATAGGGACACATTTTACAAATGATTTCGAAGGTGTAAAACCGATGAATATTGTGATCAAACTTGTAGCGGCAAAGATCACCGAATTATGGACTTTTTATAATGATACTTGTAAAATAAGCGAAGATAAAGGTAAACATACCGGTAAACCTGAAGTTATCAAACGCTTCATGGAGACCCTAAATATAAATGTGGAATGATATAAAAGCGATAATATCATTTCTTAGTTTACAAATCTTTTGCTCATGACGAGTGTTAGGCGATAATCTTTTATCTTTGTTCTATGAATAATGAGGTACAAGAAAATTACGCTCTATTGTCTGCCCTCATACGGCAGAAAGATCTTCCACTCATACCTGTATATCGCCAATTCCGTGGATTATTGGAGCACCTCTGTCGCACACAAATTCCCGAAGGCAACCTGCAATTCACCGACTTGTCTGCGCGTATCAGCTTCGTGTCGTCGAAAATAAATCTTTCCGTTCCCGAGCAAAACCGTCTTCATACGGTCCGGTTAACGTCGAATGTCCTATTGAATGGCGAAGGAAACTTTTCTTCTGAAGTTGTGCTTCGGGATGCCAAAACGCTGGCATTTTTTATTAAAAAATTAAGTGGTGAAGAAATTCCTGACGAACTTTATCATTTGCTTCCAAGGGCGGATGCAACTTATCTTGTCAACCCTCCTACAAGTGAGAGAGTAAAGCAGATGCGTGTCTGTTTTCAATATTCGGATGAGCAATATCTTTATGTACGCCCCTCGGAAACGATTTCCGATGACTTTCTAAAGGTTCGTTATAATATTCCTCAGATTAATGAAGAGTTTAGTGAAACCTGCAAAATATTATGGAAACATGCCCAATTGAACTTATTGGATGTTTCCATTGACCGGAATGGTATTCTAACCCCTTCTTTCATTATACTGGAACCTGATTACCTGATTGATATCAGTTCGTTGGCTGAATGCTTTAGAGAGTATGGACATCATCCTGCTAATTATTTATTAGCGCGTTTTCAGAGTCCTGATAATACGCGACCGCTTTTGTTGGGTAATATTGCCAATCTCTTTTTGGATGAATGGATTCATTCGAAAACGGAGCCTGACTATATGGCTTGTATGAAAAAGGCATTTCGTACTTACCCCATAGAATTGGCTGCATGTCCGGACTTACTTGATCGCCAGAAGGAAAAAGCGTTTTTCGATGACTGTAAACGTCATTTCGAGCATATTCGTGCTACTGTGCAGGATACTTTTTCAATGCCCGGTTATGATCTTGATAAAGCGAATGCCGTGCTCGAACCCTCATATATTTGCGAAGCTTTAGGATTGCAAGGGCGTTTAGATTATATGCAGCAAGATATGTCCGCCTTTATAGAAATGAAATCGGGAAAAGCCGATGAATATTCCATACAGGGCAAGGTTGAACCTAAGGAAAATAACAGGGTGCAAATGCTGTTGTATCAGGCTGTGTTGGAATATTCCATGGGGATGGATCATCGCAAAGTCAGAGCCTATTTGCTGTACACCCGTTATCCTTTGTTATATCCAGCCCGTTCTTCCTGGGCTATGGTTCGCCGTGTGATGGATGTTCGTAACCGTATTGTTGCTACGGAATATTCCATTCAGTTGAGAAATGCGATATCCTATACTGCGGAACGTTTGGAAGAATTAGATCCGGAAGTTTTGAATGAGCGTCAACTGGATAATATACTTTGGAAAAGGTATCTTTACCCATCAATCTATAAGGTTAAAGAGCGTATAGAGGCGCTTTCCTCTTTGGAGCGAAGCTATTTTTATTCACTTTATAATTTCATAACCAAAGAGCTCTATACTTCAAAGACAGGTGATGTGGATCGTGAAGGTTGCACCGGGGCATCTTCTCTTTGGCTTGCTACTTTGGATGAAAAATTGGATGCGGGAGAAATTATATACGATCTCCGGATTAAAGAGAGCCATGCTACTGAAACCCATAAACCTTTTATCACACTCACCCGGATTTCACAAAATGCAGTTGCTGAAAAGACTTTGAATCTTCAGCTTCAAACTGAAATACAATCTACACAGGATCAAGATCGTGCTACAGTTCGATTAAAACCAAAATATTCATCGGCTATAGAAGAGCCTGTGACATTACCGAACTTTCGTGAAGGTGATGCTATTGTATTGTACGAGCGGAATAAGTCTACAGATAATGTGACCAATAGAATGGTGTTTAAAGGCAATATAGAACGGATGGATAACGACGATATACGTGTCCGGCTCCGCGCTTCCCAGCAAAATATTGCCGTGCTACCTGAAAATAGTTATTATGCTATTGAACATGACTATATGGATACTGCATTTAGAGGTATGTATAATGGACTTGCCAATTTTCTTTCAGCAAATAAAGACAGACGCGATTTATTGCTTGCACAGCGTGAACCTCAGTTTGACCGGGAGCTTGATCCCAAAATAGAATCAGCTACGAACGATTTTGAACGTGTGATATTGAAGGCTCGTGCAGCAAAAGACTTTTTCTTATTGGTTGGACCTCCCGGAACAGGTAAGACATCACACGCTTTGCGTGGAATGGTTGAAGCTTTTCACTGTGAGGAAAAACAATTGCTATTACTATCATATACCAATCGTGCTGTCGACGAAATTTGTAAGGCTTTGGTCGGTATAACTCCCGAGCTTGACTTTATCCGCATAGGTAACGAACTGTCTTGTGAGCCTGCCTACCGAAAATATCTAATAGAAAATGTTCTGGATTTATGTTCTACCCGCCGTGAAGTACAGAAGCGTATTCAAAAATGTACGGTGTTTGTCGGAACGGTTGCTACACTTTCTTCTAAAACAGAAATATTCAGGCTGAAAACTTTTGATGTGGCAATTATAGATGAGGCTACACAAATACTCGAGCCACAATTGCTAGGTTTGCTATGCCACCGGACTGATGCCGGGAAAAATGCTATTGGTAAATTTATACTTATCGGAGACTATAAGCAGTTGCCGGCGGTAGTGCTACAGTCTGATGAACAATGTGAGATATATGACAATTCTTTAAGAGAGGCAGGTTTGGTAAATTTAAAAAATTCTCTCTTCGAAAGGTTGTATAAAACAGTTTCTTCAAATGCTCATGCTTGTGATATGCTTTGTAAGCAAGGACGTATGCATCCGGTGATCGCTTCGTTTCCAAATAAAGCGTTCTATGGAGGTAGATTAAAATCAGTCGGTCTTCCTCATCAACAACAGTCTTCCATTCCAACATTAGCTAGTAGTGGGCAGGATGTGTTTGAAGAAAGATTACTTCACCGAGTTTCGTTTATTCCTTCGGTTCCCGAATCATTTATCTGTTCTCCAAAAGTGAATCATTCCGAAGCTATTATTGTAGCTCATTTGGCTAAGGCTGTTTATCAACAATATGCTAAGGATGGTATGGCGGATGATGAAGAACAAAAATGTATTGAAAATGGCTTTAATCCTTCTGTTTTAGGTATTATTGCTCCCTATCGGAGCCAGATTGCGTTGATTCGTAAAGAAATAGCAGCATTGGAAATTCCTGCATTGAATGAAGTCTTGATTGACACGGTAGAACGTTTCCAAGGTAGTGAGCGGGATGTGATTATCTATTCTTTCTGCGTGAACCGCCTCTATCAGCTAAAATATCTTTCTAATATAACCGAAGAAAACGGGGTATTAATAGATCGTAAACTAAATGTCGCTTTGACCCGGGCACGCAAGCAAATGTTTATTACCGGAGTACCTGAATTGATGAAAAGAGATCCTATTTATAGCAAATTGTTAACTCATATTTCAGAAATAGACACGGACTTTAGTAATTCTTAAGCATAATTTTGCCCTTTATATCTTTTGTTAATACCTTGGTATAATATAAAACTCTACTTTTGTACCACGTTTTTTTCATAGAGATTTAGATTTAAGGTTAGAAGAATTGTGGAAGTCGTGAGACTTCCCTTTTTTTATTTTAGCACTTTCCTTCTTGTAGCTAATCTTTCAGTTTTATTTCTTCTCATAATATCTTATTCTTTCATATTGTACTGGTTTTGTTCATTCTAAAAAGTGAAAAAATCAATAAATGCAACATTTTAAGCATTATTTGTACTATTTTGTAGCCGCAAATATGTATTTTTGAAGCTCAAAATATTAATTATTAATCAATCACATGAGTACATTAAATGACTTAAATCAAAAGATGACCAAATACCGATGGGTAATTTGTTCATTGCTCTTCTTTTCTACTACCATTAATTACATGGATCGTAATGTAATCTCTTTCCTTAAAGAATATTTTTGTTCTCCGGCTGGATTTGGTTGGACTAATTCGCAGTTCTCTTATGTTACTGCATTTTTCACAGCAGCCTATGCCGGTGTAACAGTGTTCTCAGGTATGATCATTGACAAAATCGGATCGAAATTGGGTCTTGCTTTATCATTAATACTTTGGTCTATTAGCGGTATAGGAAATGCTTTTGTAGGCACTTCCGTGTCCGTGCACGTAATCATAAGAAGCATATTCGGAGTTGGTGAAGCCGGAAACTTCCCGGCATCTATCAAAACGGTAACGGAATGGTTCCCCAAAAAAGAGAGAGCTTTGGCAACTGGTATTTTCAATAGTGGTTCTAATATTGGGGCTATGATTTCCGCTTTATTTGTTCCATGGTGTTTGATTCATTTTGGTGATGCATCGGGTTGGAAAATGGCTTATATATTGACTGGTGCCATTGGACTTGTGTGGTTAATTTTCTGGTTCCTTCTTTATGATAGTCCTAAGAAATTAAAAGAAAAAGGAAAAGTCAACGCTGAAGAGTTTGCCTATATCCATAGTGATGATGTGGAACTTACTCCTGAGCAAAGAAAGGCTGAGGCTGAAGGTAAGAAAGAGAAAGTGGCTTGGAGTAAGCTATTGAGATATCCACAGACTTGGTCGTTCTTCTTTGGTAAGTTTATGACTGATGGTATTTGGTGGTTCTTACTCTTTTGGTTACCGGATTACTTGAAAAAACAGTTTGGTATGACTACTCAGGAAGTAATGTGGCCCACATTTATTGTTTTCGGTATTGCTATTATCGGTAGTGTATTCGGTGGAAGCGTGCCAATGTTCTTTATGAGTAAAGGATGGAATGTATACAAGGCAAGAATGACAGCCATGTTGCTGATCGCTTTTTTCCCTATTTTATTGTTGTTAACCCAATTTTTTGGTGATAAGGCTGTGTTCGGGTCTTATTCAATGTATCTGGCTACTAGCGTTATTTGTATAGCGGGTGCTGCCCATCAAGCTTGGTCAGCAAATATCTTTACTACAGTGTCCGATATGTTCCCTAAAAAGGCTATTGCTTCGGTAACCGGAATAGGTGGCCTTGCAGGTGGTATTGGTGGCGTGTTGGTACAACTTTTGGCAGGTTTTATCACCGATCTTTATGCTAGTAAGCCTGAAACGGCATATATGATAATGTTTACGGTCTGTGCATTTGCATACATAATTGCTTGGGCAATCATGAAATTACTAGTTCCAAAATATAAGCTTATCACTGATTTATAATATGATAGGCGTTACAATCGATTGAGGAGGGGAGTAATGTTATTACATTGCTCCCCTTTTCTCTCTTTTAAGATAGAACCCTTTTTCTATTAAATAGTACACCTTTATGAACGAAAATTGCACTATATATAACGTTGATTTCTCTTATATTTGCTTCGAACAATATCATTGAATAACATAAATTCATCAGAAATGAAAAGTCGATTAATAGGATGTGGAGTGCTCTTACTTTTTGCTTTTACAAGCTGGGCACAATCTAAAAAAGTTGCTACTAATCTGCCCTGGTCTGTGCGTATGGTACAGTCGGAAATGATCCGTTGCCCTCAGTCATGGCAACTTGATTTTCAAAATACGCTGAAATGGGATTATTGTCATGGACTCGAACTCCAAGCTATGCTTGATGTGTATGATGTTTATGCTGATCCTATTATATTTAATTATGCTTTGGCTTATGCCGATACCATGATTAATGATCGTGGTGAGATTAAAACTTATAAATTGGCTGAATATAATATTGACCGTTTGAATTCGGGAAAGTTCTTGTTCCGTATTTATGAGGAGACCAAAAATGAGAAATATAAAAAAGCTCTTGCTTTACTCCGCAGCCAGTTGGATACGCATCCTCGTAATGAAGACGGAGGCTTTTGGCATAAGAAGATATACCCGAACCAGATGTGGCTGGACGGACTTTATATGGGGGCTCCCTTTTATGCGGAGTATGCTTATCGGAATAATAGGGTAGGTGACTATCCTGATGTTATTAATCAGTATATTACCGTGGCACGGCATACCTACGATCCTAAAAACGGTCTTTATCGCCATGCTTGTGATGTAAGTCGCAAGGAACGTTGGGCCGATCCACTGACAGGGCAGTCTCAACATTGCTGGGGGCGTGCCATGGGATGGTATGCTATGGCTATTGTGGATGCTCTCGATTTTATTCCCAGGCATGAAGCCGGACGCGATTCGATGTTAGTCATTTTGAATAATATTGCCCTACAATTAAAGCGTCTGCAAGATCCGGCTAGCGGAGTTTGGTATCAGGTACTTGATAGAAGTGGTGATAAGGGCAACTATTTGGAATCATCTTGTTCCAGTATGTTTGTCTATACTTTATTTAAAGCGGTCAGGAAAGGTTATATTGATAAATCATATTTAAATGTAGCCATAAAAGGTTATAAGGGACTTTTGAATACCTTTATTGAAGTAGACAAAAACGGTTTGGTTTCAATAACGAAGGCTTGTGCTGTTGCCGGTTTGGGGGGTAAAGAATATCGTATGGGCGATTATGATTATTATATCAATGAAAAAATCCGCAGTAACGATGCCAAAGCTGTTGCTCCCTTTATCATGGCTAGTTTGGAGTGGGAAAATTTGAAGCAAGTAAGAACTGTAGTTAATCAAAAATAGAGATGAATAAAATTTGTCGTTATTTATTTTCATTGTTTATAATTCAGTGCTTATGTATCATTTCCATTTATGGTGCGAATTGGAAGGATACTATTGTGGTAGCGCGTGACGGAACGGGTGATTATCGCACCCTGAATCAGGCAATGGAAGGCATTCGGGCTTTTATGGATTATAAAGTGACTGTCTTGATAAAGAACGGGGTATATAAGGAAAAATTAGTGATTCCATCATGGCTTCAGAATGTAGAGTTTATAGGTGAAGATTCTGCTAGGACTATTATCACTTATGATGATCACGCCAATATTGATAAGATGGGGACTTTTCGTACTTATACTGTGAAAGTAGAGGGAAATGACCTGACATTTAGGAATTTGACTATTGAAAATAATGCGGCACAATTGGGGCAAGCAGTAGCTCTCCATACCGAGGGCGATCGGCTTAGATTTATTGGTTGTAGATTTTTAGGAAATCAAGACACCATTTATACGGGGGTAAAAGGAACGCGTTTGTATTTTTTCGATTGCTATATTGAGGGGACTACCGATTTTATATTCGGCCCTTCAACTGCCTTATTCGAACAGTGTATTATTCATAGCAAACGAAATTCATACATCACTGCAGCTTCAACTCCGCAGGATATTGAGGTAGGCTATGTGTTTAAAGATTGTAAGTTGACGGCTGAGTCGGGTGTTGATAAAGTCTATTTAGGTCGCCCTTGGCGTCCGTATGCAGCTACTGTCTTTATTAATTGTGAAATGGGTAAACACATTTGTCCGGCGGGATGGGATAATTGGAAAAATGCGGAAAATGAAAAGACTGTCCGTTATGCAGAATATGGCAGCATAGGCGAAGGGGCTTCTACCGGGCGTGTGAAGTGGGCTAAACAGTTGTCACAGATGGAGGCGGAAAGGTATGGCAATTTGGAGTACATTTTTAAGATGTGTTCAAATTGGCTTCCTGCTAGATAATCAGGTTATGGCGTGATAATAGAGATTACTTTTTAGTAATCTCTATAGAATCATATTAACGCCGTAGAAAGTCTTCGCGCATTGGGCTGAAGCAATCAATTAATATGCCTTCTTCAAGGCAAGAACAGCCGTGCTCTGCATCAGGTTCGATGTAAATGCCGTCGCCTGTTTCTACGATTTGCTTTTTTCCATTGATAGTGAATTCGAATTTACCACTGACTACATAAGTTGTTTGGGTATGGTAATGAGTATGCAGACTACCGATGGCTCCACGGTCGAATTTTACTTTGACAAGCATGACTTGACCGTCATAACCCATAATTTGCCTGACTACTCCTTCACCGGCTGGCTCCCATGCTGTCTCTTTTTCAAAAATGAAAGTATTGCTTTGAGTCTTTTTCATCTATTTGAGTTTAATAATTCGGGAGCAAACATATAGGATTAATATTGAAATGGCAAATTAAAGCTTTGTCTGTTTTAAAAGCGAAGCTTGATTTTTTTTTTGATGATATAAAATAAAATAATACGGATAAGGATATGAAATATAGATGGGCTTTCTTTTTAGGTTTGTTGCTACTCTTTTCTTCTTTTGAAATAGATAAACCGGTTATTACGATTTTTATGATTGGCGATTCAACTATGGCCAATAAAGAACTGGCCGGGGATAATCCCGAAAGAGGTTGGGGGCAAATGTTACCCGGATTCTTGTCGGAGGGAATAAGGGTCGAGAATCACGCTGTAAACGGGCGCAGTTCTAAAAGCTTTATTGATGAAGGTCGTTGGGGCATTGTTGTTTCGCGTATAAAGAAAGGCGATTATGTCTTTATCCAATTCGGACATAATGATGAAAAGGATGATCCTAAGCGTCATACCGATCCGGGATCATCTTTTGATGCTAACTTGGTACGTTTTGTGAATGAAACCCGTGCAAAGGGGGGTATCCCTGTATTATTTAACTCGATTGTTAGGCGAAATTTCGGATTGCCCGGGAGTAATGCAATTAAGAATGCAATAACTCAGGATGATATAAGAAAAAATATTAATCAAGACACGGCATATAAAGCTATCAATACCCCCCTTTCCGCAAAAGAGGTAAAATTGATCGATACTCATGGAGCATATTTGGATTCTCCGCACAATGTAGCCAAAGAGCTGAATGTCCCTTTTGTCGATATGAATAAGATTACTCATGATTTGGTTGAGGGAATGGGGGTTATGGAATCGAAGAAGCTCTTTATGTGGATACCGGCAAATAAATATCTAGCCTGTCCTAAAGGGCGGGAAGATGATACTCATCTTAATATATATGGCGGGCGTATTGTTGCGGGTCTAGCAATGGATGCCATTGCAAAGACTGTGCCTGAGCTTGCTAAGTATGTGAGACATTATGACTTTGTCGTGGCACAGGATGGTAGCGGCGATTTCTTCAGCGTGCAGGAAGCGATTAACGCTGTACCCGATTTTCGCAAGAATATGCGTACAACTATTCTGGTTCGTAAAGGTGTGTATTATGAAAAGCTAATCATTCCAGAGAGTAAAATAAATATTTCTCTGATAGGACAAAAAGGTGCTGTTATTTCTTATGACGATTATGCCGATAAAAAGAATATCTTCGGAGAGGCAAAAGGAACTTCCGGATCTTCTTCCTGTTATATTTATACTCCGGATTTTTATGCCGAGCATCTAACTTTTGAAAATACTTCCGGTCCGGTGGGGCAAGCCGTTGCTTGTTTTGTGAGTGGCGATCGTGCCTATTTCAAAAACTGTCGTTTTATCGGATTCCAGGACACTCTTTACACCTATGGAAAGGGTTGCCGTCAGTATTATGAGGATTGTTATATTGAAGGTACTGTTGATTTTATTTTCGGATGGTCGACAGCAGTATTTAATCGGTGCCATATTCATAGTAAAGGTAATGGGTATGTCACGGCACCTTCTACCGATCAGGGACAGGAATATGGTTATGTATTCTATGATTGCGTACTTACAGCCACCGAAGGAGTGAACGACGTTTACCTTTCAAGACCTTGGAGGCCTTATGCAAAAGCTGTCTTTATCAGATGTGATCTTGGAAAACACATTCTTCCTGCCGGGTGGCATAACTGGGGAAAGAAAGATGCTGAGAAGACCGTCTTTTACGCCGAATTTCAAAGTAAAGGAGATGGTGCAAATCCGAAAGAGCGTGCCCCTTTCTCAAGTCAGTTGAAGTCTATTCGCAGATATGAGATAGAAACTGTACTTTCCGGGAAAGATGATTGGAATCCTGCTAAAAACGGGAATGCTTTGTTGGATATAAAAAGGTAAAATCGACGGAATGGAAGACTCGTCAAAAAATTACTTCAGCCATTTATCAAAGAATTCCAAGGTCTCTTTCTGCATGCTTTTGTTAAAAAAATGCTTTTCGTCCCAAAGCTTGGTCACTAATTTTTCAGAAGCATGCTGACTATTCCATACTTTGTGCAAGATTGAGTAGGCATCTTCCACGCCTTTTACCGGGAAAAGTTTATCCTTTGTTCCGTTGAAGAATAAGGATGGCTTGGGGCAAGCTATGCTGGCTACATGGGGATAATCGAGGTAGAGACGTATATTGGGAATAAGCATTGAGTAAGCTGATCCCCCTTTATTTTGGTTGTTTGATAAATCCATTAAGTACTCGGTGGTATTCATCCAACAAATAGAAGCAGAAGCTTTTATACGATCGGTCAGTGCTGAAAGCATCCATGAACGATAACCTCCCATCGAGAAGCCTAGACAACCGATTTTACTTGCATTGACAAAAGATAATGAAGCTAAAAAGTCTGTACTTCGTATATCATCCATAGTAATGAAAGCGCTCCATGATGCACCCATTTGTAGAAAATTGGATGCTAAAGCTTGCTGTCCTTCGTAGCTTGGTCCTTCCTTCTGAGCTCTTTCTCCCCAAAATAGCGCATCCACAGATAATACGACATAACCATGTTCTGCAAAATAATCTCCGGTGTATTGACCGTCATAGCAACGCGTGCTCCAATCATCGGCGTCAGCAAGTACTTCTTTCTTAACATCAAAAGGACGTATCATTTTTTCTTTACCAATAGAGAAGTGAGCGCCATGATCGTGCAGCATTACAATCGCCGGAAAAGGACCTTTCCCTTGCGGTACTAGCAAATAAGCCGGGACTCTATACCAAGAGGATAAGTTGAATGTTATTCTTCTTATTTCATATCCGTTACGTTTTTCCGTATCAATGATTTCCATATTATAGTTATCTGGTGCCGGCGAAACATTCCTCATACATTCAAAAACTTGTTTTCTCGCTTCATTCCTCCATCTGTTGAAATTTTTAATAGAAGACTTTTCCCATGCCATTGGATAAGATAATTGCTCTTTCAGCTGTTTATAAAATAAGGGCATATTTCTGGTTATTCCATAATTTATGCTGTCTTTATTTTGTCCTGATACATTGAAAAAATACGA
Source organism: Bacteroidaceae bacterium HV4-6-C5C (assembly GCA_007896885.1). Taxonomy (GTDB): domain Bacteria; phylum Bacteroidota; class Bacteroidia; order Bacteroidales; family Bacteroidaceae; genus Bacteroides. Next base: position 104,015 of record VOIU01000003.1, read on the forward strand.
TAGCAATATAAAAATAAAAAGAATAGATTGTTTCATAGTCGAAAGCGATTAAAATATTCACAAAGATAAGTAATATAAAGCTGATTTATGTATCTTTACCCCGATAGAATAGATCTTCCGCTATGAAAAGAACCTTATATTTCATATTAAATATATTATTGTTTTCGACTGTTGCCAAAGGGCAGCATGATTGTATTTTTACTCATTATTCTTCGGAAAATGGGTTGTCACAAAATACCATTATGTCGATTCTTCAGGATCATAAAGGTAATATGTGGTTTTCTACTTGGGATGGCATTAATAAATTTGATGGTTACTCTTTCAGAAAGTATAAGGCCAGACTGGATAATAAGATAACCTTAAGTCATAATAGAATAGACTACATGGGGGAGGATAAGTATGGTTTTATTTGGTTATTGACTTATGACAATCATGTATATCGCTTTAATCCGAAGACTGAATTTTTTGAACGTGTTCCGGCAGGGAATCAGGTGGGAAGCACTATAGCTGTTACGAAGATAATAATATTGAATAATGGAGTAGTATGGCTTTTGACAGATTCTGAGGGTGCCATCAGAGTCATTACCGATCCGGGAGATTATAATCTGACCTCTGAATGGTATTCATCTCAAAAAAAGTCTTTTCCTATTGTGAGAGCTTTTAATGTCTATCAGGATTTAATGGGCAACGAATGGGTACTTACTAATAACGGGCTAGGTAAGATTCGTATCGGAGAATATTCTCCTGCTTTTTATTTTGCTGAAAATGATGAATTGCATAAAAAAACAGCTGGTCAGTCTTTTTATTCTTGTTTAGAGTCGGGCGCCCAACTTTATTTTGGTTCTGATGGCGGAAGAGTATGGTGTTATCAAAAGAACACAGGGCGATTTAATTTACTAAAAATGCCGACAGACTTCCGTATTGTTGCAATTGGTGGATTAGGAACCAAGGAAATGATTTTTGTTACTGACAAAGATGGTTTTTTTGTATATACGCTTAAAACAAAATTGATAGAGCACTATCCCGCTTCTCTTTTTCCTGCTTCCTCTATAATTTCGGCCTATGTGGATAAGTCGTTTGAAGTGTGGTTTGAACAGCATGTGCCGGGTAAAGTGGTTCACTTTAATCCTCGTACGAAAATATTGAAACGTGAAGAGTTAGCAGTCGAGGCTACAACAACTGACCGTTCCCATCCTGCTTTTCATATTCATGAAGATATTTATGGAACGGTGTGGGTACACCCTTATGGAGGAGGATTTTCTTATTTTGACCGGAAAAGCAATAGTTTGAAGTCTTTTTATAATAGTTTGTCCGGTGACAATTGGCACTTTTCTAACAAAATTCACAGTGCCTTTTCCGACAGGCAAGGTAATTTGTGGATGTGTACCCATTCAAAAGGACTTGAGAAAATAACATTTCGTCGTCCACAGTTTCGTATGATAACCCCTGAACCTCATTCTTATGAATCGTTAAGTAATGAAGTGCGCGCTTTATGTGAAGATAGGGAGCGTAATTTGTGGGTAGGCTTGAAAGATGGTAAACTGAAGGTTTATAAGCAAGGAAGATATTGTGGATACCTAACGGAAGCTGGAGCTGTCTCTAACTCCGGTTTACCTATACGTGGTACGGTTTATTTTGTCATGCAGGATCGAAAGAGAAACATTTGGATTGCAACAAAAGGAGAGGGATTGATAAAGGCGGAACCCGAACGGCAGAGCCTTCATTATAAGATTAAACGGTACAAATATGATACAAATGATATATATAGTCTTAGCAATGATAATGTCTATTGCGCCTATGAAGACGAGCGTGGTCGGTTATGGGTGGCTACTTATGGGGGGGGAATAAATTATTTGACTCGGGATCAGAAAGGAAAAGAAATCTTTATTAATCACCGAAACAATCTGAAGAACTATCCAATAGACAATTGCTATAAGGCCCGTTTTGTAACAAGTGATAGAAGTGGGCATATTTGGATTGGTACAACTGTTGGAGCTTTAATGTTTGATGAAAGTTTTAAGAATCCGGAAGATATTATATTTCACCATCATTCACGGGTGCCTGATAGGCCTCATTCTATAAGCAATAATGATGTACACTGGATTACTATTACTAAAGCAAAAGAGCTTTATGCTGCCACATTTGGTGGAGGGCTAAACAAGCTTATATCTTTAGATAAGAAAGGAAATGCCGAATTTAAATCGTATACTGTAGATGAAGGACTTTCCTCGGACATTGTATTGTCGATGCAAGAGGATAGGCATGGTAATTTATGGTTGAGTACGGAAAACGGAGTTAGCAAATTTATTCCTTCAACTGAACGCTTTGAAAATTATGATGATAAGACGATTTCCTTTCGGGTCAGATTCAGTGAAGCTGCTTCAGTCTATCTTTCGACGGGAGGAATGCTTTTCGGTTCCAATACTGGAATATTCTCATTTGTCCCTGATTCTATAAAGAAAAGTGGCTATACCCCTCCCATTGTTTTATCTAAGCTGTTAATTGCCAACCAAGATGTGGTGCCGGGAGAAAAATCCATACTGAAACAAACAATAGATGATATAAAGGAGTTACGCTTGTCACATAAAGAAAATATATTTTCTATTTCGTTTGCTGCGCTTGACTATTCGGCTCCTTCTGAAATCCAATATGCCTATATACTAGAGGGGTTTGAAAAGAACTGGAATTATGTTGGCAACCAGCGATTAGCCACTTATACCAATTTGCAAAAGGGTCATTATGTGTTTAAAGTCCGTTCAACGAATAGTGATGGCGTTTGGACAAGCAATATTCGCTCGCTTGATATAGAAATATTGCCTTCATTCTGGGAGACTCCTTTGGCTTATTTGCTTTATGTACTTTTTATTATAGCTATTATTATTGTGGCGGCATACATTCTCTTTACCATTTACAGGTTGAAACATCGCGTTTCAATGGAGCAGCAAATGACGGATATGAAACTTCGTTTCTTTACCGATATATCACATGAATTACGTACCCCTCTTACTTTGATAGCGGGACCGGTAGAATGTGTTCTACAGAATCCACAAATACCTGCAACAGCCCGCGAACAGTTACAGATAGTCGAACGTAATACGAGTCGTATGCTACGGTTGGTAAATCAAATATTAGACTTTCGCAAAATCCAGAATAAAAAAATGAAGATGCAGGTGCAACGGGTAAACATTGTCTCTTTTATCCAGCGGATAATGGAAAACTTTGATTCTGCGGCTGAAGAACATCAAATAGATTTTCTATTTGAGACGGAGAGCAAGGAGCTTTATATGTGGGTTGATTCGGATAAATTTGAAAAAATCATATTTAATCTTCTTTCGAACGCTTTCAAATACACGCCTAATGGGAAAATGATTACGGTTTTCATTCGCGAAGATGAAGCCACTGTTTCAATCGGGGTTCAGGATCAAGGGATTGGTATAGCCGAAAATAAGAAAAAATCTCTTTTTGTCCGTTTTGAAAATTTGGTAGACCGAAATCTGTTTCATCAGGCCAGTACCGGTATTGGATTGTCTTTGGTGAAGGAACTGGTGGAAATGCATAAAGGGAATATAACGGTAGATAGTATATTAGGAGAGGGAAGTTGCTTTATGGTCAGCTTCCTGAAAGGAAAGGAACATTATGAAAGAGGAGTGGAGTTTTTGCAGGACGACTCGACTGTTGAGTTGGAACTGAAACCAGTTTCTGATAGTTGTGAAATAGCGGAAGTAATGTCTGATCAAGGTCCTTACAATGAAGAAATAATTTCAAAGGAACTTATGCTGATTGTAGAAGATAATGCTGAACTAAGATTGTTTTTACGGAGTATTTTTTCTTCTGAATATAGAATTGTTGAGGCTATAGATGGATTACAAGGATGGAATAAAGCACTGAAATATCTTCCCGATATCATAATTAGTGATGTGATGATGCCCGAAAAAGATGGAATTTCAATGACTCGAGAACTTAGAGCTGATATGAATACCAGCCATATTCCGATTGTATTACTTACAGCCAAAACTTCTGAGGAGAGTAAATTGGAAGGAATAGAATATGGAGCCGATGACTATATTACTAAGCCTTTTAGCGCTGTTTATTTAAAAGTGCGCGTTAAGAACCTGCTTCAACAACGTCGAAAATTGCAACAAAAGTATCATGCTAATCCCGAGGGGGACTTGGAACTGAATCAGACGGAGTCTCTTTCAATGGAAGAACATGTTCCCGGCATATCCCGACGAGATAAAGAGTTTATGGATAAATTGGCTGACTTGATGGAGAAGAATATGGATAATGGTGATCTGGTCGTGGATGATTTAGTACAGGAACTCGCCGTAAGCCGATCTGTGTTTTTTAAAAAGCTGAAATCTTTAACCGGTTTGGCTCCTGTCGAGTTTATAAAGGAGATGCGCATTAAACATGCCATAAAATTGATTGAGTCGGGAGAATTCACTATGACTCAAATCTCTTATATGGTGGGAATTAACGATCCCCGTTATTTCAGTAAATGTTTTAAGCAGAAAATGGGGATGACTCCTACTGAATTCCGTGACCACATTTTTAATAAGAATATTCAATAAATTCTTGCTATCCTAGGTGCCCATACAAAGGTAATATCAAATTGACTCTTCCCAAAAACCATGTATTTTAATGGAATAAACATATAAATGTCCGATAGGAAATCAATAAATAGAAAGAAGATTTTGTAAAATAAAAACGAGCTATGGGTGGCGCATGCATGAGTTTTTCTAATGCCGAATCATCTCCATACCAAGTCCATACCATCTCCACTATTTCTTTACCTTAATCCGCCTCAGCTGAAGTGCGAAAGAGTGGGGAATGTATAGAGATGGTATTAAGAAAATATTATCAAGAAATGAGATCGTCGGGTTTTAATTCACTCAAGATATAATAATGGTTTTATTCATGACTATTCCCTATGGAATAATAAGCTTTTTAATTCCTGGTCGTCCGAAGTTCCTCCATATATTAAATTAAACTGTCCGCTCATTGGGCGCACGGTATTAGTAGAAGTATCCCACCAGTTGAAGGTCTCTTCGTTTAGTGGAAAGCTAACCAGACATGTGTCTCCCGCTGCAATAAAAACGCGCTTAAATCCTCTCAGAGTTTTGTTTGGTCCGTTTTGATCTCCGAGGCGTTGTACATACAATTGGACAACTTCCTCTCCATCTCTGTCGCCCCTATTTGTTACCGGTATGATCAAGTCATTGTGTTCTATCTTGGCTTTCCCGTATGCAAATGAGGTAAAGCTTAATCCATGCCCGAAGGGAAATAATGGTTTTTCTTTTAAGTATCGATATGTACGCCCTTTCATCGAATAATCTTGAAAGTCGGGAAGTTGCTCAACGTTTTTATAGAAAGTGATCGGCAATCTTCCGGAAGGGTTGTAAGAACCGGTAAGAACATCTGCAATAGCAGTTCCACCGGCTTGGCCCGGATACCAAGCTTGCAGAATAGCATCACAATTTAGACTTTCGGGAACCAATCCTATGGCACTTCCTGAGAAATTAATGAATACCACTTTCTTCCCTGCTTTTTTGAGCGCAGCCAAAAGTTGACGTTGTATATCGGGTAATTCTATATTTGTGCGGTCCCCACCTTTAAACCCGGGAGCACTTACAGCCATCTCTTCTCCTTCAAGAGAAGGAGCTATGCCACCTGCAAAAAGAACAACATCGGCATATTCAAGTTGCTTGATTATTGGGTTGAAATCCATCTTTCTGTATTCACCTAAATCAAAGTTAAGAGTGGAACCTTTTTCAGGAGATAGCAGAGAGAGTACTATTTTATAGATCTTTCCAGGTTGGGTCTTAAGCAAATAAACATCTTTGGTTTGCTGCGAAGCAGACTTGTTTGATACAACGACTTTTCCGTTGATGGATAGTTTGTATTCTCCCTTTGACGATATACGAAATGCTATAGATTTACTTTTTCCAGAAGAAATTTCACCACTATAAATCGTTGAAAAATTATTCGGAGAAACATTCGGTGCAATACTTGTGGTATCGTTTACTAAAAAATGAAGTGGATTTTTTTCTTGTCTCTCTACGACAGGTTTTCCTTTACATTCCTTGTTATTCCAATACACTGCTTTAAATCCTTTTTTCCCTTTGGCTGAACACTGATTGAATAGACTGACAAAATTGCGATCGATGATACGGTCACATGCCGGATAGTAGCTGAATTGATCTTCAGGTATTCTTTGTCTCATAGCCTCCAGCAGGGTGCTAGTATGTGAAGGGAAGCCGTTGTAATTTCCCCATTGCATGATAGAATCGTTAGCGTTCGGCCCGATCAATGCAATATTCATGTTGTCTTTTAAGGGTAAGATGTTATTTTTATTCTGCAATAAAACGATTGATTCACGTGCCATACGGAGTGCAAGGTGTTTATGCGCTTCATTATCTATAACTGATGCCGGAATGGTATCCCATGGCGTACTATTGTCCATCTCACCAAGTTGGAATCGCGCTAGGAGTAGCCTTAATACGGAACGGTCGATCTCTTTTTCTTGTATGACTCCATTTTTGACAGCTTCCGGTAGCGATTTATATACATCTCCACATTCAAGGTCCGTTCCTGTAATAACAGCCGCTGCTGCTGCGTCAGTTTTTCTTTCATAAGTTTCGTGATGCCCTTTTTCGTAGAAATCGTTTATTGCTCCGCAGTCGCTGACAACAATTCCTTGAAAATTCCATTCGTTGCGTAATATTTGAGCTAGTAATTTGTTGCTTCCACAACAAGGTGCACCTTCAAATCGATTATAAGCACACATAACTTCTTTTACTTTGCCTTTTTCCACCAAGTCTTTAAATGCAGGCAAGTATGTTTCCCATAAATCGCGTGGGTCTATATTTTCAGCATTGAATTTATGTCTGTTCCATTCCGGTCCGGAATGTACAGCATAATGTTTAGCGCATGCATGGGCCTTATTATACTTTGCATTTTCGGCCCCTTGCAATCCGCGGACTACTGCTACTCCCATTTTTGAAGTTAAAAAAGGATCTTCTCCGTAGGTTTCCTGTCCTCTTCCCCAGCGTGGATCACGGAATATATTGATATTAGGAGTCCAAAATGTCAGTCCTTGATATCGCTTATAAGTACCTTGCTCCCTAGCTATACGGTTTTTAGCACGGGCCTCGTCGCTGACAGCATCGAATACTTTCTGAAGGAGTATGTCGTCAAAAGAGGCTGCCATTCCGATTGCCTGTGGGAAGACAGTGGCAAGTCCCGAACGGGCCACTCCATGTAGTGCCTCGTTCCACCATTCATAGGGCTTAATTCCCAGTCGAGGGATGGCAGGAGAGTTGTTTTGCATCAACGCGACTTTTTCTTCCAATGTAAGTCTCGATAGCAAATCATTACCCCGCTCTTCGGGAGTGAGAGATTGATTTTGATATGGCAACTGGGCATTGGTAGTAAATGCGAAAGGAATAAAAAATAAAAATACAAGAATATATTTCATAGCTTTGACTTTTGGGATGGATAAGATTTACAAATCTACACGATAACTTTGATTTTTGCAAATATTATCCAGCTTGGAAGCTGTCACGATTCTTGATTGAATCTATTTAAAGCATATCATTTTCTTCCTTGTTATCTTCCATCCATTCTTTACCCTTTGTCAGTCGGGCAACAAGTACTGAACTGACAATATTACCTGTAGAATTCAGTAATGTGGCCGGTACATCAATAATTGTACTGATTACCATAAGCGTTCCGGCAAGTTGTGGCGAAAACCCGAAAACCGAACAGATTAATAATTCCCCTGTCATGCCTCCGCTTGGAATGGCTCCCATAACAGCTCCGACAAGCAGAGCCACACCGATAATAAAGACCACATTACCTGAGAAACCCGTGTTTTGTCCGAATATTGTTAATAGAAAGACGATTTTTATGATACCCCCCATGACTGATCCATCTTTGTGCATGTTGGTCCCTAAGGGAATAACCGTTTCTGCAATATTTGCAGGAACACCCATCTTTTTTGAAGCTTCAATATTAATAGGGATACAGGCAGCACTTGATGAAGTCGCAATAGCTGTGAGCGACGGTGTGATGATATGTCGCCAAAACGTGCGCCAGCTTTTTGCTCCACCAGCCAATCCGATATAGAGAGAATTAAGCCCGAAGTAGCAAATTACGGTAAGTACCAGATAAAGTGCAAAAGCATTAGCATAGCCATTTAATATCTGAACGCCGACTTTGCCTATAGTATCCGCAAAATAACATCCGAGTCCTATCGGGGCAGCATACATGATAATCTTCATCATTCGTAAAATGACCACCATGCCCGAATTCAATAATTGGGCTACAGTTTTGCCATGTTCCCCGCTATATGCAGTGGCTAGGCCGAAGAATGCTGAGAAAAGAATGAGAGGAAGTAAGTTTGCTTTAGTAAACAACTCCAAGAAATCGGGAACACTGAATGTTTTTACAAACAAATCCCCGCTGCTTAAATGTGCCGTTGAACTATATTCCGGCAGATTTGCCATTATCATGGTTTTATCCACCCCATTAAGCGGGTTATAGAAGATGGTTAGAATATATGCTGTAGTTGCCACTATTATTGCAGAGCCGAGGAAAACGAGAATGATGTTAAACATGACTTTACCTATCATGTTCATTTGCTTCATGTTGTAAATGGCCGTTGATATACTGAGAAAGACTAACGGTACTATAAGTACAAACATCATATTAAGAAAAATATCGCCTATAGGTTTGACAACGGAGGCTTTTTCACCAAATACTATTCCACAAATTCCTCCTATCACAATTCCAATGATCAGGCAGATGGTAAATGCATAAGTCTTTATTATTCTCATTTGAAGCATCAATTTGCTATTTTCTGCAAAAATAGATCTTCAAATTGAAATATCTGTGTTTTGTTGCATCGTTTTTTGCTTTTTGTGTTTTTGCTGATAGAACAAACGGTAGTATAGCATATTCTTAAAACAAAAAGCAGTAGATTTAAATGGATATTTCCATTGGATCTACTGCTTTTATTATAATGAAATTTCTGGATTACTTAAGCCATCTTGCGTCGCCTACAATTTTTGTAATCAACGTCGCGTTACTGACCTTGAAGTTCCCTGCATCTGCATTTGCAAAACCCGGGTCTAAAGAAGTATAGACGCCTGTGTCATTCTTTGCACTGACTTGGGTACTTGCCGTAAAGTTTGGAGCATTGAAATAATTGTTATCTTTCATCTCTGTAATGGTAGTGCTTGGTTGATTACTGTAATAGCCCAGAGTTCCTGCAAGAATGTTTTTATTGAAATGTATTTCTTGATTACCCAAACGAATGTATAACATACGTCTGGTAGCTCCATTGATTACTTTATAGAATGTATTGTTTTCAATGGTGATCACACTCTTACTATCTGGATAATTCGTCGAGCCTGGAGCATCCATTCGGAAGAAATCACGAGCCAAAGCACTATTATAAACCGTGTTATTGCTAAATTTGAATGTTTCAGCCAATCCATTACGGAAGTCGAACATATCCCCACCGTTACACTCTATTTCATGGTATAGGCAGTTTGTGATACTAATTGACTTAATCTTTGTTTTGTAGTTCACATATAAAGCGCCTTTTGTGTAGTTCTTTATTTCACATCCATCAATGGCTAATGCACCAAAATTATCACCGGCGGCATAAACAATTGTTTGGTCACCAGTAGAGCCTGTTCCATCCAAGATAAGATTCTTTAATTCCACTCCTGCATTATTATCAAGTTTGATGATTGTACCCAGCAGCATAGGCTTCCTTTTTACGCTAACCCCTGCGATTATGACAGACTTAGTTACATTGATTGTCGCGATGTTGTATGTTCCTTCTTGCAATGCTATAATATCCCCATCGCTAGCTGCTGTAAGTACTGCTGCCAAATCATCTTGCGGCGTTACCAATGTGGCGCCAGATAACGGATCGATAGGTGTTGTCCAAGTTACCAGACCACGTGTTTTCTTACCGTTTTTCAGTGTAGCCGTGTAGGCTGTTTTACCGGTTAATCCGGTAATTCTGACTGTACCTGTGGCCAACTCTTCTGGGGTTATATTATGCGTAATATCGCCCGGAGTAATAATGATGGCAGTTGCTGTCTGACCTATAGGCCACTGCAAAGTGACTTCTCTAGACTCTGTATCGTCAGCAATTGTAAGTAGCCGCTCATGATTGGTTTTGAAGGTCAAAGCTGTCCATTTGGATTCAGTTATATTCTCGCCTTTTGCTTTTACGCGCACTGAATAATCGGTATCCCATGCAAGCCCTGTGAATAAAGCTTCTGCTGCCGTGACACTTGATACTTTTAGCGGAGTCCCGCTAAATGCCATATTTGCATCTTCTTCATAGATCTCCACATCATAGCTGCTTGCCCCTGTTACTGAAGTCCAAGTCACATCAGAAACAGTGTCATTCTTGATTTCAGATTTCATATTGATGGGAGAGAATAAACGTTCATAGTCAATACTTGTGATCTGTTCACTTTGATCAGAGCATGCACTTACAGCCAAAGCATAGCTGACGCCGAGTATGGTGTTTTTAAATAGTCTGTTCATAATCTTCATTCTTAGTCATTGGTTAAAGTTCCATTACTACTGTCGATAAATGTTTTCCAAATGGGCCAGTATTGATGCTCATCCGGATTGTTTTGGTATAATGCATCAATGAGCTCTTGAGGCAATGATGAACCATCGGCTTTAATCCAATCGGTGTTGCTGGAATAACCGAGTATGGCGCCTGCTGAATCTGTGTCGCCATGGTTCAGTCCGTAGATAACCAAGCTCTCGCCATTACTACCTGTCTTATAGTAGAGTTTGATTGGTAGATCGGCATATTCACCGGTATGTGTCGCCAAACGTAACATCTTAGCTTTTGCTTCGTCCAATTTGGTCTTGAGCAGATTCCAACGAATAAGGTCTGCCTTACGCAGACATTCGCCGGCGAATTCCAATCCTCTCTGTTCTACAATAGCATCGAAAAATGCGCTTTTGTTAGCTGTTGCTTTAGTCATATAAGCAGTTACTTTATCAGCGGGTAATGCCCGGTCTAAGATAGGTTTCATATATTTAGCTGCATTTGCGGGTCCTTCCAATTCGTTAATAGCTTCTGCAGCCATAAGATACACGTCGGCAAGGCGCATATATTGCCAATTTATGCCGTCGTCGTTTGTAGAAGTCACAATACGGGTCATCCATTCGTAACGGAGTTTTCCGAAACACCAGTTCTTAAGTGAACGTAACTGTTGTTTTGACGGATTAGCTTTTGACCATTCGTAAGGTACGCAGGTTATATCACGTCGAACATCTTGTACATCGTAATCGTAGTATAAATAAGGTAATGGTCCGTTTACCCCACCTTGTGCTTGTTGGGTATATTGGTCGGCAGCTTGATGTTTCACACCAAATGTATACAATACCCGTCCGCGTCCCGCGGCGAAAGGTATTTCCCATATTGATTCTTGTCCTGCATCTGTTTTTTCCAAACAAAGCCGGCGGAAGTTATCTTCGAATGAACCGAGTTTACATACGTTTTGATTGATTACGTCTTCACATTCTTGTTTGGCAATTGCGTACATTTTTTCACGACTTAGTTCGGGGTCGGTACTTAAACGAATGCCATCTTTCCTTTGGCTATAGCCTCCGGCATAAAGAGCAATGCGCGCTCTTAAAGACTTTACAAAAGCTTTATTAACCCGTTCCACACTAGACGTTACTTTGGAAGCATTAGGCCATGGTACTAGATTTTCCGCTTCCAACAAGTCTGCCAATAATTGCTTGTATATGATATCACGATCGGATCGTGGTACATAAGTTGTTTCGGAAGTAACGGGCTCAAAACGTGCAGGAACATCTCCCCATGCTTTGACCAAGTCCAGATACACCACAGCACGTAGGGTTAAGGCCTCACCGAGCAATTGCGCCAACTCAGAGTTGGTACTCACATTACCATAAGTACGTAAGCCGCGTATAGCTAAATTGGCTCTTTCAATACCTTCATAGAATTTAGCCCAAGCATTAGTTGCATCGTTCATTAAGGTATTTGTAGGGCTGGCTGCATATCCTGTTAGTGAATATTTGGCATCGTCATTTGTCGTTGTTGACATGCCATTAATCCACTCAACGTCTGAATTAATGCCGTAGTACGGTAAAAAACGACCACGATAAGAATTTGTTTCTCCAAAAGACACATGAATGCCCATCACGGCAGCTTCGGCTAGAGAAGGCGTCGAAAAGATCAGGGATTCGTCCAACGATGACTTGCTGGGTGCTTCCATGTCACATGATGTCAATAGACATAATGAGACGCTGACTAAATATGTAAATTTCTTTATATTCATTTTCGTATAGTTTTAAAAGTTAAGGTTCACACCAACTACGAATTGGCGGCTTTTGGGATAAGCGGAATAATCTACTCCCGGGGTTAAATTAGTATTACGTATAGTAGATACTTCCGGGTCATATCCGGAATAACTGGTCAAGCAGAAAAGATTATATCCGGTAACATAAAAGCGTAAGCTGGTTATCTTGACTTTTTGCAATAGCGATGATGGAATGGTGTAACCCAAAGTCAAAGTGTTGAGTCGAAGGAAAGATCCGTCTTCTACTGCCCAGTCGGTAAATATCATTCGATCTGTTAGAGGCGACCACATTGTCGTATTGGCATTCATTGCAGCAAGCTGAGCAGGATCATTACAGATGGTTCCATCTGCATTTAAATTTGTCCAACGTTTACCGTCTGCCATGATATCAATCATATTCCTGTATTGATATTTACCGGTTTGGGTAAATTCTATCTTGTTTGCGTTATAGATATCGTTGCCGTAACTCCAGTTAAAGTTTGCTGAAAGGTCGAAACCATATAGTCTGCCGTTGATTGAGAAACCACCTGTATGTAAAGGATTGGCATCGCCAATGATCTCTTTCTCGTCACGATTAACAATATTGTCATTACCTTGAATATCTTTTAGCTTCATTACTCCCGGACGTAGTGTACCAACTGCCGGTGAAGAATCTGTGACTCCTTTTTTTAGCGTCCATGTTTTACCATTATAATCCTCGAAGTCAGATACTTCATATCTTCCGTCCGAACGATAACCAATCATTTGTCCGACAGATCCACCTACAGAAACCCAATAATCATATCCTATTTCGGAAGATGCCCAACGGGAGTCTGCTCCGAAATCGTTCATAATTCCCAGTGATTTTATTTTATTTTTATTGAAACCTATATTACCGCTAAAGCTCAGTTCGACATTTTTAGTATTGATAGCCGTCCAATTTAAAGTGGCTTCTATACCTTTATTTTCTGTTTTGCCCATATTGCGGTATTGATTGTCATACCCCGTCCCTTGGGTGGGGTATAGAATTAACAAGTCTTTAGTGGTATTGATGTAACCTTCAACCGATCCATTCAATCTTCCACCAAGCAATGTAAAGTCGACGCCGACATTACGAGTTACCGTTGTTTCCCACTTCAAGTCAGGATTAGCCATTGTTTTAGACGCTGCCCAATAGTTACCGAACCCGTTAACCCAGGCTGTGGTCTTTGGCTCGAATGGCTGTGTAAGCTGCCCTGGAGGAATGTTATTATTCCCGGCTGTTCCGTAGCTAAAGCGTAACTTTAAATCGTCCAGCCAGTTCTTGGTCTTTTCCATAAATGGCTCGGAGGAGATACGCCATGCAACGGCTGCCGAAGGGAAGTAACCCCAACGGTTTTTGCTGCTGAACTTAGATGAAGCATCCGCACGGAAAGTTGCGCTAACTAGATACTTGCTTTGATAATCGTAGTTGGCACGTCCGAAGAGCGAGAGTAATTTATCATCCGGATTTAGATATTTATTGATGGAATAGGGTACACCCTGCGTTGATAACGACCATGCATTTTCCGCGGTGAACCATGTTGGGAAACCGTGTATCATATCAGTCTGAGTAATCTGTTTAATGATGATATACTCATGACCCGCCATCAAATTTAAATGGTGATTCTCTCCCAATAATTTTTTAAAGTCATAATTCACAGTATTGGTGCTACGGAATGTTTTTTGTGCCGTATTTACAAATTGGGCGGCCGGTTTACCTTGATTCTCTACAGCCGGTTCGTTTTTGATGAGATAAGTTGTTAATCCCCAAAAGCGTTGATCGGTAAAATGATAATCATCTAATCCGAGCTCGGCTCTTACTTTAAGATTGTCGATAACCTCCCAAGTTACACTACCTGCCATATTTAGCTGCTTTCTGTTTTGCTCACGGGCATTATCTGAAATGGAGACCAGCGGGTCGTATAAGTTTCCTAATTCGTCGTCTGAGTTACCACTGTCGGTCGTAAGGTTGCGTAATGGTATCGGAGTATATATTACAGAATATTTCAGACGTTTGTCGGAATCGTAAGTACTCTTGGTGTCGTTTGCGCCACCACCATTGATATCTGTATTCGAATATCTTACAGAAAAATCCACAGCCAGCTTCTTGGTTGGATTTGAGTTCAGTTTCAGGCTAAAGTTATCTCTTTTGAAACTGGATTGTTCCATGATGGCTTTTTCGTTAACATGAGAATAGTTGAAAGCATAGCGGATCTTATCCGATCCTCCATTAATGCTCAAGCTCTGATTAAAAGTATGCCCTGTCCGTCCGAAGGTTAAGTCTTGCCAATCGTTACTCGGAACATTATTATACATATCTATATCACTGTAGTTACCATAGAAATCGGTGTATGAAGTCAAATCTGTGGAACTCTTCAGAGCAGCCAATTCATACTGCCATTTCACATAGTCTTTTGGTGACAGCACATCCATCTTCTTGGCAAGCGTCTTCCAACTGTAGTAAGAATTGTAATTTACACTGAATTTGCCTTGCTTTCCCGATTTAGTGGTGACTAAAATAACACCATTTGCTCCACGTGAGCCATAAATTGCAGTTGAGGATGCATCTTTTAAGACATCAATGGATTCAATATCACTGGTTGCTATGTCCGAAATGGATGATACGGGGAAACCGTCAACAATGAAGAGGGGTTCGTTACTCTGAGTTATTGACCCGCCACCGCGTACGCGAATCTTCATTTCGGCATCCGGCGAACCTTCTGTTGTCGTGATTTGGACGCCTGCCATTTTACCGGTGATGGCTTCTGTTGCTGAGGCTACAGGAACGGCTGCAATTTGATCGGAATTAACAGAAGATACTGATCCTGTTATATCTTTACGCTTCACGGTGCCATAACCAATAACTACAACCTCTTCCAAGGCCTGTGCATCTTCCTCTAAAATGACATCAACCATTTTCTTCCCTTTTAATGGTACTTCCTGAGATTTCATACCCACGTAAGAGATTATCAATGTAGCATCGCCCGGAATACTATTGATACTGAAGTTACCTTCAATATCTGTAATACTTCCATTACCGGCTTTCCCTTTTTGAACTACAGAAGCGCCGATAATAGCTTCTCCTGTTTTGTCTTTCACGGTGCCTTTTACGGTCACATTCTGCGCGGATACGCTAAGCGATGTAAATACTGCTAATGATAGTAGCAGAGTAGCGCACATGTTTTTCAATTTATTAGACTTCCTTTGCATGATATTGATTTAAAAAATGTGTTTTTCGATAGTGTGTTCGGACACACTGCGCGAATTCTTTGCTGCAAATGTATTGTTATGTGAAAATAAGCATGTGTAATATTTGTTTTTAAAGTGGTATTTTTTGTTTTTGTAGTAAAGATATATTATAACAGGTTGTTTCTTAAATAAATGGAGTGAAATATATCGGTTCTCTTTTACTATTCAATTAAGACTTTCCTTAAATAAAAAAACAGCACCTGATTTAGTTTTTATTGCAGTAATATTATAAATACCAACTTTCTGTTTGCTATTAGTAGTGTGATTGATAATGAAAGAAGATTTTGTACTTTAGGGAAGACGTAGATGTTGGGATGCCCTTTTCTTAGTTGTGCCAATAGCTTGGCACAACATTGCCAACAGGGAGGCAAAACATTGCCAAGCTATTGGCAATGTCATAACTATAGCTTATATGAGAGATAGATAATTAAGGTAATTATTATGAAGCAGGAAGCTTTATCGCGTAAATCAGTATTGCGCTATTTTTAAGATGTCTTCGGGCTGGTCGATAATATAATCAGGATTGAATGTTTCCAACTCCTTGCGGGAGCGGAATCCCCAACTTACTCCGCATGAGGTGACTTCTGCATTCAGGGTAGTTTGCATGTCAACTCCCGAGTCGCCGACATATAAGACATCCTTTTTGTCCAATTGTGTTGCTTTTAGAATATCATATACGATCGTCGGGTCGGGCTTAGGTTTGACACCTTCGCGTTGCCCCAATACAGTTTCGAAATGAATTTCGGGAAAGTAGAATTTAATAAGTTTGGATGTTGCACTTTGGTATTTGTTTGAAGCTACCGCCATTTTAAAGCCATCTCGGCTTAATTGTTCGAGAAGTACCTCTATTCCTTCGTAAGGGTGGCTTTTATCCGTATTGTGCTCATCGTAGTATGGCACAAACTTTTCACGTACTTTCAATATATTCGCTTCGTTCCTGTCGGTTTCCGGTAAGGCCCTTTCGAATAATTTGTTTATGCCGTTTCCGACCATGAATTTATAACTGGCTTCTTCGTGAGTAGGGTATCCCAACTGTGCCAATGCATAATTTGTACTTTGTGCCAAGTCGGCTATGGTATTTATGAGTGTCCCGTCAAGATCGAATATAATTAGCTTTTTCATTCTTTATCTTTTATATTTATTGCAAAGATATAAAATCAAAAAACCTCTTGCAAAGATACTTTATTGCAAGAGGTTTCTATTTTATTTTGTGAATATAGCTTCAGATAGTGAGACGCGCTATTTTGTTATGCGAAACCAATCAATATCCGCCCATCCGGAATCGTTGATTGTAATTGCAGGGCGCGTACAGAACATGCCGACTTTCGCTCCGATCCATTGGCCTTCTTTAGCTTGAAATGTTTTTCCTATGGATGTGAATTTCTCTCCATCCAAGCTATAGCTGAATTCACATCTTGTCAACAGATCGTATCCTCCCTCACTGCCTTTAATGTTCTCTCCGTTGTTGTTGAATCGCACTCTTAGATAGACCGTATTATTTTCCAATGCAATTTGCTCGTTTACAGCTTCCGGTTTTCCTTTATTAGCACCTATGCAGGTTATTTGAGAGAGAGTTACGCCTTTTTCTGTATTTTCCAAAATCAATCCGGCATAATTCATTCCCATCACCACCAAACCGGTACGTTCCCCATAATATGATCGACAGGGACGGAATGTTAGTTTCATTGTCGCTGTAAAGTTGTTCGAAGGGGTTTTCTGCAACAATAGATTCGCTACATCCCATAGATTCTTGTACTCTTTCACCACGGGGTAAGAATATAATCGAACGAAACCTTTATCACCCGCAAAATAAGCCCATTTCTCATTGATATTTGCTTGCCACTGCCATTGAGGTGAAAGTGTGTATCCGTCAAATTCGTCACTTTCCTGCGGAGTGCATATCGGATAATTCTTACCCACACTGGGCTTTTTGTAAACCATTACCGGTTCACCACACCCATCACCATTCTTATCTATACCGATAACGGGCCAGTCGTTTATCCACTTCATCGGTTGCAAGTGTACAACGCGACCATAAGCACCTATATCTTGAAAATGAAGGAACCAATCTTCTCCAGTAGTTGTATCCACCCATGCTCCTTGATGAGGTCCGTTGACCGGGCTTTTGCCTTGAGCTAATACTTTCTTCCACTCGTAAGGTCCATACACGTTCTTAGAACGCTGAACGACTTGCCATCCCGTTGCAACTCCGCCGGCGGGATGAAAGATATAATAATAGCCGTTACGCTTGTAAAACTTGGGACCTTCGCTCGTTTCGTTTTTATCATGACCATCAAATATAATGCGTGATTGAGTGATGGCTTTATTGCCTTCGGCATTCAGTTCGCAGATGGCTAATACACTCTTTAACCCGGCTCGGCTTCCTGCATACGCATGGACTAGATAGACTTTTCCATCCTCATCCCATAAGGGACAAGTGTCGATAATACCTTTTCCTTCCTTAACCATTACAGGTTCCGTCCAAGGCCCTTCGGCTTTAGGAGCTTTGGTCATAAAAACCCCTTGATCAGGATCTCCCCAGTAGATGTAGAAGAAATTATTATGATATCTTATACTCGGAGCCCATATTCTATTTCCATGTTCGGGTCGTTCAGGAGTTGTCACGGGGGGTAAAGCATAAGGTATGGCAGCTCCAATAATCGACCAATTTACTAAATCTTTCGAATGAAGTATCTGTAGTCCGGGCAGGCAGTTAAAGCTGGAAGATGTCATATAAAAATCTTCTCCAACACGGCATGCGTCCGGATCGGAATAATCGGCATAAAGTATAGGGTTACGATACGTCCCGTTTCCTTTATCGGCTACCCAGACTTGAGAAACATAACTTTTCTGTTGGGCAAACACGAATGTGCCTACCGATAGAAAGATGCAGAAAAATAATTTCGAAAGATTCATGATATTGCTTACTGATTGAGCGAATTCTTATTCGATATAAAGAAACGATTAAGGCTTAACCTTTACAGTGACAGGATGTTCCAAGCCTTCTTTCCACTCACGAATGTAGGCGAACCAAGCTTCCGGAGTCTTGTATCCGAATGTCTCTTTCATTGAGGTAAAAGTGAGATAATGCTTAAAATATGATGACCCTTTTGCCCCAACGGTATACAGATAGTTCACTTTGTCTTTGACTTCTGATTTCACGTACTTCTGCGGGATATAAGTTGCAAGTCCTACTGTTTCTTTTGCATACTTGACCGTATCATTCACAGGCCAGTCTCTTCCCCAGCAGCCTATTAAGCCTTTATGATCCGAATAAGAAACCGAACCTTTTATGTCCTGTACTCCGGTACAGAAAATCTCATCTTTTAATGGCTCTTCAAAGAGTGTCTCGGCTAGTACATCACGATGGCCTGCATATAAAGTGTAACGGTTGATCATATTGAGATCGGAGTTTTGATAATTCCACTCATTCGCTTCTATTTCACAGATTGTACGGATAGGTCCGTATGCAATGATACGTTCGGTCTGTGTTGCTACAGGTTCAATATGAGTCGCTTGCTTTCCATCCCATCCTTTCAATGCACCGACACCACAACTGTTACCTACCATTAATACATCATCTCCAAAACCTTTTGCCAATTGTGCATCAGTCGGGTAAAACTGAGATTCTTTAATTTCAAAGCCTTTATTGAACTTACCATAAATATCCACAGTCTGTTTTTTATCGAAATAAAGTCTGTATGCCACTAACTCCGACTCGAATGCCGGTCCGTGGTGGTGCATCTGGTTATAGATATTACTTGTTCCGGGAATGGTAACAGAAGTAACCGGCACATGTTTACCTTTCTTATCACTGATCAGCATTTCGGCATATACGCGTGCCGGATATACTTTATTACTTTTTGCAGAAGAAAAAGAAACGGAGAGTGTCTTTCTGCTGTTAGCCGGCATATCGATGACAAAAGCCAACTCATCATATTTGCGATCTCCGTTCAAGTCGTCCAATTGAGATGGGATCTCTTTATTTCCGTCCATTACAACAGCTGAACGAATCTGGAAGGTAGATTGCAGTTCGCTTATTTTAATGACAACCGGCTCGTTGCTTTTTGATTTTCCCCATGTATTGGATACTTCTACGTTATAAGTCTTTTCTTTTGCTTGGGCTTTTAATATTCCGGGAATACTAATCCCAAG
Source organism: Bacteroidaceae bacterium HV4-6-C5C (assembly GCA_007896885.1). Classification (GTDB taxonomy): domain Bacteria; phylum Bacteroidota; class Bacteroidia; order Bacteroidales; family Bacteroidaceae; genus Bacteroides. Next base: position 123,793 of record VOIU01000003.1, read on the forward strand.
AAGTAAGATAAATAGATAGTTCTTCATATTTCATTATTTTTTGATTGAGACAAAAATAGCAGAAATCTTTGGGATATTCTATTATCATTTTGATGCAAATGCTATCGCATAGGCTCTTTTATTTCTCCAAATCAAAAAAGTAGCTTTGTAAGTTATATTATCTATAGATTTATTCTCAAAGGTTTGAACGTGTCATTATTGTATATTTTCTTATTTATCTTGACATCTTTGACGCGATTCAGTTCCAGAGATGCTCCTTTTGTTGATACCTGTATATTATCGATCGACACATTCTCAACTTGGCTAAGTGCAATGCCTTTGTTGGCGTTAGTTATATTCACATTGTTGATAAAGATGTCTCGAATCGGCATTTCCGGTAAGCCATTAAAAAACATTGCTCTTCCGACACTTGTACAGATAATATTGGAAATATGAATATTGCGGAATATTGGGGTTTCCTCTGTAACAGACGGAATAGCAGCATGCATCCTGCCGGCTAAATCTTCTTCGCTTTCTTCACCTGCACCTTTACCTCCATAGAATAAATCGAAGAGAATTGCTTCGTGAGGGATATTAATCATATTGATGTTATGAATAAAAATATTTTCGACTACACCACCTCGTCCACGATTGCTTTTAAAACGGAGTCCAACATCAGTGCCCATAAAAGTACAATCGGTAACATATATGTTCTTGACTCCTCCGGACATTTCACTGCCCACAACGAATCCTCCATGTCCGTGCAGCACTGTATTATTTTTGACAATAACGTTCTGGCAAGGCTCTCCACGCTTGCGCCCGTCTTCATCTTTTCCCGATTTGAGACATATTGCATCATCTCCGGCATCAAAAATATTGTTGATGATTAAAGCATTCTTGCATGATTCCAAGTCGAGTGCATCTCCATTCTGTGAGTACCATGGATTGAAGACTTTTACTTTATTGATTGTGATATCTTCGCAAGATAACGGATGTATGCACCAGCTTGGGGAATTCTTGAATAAAACTCCTTGTAGTAGAACTTTTTTACATTTTACCAAATTTAATAAAACAGGGCGTAACCATGGACGTATCTCATTCCATTGTTCGTCTGTCTCTATTCCTGTGGGGTTATTAAAATCCTTGCAAGCTAATGCTCCTTTAAGAGATCCTGCAGTCGGATACCATATTCTGCCACTCTTGTCTAACACTCCACCTGATTTTACCAAATCATTCCATTGTATTTCCGTCATTTTCTCCTTTTTTACGGGCCTCCAGCTATCTCCCGAACCATCAAAAACTCCATCTCCGGTGATTGCTATATTTTCTTCGTTCCATGCAGAAATAGGAGATTGACAACGTCTGGTTTCCATTCCCTCAAAAGATGTCTTTATAATGGGATAGGCATTGAAATCATTTGTAAACAGGACTAGAGCATTCTTTTTGGTGTAGAGATTAACGTTGCTCAATAAAATAATCGGGCCGGTCAACCAAACACCTTTCGGGATGATAACCGTACCACCGCCTTTGGCATTTATGGATTTTATGGCGTTATTTATTGCTTGTGTATTTAGTGTAGTTCCGTCCCCTTTTGCTCCAAAATCTTTGATGTTGACTGAATAATCGCTGAAATGTGGTTGTTGCACGATAGGCATTTCAAATGGCAAATTACTATATATATCCTCTTTTATTTGGTTTGTGCTTTGTGCATAAACGCTTGTTTCGACTTGTTGCAATGGGAAAATGAGAATTGCAGCTGTAATCAGCTTTTTTGCAAGTGTGTTCATTCGTTAAATTTTAGGGTATTATTATATGGTTATTATCTCTAGTGTCTTTCAATAGCCTTAACTTCAGACTAATTTTAATTATACTTTCACAAGCGACTCTCCCGAGCAACTTGTGAAAATAATAATTAATGATTCATGTTAACCTAATTCTAACTTTAAATAAATACTATGAAAAAACCTCTTAATTACCGTTTGCAAAAGTAAGCCTGTTCCACCGAATAGATGTGTATAATTTGTTGGTTTAAGTGCATTTTTTGTCGTAATTGCCCCTTTTTTTGCACACTTTCGGCTTTTTTATGCAGAAATATCTATCTTTGCAATTCAATTCTAGAATAAAATAAGTATGAGTTACAATTTATTAAAAGGAAAAAGAGGCATAATTTTTGGTGCTCTTAATGAGCAATCCATTGCCTGGAAGGTAGCGGAAAAGGCTGTTCAAGAGGGTGCAATGATCACCTTATCAAATACGTCGGTGGCAGTTCGCATGGGCGAAGTGTCAGCTTTGGCAGATAAACTGAATTGTGAAGTAATACCAGCCGATGCAACCAGCGTAGAAGACTTGGAAACTGTATTTAAGCGTTCTATGGAAGTCTTAGGTGGTCAAATAGACTTTGTTCTTCATTCTATCGGAATGTCCCCTAATGTTCGCAAGAAACGTCCTTATGATGATTTGGACTATGGAATGTTAAGTCAAACATTTGATATATCAGCCGTTTCTTTCCATAAGATGATTCAAACAGCTAAAAAACTAGACGCTATTGCTGAATACGGTTCTATTCTTGCTTTGAGTTATGTTGCGGCTCAACGTACTTTCTTCGGTTATAATGATATGGCTGATGCAAAAGCATTATTGGAATCTATTGCTCGTAGTTTTGGCTACATTTATGGCCGTGAACACAATGTTCGTGTTAACACCATCTCTCAGTCGCCGACAATGACTACTGCTGGATCGGGAGTTAAGGGAATGGATAAATTATTTGATTTTGCCGATAGAATGTCGCCACTAGGAAATGCTTCTGCCGATGATTGTGCTGACTATTGCATTGTGATGTTCTCAGATCTTACTCGCAAGGTGACTATGCAAAACTTGTTTCATGACGGAGGGTTCTCCAGCATTGGTATGAGTTTAAGAGCAATGGCCACTTATGAGAAAGGTATAGATGACGAATTTAAGGACGAAAACGGAAAAATCATCTACGGATAATAATGGAAACAGCACTTTATCTACTACCTGTCACTTTGGGTGAGACTTCACTCGACGCAGTTTTACCTTCATATAATAAGGAGGTTATATTAAATATTCGGCATTTTATAGTGGAAGATGTACGTTCCGCCCGCCGTTTCTTGAAGAAAGTAGCAAAGGAAATAGATATTGATGCTTTGAGTTTTTATCCGTTGAATAAACACACCTCGTCAGAAGATATATCCGGATATCTGAAACCTTTGAAAGAAGGCTACTCTATGGGAGTGATTTCAGAAGCAGGCTGTCCGGCCGTGGCTGACCCGGGTGCCGATGTAGTGGCTATTGCCCAACGTGAAAATATGAGAGTGGTCCCTTTGGTGGGACCCTCTTCTATTATTTTATCTGTTATGGCGTCTGGTTTTAACGGACAGAGTTTTGCTTTTCATGGTTACCTTCCTATAGAGCAGGGTGAACGGACTAAAGCTCTTAAATTATTGGAACAGCGTGTTTACGCGGAGCATCAGACTCAGTTATTTATTGAAACGCCTTATCGCAATAGTAAGATTATTGAAGAAATACTAAATACCTGTCGTCCTCAGACAAAACTTTGTATTGCTGCTAATATAACTTGTGAAGGGGAGTTTATTAAAACAAAAACGGTAAAGGCGTGGCGTGGGAATGTGCCTGACTTATCTAAAACTCCTTGTATTTTTCTCTTGTATCAATAACTTTGCTCAAGTGCTCATATTCATGCTCAAAACTTTTGCTAAAGAAGTTTTTCCCAAGATTATGCTCTATTTGTCTCAGTGTCCAAAGCTTTCCGTCACCTATCTTTTTGCCGAGTAAGATATTGTCATCATTGAGCTCAAGTAAGAATAAGTAGATTAAACGATTTGTCTCTTCATTCTCGAAATGGTACATGATGTTGAACTTGATATCTTTTATGCATGAGGCCGGTAGTGTTTTATTGATTAGACGATTTACCCCGTTTTCCAAACTTTCTCCATAAAGTAAGTAACATTCCATTGGAATATCAGTCTTTCCCGTCTCCACAATACAATATTCCGAACGGGGTTGGAGATACAACATACTTTTATACGATATGGCAATACGTATGATTGGGTGAATATATGCACCTCTTTCTTTCGGTACATCGGAGGCTAATCTCCTTCCTAATACATCTCCCTTGATATTGACTACGGGCACAAATGCACTATGTTCCATAGCTTTATTGAAGAAACGAATGCCATATTGATTAAAGAGAATGCTTACCAGGAAGACAATCGGCGGGCATACGCGGAATAGTATATTTTGGGTTAATGTACTTAATGGGCGAAAGAAAATAAGAACTATGGTTATTGCTATAAAATGAATAATTGCAATGATGAGTACAACTCTTATGGAGACAATCGCTGATATTGTTCCTGGAGAGAGTTCATCCATGCAGCACCTCGGTTGGCGTTCTTGCTCTCCTATGACATTTTTTTTCCTTAAGTAGAAGATACTTGTCGGTATAATAGCACAAACTTCAAGTGTTATGGGAAAGTATGAATTGGGGCAACAACTTCCCAAAATGAGAGTTGCAAGTGTCATGATAATCAACATGATGGTGGTGGTGTAAAGGATGAAATGCGGTATATATTTTCCTTTACCAAGAAAAGTATAGACACTATATAAAATGCCTACACCTGTTCCGATGTATATAGAAATATCTTTTGTTATGATTTCGTATAACAAAATGGATACGATAACCGGGATAAATCCCAAAGACATGTTGAATTTTGAAGAAAGAACTCCTTTATGGGCCATTTGCGTATTACTCAGTCGTTTTATTTATAACAAATCTGTTTACGCTTAGTTCTATTGGGCATCCTTTTTATGAAAACGAATATGCCTCTCGGCACGATAGGAAGAACGCACTAATGGTCCACTTTCCACTTCGGCAAAACCTTTAGAAAGACCCAACTCCTTATAGCGTAAAAATTGTTCAGGCGTAATGTATTCTTTAACCGGATAATGCTTATGAGTGGGCTGGAGATATTGCCCTATCGTTAGGATTGAACATCCTGAGTTCGCTAAATCGTCCATCAATTCTTCCACTTCGGATGGTGTTTCTCCCAGACCGACCATTATGCCCGACTTCGCAGTAGATCCGCTCTCCGCTATTTGTTTCAGTACTTTAAGGCTTGTATCATAGCGGGCTGCGCTACGCACTAACGGCGTAATACGTCTTACGGTTTCCATGTTATGAGAAATAATCTCTGGTTTTGCATTAATGATCATAGCTACAAGCTCCTCTTTTCCTTGAAAATCCGGAATGAGTACCTCTACTGTTGTCTCCGGATTGATTCGCTTAATTTCATTGATTGTGTTGACCCAATGCTCTGCTCCCAGATCTTGAAGATCATCGCGGTCGACTGATGTTATAACAGCATGCGATAGTTTCATTAAGGCTATCGATTCTGCCACATGAGTGGGTTCTTTTGGGTCAAGAATGTGAGGCCTACCAGTCAGTGTGTTACAGAACTTGCATGAGCGGGTGCATATCTCACCCCCGATCATAAAGGTTGCGGTTCCTCTTCCCCAACATTCACTCATGTTGGGACAACGACCGCTACTACATATAGTGTGTAAACTATGAGATTCAACAATTCGCTTGGTATCCGAATAACGTTCGTTTGCGCCAATTCTTATTTTAAGCCATTCAGGTTTACGTACTCTATCCATTGTATATATCGATTTATGTGGAAAGAATGTTCTACTTTTTTATATGCAAGTATGAAATTGCTTCTCCTTGAATATTATTGTTTAAGATTCCTATCGAAGAAATCAGTTAGTTTGGTGTAAAGATGATAACGTGTGTTTCCTCCAAAAATGCTATGGTTTCGGTTGGTATATATTTGCATATCAAATTGTTTATCCAACTGAACGAGATGTTCTGCATATTCGGCTGTATTTTGAAAATGTACATTATCATCGGCCATACCATGTACTATCAACAAGTTTCCATGTAACTTGTCAGCACGAGTGAAATTTGATGCTGCTTTATATCCGTCGGCATTTTCCTGTGGAGTACGCATATAACGCTCACCATATATTGTATCATAATAATTCCAATCTGTAACAGGGGCTACAGCAACTCCGGCTTTGAATACAGGAGTTCCTTCACTCATACTCATAAGAGTCATATACCCTCCGAAGCTCCATCCCCAAATTCCTATATTGTTTTTATCAACATAAGGTAGACTTCCTAAATATTGGGCTGTAGAGACTTGATCTTGAGCCTCTTTTACTCCAAGCTTCATGTAAGTACATTTTTCAAAAGCTGCACCTCTACCTCCTGTACCACGTCCGTCGACACATACTACAACATATCCGCGACTAGCCATATAAGTTTCCCAACTAATTCCCCATGAATCAAGAACTTGTTGTGAACCTGGTCCGCTATATTGGTACATTAATACCGGATATTTTTTAGTAGAGGAGAAACCATTTGGTTTCATCATCCAGCCATTGAGCATAGTACCATCGGCAGTTTGGAAAGTGAAGAATTCTTTTTGTGGAATATCGTATTGAGAAAGTTTTTGTTTTAGCTTTTCATTGGTAACCAATGTTGTGAGAACTTTTCCGGTATTATCATTTAATGTGATTATAAGCGGAGTTTGCAAGTTAGTATAACGGTTCATGAAATATTTCATATCCGTGCTAAATTGCACATTATTGGTACCTGTCTGCGAAGAAAGCTTTATTTTCTTCCCCTTTCTGTCTATTTTATAAATAGCCTGTTGCAATGGACTTCCTTCGTTGCTCGTATAATAAAAAGCATTCTCAGCACCATCCCATCCTAGAAACTCTTTGACTTCATAATTACCCGAAGTTACCTGTCTAACCAAATTACCTCCCATAGTATACCAATACAAATGGTTGAAGCCGCTCTTTTCACTTAAGAAGCTAAAGTTTTCGGGGTAGAATTTGATATTGTCGAATGTATTTTCACTAATATATGTATCACTCTCATCACGGATAGCCAATTTACAAACAGTAGATCGAGGATCGGCAAAATAAAGGTCTAAACGATTTTGCTGACGGTTTAAGGTTACGATGGCTAGTTTGTTCGCATCTTGTGTCGGTATGATGCGGGGAATGTATCCACCGGTTTCCAACGGTAGCTTTACCTGACGAGTTACTTTTGACTTGATATCGAAGGTTAGTACGGATACTTTTGAATTGCTTTCTCCCGTTTTAGGATATTTATACACGTAACTTCCCGGATATTTTTCATAATTTTTCGTGTGAGGAGCTTCTCCAGCAAAGAGAGGAAAAGAGTAAGTCGGTACTTCTGTCTCGTCAAAACGAATAAAAGCAATCATTTTACTATCTGCAGTAAACTCAAATGCTCGGTTAAAGCTGAATTCTTCTTCATACACCCAATCAGGTATTCCGTTAATAATTGCGTTCTCTTTACCATCTTCAGTGACTTGGCTTTCGCTATTCCCAAATAATAATTTGACAAGAAATATATTGTTATTTCTAACAAATGCGATCAGATTTCCATCCGGTGAAAAGATAGGGACCTGCTGCGGCCCTTTATCGGATAACTTTTCGATAACATTATTAATTTTGCCTTCCAAATTACGCTTTAGGCTATATATATAGTGCACAGCCGTGTAGGAATGACGATAAATGGGTTTGGTTTCTGTAGCAATTAATATCTTAGTACCGTCAGGAGAAAAGCTGTAACTGTCAAACTTCTTGAAAGGACATTCCCGTGCAGTAGCAGCATCAAATAATACTTCCACTTGTTTCCCAGTTTTAAACGAATACTTGATAATTTGCGTACCTCCCGCATTCATTTGCGAGTAGTGCTCTCCGTCCCCGGGTATCGGTATAACTCCGTAAATATTTTCCGGCCTAAATTTATTATATGTAATATCTTTTAAGTCAAGTGCTTGCCTACTTTGTGCAAAGCTTATTAATGTGAACAAACAGAGAAATACAATAATATTGATTCGTTTCATAATCCAATCTTAATTTTTTGTGCAGCAAATATAGCCAATTGCCTTAAAGGAAGCAATGAAAGTTTTCTTTTTCTAAGAAAAGGGATTTGTCCGATTTTGCTTACGGCAAGTTTGACTGAAACCATTTGCACTAAAATAAACCCATTGAGTTAGATTAATGTTCAGGAAGTTTCTCATTTTGTTCTTCCGAACAATCTTGTTCTTATGATTTGATATGCTTATATTTGCATGCATTAAATACCGCCAACTATAAAGTATGCCTTTATTATATAATGAATTCTCGTCCTTTTTGAAAGAAAATTTTCCGTATAAAGTACAGAAAATATCACTTAATGCCGGTTTTACCTGCCCTAACAGAGATGGACAAAAGGGGCATGGGGGATGTACTTATTGCAACAATCAAACTTTCAATCCGGACTACTGCCGGACAGATAAAAGTATTACCCAGCAATTGGAAGAAGGGAAGAGCTTCTTTTCTCGTAAATATCCCGATATGAAGTATCTTGCCTATTTTCAGGCGTATACCAATACTTATGATGAGTTGAATGTACTGAAACAGAAGTATGAAGAAGCTCTTTCCGTTAAAGATGTAGTAGGGCTCGTTATCGGTACACGGCCGGATTGCATGCCTGATGAATTACTATATTATTTTGAGGAGCTTCATAAAACAACATTTTTGCTAGTTGAGTATGGGATTGAAACGACTAATGATAATACTTTATTAAGAATTAATCGCGGACATTCTTATGAAGATACGATTGATGCAGTTCAACGTACCGTCGCATTGGGAATACCAGTTGGTGGGCATGTCATTTTGGGCTTGCCAGGTGAAACACGTGAAGATTTGATACGTCAAGCCGGAATATTATCCCGTCTCCCCTTGACAACATTAAAAATGCATCAGTTGCAACTCATTAGGGGAACCCGTATGGCGCATGAATATCTTCATCACCCTGAAGATTTTCACTTCTTTGAGTTGGAAGATTATGTGAATTTAATCATAGAATATATTGAGCACTTGCGCCCCGATCTTGTATTGGAACGATTCGTCTCGCAGTCTCCTAAAGAGTGGTTGATTGCTCCCGACTGGGGATTAAAGAACTATGAATTCAATCATTTAGTCCAAAAAAGAATGCTGGAATCGGGTGCTTATCAAGGAAAGAAATATGAAGTTTGAGAAAAAAGGTTTATTTTTGCACCTGTTTCTTATTCATACTAAATACAAATAACAAAAATATGAACCGTAAAAGTGTTGTAAAAGGAAAAATACACTACGTAGGCGTCAATGACCGTGTCAAACCCTTGTTCGAAGGGTTATGGCCGTTACCTTATGGAGTTTCCTATAATTCTTATTTGATTGATGATGAAACCATTGCGTTGGTAGATACGGTAGATGTCTGCTATTTTGAAATTTTTCTTCGTAAAATCAAAAATATAATCGGCGAACGCCCTATTCAGTACTTAATTATAAATCATATGGAGCCGGATCATTCCGGTTCTATCCGTCTTATTAAGCAGCATTACCCCAATATTGTCATTGTAGGGAATAAACAAACTTTCGGTATGATTGAAGGTTTCTATGGTGTGACCGGCGAACAATATCTCGTTAAAGATGGAGATTATTTGGCTTTAGGACATCATAAATTACGTTTCTATTTGACTCCTATGATTCATTGGCCCGAAACAATGATGACGTTTGATGAAACTGAAGGTATTTTGTTTTCGGGTGATGGTTTTGGTAGTTTTGGTACATTGGATGGAGGATTTGTAGACTCATGTATCAATACGGAACGCCATTGGGATGAGATGATACGTTATTACTCCAATATTGTAGGTAAATATGGCTCTGCTGTTCAAAAGGCTCTCCAAAAATTAAATGATTTGGATGTGAAGATGATCTGCTCTACTCACGGTCCGATATGGACAGGTGAACATCTGAAAAAAGTGATGCGTATGACTGATCGCTTGAGTAGGTATGATGCTGATGAGGGAGTGGTAATAGTTTACGGAACAATGTATGGCAATACCGAGCAAATGGCAGAAGCGATTGCTGAAGAACTTTGCGCGCAAGGCATTAAGCATATTGTAATGCATAATGTAAACAAGAGTCATTCCTCTTATATTATATCGGATATCTTTAGATATCGCGGACTTATTATCGGTGCACCGACTTATAGCAACCAGATCTATCCGGAGGTGGAATCTTTATTGTCCAAGATATTGGTACGTGATATAAAAGATCGTTATCTGGGTTATTTCGGTTCGTTTTGTTGGGCGGGTGCCGCTGTAAAACGTATGGCGGAATTTGCCGAGAAAAGTAGATTTGAAGTAGTGGGTGATCCTGTTGAGATGAAACAAGCTATGAAAGAGATTACTTATACCCAATGTGAAAATTTGGGGCGTGCTATGGCAGATCGCTTAAAGAAAGATCGCGGATAGTAATTATAATATTTCCCCCTAATTTATTTATTAACACATAAAAACAATCACCATGAGATTAATTATCCAACCGGATTATCAATCCGTATCCAAGTGGGCTGCGCATTATGTCGCTGCTAAAATCAAGGCTGCCAATCCGACACCTGATAAACCTTTCGTTTTGGGCTGTCCTACCGGCTCTTCACCGTTGGGTATGTACAGAACATTGATTGACCTTAATAAGAAAGGTCTTGTTTCATTTAGTAATGTGGTAACTTTTAATATGGATGAATATGTAGGTTTACCTGAAGGCCATTCAGAAAGTTATTATTCGTTCATGTGGAACAACTTCTTCAGCCATATTGATATTAAACCTGAAAATACCAATATTCTGAATGGTAATGCGCCGGATCTTGATGCGGAGTGCACTCGCTATGAAGATAAAATAAAATCTTATGGTGGGATTGATTTATTCATGGGCGGGATTGGTCCTGATGGGCATATTGCTTTTAATGAACCCGGGTCTTCATTATCGTCACGTACACGTCAAAAAACGCTGACGACTGATACTATTATTGCTAATTCGCGCTTTTTTGACGGTGATGTGAACAAAGTGCCTAAAACAGCTCTTACTGTGGGAGTTGGGACAGTTCTTTCTGCTAAAGAGGTTCTGATTATAGTAAATGGTCACAATAAAGCGCGTGCTCTTTATCATGCGGTAGAAGGTGGAATTACACAAATCTGGACTATTAGTGCTTTGCAGTTGCATGAAAAAGGGATTATTGTTTGTGATGATGCTGCTACCGACGAGCTTAAGGTGGGTACATATCGCTATTTTAAGGATATTGAGGCTGATCATCTAAATCCTGATTCTTTGTTGAAATGATTTTTTTTGATTCTTGTAATCATCTTCCCCATCTTTTGCAGGTTTATCTCTTAAACATGGCAGATTATGATTATGTGATGTAAAAGTAAAGAATAAAATAACTTAAGCCCCGTGTATTAGGATTTGCTAATCCTAATACACGGGGCTTTATCTTTTAATAAAGTTACATTGGATATCGCTATCATGCATTGTTCATGAAAAATTGATGAAATAAATCTGACTTATATACTATTGCTTCCATAATATTCTTTTGAATGCACTCTCTATTTTGTCCGGAGAAACTTGTTTTTTCCGACAAAGAAGTTTATTTTTAGGCAATAAAATAAAAAGCATATTCTTTGAATATGTAAAAGTACCATTGGAGTACCTTATTTCTGAATAACAAACAAATGAAAAGACTGCTATTCTTCTACTATATATTCCTTGGGTTGAGCGTTCTTTCTTGCACAACACGTGATGATAAACGGGTTTTGCTCGATAAGGTGGATAGATATATGACAAATCATCCGGATAGCGCTTTAATATTACTTAATGAATTAAAACATCCGGATAAACTTCGTGGCGTGGAGGCTGCGGACTATGCTTTATTGATGACACAGGCAAGGGATAGAAATTATTTGGATAGTTTGCAGTCTGACTCTCTTATTACTATAGCAGTTGAGTATTATAAAGGTGTTGCCAATAAGGTTAAAGCTGGTAAGGCTTTATTCTATGCCGGTAAGCTGAATTCTTTAGCCCACAAATATCCCGAAGCTATGAAGGCTTATCTTGAGGCGGATAGATTACTTGAAGGAACGGACGCATATAAACTGCGGGGGATGTTGCAGGAGTATATGTCTTATGTCAGTTTTGATCAAGGAGTATATGCTGATGCTGCCAATCATTGCCGCAGAGCAATAGCTTTATATGAACTGTCGGATGAGTCAACGCCGATGCCGTATGTCTATCGTGATTTAGCTAATGTATATTTAGTGGAATCAAAAAATGATAGTGTGCGATATTGCTTGGAAAGAGGGCTCTCTTTACTGAAAGATACTACAGATTATGTGCGGTCGTCACTTCTGTCATTACAAGCTACTTTGGCTAAACGAGAAAAAAAATATGATGAAGCAGTTGGCTATCTTTTAGCCGCTATTGAAGCTGGAAAGGCGTTTAACGATCATTATCGTTATTTTCTGGATCTCGGTTCGCTTTATATGGATATGGGAGAATTAAAGAAAGCAGAATCCTCTTATAATTCTACGTTTTTAATGAAAGATAATTATCTCTCCGCCGGAGCATATTTCTATCTTTATCAATTGGAAAAGAAAAAAAGTAATTATTATAGGGCTATTACTTATAAGGAAAAGTCCGATTCTTTACTTAATTTGGTTAGAAATGAAAAATTGCAGAGTCAAATTCTTACATTGCAAAGGAAATATGATAATGAAAAACTAAAATCGGAAAATATCCGCATCAAACTTGAGAAGGAGCGTTATCTCTATCTTTTCTCATTCATCTTCTTGGTCATTGTAGCTTCTGTTGCTTTGTTGTTGAGAGTAATCAGAAAGAAATATAGGCGTCATTTTCTTCGTAATATTGAAATGATCAAGAGGAATGAACGCGCTTTAAAGGAATATGCGTATCAGATCAGTCAATTGAAACAAGCAGAGGAACGAGAGAGTGAAAAGAAAAAAGAAGATCTTGCCCAGTTAAATCGAAAAGTGGCTTGTCTGGCTGCCGAAAATCGTGAATTACGTGAAAATGTTTTTGTGGAAGCTCTTTATCTACTTGACCAACTTAAGCAAGGGACTTTGATTCTTGAACGGATGACAAATGTCGAAAGAATGCACCTTCTGGATTATATGGATTTGATATTTGCATCTTATATCACGCGTTTGTCAGCCGAATATCAATTGACCAAAACCGATTTAATACTGGCCGCATTGTTAAAAGTTGGATTTACTAATAATCAGTTGATCACGGTTTTTGATTGTGAGATGAATTCTGTTTATAAAATGAAACAGCGTTTGAAGGGTCATTTGAATCTTTCCAAAGAGGAGTCATTGGAGAAATTTATATTATTCTACTAGTCATTTTTTTAGCTTATTTCTTTGTACAAGGAATAATCCACTAACCTTTACTCATAAAAAACGGAGGCAATGATATTTGCATAGAAGTTGCTTTTCTGATAATATTATATGCATTTTTGTATTTCAGTCTCAATTTATTAATAGTGCGTTTTGCTTTTAATACCTCATATTGATTTACCTTTTTGTCCACTACTTATGAATGTGTGTTTTATCTAATCTGTTTATAGTCAATTGTTTGCGTAATATTTCTGTTGTCCACTTATTCTTTTTGTCTTCATCTTTCATTAAACTATTTTTGCCTCATATTAAAAAGGAGAACACGATGAAAACAAAAACCTTCTCTTCATTATTAATCAGCTTTGCTCTACTAGCGGTGAACACTCCGGCTATGAGTGCTAAAAATTGTACTAATCAATCTGTTCAAGAGATTGTATTATCTGCAAATGATATCCCATTTAGTAATTCATCGAGTAGTGGAGGTGGTCCTCGTTCGGTTATTTTTGATATACCGATATACGCCTATTTGTCTGTGGAGAATCATTTTGTTCAATTGTCTTTTTCTCGATCAGTGGGTGCAATTACTATTGTTATTTCCCAAAATGGAATACCTGTTTATTCTTCATCTGAAAATATAGTCTCGGCATGTCAAAAGGGCATTCAGCTTCCTGCTGATCTAAGCGGTGATTTTTTGTTAGAGATAAAAGGGAATAATGGGGCTTACGCCTATGGAGATTTTGATCTTTAGTAGATTCTATCGACTATGAGTATCGATTGTATTCTATAAATGAAGTCATAACATAACAAAATATTAAACGGATTTAGGTTGTGTTTGTTGAAATATTATTACTGGTAGGGTGTTGGATATAATATATATTCGAATAACCTGGGCGGTGGGGGACTCTGTTGATAGAAGAGCCCTCCGCTTTTGTTTATCCCTCGCCTTGCATGAAGGCCGTAACTATAAGATATAAAAAGAGTTGCATCAATATATGATGCAACTCTTTTTAATATTTTGTTTATGGTTAGAGCTTATATCCAAACGTTACGAACGTTGAGATATTCTTAGGTTTTGTAAGACCGCCACCATCAAAAACATTTGTCATACCAAACTGAGAATCAAGGCCCAATACAAATTTATCGAACTCGAATCCAACACCAAATTCAAGACCGGCATCAAATTTCTTTAATGCACCATCATCAAAAGCACCTACACTTTCATCGCCTACTTTAACCTTTCCACCTATACCATAAGCGAGATAAGGACCAGCTTTGAATAATACATCAAAATTGTTAGCGGTGTGTAGTCTTAATCCTGCTAAAATAGGTAATTCTAAGTATAGCGGATTAAATTTTGTCTTCAAGTCGGATTCTCCGGCTTTACAGCCTTTGGACACAAGGTTAAGCCCACTTTGTAATGACCATGCATTATTAAATGGAAGTTCCATTCCAACACCTATGCGGTATGCAAATTTAGCATCTGTACCATCCGTGTTTTTTCCATAATAGTCTGCGATACCAATACCTGCATTGACGTTCCATTTAACATTCACTGCATTTTGGGCAGAAATAAATACTGTAGAGACAGCAAGTAACGTAAAAAGAATAATTTTTTTCATTATTTGATTGTTTAGTTTAATAAAATAAAAATAAATATAAGGCAAATATATATCATATTTTACTAATAATGAACATATTTTAGAATAAGTTTGTCGGCTTTTTATGGAGATAGAACTTAAAAATATTTCTAATTATGTAATAATGAAATAGTTGTATAACTTTATATGCTGTTTTTCTATACAATCATAATGGTTTAATCAATTTTGAATAAAAAAGTTTTTTCCGTAACTTTACAGAGTTCACTTCTATTATTAACGCTAGATAAAGACTCAAATAAACTTATGGAACATCATTTACCTGCATTAATACTCGACCTCACGCTGATACTTGGAACCGGTGCTCTTGTGACTTTACTTTTCCGAAAGATAAAGCAGCCTTTAGTACTGGGTTATATCCTTGCAGGCTTTTTGATCGGTCCACACCTGAGAATATTTCCTACTGTTGCCGAACCCGAGAATATAGAGACACTCGCCAATATCGGAGTCATCTTTTTACTTTTTGGCTTGGGGCTTGAGTTTAGCTTTAAGAAACTGATGCGCGTTGGTGGATCGGCTTCTATTTCTGCAATGGTGGAAATCGTCTTTATTGTCGTTGCTGGTTATTTTACAGGCAAGCTTTTAGGGTGGAATAATATTGACTGCCTGTTTCTCGGTGGGATGCTGGCCAGTTCTTCAACGACCATTATTATCCGCGCTTTCGATGAATTGAATGTGAAATCGAAGGGTTATGCAAAGGTGGTGTTTGGTATTTTGGTGGTTGAAGATATTGTGGTCATACTATTGATGGTGTTACTGTCTACAATAGCTGTAACGAAGAATATAGAAGGACAAGAATTGATCTTCACGGTTGGGAAGCTGTTTTTCTTTTTGATACTTTGGTTTATATCCGGCATCTATATAATCCCTTCATTTTTAAAGAAAATAAAAAAGAGCCTGGATGACGAAGGATTTCTGATATTATCGCTCGGTCTTTGTCTGATTATGGTCGCTATTGCAGTATATGCCGGTTTCTCAGCCGAATTAGGAGCTTTTATAATGGGCTCTATCTTGGCGGAGACTACTTCGGCTGAAAGAATAGAGCATGTCACTAAACCAGTGAAGGACTTGTTTGGAGTAATATTCTTTGTGTCTATCGGAATGATGATAGACCCTGTTTTGATAGGCCATAATATTGGAGTCGTACTTATTATAACCGTATTGGTAATTGCCGGGAAAGTGTTTAGTACAGGATTGGGGGCCTTGATTGCCGGGAAGTCCTTACACGAAGCTGTACAGATAGGAATGAGTATGGCGCAGATTGGAGAGTTTGCTTTTATAGTCGCTACTTTAGGCTTGAGCCTTGGGGTGATTAGCGATGTTTTGTTTCCGATTGCAGTCGGAGTTTCTGCCATCACGACTTTTACGACTCCTTATATGATTAAGTATTCGGATAATTTCAGCTCATTCCTTGAACGTATATTGCCTAATCGATGGATTCTTTATCTCAATGCTTATTCTTCTTCAACGCAGACTATTCAGGCGGAAAGTAAGTGGCGGGGTTATGTCATGCGGACTCATACAACTATTGTGACAAATGGAATTATATCCATTGCAATTCTTGTATTAGGTACCAAAGTTCTTTATCCTTTTGTGAATGGAGTTATGCCTGAGGCTGCAGCATTCATTCCAAAAGTCATAAGTCTGATCTTGATTTTCGTTGTTCTATCTCCTTTTTTATGGGCTATACTTTTTAAAAATCCGGATGACCTTGATATTGGTCAGTTGTGGATACATCCCGAATACAAGAGAGGACCCTTGTTGATGGTAACCATAACGCGGTTGATTTTCGCTGTTATTCTGATTTCATACCCGATAGTCCAGCTCTTTTCGTATTATGCGTTGGCTTTTGTACCGCTCATACTCCTTTTCCTTTATTTTGCTTCTCAAAGAGAAAAGGACATCTATAAGAAAATGGAATTTCGCTTCTTATCTAATTTTAACAGTCGGGATGAAGAAGCCCGGAAGAAAGCTAATTTTATAAAGGAAGAGATGCTATCTCGTACAATGTCTTCATTATGGAATATTAATTTAGTTGATCTTGAGATTGACCAATGTGCCAATTATGTTGGGAAATCTCTGGAAGAACTGGATTGGCGAAAGTGCTATGGGATAAATGTAGTATATATAAAGAGAGGTGAGCGTTTGATATATGCTCCAAAGAAAGACATGCAGTTATTTCCTTTCGATCATATAGGGATTACTGCTACTGATGAAGAGCTTGAAAAATTTCTTCCGATATTTAAAGAGAGTGATGAATCCCCTCAAAGACAATGCGGGGTGGAAGATATTGTATTGAAAAAAGTTATTGCTACAGTCGAAAATGGCTTGACCGACAAAGCTCTCCATGCATCAGGTATTACGGAACGAACCGGCGGAATGGTTATCGGAGTGGAAAGAGGAAGTGAACATTTCCTAAATCCGGCATCGGAAATGATATTCAAGGAGAATGATATTTTGTGGATTGTGGGTGAACGCGATAAACTGAGTTTGCTTTATAGGGAAGATCATTAACCTTCGTCCAGCCAGCCTTTTCCTTGGCGTACAATACTAAATTCATCCCCGGTGCAATCTACAATAGTTGAAGGCTCGGTACCTCCAATGCCACCGTCAATGACAATGTCGACTATATTTCCAAACTTTTCTTCGATTAGTTCGGGATCAGTTGCATATTCGATATCTTCATTCTCATTGTGAGGTAATGTAGTTGTCATAATAGGTGCATCGAGCAAGCGGGCAATTTCCTGTATAATGCAGTTATCGGGCATTCGGATGCCGACTTCCTTCCGATTGCGGAATATTTTGGGTAATCGGGTGGTGCCATTAAGAATAAAGGTAAACGCTCCCGGTAAGTTTCGCTTAATGAGTTTAAATGTATTGTTGTCTAATTTTGCGTATTCACTGATGTTACTAAGGTCATAGCAAATTATAGAGAGATTGTTTTTACGTGGATCAATCTCTTTGATGCGACAGATTTGTTCAATGGCACGTTCCTTTAATCCATTACAGCCTATAGCATACATGGTGTCGGTGGGGTAAATGATGATCCCACCATTATTAAGCGTATCAACGACTTTCTGTAAGTCTGCCGGATTATTATTGTTTTCATAAAGTTTTAGAAGCATAAAGGTTTAATGTATAGATGTTTAGTTGTATTATTACAAACGTAGTAAAAAAAATGGAGATAATATGTAAGTCCTGGTTTTTTTCGCTTTTAAGTAATTATTTCTTCTGATTTCGCTTCTTTATCTCCTCGGCGAGTCTCCATTGAAGTGCAGCTTCAGCTTCTTTGCCTGCTTGCATTAAAGCGTCACCAAAAAGTTCGTGGGCACCTGCGTGTTCCGGTTTGAGAGTTGTGGCTTTATCAAAATCAGCGATGGCGGCTTCAATTTCTCTTTGCTTGAGACGTAGTTTACCGCGATTGTATACTCCTTTGAAATCTGTCGGTCTTATTTTAATGGCACGATTGAAAGCTTCTTCAGCTTCTCCCATCCTGCTTTCATTCATCAATGTGATGCCTTTTCTTATCCATGCGTCTCCATATTCGGGATAAAGCTCAATAGCTTTGTCGTAATTCGCTAATGCTGCACGTACATCATGAGCTTGGGTGATACACTCATTTCCCATGAGGTAATATTCACGTGCATAGGCTTGAAGTCTCTTTCTCTGCTCCGCCATTTCCGCTTTTAAAAGCTCGTTACGTTCTTTCAACTGGTTGATTATTCCAAGTTTGCGGCGTATGAGGCGTTGTATAACGGGTTTCTCTATGTCGTAACGCGAGTGGATGGCTTTGAAAAACTCACTAAGAAAAGTGTCAAACTCCCCTTTATCGAAAGCTTTGGTTGCGGCAACATATTGCACGTCAGCTTGTGCCTGCTTAAGAGCTCGGTCGATGGCTTGCTGGTTATTGAAACGTTCGGAGAAATTCAGAATCTCGGGACGTACGAATATGTCGGCACGACTTACGGGCTTTCTCAACTGTATACCTTCTAACGAAGTACAACGGCTAAGTGCGACATAAGCTTGTCCTCCCGCAAAAACTCCTCCGGTGAAGTCGATGATAACCCGGCTGAATGTAAGTCCCTGACTTTTGTGCACGGTAATAGCCCATGCCAAACGAATGGGGTATTGTGTGAATGTGCCCAGTTCTTCCTCTTCAATCTGCTTCTTCTTCTCGTTATAAGTATATCGTATATTTCGCCACGATTCCCGTTTTACATCACATTCTTTGCCATCATCTGTGATGACATAAAGCGTTTCTTCTTTCTCATCAAACCCACTGACGACACCAATGGTTCCGTTAACCCAACGTTTATCGAAATCATTCTTAATGAAGATAATCTGTGCGCCGGGTTTTAAGACTAAATCAAGCGAAGTCGGCAGACTGCTTTCGGGGAAGTCACCTCTTATTTCTCCTCTGAAAGTGACGGGATCTCCGGGAAGTTCGGTCAACTTTCTCTCATTAATATAGTCTACATTATCACGACGGGTTGCGAGAGTGATGTACATGTCCGCTTCATTCTGCTCAATATCCGTTCCATAGCGCGTGTTAAGTAGCTGGAGGTCGGCAGCTCCGGCGGTATTCGAACGAATATGATCCAGCACATTGACGAAAACCTTGTCTGTCTGCCTATATACCTTTTGCAGTTCCACCGATACTAAATCAATCTCACTGAATACCCTCGCCGAGAAAAAGTAAGGGGTGGGATAGAAGCGGTTGAGTATTTCTTTTTCATCACCTTTTACTACAGGCTCGAGCTGGAAAACATCTCCGACAAGAAGTAGTTGCTTTCCTCCGAAGGGCTCGCGCAGATTACGGGAGTACACGCGCAAAATACGATCGACAGCGTCAATAATGTCTGCCCGTACCATCGAAATCTCATCTATGACTACCAACTCAATCTCTTCGAGCATCTTGCGATGCAACTTAGTATATTTGAAAAAATCATGGATGCGACCTCGCTGGAGACTTAAGTTGGGATCATCCGGCAGAATGGGGTAGAAAGGAAGTTTAAAGAAGCTGTGCAACGTACTTCCTCCCGCATTTATTGCAGCAATTCCGGTAGGAGCCAATACAACATGCTTCTTTTTCGTCTGTTGGCATACATACCGCAAGAATGTAGATTTTCCCGTCCCTGCTTTTCCTGTCAGAAAAACAGATTGGCGGGTATATTGAACGAGATTCAAGGCATCTTGAAACTCTTTGTTGCTACTATCGGGAGAAAAACTCAATGCAATACCAATTAAAAAATTATATAATAGAAAAATGCTTAAGGGCATTGGCTATTCCGTCTTCATCAACCGAAGAGGTGACATAATCAGCATGTTGCTTTACGGTGTCGGTGGCATTGCCCATGGCGACTCCTATTGCTGCATGGCGAATCATGCCGATGTCGTTGCCTCCATCTCCAATTGCCATGGTTTCTTCAAGGAGGATTCCGAATTGACTGATTATCTCGTCAATACCTTTTTGTTTCGTATTTCCTTTAGCGGTGATATCAACAAACGCCGGATACCAACGCCCTGATTCACAATTACTAAGAAGTGGGAGAATCTCACGCTCTTCTTCCTCTGTAATAAACGGAGTGATCTGATAGATGCTCTTCCCGCTTATAGCTTCTTCAAAACCTTTTTCGGGAAGCTCCCCGACTCTTAAATGCTCGACGAATATTTTTCTGACCATCTCATCCGGCTGGCACACGCAAATGTCGTGTTCTCCTACAAAGATACAAGGAAATCCTTTGCGGGCAGATATTTCTGCAATAGTCCGCACGTCAGCTTCAGGTATGGTGCTTTTATAAATAACGTTGTCACCTATATAGCAATAGCCTCCATTCATTGTAATGTATCCGTCTATGAGTCCTCTTTCCTGTAAAGCGGAGAGATTATTGATAATAACGGATGGACGTCCGGTGGCTATGAATATCCGAATTCCTTTGGCTTTGGCAGCAGTGATCGCTTCAATAGTAGAGTTTGGTATCTCATGAGTCTTAAAACTAACCAATGTGCCGTCAATGTCAAAAAATAAGGCTTTAATCATAAGAAATTCTGTTTAGTTGCATGCAAAAGTACTCAAAAACAGGGGATAATTCGTATTTTTGCGTTGACTTTTGAAAGAAGATGGAGAGGTTTTAGTGATAAACACGTTCGCTTCTCAAACTGAATAATGTTTTTAACTATAAATAGAATGAAGTATAATTTTGATGAAATAATAGATCGTGAAGGCACCGACTCGGTGAAATGGGACGATTATAAGAAGAGGTGGAATAGAGATGATCTTCTTCCTCTATGGGTGGCCGATATGGACTTCCGTACTCCACCTTTTGTGATTAACGCATTAAAAGAACGTCTTGACCATGAAGTATTGGGCTATACCACTGCTTGTGAAGAATGGTATACCTCTATTTGCGGGTGGTTACAGCGTCGTTATCAATGGAGTATTTTGCGTGAAGAACTGACCTTTGTCCCAGGCATTGTCCGTGGTTTGGCTTTTGGGTTGCAGTGTTTCACTTCTCCCGGTGATAAGGTGCTGGTTATGACTCCGGTCTACCATCCTTTCTTCCTTGTCAGTCGTAAGATGGGGCGCGCAGTGGTTTATTCTCCCCTGGATTTGCATGATGGGCAATATCATGTCAATTTTGAACGCTTCAAGCAAGACATTCAAGGCTGTAAAGTCTTGATTCTTTGTAACCCTCACAACCCCGGCGGTCGTGTTTGGACAGCCGATGAACTGAAAGAAATCGCCAGGATATGTAAGGAGAGCGGTACATTGGTCTTCTCCGATGAAATCCATGCAGATCTTACTTTTAAGCCATACAAGCATCATCCTTTTGCTGCCGTCTCGGAAGATGCAGCAAGCAACTCCTTGACTTTTATGGCTCCCAGCAAGACCTTCAATATGCCCGGTCTGGGAAGTTCATTTGTCGTTACAGTGAATGAAGATTTACGCAACCGCTTTAACAGTTTTATGGAAGCGGGGGAATTTGATGAAGGGCATTTGTTTGCTTACATCGGTGCAGCCGCTGCCTATAAGCATGGTGAAGAATGGTTGGAACAACTGTTGGACTATCTCCAGGGTAACATTGATTTTACCGAGAGATATTTGTCAGAACACATCCCTGCTATTACTATGATACGCCCGCAGGCTTCCTTCCTTATCTTTCTCGACTGCCGTGCTTTGGGGCTAAGTCAGCCCGAGTTAAGTCGTTTTTTTGTGGAGAAAGCCCATCTGGCTTTAAATGATGGTACCACATTCGGTAAACCCGGTGAAGGTTTTATGCGCCTCAATGTAGCTTGCCCGCGAGCTGTGTTGGAGAAAGCGTTGAATCAATTGTCTGCTGCTGTTAGTGCACTGAAATAAAGGAGTAGAAACAAAACTTGTTGCCGGTACTACTGTTCTTGCTGCCAAATATTGGTGCAATGGGTAGTCCGGCAATATTTGTTTATAATCACTTGTAGAACGTATAGTGTAGGCAAATGCCAGTGCCGGAGATTCTTAGGCTCTATCTGTTTATAATTAGAATTCCTTTTCCCTTCGTCGTATTCTTTTTGATAACCTCTTAACTTATAGCTTTTTGTACTTCATTCCTCTATATTCATGTTTGTATAAGCGAAGAAGATTTATAGGTAATGAACTTTTCCTACTTTCAGGGTTATCTTTACATAGGTGTGTAGCATAATGAGGTTTAGGATGTATTGTATTGATCCCCGACATGACATAGGCATCAATGCCAATGATTCTAGTCATCAATGCGGATGATGATAGGCATCAATGGCATTGATGGTATGCTCAACCCTAGGGGGAAATAAGATGAGCTTATCGATGAAGTATATTTATAAGTGTTATTTCGTGGTGCTTGATCCGGTTGCTCCATTATTGACCAACTCTTGCTTTGATCCCCGGCAGGTGTATAATTTCAAGTCGCTCTAAAAAATAAGAGCTCAATGAATAAATACTTTCAATTTTTAGAGTAAGAATTTCTAATCATAAATTATTGAATCTGGCGTTTTTGTTAATAAAGCATAATAATACGTTTGAAAAGCAGATATTAATTTTTGTATGCTATATTTGTGATATCAAAATAATATCATTAATAAATATCTATGGAAATGAAAGAGTTTGATTTTAAGAGTTTTAAGATGAATGGCTTTTTAGCATTATTCATTCATTTAATAGTAATGCCACTACTTATGGTTTGGGGAGTTATAACAAGCATTCCCACTTTGGTTTTGGCTATAATACTCTTTGTAGTTTGGCTTGTGTTATTTGCCGGATACATACAGCTGGAACCCAACGAAGCCAGGGCTATGGTCTATTTCGGGAAGTATCAGGGCACTTTTAAAGAGACAGGGTTTTTCTGGGTAAATCCGCTGTTGGATAAGAAAAAACTTTCTTTGCGTGCCCGTAACCTCGACATCGAACCTATCAAAGTTAACGATAGAATAGGTAACCCCATTATGATCGGTTTGGTATTGGTTTGGAAACTCAAAGATACCTATAAGGCAATGTTCGAGATCGATGCGCAGACAATGGCTTCTGCCAATACCCCTTCGGGTACTCCGTTGGGTAATGCCGTCGCACATCGTATGACAGCATTCGAGAACTTTGTTAAGATACAGAGTGATGCCGCATTGCGACAGGTAGCCGGTCAGTATGCCTATGATGATAATGAATCAGGCAGTGAAGAGCTTACCCTGAGATCGGGTGGGGAGGAAATCAATGATCAACTGGAGCAAAAGCTCAATGAGCGGTTGGCAATGGCAGGAATGGAAGTGGTGGAAGCCCGTATCAATTATTTGGCTTACGCACCTGAAATTGCAGCTGTGATGTTACGTCGTCAGCAGGCTTCAGCTATAATCTCCGCTCGTGAAAAGATTGTCGAAGGAGCTGTCTCTATGGTGAAAATGGCCTTACATAAACTCTCGGAAGAGGAAATTGTGGAATTGGATGAGGAAAAAAAGGCGGCAATGGTTAGCAATCTCTTGGTTGTGCTTTGTGCCGATGAGGCTGCGCAACCCGTTGTCAATACCGGTACGTTGAATCACTAAAATTAGTCGATTATGAATTATTCCGTCATATCCAAGTGGGCACTGCTTGTTGGTATATTATTGGCTCAAGCGTGTTCGGCTATTGCTCAAGATCTGTCTTTTCAGCGTGCACAGAAAGTATACGATTTTTTGGTAGGCGGGCAAGGAGATAGCATCTACGTCAATTTGACAAAGGAACTTCAAGCCCAATTGAGCCCGGCTGTTTTTAATGAAACTTTTGATAAGACCGAGCAGCAATTTGGGAAGTTACAGTCAAAGGGCGAGTGGCAAAAGGAAGTTGTCCAGGGTCATTCACTTTATTATGCCGACATGAAATTTGAGCGGTATAACTTACGTTTCCTGGTTTCTTTTGATAAAGATCAGCACATTAATACACTTCGCTTAATGCCTGTGCCGGCCGAACCTGTTAAGTCGACTGCCACTTATGACAAGACAAAGATTTCCGAACAGGATATCACAATAGAGACCGATGGATTCAAATTACCCGGCACTTTGACTCTACCTTTGGGTAAAACGAAAGTCCCTGTAGTAATTTTGGTACATGGTTCCGGCCCGAACGACCGGGATGAGACAATTGGTCCCAATAAACCCTTTCGTGATCTTGCATGGGGGCTTGCCAAGCACGGTATAGCTGTCATTCGATATGATAAGCGTACCCGCATTTATGGAGAATCTTTTGTTCCCGTAGGTCGTCAGATGGACTTTGATGTTGAAACCGTGGACGACGCTTTATCTGCGATAAAGTTGGCAAAGTCTCGTGTGGAAATAGCGACCGATAGTGTATACATATTGGGACACAGTCAAGGCGGTACTCTTGCTCCACGTATCGCAGAGCGCTCAAAAGAACTGGCGGGAATAATACTTTTGGCTGGTTTGGCACGTCCTTTGGAAGATGCCATTGTGGAACAAACTACTTATCTTACCGCTTTGTCCGATACATCCACAGCTGCTAAGGCGAAAATTGCGACTGTCAAGCAACAAGCATTAAATATAAAACGAATCGGTACGGCCGACTTTGATGCTAAAGTACCCTTATTATTGAACATACCTTCTTCTTATTGGGCTTTTGCAAATGCATATAAACCTGTAAAAGTAGCGGCTAAACTCAGTTTACCGATTTTGATCCTTCAAGGAGAGCGTGACTATCAAGTCACTATGGAAGACTTCGGGTTATGGAGAACCGGACTGATTGGACATAAGAATGTGCATTTTAAGTCTTATCCCAAGTTGAATCATCTGATGCAAGAGGGGAGTGGGAAATCGGTTCCAGCAGAGTATGGTCAACCTTCGTCTATTCCCGATTATGTCGTGAATGATGTGGCGTCTTTTGTAAGACACAAAAACTTATAGCCATACCATTGGAGCAAATAGATAATTAGTGTATTATGGATAAGAAAACCATTCTCGTTCTATCCGCTATCTGATAGCAATGATTTTGGTTGAGAAAAACAGAGATATTGTGGTTAAAAAAGAATCATCAATAAAAAGTTTCATTTTAAGAATTGATGCTGAAACAATGGAAGCTATTGAAAAATGGGCTGCCGATGAGTTTCGTAGCACCAACGGACAGTTGCAATGGATTATCTCGGAAGCATTGAAGAAGAGTGGGCGACAGAAAAAGGTAAAGCCGAAGCTTTTAAGTTCTAAACCCGAAGAAGATAATTCTCCTGATGAATAGTTTATTTGCCTTTTATTAATTCATATAACAAAAAGGTCAGCTATCTCATTTTGTAACTCAGTACTTATTCTGTTGACCGAAAAAAAATAAAGATTATGTTAGATCTAGGTCGTTATTCTGCAAAAAATATTCAGGTTGCACGGGTTTATCCCTCATTAGTCGATCGGATACTCGAAATTGTGGCTTTACTATTGACTCTAATTATTTGGGGTAGTGTAATATGGATATATTTTATCCTTCACGATAAATCCGGGAGTTCCTCTGTTTTTGCCACAGCAGGTTGCTCAACGGCTATTGCTCTCATACTCGGAATTTCCGCGTATGTTCCGATACGAATGATAAAATTTCCCTTTCGCATTACGGAGCATAATGCTCAAGCACAACTTTTTCTGGTAAGGCGACTTGTACGTGTACTCAATGTGATGGCATTACTAATCTTTATAACAATTGTCTTCACTCAGCATGAACAAGCTTGTGGCATCCCTATCGGGATGGCTCATATATGTACTGGTGTTGCTAGTATTCTGCTTATCCTCATTATGATAATCTATTATATATTTGCCTATCGCTACAGGTGAATTATCAGGTGGATATACCTAAATGTGGCTATATAATTTTAAAAATATACCTCATTTTAGGGATTGCGCAGTATCTGTCAGTCCCCTATCTTTGCAGTATCAGATTTAATGAATTAGTTAGTCATAATTACGTAACCACTTTTATTAAGAGAAAGATTTCCCGTTCATTTCCGATGTGATATCGCGAATGTCCGGGAATTTTTTATCAGGATAATATATTAATTTAGACATCTCTATCCCTCTTCTTTCCTTATAGTAAACTTATCACTTCATATAAAATCAAAATTATTTTGTCTAATAGTTGTTATTTCAAAAATAGTATCTATATTTGCGGTGTATTAATACAATAGTACACGTATATACTAATATATAATTAATATAATCTATGCTGCAAGTAAAAAACGTTTCATTCAGTTATCGTAGGGGCAAGAAAGAAGTCCTACACGATTTCTCGCTTTCTTTGGGAAAAGGTGGAGTATATGGTTTATTGGGGCGGAATGGTGCCGGAAAATCTACTCTGCTTTATTTGATGAGTGGATTACTTATTCCTAAAAAAGGAGAAGTGATATACCATAATGTCAATGTTCGTCTCCGCCAGCCGGTTACTCTCCGCGATATGTTCTTGGTGCCTGAAGAATTTGATTTACCTCCGATATCTCTTCTTAGCTATGTGGAATTGAACAGTCCGTTTTATCCACGCTTTAGCAAAGAGGATATGGTGAAGTATCTTCATTATTTTGAAATGGATCAGGATGTCAATTTAGGTGCTTTATCTATGGGGCAAAAGAAAAAAGTGTTTATGAGCTTTGCTTTAGCTACCAATACTTCATTATTAATAATGGACGAACCTACCAATGGACTTGATATTCCCGGAAAGAGTCAGTTTCGCAAATTTATTGCATCCGGAATGACGGATGATAAAACGATTATTATTTCAACTCATCAGGTAAGGGATATTGATCGGATTCTGGATCATGTTTTAATAATGGATAACAGTCAGGTATTGCTTGACGAATCTATTGGAGATATTTGTAACAAGCTCCTTTTCGTAGAAAGTGATAACCGCAATTTGGCAAATAATGCTCTTTTCACCCTTCCTTCAGTACAAGGCAACTATTTATTATTGCCCAATACAGATGGAGAAGAGTCGGAGATCAATCTAGAGCTGTTGTTCGGCGCTACACTTGCCGAACCTGAGAAAATTAAAAGAATGTTTCACTATAATGAAAATAAACAATGATACGTGATACCTTTTTTAGTATGTCCCGCTTTGTGGATCTTTGCCGTAAAGAAATGGTGGAAAGTTGGAAGACGAATATACTCCGAGTAGTCATGATTTATGGACTGTTTGTTGTAGCGTTTGTTTGGAATGGATATTTTCAATATGAAGAACCTAGCCGTTTTACCGGTGTAAGGAACGGGGTTGATCCTATGTGGACATTCGAACTTATTGTTTTCCTTTGGGCGATTGTTATAATGGGACTTCTTAGTGCTTCCTTTATAATGGAGCGGATGAAGTCGAAAACGAGCCGGATAGCGATGTTGATGACCCCTGCGACAATGTTTGAAAAATTCTTTTCACGTTGGCTTGTCTTTACTTTCGGTTTCTTAATTGTGTTTTTAATCGCTTTTATTCTGGCTGACTGGACACGTGTGTTAATCTATAGTATAAGCTACCCCGAACTGAAAAATGTTATAGCTTCAGTTCCTCTTTGTCATTTGGTTGGCGGAGGTAATAACGTTGACTATTGGACTGCCTTTGAAACGCCGCAACTTTTTGTGCTTGGAATTAGCGTATACTGCTATATTCAATCGGTTTTTGTGCTCGGGAGTGTAATTTGGCCTAAGAATGCTTATATCAAAACATTTTCTGCAGTAATCGTTTTGGCTGTGACTTATATATCCATAGCACTATTATTGGTAAAGATTTTGGCTGAAGACAAAAGTTACGGTTTTCACCCTTCGATAAGCGATGAAACACTGGCATGTCTCATGACAACGGGGTTCTTTGTGATGGCTGTTTTCGATTGGGTGCTCGCCTATTTCCGTTTTAAAGAGTCCGAAATTATTAATCGTTGGTAAGTATGAATTTCAAAGAAATAAAAGGAATCTACCTTCAAATAGCAGACCGCATTTGTGATGAGATTCTTCTCGAGCAATATCGTGAAGAAGAACGCATCCCATCTGTAAGGGAGTACGCGGCTGTGGTGGAAGTCAATGCCAATACGGCAATGCGTTCGTATGATTATTTGCAGTCGCAAGGAATTATCTATAATAAGCGTGGCATCGGGTATTTTGTCTCATCGGGTGCGCGTAAATTGATTCTTTCATTACGCAAAGAATATTTTCTAAAAGAGGAAATAGATTATTTCTTCAAGCAAATGTATACACTTGGTATTTCGGCTAAGGAGATGTCGGATATGTACCTGGATTTTACTAAGAAACAAAAATAAAAAGAAAACTATGAAACGAACAACTTATATAATCCTGGGCATGTTGCTCACCGGACTTATTGTTATGAGTGCCGCTTTGGTTTATTTATTTACGTGGTCAGCTGATTCGGACAGAACTCTATTAAAAATAGCCGGGGCGTATAAAACAGTAAACCTTCCGCAGTGTAAGGTGCTGGAATTAACGATGAATGAATCTTCTCTGAACCCCGGTACGGGAGAAACTAAAAAGACTCGTTGGGCCTCATTTCAAGACACGCCGTTGAAAGTCTCTCCTTCTAAAGGAAATCTTGCAAGTTTTACATACTCCTCCGATATGGATCGTTATATGAAAATACAGTCATCGGGTGATACGTTGAAGATTATATTCGATTTTAGTGAAGGAAAGCTAGATTCCGAGAAACGTTCAATGGATTGGTTCATCGTTCATTCGCGAGAAATGAAAATAGCTTTGCCCGATCAAGTACAATTGCTAAACGCTAATCTTTTGGATCAGAATGTTAAGATAGAAGGTTTTAAACGTGATAGCTTGTCAGTGGGAGTAAGAGGAAATGCTGTGATGGAAAGCTCTCATTTTAAAGCATTAAATGTTCAACGTGGTGATTGGCAATTCAATAGTGGTGAAGTGGAGAATTTGCATTTGTACCTGGACGATATACAAGCATGGAAAGTTAATACGACTTCTTTTCACATTGATAAGGAATACTTAAGTGGAAAGAATACTTCTGAATGTGTTTTACAAAAAGGAGAATGTCGTCAAATCATCTGGAATCCGCAATCACCTGATGCTTCTCTTCGAGTGGAATTGAAAGAAGCTGCAATACTCAAAGTATTAAAGTGATTTTTAGGAGTCATATAATAGTAATACTTTCTTAATACCATCTTCATGTTTTCTCCGCTTTTTTGCGCTCCAGCTGTGGCTTGAAAAGGTAAAGTCAGAGTGGAGATGGTATGGAGATGGTATTGCCTTGGTATAGGGATGGTCTGATTTTTCTGTAAGCTGTATTTCCGTTCATTACGGCTCTTTTTTATAGTAAAAAAAGCCAATTTTGTGCTAGAACTGTTTTATAGTGTCTCTTTAATATCTTGTATTTCCACCAACTTATTTACAATGGCATATATTGTTAGACCAGCTGGAGAGTGTATTTGTAGTTTACGGGCAATATTTCGCCGATGAGTGATAACTGTATGAATAGATAGAAACAGTTGGTCGGCGATCGTTTTATTTGTCATTCCTTTCACCACACAAGTGATGATCTCTTTCTCTCGTTGGCTAAGTGCCTCTTGCTCGTTTTCTCCCTCTTCTTCTGGTTCATCGTTGCAAAGTAAATGATTGATTTTGGTACTAATAAGCTCTTGATCATCACAGATCGAAATTTGCTCATCGTACTCTTTCAATATATTGATGTCGATTACAGTGGAGACGATGGCAACATATCTGATGCCTCCTTTACTGTTTTCTGTTTTGAAAGATGGAAGATCAAACCATCCCCCAAAGGTCGGGTTGACGATCAGAATATCTGGAGTGTGCATGTGTATATAGCCGTGTAGACCTTCCGGAGAGGAAACTTCTATCGGATGGATGTTTAGGCTTGACAGACGTTTCAATACGGCTATGATGCCACTACGAATAATCACAGAACTCTCGGCGACAACAACTTTTAAAGACGTATTATTGCTCATTCTTTAGTCTCCTTTCTATTTGTCTCACAGCGGGGACAAACATGTAATCTTCTACTTGACAATGCGAAGCCAAATCGTGTTCGCAGTTGTAAATGTCGAAAAGGACAGCGTTTAGGAGGTTATTGTTTTCTTTTTCCGGATAATATTTTATTATGATACTTTTCAGTTCGGTCAGCTTGTTTTCAATTTGATTATGCTTGCTGGCGAATGTCGCGATGTTATAAGTATCGGAAAGTTTTCCCTTCATCACTTCTTCAACGTATGTAAATACAGCCTGATTCTCATATTCCATGTGTTTACCAACTTCTTTGGCATATTCATCAAAGAACTTAAGAATGAGAAATGCTACATTATCTGTACGTGAACAGTCGAGAGCTTCGAGTAGTTTACGTCGGATGGCCGGTAAACAAAAATCGAGGAAATAAGTATGAGCTTGTTTCAGATATTCCATTAATGACGTTATAGAGAACGCATTTTCATCATCGCTGTATGAATACTGCTCTTCGCTTATAAAGTTGGCTACTGCTAAAAACGTTTTGTAGTCTACTCCTTGTGCTTCACAAACATCTTTCACATTCTTATCTCCAAATCCTAATGATAATCCAAATCGGCTCATCACCATCAGTATGGAGTAGTTGTCGAATATCAGATCACTCATTTTATCTGTAGCGCGATACTTATGTGGCTCACTCATTGTATTTTAAAACTTAGTATTCTTATATAAGAATTGCAAAATAACGGTTTTTATTTGAAAAAGGCAATCGCTATATGTAGGTATTTTGTGTTTAGCTATATTTAACTATAATAATTAGTTTACGAACTATAAAATATAGTTATTTGCGAAAAAGAATGATATAAGTCACTTATAAAGTGGCTATGAATATTGATGAGATTAAAATATTATCTATATAGAAAATCGCAATGAAAGGACTAACAGGAAAAGAAGAAGAAATTATGACCCATTTTTGGGAAAAGGGAGATTTGTTTGTGAAAGAGCTTTTGGCTTTTTATGATGACCCTAAGCCTCATTTTAATACGCTGTCAACAATTGTAAGGGCTTTAGAAGATAAGGGATTCTTGTCACACCGTGTTTTCGGTAATACTTATCAATACTATGCAGCTATTAGTGAAGAGGAGTTTAGGCAGGGAGCTTTGAAAGGAGTTGTCAAAAAGTATTTCAACAATTCATTCCTTAGTGTGGTATCTTCACTTGTTAAAGAGGAAGATATATCTGTAGAGGAGTTGAAAAAACTTATTGCTGAAGTAGAAAAAGGGAAAAATAGAAACAAATAAATAAGAACTCAAGATGAAAAACTCTGTTGTTTTGATCTGCCTTTTGGTAACAGTTATTTGTCTACAGTTACAGGCTAAAGATAAAGTGTATGAGAAGCCGTATTTCATCGCAAGAAGTGCGCAAATACTTGAAGTGGAAAAGGTAACCTTGAAAAAAGATACTACCGTATTGGATATGAGGGTCTTCAGTACTCCTACGGATAAGGTGAAGTTATTATCTTCAGCTGCATTGCAGAGTGGTGGTAAAAAGTATTCTTTAATAAAGATGGAAGGACTTTCTGCTAAAGATTGGACTGCAACTAATGATAAAGGAGAGTTATCTTTTAAGTTATTCTTTCAAGCTTTACCTTCCAAAGCCAGCAGCTTTAGTTTTATTGAAGGTGATGGAGTAGGAGAATGGCGTATTTATGGCATTCAGCTGACGGGTAAGCGACCTTCTGTGGAAATACCAGAGTCATTGAAGGGCTATGAGCCTGGAAAAGTTGTTGCATTACCCCCGTCTCAAGTACAACCCGGTAAGGCATTGTTAAGTGGTAGACTTTTGGGCTATAAAGATATGAGTCTTTTGATGTCTGTGAGCTATAAGAGCTGGTTACCTGTGGCGACACAATCACAAGATATCAATATAAATCCCGATGGTTCTTTCCGTACTGAGATTCCTCTGATGTCTCCAACGAGTGTTAAACTGAGTATCGGTTCATTAAACTATACACTTTGCCTGGTGCCAGGCAAGGAAACCATATTAACTCTCAATTTACCTGCGATTTATATTCCCCAAAGCCGTTGGTTTAAAGATGAACCTGCTCTGGAGAAGAAGATTTGGGTGGAAGGAGAAATGGCTGCTTTGAATAGTGAGATTATCGGAAAGAACTATCCGTTGAACATTAGCAAAAATATGCCTGCGATGCTAAAGGATGTTTGTGGTATGACGCCTATACAGTTTAAGCAACATGTTTTGAAGCTCTTGTCAGATAAACGTAATACTTTGGAAGCCGATCAAGGTATCAGTGATATTTATAGATCATTTCTGTTCTGGAATTTAGAAATGGATGCTTGGTCTATAATAAGCAATTACAAGACACTCTTGACTTATGCTCCAATGTTTGCCGGAGTAAAAGATGCTCCGAAGCCAAAAGCTGAAGATTTGAAAGTGGATAGCACTTATTACGACGATCTTTTAAAATTAAGTATTGTACGCAACCCGAGTGCAATGTATTGTTTTGATTACCCTTCCTTTTTATTGAGTCAGGAAATATTGGGAAAGAACAAGATATCTGCCGACGAATTATCTAGCCAGGTTGTTGGTGCAAACCGTTTATTTTCGCAGTTGGATAAAGAATATAAGATACTTACTGTTGATCAAGAGAATGAAGTAAATAGGTATTCTTTGAAAGAGTTTGCTAACATACTGAATGATAAGAATAAGGGATTGATTGACTTGCTCGCTACCAATGCCAAAAAGACCGGCTATAAAGTTTGTGAGATGGATACAGCCGTATCCGGTGATAAATTACTTCAAGCCCTTGTTTCTCCTTACAAAGGCAAAGTAGTACTGGTTGATGTTTGGGCAACTTGGTGCGGCCCATGCAAAAGAGCTATGAAAGAGATGCTTCCAATGAAAGAAGAACTTAAAGATCAAGGCGTTACTTATGTCTATCTGGCAGGTGATAATTCTCCTGAAGTAATATGGAAAAATATGATCCCTGATATTCATGGCGAACATTATCGGGTGACAAAAACACAGTGGGCTGATTTTGTTAAAGCGCTTCAAGTAGAGGGTGTTCCCACTTATTTTGTGATAAACAAATCGGGTGAAATCGCTTATCGTACTACGGGCTTTCCGGGAGTTGATACCATGAAGGATGAATTGCAGAAGGCACTGAAAGCAAACTAAGTTTTTTTTTGCGTATTGGATTTATTGAGTAATAATCTTTATACAATAGTTGTGTAATGGGGATATTCTTTGTCTATATTTTAAAGGCATCTGTATGCCAAGCTCTGTTCTATCTGTTCTACAGATTGTTTTTGAGCCGGGAGACGTTTCATCGTTTCAATCGTGTGGCTTTGTTGCTCAGTCTTATTTTAGCTTTTGCATTGCCATTGCTGGAGATAAGTGTGAAACAGCAATCGGAAGTACATCGTTCTGTTATGACTTTAGAGCAGTGGTTACTATTGGCGGAAAAGATGCAAATGAACGATGGTATTCATACGACTGTTACTCAAGGGGCTTCAATTGGTGTTCAGCTCATTTTACTCATTTATTTTCTAGGCTTTTTATTTTTCGTGTTACGTAGTATATATGGCGTAGCTAATATGGGGCTCTTGTTGAAGTCCGGTAAACGATATTATGTAAAAAGAGAGGGAGGATTACTCAAGGTTATGCAATCGGGAGATCAGGAGAACCCTGTCTATTCTTTTGTAATTCCTGTTTTGGATGATCATTGTAAAATGAAAGGAGATGCGAATCTAATTGTTCATCACCGCAATATATCAGCCTTCAGTTGGATGAATAACATAGTTCTTTCACAAAAAGATTTGGAAGAGAACGGTACGGAAATTCTGATACATGAACTTGCGCATATTTATCACCGGCACTCATGGGATCTGTTGATAACCGACTGCTGCATCTTTTTGCAATGGTTCAATCCCGCATCTTGGCTCTTGAAACAGGAACTGCAAAATATTCATGAGTATGAAGCGGATGAAACGGTCCTTGAAGCGGGAGTCGATGAGAAGCATTACCAGTTGCTGCTGATCAAAAAGGCGGTTGGTTCCAAATTATTTTCTATCGCTAATAATTTTAATCATAGTAAACTCAAAAAACGTATTTCAATGATGTTAAAAGAAAAATCTAATCCATGGGCACGCCTGAAATATTTATATGTATTTCCGCTTGCAGCAATTGCTGTTGTTGCTTTTGCCCGTCCTGAAGTTACTGCAAAAGCAGAGCTTATTTCTAAAGTGAAAATGAATGATCTGAAAGATTTGGTTGACGAGAAGCTTGTTGACAACTCTAGTGTGTTATCTCAGGGAGCGGACGCAATGTCATTGCCTACCGATACTTTAAAGAAAAGTAAATCTCTTAAATCACCTTCTAATCAATCTCTTTCTGTAGAAAAGAAGGAAGTTATTGGGAACATATTCACCGTTAGAGGGGGGGCGCAACCTCTGTTTATCATTAATGGGAAAGAAGCTGATAGGGATGTCTTATCGGCGTTGGATCCTCAGCGTATTGAAAGTATTAATGTTTTGAAAAATAATTCAGCAGTAAGTATTTATGGGGATAAGGCAAAAAATGGAGTTATGCTGATTACCTTGAAAAAAGATATTAAGGACATGGATGCCGACCAGTCTGCGACCAAGGAAGATCAGATTATCAATCAGCGTGATAAGGCATCGACTATTGGGAAGGAAATCACCTATTATGTGGACGGCATCAAGAAGAGCGCGGATCAAATTAAAGAAATATCTCCAGATGCAATTGAGAGTATGAATGTGATTAAGGATGGAGACCAGAAAGGAAGTATTTATATCTCCACTAAAGAGAAAAGCGGCAAAGGGAAGATGACTGTTAATGGTACTGTGGTCAATGCGCAAGATAAACCGATAGAAGGAGCAATCGTAAAAGTGGAGAATTCTATATTGGGTACAATAACCGATAGCAAAGGAAGTTTCCAGCTACAAGTGCCTAATGGAGCTAGCTTGAATATATCGTTTATTGGTATGAAAAGCTTGACGCAGAAAGCTGAATCACAAATCAAAGTAACGTTAATTGAAGAGTAACTGTTTTATTAACTTAATCATGCAAATAAGTGTCGTTATGGGATAAAAAATCATAATTTATCTATAACTGTGTTTTTCAAATGAATTAATACATATCTTTGTAGGCATTTACATTATTATTTGTGACACAAAAATGAAGCAGCTTTATATCATAGCAGGATGTAATGGGGCAGGAAAAACAACCGCTTCGTATACTGTATTGCCTGAGATATTGGAATGCCGCGAGTTTGTGAACGCAGATGAAATAGCAAAAGGATTATCTCCTTTCAATCCGGCAAGTGTGGCGATTGAAGCTGGCAAGTTGATGCTGAAGCGAATGAATGAATTACTGATAGCGGGAGCTGATTTTTCTATGGAGACGACATTGGCTACACGGACATACACACGTCTGGTTTCCAGTGCTCAACGGATGGGATATCGGGTTAGTCTGATTTTCTTTTGGTTGAGTTCTCCCGAGTTAGCTGTCAATAGAGTGGCGCAGCGAGTAGAAGCCGGTGGTCATGATATACCGAATAATGTAATTTATCGTCGTTATCAGGCTGGTATTGAAAATTTGTTTAAAATTTATATGCCGTGCGTCGATTATTGGATGTTAGCGGACAATAGTTGCACTCCACGGTCTATAGTTGCCGAAGGTGGAGCTAATTTGAAACCACAGATATATGATAAAGAACGGTTTAACGAAATCAGGAAACATGCAGCAGAATGAAGAAATTAGAGAACTGAGTTATAAGTTGCATTGGGGCTTGGAGTTGGCTGAACAAAGATTATTGGAAGAAACAGCTGCCCGTAACGGTTCCCTTTGTGTAGCTACTCCCGATGGAAGGATAATATCAGTTTCTGCTAAGGAACTGTTAAGAGATCGCGAAATTAATACTTCAATCCGTCAGATTGTTATTGATTGAAAGGTTTGCGTAGTACGGATACATATTTCTTGATTTACAACGATCTATAGGATAAAACTTGGAAAAGTAACATAACAATGAACTCCTGCAGGACATATTTCTGCAGGAGTTCATTGTTTTAAGAGACTTGTAATTTGCAGCATGTAATCAATTCGCTTCTATTTTTTTAATTGTTTCGGAACCCTTTATTAATTTGAACCATTTCCCGGTAAGCCGGGAAATATTTGTATTTTTGCGAATCAACATATTCCCTTTATCTAAGTGTTCTTCTTTATAAAATTTATACAATGATGAAACGTTCTTTTTTCCTATTCATTTTTGTTGCTACGGTGAGCTTTTTAATGCCGGTATATGCTTGTACGTCTGCTGTCATATCCGGTAAGATTACTCCTGATGGAAGACCTTTGCTTTGGAAGAATCGTGATACCGATTTTCCGCAAAACTGTGTACGATACTTTGGCAATGGACGTTACCCGTTTATTGCTATTGCGAATAGTGTAGAAGATAATCCGACAGATGTCTGGATCGGGACTAACTCCGAAGGATTCTCTATTATGAACACGCAGTCTTATAATATAATGGATGTGAAACCAGGGGAAGAGCGTGGTACTGCTAACGGGCGAATAATGAAACGTGCATTGGAAGTTTGCGCTACGGTGAATGATTTTTGTCATTTTCTCGACACTATTGCTAAGCCAAGCTTTATTGAAGCAAACTTTGGCGTAATTGATGCACACGGTGGTGTTGCTATGTTTGAAGTGGGCTATTATAAATATGTAATGTTCGATGCGAATAATCCTAAGGATGCACCTTGTGGTTATATTGCGCGTACTAATTTCTCTTTTTCTGGAAAAGTGAATGAAGGAGCCGGGTATGTTCGTTTTATGCAGGAAGACAAGGTTTTGATGCCTGCATCGGCTACCGGGCAGATTACTCCGGAATGGATTTTCTCGGAACTGTCGCGTTCCTTCACAAATCCTTTACTGGGAATTGACTTGAAGAACGGTGATTTTAATCGTCCAAAGGCATCCGGTTGGTTTGTCGATCAAGATTTTATAGCACGTAGCAGCACTGCTAGCTCGGTGGTTATTCAAGGTGTTAAGAGTGGTGAGAATCCCGAACTGACTACAATGTGGACTATACTCGGCTATCCTCCCACAGGAGTTGTCATGCCGGCATGGGTGAAAAATGCCGATAAGGAACTTCCACGTTTAATTGTTCGCGATCGACAGACCAAAGTCGCTCCTTTAGGTGATTGGTCGGTGAGATTGGCTGCAGATGTATTTGCATATAAGCAGGGTATGGGAAGTAACCGATATTTCAATTGGGAAAAACTTTATAACAATTCACAAACCGGATATATGCAGAGGCTTGCTCCGGTTGAAAAGGAGGTATTTCATAAAAGTATACCTGTATTGGATCGTTGGCGTAAGAAAGGTGCTATAGACGGAAAAGAAATGCAGCAACTCTACAACGAACTCGATCAGTATATTGAAATGCGATATAAACCAATCATTGACCCTTAAACTAATTTGCATAAATCAACCATGAATGGGAAGTCTTATTTTATTTCGATAGCATTTTGTTTTATTGCTTTCGGAAACGTTTACTCGCAAAGTCAGAATATTTATAAGAAAGGCTGGATAGATTTTAATAAGAATGGTGCTAAGGATGTATATGAAGATGCGTCACAACCATTGGAAAAGCGTGTTGATGATTTGTTATCGCAGATGACCGTAGAGGAGAAGACCTGCCAGTTGGCTACTCTTTACGGATATGGGCGGGTCTTGAAAGACTCTTTACCTGTTGATAACTGGAAAAAAGAAATATGGAAGGACGGCATTGCTAATATTGATGAAATGCTAAACGGAGTGGGAAATGGTGCAAAGCATGTTCCCGGATTACTATATCCGTTCAGTAACCATGCAAAAGCCATCAATACTGTACAGCGTTGGTTTATCGAAAACACACGTTTAGGTATTCCGGTTGATTTTACGAATGAAGGTATTCACGGTTTGAATCATACCAAAGCGACTCCTTTACCGGCTCCAATTGGCATTGGCAGTACGTGGGACAAAGCATTAGTGCGCCGTGCCGGTGAGATTGTGGGTCGAGAAGCTAAGGCATTGGGCTATACCAACGTTTACGCACCTATTCTGGATGTAGTGCGCGATCCCCGTTGGGGGCGTACGTTGGAATGTTATGGCGAAGATCCTTATCTGATTGCTGCTCTAGGCACAGAAATGGTGCACGGTATTCAATCCCAAGGAGTGGCTTCTACATTAAAACATTTTGCGGTGTATAGTGTGCCTAAAGGTGGTAGGGATGGCGATGCCCGTACTGATCCGCATGTAGCTCCGCGTGAATTGCATCAGCTTTTTCTATATCCGTTCAAAACAGTCATCCAAAAGGCTCAGCCAATGGGAGTGATGAGTAGCTATAACGATTGGGATGGTGTGCCCATTACGGCAAGCTATTATTTCCTGACTGAACTGCTCCGTCAGGAATTCGGATTCGATGGGTACGTGGTTAGCGACAGTGGAGCGGTGGAGTTCGTGGAGTCTAAGCATCATGTGGCCGATACTTATGATGAGGCGGTGCGTCAGGTTTTGGAAGCGGGGTTGAATGTGCGTACCGATTTTACTTCTCCTGCCGATTTTATCCTTCCTATCCGTCGTCTGCTACAAGAAAAGAAACTTTCTATCGACATTGTAAATAAACGGGTTGCCGAAGTCTTGCGGGTCAAGTTCCGCTTAGGATTGTTCGATCATCCGTATGTTGAAGTGAAAGAAGCTGATAAAGTCGGGGGAATGGCACATAATCTGAACTTTGTGAAGCAAATACAGGCTGAGGCTTTAGTCTTACTCAAGAATGAGCAGCATCTTCTTCCGCTTGACAAAAAGCAGATGCAGCATGTGTTGGTAGTGGGACCGCTTGCCGATGAAAGCAATTATATGATTAGTAGATATGGACCTAATCAGCTGGAGACGGTAACCGTACTCAAAGGATTACAAAATTATTTAGGAAGTTTGGCAAAGGTAGACTATGCAAAAGGTTGTGATGTAGTGGATAAAGGTTGGCCGAAGACTGAAATATTGCCCAATCCTCTGACTGCACAAGAAACAAAGGATATGGCCGAAGCTGTGAATAAGGGTAAAGAAAGCGACGTGATTATTGCTGTGCTTGGTGAAGATGAACTTCGTACAGGCGAGAGCCGATCACGCTCTTCGCTCGATCTTCCGGGTAGGCAACAACAATTGCTTGAAGCTCTATATGCCACAGGTAAACCGGTGGTGCTGGTTTTGATCAATGGACAGCCGTTGACAATCAATTGGGCAAATGCTCATATTCCGGCAATATTAGAGGCATGGTTTCCTAATGCACAAGGAGGGACAGTCATCGCTGAAACTTTATTTGGTGAGCACAATCCGGGAGGTAAACTTACTGTCACCTTTCCCAAAAGTGTAGGTCAGATAGAATTAAATTTCCCTTTTAAGAAAGG
Organism: Bacteroidaceae bacterium HV4-6-C5C; assembly: GCA_007896885.1. Taxonomy (GTDB): domain Bacteria; phylum Bacteroidota; class Bacteroidia; order Bacteroidales; family Bacteroidaceae; genus Bacteroides. Next base: position 163,708 of record VOIU01000003.1, read on the forward strand.
CTCTCATGGTGGGCAACCGGGTGTTGGACCGAATGGGGCAGGAGCGACCCGCTTATTGGGTGAGCTTTATCCCTTCGGATATGGGTTAAGTTATACGACTTTCAATTATGATGAGTTGGAAGTTACTCCTTTAAAGCAACGTACTCAAGGTGAATATGCTGTTAGGTTTAAAGTCACCAATACAGGAAACCGTGCCGGTGATGAAATCGTGCAATTATATGTACGTGATAAGGTGAGCAGTGTGATAGCTTATGATTCCGATCTTCGTGGATTTGAACGTATTTCATTGGAACCGGGAGAAACAAAGGAAGTTCTTTTTACCTTAAAACCTGCTGATTTACAACTACTCGACCGGAATATGCAATGGACTGTGGAGCCTGGAGATTTTGAAATACTTGTCGGAGCATCGAGTCAGGACATCCGTCTAAAGCAAACAATCACAGCATTGCCTTGAGCAGATATCATCATTCTCTAGTTTAGGGGTATCTTTGTATAAAGAACTTTACAGAAAGAAACTTACTCAATTGATTAATCAAAGGTGGATAATAAGAGTAGAAGTGCAAAGTAAATGGTAATGAGGCTCGATAGGATTACATAGCTGTTTTGAGTACCTGTTAGTGAATAATCGCATTGAGGAAGGAGTCGATTTCCGTAACATTGTCCGGATGAAACCAATGGATATCAGTGTCCCGTTTAAACCATGTCATTTGCTTACGGGAATAAATGCGGCTGTTTTGTTTGATTTTGTCTGTGGCAAAGGACAAGTCCCATTCCCCGTCTAAATAGTTGAAAATCTCTTTATATCCCACGGTATTGAGGGAGTTGAGTTTACGGTAGGGGTACACTTTACGGGCTTCTTCCACCAGTCCTTCTTCAATCATGAGGTCTACCCTGTGATTGATACGCTCATAAAGTTCTTCACGGGGGCGGGTCAGTCCTATCTTTATAATTTCAAATGGACGTGTTTTCTGTTCTCGAATGCGAAAAGAGGTATAGGTCTTACCGGTCATATAACAGATTTCAAGAGCATGCACCACACGCTTTGGATTCTTCAAGTCAACAACCTTATAGTATTCCGGATCGAGTAGTTTGAGCTCTGCACAGAGTGGTTCCAGCCCTTCTGTTTCATATCGGCGTAACATTAATTCTCGGGTCTCGTTGTCCACCGTAGGAATATCATCTATCCCTTTACAGATGGCATCCACATACATCATCGAACCGCCGGTAAGGATGACAGTGTCATGCTCGGTATATAATTCACTTAAAAGCTCCATCACTTCCTCTTCGTAGCGTGCAGCACTGTAATAATCGGTCAGTTGCAGAGTTCCCACAAAATAATGTTTCACTCTTTTGAGTTGTTCCTCAGTCGGTGCAGCTGTGCCTATTTTCAAGTCGGCATAAAGCTGTCTCGAGTCGGCAGAGACAATGCAGGTCTTATACCTTTCTGCAAGTGAAAGACTAAGTTCCGTTTTGCCTACTCCGGTAGGGCCTATTAATACAATTAGTTTTTTTTCTTTCAGCATTGTCGTTGATATGATAACAGCTCCTTTGGTGATATACAAACTGTGCCAGGAGCCTTTTGTCCGAATTCTTCGATCTCGACTTTTAAGGGTAACGAGGATGAATCCGTTTTGCAGACTTCTGGCACAGCTATGCTAGAAACATATTGAATTATTGACTTTGTCTTACTCGAAATAAATTCTTGTTTAATGAAGTCTTATTTTCGTGAGATAAAGTCAATAGCATCTTATTTTAATCTTCAGTGAGTGTGCTTTCTCCTCCTTCACCCAAATCAAAACCATCTTTGTCAAACTCTTCCATGTCGAAATCCTGATCGCCGTAGAAGTTCTCATCCAAGTCAAGTGAAGAGTTGCTGGCTGCCATTTCTTCAAAATTGATAGTCTGCTTTGGTGCGTCACCTTCTTTTTTACTGCACTTTGCTCCTTCTATGTCTTTCCCGGTAATAATTTCAGAAAGCTCGATAAAGAAGCAACGTTCAGTCATGTAGTCGAACACATAAATCAGTTTTTGCTTTTCATCTTCAATTAGCTCACTGATAGTCGTATCTTTCATTACCCAACTGTCTACTTCCGGATCGTCATTCATCTCCTCAAGAGTGATTTCCTTTTCTTTTTCCCAATCATCATCACAGATAAAGAAAGAGGTCATCTGATCGTCAGTATAGTTTACTGATTTCAGTATGGCTTTATGAAAGTCGTAAAATGTAGCTTCCGGATCTATTTGTATTTCTCTGAGGAAATCATCAACCTCATCAGAGATTAGTGTAAATCTATAAACCATATTCCGTTTTTAATTAAAAAGTTCTTTTTTACTGTTTTCTTTTCATTTTATAATGCCACGTTCCGAATTACGGATAAAGCTCACAATATATTCAATCTCAGGACTTGTCGGTATCTCTTCTTCCACTTTCTTCAATGCATCCGAAGTATTCAAACCACTTTGGTAGATGATACGGTATGCATTGTGGATATTTTCGATTGTTTCATTAGAGAAATTACGACGACGAAGACCGACGATGTTAATGCCACAGTAGGCAATAGGATCACGTCCTGCTATGATATAAGGGGGAATATCCTTACTGAATCGACTGCCTCCCTGAATGATGCCAAAACCTCCCACGCGGCAGAACTGATGCATCAGTATGCTTGCACTGATAATCGCATTATCGTCAATGATAATTTCACCCGCCATTTTAGTGGAATTCCCTATAATACATCCGCTGCCTATCGTTGCATCATGAGCCACATGTACCGATTCCATAAGCAGATTATTACTACCTACTTTGGTCGCACCTTTCGCAGCTGTTCCCCTGTTGACCGTTACGTTTTCGCGAATAGTATTATTGTCGCCTATTTCGGCTGTGGTATCTTCACCTCTGAACTTCAAATCTTGCGGTATGGCACCGATTACGGCACCCGGGAAAATGGTATTGCCATTTCCTATACGCGACCCCGACAAAATGTTGACGTTCGCCATAATGTTATTATTATCTCCTATAATTACATTCTTATCGATGAATACAAAAGGAGCGATCTCTACGTTTTCCCCGATTTTTGCATCGGGATGTATATACGCTAAGGGACTAATCATGTTTCAATTTATTTGTTTTTCACTATCTGAGCCATAAACTCGGCTTCGCAAACCACTTTCTCACCCACAAAGGCATAACCTTTCATTGTGGAAATGCCACGGCGGATCGGAGCTAGTAGCTCTACACGGAATACTAACGTATCACCCGGTACTACTTTTTGGCGGAACTTCACACCATCTATCTTCATAAAATAAGTGGAATAGCGTTCCGGTTCATCTACCGAGTTAAGCACTAATAATCCTCCTATTTGAGCCATTGTCTCTATTTGCAATACTCCGGGCATAACAGGTTCTTGAGGAAAGTGTCCTTGGAAGAAAGGCTCGTTTCCTGTTACGTTCTTCACTCCAACAATATAGTTGGCACCGATTTCAATTACTTTGTCAACCAATTGGAATGGATAGCGGTGCGGAAGTAATTCACGGATACGGTTAACGTCCATAATAGGCGGACGGTTACAATCGTAAGTCGGAGCTTGTATCTCGTGCATGCGAATCTCTTTACGCATCTGGCGGGCAAACTTATTGTTAATGGTATGTCCTGGACGGGTGGCAATGATACGCCCTTTGATAGGCTTACCAATAAGTGCAAGGTCGCCGATTACATCAAGTAATTTGTGGCGTGCGCATTCGTTAGCCCATACCAACGGTTTGTGATTGATATATCCCAACTTATTTGCATCCATGTGTGGAACACCCATTACATCAGCCAGCTTATCATAATCGGGCTGTGACATCTGACGTTCATAAATCACAATGGCATTATCTAAGTCTCCTCCTTTGATTAGACCGGCTTGCAGCAAAGGCTCAATTTCGCGTACAAAGACGAATGTCCGGCTTGCAGCAACTTCATCTTTGAATTTGGCCATGTCTTCCAGCGTAGCGAACTGATTGGGTATGATTGTAGAATCGTACGAAACCAAAACATTCAAACTGAAGTTTTCATCCGGAAGTACAATAATCGAAGAACCTGTCTCTTCATCACGGAATTCAATCTTGGACTTAATGATATAGAAATCCTTTACAGCAGCTTGCTCTTCAATTCCTACTTTCTCTATCTCGTTTACATAATATAGAGCACTTCCATCAAGAATAGGAAATTCAGGGCCGTTGACCTGTATAAGGCAGTTATCGATTCCTAAAGCATAAAGAGCGGCCATGCCGTGTTCTACTGTGCTGACTTTCACACTGTTTTTGCTAAGAACGGTACCACGTGTGGTTTCTACTACGTTATCAGCAATAGCATCAATGATCGGCTGTCCTTCCAAATCGACACGCTGGATCTTATATCCATGATTTTCAGGAGCCGGATTGAAAGTAACTGTCAGGTTTAGTCCTGTATGAAGACCTTTCCCGGTAAGCGAGAAACTGTCTTTCAAAGTCGTTTGTTTCAACATTGGTTACTTATTTATTTGTCGTTTTAATTCTTCTATTTCTTTACGGAGTGCATTCATTTCCAAATACATATCCGGTAATTTTCTGTATACAGCTGCAGCTTTGAAATAAGACTTTAACTCCATAGTGGGAGTGCCTATCAGCTGGCTGCCGTCCTTTATATTACCGGGTACTCCCGATTGTGCGCCAAGATTTACTTTATTACCGATGTGAATGTGTCCGGCTATTCCTACCTGACCGCCAAACATACACCATTCACCTACTTTAGCCGAACCTGCTATGCCAACTTGTGAAGCCATAACGGTATTTGCGCCGATTTCCACATTATGGGCTATCTGAATAAGATTATCCAACTTCACGCCTTTGTGTATGGTTGTTGCTCCCATTGTTGCTCTGTCTATGCAAGTATTTGCGCCGATTTCCACGTCATCTTCCAGTACTACGATACCTATTTGTGGTATCTTGTCGTAACCTTCGGGGGTTGGAGCAAACCCAAATCCGTCTGCACCGATCACTACTCCCGAATGGAGTACACAACGATCTCCTATCCGGCAATCGTGATAAACGTTAACTCCCGAATAGATCACACAGCCGTCTCCTACTTTTGCGTGATCACCTATATAAGAATGTGGGTAAATCTGTGTCTGATCGCCAATTACCGTTCCTGCGCCTATATAAGCAAAGGGACCGATATAGACATCACTTCCTACTTTAGCTTGTTCATCCACATAGGCTAAGGGGTGGATGCCGGTTTTCTTTGGTTTGCTTTGTTCGTAGAGCGATAGTAATTTAGCCAGACTTTCGTATGCATTGTCCACTTTAATCAGTGTGGCTTTTATTTCTTGCTCAGGCTCGAAATCTTTGTTTACCAGAACAATACTGGCTTGTGTGTCATAAATGTATGACGTGTATTTGGGATTGGAGAGGAAAGAAATAGCGCCTGGTATCCCTTCTTCTATCTTAGCAAAAGTGTGTACTGTTGCATTTTCGTCTCCTATAATCTCTCCTTGTATAAATGATGCGATTTGTTTGGCCGAAAACTCCATTTTATAATTTCTATTTAATGACTTTACGCCGCAAATAACGGACTTTTTTTTAATATATCCTTAATGCTGCATGAATATTTTAGCTTACTTCGGTAAACGGAGGTAGCACAGGTAATACTTTTTCACCTTCTTCGATAGCAAAGAAATGTTGAGCATATCCGATGCTTCCGCTACATTTTTAATGCTTCCGTCATTATACAGTATATCAATACTGTCGTCTGCCGGATTGTACATATTCTTCTCGATGCTGGGGGTAGAGATAAAATAACTCGCTTCGGAGGTTGAAATATTTAATTGCTGACTGATGCGCAAAGTTAGTTCTTTTTTTCGTTCTTCACTTATTGGCTCTGTGGAAATTTCAACCTTGAATATTTTACGATTTACCATTCCCCGGCTTAGGGTGGAAAGTACAACGTCAGGGTGTGAGCACCAGACCTTTAATGATGTCCATATATCATTGTCGTCGAGTTCTATGTAATTCTCCAGGCAGTCAGGGTTATTGTAAAATACATCCCGGTTTATATCGTTGTATAGGAAGAAATGTAAGGCGGGTGATGCGAAAAGTTCTACCCCACGGTTTGCCAATTCCTTGGCGCGGAGCAGAGTGCTGATCAGCATTTTCTCATAAGCAACAGATGTTTTGTGCAAGTATACCTGCCAATACATCAAACGTCTGGAGGTTAGGAAATTTTCAATGGAATAAATGCCTTTCGACTCAATGACCAGGTGGTCGTCTTTTACATTGAGCATTTTTATGATACGCGCCGACCCTATATTGCCTTCGGTTACTCCGGTGTAGAAACTGTCTCGTCTCAGGTAGTCAAGGCGGTCCATATCCAATTGCCCGCTAACGAGTTGGTGAAGGAAACGCTTGGGATATTCGTCTTTAAAAATTTGGATGGCAAGAGTGAGTTGCCCGTTCATTTCCTTATTGATACGCTCCATGAGAAGGAGTGAAATGTCTTCGTGGCTAACCCCTTTCACAATGGTGTCTTCTAAGACATGTGAGAAAGGACCGTGCCCGATGTCGTGCATCAGTATGGCTGCTTCCACAGCTTCAGCTTCACTGTCGAAGATAAAATTCCCTTTTGCCGTAAGATTCTGTATGGCTTCCGTCATAAGGTAAAAAGCACCTAATGAGTGTTGGAAGCGGGTATGTTGTGCACCGGGATAGACCACAGATGACAATCCTACTTGTTTGATGCGGTTGAGTCGTTGCAAAAGTGGATGGCGTACGATGTCATACAACAATCCTTTTGGTATATTGATAAATCCAAAAACCGGATCGTTTATTATTTTCCTTTCGTGTGACATATTTCTTTAATTGCTAGTTCAATTCTTTGCTTTACGCCGGTAATGTACATCTTTTGCGTGTTGTCAACCTTGTCAACTCTAAAACATGGTTTGTATGCTGATGCTATTGGTTCGTTAGAGTATAGCTTCTAACTGTATTGCCATTTGTTGTTGTACCTCCTGCGCCGCAACACCTGCAGCCTCGGCATAGTTTTCACCTTTGTCGGCATAAATAATACCACGGCTGGAATTTACAATCAATCCGCAAGATGCGTTCATTCCATACTTGCAAACTTCTTCCAAAGAGCCTCCTTGTGCACCTATTCCGGGCACCAATAGAAAATGATCGGGCACAATTTTGCGAATGTCTTCGAAAGCGCGTCCTTGTGTAGCTCCAACCACGTACATCATCTGTTCGCTGTCCGCCCATTCCTGTGATTTGCGAAGTACTTTTTCGAAAAGACGTTCTCCGTTCTGATCTTCTGTCATTTGGAAATCGTGTGATCCCTTGTTGCTTGTCAACGCCAATAGAATGACCCATTTATTGGGATAAGTAAGAAAAGGAGTCACACTGTCTTCGCCCATGTATGGAGCAACGGTTACAGAATCGATATTGAGTTCTTCGAAAAACGTACGGGCATACATAGCCGATGTATTTCCGATATCACCGCGCTTCGCGTCGGCTATGATGAACTGATCACTATAATTTTCTTTGATATATTGAACGGTCTTTTCAAAAGCAATCCATCCTTTTACTCCCATGCTTTCATAAAAAGCAAGATTGGGCTTGTAAGCTATGCTATATTCGGCAGTTGCATCGATGATAGCCTTGTTGAAAGCGAATATAGGGTCTTCTTCCTGAAGTAAATGCTGGGGTATCTTTTTGATGTCGGTATCCAGACCTACACAGAGAAAGGATTTCTTTCGTTTTATATTTTCAAATAGTTCTTGCTTATTCATAATATTTTTGTCTCTTTTATCTGTATGTACACATTATAATAATGTTGCGGAGAATCTTAGCCTGTTTTAGTCGACCGCAAATAGCTACAATTCGCTTTCTTTCAGACGTTCGGCGTTTTCTGCAACGATCAAGTGGTCGATGCAATCCTGAATGTCGCCATCCATGAAAGCGGAAAGATTATAGATCGTGTAATTAATTCGATGATCGGTGATACGTCCTTGCGGGTAATTGTATGTGCGTATCTTAGCCGAACGGTCGCCCGTTGACACCATTGTTTTTCGTTTGGATGCTATGTCATCCACATATTTCTGGTGTTCTTTGTCGTAAATGAAAGTTCGCAGACGGGCAAGTGCGCGCTCTTTGTTCTTAGGCTGGTCACGCGTTTCGGTACACTCTATCAGGATTTCCTCCACAACGCCTGTATTCGGATTCTTCCAGTTATAACGCAAGCGAACTCCTGATTCCACCTTATTTACGTTCTGTCCACCTGCGCCACCACTACGGAAAGTATCCCATTTAATCTCTCCTTCGTTGATCACCACATCAAATTCTTCAGCCTCCGGGAGTACAGCAACCGATGCTGCCGAAGTGTGGACACGTCCCTGCGTTTCAGTCGCCGGAACACGTTGTACGCGGTGTACGCCCGATTCATATTTTAAGGTGCCATATACACTATCACCGATGACACTGCAAATAATTTCTTTAAATCCTCCGGCTGCACCTTCGTTGGCACTTGATATTTCAAGTTTCCATCCTTTTGTTTCACAATACTTGGAGTACATACGGAATAAATCTCCTGCAAAAATAGCTGCTTCATCACCTCCCGTACCACCTCTGATTTCAAGAATGGCATTCCGACCGTCTTGAGGATCGGCGGGTACCAGTAGCAACTTAATGTTCTCTTCCAATTCAGGCTGACGTGTCTGACAAGCATCAAGCTCTTCTTTAGCCATTTCGCGCATCTCCGGATCATTTTCGTTTGCTAAGATATCTTTAGCCTCTTCAATGCCGTTGATTACTTGAAGATATTCTTTCCGGGCATCCATCAGATCGCCCAGTTCTTTATATTCTTTAGTCAGTTTGACGTAGCGCTTTTGATCTGCAATCACTGCAGGGTCGGTAATCAGCGTGGACACTTCTTCAAAGCGGGCTATCAGCCCATCCAATTTCTCGAGTATGGTATTGTTGTCTGCCATTCTTCGTTTTATTAATAGTTGAATTCTCCGAATTCACTTTTTATGATCAATTCCTTTTTTTCACTTTCTTCAATCCGCCCTACTATTTGCGCATCAATATTGAAGCTCTTGCTTATGGCAATAACTTTCTCGGCATGTTCCTGCGATAGATAGACTTCTAGGCGGTGACCCATATTGAATACCTTGTACATTTCCGCCCAATCTGTATTGCTTTGCTCTTTGATGGTGCGGAACAGAGGGGGTACAGGGAACAAATTGTCCTTTATCACACGACAATTGTCGTTTATGAAATGAAGAACTTTTGTTTGTGCGCCTCCCGAACAGTGCACCATTCCATGGATATCGGAACGTAGTTCATCCAATAGTCTTTTCACAACAGGAGCGTATGTACGGGTAGGGGATAGAACCAGCTTGCCGGCGTTGATAGGGCTACTTTCAACGGTGTCGGTCAGTTTAAGCTGACCGGAATAAACCAGTTCGTCAGGCACCGCTTTATCATAACTTTCGGGATATTTTTCGGCAAGATACTTCGCGAATACATCATGACGTGCACTTGTCAGTCCGTTGCTACCCATACCGCCGTTATATTCTTTCTCGTAAGTTGCTTGTCCGTAAGAAGCCAATCCTACAATCACATCTCCAGGACGGATATTGGCGTTGTCTATCACATCACTCCGTTTCATGCGGCAAGTAACGGTGCTATCTACAATGATGGTACGAACCAAGTCGCCTACATCAGCGGTCTCGCCTCCTGTGGCATATACACCGACACCCATTTCGCGGAGCTCGGCAAGCAATTCGTCCGTTCCGTTGATGATGGCCGATATAACCTCACCCGGAATAAGTAGCTTATTGCGACCGATAGTGGAAGATACCAAAATATTATCCACCGCACCTACGCAAAGTAAATCGTCGATATTCATGATTAGAGCATCTTGTGCAATACCTTTCCAGACAGCTACATCACCTGTTTCTTTCCAATAAAGATAAGCTAATGATGACTTGGTACCCGCTCCATCGGCATGCATGATGTTGCAATATTCCGGATCTCCTCCTAGAATGTCGGGAATTATTTTACAAAAAGCTTTAGGGAATATACCTTTATCGATGTTTTTAATAGCGTTGTGTACATCTTCTTTCGATGCGCTGACACCCCGCATCATGTATCTTTGATTACTCATGAGTTTTTTGATTTGCTTCGATTGAATGTGCAAAAATAGTCATTATTTTGCTTACTGCCTTGCGTTTGCAAAAGAAAGTGCGTCTACCTGCCTGCAGTGAAAGATGAAGATAGGTATGAATTAAGACCTTATTCTCGGTTAGCTTTTGAGTAGCACATGCTTTAGCTTTTGTTTATTTCTCTATTATGCTTTTGCTTTACTTCTATATTCATTGGTTACCCACGGCTGTGGGTAACTTGCGCCACAGTTGTGGTTCACGTGAGTCACAGCTGTGGAGCACATGAGTCACAGTTGTGGGTAACTTATATTGATTAGGACTTGTGCTAAAACAGATTACCAGTTGATGTGATGACTATGAGGGTAACTGTTTACTCTCATAGTGTCTCTCACTATTACCATCATCCTTTGATAGCCCATGAATAGGGGAATGTAGCGGATATATGAGGGCATGATAGCAAAATAGGATATAACTTTTATTTGTATTGTTTGAGTTCAAGTTCAAGTTATGAATGCTACATTTTATCCGGATAGCATTGTCCTATAGAATACAAAAGAGAGCAAAGAGATAAACATTTGTTTATCTCTTTGCTCTCTTTTGATCAATTAAGCCTTATGGCTTAAGCTATAGATGTTTTAGAATTCAACTTTAGGAGCATTTTCTGCGCCTTCAGCCGCTTCGAAATAAGCTCGTTTGCTAAATCCGAAAATGCCTGCCAATATGTTTTTGGGGAATTTACGGATAGAAGCATTATATGCTTTAGTTGAATCATTGAAGTCTTTACGAGCTACATTGATGCGATTTTCAGTACCTTCCAACTGAGCTTGTAGTTCAAGGAAGTTCTGATTAGCTTTCAAATCAGGATAGTTTTCGGTAATAGCCAACAATTTTCCAAGTGCAGAAGTTATTGCACCTTGAGCTTTTTGATATTGGGCAAGCTTTTCAGGAGTGAGATCATTTGCATCAACTTTTATTTGAGTAGCCTGACTTCTGGCTTGTACGACCCCTTCCAAGGTCTCTTTTTCGTGAGTCGCATATCCTTTGACTGTATTTACCAAATTAGGAATCAAATCGGCACGACGCTGATATTGAGTTTCAACGTTTGCCCATTGGTTACTTACTTTTTCATCCATATTTACCAAACCGTTGTAACCGGTTACACCCCAAAGGAGAACAATGGCTACAGCCACAAGAAGAATGATAGTAGATTTCTTCATACGTAGTTATTATTAAATGATAATTTATTCTTTTTATTAATGAATTGGTCACGATTAAAAACGGGAACCGGCTCCGCCACCTCCGCCGGAACCTCCACCAAAACTTCCGCCGCTGAAGCCTCCGCCTCCGCCGCCGCCTCCAAAGAAGCCACCGCCAAGACCTCCAACAAACGGGCCTATTCCTCCTCCACTGTGGAAATCGTCGTCTTCGGATTGATGGCGACGTATCACCTGATTTCCACAATTCCGGCAGGTATATACGATTTCTTCCGTTTTTATCCCGTTCTTGTTGGAAATGAGCGAAACGCTGGTGCGTTGCAATTTGTGTTTTCCACACTTCGGACATTTATTGGCTTTTCGTGCAATCAATATGCTGATAATCATGATCACGGCGAAAACACCGAAGATAGCAAAAAGTATTGTACCGAAAGGCTGATTGTCTTCACCCTCGGAATCATTTGTCATGCTTCCGTCCAGCACTTTGCAAACCGATTGTATACCGGCTACCATGCCTGCGTCCCAGTTACCGTCTTTTAGATAGGGTATCATTTTTCGCGTTTGTATACGTTTACAAATAGCATCCGGAAGATCGCCTTCCAGACCATATCCGGTATAGAACTGGATACAGCGTTGATCGGTAACCAAGAGAATGACTAGTCCGTTATTCTTGTCTTTTTTACCTACTCCCCACTTATTGAGCAATTGATGGGAAAAGTCGAAACAGTCTTCGTTACCTATCGACGGTACTACTGCTATGACCGATTCTATTCCGGTTTTTTGTTCCAAGGCATATAGCATACGGTCAATACTATCCCGTGCTACGGTAGATAAAATATTTGCCGGATCACAGACGTATCTGGTCTTATCTTGCAAATGTACTTTAGGTATATTGTCAATGGTATATACCTGTTGCGTTTGCGCAGCAAGCGAAACAGACATCAACAACATTATGAGAGGAATTAACTTTTTCATTTGTTCCGTATTATAGCAGCAAATATACAGATATTTCTTGCATATCCACAATGCTGTATAAAAATCGACGGTTTTTAATGAGACTTAACCGAATTCAAAGTACTAAGTGCCTTTTTTGGAAAAGAGAAGTTAATAATATGTTCCTGAAGTAAGAACCATCCTTTACTTTACTTGATATATTTCCCTACAAATTTACCAACCTTTTTGGTGTATTCTTTAGGATAGGTTTTATAAGATACGGCATGCTCAACTCCACGGGTGATCCAAATGGCTTTAGGCTCAGGCTTGGCTGAATAAAGCGGATAAACCATTCGTGTCGGTACATAGGTGTCTGCGTCTCCATGTATGAAAAACATTGGGAGGCGGCATTTCTTTACTTGTTTCAACGAAGAAGCTTCCTTAAAATTCCAACCATATTTGAGTTGGCATAGCATGCTGGTGGCATTCATTAAAGGAAATGAAGGGAGATTGAACTTACTTTTCAGCTCTTGTTCAAACTCATCCCAAACGCTGGTATACCCACAATCTTCCACGAAGCACTTTACATACGGAGCAGACTGTTCTCCCGAAATCATCATTGTGGTTGCAGCACCCATTGAAATGCCGTGGACTACCATTTCTGTTTTTCCACCGAAAATGCTATTTGCCACATCCATCCATCTCATAACGTCCAAGCGATCTTTCCACCCCATCTGTATTGCCCGACCTTCACTTAGCCCGTGACTTTGCAGATCCGGTAAGAGAATGTTGTAGTTTAGATTCCGGTGATATAGATATCCGATCATAAGCATGCGCACACAGTCGTCGGTGTAGCCATGAACTATTACGGCGGTCTTTTGCGTATGCTGTGCAGCTTTGACATAGATGGCATGCAACTTTACCCCCTCTGCATTAACAATAAATGTATCGCGCAAAGCCTTCATATTTTGCAGACTATCCACCCAAGGCTTGATGTATGGATATTCTTTGAACATGAATGTATATGAGCCGGACAGATTTCTCCCTTTATTCTGTGATGGCGTGAGGGAATAATTCAACATGAAAAAGCTTGCCCCCACAGCAACGAGAACAATGACGGTGAGAGTGATTCCCAGAATATATTTTGTTCTTTTTTTCATTTTGAAATATTCCGCTATGTTTCTTTTAATGTTCGAAAGCTTATTTATTCCAGATCTCCCATGCTGCAAATGCTTGTAAAAGCAGCATTTCTAATCCATTTTTAGTCGTTGCCCCTTGATCTTGGCCTTTTTTCATAAATAAAGTTTCATTGGGGTTGTACAGCAAGTCATATAACAAATGCCTCGGAGTAAGACTTTTGTAGGGAAGGAAGGGGCAATAATCCACTTTGGGATACATACCCACAGGAGTGGAATTGACTATAACCGCATTCTTTTCAATGAGTTCGGGGGTTATTTCTTCATACGTGATGGTATTCGGACCCTTTTTAGAACGTGATACGAATGTGCTTTTAATCCCTAAATCGAGCAGTCCGTAATACACGGCTTTCGATGCTCCGCCTGTCCCCAAAATCAAGGCATTCTTATGATGGGATTGCAGTAGTGGTTGAATAGATTTTGTGAATCCAATAATGTCGGAGTTGTAACCGACAAGTTTCACTTTGCTTTTCTGACGGATGATTTTAATCACATTTACCGCACCGATTCTTTTAGCGGTGTCTTTATCCAGTTCATCAAGATACGGGATGACTTGCTCTTTGTAAGGTATGGTTACGTTCAGACCATTGAGATCAGGATTCTCTTCGATGATTTCCATAAAGTTCTCAATGCTCGGGATTTCGTAGTTTACATATTCGGCATCTATATTCTCCGCTCTAAACTTTTCATTAAAATATCCGATGGAGAAAGAATGTTTTAATGGATAGCCTATTAAACCGTATTTTTGCATATTTCTTTTATTGATCGTTGATTTATGATTAAAAAACTGCGATAGCCAGTCTCTTCATGTTTTTTAGAGAGAATGTGTCTTATTTTGTTGCGGTGTACAAAGTACATATTCCGAATGTCAGCCGCTTGAAACTTACTTCACTGAATCCGGCTTTGCGAATGACATTTTGCATGATTTCGCCTTGCGGAAAAGCACGAATGCTTTGTGGTAAGTAAGTGTATGCGCTATTATCTTTTGAGAGTCTCCGTCCCATAAACGGAATGACTACTTTTGAGTAAATCGTAAAGAGTTGTTTCATTGGAAATCTATCCGGCGTGGATAATTCCAAGATAACTAAATGTCCTCCCGGTTTCAGTACCCGGCATATTTCAGACAGTCCTTTATCGAGATCGTCAAAATTGCGAATACCAAAGGCTACAGTTACTGCATCGAATGTGTCGGGAGCGAATGAAAGGTCTGTACAGTCTTCGCGAGCGAAGGAAATGATATCCGACATCTGTGCCTGCGCCACCTTTTTGCGGCCAACATTCATCATACCCTCGGATATATCCGTTCCGATAAGTGATTTCGGTTTCAATTCCCTACAAGCCAATATGGCAAAATCTCCTGTTCCTGTTGCTACATCCATAATCTCCTCCGGATGAAATGGCTTTAAATACCTGATAGCTTTCTGGCGCCAACTCTTATCAATGCCTAGCGAAAGCGCATGGTTTAGCTTGTCATAAGCAGGAGCAATATGATCGAACATCACTTCCACTTGCTCACTCTTCTTTCCGCTTTGCGAATAAGGTTTGATTTCTTCCTGAGGATAATTCATTGGATTGATATTTAATGATGGGTGATTGATGAATGCTTATTATGCTTTTCATCAATCACCTCAAGCATCGTTTAATTATTGTATATTGTATGAGACTATCCGGATTATTTCCCGTTCAGTTCGTCAGTGACATTTTTTTCAATGCGTGCAGCAATATCTCCGGCATTTTCTTTTACGAATGTTTCTCCGGTGATATGCTCGTATAATTCAATATAACGTTCGCTGATTGAAGTTACGATTTCATCTGTCATTTCAGGCACCTGTTGTCCCGCTTTTCCTTGGAAACCATTGTCCATTAACCATTCTCTAACGAACTCTTTTGAAAGTTGTTTTTGAGCTTCTCCTTTTTCAAAACGTTCCTGATATCCTTCCGAATAAAAATAACGGCTTGAATCCGGAGTATGGATTTCATCCATTAGATATATTGTTCCATTATGTTTGCCAAATTCGTATTTGGTATCAACAAGTATAAGTCCCCGTGCAGCAGCAATTTCAGCACCACGCTTAAATAATTCCATAGTGTACTTTTCGAGAACAGCATATTCTTCGGGAGTAGCCAATCCTTTCTCTAAGATTTCTTCTTTTGAAATGTCTGCATCATGTTCTCCTATTTCAGCCTTTGTGGTAGGGGTGATAATAGGTTCCGGGAACTTTTGATTTTCTTTCATTCCTTCGGGTAACTTAATTCCACAGATTTCACGAACGCCACTTTTATATGCACGCCATGCACTTCCGCATAAATAACCACGTACAATCATTTCAATGGGAAAACCTTCGCATAACACGCCTACAGTAACCATAGGGTCGGGAGTAGACACTTTCCAATTAGGACAAATATCTGTTGTAGCATCCAGAAATTTAGCCGCAATCTGATTGAGCATTTGTCCTTTGAAAGGAATGCCTTTAGGTAATACTACGTCAAAAGCGGATATACGATCGGTTGCTACCATAACCAGCTTTTCACCACCAATATTATACACATCACGAACTTTTCCGTGATAAACACTCTTCTGTCCCGGAAAATGGAAATCAGTCTTAGTTAATGCTTTCATTTTTATATTGTTTTAATAACGGTTATTGACTTAAGCGAGCGCTAAACTCTGCCCGCTTCTTAATTTATTTTTTCCAATTGCCTGCTTTCTTCCCTTTGTCTCTTTTGATCGATCAATTCCTTGTCAAACTTTTCGTATGCGTCCACTATACGTTCCACCAATTTATGACGTACAATATCTTTTTTATTCAATTCGACGAAGCTGATACCTTTAACTCCTTTCAGAATGCGGAGAGCCTGAATTAATCCCGATGTCTGCGATGTCGGTAAGTCGATTTGAGTCATATCTCCGGTTACAATCATCTTTGTGTTCATCCCCATGCGGGTGAGAAACATTTTGATTTGTTGAACAGTGGTATTTTGAGCTTCATCCAGGATAACTACCGCATCGTTCAGCGTACGACCTCGCATAAAGGCGAGTGGAGCGATTTGAATAATATTCAGCTCCATATATTCTTTGAGTTTGGCGGCAGGAATCATATCCTGTAAAGCATCGTAGAGAGGTTGAAGGTATGGATCTATTTTATCTTTCATGTCTCCGGGAAGGAAACCAAGCTTTTCACCCGCTTCAACGGCCGGGCGACTGAGTATAATCTTCTTTATTTCTTTATTCTTCAGTGCCCGTACTGCAAGAGCAATGGCGGTATATGTTTTTCCCGATCCGGCCGGTCCGATGGCGAATATCAAGTCGTTCTTGGCGAAACCTTCCACCAATTTTAATTGATTCTCACTTCGCGGAATAATGGGCTTTCCCGTGACACTGAATACGATGACATTTCCTGATTTTTCTGCTTGAGGCGCATTGCCTTTGATGATATCGATAATAACTTCTTCTTTTAGCGAATTGTATTCGGCGCAATATTTTTCGAGCTTGATGATATTTTCTTCAAAAGCGCACATTTGCTCTTCATCTCCCAATACTTTGATCACATTGCCACGAGCAACAATTCTAAGCTTTGGATATAAAGCTTTTATCAGTTGCATATTTGTGTTATTCACTCCGTAAAAAATTACCGGATCAATATCCTCGAGAACAATCAGTTTTTCTATCATCTAATATATTTTAAATCATATCAAATCATTTTCTTGCCACAAATAAATTGCAAATTTAGTGAAACAAGCGGACTCTCAAGACTTTCTGTTTTATTTTTTTTGAGGGGTATCTTATTGTAGCCCTGTTCTTTTTCAAAAAGCAAGATTCTCTTCAGAGCAATCCTCTTTTCCTAATGTTTTATGGTTTTACTTATTCGAAATAATGGAATTCAGCTTCAGTTGAGCCGGCATATCTTTTAAGTAGCTCGAAGATTAGTTCTGCAGCTTCTTCCAATCCTTCTGAACCACCGTATCCATTAACGATAGCTAATATGTGTTGTGTGTCGATATCCATTTTGGTACGTTCATTATCGCTGGTCGGAGTACCTATGCCTCCTATCTTATCTCGATAAACAGGTAAGCCTTCTATGTTTAAAGTCCCACGTCCGATGCCCTCAAATGGTTCGTTGGCTTTGCCTATTCCCAAGGTAAGGGAGGTGCCTTGTATTTTGTCTGCGTCAAATCCGCCGATGGAAAAGCCGGTACGTAATGATACCAGATTTATAAGGTCGACTAAAGTATCTATTTGATATAATTCTATGCCGCGTAAAAGTCTGCGGCGTAATGCCTCGGCGGAGGGTCGATACCGTCCCGGGTCTTTTCCGCAACGTTTATATGCTTCACGGGTAGCTGATATAGCCGGTTGATATTTTATTTCTTCCAGAGTGGAAGTTTCAATCAGCTTTTTTGTAAACTCATTGATTTCATTCCAAAGTCCTGTGTCGTGTGCCGTATTTCTCACAGCAGCATAGACCGCTACTCCTTTAAATTCAGGACAGGCTCTTTTTAGTTCGTCCGATACGGTTAGTTGATACATAACATATAGTTATTCAATAATACCTGTTTTATCTACTGTCTATTAATTATTGTCCGGTTAACATAATTCCCGACAAAATACGCCCGGATTTAATGCCTAGGCGGCGAGCCGAGAAAAAGTCCCGATAGTGAATATAGGTGCAAATGCCTGATATTTCAATCTGTTCGGGAGCTACTCCGAAATGAGTAAGTTGCAAACAATTTGCTTGCCACAAATCGATATGATGCTTTTGGCTTACATCATTCCATTGAGATATTTCGTGCATTGGAAAATCTTTGGAGCGAAAAGCTTCGTAGACTTCTTCGCCTACTTCGAATGATGCAAGCGATATTCCCGGTCCTATACAAGCCAAAATATCTTCTCCTTTTGTGCCGTAAAGGAGCTCCATTTTAGCCAATGTCTTTTGAAGAAGAGTATTGACGGTTCCTCTCCAGCCTGCGTGAACGGCAGCTATTGCTTGGTTCTTCCGATCATAGAGTAGGATGGGAATGCAGTCGGCTGTAGAGATGCAAAGACAATAACCGGGCAGTTTTGTGATAAGAGCATCTTTGCCTTGCAGATGTTCTTTCTTTTCTTTATCAGAAATAGAAATAAAGCTCTGCGATATCACTTCTATTTGTGTATCATGCGTTTGAAAAGGGATCACAAGTTCCTTAAGAGAATCCGGCATCGACTCACAAAGCAATTTTTGATTGAGTCTGACGTGCTCTTCTTCGTCACCCGTATACGGTGTGCAGTTGAAGGAAGCATAATTGCCTGTACTGCTACCACCATGGCGTGTTGTGGAGAAACAAAAAATGTTGGAATACGGCATCGTAATACCGTAACCCAACATCTTTTTATCCTCTGTCAGAGGAATCATTGGTCGTCCTCCTCCCAATCTTCCTCATACTCAAAGTCTTCCAGATCTTCTATATCTTCTTCTTCTTCACGCTCGAAGCTTATATCTTCATCCTCACCCATATCTTTCAGCTCCTGCTGGAGTTTACTTACATCTTTTGCGCGATGAACAAGCCCTTCTATCTTGTTACTTTCTTTATTGAGTTCATTCCAAAGAATATCTTTTAAGATAGAAATACCTAATCCGGATATTGAAGAAATGAATACATGCGGAATACCCTCAGGAAGCGTTGGTTCTATTTCATCCATCAATTCCTGATCGAGCATATCGCTTTTTGTGATAGCGATAACCCTTTGTTTATCAAGCATTTCAGGATTGAAAGTACGAAGCTCATTGAGTAGAACATCATATTCATTGCGAATATCATCACTATCAGCCGGTACCATAAAGAGCAAGAGGGAATTTCGTTCAATATGGCGAAGGAATCGTAAACCTAATCCTTTTCCAGCACTTGCACCCTCGATAATACCCGGAATATCGGCCATCACAAATGATTTTCCATCATGATAAGACACGATGCCCAGATTAGGCTCGAGCGTCGTAAAAGGATAATTGGCTATCTTGGGCTTTGCCGAAGATACTGCTGACAATAGCGTTGATTTACCGGCATTGGGCAGACCAACCAATCCTACATCCGCAAGAAGTTTTAACTCAAGTATGATGGTCATTTCCTGCATCGGCTCACCCGGTTGGGCGAAACGAGGTGCTTGACGAGTTGCCGTTTTGAAATGCCAATTTCCCAATCCGCCTCTTCCGCCCTTAAGCAGAATGACTTCTTGGTCATGTTCGGTTACATCGCAAAGATACTCACCTGTTTCAGCATTGTACACTACAGTACCACAGGGTACTTCAATGACTTTATCGGCACCATCCTTACCAAAACTTCTGTTCTTTGAACCTGATTCACCATGTCCGGCAAGAGCGTGACGATCATACTTCAAATGAAGTAAGGTCCAGTAATTACGATTACCACGTAATATAATGTGACCGCCTCTTCCGCCGTCTCCTCCGTCGGGACCTCCATTGGGGACGTACTTCGCGCGCCTCATATGCGTAGAGCCTCTTCCGCCCTTTCCGGAGCGGCAGTATATCTTTACGTAGTCAACAAAATTTGATTCGGCCATGTCACTATTTGTTTTTTATTTATTTTACTTTATCGATTGTAGCACAGATATCAGCGAAAATAACTTCCAACTCTCCGTATCCCTTTATCTGTTCGTATTTATTTTCTTTCTTGTACCACTCTTTTAAAGGAGATGTCTGAGAATGATATACCACCAAACGTTTTTTGATCGTTTCTTCATTGTCATCTGCACGTCCGGTTTGTTTGCCACGATTGATGAGACGTTCCATTAAGATATCTTCAGGAACTTCAAGATCAAGCATCACGCTGATATCCTGTCCTCTCTCAGCAAGCATCTTCTTTAAAGCTTCCGCTTGAGGAATTGTACGTGGAAATCCATCAAATATAACACCTTTACTATCTTTTAAGTTGTCGAGGGTACTTGCTAAAATGTCTATAATAAGCTCATCAGGCAATAATTGACCCTGATCCATATACTTCTTAGCCGTTTGACCAAGTTCTGTGCCATTCTTTATCTCGGCGCGCAATACATCTCCCGTAGAAATGTGGTTGATGTTATACTTCTCTACAATGCGCTCACTTTGTGTCCCTTTGCCTGATCCGGGAGCACCGAAAATTACAATATTCAACATGTTATCTAACAAATTTATTTAGTTGTATCAATCTACTACAGTATAGATATCGGGATAATTACGACCGAATCCATCGTAATCAAGTCCATAACCTACGATAAAATCATTAGGTATTTTCATGGCTATATACTCAATATTCAGATCCACTTTCAGTTTATCCGGTTTCAGCAGAAGGGATGCAATGTGTATCTTTTTGGGGTTGCGGGTTCCTAACGTATCTAGCAAGCGTTGCATGGTTAAGCCGGTATCTACAATATCTTCTACTATAACAACGGTTCTGTCCGTAAGATCTTCACTGATTCCTATGACTTCCTTAATAACTCCCGTAGAAGATACTCCTTGATATGAAGCTAATTTTACAAACGAAATTTCACAGGGAATGTTAATTTGTTTCATCAAATCAGCTGTAAACATGAATGAACCATTCAATACGCTGAGAAATAAAGGGTTTTCCCCTTTGAGGTCACGGTTTATTTCATTAGCAACGCGGGTTACTTCTTTCTGAATGTCTTCATGACGAATGGAAATGCTGAATTGTTTATCCTTAATTTGTACGGTATCCATAAGGGTGATTATTTAAAAGTTGGCACAAAAATACATTTTTTATTCCACTCCATGCATCATCTTCTGCAATTTCTTTGTAAGCAGGAAGAGGATAAGTGAGGCTACAGCCGACATAATAACAAATATCATAAAGAAGTCATACATCGTCTCAATGCGGTATCCAAGGAATATTTTAGCTTTTCCGGCTTCGGGATATAACCCTCCTAGTATACCGGCGAATTTATTAGCTGTGGCTGTGGAAAGGAACCAAACGCCCATCATAAGTGATGCAAAGCGGACGGGAGTCAGCTTATTAACCATTGATAGTCCGATAGGTGACAATGCGAGTTCACCTAATGTATGAATAAAATAAAGTCCAGTTAACCAGATGAGGCTGACTTTTACTCCCGGTTGCATATCTTTTACACCAAAGCAGATAAGTAAATATCCCAATGAAAGCAATAGCAAACCAATGGCTTGTTTGGTGGGAGAAGCAGGTTCCATATGATGCTTGTTTAAGAAGCTCCACACTCCCGGCATAATACTCGCTAGAATAACTAAGAAAAAGGGATTGAATGATTGAATCCAAGAGGCCGGCATTTCCCAACCGAAAATAACACGGTCGGTTTGTTGAGAGGCGAAGAGAGTGAGTGAAGCCCCCGCTTGTTCATAAGCCGCCCAAAAGAAGATGACAAAAAATGCAATAATATAAATAACATAGATCCGGCTGCGTTCTATTTTCGTCAGACTACTATCCATAAGAATACTGATTGGAAAGATGATACAAGCTGTAAAAATTCCGATACTTATCCATTCATCTCCAAAGCAGTAGTAGAAGAAAGAACCCAAGGCGATGGTTAGCAGTGCCAGCAAGTAGTACTTTCTTTTTTCCTTGCGTTTAGCGGTTTGGGTATCTTGCTGTATATTAATCCCTTCTTGATAGTTTTTGATCCCTTCGGAAATATTTGCTTCTTTATTCATTTTATCCCTTTTTGCATCAGGAATAATGCCCAATTGTTCTCCATTGGGAGCTATGAGGTATTTGTTCTTTTGAGTTTGGAATAGAATTACAATAGCTACTGTAACCAGAGCGGCAACAAGGAAGCCCCATTTGAAGTCTTGAGGATTGCCTGTCTCACCAAAATATCCGCAGACCAGCGGTGCAAGGAATGCACCGACATTCACTCCCATATAATATATAGTATAAGCGGCGTCTAAACGTTTATCACCGGGTTCGTATAATTGTCCGACAAGAGATGCAACAGTCGGTTTGAAGCAACCATTGCCCATGATAAGAAAGGTGAGCCCACCAAACATTAATCCTTGTGAGAGTTGTACATTTCCTAATGTAGAAGCACTGAAAAACATTAAAAATTGTCCTACTGCCATCATCAAGGCTCCACGAATAACGGAAGTTCGTGCTCCCCAATATCGGTCCGCGATATATCCGCCTATAAGAGGGGTGAGATAAACCAATCCGGTATAACTTCCATAAATGGAGGCCGCCTTTTCGGTATCAAACATTAAAGCTTGCGTGAGAAAAAGGATAAAAATAGCGCGCATGCCATAATATCCGAATCGTTCTGCCGTACTTGTTGCAAAAATCAGATAAAGACCTTTGGGGTGTTTGGAATTATTCATCGTTATTTTTTGTTTGATTATTCATATTGATTTCCGATGTATAACATTATCTATAATCTCTTTTTACTTTGCATAAATAATAATGCTACTTTTTTTTGTATAACGCGTGCAAATGTATGCATTTACTTTTGATTTGAAGCATGTGGATATTTGATTTCTCTATAAGCCTCTCTTATTGACAATCTTAAAATAGCGATTGGCTCTTTAGTGACCGGATACCAATAAATGTTTTTATTCTTTCTCTTTTTTTGCAAGTTAGTTTCTCTTGTTTTCTTCAGGTCAAACGCTTAATTTTGTACGATAATAGCTTTTTTATTGATTTCTATATAATGAATTGTAAGAACAATTGACATGAAAATATTTCCGACTTCAACTCTTAAGGAACTGGATGCTTATACAATAGAGCATGAACCGATTACCTCAATAGATTTAATGGAACGTGCTTCTCAAGCTATCGCAGAGTCTATTGTGAAGCGTTGGAATGCCGAAACTCCGTTTACGGTTTTTGCGGGGCCGGGTAATAATGGTGGAGATGCTTTAGCTGTTTCCAGATTACTAGCGGAAAGAGGGTACCGACTCGCTGTATATTTGTTTAATACAAAGAATAGTTTGTCGCCGGAATGTGATATAAATAAGGAGAAATTATCAGCACAGGGCAATGTGGATTTTCATGAGGTGACCACTCAGTTTGTCCCTCCTGTTCTTACGGACAAACATGTGGTGATTGATGGGCTGTTTGGCAGTGGACTTAACAAACCTTTAAGCGGTGGATTTGCCGCTGTAGTGAAATATATTAATTCTTCTTCCGCTAAAGTTGTTGCTTTAGATATTCCATCAGGTTTAATGGGGGAAGAAAATACATTTAATGTTCGTACTAATATTATTCGTGCAAATTTGACTCTGAGTTTGCAACTTCCCAAATTATCATTCCTTTTCTCAGAGAACCAAGAGTTTATCGGTGAGTGGGAGCTACTTGATATTGGATTGAATGAAGATGGAATTGAAGAACTGGAGACCTCTTTTTTCTTGCTGGAACGTGAGGATTTACAAGAACTTCTGAAGCCAAGGTTTAAATTTGCACATAAGGGCAATTTTGGGCATGCTTTACTTATCGCCGGCTGTCAGGGCATGGCGGGTGCTTCTATTTTATCGGCTAAAGCTTGTTTGCGTTCCGGAGTAGGCTTGCTAACCGTACATGTACCATCTGTTAATAATACAATCGTACAATCTGCTGTTCCGGAAGCAATGACTGAAGTTGATCGTGGAATAGAATGTTTTGCCTGTCCAACTGATACAGATGATTACCAGGCAGTAGGTGTCGGTCCGGGCTTGGGTAAGGCAGATGAGACAGAGGCTGCTTTATTGGCTCAGATAGATATTTGTCAAACACCTATGGTGATTGATGCGGATGCGTTAAATTTGTTGGCAGAACATCGCACTTATATCGGTAGATTGCCCAAAGGCAGCATACTCACTCCTCACCCGGGGGAGTTGGAACGTTTGGTAGGAAAATGCCAAGATTCATACGAGCGATTAATTAAAGCCTGTGATTTGGCCAAAACTGCCGGAGTATATATTGTGCTGAAAGGAGCGTATTCGACAATTATTACTCCTGAGGGAAAATGCTTTTTTAATACAACAGGCAATCCAGGTATGGCTACAGGAGGAAGCGGAGATGTCTTGACCGGTATTATACTTGCGTTATTGGCTCAAAATTTTAAAGCGGAAGATGCGGCTTGTCTTGGAGTGTACGTTCATGGTTTGGCGGGAGATATTGCAGCAAAGAAAAAAGGTATGATTGGTATGACGGCTGGTGATATCGTCAATTATTTACCAATGGCATGGCGCCTGATGGATGAGTCGTAAAAAACATTTAAGCTTTTGATCTATTTTATTCCTTATCTCGATATGAAATAATTACTTGTGGGGCTTTTCTGTAATAATGCTTCTCCATACACGTATATATATAATGTACTGAAAACGGTTTCTTCTTTTCTTGATTTTTCTGTCACTCACAGCTTATTAAAAAACGAATTTCTTTTTTTTGATGTTTTTTTAATGTAAAATATCAGGAAAGAATAAATATGTCTATATTTGTAATATTGTATTGTGTAGATACAAATGATTATATGTTTAATATTTAACTGAATTTCAATGAAAAAGATTAATGTATTTGTATTATTTACTTTGGGTTTTGGACTCTTATTGTCAAGTTGCGCAACTATTTTCACAAAAAGTACTTATCCTCTTTCTATTAACAGTAATCCTACAGCCAAAATTTCTGTGACAGATAAAAAAGGAAAGGAAATATATTTGGGAAATACTCCAGCTATTGTTCCTTTGAAAGCTGGCGCGGGTTTCTTTTCGAAGGCTGAGTATCAGGTGAAATTTACTGCACCCGGTTATGCAGAAAAAATAATTCCAGTGACTTTTAAAATAGAAGGATGGTATTTCGGTAACATCCTTTTTGGTGGAATTATAGGAATGTTAATTGTTGATCCTGCTACAGGAGCTATGTGGAAACTTGAAAACAAATTTGTGAATGAAACTTTGGATCCGCTGACTACTTCTACTCCTGAATTGAAAGTATATAATATTAATAATATTCCTGAAGATTGGAAATCACATTTAGTTGCAGTGAAATAACTTATTAATGATGACTAGTCCTAATAAACCTGTAACGGTTATTTAAGACTAGTCATTTTTCGCGTTGTGATATGGAAACAGCCTTGTTTTAATTCATATTTTACATAACACTTCTCGGATTTGCGCAAATCGCGTAAAACTTCCGAAAGTACAAGTTTTAGGGTGTCCGAATTTACATCTTGTAAAGGACGTCCATCTTCATCTTCTACTTTCTCAAAGCGTTTCCAACTCACATCAAAAGTCGTACCGTAGAAGTGTGCCGAATTCTCTGATGCATTCATATTTCCACGGCGTAACCGTTTGACGTCATCTTGAGTACGTAAAACAGATGTTACTACCACTTTATTGGGGTTTAAGCCTTTTTTCTCCAATGAATCAAGAAAGTTATTACCGATTGTCTGTAATAAATTTGACGCAGAAGGAATGAGATAGGGTAGGGAATGCGTTAAGGAATCTACCGTGTAGTATTCGTTAGTTTCAATATGATCTAATTGGTTTTTCAACGATTCAGCTTCCTCGCGGCACGAAAGGGGCGAAATACCAATAGCTTGCGCCACTTTTAGTTGAGTCTCATTGAGATCTCCGAAAGAGCGTTTATAACTTATTACTCCTTTAATATTGTGAGGGTGATTAAGTTTCAGAGACATGTCTCTCTTCCGGCATAATGCAAAGCAAGTAATAAGTACTATACAGGACAAAAATAGCGGCAGGATTAAACGACGTTTACGTTGCATAGTTATTTATGTTCGATATTTTTCGAATCAGAGTATACCGCAAAATCTCATAGGGAATGATGATTGGCGGTTTACGTAAGTTACTTTGTATTTATAATTAGGATACAAAGATAATTTAATCTACTGAAACGACCGGAAAAGATTTCTCCTTTTTTGTACCTTTGTGCCTATAAAACCAAATGAAAAGAACATGCATCGATATTTTATTTATCTCTCGTATGACGGCACCGCTTATCATGGTTGGCAGATCCAACCGAATGGAGACAGTGTACAAGAGCGTCTGATGCAAGCACTCTCTACTGTCTTGCGGGGTGAAATTGAAGTTATAGGTGCGGGACGTACAGATGCTGGCGTTCATGCTTCTTTGATGGTCGCTCATTTTGATACGACTGAATTGTTGGATACCACGTTTTTTGTAGACAAATTGAACAGACTTTTGCCTCGGGATATTGCTGTACATAATCTTCGTTTGGTAAAGTCGGACGCGCATGCACGTTTTGATGCTGTCTCGCGTACTTATAAATATTATATTACGACTATAAAGTCTCCATTCAACAGGCTATATTGTTGCCGTTTGTTTCAAAATCCGGATTTTATAAAGATGAATGAGGCAGCGTGTGTCTTGCTCGATTATTCTGATTTCACAAGCTTTAGTAAACTACATACTGATGTGAAAACGAATAATTGCAAAGTGACGTATGCCCAATGGGAGCAATTGGAAGATGCAACGTGGGTATTTACGATCAGTGCAGATCGCTTTCTCCGTAATATGGTACGTGCTATTGTCGGAACATTACTCGAAGTAGGCCGAGGCAAGCTTACAGTGGAAGGGTTTAAGCAGATTATTGAGCAAAAGGATAGATGTCTTGCCGGCACTTCAGTCCCCGGGAATGCTTTGTTCCTGACGGATATTGTGTATCCTGAAGAATTGTTCTTGGATTAATTTACTTAATGGCTGAGATTTCTTTTAGTCTCGTTTGCATTGTTGTATCAATCTTGAGTTGCAAATAAATAGATAATTCAATAGGTGAAGTGTCATGCAAGTCTCTATTTGAGTTCATTGCTTGATCATAATAATTAAAATAGAATACTGATAAAATGTGGTTGTTTCTTGCTTTTCTTTCAGCAGCTTTGCTGGGCTTCTACGATGCTTTTAAAAAACAGTCTTTGCGTGATAATGCTGTACTTCCTGTTTTGTTTTTAAACACTCTGTTTTCCAGCTTAATCTTTGTGCCTTTTATTCTTATCTCGGTTTTTATTCCTGGTGTGTTGGAAAGAACAATGTTTTATGTGCCTGTTGTAGGATGGAATGTTCATCAATTTATTATAATAAAGTCCTTCATCGTGCTTTCTTCCTGGATATTTGGATATTTCGGAATGAAGCATCTTCCACTAACAATAGTAGGGCCTATAAATGCTACGCGTCCTGTTATGGTTCTCGTTGGAGCAATGTTGATATTCAGTGAGCGTTTAAATTTGTACCAGTGGATAGGGGTAATGCTTGCCATACTCTCATTCTTTATGTTAAGCCGTTCAGGTAAAAAAGAAGGAATTGACTTTAAACACAATAAATGGATATTCTTTATTATACTTGCTGCTATAACAGGTGCTATAAGTGGGTTGTATGATAAATATCTGATGAAAGAATTTAATCCAATGGTGGTGCAATCATGGTATAACATTTATCAGGTTTTCATAATGTGTCCCATTATTGTTTTGCTTTGGTATCCTAAACGCAAAGAAAGCACTCCATTTCGCTGGGATTGGACGATAATATTAATATCTGTTTTCTTGACTGCTGCTGACTTTGTTTATTTCTATGCGTTGAGCTATGACGATTCTATGATTTCTATTGTGTCGATGATACGGCGTGGAAGTGTAGTCATCTCATTTTTATTTGCTGCACTATTCTTTCGTGAGAAGAATTTGAAGAGTAAAGCAATAGATCTTATTTTAGTTTTGATAGGAATGTTCTTCTTATATTTAGGAAGCAAGTGATTCTATTTATCTGTGATATAAATAAAAAAGCCCGCCCCTTACTAAAGAGGCGGACTCTAAAATCAAATCAAATTGTTGTTAACTTCTTAAATCGTATTTTTATTTTGTTGTGGCAAAGAGATTGGGATCACCATCCATTCGATTGTGATTTACCATATTCCAGCTTGACTTACTGCTGTTGACCTGCTTGTAAGTCGTATATGCTACGGGCATGTTCTCGTCATTCATCTCACAAACACTTTTTTCCTCATTGGCATCGTATACTTTGCGAGTATTATTCCACCGGGCATAGAAGGTTGTTATCTTATTATCATTGTATTGATAAGTCAATTTAAAGTAAGGTGTCCATTCTTCTTTTGTAGAGTCCCATTTAGAGGCTATTTTTGTGGTCAGCCGGTTACTCTCGTCATACTTATATTCGTACATCATGTGTTTATATAAGTAAGCACCATCTTTCTTGAATATTGTTTTGGATACTACTTGTTCGCCTTTCATCACTTCATTTGTAATAAATCCATCTTGGGACTGTGCATTAGATTTAATAACACCTGCTACTAATAAAGCTATCACTGCAACTGCTTTTAAAAATCTTGTAGTTTTCATAATCTTAAGTATTTATTGTTTTTAATATAAATCTCTCAACGTTTATATTTATTAGACGGAACGAACTGGTCAAAAAGTGGCATCATTTCCTTCTTTTTTTCGTTGAATCTTTCATCTACTTATACTCAATAGCTGTGCCAAATGCATAATTATCTGAAAAACAGATATATATCGGTTTTTGGGGTTGTGCGATATCGGACAGATGTACGCTCGTTTACGAACATATCTCTTTATTTTTCTAAAAGATGGAGAGGAAATAGTTACTAATCAATCACGCGATTAATTATCTTTAAACAAGACGGTTTCGTTGGTTTACTACATAAATTACTATCTTTGCGCTGAGGATGAACTAAGACTTTTTAGAGAGTAGTGTGGATATGATGCTATTACCTGGAAAACTTTTTTTATTTGATAACATCCGGTTTGGTTAAAATCAATAGAATACTTAAGATGAAAAAGATAGCGATTGCACTGTGTTTGGCTTTTGGTACTGTTATCAATTTAAATGCCCAGCAAGCTAAAAATTATTTTATAAACATGCCCGATAGTATTCTTCCTTTGCTTACATCGGTAAATCGTGCCGATTGCATAGACTTTTTGGGAAGTAAGATGAAGGCTGAGATAACCAATCGTTTTGGGGCGAAATCGGAGATGACTACTCTTTCTGCTGATTATATTCGTATCCAAATGAGCGCTCAGAGTACTTGGCAAATGAAATTGCTTGCACTTAATGATACGACAAAAGTAATATGTACTTTATCTACAGCTTGTGCTCCGGTGTGTGATAGCGAGATTCGTTTTTATAGTTCAGATTGGAAGCAACTACCTACTTCTACATTTTTGGCGTTACCCGTTGCTTCCGATTTTTTGTCGATACCCGATACGTTAACTGATTATAGTGTACGTGATGCATTGGAAGGTGTTGATCTTCTATTGATTAAGGCGGATTTTTCCCCTAATGATAATAAGTTGGCGTTTACTTTTACCACTCCTGAATATTTGGGACAGACAACCTCGGATAAAATAAAACCTTATATTCATACTCCTCTTATTTATGTATGGACGAAGGGGCGGTTTCAACGAGAATAATCTACGATAGTAATAGTATCGTTATTCTGTTTCTCCAAAAGTGTTGCAGCTGTTATTATTTTACTTTTATCCGGTCAAATCCTTCTCCATAAACTCCGATCACTGCACTCTGCGATACAAAAGCTTGAGGGTCGATATCTCTGATCAATCTGAATATAATGGTTGATTCTCTCTTCTTTGCCAATACAAATAGCATTTTTATTTCTTTGCCCGTATAAAAGCCTGAAGCGTCAATAACGGTAGCGCCACGATGGGGGTATTCGTTGATATGTTTTGCTATTTCCTGGTACTTTTCACTAATGATAAAGAACTGGACTGATTGACGGGCACTGTTTACCACTTGATCTAAGACAAAGCTACATATATATAAAGTAACGTAGCCATAAACAACTTTTTCCCAATTATGAAGTGCAAAATAGCTGGATGAAATGATTATTAAGTCGCATATCAACATTACTCTTCCCAGTGTAATGTCTCTATATTTGTTGATAATCGCCGCTATGATATCGGTTCCGCCGGTACTCCCATTTGCTGAGAATGCAATACCTATACCCGATCCACAGAAAGAAGCACCAATGACACATGCCATAAACGGCTGATCTTTTAGTAACACAATGTCTTTAGTGAAATGCTGGATGATATAGAGAAAGAAAGTTAATGTACATACGGCATATACCGTTTTAATGCAGAACTTCCAACCAAGGATGCGGATGGATAAGACTAACAATATAAAGTTGATAGTGAAATAGGTGTACTGAACAGGAAAGCCTGAAGCAAAGTATATAATAGAAGCAATTCCGGGTACTCCTCCTGTAGTAATGTTGTTAGGTAATAGAAAGACGGTCCAACCAATCCCGTAGAGAATCATCCCTAAGGCAATCATTACATAGTCGCGGGCTTCGCGCGTCAAGCTTGGCTTAAGTGGAGGAATTATAGCTTGCGCTTTCATTATTGGTGAATTAAGTTTCAATCTATTCAATGTGTTATGTGATTTATTTTCGCGGCAAATATACTTCTTAATTTTGTATTTTATCGAGAGTAAAGAAGATGAATTATGAACCAATTAATAAAAAAAAGAGAGAATCTGAAAATCAGATTCTCTCTCCTGAGAGCGGAAGACGGGGCTCAAACCCGCGACCCTCAGCTTGGAAGGCTAATGCTCTATCAACTGAGCTACTTCCGCATGTTTTGTGGGCAAAGATGGATTCGAACCACCGAAGGCGTAAGCCAGCAGATTTACAGTCTGCCCCATTTGGCCACTCTGGTATTTGCCCGCGTGCTTGTTAAATTTTGGGACTGTGATGTCTTTCTCTCTAACAGCGGTGCAAAGATACGACTATTTTTGTAAACTCCAAGCGAAATCGATCATTTTTATTGCAGTAATTGCACATTCATCGCCTTTGTTTCCTAGCTTTCCGCCGGCTCTGTCTTCTGCTTGATCCATTGTATCGGTGGTTATTAAACCGTAAATTACTGGTACATTACCAGTTGCGTTTAATTGGGCTACACCTTGTGTTGTTCCCATACATACGTAATCAAAATGGGGAGTGTCTCCGCGAACAACACAACCAATTACAATTATTGCATCAACCTCGGTATATTCGATAAATTGATTGGCTCCAAAAATCAATTCGAAACTACCCGGTACAGTTTTAACCATAATGTTTTCATCGGTTGCTCCATGTTTTTTAAGCGTGTTTAATGCACCTTCTAATAATTTTCCTGTAATATTATAATTCCATTCGGATACCACAATTCCAAATTTCATATCCTTTGCATTCGGAACGGAGTTGAAATCGTATTCTGATAGATTATGATAAGCTGTTGCCATGATTTATAGTTTTATTAGATTATATACTTTTATATAGAGTAGGATAGAAAAAATACACGGATTACACAAAATATAGCAGTATATTACTTACTATAAATAAGTGTAATCCGTGTATTAGTAATCGGTGTATATTATTTCTTCAGTAATTTTGCTTGTTCGATGTACTTGTCAATGTCCATTGCTTGGTATGAACGGAAGTATTTATCTTTAATCTTTGTATAAGCATTGATAGCATCATCGTATTTGCCTTGTTTAACCAATATTTCTCCAGCTTGTAATAAATAGATTGGACTTAATGAATTGTTGTCAGCTTCATCTGCGGCTTTCAACAGTAACGATGCGGCCTTGTCGAGTTGACCAAGCTCTGCATAGCAATTACCCATGGCTCCTTTCATTGCGGGAGCAACCATCTGATCGTCACCGCTAAATTTATCCAAAGCTTTCACAGCTTCATCGTACTTGCCAAGGTGAGCATAGCAGATACCTATATATGCTTCAGCTAAATTGGCAGCTTTTGTACCACTATATTCATCGGCGATTTTCTTGAAACCAATATATCCAATGCTATCTCCATTCAGTGCTTGTTCATAGGCATCGGATTCAAAATATTGCTGCCCTTTGAATAAAGCTGCTTGTGCTTTTTCTTCTCGGGGAGCTATATAGAAGTTTTTATAAAGAACTACTCCAGCAATGATAAGTATGATAGCCAATACTATACCAATAACCACGTTTTTGTGTTTAATAAGAAATGCTTCTGACTGCGTCAATGCTGCTTCCACATTCAAGGCCTCATGTTTTTTTTGTTCTGCCATTTTTAATATATATTTTTTGTTATTATTCTTATATAGCTAATTTGACCCGCAAAAGTAACTTTTTTATAGCTATCAACGAAATTTGCCGGCATCTTTTTTATACTGAATATCTGAAAACCACGAAAATCTTTCTACTTTTGTGATTGAATATAGGATGCACCATATGATTCTGAAACGAATTTCCATACTTAACTACAAGAATATTAAACAAGTAGATCTATCCTTTTCCAACAAACTGAATTGCTTTTTCGGGCAAAATGGAATGGGAAAAACCAACTTGTTGGATGCTGTTTATTTCCTTTCTTTTTGTAAGAGTTCAGGAAACCCCATTGATTCACAGAATATTTGTCACGGTGAGGATTTTTTTGTTATTCAGGGATTTTATGAGACATCGGATGAGACTCCCGAGGAAATCTATTGCGGCATGAAGCGTAAACAGAAAAAGCTGTTTAAACGAAATAAAAAGGAATATACCCGACTTTCCGATCATATTGGTTTCTTGCCTCTTGTAATGGTGTCTCCGGCAGATTCTGAGTTAATTCTTGGCGGAAGTGATGAGAGACGTCGCTTTATGGATGTGGTTATTTCGCAATATGATAAGGAGTATCTGAATGCTTTGATCCGTTATAATAAAGCATTGCAACAACGTAATACTTTGTTGAAAAGCGATCTGAAAGTAGATGAAGAGTTATTTCTTGTTTGGGAAGAAATGATGGCCCAAGCAGGAAGTGTGGTCTTTCAAAAAAGAGAAGCTTTTATTGAAGAGTTTATCCCGATTTTTCAATCTTTCTATTCCTATATATCGCAAGATAAAGAAATCGTATCTTTGTCCTATGACTCACATGCACGTAATTCTGATCTTGTTAGCCTTTTGAAGGAAAATAGACAACGTGATCTTATTATGGGGTATTCATTACGTGGCATTCATAAAGATGAATTGAACATGATGCTGGATAATTTCCCGATCAAGCGTGAGGGGTCACAAGGGCAAAATAAGACGTATCTTGTTGCCTTGAAACTGGCGCAATTCGATTTCTTGAAACGTAGAGGAAGTACAGTGCCACTCTTATTGCTTGATGACATCTTTGATAAATTGGATGCATTTCGAGTGGAGCAAATTATAAAACTGGTGGTCGGTGATAACTTCGGACAGATTTTTATTACCGATACAAATCGTGAACATCTTGATCGTATTCTTCAAAAAATAGGGGGTGATTATAAAATGTTTCTGGTAGATAATGGCGTAATAAGCGAAGGAAAGGAGTTAGACAGTGAAACGTAACAATGCCGAGCAGATAGGAATTCTAATCCGGAATTTTCTGAGACAGGAAAGCTTGGAGAGTCCGTTAAATGAGCAAAAATTACTTCGCTCATGGGCGGAAGTGTTAGGCCCTACAATTGCGTCTTATACCAAAGATTTATATATCAAGAATCAAGTCTTATATGTCCATCTTACATCGGCAGCTTTGCGCCAGGAACTAATGATGGGGAGAGAATTACTTGTCCGTAATCTGAACCGCCATGTCGGTGCAGATGTTATCCACAATATTATTTTCCGTTAAATACCCAATGTTAATACTTCATCCATTGAGATGTCTGATTGTTCGACCGGGACTTCTTCAACCAATTGAAATGGAAAGCAAATCCCTATTTTATAGGCAGACAACTTAGGTAATAATCTGTCGTAATAACCTTTTCCTCTGCCTAAACGATTCCCTTGAATATCAAAAGCTACTCCCGGTATTACTGCCAGATCTATTTCAGAATAATTGAGAAACGATTCGCCTGCCGGTTCTTGAATGCCGTATGCTCCTTTTTCCAGATTCTCCGGTCCGTCGTATTTCTTCAGATCCAGCTCGTTACCAATAACTTTTGGAAGAATGATATTTTTCAGCTTACACCATCTAGCGACAAAAGAATGAGTATCTATTTCGTCATCTAAAGAGTAATAAAGCAAAAT
Organism: Bacteroidaceae bacterium HV4-6-C5C; assembly: GCA_007896885.1. Lineage (GTDB taxonomy): Bacteria > Bacteroidota > Bacteroidia > Bacteroidales > Bacteroidaceae > Bacteroides. The sequence goes on from VOIU01000003.1 coordinate 198,231, forward strand.
TGTTTTAGCCTTTTGGAAAGCAGGATGCTTTTCCAAAAGGGCTAAAATTTCTTTAGACTCTGTAAGACGCGTAGTGGAAAGACTCTGACGGGTCCTTAATAAAGCCATACGCTTGCGCAATTCTTTTTTTCTTTCTTTCATTGCTCTTATTTGTGTCTTTTTTAGAGGGAGCTTTGGGGAATGCTTCGCCATTGTTCAATATATCCAATGCTCTTTTCACTGTAGGATCGTTTTGGTTGGCATAGCGTATGTACGCTTCTTTCCCTAAAACGTTATAGATGATATTACTATATAGATTCTTTTCAAGCAATTTGTATGATTTGTGAATTAGTATATTACGTCTTTTCACTCCTTTTTGTTCTGCATAATGTACCAGTTGCTCTACAATACCTTCGTGGCGGAGGTATTTAGCCAAATCGTTTTCATCTTTATACTTGCTTAATTTGTTTCGGTTACGGTCAGTATATTGGAAACAGAATTGCATAGCCAGACCTCTATTAAGAACTTCAATTAGATAAGAAGAAGTTCCGGTTGTATCTTGCGGAACAAAGATATCGGGCATGATGCCTCCACCTCCATATACAGGACGTCCCAAGCGGGTGTGATAACGAAGCTTTTGATTCAATTTAATGCTGTCTTTCGAGAAGAATTCTCCATGTTCGTAACGTGTCAGCCAATCCATTTCATACTTCGAATCTTTTCCACTCTCATAAGGACGCTGAATGCATCTTCCGGAAGGAGTGTAGTAACGGGCAATAGTTAGTCGGATAGCTGAACCATCGCTAAAGTCAATAGGTTGTTGTACCAAACCCTTTCCAAAAGATCGGCGTCCAACGATTGTCCCTCTATCATTATCTTGGATAGCTCCGGAGAATATCTCACTTGCTGATGCAGAGCCTTCATCTACTAAGACAACCAAAGGCATCTTTTGACAACTACCTGTTCCGTTTGCAAAATCTTCTGTTCGCGGATATTTTCTACCTTGAGCATATACAATCAGTTGTCCCTCAGGTAAGAACTCGTTCACCATTCTTACAGCAGCTTCCATGTACCCACCGGTATTGCCTCGCAAATCGATGATCAAGCCTTTGCAATTTTGGTGGTTGAGTTGAGCTAAGGCATTTAACAATTCGACGTGGGAAGTTCTGCCAAATTTACTGATCTGTATATAGCCGAAATCGTTGTCGAGCATATATGCCGCATCAATGGTATTTTGTGGAATCTCTCCTCTGGTTATCGTAAACTTAAGTATTCCTTTTTCTGTAGCGCGGCTGACGCCAATTTTTACTTGAGAGCCTTTTGGCCCTTTCAATGTGTGCATTGCTTTTTCATTTGTCAGCCATTTACCAACAAAAGTACTGTCGTTCACCGAAACAATGCGGTCTCCTGCCATTATGCCGACTTTTTCAGACGGACCACCTTGAATGACACTATTAACGTGAATGGTATCGTCCTGTATAGTAAACTGAATACCAATTCCGCTAAAACTACCCTCTAACTCAGAATTTACATCGTCAAGATCCTGTGCCGGAATATAAGTGGAGTGAGGATCCAATTCCGCTAGAATTTGCGGCATGGCTTTCTCTACCAAGTCCGTCATATTGACTGTATCCACATACTGATCATCTATGACCCGTAACAATGCATTTAATTTGTTGGAAGAGCTGTTTATAATGCCGAGCTTGTTCCCTGCAAAGTGTTGAGCATAAAAAGTCCCGATCAAGATGCCTACCACTATACTGATAGCAATAATGAGAGGGGTAAAACGTGAAGAGTTTCTGTTACTCATTTTATTTAATTTTATTGATTTTCGATGTAAACGACTTCGATTCCGGCTCGTTTCAACAGATTTATTCCATCTTCCAAGCGATATTTCTCGGAATATACCACTCTTTTGATACCAGCTTGTATAATCAATTTGGCACACTCAATGCAAGGGGCGGCGGTAACATACATTGTAGCTCCGTCACTACTATTGTTTGAACGTGCTATCTTAGTAATAGCATTTGCTTCCGCATGTAGAACGTATGGTTTAGTTACATTCTCTTCATCTTCGCATACATTCTCAAACCCAGCCGGAGTGCCATTGTAACCATCGGATATAATCATTTTCTCATTAACAATAAGCGCTCCTACCTGACGGCGTTTACAATATGAATTCTCCGCCCAAATAGTTGCCATTCTGATATATCTTCTGTCTAATGCTTCTTGTTTTTTATCCGAATCGCTCATTTTGTTGATTTTTGGGGTGTAAATGCCAAGAAGTATGATCGTTGTCCGACCTTGTAATGAATATAAAGGTTGTTCTCGTCACTTCCTTTGTAACTTTCAGCATTGGTGATACCGGTAATGAATGCTGTCCCTATATATTTATCGCCATCTGAATTGGCTTTGATATCCGAAGTCGTAAGTTGAGAGTTTTCTTTATTTGCATTCCACTTTCCAGAAATATTTGTTGTAGTGACATACCCGGAAATTGAACCTCCAACCACTCCATTCAGGTCGGTTCCTTCGAATACCAAGGTATAAGTTGAGGTATTTCCTAAAGCATCCATACTCTTTTTGCGAGCCGTATCATTGCCTCCCCAAAAATCATACATTTTGGTGGGTGAACTTTCGTCTGCAATATAGGAGAGCTTCCATGTCTTCCCGACTAGAATTTGAATAATATCGTCTTCATTATTGCAACCGCCAATTAATGGAAATAGTAATATGATGAGTAAATATTTATAAATGGTCTTCATAATGCTTTCTTTTTATTTTTTTATTCCGTTTCTGATTAATAGAGCGTCGATAGTAGGCTCTTGTCCACGAAAACGCTTATATAAGATCATTGGATGCTCACTTCCTCCTTTTGAAAGGATATTTTCACGGAAAGAAGCTGCTACTTCAGGATTGAAGATACCCTTTTCTTTGAATAGCGAGAAAGCATCGGCGTCTAATACTTCAGCCCATTTGTAACTGTAATATCCTGCCGAATATCCTCCGGAAAATATATGTGAGAATTGAGTGCTCATACAAGTTTCCGGTATTACCGGCAATATTTGAGCATCTGCCCATGCTTGCTTTTCATACTCTTTCACATCTCCTTCAAAAGGAACTTCCCGGGTATACCATGCCATATCTAATAATCCGAAGCTCACCTGTCTCATACAAGCATAAGCGGCATTAAAATTAGAGGAGTCCTTGATTCGCTGTATCAGTTCATCCGGGATTTCTTCATTAGTCTGATAGTGCCGTGCAAATGTATGTAAAAACTCTTTCTCTGTTGCGAAATTCTCCATAAACTGAGATGGAAGCTCCACAAAATCCCAGTAGACATTTGTCCCGCTCAGTGATTCATAAGTCGAATTGGCAAACATGCCATGAAGGCTATGCCCGAATTCATGAAGGAATGTTTCCACTTCATCGAATGTCAGTAAAGCCGGTTTATCTTTAGTCGGCTTGGTGAAATTCATTACGATGGAAACATGCGGTCGACTATTTTCTCCGGTAGCAGGGTCAATCCATTGCCCTTTGTATTCAGTCATCCATGCACCCGATCTTTTCCCCGCTCTAGGATGGAAGTCGGTATATAAGACCGCTAAAAACTTTCCGTCTTTATCGAAAACATCATATGCTTCAACATCTTTGTGATAAACTGAAATTTTGGGATTAATCTTGAATGTGATTCCATAAAGACGGGTAGCCAAACCGAAAACGCCTTCCTTTACTTTGTCTAATTCGAAGTATGGGCGGAGCATCTCGTCATCTATATTGAATTTTTTGTCCTTCAGCTTTTGAGAATAATAGCCCCAGTCCCATGGCATTAATTGGAAATGTTCACCTTCACGTTCCTGGGCTATTTTCTGAACTTCTAAATATTCCTTTTGCGCAGCCGGCTTGTATGCATCCAGCAATTGGCGCAGCAACTTATAGACATTGCCGCTGTTTTGAGCCATTCGCTCTTCTAAATTATATTCAGCGAAGTTTTGATAACCAAGTAGTTGAGCAATCTGCATTTGGGCGTTCGCTATCTTTTTTACGATTTCAAGATTACTGCTTTGGTTGTCATGGGTGCATTTTGTGTTATAAGCCATATAAAGTTCGCGACGTAAGTCACGATTATCGGCATACATCATGAATGGACCGTAGCTTGGCGCTTGTAAGGTGATCACCCAACCTTTAATACCTTTCTCCTTGGCTATTTCTTCAGCGCTGTTTATAATACTTTCCGGAAGGCCTGTGAGTTGCTTAAAGTCTGTTATGACAAGTTTATATTCATTTGTTTCTTTCAAGCTATTCTCACTAAACTCCAGTTCCAACAGGCTGAGTTGTTTGCTTAACTCTCTATATATTTCTTTCTGTTCGTTGGATAAATTAGCTCCATTTCGTACAAAGTTCTTGTAGATTTTATCAAGGAGAGTCTTTTGTTCAGTAGTTAAAGCTTCCTGATTTTGGTGCTCATACACCTTTTTAATCCGGGAAAATAGTTTTTCGTTCAGCGATACATCATTGCTATGCTCGCTCAATAGCGGCATAATTGTTTTAGCCAGATTTTGAAGATCGCTATTGGTTTCTGCACTCAGCATATTATTGAATACCGCAGTCACCCGGTTCAAAAACTCACCCGATCTTTCATATGCAGCTACAGTATTTTCGAAAGTTGGAGCTTTGGTGTTGTCGGTTATCGCTTTTATTTCATCCAGATGAATTTTTATTCCTTCTCTTATTGCGGGTTCATAATGCTCCGTTTTTACTTTATCAAACGGGAATGTATGGTGAGGGGTGTTGTATTTTTCGAAAAAAGGATTCTGCGCCTGGAGCATATTCATAAAATAAATTAGTATTAATGTTAGTTCTACTCTTTTCATACTATAGTTTGGTCATAAATGATCTTAGTTGCAAAAATGCAAAAAAAATAGTTGATATGTTGAAGTTACAATGTTATTTTAACAAAGAATATTATACACTGTTAATAGGTTGTTTATATTAGATTACACCAATGAGTATTCTTGCTGTGAATAATAGAGGCGTGGATGTATTTTCTAACTCTAATAAGTGCGCTAAATGACATAATAATTCTTAGAAAATATATGTTTGTGTTTTCTCCGTAGATATAGTAAATAGTATGATTATAATTTTTAAGGATTAAAGTTAAATGAGTAGTTCGTTTAACAAACAATAAAAAAGATAAAAAGTAAGAGTCCCGACTTACAGTGAATAACGAATATATTTACTTTTGTTTAAAACTATAATATTACAGGTATGGAAACAATGTTTGATACTCTGCTCCAATTACCTCTTTTTCAAGGGTTAGCTCAAGAGGATTTCACAAATATATTAGCCAAAGTAAAATTACATTTTATACAACATAAACCGGGCGATATTTTGGTGAAAAAAGGGGATATCTGCCGTCAGTTATTGTTTGTGCTAAAAGGTGAAATTACCACTGTAACTTCCGTAATCAATGGCTCATATTCGTTCACCGAATATATTCAAGCCCCTTTTCTTATTGAGCCCCAATCGTTATTTGGTATGAATACCAGCTACTTTTCGACATATATTGCCCATACGGAGGTACATACCGTTGAAATAAGTAAAGCTTTTGTACTTAGTAATTTGTTTAATTATGAAATATTCCGGTTAAATTATATGAATGTGATTAGTAACCGCGTTCAAATTCATGCTAACCGCTTATGGCTGGATGCTCCTGAAGGTTTGAAAAATCGTATTACCCATTTTATTCTTTCTCATTTAGAACGCCCTTATGGAGAGAAAAAATTGAAAACTAAAATGGAGGATATTGCTTTTATTATGAATGAGACCAGAGGTAATGTTTCGAAAGCGTTAAATGAAATGCAGGAGGATGGGCTTATAGAATTGCATCGTGGCGAGATTGTTATTCCTAAAGCCGAAAACCTGGTTGGTGAATAGCTCTTTTTCTTGAAATCGACTCTTCTGTTTTCCGCGATATTTATCAAGGTACTTCTGATTATGGTCGGACTTTTGAAAACTTGTGTGCATGATAAATATTTTACATGTGGTGAGGCTTCATCATTCATTCTTCTAAATGATAAGGATTCACTTCTAACTTGATCTATAATCAGTATACGAGTGATCATAGATCATTCGTATACTTAAGCCTATTCAGTCGTTACCTCATTGTATCCCCTCTTAAAAGATCTTCTGTACGGATTGATTTGCTGATGCCTAAAATCAATACGTATTCATTGAATAATGGTAAAAATAGTGTTCAAACTATGGATGTCGTGTTGTTGCATCTGCGGGATGTATAGATGAATGATTGATGCTTCCAATAATAATTTCGACATTTCTAATAGCTTGTTCTAAAGAGGGGATGGCTTGCCCTTTTCGGGAGTGTATAAAAAACTTGCATACCCGGTCTATTCTTTGGATCTCAAAATAGAGGGTATGCAAGATATCATAAGCAGAAGACTGCTTTTAAGAAATATATTCCGTTTGATTATAAGCGACTAAATCGTATTATTCCCATTCAATGGTCGAAGGTGGCTTTGATGAGATATCGTACGTAACGCGGTTTACCCCTTTTACCTTATTAATGATGTCGTTGGACACTTTGCCCAAAAAATCATAAGGAAGATGAGCCCAATCAGCAGTCATTGCATCGGTGGAGGTCACGGCACGTAAGGCGACAGCACGTTCGTATGTACGTTCATCACCCATTACGCCGACAGATTGTACCGGTAGCAAGATTACGCCCGCTTGCCATACTTTATCGTACAATCCCCAATCTCTGAGTCCTTGAATAAATATATCGTCGGCATCCTGAAGTATTCGTACTTTTTCGGCAGTGATATCTCCCAAGATGCGAACAGCTAAACCTGGACCCGGGAAAGGATGACGGGTGATGAGATGTTCCGGCATTTTTAATTCACGGCCTACACGTCTTACTTCATCTTTGAATAATAGGCGCAGAGGTTCGCATAATTTTAAGTTCATCTTTTCGGGAAGCCCTCCTACATTATGGTGGCTTTTAATCACTGTTCCGGTGATGGAAAGAGATTCAATGCAGTCGGGATAGATTGTGCCTTGGGCAAGCCACTTCACATCTTGAATTTTATGTGCTTCTTCATCGAATACATCAATGAAGCCTTTGCCAATAATTTTACGTTTGCTTTCCGGTTCGCTAACTCCCTCCAATTCTTTGAAGAATTTTGCGCTGGCATCTACACCGATCACATTCAACCCAAGACATTCGTAGTCGTGCATTACGTTCTTGAATTCATTCTTACGTAACATTCCATGATCGACAAATATGCAAGTCAGGTTTTTACCGATCGCCCTATTTAACAGTACAGCCGCAACCGAAGAGTCCACACCTCCACTTAATCCTAAAACAACTTTGTCATTGCCCAACTGTTCTTTCAATTCGGCTACGGTAGTTTCTATGAAGGAAGCGGCACTCCAATCTTGTTTACATCCGCAAATGTCTACCACAAAGTTTTTAAGCATTTGAGTTCCATCTTCGGTATGAAATACTTCCGGATGAAATTGTACACCCCATATTTTTTGGTTTTCAACTTGATATGCAGCTATCTCCACTTTGTCGGTAGAGGCTATTTTCTTGAATTCTTGCGGGATTACAGTTATTGTGTCACCGTGACTCATCCAGACCTGAGTATGTTCTTTCACTCCTTTGAATAAAGGATTATTTTGTTCCACCCAGTCCAAGTGTGCACGTCCATACTCGCGACTTCCGGCCGGCTCTACTTTCCCGTTGTTTAAATAAGCTATGAATTGAGCTCCGTAGCATATTCCCAAAATCGGATACTTGTTGCTGATCTGATTTAGGTCTATTTTAAATGCATTTTTATCATACACAGAAAATGGACTACCTGATAAAATAACACCCTTTACAGTAGGGTCATTTTCAGGCATCTTGTTGTAAGGGACTATTTCGCAATAAGTGCTTAATTCTCTCACTCTTCTGCCAATGAGTTGAGTGGTTTGTGAACCAAAATCAAGAATAATAATCTTTTCTTGCATACAGCTGTATAGAGTTTAATGTAAATGATTTGCAAAGGTACAAAAATCCCGAGAAATAACTAGAAAATAAGAATTCCCGTGATTGTTTCTTATTTATGAAAAACCTCACATTTAGGTAGGAAACCTGAAATATGAGGCTGTATTTATGTGACACTTTAACGTGAAACTGCTATTCGCTTTGTTTCTTTAATAGATCGCGAATCTCCGTTAACAGTACTTCCTCTTTTGTTGGGGTAGGAGGTGCTTGTGGTTCAACATCTGCCTTTTCCTCTTTCTTAGTTGTCAATCTGATTATCAGTTTGATAAATAAAAAGATAGAAAAAGCGATGATTAAAAAATCGAAAGTTGCTTGGAGAAAATTCCCATAATTAAGGGTTACAGCAGCAATCTCTTTCCCATTCACGATTTCTGCCGGCTTCATGACCCATTTTAAATCCGTAAAGTTTACTCCACCAACCAGAAGTCCTATTGGCGGCATAATCACATCAGCCACAATGGAAGATACTATTTTACCGAATGCGCCACCAATAATTACACCGACAGCCATGTCTATTACATTGCCTTTCATGGCAAAAGCTTTGAATTCTTGCAAAAAGGCACTTTTTCCCATCTTTAATCTTATTTAATTGCTGTTAGAGATGCAAATATAAAAACATTTTCTTACTTTTGCAGCGCTTAAAAAAAATAAAAGCATTGTCTTAGAGAGATATTTGACAAATATTATAAACCTTTAAAGTTTAAACAAGATGATTAAAGTAGGTATTAATGGATTCGGACGTATCGGACGTTTCGTATTCCGCGCTGCTCAGAAAAGAAACGATATCGAAATCGTTGGTATTAATGACCTTTGCCCGGTAGATTATTTAGCATACATGCTGAAATATGATACAATGCACGGCCAATTTGACGGAACAATCGAAGCTGACGTAGAAAACAGCAAATTAATTGTAAACGGTAAAACAATTCGTGTAACTGCAGAGAGAAATCCTGCTGATTTGAAATGGGATGCAATTGGTGCTGAGTATGTTGTTGAATCTACTGGTTTGTTCTTGAGTAAAGATAAGGCTCAAGCTCACCTTGAAGCTGGTGCAAAATATGTAGTAATGTCTGCTCCTTCTAAAGATGACACCCCGATGTTCGTTTGTGGTGTTAACGAAAAGACTTACGTAAAAGGTACTCAGTTCGTTTCTAACGCTTCTTGTACAACTAACTGTTTAGCTCCTATCGCTAAAGTATTGAATGACAAATGGGGTATCACAGATGGTTTGATGACTACTGTTCACTCTACAACTGCTACTCAAAAAACAGTTGACGGTCCTTCTTTGAAAGACTGGAGAGGTGGTCGTGCTGCTTCTGGCAACATCATTCCTTCTTCTACCGGTGCTGCTAAAGCTGTAGGTAAAGTTATTCCTTCTTTGAATGGCAAATTGACTGGTATGTCTATGCGTGTTCCTACCTTGGATGTATCTGTAGTTGACTTGACTGTTAACTTGGCTAAACCTGCAACTTACGCTGAAATCTGCGCTGCTATGAAAGAAGCTGCTGAAGGTGAATTGAAAGGTATCCTTGGTTACACTGAAGATGCAGTTGTTTCTTCTGATTTCTTGGGTGACGTTCGTACTTCTATCTTCGATGCTAAAGCTGGTATCGCTTTGACAGATACTTTCGTAAAAGTTGTATCTTGGTATGACAATGAAATCGGTTACTCTAACAAAGTTCTTGATTTAGTTGCTCACATGGCTTCTGTAAACGGCTAATCAACAATTATAGATAATAAAAAAGGATGATCATTGATCATCCTTTTTTTATGCTTGTTTATTACTTAATGCACGGCTTCGATCAGAAGTGTTACATTAGCCATAAATAACCTTACGGAGATGGCAAGAAGAATGATTCCAAAGAATTTCCGTATAATATAAATGCCTCCTTTTCCTAATAAACGTTCTACACGTCCAGTCATTCTCACCACGATGTAAACCCAAACCATGTTGAGGATGAGCGCTATAATTATGTTGATGCTGGCGTACTCTGCGCGTAGCGATAGTAATGTGGTAAAAGCGCCTGCGCCTGCCAGAAGGGGAAAGACCAATGGAACCAGAGTCGCTTCTTTGATAGGACCGGTGTTTTTAAAGATTTCTACGTCCAAGAGCATTTCCAAAGACATAAGAAAAATTACTAGTGAACCGGCAACAGCAAATGATTCAATATCGACATGGAATAGTTTCAGCATCATGTCCCCTGCATAAAAGAAACCTATCATCAAGGCAAAGGAAATGAGAGTTGCTTTCATCGCGTTAACATCTTTCCCTTTTTCTTTCAAGTTTATAATAATAGGTATTGAACCGATGATATCAATAACTGCAAACAATACAATGAACGCACTTATCATTTGCTGAAGATTAAAATCTGTGAACATCTTTCCCTCCTTTTTTTTGCAAAGATAGCATTTGGATTCCATATTTTTTAGCATTTCATCGTTTTATACTATTAGTGTTTGTGGTTATAAAATGAATATTTATTTAATAACAATGACGGAATGTCGCCGATAAGTGGGAATAACAGCTTAAGTGTTTGTTGTTATTGGTAAGATGGAGCATTTAGAAAGAAAGTGGATTATTCTTGCTTATCCGAAGAAGTTGTTATTATCCATTACTTCACTTGCATATAATTCTTATGTTAATCTCTTTTTTGTACCTTTGCCTGTCTAAAATAAAACTTGCTGATGATTGTTTGCATTGCTGAAAAGCCTTCCGTGGCACGTGATATAGCCGAAGTTTTAGGTGCTAAAGTAAAGAAAGACGGGTATATTGAAGGGAACGGGTATCAAGTGACCTGGACATTCGGGCATCTGTGTACACTGAAAGAACCTCAAGAATATACTCCTCTGTGGAAATCGTGGAGCTTGAGTAGCTTGCCCATGATTCCTCCACGCTTTGGGATAAAGCTTATCAGTAATCCGACTTATGAAAAACAGTTTCGGGTTATAGAGTATCTCATGCAACATGCCGATGAAATCATAAACTGTGGTGATGCCGGTCAGGAAGGAGAGTTAATTCAGCGCTGGGTTATGCAAAAGACCGGTGCACGATGTCCTGTAAAGCGGTTATGGATATCCTCCTTGACGGAAGAAGCTATTCGTGAAGGCTTTGCCAAACTAAAAGATCAACAAGAATTTCAATCACTGTATGAAGCCGGGTTAAGTCGCGCTATTGGTGACTGGCTATTGGGAATGAATGCCACTCGTCTTTACACTATGAAATATGGGCAAAACAGGCAAGTGCTGTCCATAGGTAGGGTGCAGACTCCCACACTGGCTCTTATCGTTAACCGTCAGTTGGATATTGAAAATTTCACTCCCAAGCAATACTGGGAGTTGAAGACCGTATATAGAGATACCACTTTCTCCGCTCTGATCAAGAAGAGTGAAGAAGAATTGGTGTTGGAGGAAGAAACTAAAAAAACGATAAATGCGGATACCGTTCAAAAAAACATTGATAATCCAGGAATAGATCCGATAGAGAACAGGGAACAGGGCGAAGCATTGGTTGAATTGATAAAAGATGCTCTGTTTACTATCACACGTGTCGTGAAGAAGGAAGGTAAAGAATATGCTCCCCGTCTATTTGATTTAACATCATTGCAGGTTGAGTGCAATAAGAAGTTTGCTTATTCTGCAGATGATACGTTAAAGACTATACAGTCATTATATGAAAAGAAGGTCACCACGTATCCGCGTGTAGATACAACTTTTTTAAGTGAAGACATTTACCCCAAATGCCCTACGATACTGAAAGGCTTACGCGAATATGAAACATTAACTGCACCTCTTTCAGGTATTCCTTTGCCAAAGTCGAAAAAGGTGTTCGATAATTCAAAAGTCACCGATCACCATGCTATAATTCCTACAGGGCAGTCCTCTCAAAATCTAACGGATATGGAACGGCGGGTATTTGATCTTGTGGCACGCCGCTTTATTGCGGTGTTCTATCCCGATTGTAAAGTCGCTACAACTACAGTGCTGGGGGATGTTGAAAATATAAGTTTTAAGGCGACAGGAAAGCAAATCCTTAGTCCCGGATGGCGTGTGGTGTTTGGTGCTGTGGCGGATAAAGATGAAAAAGAAGAAGGAAGTGATGAAAATGTACTTCCTGCTTTCATAAAAGGTGAGTCTGGTCCTCACATTCCGGAATTGTTTGAGAAATGGACACAACCACCCCGCCCTTATACCGAAGCCACTTTGCTTCGTGCTATGGAGACTGCCGGAAAGTTGGTGGATAATGACGAACTACGGGATGCTTTGAAAGAAAATGGAATAGGGCGTCCGTCTACACGCGCTGCAATTATCGAGACTTTATTTAAGCGAAACTATATCCGTAAGGAAAAGAAAAATCTAATAGCTACTCCTACGGGAGTGGAATTAATCCAGATGATTCATGAGGAACTCTTGAAATCAGCGGAACTGACCGGCTTATGGGAAAAGAAGCTGCGTGAGATAGAAAAAAGGACTTATGATGCTTCACGTTTTTTGGAAGAGCTAAAACAGATGGTCACTGAAATTGTGACCAGCGTTCTCTCGGATAATACCAATCGTCGTATCACGATTATATCTCCTGTTGATGCGGAAGAGAAAAGCAAGTCTTCAAAACGTGATAAGGCTTCGAATGATAAAGATGGTGTTGCTACAAAGGTTAAGAGGACACCCCGCTCTCGTAAAAAAGTAGACACTTCTGCTGCTGTGAACACAGAAGCTTCTAAAGAAGTAGCTGCAAAGCTTGAATTGACTGTACCTGTCAATCCTGCGATTGATGCACAATCTTTAGTCGGTCAGCCTTGTCCTTTGTGCGGTAAAGGGGTAATTATTAAAGGAAAAACAGCCTATGGTTGTTCTGAATGGCGTAATGGCTGTACTTTCCGTGAGCCTTTTGAAACAGTCTAAAAAAGTTTATTCTCGGCGATATATTTCCAAAGAGGAGCTGCCATTAGTGCTTGCTTTATTGCATCTCCTTGCAATAAATCCTTTACTTGTTGAAGGGTTAATAAGTGTACGGATAAGTCTTCTGTTGCTTCCAAATGCTGATCTGATAGTCTTTCCACATCTGTGGCAATGAAGCAATGTGTGAGATTGGTGTGAGTGCTGGGGTTGGGGGAGAGTACCATATATTCTTTCCATGTCCCGTTTCCGTAACCCGTTTCTTCAAGTAACTCCCGCTGTGCTGAAATTAGTGGTGAGGCATCTTCTTTCTCGCATACTCCGGCGCATAGTTCATAAGATACTTCTTGTATCCCGTGTCTGTATTGACGGATAAAAACAAAATGACCTTCGCGTGTGATGGCTATTACATTGACCCATTCCGGATATTCCAATATATAGTATGCCGGAATATGATTGCCATTGGGTAATATTACATGATCTTTGCGAACGGTAAGCCAAGGTTCATTATGTAGATATTCACTGGAAATGACTTTCCACTTTTCATTTTTTTCTTCCATATCGCTGACAATTGCTGTGCAAACGTTTTATATTTTAAATAGCATTCCGCCTATATTATCGATAGGAGAACCCGTCACAGAACTCAAGCAGCTTGGCTCTCCTGCCATATATAGTGCACCCAGAAAAGCAAAGATAAGTGCCTCTTTATACTCAATAATTTGTTTATCGGGTATCACTATCCGGCATGGAGATAAGTTCTCTATCCGTTTCACTAAGAATTTATTGAAAGCACCTCCTCCTGTTATGAGCATCTTGCTTTCGCCGTTCTTCGTCGGATTGGCAATAATGACTTGTGCTATTTGGTAGGCTGCATGTTCGTAAAAAGTCCTTAGCATATCCTCCAGACTCAAACCGTGTCTTTCCAATAAAGGATATACCTGGGTTTCCACCCATTCTCGTCCGAGAGACTTGGGTCCTTCTTGGTTATAATAATCCATGCCATTGAGTTCATCCAATAGAGCTTGGCAGACTTCACCTTTACTTGCTATTATTCCGTCACGATCAAACTCCAGACCTATAAGTCGGCAGTAGTGATTTATCACGTAATTTACCGGACTGATATCGAATGCGATGCGATGATTATTCTTCTCGAACGAAATATTTGAGAATCCCCCGATGTTGAGACAATAGTCATAATCACTGAAGAGTAATCGGTCGCCTATTGGAACAAGTGGTGCTCCTTGTCCACCTAACATAATATCCAACCGACGAAAATCGGAAACAGTCGGTATGCGTGTTTCTGCTGCAATAGCGGCACCATCTCCAATTTGAAACATCACTTTCTTCTGTGGCTCGTGGAAGATGGTATGCCCGTGGGAAGCTATAATATCAGGATGCACTTTGTATTGATGGATAAATTCATTTACACGTTCACCAAGGTGCTTGCCGTATGAGCTATGCAAGGTGATGAAATCTAATGCATTCATCCGTTGTGCCTCTGTACCGAGATTTTGTTTTAGCTCATCCGGATACTCATAACCCTTTGCGCAATCTATCGCGAAAGTCCATTTACCTTTTTCAAAATGAAAGGTTGAACAACAAACATCCAATCCATCTAATGAAGTGCCGGACATTAACCCGATTACCTGTATATGAAAGTCTTTCATTCTATTTAGCCTTTTTAATGTTAACTTCTACTTATAATCTGAGGAAATATGCCTATATCATGAGGACGATCCCGTTGGAAGAAGTAGGCTATTTATAGTTTATATGGAACTCTACGACAGCTTCAATCCCTTTTCTGAATAGATCAAGCGGAAAGTTCTCATTGGGTGAATGAATGGCATTCGATTCCAATCCGAATCCCATGAGTATGGTCTTTATACCCAATACTTTCTCAAAGGTAGAAATGATGGGTATGCTTCCTCCACGGCGTACTGCCAGAGGTTTTTTGCCGAAAGCTTTCTCAAAGCCTTTTTCTGCAGCTTGATAAGCCGGTAAGCTGATAGGGCAGACATACCCTTGCCCACCATGCATCGGAGTCACCTTGACTTGTATGGATCTCGGAGCAATGCGCTCAATATAATCTATGAATAATTGCGAAATCTTATGATGATCCTGATTTGGAACTAAGCGGCAAGAGACTTTTGCTGTAGCTTTAGAAGGTAATACCGTTTTAGAGCCTTCACCGGTGTATCCACCCCAAATACCACAAACATCAAAAGAAGGACGACAACTGTTCCTCTCAAGCGTACTATATCCCTTCTCGCCAAACAATTCTTTGACTCCTATGGCAGATTTATATTTCTCTTCATTAAAAGGAATAGAGGCAATCATTTCACGCTCGGCATGGGGTACATCTTCTACGTCATCATAAAATCCCGGTATTGTAATCCGCCCATCAGCATCGGTGACACGTGCAATCAGTTGGCATAGCATGTTGACAGGGTTGGCTACGGCACCACCAAAATGTCCGGAGTGTAAGTCACGATTTGGACCTGTCACTTCAATTTCCCAATATGCCAATCCACGTAATCCGGTGGTTAATGAAGGCAGATCTGCTCCCAACATACTTGTATCAGATACTAAAATAATGTCAGCTTTAAGCAGTTCCTTATGATCTTCGCAAAAAGCCTCTAAACTGGGAGACCCTATTTCTTCTTCTCCTTCAAAAATGAACTTAATATTATTCTTCAGTAATCCCTTTTTCACCAGATATTCGAAAGCTTTGACCTGAATGAAAGATTGTCCTTTATCATCATCGGCACCGCGTGCCCAAATATGTCCGTCTCGAACTTCCGGTTCGAAGGGCTCATTCTTCCAAAGTTCCAACGGTTCCGCCGGCATTACATCGTAATGGGCGTAGACAAGTATTGTCTTGGCGGTAGGGTCGATAGTTTTTTGTGCAAATACAATCGGATTTCCTTTTGATGGCATCACAATGGCTTCGTCTGCACCTGCATCAAGTAATAATTGTGTCCAACGTTCGGCACAAGCTAGCATGTCGTCATGGTGTTCCGGTTTGGCACTGATACTGGGTATTCGGATCAAACTGAATAAATCTTCCAGCATCTCTTGTTCATTTTCTATAATATATTGCTTGATATCACTCATCTTATTTCATTCAATAAACTCAATATTATACAATTAATTTAGTTCCAGTAGCCTTAGCTTCTAGTTGTCGGGAAGGTCTTATATCTTCGATATTTTATTCGTATGAAGATATCTTAGGTGTACTTCTCTTTGAAATCCGATCTTGAGACGGATTCATAGCAAATCACAATTATTTAAATCTTTGTGGTTTTGCTAATCAGATAATAGTCTAAAATGGTGATTGCCGCCATTGACTCCACAATAGGAACTGCACGCGGTAATACACAAGGGTCATGTCTTCCACGAGCTTTTAATGTGGTATCTTCTCCTTCCGAATTCACTGTATGTTGCTCCAACAGGACAGTAGCCACCGGTTTGAATGCAACGCGGAAGTAGATATCCTGACCGTTACTTATTCCTCCCTGTATACCACCCGAATGATTGGTATGCATCTCAATATTGCCATTATTGTTATAAAAGACATCATTCTGCTGGGAACCTTTTGCTTCCACCCCTTTGAAGCCTTCACCGTATTCAAAACCTTTCACTGCGTTAATGCTGAGCATGGCATTGCCCAAAGCTGCATGGAGCTTGCCGAATACCGGTTGACCGAGTCCTACCGGACATCCTTTGATTACACAGGATATTACTCCGCCCACCGTGTCTCCTTCTGCTTTTATTTTCGAAATGAAGTCTTCCATCTCTTCCGCCTTTTGGCGATCGGGACATCTCACTGCATTTGTTTCAATCATATTCAAATCATAAGCTGTATAACTCTCTTCCAATCGGATGGAACCTACCTGTGATGTAAAAGCTGTAACTGTAATGCCTAATTGTTGAAGTGCCAGTTTGGCTAAAGCGCCTACCACTACACGGGCAATTGTCTCACGTGCTGAAGATCGTCCGCCACCACGATGGTCACGGATACCATATTTCATCTTGTAAGTATAATCGGCGTGTGAAGGGCGGTATAGCTCTTTCATATTATCGTAATCATTGGAATGCTGGTCTTTGTTCCAAACAATGAAACCGATAGGAACTCCCGTCGATTTGCCTTCGAAAATACCAGAAAGAAATTCCACCTGATCAGCTTCTTTACGTTGGGTTGTGATGGCGGATTGTCCGGGGCGCCGCCGGTTTAATTCATTTTGAATAAAATCCAGGTCAATCTCAATACCTGCAGGAAATCCGTCTATAACTCCACCTATACCTTTACCGTGTGATTCTCCAAAACTGGTAAAACGAAGAATGTTACCAAATGAATTGAACATATTTGTATCTGTTTTAGGATTTATGTACTTTGAGTGCTTAAAGATAGCAAAAAGATTAAAACTATTGCTTACTTTTGCGCGCAAAGAATGTAATGTGATATGACAGGTGTTGAAAGACAACGTATTATCGATCTTGTAAAACGAGAAGTGATTCCGGCTATCGGATGTACTGAGCCGGTTGCTGTGGCTCTATGTGTGGCTAAGGCTACAGAAACTTTAGGAAAACGCCCTCAGCATATTAATATATATTTGAGTGCAAATATCTTAAAGAATGCAATGGGGGTCGGAATTCCTGGTACGGGAATGATTGGCCTTCCTATCGCTGTCGCTTTGGGAGCATTGGTTGGAAAGTCTGACTATCAGTTGGAAGTCTTGCGGGATATCACGCCTGAGGCTGTTGAAGAGGGCAAATTATTTATTGAGGAGAAGCGTATAAATATTGCGTTGAAAGAAAATATAGATGAAAAACTTTATATAGAAGTATGCTGCAAGAGTGGTGATGATAATGCCGTTGCTGTGATTGCAGGAGGTCATACCTCATTAGTTTATTTGAAACGTAACACTGAAATACTTTTAGATAAAAAGTGTGAACGTATTGGTAGCTGCAGCTCAACCCAACTCGATCTAAACCTACGCAAGGTTTATGATTTTGCCGTGACTGCTCCGCTTAATGAAATCCGTTTTATTTTGGATGCTGCCCGTTTGAATAAAGCTGCTGCAGAAAGTTCCTTTAAGGGAGATTACGGGCATGGTTTGGGGAAAATGCTTAAAGGTACTTACGAACAAAAAATCCTTGGTGACAGTATTTTCTCCCATATCTTATCTTATACTTCCGGAGCTTGCGATGCCCGTATGGCAGGAGCTATGATACCGGTAATGAGTAATTCCGGTAGTGGTAATCAGGGCATATCGGCTACTTTACCGGTTTTAGTCTACGCAGAGGAAAGTGGCAAATCGGAAGAAGCCTTGATTAGAGCCTTGATGATGAGTCATCTCACCGTCATCTATATTAAGCAAAGCTTGGGTCGGTTGTCGGCATTGTGTGGATGTGTCGTAGCTGCTACAGGTTCGAGTTGCGGAATCACCTATCTAATGGGTGGAACATATCAGCAAATTGCTTATGCCGTGAAAAATATGATTGCAAATCTTACGGGGATGATTTGTGACGGTGCAAAACCAAGTTGTGCACTGAAAGTCACAACGGGCGTTTCTACAGCAGTTCTGTCTGCAATCATGGCAATGGAAAATCGTTGCGTCACTTCAGTGGAAGGTATCATTGATGAGGATGTTGATCAGAGTATCCGGAACTTAACCCGTATAGGCTCCGAAGGTATGAATGAGACAGATAAGTTGGTACTTGATATTATGACGGGTAAAAAATGATCTGTCGGTAAGCATAAAAAGAAAAGACTGTATCAGAACCTTTCCTAAGCAGACTCCTTATTATGAAATAAAATTATCAGTTATAAGGATATTGCAAGAAATCTTTTCTGATACAGCCTTTGTTCTATTCTTTTAGATTAGTGACAACCACATCCGCCGCTGTTACCACATCCGCATTCGTCTTCACCATCTTGGCTTCCGCATCCGCCGCCACAACCGCAACCATCCGAACCACAGCTACATCCGCCGCCGCTCATGGACTTAACGATTTCTTCCAATTCTTCATTTGTAGCAGCACGACTTTCTACAATCTCGCCTACGAAATTAAGATCACATCCGGCAAGAGGATGATTCATATCCATAACCACAACATCTGTTTTTACTTCAGAAACAGTACCATTGATTCGTTGACCTTCGGCTGTCATCAAGGGGATAACATTACCCTCAACAATACGTTCACTGTCAAACTTTCCGTCTATTTCGAAAATTTGCTTTGGCAGTTCGATTACATGATCGTCATCATATTCACCGTATGCGTCGGCACAAGCAATTGTGAAATCAAACTTATCACCTTTTTGTAAATGCTTCACTTCTTTTTCGAATAACTCTAATGTGAGTCCTAAACCGGAAATGAATTGAAAGGGATGCTCAGGGGTGGCTTCTTCCTCAAAATCTCTTTCCCCGTTTTCTATAGAGTACAGCTTGTAAGCTACGGTAATGTACTTGTTTTCTAATGTTCCCATTTTTGTCTTTCTTGTTAATAATCAATATTGTTTCTCTTTGGAGAGCCGCAAAGATAGATAATTCATCCTGTATTAGTCGAATTATCGATTTTAAAACAACAATTAAAAACTTAAAAATGTTCTTCCTCTTCAAGAAGTTGTATTGCAGTCGAGTGAAGCTATATTAAATAATGATTAGAATATAAGAGGCTGTTTTAGTGATAAAAACTGATTTTAAGCACTTGTTTTCTTACGATTATTTATTTTTCTGTCTTTTTTTTATTCGATTTGTTTGGTGTTTATAAAAAAGCCCTTACCTTTGCGGCACGATTCAATGAAACAAAAAGATATTGATTAAGAGATTTTAGTTATGAATTTACATACATCTATTAACCTAGCAGTCCTGCATATTATTCGCGTCGTGGTGGTGTCATCAAGAGTGTGAGAAAGGTTGTGTATGTATTCGTACGTTATGAAATAAATTTATGAGCCTTTCTCACATAGTGGGAAAGGTTTTTTTATTAAAAGACACTTTGATATGAAACATCAGTTACGTAGTTCTTCCAGTACACAGGGGCGCCGTATGGCGGGAGCTCGTGCGTTATGGGTAGCAAACGGTATGAAAAAAGAACAGTTAGGAAAACCCATTATAGCCATAGTCAATTCATTCACTCAATTTGTTCCCGGACATGTGCATTTGCACGAGATCGGTCAACAGGTAAAGGCTGAAATTGAGAAAATGGGATGTTTTGCTGCTGAATTTAATACGATAGCAATTGACGACGGAATAGCTATGGGGCATGATGGAATGCTTTACTCATTACCGTCTCGTGATATAATAGCTGACTGTGTGGAGTATATGGTTAATGCTCATAAGGCTGATGCCATGGTTTGCATTAGCAACTGCGACAAGATTACTCCGGGTATGTTGATGGCGGCTATGAGGCTTAATATTCCCACCGTTTTTGTGTCGGGTGGTCCGATGGAAGCGGGTGAATGGAATGGTCAGCACCTCGATTTGATCGATGCCATGATAAAATCGGCGGATAGCAGCGTGAGCGATGAGGATGTAGCTAATATAGAACAACATGCATGTCCCACTTGCGGAAGCTGCTCCGGTATGTTTACCGCAAATTCCATGAACTGTCTCAATGAGGCTATCGGATTAGCTCTTCCCGGCAATGGAACAATCGTAGCAACTCATGCCAATCGGGCTCAATTGTTTAAAGACGCTGCACGATTGATCGTTGAAAATGCTTATAAATATTACCGCGATGGAGATGATCGGGTATTACCCCGTAACATAGCAACCCGCCAGGCTTTTCTTAATGCCATGACATTGGATATTGCAATGGGCGGATCAACCAATACCGTGCTTCATCTTTTAGCAGTGGCTCATGAAGCTGAGGCTGATTTTACCATGGATGATATAGACTTGTTATCCCGTAAAGCACCTTGCCTTTGTAAAGTAGCTCCTAATACACAGAAATACCATATCCAGGATGTAAACCGCGCAGGTGGTATCATTTCTATCATGAATGAACTGGCAAAAGGTGGCTTGGTCGATACTTCCGTCTATCGTGTGGATGGAATGACTTTAGCTGAAGCCATCGGCAAATACGCCGTTACTGAAACCGGCGTGTGTGATGAGGCTATTCAGAAATATAAAAGTGCTCCGGGCGGACGCTTCAACCTGGTACTCGGATCGCAGGACACATATTACAAAGAGCTGGATACCGACCGTGCTGAAGGATGTATACGTGATCTGCAACATGCTTATAGTAAAGATGGCGGATTGGCTGTCTTAAAAGGCAACATTGCTCAGGACGGTTGCGTGGTGAAAACAGCCGGCGTGGATGAAAGTATTTGGAAATTTGTTGGTCCTGCTAAGGTCTTCGATTCCCAGGAAGCCGCTTGTGATGGAATACTTCGCGGAAAAGTGGTTAGCGGTGATGTGGTGGTTATTACCCATGAAGGACCTAAAGGTGGACCCGGTATGCAGGAAATGCTTTATCCTACCTCATATATTAAATCACGTCATTTGGGCAAAGAATGTGCGTTGATCACCGATGGGCGCTTTAGTGGCGGTACATCCGGACTGAGTATCGGTCATATATCGCCTGAGGCTGCAGCCGGAGGTAATATTGGTAAGATAGTAGATGGTGATATTATTGAAATTGATATACCGAACCGGTCGATAAATGTACGTCTGACCGATGAAGAACTCTCCAGCCGTCCTTTCACCCCGAAAACTCGCGTACGTGAGGTTTCAAAGAGTCTGAAAGCATACGCCAGCATGGTTAGTTCGGCTGATAAAGGAGCTGTCAGACTGATTGATTAGAAGTTTGTAAAGATCTCACTAATAAAGAGAAAAGAATATGACACATAATATAAAGAAAAATATAGCCCCTTCTTTTCAAGATAGACTGGGAGTAAGACCGGATGGAAAAGATACCGCTTTGATAACCGGTGCCGAAGCCTTGATGCGCTCACTTGAACATGAAGGAGTAGAAACAATATTCGGTTATCCCGGAGGCGCTATTATGCCATCATACGATGCTTTATTTGATCATACTGGAACATTGAACCATATTTTGGTGCGCCATGAACAGGGTGCAGCTCATGCAGCTCAAGGTTATGCACGGGCTTCGGGCAGAGTAGGTGTCTGCTTGGTAACGAGTGGACCAGGTGCTACAAATACGGTGACCGGTATTGCCGATGCTATGATTGACAGTACTCCTATTGTCGTTATTGCAGGGCAGGTAGGCAAAGCTTTCTTAGGTACAGATGCTTTTCAGGAAGTCGATTTACTCGGTATAACCCAACCTATTACGAAATGGAGTTATCAGATTAGAAGAGCGGAAGATGTGGCATGGGCTGTGGCTCGTGCTTTCTATATCGCCAAGAGTGGACGTCCCGGACCTGTTGTTCTCGACTTTGCTAAGAATGCACAAGTCGAAAAGACAGACTACGTTCCGGTTGTCGTTGATTATATCCGCAGTTATATGCCGGTTCCCGAAGTGGATCAAGAAGTTGTGGCTCAAGCGGCAGATCTTATCAATAAAGCCGAACGTCCGTTGGTACTGGTTGGACAGGGCGTGGAATTGGGCAATGCTCAAGAGGAACTTAAGACATTTCTCGAGAAAGCCGATATGCCTGCAGGCTGTACTCTATTAGGACTCTCTGCGCTTCCCACCGAGCATCCCCTGAATAAGGGAATGTTGGGTATGCATGGTAATTTGGGACCGAATGTCAATACCAACAAATGCGATCTTTTGATCTCTGTCGGAATGCGCTTTGATGACCGTGTGACCGGGAAGCTTGATACTTACGCTAAACAAGCCAAGATTATTCATTTTGATATTGATCCGGCTGAAGTTAATAAAAATGTGAAAGCGGATATCGCTGTGCTTGGTGATTGTAAAGATACTCTCAAGGCAGTGACTGAATTGCTGAAGCCTGCTAAGCATAAGGAATGGATTGACAGCTTCTTGACTTATGAGAAAGTTGAAGAAGAGAAAGTTATCCGTCCTGAATTGTATCCTTTGGGAAAAGAACTGACTATGGGGGAAGTTGTACGTGCAGTGAGCAATGCAACGAACCATGAAGGTATACTGGTTACGGATGTGGGGCAGAATCAGATGATAGCTGCACGTTATTTTAAGTATAGCAAAGACCGCAGCATTATCACCTCCGGTGGTTTTGGTACAATGGGCTTTTGCCTTCCTGCAGCTATTGGAGCCGCTTTTGGTCGCCCTGACCGTACAGTATGTGCATTTATGGGTGATGGTGGATTGCAAATGTGTATTCAGGAACTCGGAACGATAATGGAACAGCGTGCTCCGGTTAAGATCATCGTATTAAATAATAACTATCTTGGTAATGTGCGTCAATGGCAGGCGATGTTTTTCAATGGTCGCTATTCGTTTACACCCATGGCTAATCCCGATTATCTGAAAGTTGCAGGTGCATACGATATCCCCTCATGTCGGGTAACCTCACGTGATCAGTTGCAGAGAGCGGTACAGGATATGATTGAAACGGACGGTCCATTCTTGCTCGAAGTTTGCGTGATGGAAGAAGGAAATGTATTGCCAATGACTCCTCCGGGAGGTTCTGTGAATCAGATGCTTTTGGAATGTTAGTACTTTTGAATATTCATTACTCTTAATTTTATACATAGATATGGATAAGACATTATATACAATCATTGTTCACTCGGAAAACTTTGCCGGATTACTCAATCAGGTGACAGCTGTCTTTACAAGGCGGCAAATCAATATTGAGAGCCTGAACGTTTCGGCTTCTTCCATCAAAGGGGTACATAAGTACACCATTACGACGTGGACGGATAAAGACACCATAGAAAAAATAACCACACAAATTGCGAAGAAAATAGATGTGTTGCAAGCACACTATTTTACGGATGATGAAATCTATCAGCATGAAATAGCATTGTATAAGTTGGCTACTCCGGCTTTGGAACAAGCTCCCGAAGCTTCAAAAGTGATCAGAAAATATAATGCTCGTATTGTCGAAGTAAATCCAGTTTTCGCTATAGTGGAAAAAAATGGAATTAGTGAAGATATTACCTCTTTATATGAAGAATTGCGTGAGATGGGTTGTGTGTTGCAGTTTGTCCGCTCCGGTCGGGTTGCAATAACCACCAGCTGCTTTGAGCGCGTTAATGAATATCTCGCCGACCGTGAAGCCAAATATTTTCAAAGTAAGCAGCAGGAAGAAGCATGAGTGAAGAAAACAAGATAGGAGTCTATAATTTTGTCGCAGAACCGTTTCATGTTGATTTTACGGGTCGGCTGACTATGGGGGTTTTGGGCAATCACTTACTCAATTGTGCCGGGTTTCATGCCACCGAGCGTGGATTTGGTATCGCAACACTTAATGAGGATAATTATACCTGGGTACTTTCACGTCTGGCTATTGATTTGAATGAAATGCCTTATCAATATGAAGAATTCAACATTAGCACATGGGTGGAAAATGTCTATCGGTTGTTTACCGATCGTAATTTTGCCATTATGGGCAAAGACGGCAAAAAGATAGGATACGCCCGTTCTGTTTGGGCAATGATCAATCTATCCACTCGTAAACCGGCTGATCTATTGGCTTTACATGGTGGAGGCATCACCGATTATATTTGCAAAGATGAGCCTTGTCCCATTGAAAAGCCATCGCGCATAAAAGTAAGCGCGACTGAGCCTGTAGGTAAAATTGAAGCCAAATATAGTGATATAGACATTAACGGACATTTCAACAGTGTGCGTTATATCGAACATATACTCGATCTCTTTCCACTTTCATTTTATAAAGAAAAACGCATAAGCCGTTTTGAGATGGCTTATGTGGCTGAAAGCTATTATGGTGATGAGCTTTCATTTTACAGAGATGAAACGGACGAGGGGATTTACGAGGTAGAGGTTAGAAAGAATGGCAATGAAGTGGTTTGTCGTTCGAAAGTGATATTTGATAATAATATTTAGTAATAACAGGCTGTATAAGGCAGCCAATTAAAAACAAAGTAAAAAATGGCACAGATGAATTTTGGCGGTGTTGTCGAAAATGTGGTAACCCGCGAAGAATTTCCTTTGGAGAAAGCTCGTGAAGTATTGAAAGACGAAGTTATTGCAGTAATTGGCTATGGCGTTCAAGGTCCTGGACAATCACTGAACTTACGTGACAATGGATTTAATGTAATCGTAGGTCAACGTCCGGGTAAGACTTTTGATAAAGCAGTGGCAGACGGCTGGGTTCCTGGCGAGACATTATTTGGCATAGAAGAAGCTTGTGAAAAAGCTACAATCATTCAGGTATTGCTTTCTGACGCTGCTCAGATTGAATGCTGGCCTGCAATAAAGAAACATCTGGCTCCGGGTAAGGCATTATACTTCTCTCATGGTTTTGCTATTACTTATAAAGATCGTACAGGAATCGTTCCTCCTGCTGATGTGGATGTTATATTGATTGCTCCTAAAGGTTCAGGCACCTCATTGCGTACTATGTTCCTCGAAGGTCGTGGCTTGAATTCTTCATTTGCAATTTTCCAGGATGCTACCGGCAAAGCTTGGGATCGTGTTGTTGCTTTGGGTATTGGTGTTGGTTCCGGATATCTGTTTGAAACTACATTCAAGAAAGAAGTATATTCCGATTTGACAGGTGAACGCGGTACTTTGATGGGGGCTATTCAGGGCTTACTTTTAGCGCAATACGAAACTTTACGTGAGAATGGGCACACTCCTTCTGAAGCATTCAATGAAACGGTTGAGGAATTAACCCAATCATTAATGCCGTTGTTTGCTAAGAATGGTATGGACTGGATGTATGCTAACTGTTCAACAACAGCTCAACGTGGTGCACTCGACTGGATGGGTCCGTTCCACGATGCTACCAAACCGGTATTTGAGAAATTATATAGCGAAGTTAAGCAAGGACATGAAGCTCAGCGTTCCATTGACTCTAACTCTCAGCCTGATTATCGTGAAAAACTTAATGCAGAATTAAAAGCATTGCGTGAAAGCGAAATGTGGCAGGCTGGTGCGGTGGTCCGTAAGCTCCGCCCTGAGAATAGCTAATAATTTTCTCTGTTAGTTTTTACAGAAACTGGATTAGGATATAAATTAGGGGTATTGTGTAATACCCCTAATTTTTTTCATACTGCCTTTATTTTATTATCACATATTTCTTTCGAGAATATCTCCGTTTTAGTTGTTTCCTTCATCATAATGCGATAATTCACACTCTCCCCCCTAGAGTTTTCTTCCTGTTTTTAATTGCACTGCTTGCACCAATGATGCTAACAGCTTAATATATAGCATGATACACGGGTGCAATTGAGCGAAACAGCAGGGTGTAATTAAATTTAATTGCACCGCTTGTTTTTGAGGATAATATTCTGATATACAAGTTTATATGTGTCTTTTTGTAGGGTGTAAGTAAGAAATTACCGTGCGATTTTATCCTTAAAAACAGTCGTTTTTTCATTCAATTCTTCTCATTTTAGGCGTATATGGCAAGCATTCTTCTAGCTTAGTCTAATGGTAAATAAGTAAGTTGCAATAATTCCAGAGATATTCAATCTTAAACTATAAATAATTTATCCTTTTTCTTATTTATTCTGCTTACCTTTACAGATAGTTATAAAATAATACAAAATGGAGACTTTTGATTTCTCGGAAGTACCTTATAGTTTTGGTGTATGCGCAGCCAATACTTGTCCCAAGGCTTCCGTTTGTTTGCGTCATATTGCTTTAGAGCATGCTCCCGTAAAATACCTTTTTTACCCACTCTGACTCCCAACAAACTGGCTTCCATGAAGGATCGTTGTGAATATTTCCGTTCGGTGGAGAAAATACGCTATGCTAAAGGTTTTATACATACACTAAATGCTTTGACCGTTGGTGTTGCCGGAACATTCCGTTGGCGACTTATTTTGCATTTTGGGCGTAAGAATTACTATCTTGTTCGTAAAGGAGATTTGCTAATTAAACCTGCTGATCAGCAATTTATCGTCCGACTGGCCCAAGAATCGGGTCTTCAACTCGATGATTATTTTGACGATTATGTAGACGGTTATAATTGGGAAGATTAAGCTTATTCTCCCCTTAACAATAGGATTACACTTTCTTGTCTTACCTGACAATTCTTCTTCTCTTCTTATATTACAGTTTGTTCCTCTATTAGGAAATGCAAATTTCCTAATAGAGGAACATTAATTTCCTTAGCAGGAAACTACCATTTCTTAAGTGGGAAATAACAATCTCTCTATATCAGAATGCTCACTTCTAAACTTGGGAACAAATGTAACTTATAATGGGAATCAATTTATTACAATAATATTTGTGAAAGTTGAATTTATTTCTTTGATTTGTAAGTCTGTTATATACTTTTGTTGATTATGAAAAGGTGAGAAAAATACAGTTAAATCTTATATTGATCTTATTCAATTTTCTGGTTCGACTGAGAATGCGGAAACTAGCCAATAATTGTTATTATAGATTGTGATAATGAGGTTCATTTTTACCTCTCTCAGGAATTCCATATTTAATCAGAACAGTTGACTTAGGGAATAAGAGTGCCAACGGATATTTTATAAAAGGAAGTATAGGTTAAATCATATAATAAATGATTATGAATAAAATTATATTCCTTTTTTGTTGTTTCTTCTTTTGTTCTATTCAGACAAAAGCAGATGATCGTCAGGGAGAATCACAATTCACAATTAAGTTTGTAGAACAACCCTTGGATTCTGCTCTCGTTCAGCTTGCAAAAGAAAGTGGATATCGTTTTGTTTTCCAAGACAATATTACTAACAAGCATACAAAAGTAAACCAATCTTTTGAGAATAAGACTATATCACAAATTCTTAATACATTACTTGCAAGCACAGATTATAGCTATGCCATTGTCTATTCTTCGGTGGTTATTTATGAAAAGAAGATAGAACAAAACTCAAGAGTGATTCAAAAGAAAGAATCTAAGCCTTTTCTGATAAAAGGCAAAATCGTAGACCGAGAAAACGGAGATGAGCTATGGGGAACAACCGTCTATATAAAGGGGGACGAATCTGTAGGAACGGTGGCAAAGAAGGATGGAACTTTTTCCATTTACACAACAAATCCTAATGCTCTTCTTATAGTAGTATCTATAGGTTATTATCCTCAAGTGGTCTCTATTAAAGATGCCGGGTTGATAAAGCTGGAACAGACGGAAGAATCGAAAAAAGTTGTCATAATTGGGTGAGCTAAAGCTGTGAAAAAATAAGATCGGGATAGAGCGATAGAAAAAGAAAGGATTGAATCATTTTTCTTCGATTTATGAAAATAGGAATAGATTTGAAAGGTGTTATATTTATGGTTTTACAGTCACATTTTGTTCATTAAAAACTTTATATTACTTTTAGCTGATCTTACTTAATAAAAATTCGAATAGATGAATACTGCCATAAAGGCTATTTCTTTGAGTGTCTGCCTACTTGTTTTAAACACAGCGGTTTGTAAAGCCGGAGGTCCCCAACAGCTCACTCGACTGAAAGAGAATTATAAGAACATGCTACTTACCTACGCGTATAAAAATGACACATTGTCGGAAGACTTAAGGCGAATTGAACCCGAAACGGAAGTTTCAGACAATGTGGTTGCAGATCTGCAGCAACGCTATCCATTTGATTTGGATAAAATGGCGTTTTATCTCTCTGCGCTGAATGAAAAAGGCATGTGGACGGATATTAACTATCAAGATAACAAACGTTCGGGATGGGAGCCTACAAAGCATGCCGAACGTATATTGGAACTATCGAAACTATATTACACACGAGATACACGTTACTATCATTCGGCTGAAGTAATGAATAGCATTCATAGGGCCTTGCACTATTGGTTTAGTGCCAAACTTCAATGTCGTAACTGGTGGTACAATCAGATAGGCATTCCCAAAATATTGGGAGCAGCTTTTATCCTTTTGGAAAATCAATTGACTCGGGAAGAAAAATTATCTGCTATTGGAGTGATGCAAGCCTCACGTTTTGGTATGACCGGGCAGAATAAAGTTTGGTTGGCGGGCAACGTTCTTATATGTGCCCTTCTGAAAAATGATGAACAACAAGTTAAGTCGGCTCGCGATACAATTGCATCTGAAATAGTGCTGGGACGTGAAGAAGGTATTAAAAATGACTGGAGTTATCATCAACATGGGGCGCAATTACAGTTTGGCAACTACGGACTGTCGTTCGTTACAAGTATGAGCTTCTTTTATAGTCTATTTCAAGGTACAGTTTATGCGTTTGACCGTCAACAAATGAATATTCTTTCCTCACTTATCAACAAAGGTTATCGATGGACAATTTGGAATCGCTACATGGATATGAATGCATTGGGCAGACAACTATTCCATAATGCACAACTGCACAAAGCGTACGGATTGGCTCTTGCAGCCGCCGAGCTTGATGTAAAAGAAAAATTTCCCAAAGATGCCAATACATTGGTTGGTCACAAGCATTTTGACAATTCCGACTATACGGTGCATCGTGCGGCTCATTGGATGGCTTCCGTAAGAATGTCATCGAATAGGGTGATAGGTACTGAACTGGTGAACGAGGACAATCTAAAGGGATATTATCTGGGAGATGGAGCTACGTATTATTATACGCAGGGCGATGAATATTTGAATATCTTTCCGTTTTGGGATTGGAGAAAAATACCGGGAGTTACAGCTTACGAAGACAAAGCCCCACTTCCTGATATCAGTCGCACCCATTCAGGAAACCACACTGACAAAGTCGGGGGACTAAGTGATGGATACCATGGAATGGCGGCTATGGAATTGAATCGCGATAGCTTAAAGGCTTACAAAGCATGGGTCTTTACAGACGACTTCGTCATTTGCATGGGAGCAGGCATCTCGACAAATAAGTCCCTTCCCGTAACCACTTCTATAGAGCAATGCCTCAAAAAAGGAGATCTTTTTTTATGGAACAAACGTGAGTGGTTACCTGTAAGCGAGGCCAAATTGCATGATAGTGATCTCCGCTTCTATCACAATCATATCGGCTATATTGTTTTGAATGCAGACACTTGCGTGGCTGAGGCAGGGGAGCGCACAGGGCAGTGGGCAGACTTCATGAAGATGTATACTCCTGCTGTTGTCACTGGAGAAACTGTTTCTATACATCTACGCCACGGTATACAGCCACAGCATGGGAGCTACCTATACATTGTACTTCCTGCTTCGAAGCGTGATAGTGTAAGCAGTTTTGACATAAAGAATGTGAGAGTTGTGCAGAATGACGATATAGCTCAAATCGTTTATCTTCCGCTTACCGAATGTTATTGGGCAGCAATATATCATCCTGGTAAAATGGTGATAGAAGGTGAGCCTTTTGTCGCAAATTTATCTGGTATTTATAAATTGACAAAATCTGTTGGAAAGCTAAAAATAGAGCAAAAACGGGCTTTCTAAAAGTAAAAGTACTTCAAAAATCATTTACTCATCTTCAGATTCTTCTTTCTTAATAAAGGTATACACAATCTTTTTGAAGAAGTACTTGCATACCCAAAAGTTAAGAACAATGGTAGCGGCAACAATCCAAAAGTCTATATCACCACGCCCATCTCCCAATGCTTTAATAAGGAAATACAATTGTATACCCAATGAACCACAAGCAATAATCAGGAAAGCGAATCTGGAAACAAGAAGCGGAATTTTTATCCAGAGTTTATTTTGACAGGCTTTAAAGATCGGAAGAGCAGGAAGGAGAGCTCTTACTTGTAATATGATGTAGTCCGAAAGAACAACGAAAGTAAAAAAGTGCAAAAGTACACGAAGTCGCCAATAACCCAAATCTTCACCTTCATGGGGTGGTTGGGTTGTTCCATACAGAAAGACTAGTTGGAAACTTAATAACACTATTGCTAATAGAATCAGCAATATACCTGCTAATATTTTATCGTTCTTTTTCATTCTTCCAGGGGGGTGTAAAATTCGACTTTACCGCATTTGGGACAAACATAAATGTCAAAACTCTCTCTGTTTACAAATGCTTCAAATATATTACCGAGGACACCAAGCCTGGTTCCTTCGTGAAATTTATAATTGCCAGAGAATACCAGTTTTACGTGACAATGTGTGCACTCTAAACTTCTGTTTCCAAATGGCATTTCTTCAGGCTCAATGACCCGGTTCTCGGTAAAGCTATAGTTGCAATTCCAGCAGATTTCAAAGCTATCTTCTACTTCTTCATTACATTGAGGACAAATCTTCATACTATTTCTTTAAAAAAAAGATTATTCAATTATGACATTTGTTAGTTGATATGAAGTATAATAATGCTTTTTTATGAGTATATATATTCATACGCAGCATATTTTATATACATCGCAAATGTATAAAAATATCCGAATATGAATA
Organism: Bacteroidaceae bacterium HV4-6-C5C; assembly: GCA_007896885.1. Lineage (GTDB taxonomy): Bacteria > Bacteroidota > Bacteroidia > Bacteroidales > Bacteroidaceae > Bacteroides. Next base: position 229,559 of record VOIU01000003.1, read on the forward strand.
GCTAATATGTTTATTTTTTTAGAAAAGTTTTCTAGAGTAATAATATTCTCTTTATTGATCAATATTCGTAATGTATTCCAACAATTTGCGATAGAAGGGATGTCGCCCCAGGGTCTTGGCATCACCGAGGATTACGAGCTTCATTCTGGCACGGGTTATGGCGACATTCATTCGTCGTAGATCGTGTAGAAATCCGATTTGCCCTTCATCATTTGCCCGGACGAGACTGATAAATATCACATCACGTTCTTGCCCTTGAAAACCGTCTACCGTATGGACGGTTAACAAGTTGCGATAAGGACGGAAGAATGATGCCGACTTTATTTTACTCCTAAGGTATTGCACTTGTGCTTTATAAGGAGAAATCAATCCAAAATCAATCTGCTCATCAAGTATACGCTTGGCTCCAATCCGCTCAATATATCGTTTAAGCTCTTCCAATAAGAGGTCGGCTTCTTCACGATTGATACGCCCGAATGACTCGCCGGTAAACTCTTCTTTGAAATCCATCTCTGAAGTGTCTATCCAGCGGATCGGTGTGTCCCAGTCGAGGATACCGCGATGGCTAACTTCGGGCGCTGCCTGAAGCTCGTTATTATAAAACCATTGTGAAGGAAACTTCATAATGGCTTCATTCATTCTGTATTGGAGTTTCAATAGCGATACTACAGAAGGCTTTGACTTCGCTACCTTTTCCATTAATGTCTGTTCCAATCCTCCTCGGGCAGCTTCGTAACATTTCACGGTTGCCGGTAGCTGGCAATGATCGCCTGCAAGAATCACCCGATTGGCTTTACGGATAGCCACCCAACAAGCCGCTTCCAATGCTTGTGCCGCTTCATCAATAAAGAGTGTGTTGAAATGCTTGCCATTGAGTAAATGGTGATTGCTACTCACCAATGTGGAAGCTATGATGTGTGCATTATCAAATAAGTCCGCATTGATTTGTATTTCCAGCTGGGTTGCACGTTCGCGTAAATTATTCAGTCGATTGCGTACTCCTTCGCGCTCTTCATATCTGGAATTTCGTAAACGTCCTTGTATGGCACGTATCTCTTTACGTATTCCCCAAAGTTCGGTGTATGAAGGATGGTTCTCAAATCGACGCTCATAAGTGAAGGATAACATTTTGTCGTTTACTCTTGTCGGATTGCCGATGCGTAAAATATTAACCCCTCTGTCCACCAGCTTTTCACAAATCCAGTCGACTGCCGTATTACTTTGTGCGCAAACCATTACTTGCGGTTCGCGGTGAAGCGTTTCATAAATGGCTTCAACAAGAGTCGTTGTCTTTCCTGTTCCCGGAGGGCCATGGACTATTGCCACATCCTTAGCATAAAGAACTTTGTTAACAGCTTTTTCTTGTGCCGTATTCAGCCACGGGAAGCGTACGGGATAGAGTTCTCTAAACTCAGGTTTTAATGTACCCAACAGAATATCGCGCAGTTCGGCCAGCCTGTTTCCGCTTGCTTGCTCCACGTCAGCCAAAGCTTCGAACATGGTCCGATAAGAGGTTTCATCAAAATAAAGTTGTACGCCAATCTTTTCACCGGTTTGAAGGTCGGTTATGCTCTTGATGTCCGGCATGATGATTGCCATTCTTTGCTCATCGGCATAGCTCACTGTGGCTACGAAGTTATAATAAGTGATTTGTCCATTAGCCGCTTCACGGAAAAAACATATCGGTCGCCCGAATTCAAAATTATGTTCAATGTCAATATCTTCATTGCGGGTGATCTCGAGGGTCAGTTGATTGAGCGAATTATAAAAACTCCGTCCTATCTTGATGGGATACCAACATATTCCCCGCTTCAGTTTACGGGTTATTCCCATTACTTCCGATTGGCGCTTAAATTCTTCTTTCTCGTATTCATATTCCATACGCAGTAAAGTGAGTTGCTGCCGGATATGTATCGTAGGGTTGTTTTGTTCTGCTTCTATCATATCTGCAAAGGTAGTGAATCTTCCATTTTGAGAGAAGAAATTCGGTAATATGTTAAACTAATAAGCTTTTTGCTTGTTTATAATATACTTTTGTTATCTTTTCAATCGTAAATATTTCAATATAAAAGTGGTATGATATACGATGTTTCAATGCTTAATGCATTTTATGTAAGTTACAAGGAGAAAATAGAACACGTTCGAACAGTATTACAGCGTCCGTTGACCTTGACGGAAAAAATATTGTATGTGCATCTGTACAATGGGGGTGAAATCAATGACTATAAACGCGGCGAAGATTATGTGAATTTCCGACCGGACAGGGTAGCCATGCAGGACGCTACAGCTCAAATGGCGTTACTTCAATTTATGAATTCGGGAAGAGACCGTGTAGCGGTTCCTTCAACGGTTCATTGTGATCATCTGATACAGGCTCATAGAGGAGCTGATGATGATATCGCAGTTGCTAATCAGACCAATGAAGAAGTTTATGGTTTCTTGCGTGATGTTTCTTCACGCTATGGCATCGGGTTCTGGCAACCGGGAGCGGGTATTATTCATCAAGTGGTACTGGAAAACTATGCTTTCCCGGGTGGAATGATGGTGGGCACTGATTCACATACTCCTAATGCAGGAGGTTTGGGAATGATCGCCATCGGTGTTGGCGGTGCGGATGCAGTCGATGTGATGACCGGGATGGAATGGGAACTTAAAATGCCTAAGATTATAGGTGTACGTCTTACCGGTAGCCTGAATAATTGGGCGGCACCCAAAGATGTGATTTTGAAATTGGCCGGTATACTTACCGTGAAAGGAGCAACAAACTCCATTATAGAATATTTTGGATCGGGAGTAGCTTCTTTATCGGCTACCGGAAAAGCCACTATATGTAACATGGGAGCGGAAGTGGGAGCTACCACTTCTTTATTTCCTTTTGATGCTAAAATGGCTACCTATCTAAAGGTTACCGAAAGAGAAGAAATCGCTCTGCTGGCGGAATCTATTGCTACCGATCTTCGTGCTGATGATGAAGTGCTTGCAAGTCCTGAAAAATATTATGATAGAATTATAGAGATAGACTTATCGACTCTTGAACCTTATATAAACGGCCCTTTTACCCCCGATGCCGCTACGCCGATATCGGAGTTTGCCGCTAAAGTGAAAGCAAACGGCTATCCGCAAAAAATGGAAGTCGGGTTAATAGGTTCATGCACCAACTCCTCTTATCAAGATTTAAGTCGCGTTGCTTCTTTGGCGAAACAAGTAGCCGAAAAAGAACTCAAGGTTGCTTCTCCTTTGATTGTCAATCCGGGTTCTGAACGCATTCGGGCTACTGCCGAAAGAGATGGCATGATCAGTGTCTTTAAAAATATAGGTGCCGTAATTATGGCGAATGCCTGCGGCCCGTGTATCGGGCAATGGAAGAGGCATACCGACGATCCTATGCGTAAGAATTCAATTGTGACTTCATTCAACCGTAATTTTGCAAAGCGCGCTGATGGCAATCCGAATACCCATGCTTTTGTCGCTTCTCCCGAATTGACCATGGCTTTGACGATAGCCGGAGATCTTTGCTTTAATCCGTTGACCGATACTTTGACAAACAAGAAAGGTGAGCAAGTCAGGCTGGATGCACCGGTGGGTGAAGAACTTCCATTAAGAGATTTCGTCGATGGAAAGCAAGGCTACATCGCCCCCAAGCAAGTAGAAGCTGAGATTATAGTCAATCCCGCTTCCCAGCGACTTCAATTGTTAAGCCCTTTTCCGGCATGGGATGGCAACGATTTGATTAAGATGCCTCTTCTCATTAAGACAAAGGGCAAGTGCACTACCGACCACATTTCAATGGCAGGGTCATGGCTTCGTTTCCGTGGCCATCTGGAAAATATTTCAGATAACATGCTAATGGGAGCAATCAATGCTTTTAATGGAGAGTCTAATAACGTGTGGAATCGTATGACCGGTAACTATGATACGGTGTCGGGTACTGCAAAACAGTATAAATCGGAGGGATTGGCTTCGATAGTAGTAGCCGAGGAAAATTATGGTGAGGGTTCCAGTCGCGAACATGCTGCTATGGAACCGCGCTTCCTGAATGTTCGCGTCATCTTGGCTAAAAGCTTTGCACGTATCCATGAAACAAATTTGAAGAAGCAGGGTATGCTTGCGTTGACTTTTGCCGATAAAAATGATTATGATAAAATAAGGGAACATGATTTGATTTCGGTTGTCGGGTTGAAAGAGTTTGCCCCGGAACGTAATATGGAGGTTATTCTTTATCATGAGGACGGTACAGAAGACCGTTTTAACGTACAACATACCTATAACAAACAGCAGATTGGTTGGTTTCGTGCCGGCTCTGCGTTAAATGCAAGATAAAAAGAAGATGAGCAAAATTACAAAACAAACTGATGGTACACTGTTAGTACCTGATGTGCCTACTGTACCTTTTATAACCGGCGACGGAGTGGGAGCTGAGGTGACCCCTTCAATGCAGGCTATTGTAGATGCGGCAGTCCGTAAAGCTTACGGAAGCGTGAGGCATATTGAGTGGAAAGAAGTCCTGGCAGGTGAGCGCGCCTTCAGGAAGACGGGGGCATGGTTGCCTGACGAGACAATGGCAGCTTTCAAAGAATATCTAGTCGGGATTAAAGGCCCGCTGACGACTCCTGTGGGGGGAGGAATTCGTTCTTTGAACGTTGCACTCCGACAGACACTCGACCTTTTTGTTTGCCTACGTCCTGTCCGTTGGTACAGAGGTGTCCATTCGCCTGTTCGCGAACCGGAAAAAGTAAACATGTGTGTGTTCCGCGAGAATACCGAAGATATTTATGCCGGTATTGAGTGGGAAGCCGGTACACCTGAAGCGGAAAAATTCTATCATTTCCTGGAAACAGAAATGAAAGTTACCAAGGTACGTTTTCCCGAAACTTCTTCGTTTGGAGTGAAACCTGTTTCCAAAGAAGGCACCGAACGTCTTGTCCGTGCAGCTTGCCAATATGCCCTTGATCATGGTCTGCCTTCCGTGACTTTGGTCCATAAGGGAAATATTATGAAATTTACTGAAGGTGGTTTTAAGAAGTGGGGATATGAATTGGCGCAACGCGAGTTTGCTGACGAACTGGCAACAGGTAAGTTGGTGATAAAAGATTGTATTGCAGACGCTTTTCTTCAGAATACATTACTCACACCGGAAAAATATTCCGTGATAGCTACACTTAATTTAAATGGTGATTACGTCTCCGATCAGTTGGCTGCCATGGTGGGTGGAATCGGCATTGCTCCCGGAGCAAATATTAATTATCATTCGGGGCATGCCATATTCGAAGCAACACATGGCACTGCGCCGGATATTGCAGGAAATGACATTGTGAACCCTTGCTCCATTGTCCTTTCGGCAGTGATGATGCTTGAATATTTAGGGTGGAAAGAAGCTGCCGGCTTAATAGACAATGCTTTGGAAAAGAGTTTTCTAGAATCGCGCGCTACCGCTGATCTTGCCCGCTTCATGCCCGGAGGTGTATCTTTATCCACTTCTGCTTTTACGAGAGAAATCGTAAAGAGAATAGAATAACAAATTAATGATTAAAACGTAATGAATATGAAAAAGGAATATTTGGTTTATAAGTTATCGGAGTCGATGAAAGAGGCTGTCAGAATAGATACGGAGTTGTTTTCGAAATTCGATGTGAAGCGTGGCTTGAGAAATGAGGACGGAACCGGTGTATTAGTCGGACTTACCCGTATTGGTAATGTAGTGGGTTATGAACGGATTCCTGGTGGAGGTCTGAAACCTATTCCCGGAAAATTATTCTATCGCGGATATGATGTTGAGGATATCGTACATGCCATGATTAAAGAAAAACGGTTTGGTTTTGAAGAAGTCGCTTATTTGTTACTTTCCGGCAATCTGCCTGACAAGGAAGAATTGGCTTCATTTTCCGAGCTCATTTATGATAATATGCCTTTGGAGCAAAAAACAAAGATGAATATTATTGAGCTTGAGGGAAATGATATTATGAATATTCTGGCTCGTAGCGTGCTTGAGATGTATCGTTTTGATCCTGCTGCCGATGATACTTCGCGTGATAATCTTATGCGACAAAGTATTGATTTGATCTCCAAGTTCCCTACGATTATAGCTTATGCTTACAATATGCTTCGTCATGCTACATTTGGACGTTCATTGCATATCCGTAATCCACAAGAAAAGCTTTCCATTGCCCAGAACTTCCTTCACATGTTGAAGCGTGACTATACGGAACTTGATGCCAGGACTCTCGACTTATTACTCGTATTGCAGGCGGAGCACGGAGGTGGTAATAACTCAACGTTTACAGTCCGGGTCACTTCTTCTACAGGGACGGACACATACTCTTCCATAGCTGCCGGTATTGGTTCGTTGAAAGGTCCGTTACATGGAGGTGCCAATATTCAGGTTGCGGACATGTTCCATCATCTAAAGGAGAATATACAAGACTGGACAAGTGTGGAGGAAATCGATACTTATTTCACCCGTATGTTGAATAAGGAAGTCTATAATAAGAGTGGATTGATCTATGGTATCGGACACGCTGTATATACCATTTCCGACCCGCGTGCCGTTCTCTTGAAAGAGTTGGCTCGTGATTTAGCTAAGGAGAAAGGCCGTAAGGAGGAGTTTGCATTCCTTGAATTACTAGAAGAAAGAGCAATAGAGACTTTTGGTCGGATTAAGAATAACGGGAAAACCGTTTCGAGCAATGTGGACTTTTATTCCGGTTTTGTTTATGAAATGATTGGCTTACCTCAAGAAATATATACTCCGTTATTTGCAATGGCACGTATTGTGGGATGGTGTGCTCATCGTAATGAAGAGTTGAACTTTGAAGGCAAACGTATTATCCGTCCTGCCTATAAAAATGTGTTGGATGAAGTCCCATATATCCCGTTGAAAAAGAGATGATATATCCTTCATACTCAGAAGCCGACTTTTCATATTAGCAAATCCGGCTTCTAATTTTCCATAAGATAAAAAAAGACTACCTTATACAGGTAGTCTTTTTTATTTATATTTATTGTTCTGAAAATCCGCTAAATGGTATTTTCTCAACGGGCTCCTTACTTAGATAGACAGTTCACGAAGAACGTTAACCAATTCCAACTTGATAGGCTTATTGTTTTTGATTGCTTTGGTAAAAGGTACATATACCACTTCGTCATTTTCAATTCCGATCATGACGTTGCGTTGTCCCTCCATTATGGCATCTATTGCAGCAGCTCCAAGGCGACTTGCCAAGATACGATCGTGTGCTGTAGGGCTTCCTCCACGCTGAACATGTCCCAATATTGTTACACGTACATCATATTCCGGATATTCGTTTTTTACACGATCGGCATAGTGCATTGCGCCTCCGGTTAGGCCACTTTCGGCTACTATTACAATACTACTATTTTTCGATTTGCGGAAACCATTCTTAATGAATTCTTCCAATTGGTCTACTTCCGTATCCAATTCCGGAATGATAGCTGCTTCGGCACCGGAAGCAATAGCGCCGTTTAAAGCTAAGAAACCGGCATCCCGGCCCATGACTTCTACGAAGAATAAACGCTCGTGGGAAGTTGCCGTATCACGAATCTTATCAACAGCTTCAAGAATCGTATTCAGAGCCGTATCATATCCAATGGTAGTGTCCGTCCCATACAAATCATTATCTATGGTTCCCGGCAAACCAATGCAGGGTACATCAAATTCTTCAGCGAAGATACGGGCACCTGTTAGCGAACCGTCTCCTCCTATAATAACCAAGGCATCAATGCCTTCTTTCTTCATGTTATCGTATGCAATCTGACGTCCTTCCGGTGTCATGAACTCCTTGCAGCGGGCAGTTTTCAGAATAGTACCTCCCAATTGGATGATGTTACTTACATTTTGGCTTCTGAATTCGCTGATTTCACCTGTAACCAATCCTTTATAACCCCGATATATTCCTTTTACCCCAAGTCCGTTATAGATAGCTGCGCGTGTTACCGCGCGGATGGCTGCATTCATTCCCGGTGCATCTCCTCCGGATGTTAAAATACCTATACACTTAATATTTGCCATAACAACCTATTGTTTTAGTCTTAATAATTGTCGCAAAGATAGCAAATTTGTAAGGGGAGCTCTAATAATTAACGTTAATTCGGCGTTTCAAAGATGTGATTTTATTGAATCTGATATTTTTTCCATCAACCATTTAGGAGTGGATGTTGCACCACAGATTCCAATGGATGAAACTCCTTTAATCAGATTATAGTCAATATCTTCTTCGCTGTAAATTAGGTATGAATTGGGATTAATGTTCTTGCATTCACCATAAAGCATTTTCCCGTTAGAACTTTTCTTGCCACTGACAAAGAAAATTAAGTCATGCGATGCTGCGAATTCACGGATATGGGGAAACCGATTGACTACCTGTCTGCATATTGTGTCGTGGTACTCAAAAGTAACATCCGGTGAAATGTGCTCTTTAATATAGCTGACAATCTGCTGAAATTCATCCAATGATTTAGTGGTTTGCGAATACAGACGTATGCTTTTGTTCAGGTCGAGTTGTTTCGCTTCTTCCAGACTCTCAATGACAATAGCATTTCCGGTAGTCTGTCCCACCAATCCCAATACTTCAGCATGCCCGTTCTTTCCGTAGATTACAATTTGCTTCGACTCATCGTCTTCGTGATTGTATTCTTGTTTAATCTTCTTTTGAATGCGAAGAACCACCGGGCAAGTTGCATCAATAATTTCAATGTTATTCCTGCGTGCAGTCTCATAGGTTTCAGGTGGTTCACCATGAGCACGTAAAAGGACTTTTGCGTTTTGGAGTCGATTAAAATCATCATGATTGATGGTGATCAAACCTAATTCTCTTAATCGCTCAACTTCGCAACTGTTGTGTACTATATCTCCGAGGCAATATAATTTGCCTCCTTTTTTTAATTCTTCTTCCGCTTTCCGTATTGCGGTGACTACGCCGAAGCAAAAGCCTGAGTTTTTATCGATCTCTACTTTTACCATAATTCCGATTATTGTGTGATTTTACATTTCGGCTACTTGCCCAAGTTGGGCTTTCAACCATTCTTTTTGTTCGGAAAGGGTCATTTGGCTGTTATCCAGTAATATTGCATCATCTGCTTTACGTAGCGGACTAATCTCGCGATTTTGATCGATATAGTCGCGTTGCTTTACATTTTCTAGTATATCGTTATAACTGGCTTCTTCTCCTTTGGCTTTCAGTTCGTCGTAACGACGCTGGGCACGGATTTCTGCAGAAGCAGTTACAAATATTTTTAGTTCCGCATCAGGAAAAACAGTTGTGCCGATATCACGGCCATCCATTACAATGCCTTTCGCTTTCCCCATTTCTTGCTGTTGGGCAACCATCGCTTCGCGTACAAAACCCAGTGTAGCAATGGGGCTTACATGAGAAGAAACATCCATGGTCCGGATTTTGTTCTCGACATTGATTCCATTTAAGTAAGTATCCGGACGTCCCGTTTCAGGGTTGAGCTGAAATGAGATGTGTATTGAATCCATCTCCTTTTGTAGCTTTTGAGTGTCAATATTTTCCCCTTTGAATATTCCATTTTCCAGGCTATATAGAGTTACAGCACGATACATGGCGCCGCTGTCAATGTAGATATAACCTATCTCACGCGCAAGATCTTTCGCCATTGTACTTTTTCCACAAGAAGAAAAACCATCTATTGCAATAACTACCTTTTTCATTGTTATCGTTATTTTTTTTGTTCTTAATTGTATCGCTTTAATGATTGTTACAGCATTACCTATCTTGTATTGATAATAAATGAAACTTTATTATGCCGACTCAATGGTTACACTGAAAACTTGTTCAAAGATACTGTATTTTTTTTGCTCGCTAAAAAACATTATTGTCGAAATCATATTGGCCAATTCGTTTTCGAATAGACTTAATAGGCTTTACTTCAGATTATCAATCTATCTTTCTTTATTGCAACTATCTTCTCTTTTTCTATATTGTCTTTCGGTTTTTATCCTTATATTTGTCCGAAATGAGATGGATATGAGAGTGTACTGCCCATATCATTAAAAGATTGATTATGATGTTTACAGCTTCTGAAATTTTAGAGAAAATAAATATATATATTGCAGAACTACAGCTTACGCGTACTCCTCAGAATTTATATGAACCCGTAAAATACGTGTTATCGTTGGGTGGTAAAAGAATTCGTCCGGTACTGATGCTGCTAGCTTATAATTTATATAAAGATGATGTGGATTCAATACTGCCCGTCGCTTCAGGTATAGAAATATACCATAATTATACACTTCTGCATGATGATTTGATGGATCGAGCCGATCTGAGAAGAGGAAAGAAGACCGTTCATAAAATATGGAATGATAATACGGCAATTCTTTCGGGAGATGCAATGTTGGTACTTGCTTATCAGCACATTGCTCAATGTAATCCCAAACACCTAAAAGAAGCACTGGATTTGTTTAGTTTGACTGCTCTTGAAATATGTGAGGGGCAGCAGCTTGATATGGATTTTGAAGAAAGAGATGATGTCACCCAAGAAGAGTATTTGGAGATGATTCGTTTGAAGACATCCGTACTGCTTGCATGTAGCTTGAAAATAGGAGGACTATTGGGAGGAGCAACGGTTGAAGATGCATCCAATCTTTATAATTTCGGTATGCAGATGGGACTTGCCTTTCAGTTAAAAGATGATTTACTGGATGTTTATGGAGATGCTTCGGTATTTGGGAAGAATATTGGTGGGGATATCTTGTCCAATAAAAAAACGTTTCTACTGATTAAAGCATTGGAACATGCTGATCCTGATCAAAAGAAAGAGTTAAATTATTGGCTGATGTCCGTTGATTTTGTCCCGGCTGAGAAGATTGCTGCCGTAACGGACTTGTATAACCGTATTGGAGTGCGAAAATGGTGCGAAGATAAGATTTCGGATTATACAGTTAAGGCGATAGAGAGCTTGAAGCTTGTGGATGTTGACATGGAGAAGAAGAAGGAACTGCAACGATTAATAGAGAAACTAATGTCTCGCGAAATATAAATAGTAGCTTATGCCATATAGGAGATTGCCAAATACCGATCAAGCAAGAATAAGAGCCCTGAAAGCTGTAATAGCGAAAGCTGATACTCAGGGTGTATATGATATGGCTATCTCCTTAAAGACACTGACCGATGCACGCAACTATTTGGTTCGTTTCGAAGCTGCTCATTTATATTATGTGGAATGCTTTGAGAATCAATCTGCTGCCGGAAGAAAGCATCAAGCTAATGTGAAGATGGCTCGGTTGTACCTTTCTCATTTTCTTCAGGTCTTGAATTTGGCGGTTCTTCGTTCGGAGGTGCGTTTAGCCCACAAGTCATTCTACGGATTGCCTTCCGATAGTACAAGCTTGCCCGATTTGACTTCTGAAGCTTCAATAGTGGAGTGGGGAAGAAAAATTATTGATGGAGAAAACAAGAGAATATCCCAAGGAGGAATCCCTATCTACAACCCTACAGTGGCCAAAGTGAGAGTTCATTATGATATCTTTGCAGAAAGTTATGAAAAGCAAAAGAATCTGCAAGCGTTGACATCTCGCAGTCTTGAAGAAGTTTCCTCAATGCGTCCAGGAGTGGATGCTTTGATTTTGAACATCTGGAATCAAGTGGAAGCTAAGTTTGCAAATTTCTTACCCAATGAAAAACGCTTGAATTTATGTCGTGATTACGGTCTAGTATATTATTATCGCACCAGTGAAAAAGAAATAGAATAGCTTAAAGAATGAGATTGATAGATACCCACTCGCATTTATTTTTAGAAGAGTTTGCGGATGATTTGGAACAGGTGATGGATCGTGCTAAATCCGCCGGGATAGAGCGTATATATATGCCCAATATTGATAGTACTACACTTGGATCTTTATTGTCGGTATGCGACAAGTACAAAGGATATTGCTTCCCTATGGTTGGATTGCATCCTACATCAGTCAACAATGGATATAGAAAAGAGCTGCAAATAGTCAAGGAAGAATTGACCGTTCCGGGAAAGTATGTTGCTGTGGGTGAGATTGGCATGGATCTTTATTGGGATAAGACTTTTCTTAAGGAACAACAGATCGTTTTCGACCAGCAAGTCTGCTGGGCTTTGGAATATAATCTTCCTATTGTTATTCATTGCCGTGATGCGTTTAATGAAATCTATGAATTGTTATCTCCCTATAAAGAGACTTCTTTAAGAGGCATTTTCCATAGCTTTACGGGTACTGTTGATGAGGCTTTGCGTTTCATGGAATTCAGCAATTTCTTTTTTGGAATAAATGGAGTAGTCACTTTTAAGAAATCAACTTTACCCGAAGTATTAAAAGACGTGGTTCCTTTAAATCGTTTGGTTATGGAAACTGATTCGCCTTATCTTGCTCCGGTTCCTAATCGGGGAAAAAGGAATGAAAGTGCATTTATGATAGATACAATGCAAAAAGTAGCCGAGATATATCAAACGGAGTTAGAAGAAGTAGGAGAGATTACTTCAAATAACGCTTTAAACTTGTTTGGTCTATAGTAGAAATATAGAAGTATGCCCCGTTACACGGAATTATAAAAAAGAAGAAGGTGTGTCAAAAGGCAAAAAAATAGCAGAACGCCCTTGCTACAACATGTTGTAACAAGGGCGTTTTTATGAAATAGGGGCTTTTGACACACCCCCTATTATTCAGTTGAAACCGTATCGGTTTTTTCTTTTATTTACGGTAGCTGACCAATTCTTCTGCTTTAAACTTGCGAATGAAGTTGAAGTGCTTTTCTACTTCCGCTTCAGCATAGTTCAAATAAACGACAGCTGATTTGGCAAATAGATCGGGAGCACTTGTTGCATCTTGAATCAACAGATGCGACATGATGCAGTCTGCGGCCATTTCCATAAGACGGCGAGCTACAAAATCGAGCAATTCCTGATCTTGTGACTCTTTTACTGCGTGTGTACATGCCTCATATTTATTTGTCATTTCTTTCAGACGATCCATCAACGGTTGCATTTCTTCGCTGCATGGAATTGCTTCGTATTCATGAAGAGTTGTTGTATATGAGCCGTTTGTAACATAACGGATGGCAGCTACAGTCTGTAACTGGGTTGTTCCTTCATAAATACTGGTGATACGTGCATCACGATAAATACGTTGACAAGCATATTCCAACATGAATCCTGAACCACCATGTATCTGAATGGAATCGTATGCATTCTGATTAGCATATTCAGAGTTCATACCTTTAGCCAGCGGAGTGAAAGAGTCTGCAAGCTTGGCATAAGTCTTTTGCTCCTGACGCTCTTCGGGAGTCAATTTACGTTCGCGTGAAATATCATCAAGAGCTTTATAAATGTCTACGTAGCGTGATGTTTGATATAACAACGCACGACCAGCGTCAAGTTTAGCTTTCATAATGGCGAGCATATCATATACAGCAGGGAATTCTATAATAGCTTTACCAAACTGTCTACGATCTTTGGCGTAGGCTAATCCTTCGTTGTATGCAGCTTGTGATAAACCTACTGATTGAGCAGCTATACCCAGACGTGCACCGTTCATTAATGCCATTACGTATTTAATCAGACCAAGCTTACGATCTCCGCAAAGTTCAGCTTTTGCATTTTTGTAGACCAATTCGCAAGTGGGAGAGCCATGGATACCTAATTTATTTTCAATACGACGTACATCGACTCCACCTTCCTGCTTGTCATAAATGAACATGGATAGACCACGTCCGTCTTTTGTTCCTTCTTCAGAACGAGCCAATACTAAGTGTAGATCGGCATCACCGTTTGTAATGAAGCGTTTTACACCATTCAGTCTCCAACAATTTTCTTTCTCGTCAAAAGTAGCTTTCAGCATCACACTTTGTAGATCGGAACCTGCATCGGGCTCTGTCAAGTCCATAGACATTGTTTCTCCGGTACAGATACGTGGGATGAAACGACCATGTTGCTCTTCGTTACCAAATTCATATAGAGTCTCGATACAATCTTGTAAAGACCAAATATTACCAAAGCCGGCATCGGCCGCGGCAACAATTTCAGCACACATTGTGTAAGGAGTGATTGGGAAGTTCAGACCACCAAAGCGACGTGGCATGGTCATACCGTTTAATCCGGCTTTAACCATCGCATCCAGGTTTTGTTTGGTGCCACTGGCATATTCCACTCTGCCGTTAGCACAGTGGGGACCTTCTTCGTCCACACTTTCAGCATTCGGGGCAATTACTTCTCCGGTGATCTCTCCGGTGATTTCAAGAACTTTATCGTAAGAGTCCATAGCATCCGTATAGTCCTGCGGTGCATAGTCAAACTCATCTTTATCTTTGTATCCGCGTTCTTTCAATTCGCAGATACGCTCCATCATGGAGTTATTCAAATGGAACTTAAGTTCCGGTATTTCAGTATAAAAATTTGCCATAGTTTACTTACTATTCTGTTTATAGTATTTAATCATCTTTGGTATCACCTCTTCTATTGTACCATTGATTACATAGTCTGCAATAGTATTGATAGGAGCATTCTCATCATTGTTGATGGAAATGATAATTCCGCTTTCCTGCATACCGGCAATATGCTGGATCTGTCCTGAGATACCGCATGCAATGTACAGCTTAGGGCGAACAGTTACACCTGTCTGCCCGATCTGACGGTCATGATCGCAGAAACCTGCGTCGACAGCTGCACGACTGGCTCCTACTTCAGCGTGAAGTTCTTTGGCCAATTCGAATAACATGTCGAATCCGTCTCTGCTTCCCATGCCGTAGCCACCGGCTATTACAATAGGAGCACCTTTCAGATTGTGTTTTGCTTTTTCTACATGGCGTTCAATAACTTTCACTACATAGTCTGTCGTTGGTATATATTTTGCTACATCGTGTCTGGTTACTTCCCCCGGATAGAGCGGGTCAAGTATCTCTTTCTTCATGACACCTTCTCTTACAGTCGCCATTTGCGGGCGATGATCGGGGTTGATGATTGTAGCTACGATATTTCCTCCAAATGCAGGACGGATCTGGTATAGAAGATTTTCATATACCTTGCCCTCTTTCTTATCTTCATGCTCGCCGATTTCAAGTGCTGTACAGTCTGCTGTTAAGCCACTCGTTAGAGCCGAGGATACACGGGGACCAAGATCGCGTCCGATGACGGTAGCTCCCATCAAGCAGATTTGTGGTTTCTCTTCTTTAAACAGGTTAATTAAGACAGAAGAGTGTGGAAGTGATGTATAAGGGAATAGTCCCGGTCCATCAAAAATATGCAAATGATCTACTCCGTATGGTAAAATTTGTTTTTCAACTCCTTCGAGGTTTGTTCCTACTGCTACTGCTTCAAGTTGACAACCTAATTGGTTAGCTAACTTACGTCCTTTAGTAAGCAGTTCGAGACTGACATCGGCAACAGTTACGCCTTCAATCTCGCAATATACAAATACATTATTCATAATATTATCCGATGGTATGGTTAGCTAACAATTCAACAATCAAATCTTCAACATCTTTGTCACTTCCACTGAGTGTCCGACTCTCTTTGGCTTGAAAAGATATATTTTGTATGGTTTTTACTTTTGTAGGTGATCCACTAAGACCACATTGTGCTATTTCGCCGTTAACATCCGCTACACTCCATTCTTTAATATTTAAATAAGGATACTTTTCATATAGATTTGCATAAAGAAGTGGTTCGTTCTCTTTCACGATAACAGCTTTTTCTTGAGCACCTAAAGCGCGTTTGTATTTTTGTACCAGTTTTGCATTGCGAGGACGGCATGATGCGGCACTTCCATTAACCGTTATTACTATAGGAAGAGGCCCTTCTACTGTTTCTACACCACCATCAATATGACGTTTGACAGTAATTTTGCCAGTGCTTTTTTCTACATTCAAAATTTCTTCTGCGTAGGTGATTTGTGTCAGTCCTAACTTCTCGGCAACTTGCGGCCCTACTTGTGCTGTGTCCCCGTCAATGGCTTGTCTTCCCCCAAGAATGATATCATACTCACCGATCTTACGGATAGCTGTAGCTAATGCATAGCTTGTCGCTAATGTATCGGCCCCTGCAAAAGCACGGTCGGTTAATAGATATCCATCATCAGCACCACGGAAAAGCCCTTCGCGAATAACTTCAGCAGCCCGACCCGGTCCCATGGTTAAAATAGTAACAGTAGATCCCGGATAAGTATCTTTCAATCTGAGGGCTTGTTCGAGAGCGTTCAAGTCTTCGGGATTGAAAATAGCGGGCAGTGCCGAACGATTGATAGTTCCGTCGGCTTTCATGGCATCTTTTCCCACATTACGTGTGTCGGGGACTTGTTTTGCCAATACAACAATTTTCAAACTCATGCTATTAATTTTAGTATTAGTATTTATTTGAGCCAGTAATAGGGAAACAGAAGTGATAATATTCCTTATACTGAAAACTTTAAGTTGATAATCAGGGTGCAAATTTACGCAAAGAGTTGAGTTTGGCAAGCAAAGGCAAGATAAAAAGCATCCTTTAAAACTCTTTGAACTAGAGGATATTCTGTTTTATCGAGAAAAACGGGAGGTTGGCACTAAAATCATATTTAGACGATGCAATAAGGCTGCTCATCTATTTTGTTTTACCATTTACTCTGGTCTGCTTACTTTTGCTCAAAGCAAGAAACTGTGATAATGATAGAAATGAGGTTCTATAACAGGCGTAACTTTCCGGAGCTTGTAATCTATGTTGCTGTTTGGGTGACTGTGATTCTGATTCCGGTAGTTACAGCTTTTTGGGGTACCTTATCAGGTAATATTGATGTTATACATTGGCAAAGAATTGTCGGATTTTGGACTGAAGCATTACCCTTTTTTATCCTTTTTATACTCAATAACCGATTCTTGTTGCCATATCTTTTTTTTCGTCAGAGAATAGCTCTTTATGTTGTCTCCGCTATATGCCTGTCTGTATTAGTCTTTTTTATAACGGGACTTATTCTACGTGATGTTGATGCTGAACGATTTATTAAATTTAAGCATGGCAGGATAGAATATTTTCAAGAACGAAAAAAGGGTAATATATATTTTTATTATCCCGAAACGCCGGATAAACACTTCTGGATGAATGAGAATAGGAGAGGGAATGAAAGACCGAAGAGCATGAGTGCAGATCGTGGAATGCACCCTTCCGATTCTTACGAAGTTATTGCTCTACACCATTTTCCGCATCCACCTCGCGAAGGAATGCCCTTGTTTCTGCCTATGTTTAGGGGGCCTTTCTTCGGGCGTATGCTGATTGCTCTTTTGATGTTTTGCTTTAGTCTTGCGGTTAAGCTTTTCTTTAAATCTTTGCGCGATAGAGAAGCGATGAAAGAGCTTGAGCGTAATAAGCTTCAAACAGAGTTGGACTATCTAAAATATCAAATCAACCCTCACTTTTTTATGAACACGTTAAATAATATACATGCATTGGTCGACATAAATACGGAAAAGGCCAAGCAAACCATTGTTGTATTATCAAAATTGATGCGTTATGTTCTTTATGAATCGAATAAGCGCACCGTATCTTTATCTAAAGAAGTGGAATTCCTTCAACATTATGTTGAACTTATGCGAATCCGATATACAGATAATGTGAAAATAAAACTTTCGGTATCTGATGAAACGAAAGATATAAAAATTCCTCCTTTATTGTTTGTTACTTTTGTTGAAAATGCCTTTAAACACGGTATTAGCTATAGACATCCGTCCTTTGTCTCTATCGATCTAATGATTGAAAATCATGAAATAGTGTTTCATTGCGTGAATAGTAATTTTAGTAATTCAAAGGATCAATATCATGGTATTGGGCTGGATAATGTTCGTAAACGTTTGTTGTTATTATACGGTGAACGGCATATTTTTGTTATTGAGGAAAACACAAGTTCCTTTGATGTACGCTTGCGTATACCTATTTAATATTTAAATGTCCAAGATATGATAAATTGCATTGCTATAGATGATGAGCCTTTGGCTTTAACACAATTAGAAGGATATATATCCCGCGTATCTTTTCTGAATCTTGTCGCATCATATAAAGATGCTTTTGAAGCGATGAAATTGCTTGCAACACAGAAGATAGACTTACTTTTTGTTGATGTGAATATGCCGGATTTAAACGGCTTGGATTTTGTCCGTTCGTTAGTGGACAAACCATTAATCATCTTTACTACAGCGTATCCCGAATATGCTGTGGATGGCTTTAAGGTGGATGCAATTGATTATTTGCTTAAACCTTTTGGGTTCCAGGATTTCCAAAAAGCTGCTGACAAAGCTCGAAGAATGTTTGAATCTACCATGTCTGATGAAGAAACTATATTTGTGAAATGTGACTCAAAAGTAACCTTGGTAAGACTAAGTAATATTAAGTATGTGGAGGGAATGAGCGAATATGTTCGCATTTTTTTGGAAGGAGAAGACAAGCCTTTGATGCCGTTAATCTCTATGAAAAAACTCGAAGAGACATTACCAACTTCTCAGTTTATGCGTGTGCATCGTTCTTATATTGTAAACCTCCGTAAGATAACCGAAGTCTCACGACTACGCATTATTTTTGGCAATGCCTACATCCCGGTAGGAGATAATTATAAAGAAAAGTTTATGGAATATATTAATAGTCGTATGATGAAATAAACACATAAAGATAAGCTGAATAAAAAAAATAGCTCTTAGAAACATTAGTTTGTAAGAGCTATTTTAATCAATGTCGGGGTTGTCTTATTTGATACCCAATTTCTTTGCAATTTCTTTTGGAATGGCATTTTTGTTCACGAGGATATTCATCGTTTTGTAGGCAACAAAAGCTTTGGAAGCATACCATACACCTTTGTATTTACCTGATTTGCCCCATGAATTCTTTACCATGAAGTATTCTTTTCCATTCTGATCTTTAGCTAATCCATAGATCACCATGCCATGATCGTCAGTTGTTTCCCAATTGTCAAAACCTTCTTGGCGTAGTTCTTGGGTAACATTGACTTCAGGTAGAGGTTTTGATGTCAATTCTTTCCTCTTTTCTTCTGCAGGCATTCCTGTCCAACGGGCCATATCGGAACCTGTGAGCTCGGCACCACGGCTTTCATCTGGGACAACAGCAACGCCATCACGAGTAAATCCTTGTTCGCTAACATCACTTCCCCATGCAAATGTATAACCCTGTTTAATCGCATTATCCATTACTGCCATAAATTCATCAAGTGGTATATTCCATGATGAACCATTACGCCAATTGTCCTGTATTTCGAGAGAGAATTGCTTATAGAAAGGGTGATGAGTGTATGATGTTAATGAAACATAGTCATCCGGGTTTAATCCAAGAGATTCTGCAAAGGATTTGGGAGTGTATTCCTTTCCGTTATAAGTAAACTTCTCAGGATATTTGCCGAGGTAAGTGTCGTAAATTGAAACTAATCCGTTTTTCCATACCGGAGTTAATTTCTTAAGCTTTCCTTTTGCAATGGCATCTACATAAGCTCCTGCCGTAGCATCCAACTCATTGTGTACCGGTAATGTATCTCCATACATAATGCCAGGCATTGCACTCTGTGGAACAAGACCGTAGTTTCTCATACAGTAAAGTATATCATAAAAACTACCACCCGGAGAGAAAGAACTGTCGCCGTGATAGCGCACATAATTTACAGCACGATCAATCATTGTATGGTGTACAACAAACATCTCAGAAAGATCATACTCTCCTTTACCTGTACGTAACAATTCAGATTCAAGAAATCCCAACCCTGAAAAACTCCAGCAAGTACTTGAGCGGTTCTGGTTTTTAACGGATGTAATCGGGTTTTCTTTAACTGTTGTGAAGACAAAACCTTCTCCTTTCTCTTTCTTAGGAGCATCTTGCGCTACCATGTGCAAGCTTAAAAATGCCAGAGCAGCAATAAGTACTGACTTTTTCATCGTGATAAGTGAATTTATATGAATTATAGTGGTTGCAAATATAAATATAATATCGAAAAGAAAGGTTATATTTGTGGATAAAATCAGATTGACATGGAGAAATGGGCTTGCATCGATTCACAAACCGGATTGGTACTTGAAGGCGGTGGTATGCGAGGGGTGTTTACTTGTGGGGTTTTGGATAATTTTATGGATAGGGGCATACGCTTTCCATACGTCATTGGTGTAAGTGCGGGTGCATGTAACGGGCTCTCCTATATGTCCGGTCAACGTGGACGTGCCAAATTCAGCAATATAGATATGCTTGCCAAATATAAATACATCGGGCTGAAACATCTCCTAAAAAAGCGTAATATTATGGACTTTGATTTACTATTTCATGAGTTCCCTGAGCATATCTTACCATACGATTACACTGCATATTTCAATAGCCCCGAGCGCTTTGTAATGACTACCACTAATTGTGAAACAGGAGATGCTGCTTACTATGAGGAAAAGAAGGATAAAAATCGTTTACTTGATATAGTCCGTGCATCCAGCAGTCTTCCTTTCGTTTGTCCGATTACTTATGTTGACGGGGTGCCAATGCTTGATGGAGGAATTGTAGATAGTATACCTTTATTGCGTGCACGTGCCGATGGATTTATAAACAATGTTGTGGTTCTTACCCGTAACCGGGGCTACCGGAAAGATAATAGAGAGTTGTCTGTACCGGTTTTTTTATATCGTAAATATCCTCGTATACGTGAAGCTTTAAAATTTCGTAGTCGCATATACAATGAACAGTTAGAGTTGGTTGAACAAATGGAGGATGAGGGACTAATTACTGTAATTCGCCCTGAAAAACCGGTTATTGTCGATAGGATAGAACGGAATATTGATAAACTGACCGACTTATATGAGGAAGGTTATGCTTGTGCTGCTGCTTTCAGTTTTGAATAAAAAATGATTAATTTTTGTTTGCTCTGTAAAAAAACAGGTGGAGACCTGAAAATCAACCCTCCACCTGAATAATTATTTAATCAAGAACTTTCTTATTCTGCAGAACCCCAGTTTTCTTTAGCTAAGCGTTTGTAAGAATTGTAACGCCATTTAGCATTAGCTTCAGCTGCTTTGAACAATTCTGTAGCTTCTTCCGGATACTGTTTCAATAAAGATGAGTAACGAACTTCACCTTTCAAGAAATCTTGGAATGCATCCCAATTCGGTTCTTTGCTGTCAAGGCTGAACGGATTCTTGCCTTCTTCTTCCAAAGCCGGATTGTAACGCCATAGATGCCAGTAACCACATTTCACAGCATCTTCCTGCTCTGCCTGGCTTTTGCCCATGCCACTCTTCAATCCATGATTAATACATGGTGAATAAGCTATGATCAAAGATGGACCCGGATATGCTTCCGCTTCACGAATTGCCTTTAATGTTTGAGCCTGATCTGCACCCATTGCGATTTGAGCAACGTATACATAACCGTAAGTAGTGGCCATTAACCCAAGGTCTTTCTTGCGTACTTTCTTTCCTGATGCTGCAAATTTAGCAATTGCTCCAACAGGAGTTGATTTAGAAGACTGACCGCCGGTATTTGAGTATACTTCAGTATCAAGAACCATGATGTTTACGTCTTTACCCGATGCAATAACGTGGTCGAGACCACCAAAGCCAATATCGTATGAAGCACCGTCACCACCGATAATCCATTGGCTACGTTTTACAAGATATTGTTTCAGATCTACAATCTGTTTGCAGTAGTCACATTTATCTTGAGCTGCTTCTACCATTGGAACGATCTTTTCTGCCAATTCTTTAGTTTTGTCAGAATCGAGCATGTTTTCAATCCATTCCTTGAATACTACTTTGTAATCTTCAGGTACATTTTCATCAGCGATAGCTTCATTCATCAATTTAGCTATACGGCTACGCATCTTTTCGTTAGCAAGCTCCATACCTAAACCAAACTCACAGAAATCTTCGAATAAGGAATTTGCCCATGCTGGACCTTGTCCTTTATCGTTCGTAGTATATGGGGTAGATGGTACAGAACCTGAGTAGATGGAAGAACATCCTGTTGCGTTGGCAACCATTTCTCTATCACCAAACAACTGGGTAATCAGTTTTACATAAGGTGTTTCACCACAACCTGAACATGCTCCTGAAAATTCGAATAAAGGAGTAGCGAACTGGGAATTCTTCACGTTAGCTTTAGTATCAACCAAATGTTGTTTGGTCTTTACATTATCTGCGCAATAGGTCCAATTGTCAACCTGACCTAGTTGACTTTCGAGGTGCTTCATTGTTAATGCTTTTCCACCTTTCTTCGGATTGCCCGGACATACATCGGCACAGTTACCACAACCAAGGCAGTCTAGCACATCCACTTGAATGCGGAATGTCATACCATCGAACACTTTACCTACGGCTTTCAGCATGTCAAATTGAGCTTCTTTCTGTTCGGTTTCGTCAAGAACGAACGGACGGATAGAAGCGTGAGGACAAACGTATGCGCATTTGTTACACTGAATACAGTTTTCAGGATTCCACTCCGGTACAAATGCAGCTACACCACGCTTTTCATACTGAGCGGTGCCTTGGTGCCATGTACCATCTTCAATACCTTTGAATGCGGAAACAGGAAGTAAATCACCGTCCTGAGCATTGATCGGACGAACAACTTCGTTGATAAATGCAGGATCGTTATTTTCTACTTTCGCGTCATCCGACAAGTTTACCCAAGAAGGATTAATTGTCAACTGTTGGTATTCACCACCACGGTCAACTGCAGCATAGTTCTTGTTTACAACATCTTCACCTTTCTTTCCGTATGACTTCACAATGAATTTCTTCATTTGTTCTACAGCCAAATCTACCGGAATGACCCCTGTAATACGGAAGAATGCAGATTGCAAGATTGTGTTGGTACGGTTGCCTAAACCGATTTCCTGAGCAATCTGTGTTGCATTAATGTAGTAAACTGTTATATTGTTTTTAGCAAAGTATTTTTTTACTCGCATTGGTAAATTCTTAGCTAACTCTTCACCGTGCCAGATTGTATTCAAAAGGAATGTACCGTTTTTGCGTAAGCCGCGGGTTACATCGTAAAGGTGCAAATAAGCCTGAACATGACAAGCTACAAAGTTAGGCGTGTTTACCAAATAAGTAGATCGGATCGGATGATTACCGAAACGCAAATGTGAACAGGTGAAACCTCCGGATTTCTTTGAATCGTATGCAAAATATGCCTGGCAGTATTTATCGGTATTGTCGCCGATAATCTTTACGGAGTTTTTGTTTGCACCGACTGTACCGTCAGCACCGAGTCCGTAGAATTTAGCCTCGAACATACCATCTCCACCCATTGAAACTTCTTCTTCTTGTGGAAGTGACGTGAATGTGATGTCGTCTACAATACCAAGTGTAAACTGATTCTTAGGCATTGCCAATGCAAGATTCTTATATACTGCAAGAATTTGCGCAGGAGTAGTGTCTTTAGAGCCTAGACCATATCGACCACCAACAATCACAGGTGCATTTTCAGCACCATAGTAGCAATCCTTTACGTCAAGATATAACGGTTCGCCGGTAGCTCCCGGTTCTTTTGTACGGTCTAATACCGCGATGCGTTTTACGCTCTTAGGCATAGCTGCCAAGAAATGTTTTGCAGAGAATGGACGATACAAGTGAACAGAAAGTAATCCCACCTTTTCACCTTGAGCAGTTAAGTGGTCAATAGTTTCACGGATAGCTTCTGTTACAGAACCCATGGCAATAATTACGCGCTCTGCTTCCGGATCACCATAGTAATCGAACAATCCATACTTACGACCTGTAAGTTTGTAGATTTCATTCATGTATTCTTCTACAATCTCAGGCACACTTTCGTAAAATAGATTTCCTGACTCACGGTGTTGGAAGAAGTGGTCCGGGTTCTCTGCCATACCACGTGCAACAGGTTTTGAAGGATTCAGTGCACGTTTGCGGAATTCGGCTAAAGCTTCTTGATCAATAAGTGGAGCTAAATCTTCATTTTCCAGTAATTCGATCTTCTGAATTTCATGAGAAGTACGGAATCCATCGAAGAAGTTAACGAATGGAACGCGACTTTTTATTGTGGCTAGATGTGCTA
Source organism: Bacteroidaceae bacterium HV4-6-C5C (assembly GCA_007896885.1). Taxonomy (GTDB): domain Bacteria; phylum Bacteroidota; class Bacteroidia; order Bacteroidales; family Bacteroidaceae; genus Bacteroides. The sequence goes on from VOIU01000003.1 coordinate 253,568, forward strand.
CACCTGATAAATCCATAACTTCCTGTACAGATCCTTCAGCCAGCATGGCAAAACCTGTTTGGCGGGCAGCCATTACATCTTGATGGTCACCAAAAATACATAATGCGTGTGAAGCAAGAGTACGAGCTGAAACATGGAAAACGCATGGCAAAAATTCGCCGGCTATCTTATACATGTTCGGGATCATCAGCAATAAACCTTGGGATGCGGTATAAGTGGTGGTTAGTGCTCCAGCTTGCAAAGAACCGTGTAAAGCACCCGCAGCACCTGCTTCCGATTGCATTTCTTCTACTAATACCGTCTCGCCGAAGATGTTCTTACGACCTTTGGCAGCCCATTCGTCTACATATTCAGCCATTGTAGAAGAGGGAGTGATAGGATAGATCGCAGCTACCTCGGAGAACATATATGAGATATGCGCTGCAGCCTGGTTACCATCACAAGTGATAAATTTCTTCTGTTTAGTCATAACCAAATGAATTATTAAGTAAAAATATTTTAATATAAAAAGCCAAACAACCAAATGGGTATTTGATTTCCACGTCCTATTTCTATCTTGTCGATAGCATAGGTGAATCCCGGGTTGTTTTTTATTTTGGTGCCTTCACTACAAATCTTGAAAGGCATTATTTCATCTACCATAAAAGATATACCTTTTTCTCCTTTATTCACTTTGTGGTCTTTCCACATCATGTTTACAAAAAAAGTATCCAGTAAATCCTGCTCTTCTACCTTTACCGGAAAAAAGGAATACATCAGATTGGTGTTGTGCATCATTATTTTCGATGGTTTTTTGGGGAAATCTTCTCCGTTCGGATAAACCATATTGATGAGACGTGCGTCTGCCAAATATTTGATGTAGTTCATTACCGTAGCTCGTGATGTCTGGATGTCATTAGCCAATTGGCTAACATTCGGAGCTTTCGGACCATCTACAGCTAGTAAGTATAGAAGCTTTTTTATTTTAGATAAATATTTCAATTCGATCTGTTTGATCAATAAAATGTCTACCTCAACCATCATGTTCATGGTTTTAAGTAAATTTTCCGAGAAATTACGTTTTTCTAAGAAAAACGGATAAAAGCCATGATGTATATAGTCTTGTAAGTAGTCTAATGGGCGAACTTTGGATAAAATACCTTTAGCTATTTGTTCATGATTGCTCAGTATCTCTTCCAATGAATACGCACGGAATTTCATGTCGGTTTGTAGGTTGAGGTATTCCCGAAAAGAAAATCCACGTAAATTATAGCTTTTTACGATATCACGTAACTCTTGGTTTTCCTCTTTTAGACGCATTACCGAAGAGCCGGTGAATACGATTTTCAAATTCGGAAAACGGTCATAGCAGAGTCGTAGTTCTCTGCTCCAATCCGGGTGTTTAAATACCTGGTCGATGAGCAGGACTTTGCCTCCTTTGCGTTGGAACTCATGCGCAAAGTCTACTATGCTGTGGTTCGAGAAATAGAAATTATTCATATTTATAAAGAGACACGAGCGATCTGTACCAAACTTTTCTTTGGCATACTGTAGCAGAAATGTGGTCTTTCCTACACCACGTGTTCCTTTGATACCTATGAGTCGGTCGTTCCAATCGATCTCGTCCATGAGATCCCGGCGGACTGGGGCATTAGTATGCTCAACTAGATAAGCGTGTGTGCGATAAAATGCTTCCATGCTCTTTATATATCAATTTTTTATGGGCTACAAATATACTTTTTATTTCTATAATTGCAAAGTAGAGATAGCAAAAAAACTTTTTTATTAGCTAAGTTTATCTATTTGCCCACTTTAGTTTTTCTCTGTAAGTTTGTAGCCTCAAAATCTTACTGATAATAATTTATGAAGCTATATATTTTCAATCCCGATTCCGATATGTCTCTTGCCAATAATGATGAAAATTATATGGCTCCTCTTTCTGCACGCCGGATGGCGGAAGATCTCGCTTTAATGCCTGTTTGGTATGCAGAGTCAGGGAGTGCTGTCTTGGCTGCATCTGCTTATAATATTGTATATCTTGAAGAATTAAAGCAGCAGTTTATGCTTCCAGTAGAAATTTTGACAAAACCGGAGCTGACTAATTATAATGATTTGGAAGTTATTCCATGGGGATGGAATCGTGCATTGCGTAAAGATCTATTTATCTCGGGAGTTTCGTTATCCAATATACCGTCGGTTGAAGAGATGGAAACCATTCGCGGTCTATCTTCCCGCTTATTTGCCAAGGACATATTGAATACGTTTGCCAATGAGGAATATTGCTGTGGGGAATCTGTCGTTCTATCGGACTTATCTTCATGTCAGTCGTTTGTTGAGGTCAACTCTCAGTGTGTGTTAAAGGCTCCTTGGTCAGGAAGCGGTAAGGGATTGAGTTGGTGTAGCGGGAGTTTTACGAAATCAATATCCGGATGGTGTAACCGTATGTTGAAAGAGCAGGGGAGTGTTATGGGAGAGCCTGTGTTCAATAAAGTTGAGGATTTTGCTATGGAATTTTGGGCAGATGGCCGAGGACAGGTTTTTTTTATTGGATATTCACTGTTTTCCACTACTTCCAAAGGGGCTTATGTCGGTAATATATTGAGTTCTTCCAAACAAATTGAAGCATTCTTAGGAGAGTATATTCCTTTTGAAAAGTTGATTCAGCTCCGTGAGAAAATGAAACAAGCTTTGGCAGATACTTTATCTCATTCTTATTACGGCTATTTGGGCGTGGATATGATGATTTGTAAAACGAACCTGTCGGATACCGGCTATTTCATTCATCCATGTTTGGAAATCAATGTACGGATGAATATGGGTATAGTTGCTCATAATCTTTACAAAAATTTTGTAGTCTCCGGGAGAGGTGGTCGTTTCGTAATAGAATATTATAAAAGTAACGATACGTTGCAGGAAGCGCACCGCGAAGCTCAAAAGATGTTTCCTTTATATATCGAACATGGAAGGATCGCTTCGGGATATTTATCTTTGGTTCCCGTTACTCCTAAAAGCCAATATCGCGCTTATATTGAAGTTAAATAGTTGCCCCGCTTCATCATGAAAAACGAAAGACTTGATTTATAGTCTATTATCTGACTTTCTTCAATTCTTGTTGCAAGACCTTGCTCTCATTCCCACATCGATCGGTGGCTGTCACGGCAAAATACTTCTTTTCCATCCATGGAGATATGGATACGTAAGTGAATTCCGTATCTTTTATGTTTGGTGCCAGTATGTTTTCCGGATCTGAAATATCAACCGGGTAAGTATTTGAACCGTAAATCACGTAGGCCGGTTTATTCTTGACGTCATTGTCTTTTGCTGCTTCCCATTTCAGGTGAACATAACCGTCTTCCTGTCGCGATATATTGAGATGAGCCGGAGCTGTTGGAGCGATGTTGTCTATCCAGGGCATTGCAGGAACTAAAGCCGGTGATGTATAATAAGTATCAATGAGTGCATCATATAATCCTTGAGTGTTGTCCACCAGATATTTCACCCGATAGTGTCCTTCACCTGCCAACTTATGTGCACGGACAAAGTTTATTTGTCGTTCAACTTCATCAATGGTCCAGTTTCCTTCGCTTGGGTGCAGAAAATAGATACCAAGTCCCGGAATAACTTGTCGCCCATTACTTTGCTCTTGCCAATCGAGAGCAAAAGGATAGAAGCTGTTCCCACGAAAGTACATCATCGGATAAATTTGATCTTGAATCCCTTCACCAAGCCATCCCTGTACATCCTGATATACCGTATAGAAAGCATTCCAACCACGTGAAGAATAGCGCGATGTGTCTTTATACTTTCCGACAGGGCATGTGCTAACTTTTACCCAAGGTTTCTCTGCTTTTACTTCTTTATAGATATAACGGATGATTTCGGTAAGGTTATCCCTTCTCCATTGAGCCAAATCTCTTCCATTACTATATTTACGATAATCATAGGAGTCGGGGAAGTTGGGTGCATATTCGGGATAACGCAGATAATCGAAATGTACCCCATCCACATCATATTTGTCGATAATCTCCCTGACTATACTCATCAGATATTCTTTAGTCTTGGGATTTCCGGGGTTTAAGAAATATTCTTTTTTGTATGGTGTGCAGATATCTGGGTTACGTCTGGTTAAGGCATATTTACCTAGTGAGGCCACATGCTTCTTGTTTCCGAGTGGCATGGTCACTATCCACGCATGACATTCCATTCCTCTCTTGTGACATTCATCCACTACGAAAGCAAGTGGATCATAGCCGGGATCTCCTGCTACGGTTCCTGTGAGGATAGCATTAAAAGGTTCTATTTGAGATCGATAAAATACATCTCCGCGTGTGCGGGCCTGAAATAGTACAGTATTGAAATTGGCAGCTTTCAGTTTATCCAATATATTAATCAGATCTTCCTGTTGCTTCCGTATGCTCGATGGAGAAGTGGCTTTATTATGTGGCCAGTCAAGTCCATAAGCTGTTGTGACCCATGCGGCCCTAACTTCATATTTGGGGTTTTGTGCGGCAAGCCCGGTATGGATAATGAATAAATAGATATAGAGTAATAATATGCGGAGTCTTCTCATGCTCATGATCTTTAATTTTGGGGACGAAGTTAATCAAAAGCCTTGAAAATTTTGTCTTCGTTTTGTAAACAATTACATTTGTGCTCGGTTTTATACATAGACTTACTAATAAGGAATTGATGCATTATGAAGAAAATAAGGAAGTCGACGGCGATAGCAACCGCTTTATTTATTTACATCACTCTGACAGCTATGTATTCCTTGCCGGAAAATACGGCTATCAGTAATATGGAGAAATATCTGACTGTAATAGTTTCTTATGTCGTAGTATTATTGCTTTGGCTGGTACTTTATAAGAAAGAAAATAAGCAAAAGAAACGACATGAAGAAGAAAATTGTAACAACCCCAAAACATAACATTATGAAAAGAGTATTATTAGTTGTTTGCCTGCTTGCGTTTGCAGCTTTGTCCAAGGCACAGTTTGAAAAGGGTAAATGGTTTGTAAGCCCTTCCCTTACAGGATTTGAACTTTCTCATGATACTGATTTGGGAAAGACAAGTTTAGGTCTTCAAGCTAAAGGCGGTACTTTTGTGATGGATAATCTTGCTCTGCTTATTAATGCCGGGGTGAATTGGAATTACGAAGGTACTGATCTCGACACTTATTCATTGGGAGTGGGTGGACGTTATTACTTTGACCAGGTCGGCGTCTTTACCGGAGCTAATCTTAATATGGATCGTTGGTATTGGGCGAAAGACAATCATAGTACCAAAGTTTCTTTCGGACTGGAAGCAGGCTATGCTTTCTTCCTTTCACGTACGGTGACAATTGAACCGTCCGTATATTGGAATATCAATGATGACCGTTCCAAATTAGGCCTAACAGTTGGTTTTGGTTTCTACTTTTAATGAAATTGCAGGACGCTTAAGCTTAAATGCCAAAGTAAAAGAGATGGGATATATTCCCATCTCTTTTTTATACTAGTAGTACTATCTGACGCACTCGGCTTTTATCTTTTCATAATGTCTCTTCCGTGAATTAGTTCTCGGACAGTTTCTCTTGCAGGAATTGACCCGTATAGCTTGCCGCACATTTAGCAACTTCTTCAGGGGTGCCAGTCACTACAATATTGCCGCCTTTGTCTCCACCTTCCGGGCCGAGATCAATCACATGATCCGCGCATTTAATAACATCCATGTTGTGCTCTATAATAACGATGGAATGTCCGCGTCGTATTAAAGCATCGAATGCTTCTAGTAACTTGCGGATATCATGGAAATGCAAACCGGTGGTCGGTTCGTCGAAGATGAATAAAGTCGGTTCCGCTTTTTCCTGGCTGAGATAGTATGCCAGTTTTACACGCTGATTTTCACCTCCCGATAGAGTAGATGACGATTGTCCCAGTTTGATGTAACCTAACCCCACATCTTGCAATGGGGTAAGCTTCTTCACAATCTTCTTTTGGCCATGCTCGGTGAAAAAGTCGATTGCCTGATTTACTGTCATGCCCAACAATTCATAGATGTTGATGCCTTGGTATCTAACTTCCAGTATGTCCGATTTGAAGCGCTTGCCATGACACGATTCACATTCCAATACCAAATCGGCCATAAACTGCATCTCGACAGTGATCACTCCTTCACCTTTGCATTCTTCACATCTTCCTCCTTCACTATTGAAGCTGAAGTGTCCTGCAGTATAACCCATCTGTTTTGCCAAAGGCTGATCGGACCATAGCTTCCTTATTTCATCATACGCTTTTATGTAGGTCACAGGGTTCGAACGTGATGATTTACCAATGGGATTCTGATCAACAAATTCAATGTTCTTCAAGCTCTTTATGTCACCTCCAATTGATCCGAATTCTCCCGGTGATTCATTGCATTCATCCAATTCACGTTTAAGTGCCCTGTAGAAAATGTCTCTGACCAAGGTACTCTTACCCGAACCACTAACGCCGGTGACAACCGTCATGATGTTGAGCGGAAAACGCACATCCACACCCTTCAAATTGTTTTCGCGCGCACTTTTTATTTCGATATAATTGTTCCATGAACGGCGGTGCTCGGGAATGGGTATTCTATCTTCCCCTAATAAATATCGGACAGTATAACTTTCGCTGCCTTTTTGCAAATCGCGCATATCACCCGCGTAAATCACCTGTCCACCCAGCCTTCCTGCTTTCGGACCGATATCTATAATATAATCGGCGGCACGGATTATTTCTTCATCATGCTCCACTACTACAACGGTATTGCCCAACTGTTGCAATTGGCGTAGCACTTTAATGAGGCGATCGGTGTCACGGCTGTGTAAGCCGATACTTGGCTCGTCCAATATATACAACGAACCTACCAAACTACTTCCCAGAGAAGTTGCCAGATTAATACGTTGACTTTCACCACCCGATAACGAGTTGCTGAGGCGGTTTAATGTCAGATAACCCAAGCCTACATCGATCAAAAAACGAATTCGACTATTGATTTCGGTAAGTATTCGGTTGGCTACCTCACTGTCATGCTTATTTAACTTCAGATTATCAAAGAATCGCTTTAGCTCTGTTATCGGTAAATCGACCAATTGTGAGATACTTTTTCCGCCTACGCGTACATAGCCGGCTTCCGGTTTCAAACGTGTACCATGACATTTAGGACAAAGAGTTTTTCCTCTGTATCGAGCCAGCATGACGCGGTATTGTATTTTATATTGATTCTCCTCCAGCATTCTGAAGAAGCCGTTGATACCTTCAAAGTAAGGAGTGCCCTCCCATAGCATCCGGCGTTGTTCGTCGGTTAATTCAAAATAAGGAGTAAAAATAGGGAATCCGGCTTGTTCGGCATGGTGAATGATCTGCTCCCTCCATTCTCCCATTTTCTCGCCTCGCCAACACACTACGGCTCCGTCGTATATTGATAATGAACGATTAGGGATCACAAGGCGTTCATCTATCCCTATCACTTTACCGAATCCTTCACATTCGGGGCAAGCACCGATAGGAGAGTTGAATGAGAACATCTGATCATTCGGTTCTTCGAATGTCATACCATCAGCTTCAAACTTCTTGCTGAAACGATGTAGATGATTGGTACCACCTTCCGGGTAAAAGCGCAAAAGACAGTTGCCATCGCCTTCATACATTGCAGTTTCAGCGGAGTCAGTCAACCGGCTGATTGCATCTTTTGTTGAAGCAACCGTCATACGGTCAATCATTAGGTAGACCGTATCATTCTTCTTGGGCGAATATTCTTCTATGCGTACCATTTCGCCGTTTACTTCCAAGCGGTTGAACCCTTGTTTCATATCCACTTCCAGTTGTTGCTCCATTGTACGTCCCTCCTGCAATAATACGGGAGTAAGAATGGTATACCTTGTCCCCTCGGGATGCCCGCACACGCATGCTACAATATCTTCTACCGAATGCTTTTTCACTTCATTCCCGCTTATGGGGCTGAAAGTCCGTCCTATGCGGGCGTATAGCAACCGGAGATATTCATATATTTCAGTGGATGTTCCCACTGTGGAGCGTGGATTGCGACTGTTAACCTTCTGCTCTATGGCAATAGCGGGGGGTATTCCTTTAATAAAGTCACACTCCGGCTTGCTCATTCTTCCGAGAAACTGACGGGCATAACTGCTTAAGCTCTCCACATAACGTCTTTGCCCTTCGGCATATAGCGTATCGAAAGCTAAAGATGATTTTCCCGATCCTGATAGCCCGGTTATAACGACAAGCTTATTTCGAGGTATTTCTACGTCTATATTCTTTAGGTTATTGACGCGTGCCCCTTTGATGATTATAGAGTTCTCTTCTGACATGTTCAGGAATGGATATATAAATTGAAGCTACAAAGATAGTTACTATAGCTTAAATATGACACATGAAGCCTTGGTTAAGATTTGTTATACTTTTAAATATGATCGGAGTTTCCAATGCTAAATATTGTATTTTTATCCGCGGCAAATGCCTAAAGAAGCCCTTTTAGAAGGTAAAATGAAAAAATTACAGAATCAAAAAAATAATTGATGGAGAAAATGAGAAGTAAATTCCTTGCATGTTTATTTTGCATGCTTTTTGTTGGGATGGGGCTGTTACATGCTCAGCCCGAGAGATATCCGAAAAGAGAGTTCCGTGGCGCCTGGATACAGACCGTGAACGGACAATTTAAAGGTATTCCTACCGAGAAGTTAAAACAGATGCTGATTGATCAGTTGAACTCCCTGCAAGGTGCCGGCATTAATGCTATTATTTTTCAGGTTCGTCCTGAGGCTGATGCATTATACGCATCACAATTGGAACCATGGAGCCGTTTCCTGACTGGCGTTCAGGGTAAAGCTCCCGATCCTTACTGGGATCCTATGGCTTTTATGATTGAAGAATGCCATAAGCGTGGCATGGAGTTCCATGCCTGGATAAATCCTTACCGGGTGAAAACGACATTGAAAAGCGAGTTGTCTCCTATTCATCTTTACAATATCCATCCCGACTGGTTCGTGACTTACGGTGACCAGTTATATTTTGATCCGGCTCTTCCCGAGAGTCGCCGCCATATCTGTATGGTGATCAGTGATATCGTGTCTCGATATGATGTTGATGCCATTCACATGGATGATTATTTTTATCCCTATCCGGCTAAAGGCAAAGATTTCCCTGATGATGCAAGTTTTGCCCGTTATGGGGGAGGTTTCTCCAACAGGGGAGATTGGCGTCGTAGTAATGTGAACATTTTGATTAAGAAAATTCACGAGACTATTCATGAATTAAAGCCATGGGTGAAATTCGGCGTTTCTCCTTTTGGTATCTATCGTAACCAGTCGAGTGATCCGTTAGGCAGCAAGACTAATGGTTTGCAAAATTATGATGATTTGTATGCCGACGTATTACTTTGGGCTCGTAACGGTTGGATTGACTATAATATTCCGCAGATATATTGGCAGATCGGGCATCCTGTAGCCGATTATGATACCTTAGTGAGATGGTGGGCTAAAAATACCGAGAACCGTCCTTTATTTATCGGACAATCGGTGATGAATACCGTACAGAATGCTGATCCACAGAATCCGTCTATCAACCAGTTACCTCGTAAGATGGCATTACAGCGTGCATTCCAGACCATTGAAGGCAGTTGCCAGTGGCCTGCAAGTGCAGTGGTGGAAAATGCCGGTAACTATCGTGACGCGCTTATAACCGAGTATCATAAATATCCGGCTTTACCTCCGGTATTCGACTTTATGGACAACGTTGCTCCCGATAAAGTAAAGAAAATGAAGCCGGTTTGGACGGCAGATGGTTATATTCTGTTCTGGACAGCTCCTAAATACAAAGATGAGATGAACCGTGCCGTTCAATATGTCGTTTATCGTTTTGATTCGAAAGAAAAAGTAAATATTGACGATCCTTCGCATATTGTTGCCATAACCAGAGACAGCTTCTATAAGTTGCCTTATAATGACGGTAAGACCAAATATCGTTATGTGGTTACTGCGCTTGACAGAATACACAATGAATCAAAGTCGAAATCAAAGAAAGTGAAGCTTTAAAGCTTCACTTTTATTCCGAAGCAGAGTCTCCTTTCTTGGCATATTGGCTTGGGCTGACTTTGAAGTGCTTCTTGAATACTTCGCGGAAGTATTTCGCATCACTAAATCCTGTCTTTTCTGCTATTTCCGTGACGCTGTACTGTTGTTCTTTAAGCAGGCATGCGGCACGCTTCAATCGGATCAGTCTGATATAATCTGCGGGTGCCTGATCGGTTAGAGCTTTTATTTTATTATAGAAACTCGTACGGCTCATATTCAGCATACCACATAATACATCCACATTAAAGTCCGGATTATCAAGATTGTCTTCCACATTTTTCTTCACATTGGCAATAAAATTCCATTCTATATCGGTGGAACAGTTGATGCAGTCTGGCCCATTCTGATCCTCGGTCAGTTCCAAATTGCCATATTTTTGTCGCAGCAGTGCGCGATTTATCAATAGATTGGATATCGTCATCCGGAGAATGCTGATATTGAAAGGCTTGACAATATATTCATCGGCACCAGTGCTCATACCTTCAATGATGCTCTTGTCATTATCCATGGAAGTGATGAGAATAATGGGGATATGGGATGTTTCGATATTATTCTTCAGCGTAGTACACAACTCGCTTCCAGAGACTTCGGGCATCATCATGTCTGCAATAACCAAATCGGGTGAATAACTTTCAACCAGATCTTGTGCTTCCTTACCGTTGGAACATGTCTTAACCGTATAATTGTCCGATAATGTATGTTGCAAATACTCCCGTAGTTCATCATTATCCTCAGCTATCAGTAGTCTGGGAGAGTTACTCTTCGGCTCGGTTTGTTTAGCCGGAATGCTTTCGGCAGACACATTTTGGGGTACTCCCGACTTTGAATAAACCACTTGCTCATTCTCCGGTTTTGTAGTATGCGTAGCCTCTTTATAATGGGTTTCGCTCTTTGGAAATGTCATTCTAAAGTACGTTCCTTCATTTTCTGTACTGTTGAATGTTATTTTTCCTTTATGTAACTGTACTAACTTCCATACTAATAGCAGACCAATTCCACTCCCGGCAGTCTGGGTGTTGATCACATTGCTTCCCCTGAAATGAGCTTTGAATATTTTCTTTTGCTCGGCTATCGGTATTCCAATGCCGGTATCTCTCACCTCGATACTCCATGCACTATCGGTCTCGATAGAGATGATATGCACATCTTTGCCTTCGGGGGTATATTTCAAGGCATTCGAGATCACATTCTTCAGTATGGAATCCATTTTCTCCTTATCAATCCATGTGTTGAGGAACTTGAAGTTACTTTCGTAAGTTAGGTTTATGCGCTTCATCTCGGCAAGAGAATGAAAAGAATCAATCGTCTTTTGTAAATACGAGGCTAGTTCGTATTCCGCTACATACAACGACGCCGAGCCTGATTCAGCCCGTTCGAGATTAATAAAGTTAGAAGTAAGGCGAAGTAGCGATTCCACATTCCTCAATGCGGTATTCACGTTTCTCGACCCACTTTCGCTCAATGCTTCCTTATCCAGAAGATCTTCGAGCGGAGCTTTGATGAGGGTTAATGGAGTCCGTATATCGTGCGCTGTATTGATATAAAACTTTATTCTGTCATCCAGCGTCTTACGTTGCTTCCATTTTGTGAAGAAATATTGTGTATACCACCCGATCGTAATAAAAAAGACTGCTGCAATAATAAACATCCACGTCTCCGCTGTAGTCGTGTTCATCTCATTATAATTCTGTGGTTGTGCATAACAAATATTGGAAATACACAGGAGGCAAGAGATATGAAGTAGCTTATTCATCACAGTCAGAGTTTATTAATTGCTATTATGCCATCTTATGAAAGTCTCACAAATCTAAGTAAATAAGTTGATAAATACAAAATGATGCACCTGGAAAGTCTCGGTTTCTTTTGGGTCTTGTGCAGTGAACGCTGATTTATTGCGTAATAGCTAGCACTTTTGAATATTTGGAATAAAGCTGTGAGAACAGCTTGTAAAATAAAAAAATAGAACCGCGGTGAAGCAGTTCTATTTTTTTTATTTTACAGCATTGTCTATCACTTTTATTTCTTCTTTTCCTCTATCCATTTACGGGCATTGACAAATGCTTCAATCCATGGGGTAACCTGATCGTTATTTATCCGGTCGTTAGGATAATAAGCATTCTGCCATGGGAAGATAGCACGCTCCAAGTGAGGCATCATGGCCAGATGACGCCCATCGGCACTAGCGAGTGCAGCTACGCTATAGTCCGAACCGTTAGGATTACCCGGATATTCATCGTAACTGTATTTAGCTACCACATTATACTGATCTTCATCATAAGGCAAAGAGAATTTACCTTCTCCATGAGCCACCCAAATCCCCAGTTTGCTACCGCTTAATGAACCGAACATTACGCTGCGGTTGGTCGGTATGGTAACTCCAAGGAAAGTCGACTCAAATTTATGAGAATCATTATGTAGCATTTTGCCTTTCTTCTTATGTTCCGGATTAATCAATCCAAGCTCCATCATCAATTGGCAACCGTTGCATATACCCAAAGAAAGAGTGTCCTGACGTGCGTAGAACTTATCCAAAGCCTCCTTGGCTTTCTCGTTGAATAAGAATCCGCCTGCCCATCCTTTGGCAGAGCCCAATACGTCGGAGTTGGAGAAACCACCACAGTAGACAATCATGTTGATATCTTCCAATGTTTCCCTTCCACTGATCAGGTCGGTCATCGTCACATCTTTTACGTCGAATCCGGCTAAGTAGAGTGAATAAGCCATTTCGCGTTCGCCATTAGTTCCTTTTTCGCGGATGATAGCGGCACGGATACCATTAGGGGTACGACGGTCGGGACTAATGCCATATTGTGAGAATTTGCCTTTGAATTCAGGTAAGAATGCGAATTCCATCGGTTGCATCTTATAATTTTCAAAACGCTTCTTGGCACAACCATTCATCGATTGCTTACGGTCGAGCAAATAAGAACTGGAGTACCATACATCACGCATATAGTCAATTCCGAACTGGTAGACTGCTCCATCCTTACTTACCAAAATGTGGCGTTCGTCCGTCGGCTTACCTATCTTGACATAACCTACGCCGGCTTCGTCCAAAATCTTCTTGAATTCTTCCTTATGACGATCACTAACCTGTATCACGATACCCGGATTTTCGGCAAACAAAATCTTCACAAGATTTCTTTCACTCATTTTGTCGAGGTTGATTTCCAAGCCACCGTCCACATTAGCGAAACACATCTCCAATAAAGTCGTGATCAAACCTCCTGCCGAAATATCGTGTCCGGCGAGGATTAATCTCTTTTCGATCAATTCCTGTACAGCAAGGAAAGCATCGCGGAAATACTCGGCATCTTGTACGCAAGGGACTTCGTCGCCCACTTTACCCAGAGACTGGGCAAATGCCGACCCTCCCAATTTAAGCGAATCGAAGCTGAAATCAATATGATATAAAGACGATTTGGCATCGTTGACAAGTACCGGAGATACCACTTTTTTCACGTCGGATACTTCACCACCGGCAGAAACAATAACAGTTCCCGGAGAGATCACTTTGCTGCCATCGGGGTACTTTTGAGTCATGGACAACGAGTCCTTGCCTGTCGGAACATTGATTTGCAATGCGCAGCAGAAGTCGCTGAGGGCTTTTACGGCGGTGTACAGACGTGCGTCTTCTCCTTCCTGAGAGCGGCAAGGCCACATCCAGTTAGCAGATAACGATACACTATCGAGACCTTCGGCTAGAGGAGCCCAAACCAAGTTGGTCAGCGCTTCGCTCACTGCAAGAATAGAACCCGCAGCCGGATCGGCAAGAGCAGCCTGAGGGGCATGACCGATAGAAGTCGCAATACCTTTCACTCCACGATAGTCGAGCGCTACTACGCCACAGTCGCTTAACGGCAACTGAATTTCACCCTGACATTGCTGACGGGCTATCTTACCGGTAACCGAGCGGTCCACTTTATTTGTTAACCAGTCCTTACATGCCACAGCTTCGAGCTGCAATACATTTGTAAGATACTCGTGTAATTTTCCGTGTTCAAGTTTCGGCATTTCATAATGGCGTTCCACCGTTTTGTCCACCATGTAAGTCTTTGGTGAAGAACCGAACATTTGATCGACAGCCAAATCGAACGGACGTATACCGTCTGCCTGCTCGAAAGCAAAACGATGATCTCCGGTGGTTTCACCAACCACATACATCGGAGCACGCTCACGTTCGGCGACTTTACGTACATGTTCGATGGCTTCTTCGCGAACCAACAGACCCATACGTTCCTGACTTTCGTTCGCTATAATTTCTTTAGCCGAGAGAGTTTTGTCTCCTATCGGCAATTTGCTCATATCAATAACTCCACCGCATTCTTCAACCAACTCCGACAGACAGTTGACATGTCCTGCCGAACCATGGTCGTGAATAGAAACAATCGGATTGGACTCTTCTTCACAAAGTGCACGTACTACATTGTATGCACGTTTCTGCATTTCGGCATTGGCACGTTGCACGGCGTTCAGCTCAATACCGCTACTGTAACGACCGGTATCCACCGAAGATACCGAACCGCCTCCAAGACCGATACGATAATTGTCACCACCGATGAGCACAACCTTGTTGCCTTTTTCGGGACTACCTTTCAGACAGTCACGCTGAGTACCATAACCCACACCACCGGCAAGCATGATTACTTTATCATATCCGTAAGTCTCTTCGTTTTCCTTATGCTCAAAAGTCAGTACCGAACCACAGATCAGCGGTTGACCGAACTTGTTACCAAAGTCGCTTGCACCATTGGATGCTTTGATTAAGATTTGCTCCGGAGTCTGGTACAACCATTTGCGAACGGGTAAAAGATCTTCCCAGCCACGTCTCTCATCGGTGCGTGGATACGAAGTCATATATACCGCCGTACCGGCAATAGGCCAAGAACCTTTACCACCACCCATACGGTCGCGAATTTCACCACCGGTTCCGGTAGAAGCACCATTGAAAGGCTCCACGGTAGTAGGGAAGTTGTGAGTTTCCGCTTTTAGTGAGATTACACTCTTGATGTCTTTGACTTGGAAATAATCCGATTTGGATTGATCCGCCGGTGCAAATTGTTCAATGACCGGTCCTTCGGCAAAAGCTACATTATCTTTATACGCCGAGATAATTTTATTAGGATTCTCTTGAGTGGTTTTCTTGATCATTTGGAACAATGACGACTCTTGTTCCACGCCATCAATCACGAATGTACCTCCGAATATTTTATGGCGGCAATGTTCCGAATTGATTTGTGCAAAGCCGAATACTTCAGAGTCGGTAAGAGGACGACCGAGATCTTTCTCCACTTTTTTGAGGTACTCCATTTCTTCCTGTGAAAGGGCTAATCCTTCTTGTTCATTATAAGCTTCCAGATCCTTGATGTGTACTATAGGCTCCGGCTGACGGTTGGTGGTAAAAATCAACTGGCCGAGACCTTTGTACATTCTTTGCAACATCGGATCATGATCTGCCTTCTCGTCTTTCACCGGGAAATACTCTTCAATACGCGAAATGCCGTTCAATCCCATGTTTTGAGTGATTTCTACGGCATTTGTACTCCATGGAGTAATCATTTCACGACGTGGCCCGACGAAATAACCACTAAGGTCATCTTCACTTTCAGGCTTGGCTTCTCCGAAGAGCCAGCAGAGTTTATCACTGTCTTGTTGAGAAAGTGCGCAATCACATTCTACGGCAATTACGCTTTTGGATAGGGTTCTGAAAAAAAGAATCATAGTTCTATATCGATTTGACGATTTACTGTTTAGACCTCCGGATATGATGTTCCGGTAAAACAAGAAAACTGTTTGCGGAGGCTCCCGCCTAATTTTCGGCAAAGATAAATAAAAAAATGTTGGGGCGACCGAAACTCTGTTGTAAATATTGGCATAAACTTACGAAAGCTGTCGAAAAAACGTTAACGCTATTGCTCTGTCTCATAAAAAAGTACGATATTTGCGCCATGGTACAAATTGAAACCGTGTTAAGCATAATATGGAAAGGGTTCATTATTGGCGTGGTTGTGTCTGCTCCATTGGGTCCTGTAGGGGTATTGTGTATTCAACGTACATTGAACAAAGGCCGTTGGTATGGCTTTGTGACAGGGCTTGGAGCTGCTCTCAGCGACATAGCCTATGCTTTACTTACCGGTTACGGAATGAGTTTTGTGTTCGATTATGTGAATAAAAATATCTTCTATCTTCAGCTATTTGGCAGTATTATGCTGCTAGGGTTTGGTATATATACTTTCCGGAGTAATCCGGTTCATTCTATACGTCCTGTTTCCACAAATAAGGGGACTTATTTCCATAATTTTATCACGGCCTTCGCCGTGACACTCTCCAATCCGTTGATTATATTCCTTTATATCGGTCTTTTTGCCCGCTTTGCTTTTGTCAGTGAAGGTGTGTTGGTATTCGAGGCGGTAACCGGATATATAGCCATTGCTCTAGGTGCTTTGTTGTGGTGGCTCGGTATTACATACTTTGTGAACAAAGTACGTCGTCAGTTTAATTTGCGTGGCATTTGGATGTTGAATCGTGTTATTGGGACGATAGTTATTATAGTCTCCATTTTAGGGTTCATTTTTACTTTAATGGGCGAGTCTCTCTATTGAGAATAAAAGCTTGATTATGATGAAAATTGCACGGCAACTGAAAGAAATTAACATTGCGGAATACCTTATATATATGTGGCAGGTGGAAGATCTGATCCGTGCCAATGGGTGTGATCCTGATAAAATCAATAATAATATTGTGTCCCGCTATCCCGAAGAGGAACGCGCTGAATTGACCGAATGGTATGCCAATCTTATTGAGATGATGCGTACCGAAGGTGTGGTGGAAAGCGGACATCTACAGATCAATCGGAATGTAATTTTGACCATGACCGATCTTCATTTGCAGCTACTTGCTTCGTCGAAGTTCCCTTACTATAGTGCAGCATATTTTAAAGCTTTGCCTTTTATAGTGGAGCTGCGCCATAAGAACGGTAAGAAAGAAGAACCCGAACTTGAAACATGTTTCGAGGCTTTGTACGGCTTGCTCTTGCTGCGTTTGCAGAAAAAGGAGATCACTCCGGGTACGGAAAAAGCAATGGAAGCCATTAGCGCTCTTGTTTCTTTGCTGGCCAACTATTACGATAAAGATAAAAAAGGGGAATTAAAGCTTGAAGATTGATTGTAAGCAGTCTTTTAAAATACAGTAAACTTAAGATAATTCGATGAGAATTTTGATAACCGGTGCCGGCGGTCAACTCGGCAATGAGCTGCAAGTCCTTGCTAAAGAGAACCCGCAACATACCTATTATATTACGGATGTCAATGAACTGGACATTTGTGACAGCAACGCGGTTTCTGCTTATGTAGCAGACAACCGTATTGATATCATTGTAAACTGCGCGGCTTATACGGCAGTGGATAAAGCAGAAGATAACGAGGAGCTTTGCCGTAAGCTCAATTCGGATGCTCCCGGTATATTGGCGCGTGCAGCCGAAGCTAATCACGCGGCATTGATTCAGATATCCACTGACTACGTGTTCGACGGAACCGCTCATATCCCTTATACGGAAGAATGTGCTCCGTGTCCTAACTCCGTGTATGGCTCTACCAAGCTTGACGGTGAATTGCAAGTTATGCAACACTGTAAGAAGGCGATGATTATCCGTACGGCATGGCTGTACTCCACTTTTGGGAATAACTTCGTCAAAACCATGATTCGTTTGGGTGGCGAACGTGATACACTGGGAGTGGTATTCGATCAGATTGGTACGCCGACCTATGCTAAAGATTTAGGACGGGCGGTCTTTGCCGCAATCAACCAAGGTGTAGTGCCCGGTATTTATCATTTCAGTAATGAAGGGGTCTGTTCCTGGTACGATTTCACCATTGCTATCCATCGCGCAGCCGGTATAACCACTTGCAAAGTAAAGCCTTTGCATACCAGTGAGTATCCCGCAAAAGCAGCACGTCCGCAATATTCCGTGCTCGATAAGACTAAAATCAAAAATACATTCGGAATAGAAATCCCTCATTGGGAAGAAAGCTTGAGAAATTGCATTTCCCAGTTGATAGTTGATAAATGATAGTTGAAAATAAAGTATGAACGAAATAGAAAGAAGACGCACCTTTGCGATTATTGCGCATCCTGATGCCGGTAAAACATCACTAACCGAAAAATTATTGTTGTTTGGAGGTCAGATACAAGTTGCCGGTGCAGTAAAGAGTAATAAAATAAAAAAGACTGCTACGTCCGACTGGATGGATATTGAAAAGCAACGTGGTATCTCTGTAACGACCTCTGTGATGGAGTTCGACTACAAAGACTACAAAATCAATATTCTTGATACTCCCGGTCACCAGGATTTTGCCGAAGATACCTATCGTACGCTGACTGCTGTGGACAGTGTAATTATTGTGGTTGATGGAGCTAAAGGTGTGGAATCTCAAACCCGTAAGTTGATGGAGGTCTGCCGTATGCGCAACACTCCGGTTATCATTTTTGTCAATAAGATGGACCGTGAGGGTAAAGATCCCTTTGATTTGCTCGATGAACTTGAAGAAGAACTAAGTATAGCCGTACGTCCTCTATCGTGGCCAATCGAACAAGGTGCACGCTTTAAAGGAGTATATAACATCTACGAACAAAAGCTCGATCTTTATCAGCCTTCCAAACAGGTGGTTACCGAAAAGGTCGAAGTCGACATCCATTCTTCCGAGTTGGATAACCATATTGGCGTTACTCTAGCCGATAAATTACGTTCCGATCTTGAACTAATAGCCGGAGTATATCCCGAGTTCTCTGCCGAAAATTATCTGAATGGTGAACTTGCACCGGTGTTTTTCGGCTCTGCATTGAATAATTTCGGAGTACATGAATTGCTCGACTGCTTTGTAGAGATCGCACCCAGTCCACGCTCAGTGCATACTGAAGAACGCGAAGTGAAACCCGAAGAATCGAAGTTTACCGGTTTCATCTTCAAAATAACCGCTAATATCGACCCGAACCACCGTTCATGTGTAGCTTTCTGCAAGATATGCTCCGGGAAATTTGTTCGTAATGCACCCTATTACCATGTTCGTCATGGAAAGACCATGCGTTTTTCATCTCCCACCCAGTTTATGGCACAGCGTAAGACTACTATCGATGAAGCTTGGGCAGGTGATATTGTCGGACTACCCGATAATGGAACGTTTAAGATTGGTGACACCCTTACCGAAGGTGAGGCGTTGCATTTCCGCGGAATACCGAGCTTCTCTCCCGAGATGTTTAAATACATAGAGAATGCCGACCCGATGAAGCAAAAACAATTGGCAAAGGGGATAGACCAGCTTATGGACGAAGGTGTAGCCCAGTTGTTTGTCAATCAGTTTAACGGGCGTAAAATTATCGGTACGGTGGGGCAGTTGCAGTTCGAAGTTATCCAGTACCGTTTACTGAACGAGTACAATGCTTCCTGCCGTTGGGAACCACTCAGTCTTTATAAAGCCTGCTGGGTGGAAAGTGATGATGCCGCCGAGCTTGAAGCATTTATGAAGCGGAAATACCAATACATGGCCAAAGATCGCGAAGGACGGAATGTCTTCCTAGCCGACAGTTCCTACGTACTGCAAATGGCGCAGATCGATTTTAAACACATCAAGTTCCACTTCACCAGCGAATTTTGATGATATAATAAGAGAAATAATAAAAACGGGGATCATCTGAAAGTCTCAGTTTTAAGAAACCACCCTCGCTACAAATACTGTAATAAGGGTGGCTTCTTGCTTTAGATACTTTTGGAGCAAGCCCTTAAAACAATGATGAAAAATACAATCTTTCTCTCTTTTCTTTTTCTTCTTTCCGTATTGGGCGCCTGCTCATCTCCCGCCGATAAAAACATGCTTGACTACGAACACTCGCTAAGCCGTACGGACTCGCTCCTGCAAGCCGGTGGTGCCGATAGTGCCGATATGCCGCGCCTGGTAGCTGACCTGCATCACCAATATGACTATGCGAAGCAACTTTCCGGTGGCAAACGCGTCCGCCTAATGCCTGCCGGTGGCTTGAAACACTCCCTGTTGTGGATATTTTCTGTTGCGATGCTTGCCTTGAACGTGTGGCTTTCCATAAGAGACATCAAATTTGTGGACGACCGCAAACATCGCCGCTACCTCGTAGATTTAAGCAAGAATGAACAGCGTTTGCGTAACAACGAACGTGAGCGGGTTGATTTGGAAGAATGTCTGAATGAAATGTCATTGACTGATGAAGAACGTGAAGAAGTGCGCCAATCATTGATCAATCTCATTGCCCATGGCGAGACTTTGCGCAATGAAAATGAATCCCTTCGTACCCGTCTCAAAAACTATGAAAAGCGTGCCTTGTCCGGCGAACTGACCCTACTGAAAGAGCAAAGCGAACGTGCCCGTTTACTCGATGACAAAGTGCAAACACTTACCTCTGTGTTGATAGACCGTGACGAGATGGTGTCACATCTGCGTGTCGAGCCCAAGTTTCTTTCCGATGCCCAGTGGAATCATCTCCATCAATTGGTGGATAAAGTCTACGATGACTTTACCCGTAAACTTACCGACCGTTTTCCACTCCTTACCACCGCCGACATGCAGCTTTGTCTGCTAATCCGTTTGCATTTCTCCAATGCCCAGATTGCGACGCTTACCGCAGTCTCTCCGGCTTCGGTCTCACAACAGAAATTCCGGTTGAAGAAACGGCTTCTGCAAATGGACGATACCCTCTTTAAAGAGGGTGAAACGGTAGATATGTTGATTTGGAGCTATTAAAGAAAAAAGAATCATTATAACCTTACATTTTCCTTACTTCAGAAGAGCTCTTTGTGATGCTTCTCTGAAGTGATGTAGGTTTACCCCTGACTTGAACCTCATTCAGTCGTTACTTGAATGCTATTCACTCGTTACTTGAATGCCATTCAGTCGTTACTTGATTATCCCCCCTTTCAAAAGCTATTTGAGAGGGGTGGTGGTGAGGCAAGCAACCGTTATGGAATTTTGATGTTTTTCGGTAAAAATAATTTATGTTTGAAGAAGCAGGCTGATTATGTGAAAAAGTGAATAGATATCACCATTTTGGGTGTGTGGATATAAACCGTTTTTTTTACTTTAGTAATATTTTTTTCTTAGAAAAGGACATTTCGTTTGATTTTTCCTATTTTTGTTAATTCAAAAATAAAACCATATACAAGCATGATTAAAGCACTGTTACATAACAAACTAAAAGACTCTTTTACCGATCCGCATTTCAAACCATCCGAAGATAGTCTTACATCCTCTATTATCGGTCTGTTAATGTATTTGCCCGATGATTTGTTTTGGCAATTACTTCGAAATAGTTGTGGTATGCAATCAGGATTAACCGAATCTGTGGGCGATATATTATCTGTGAATTTTTGGGAAAAGATGGAAGCTGATGGCAAACACAATTCTAATTATGTCGAGCCTGATGTTTGGATAGAATGCCGAGACTGCAATATTATTATCGAAGCTAAGAAAAACGATTTGTGTGGGCAATACGAAGACCAATGGACAAAAGAGATTGATTCTTTTTATAAAACATTCATAGATGATGATAAGCAACTTATCTTTATTGCTCTAGGAGGGAATGATTCTTTACAAGATTGTTCTAAGAAAATAAATGATAAATTTTATACGATATACACTTCTAGTTGGTACAACTTATTGCACGAAGTAGATAAATATCAACTATCTTTACAAAAAGAAAATTTGAGTAAAGAGACAAAAGGATATATGAGATTATTGTGTGATATTTTATCTATGTTTGCCGTACATGGATATCTATCTATCAATTGGTTGGAAGGAATGGCGCATACAAGCATTGATCATAATAGTTCAAAAATACTTTCATCCCTTTGGGAGTTTGAGAACAAAGCTATTTTACAGGATTTTTACAAGCCAGTAAAAACAATAACCATAAATAACATATTAGAAATATGGAAAACAGATTAAAAGATTTCAATGAGGCTTTATGTGATGTACGCAAAGCACATAGGCTAATTTATTCGTATCAACAACGTATGCTTGATTTGGTATATTTTATCAGAGCAAAGCTCGATTTTCCTTCTTTTTTAGCTGAAAAAAGATTTTCAAGTGATATATCCAAAAACAGGATTAGTGGATATTTAAGAATTTCTAAGGATATGTGGGCATGGGATTTCCTTTACTCTTATATGTTTGAATATTATTTGGGCGAAAAGCTACTAAAAAATGGAGATGAATATGCCTTAAGTATTATACAATATTCAGATACTGGATTTTTTGAGACGGAAGCTGATAATTACACAGATATAAATTCATTTGCAGCAGAAGAAGCGTCTGTAAGCAAATTACTTTTTATTCTTGAAGTAAAACCAAAGAAAGCTAAAAATTGGATATGGAATGTAGAAGAGCTCTGTATGAGTAAAGAGTATGCTTCATTAAGTCATACACAAAGCCTTTTGGAGGTAAAAAAAGGACATAAGCAAGTATTATACTCATTTCCTTTAGATCAATTTTTAAATGAGAAAACATCACTGAAGGCATTAAAAGAATTTATTCATTATTGCAAAGAAAATGATGTTGTAGACCTAGATCTCATATAATGATAAAATAAGAAATTGGACATTGATGCTTCGCTATCTTATAGAACCCGATTAACGGGAAATAACTTGTAAATAGAGCTGAGGTTTATGGCTTACGGAATAGACATTGAAAGAAAGTTCTTGAAACATCAAATTTAAATGAATAGGAGTAACAAGAACATTTTCAGAAGAAAATAAATCAACATCTCTCTAACGAACATTACCAAATGATTCTCACTTGTTCGATTGGAAATAACGATTAATGGCGTTCGTTTCAATTATTGCCTGCCTGTGGACTAAATGAAGTCTCCATAGGTGATATTTGTATTTTTGTAGAGCTTATAAAAAAAATAAATATTGATTATCAATTGTTTACTATCTATGCTTGTAGAGGCAATTGAAATAATATTCCATTTGTTTCTCATTCCTCATTAAATTCCTATTAATAGATTGTAGAGATATTGAATTGTTAATTACTTGTTTATAAGTGTTTTAGCCAAATGGGCTGTAGATGCCAATTTCTTGCATTCCCTATCATCTCACCTTAACTTTGCAACATCGCATTTGAGAAAAGAACAACTTTATCGTTGAGGCCTCACGATAAATAATCTCACTTCCCGAGTGTGATCATGAAATTTAATCACATATTATTAATCATTTAAAAATTTATGCTATGGCCTTTTTTAAGAAAATTCAACAAAAAGTGAACAATTTGTGGTATCCTCAATCTGTAACATGGGGTAAAGCGGTGACGACTGGATAAATCGGAGTATTCCCACCCATAAAACCGATTTTAAATATCCCTAAAAACGGATTAAAACGGGCCTAAAAAA